>CAKTVV010000007.1 GCA_934630515.1 uncultured Eubacteriales bacterium | reverse complement strand
GGACCGGGAAGCACGGCCGGCGCACTTGTTTTTTCACTTCCCATTTCTGAGGCGGCAGGCTTCGGATTTATCCAAAGGCAGGAAAAACTATGAAGTATATCTGTAATATTTGTGGTTTCGTGTATGACGAAGAAATTGGCTGTCCCGATGAGAAAATAGCGTCGGGTACAGCGTGGGAGAATGTTCCCGACGATTTTGTCTGTCCTCTCTGCGGAGTCGGTAAAGACGAATTTTACATGGAAACCGAGTGATGGAGAGGGAGTATTCTTTATTCGTCAGAAGCGCCGACGAGCTTGAGAATCGGTTGCTGTCGCAAAGACAGGAGCAACGGTTTCGGATATACCAGTTAGAGGTCAGTCTTTACAAGGTCATTCCCTTTGCCTTCGGCGGAATAAAGGAACTGCAAAAAGCAGGTCACGAATACCCGCCGGCGGCGCAGTACCGGCTGATACATGACGGTATGCTGCATTGCGAGGAAACGGAGAGTGATACAGGGCGGCTCACACGCATTGACGAGCTTTTCGGTGATACTTTGCCGAAGGATTACCGAGGCAGGAGCGTCGCCCCATCCGATGTAATAGAACTGTAAAACAGTATTACGGGTTATGCAAAAATATGGTTTGCTGGCAGAAATTCGAAGAAAGAAGTACCGCAACTACGGAGAATATCTGCACAAGTATCCCAATCTACTCAACCGCAATTTTAATGCCGAAAAGCCGAACCAAAAGTGGGTCACAGACATCTCATATATACACACAGAACAAGGTGTATTGTATCTGTCGATCATTAGAGATCTATTTGACAACAGCATTGTCGCATACAAGACAGGCACCGAACAAAATGTCAATCTTGTGTTAAGCACAATTAGAGAAGCCAAGAAAATAGAAAAGGTCACTGCAGAGCTGCAACTCCACAGTGACCAAGGCTTCCAATACACATCACAAGCATATTTTCGCCTAACACAATCATAATCATACGACATTACGCCATCCATGTCAAGGTGTGGCAATCCATATGACAATGCCATGGCAGAAAACTTTTTCTCTATCCTCAAAACAGAATGCATTTATCGCACAAAACTTCAGACATATGAAGATGCTCGTATTCTCATAGATGAGTATATCCATTTCTACAACCACCAGGCATCCAGCTGAAAACAAAACTGACACCGCTGGAAAAGCGATGTCAGTCTGTTACTTAAAATTCAATATCTACTACCATTTAGGCTGTTTTTGTACTGTCCGTACAATTTGGGGCAGTTCAAAATATAAGCGGCTGCTTATTTTTTCGATACATTGTTTGCCTTTTGACCTGACACAACAAAAATCCCTATGTTCCTGCTATTCTAAGAATAGCAAAACATAGGGATTTTTTAGGGAATATATCGAGAGGAATTCGGCAGTTTTATTTTCTGCTGCAACAAAATCGATAATGTACAATAAATTGCGCAAATTGAAAAGAGCAAAAAAGAAGACATAGCTTGCAGGCTCTGGTAGAATGAAGTTACCACACAAACATTCGAAAGGAGACAGCAAGCCAAGTAAGTGAGAGCAGCAGCGGACAGTACTTTCTCCGGCATCTCATCAGCCGTCAGTATTCCTTCCTGCAAAAGCATTTTCCCTGCACGGCGGCTTGCATTGATTTCTACCGGCAGCGTAACCAAAGTAAAAAGAAAGGATGTTCCGTATAAAATCACGCCGATCATTGCGATGTGAAATCCCATCTCCGGGTCGGCACTAATCACAAAGGCGTCAAGCAAAAGCCCGATCAACACCATCGGGAATGCCAGCCTAGACCCGAAATTCACCACAGGAACCAGTGCCGTGCGGAAGCTGTAAAACCAATAGCCCTCCTGCTTCTGCATGACATGCCCCATTTCGTGAGCAGCGACTGCTACGGATGCCACCGAGCTGTTGCCGTAAGTGCTTTCGGAAAGATTGACAACGCCTCTTCTCGGGTCATAGTGGTCGGTCAGGTTTCCTTTTACATGCCCGACGGATATTCCGTTTACCCGATTCGACCACAATAATTGGGCGACGGTATCATATCCGGTCTTTCCCGAACGGCACAGGACTTTAGAGTATTTTGAAAATGCCGAATGAACTTTTCCGCTTGCAATCGCAGAAAATAAGGTGCAAAACAGCATAGCGGTTATAAACCATATATAATCATTCCAGTACATAGCATCTCTCCGATCTGCGCACTTAAATGCCGGCGACGGAATCTATCGGCATGGACATGACGATTCCCTGCGCCTCACTGTGCATACCGCAGCTTTCTCCGATACACTTCATATGCGCCACCTTGTTTGCGGATTCCGTCAAAATCAGAACGATCTCCTTTTCGTCCTGGACGCTCAAGCCCCAAAAGCTGGTCGCATCCTCATTCCCGATGCGCCGACTGTGGATCACAGTGCCGCCTTTGGCACCGGCGGCACGAACGGTTTCCATCACATCACCGCTGAAGCCCCGATTTACGATTGCCGCAACAAGAGAGTATTTTGTTTCAGACATACTGTTTTCTTCCTTTCCTCCGATATTCAGCACTTCCGTTCCCGTATTCTGGGCAAGAATGCGCAAAATCAGGTTGTTTGCTTCATTCAGCGGGATCGTAAATGCAATACCGCTGTTTGCCCTGTTTAACTGCAGCTCCGAGCATAATTTATCCATCAGAACATCCGACAGATTTTTCGGGATCATGCTGATCAAAACGCTTTTATCGATGCTGCCGAGGCCGAGCATATCCATGATCTCGCTGGAGGCGGTGCCTTCGGCATTGAAGCGATATTGCAGCGGCAGCGCACCCTTTTTGAACATTTCGGCTGCCTGCTCGGCAAGCTTCGGCGTGGTGATCAGCATCAACAACTGAAAAGATACTTTTTTCTCATGATCCATTTTACTCACCCTCCTCAAGGTCAACGATTGCATCGCAATCGTCGGCAATTTCAGCCGTTCCCGTCGATGTCCTCTTTCCGGTCTTCAGCTTATATACAAGTCCCATAAGCTGAATGGCGATCAGCGGCGTCAAAGCAACCAGCACAACCTTTACCCCCTCCGGGCTTTCTACATGTGCCGCTACCGTAAAGCCCAGCGCATGCGCCCGGTCGCAGGCTGCCTTGACCAGCGACGGCGGCATACGGAGCACGCCCGGTTCGCCGACCTTTTCTGCATCCAGCACACCGCCGGTGATCATCAGCTTGATGATGTCCGGCTTGTCCTCTGCGATCCGATCTACATAGGCGGCAGCCTCCTCCGGCGTGGCAGCCTCATACGCCAGCGACCCCGCCATATGACCGCCCTCCACCGATATCGCCATACTTGATGCCAGAATACGAGGGCCGATGCGCTTTCCGGAGCGGATGTCGTCCCGAACGGTCGTGTCGAAATCTGCGATCCCGCCCACGGTGCGTATGGTGGTGACGCCGCTGAGCAGCTGCGTTTTGGCGTAATCGGCAACTAACTTCCGGCCGAGGCTGCGAGTGACGGCATTCGAGGTGATGAGCCGCACCAGCTTCACCGGATCCGAGGGCTTTTTCTTCGGCTTTCCGGAGCTTGCCAGACGCACATGCAGATTGATCAGCCCCGGCAGGATGTATTTTCCGCCCAGATCCACCTGCTCATACCCGGCGGGAATAGCGGTTTCTGCCACGATATCCGCAATGACACCGTTATCGACGAGAATGGCTTTTCCAGGCTGCGGAATCATAGTTTCTGTTCCGTCCAGAATGATCCCGTTTCTGAATGCGTGTTTCATCTGAAATACAGACCGCTTGTATTTACAGAAGCAAAAGGGACGAAGAATGTATTTAGATACTGGTATTTTGCGGAGAATAATAAACTTGTCATATACTTTTGCGAATAATATCTATCGCATAAGTTTGCGTACTTAATATAATTGCTTTCCATCGGGCAGATCCCATACAGAAGGATCGGATGGTGTAAAGCCTCCGAAGGTGATTGGGTTCAGTTGAAAAGGTATATAGCGGAATATCAATCACTGATTATTGCTATGCCTTGCGAAAAGGCGTTGCCGAAAAGTCTTCACAAATTGATATCGGATGCTGAAAAGCGGCACCATCAATTGTTGCCTCTGAAATCAACTGCATTTCTTCATTTTGATCAAATATATTGTGTGATTTTGGAAAAATAAGGATATTTTTCAGTGAGACGCCTACAAAAATTGCGAATTAGGATACAAAAATTGCTATTGTACGGCGCTGCAATTGATATGTTTTTTAAGAAATGATATGCTAATCATGCGCACAGAGCCCTATGAAAAATGCAAGAGCAAAGTGGAATAATTGATATGAACCCCGGCGGTTTACGGGGACCCGGCGACAGTAGTTGAAAGGGGGAAATCTTTTGAGCGAAACCAATGCCTTTATGGACTATAAAAACATATACGACCTGTTTTTAGGCAAGCTGAGCCTGGATAATGCACCGAAAAGCAAGCGCAAGGACATCATCCCGGAGATCGGGGTGATGAAGGAGATGCTCATTGAGGACTCCTGGAAAGATGTGCCGTTTTCCCTGGTGGCGGCGGGGTATTATGAGGTGGGCGACCGTCATGTGACCGACCGCCGGGATGTGGAATCGTTTGAGGCCATCGACACGGTGGCGGGACGGGGCATCATCAATATCGACGGACGGGAGTTTGAGTGCCTGCCCAATACGGTGCTGCTGCTGGATTGCCGGGTCCATCACACCTTCCGGGTCAAAAAAGGAGAAACCTGGACCTATAAGCATCTGCATTTTCTCGCCAACGATTCCGCCCTGTGTGTGGCGGAGAAGGCTTCGATGATCCTGACAAAGGACATGGGAATCATCAACGACCGGTTTGACGATATATTGAATGAGCTGCACAGCGTCAAGACCTCCACGCATTACCTGCTGAGCAACTGGATCTCGGATATTTTGACGCATATCATCTGCTTTGAGTTCAAAAGCTCCTTCACCGATCCGCAGGAGAAGCTGGTAAATCGGGCGGTGGAATATATTCAGAACCATTACGGCGAAAAGATCACGGTGCAGCAGTTGGCAGGTGATGCGTTCATCTCCACCTATCATTTTATTCGGCTATTCAAGAAATACCACGGCGTTCCGCCTTATAGCTACCTCAACGACTATCGCTTGAAGATGGCACAGTATATGTTTTTACAGAAGATGCGCATTAAAGATGTGGCGGAGAAGTGCGGCTTTAGCAACACCAATAGCTTCACACGGGCCTTTCAAAAGCGGTTCGGCGTGCTGCCCAGCAAATATCGGGAAAGCGTGGTGGGGCAGTTGAGCAGCGACGATGTAAATGGGGAGCTGGAGGAGGATGCAAATTGCGAGAATGAATAGGGCGCTTCCGGAGAGCAATTATTTGAGGATGGATAGCAATTTTTTACAATTCGGGTGGCAGCTGAATGGTTTTCACGGAGAAAATAACCAAAATTTTTGCTAAGTTGCATACAATAATTGCGGATAGTTGTCGAGACTATCGACAGGGATTTTTCGATTTGCTATAATCAATTCATCAACCGTCGGAATATGCGGCTGAGTGTTTTCAATTAACATACCGCCATCGAACGGATGCGGAGAACGGAGCGAATGATGAAACAGAAAGTATTGGCTATGGTTTGCAGTATCGCCCTGCTGGCAGCGGTCTGGTATCCCGGTGTGCCGTTTGTTTCTGCGGCGGAAAAGGGTACTCCGGTGACGCTTTCGGACGGCTCCGAATGGCTGATGCTCACTGACACGGAGAAGAATACGCTGGATACCGACGGGGAGGGGCGGTATGCCCTGCACACGACGGCGGCGAATGCCGATGGCTCCGCTTTTGAACTGATATCCCGGCGGACTTATCCTCTGTCCAGCGGATATCTTGTGCGCTGCCGGGAGGCGTCCTATGCGGAAACCTATTTCGGTCTGACCACGGCTTACTCCTACGATCTGAACGATGAGAATTCTATCCGTTTCTGCCGGGTGAACGGTTATAACGGGAACGAGAATACCGTCGCCGTCAAGGTACTCTATAAGGGTAAGTATGAGGTGGTGTTCTCCAAGGCGGGCTACACCCGTGACCGGTATTCCAAGATCACGGTAGTGAAGGAAAACGGCAGCTATTATCTGGCGTGGAACGGCAATGTGCTCAACGGCGCAGGCTGTGCGGAGGAGATCGCCGCAGCTTGCAAGCTGGAGAACCATTTCGCCCGGGAGCTGCTGGAGCGGGACGCATTCTTCCATTTCTATGCCGGATGCACCAAGCTGCTGACGGCGGATGCGTTTAATCTGCAGATGGAAAAATCCTATAACGACGGCTTTCTGACCGCTTCTCTGGACGGATACGGCAACGATGACAACAATTCCGCCACTATGGTGAAGGCAAATGCCGTTTCCGGCACCGCTGACACGGAGGCGGGCATATATACGGCCAGTCTGCAAAATACGGGCAGCTCGTCCATTGCGTCGATGGCGCCCATCACCACTCTCGATGAGGAGGGCAACAGCCCGGAATTCCATATGGAATGCTACATAAAGGACCACAATACGGCGGGGCAGCAGTGGTTCGGTATTACCCTGTCCACCGATCCCACCTTCTCCGACGGCACGGAAAAGACCTTCTATTTTGTACAGCTGGCGAATATGGGCGGCGTCCATTGCGGCTATTTTGATGGCAGCACCTGGAAAACCTATTTCGGCGCCAACAATAACCTGTTTAACAATAACGACCCGGCGGATTCTCAGAAGAACTATTATTTCGGCAAGGCGGACGGCAAGGTGTATTTGTATGTGTACGGCGCCGGGCTGATTTCCAAGGCGGCGGCGTTCAAGATCGACGATTTCTCCGCCTTTGCCGGCAAGCCGGTGTATGTGCGGTTCCATAACCGCAGTGTAACGGCGGGCGCCACCACCTCGGTGACGTTGAAGCCCTCCGCCGCAGCGGAGATCTCCGGACGGCTAGCGCATTTGAACGAGCTGCTGGAGCAGCAGCCCGCCACTCTGGAGGAGGGCGAGGAAATTCTGGCGGCATACGACGCCGATCCCTATCGGTATGCGGTGTCGGCGGAGAAAATTGCTGCCGCAGAGTCCGTCCGGCTGTTTGTGCTGGAAAAGCGGCAGGAGGCATTGAAGAAAGCCATCAAGGCGCTGAAAGCGCAGATTGACGCTCTGCCGGCGCCGGAGGAGGTCACCACTGCCCATAAGGATGCCATCAAGGCGGCATTCACTGCGTATATCGCACTGGGGGATAACCGGGGAGCACTGGATACCGCTTATGCGGAGAAGCTGGAGCAGGTCATCGCCGCTCTGACGGCGGTGGATGAGGAGTTTGCCGCTATGCGGAGGACCGCCGACGAGTTTTATGATCGGGTGAAGGCGGTGGGCGCACCGGCGGATATCACGCTGGCGAATTTCGAGGAAAAGAACACCGCCGTGACCGAACTGCGCACTATATACAACGGCATGGAGGATTTCCAGCTGTATATCGTGGATCAGGCGGCGGTGGAGCTGCTGTCCGCTCTGGAGGAGCGGTTGGCGGCGCTGAAGCCCGCCTATGCGGTGGCGCAGGCCATTGAACAGCTGCCTCAGCCGGCGGATATTGCTTATACGGATGAAACGGCTGTGGTGACGGTGCGGCGGGCGTATAACGATCTGACGGACAAATCCGTGATCGCCCCGGCACTGCTGGAAAAGCTCCAGGCGTGCGAGGCGGCGGTGGACGCCGATAAGCTGCGCTCGCTGGATTGGTACAGTGCCAGCTACGGAGTGGAATACACCGGTGATCTGGAGAATGCCTATACCTTTACCAGTACCCGGGATACACTCACAGGAGATGTGTATGCTACCACCACCAAGACCTTTGATGCGGCGGCAAGCGCCCTCTACTGGGTGGGAATGGGTTGCGGCTCGGGCCAGTTTGCATTTATGGGTCTGAGCGCCGAGACGAAGAATGCCGGATTGACCAACAAGGCGGCGGATACGGTCTCTTTCATTCTGCGCCCCTCCGGCTCGACGCTGGCGGTCACTTTCTTTGATAAGGCGGGGGAGAGCGAGCGGGTGGCCAACATACCCGGATTCGATTTCGATGCGCTGCACCGCTTTGCATTCACTCGGCAGGACGGTCACTGGTATCTGGTGATCGACGGGCAGGTGTGCGACGGATACAGCTACGCCCGCTTGGACAGCTTTATGGAGCAGTACGGCGCTGCGGCGCACTTCTTTATCGGCGGACGCAACGGCTTTTCCGCCGCTAATGTGACCATTCTGGACAAGAACGCCTCCACGGCGAAGAACGGCTGGGATTTCTCGGTTCCCTATGGCTGCACGGCAGAAACCACCACCGGCAGTGCGAGTCTGAAGATGCCGGCGGGTACCCAGGCGGTGCACCAGACCAAGCTGGAAAATCTCCAGAACTGGTCGGTGAATATCAACCTCAACATGGTCCGGAAGGGCTGCGTCACCTATGTGGGCTTCCTCAAGGATAAGACGCCCGCCGGCAACAGCAGCAGCGACCTGGACAACGGAATCGTGCTGATGCTGTATAACCGCCCGGCGGCGGGGGATAACCGCACCCACATTCTGCTGAAAATGGATGGCAAGACCATGACCTACGGCGCCTATGAGCCGGCGATCGTGGATGCGGATTATTTCACCCTGTCGGTGGTGAAGGCCAGCGACGGCCACTATTATTTGCAGATCAGCTGGATCAGCGGCAAGGTGCTGGTAAAATTCGACCGCTCCAATGCGCTGTATCGCCACCTGTTGGCGGATTCGCTGGTGGAAAACGGAGCATACTTCACCGTCACCACCAACTATGCCAGCGAGGTGGATCTGGAATTCGTCTATGAGGAAAAGCAGGACGTGTTTGAGGATACAGCGGCGGCGACCGCATTTATTCTGGAGCTGGAAAAGAACCTGCCGGCGCTGAAAAAGCTGGATAAAGCTGCCTACCAGCGGATGTATGAGCTGTGGGAGCAGCTGGATTTCAGCAGCCGGAATAACGTCGCCGGAGATCTGCTGGACGATGAACTGGCGTATAATGCGCTGACGGTGATCAAAAATTTCCAGAATCAGAGCTTTGAGAGGTATGTATATAAGAGATCCCAGCAGGTGCTGAATAAGGCGGAGCTGGAGGCGCTCCTGCAGGAGTGCGAGGACGATACCGAGGGGCAGTATGAGGTCTCCTATGAGGACGGCCACATCATCTTCTCCAACATCCGGAATTGACCGCAGCATACACACGGAGGTAAGGTTGGTGCGAAGCGTGGTACATACACATTTTCGGCGGGCGGCAGCGGCGGCCGCACTGGCGGTCTGCTGCCTGGGGAGCGCCGTGTGCCCGGCTTTGGCAGCCGGGCTGACGCTCTCCGAGCAGCTGGCGGGGAATAACGATTACGGCGTGAGCTTTGAATACAGCCGCACCGATTCCTATGGGAAGCTGCTGGAGGAATATCAGGCGAACGGCTACGAGGACGCCGCCGAGGGGGATACCGTGGCGATCGCCGCCCGGGACTATACGCAGGCGGCGGGGACGGTGACGGCGGCGGAGGACGCCCGGGAGCCGGGAGCCATTCTGTTGAATGACGCCGTGGATGCGGTGGAATGGACGTTCACTGCGCCCCGGTCGGCACTCTATTGTATTCGGCTGCGGTATGTCAATACCGGCACGTCGGTGAACGCTGCCAGCCGGGCGCTGATGCTGGACGGAAAATATCCCTTTGCCGATGCGGAAAATATCAGCTTTCCCCGGTATTTCCGGGACGAGGGGGCGCCGGTGGAGAATAACGTGGGCGATGAGATCGCCGCCGACCCGGTGGAGCTTGCAGAATGGCAATGGTACACCGTGAACGACAGCGATGCGCTGTACGATGCGCCGCTGAAGTTCTATCTGGAGGCGGGACAGCACACCCTGTCGCTGGGCTATATCAGCGGGGATGTGTATTTGTCCCGGATCGAGGTCTGCGCTCCGCAGCAGCTGCCCGCTTACAGTGTGGTGCAGGAGCTGTATGCCCGGCAGGGGTATACAGCAGGGGAGGGACGTGTGTATTTTGAGGCGGAGTCGGTGGAGCATACGATGATGAAGAATGGCTCCACTATGGCGGCCGCATCCAACGGCGACCCCTCCTGCACCCCCTACCGGTATGGCAAAGCCACCGTCAATGTGTTCGGCGGCACCACATGGCAGGCGCCCAACAGCGAGGTGACCTACCGCTTCACGGTAGAGCAGGATGGTCTGTATGCCATTGCACTGCGGGTGCTGATGAACTATCGGGACGGCATTCCCTCCTATCGGCGCATTTCCGTGGACGGCGCAGTGCCGTTTCAGGAGTTTGCGGCGTACAAGTTCCGGTATGGCGCAGAGTTCCGCACCGAGGTGCTGGCGGATGCACAGGGCGTGCCCTATTATGTGTATCTCACCAAAGGAGAGCATACACTGTCGCTGGCGGTGACCCAGGGTGAGTTGCGCTCGCTGGAAACGCTCATGACCGCCGACGAGACCATGCTGTCGGAGCTGTTGCTGAAGATCAAAATGATCATCGGGCAAAACCCCGACACCAATTATGATTATGAGCTGGAGAAGCAGATCCCGGATCTGATGGACACGCTGGATACGCTGATGGCGGATATGCGCAGCTGTATGGAACAGCTGGAGACGGTCAGCGGACGGCGGATGTCCAAGTATTATCAGCTCAAGAGCTTTATCAGTCAGCTGAACAATGTCCGGCAGGACCCCTTTGTGATTCCGGCGAAGATATCCTCGCTGAATGAGATCCTCACCTCCTATGGCTCCTGGTCCACGGAGATGACCATGCACCCGCTGATTTTGGATTGGGTGGAGATTCTGTCCGATCCGGCGGAAGCAACAGTCAGAAGATCCCGCTGGACGGCTCGGCTGTGGGCAGGCGCAGTGAATTTCGCCCAGTCCTTTGTAAAGGATTATAACAACATTTCCGTTTCGGCGGCGGGCGATGTGGAAATTCCCTCGAAGATCTCCGTCTGGTCTGCCCGGGGCACCAAATGGTGCTCGATCATGAAGCAGATGATCGACTCGGATTTCACCGCTAAGACTGGCATCGGCGTGGATCTCAATGTGCTGCCTGCCGGACAACTCAATGCGGGCGGCGCCAATGCGCTGCTGCTGTCCATGACCTCCGGCAAGGCGCCGGATGTGGCTACCGGCGTATCCAGCAGCTCCATCGGCGAATTCGCCATGCGCAACGCCCTGACGGATGTGTCCGGCTTTGCGGATTTTCCTCAGGTGGCGGAGCGGTTCAATACCAATTATTTCACGGCGCTGCAGTATAACGGCCATACCTATGCACTGCCGGAGACCCAGAATATTGCCGTGATGGTGTATCGTAAGGATATCTTTTCTCGGCTGAAGCTGTCTCTGCCCAACACCTGGGATGAGCTGTATGACAAGGTGATCCCGGTTCTGAACCAGAACAATATGCAGTTCTATATGCCGCTGGCGGTGACGAGCTTTGATATGTTCCTGTATCAGCACGGCGGCAGCTATTATGACGAGTCCCTGCAATATACGGCGCTGGATTCCGCCGAGGCCTACAACGCCATGCTGGAATTCACCAATCTGTATCTCCTCTACGGCGTGCCCAAGTCCGCCAGCTTCTATAACCGCTTCCGCAACGGCGAAATGCCCATCGGCGTGGTGGACTACAACGTGTATATGCAGATCAAATCCGTGGCGGGCGACCTGAACGGCAAATGGGGTGTGGCGCCTATCCCGGGACGTAAGCAGGCGGACGGCAGCGTGAACCGCACCCATTCCTCCCTGACGGCGGAGTGCCTGATGATCATTGACCAGTCCACCCATCAGAATGAGGCGTGGGAGTTCCTCAAGTGGTGGACGGACGCTGCCACCCAGACGGACTACGCTAACCGGGTGGAAACGCAGATCGGTAAGAGTGCCCGGTGGAATACGGCGACGGTGGAGGCCTTCCGGAACCTCTCTTGGGAAAAGAACGAAAAGAGCGAGATCGTCGGCTCGGCGGAAGCTGCCGTGGTGCCGCCGGTGGTGCTGGGCGGTTATTACACCTCCCGCCACATCCTCAATGCCTATAACCGGATCCTTATGTCCAACGAAAATGTGCGCACCTCTATGGAAACCGCCGTGGAGGACATCAACCGGGAGCTGAAGCGCCGGCGGGAGAGCGCATGACTACCTGCGAAAACAGCAAGGAGCAGCGGCAGATGAAAACAGCTTTACAAAAACTATTCAAGACCGGGCAGCCGATGAGCGCTTACCGAAACACCAAGGTGGGGTATCTGTTTTTGGCCCCGTTTCTCGCCTTGTTTGTGGTGTTCACGCTCATACCGGTGCTGGTGGGCATCGGGCTGAGCTTCACCGATTACAATATGATCGAGGCTCCCTCCTTTGTGGGGCTGAGCAATTTCCGGATCCTGATCCTGGACGATAAGGAATTCTTGATCGCCCTGCGCAATACCTTCCTGTTCGCCTTTATTTCCGGACCGATCTCGTTGCTGATGTCCTTTGTGCTGGCGTGGGTGATCAACCAGCTGCGCATCACCCGCCAGTTCTTTGCGCTGGCTATTTATGCCCCCTCCATCGTCAGCGGCACCGCCATTTCGGTGGTTTGGCTGTACTTTTTCTCAGGCGATTCCTATGGCCTGATCAACAGCTTTTTGACCAATCTGGGGCTGATCTCCTCTCCCATCCAGTGGACGACCGATCCCAAGTATATTCTGGGCGTGGTGATCTTCATTTCCGTGTGGATGGGCATGGGCACCGGTTTTCTGACCTTTTTGTCGGCATTCCGGAATCTGTCTCCGGATCAGCACGAGGCGGCGATGATCGACGGCATCCGCTCCTCCACGCAGGAGCTGTTTTATATCGTGCTGCCCAATATGAAGCCCCAGCTGCTGTTCGCCGCCATCAACAGCACGGTGGCTGCTTTCGGCGTATTCGATATTGCGGTGGCTATTGCCGGGTTCCCCAGCCCCAATTACGCAGCGCATACCATCGTTGCGCATCTGTACGATTTTGCGTTTGTCCGCTTTGAGATGGGGTATGCCTCCGCCATTGCGGTGATTCTGTTCTTCATTACATTCTTTATGGGTAAGATTCTCCGAAAGTTGTTTTCGGAGAACGGATAAGGGGGGATACTGTGGCAGAGGTTAAAGGAAAAAGCATCCGCATTGCCGGTAAGCACATCTGCACGGTGAATGTTCCCTCGATGATCCGGATGATCCTCCTCACGGCTCTGGCGCTGTTTATGATATTGCCGCTGGTGTATATCATCTCCACGTCGCTGAAGCCCCTGGATGAGCTGTATCTGTTCCCGCCGAAATTCATTACTACCCGTCCAACCTTCTCCAATTTTAAGGATCTGTTTTCCGCTTTGGACGGGGCGTCGGTGCCGTTTGCCCGCTATTTCTTCAATAGCTTTATGGTGTCGGTGCTGACGGTGCTGGGCACGGTGCTGGTCTGCTGTATGGGCGCCTACGGGCTGGTGAAGCACCGCCCCAAGGGTGCGGGTCTCATCTTTTCGCTGATCCTGGCGGCGTTGATGTTCTCCGGTCAGGTGACGCTGATCCCATCCTATATCGTCATTAAGACGCTGGGGCTGCTGGATACGGTCTGGGCGCTGATCATCCCGAAGATCGGGGTGGCGTTCAACTTTTTTCTGGTGAAGCAGTTTCTGGAGCAGATGCCGGAGACTTATCTGGAGGCGGCGCGGCTGGACGGAGCCAATGAATGGACGATCTTCTGGAAGATCGTCATGCCCTATATCAAATCCGCCACGGCGACGCTGGTGGTGTTCAGCTTTACCGCCTCGTGGAACGACTATCTGGGGCCGGTCATCTATCTCCAGTCGGATGCGCTGAAGACCCTGCCGCTGGCGGTACAGACTATCGCCGGCGGAGCGGGCGCCGCCAGTCTGGCGACGGCGGGCGCCATGGCGGCTGCGGCGTTTGTGACCGTATTTCCCACCATCATCGTGTATACCGTGATGCAGGGGAAAGTGATGAATACGATGGCGCATTCGGGGATAAAGGAATGAGCGGAGTGACAATGAGAAAAATCATAGCGGTGCTTTCCCTGGCGGCGCTGTTGGCGTTTCCGCTGCAGCTGGGAGCCGGTGCGGCGGCGCAGGAATATGTGCTGGACAGCGAGGGCAGCCGGGTCTCTATCCCGCAGACCCATCGCATCGGCGGCTTCTACCGGGAATTCGGTGAGGCGGGCGGACGGCTTAGTGAGCCCACCGACCTGTTTGTGGGTAAGGATGACTGCGTATACATCGCTGATACTGGCAACAACCGCATTGTAAAGCTGAATCCCGACGGCAGCTTTGCCGCCGCCTTTGATTGCGGCGGTACGCTGGCATCCCCCGGCGGCGTGTATGTGACAGCGAACGGCGACCTGTATATCGCCGACACTGCCAATGAGCGCATCGTCCACACTGACCCGGCGGGGGAGTATATCGAGGAGTTCGTCAAGCCCCAAACGGAGATGCTGTCGGAGGATACCACCTTTCAGGTGAGCAAGATCGCTGTGTCGGAGCAGGGCTATATCTATACGATGAAAAGCCAGTATCTGATGATGATCGACGCCAACAACGAGTTCAAGGGCTACATCGGTGACAATAAGCTGGGCTTTAGTCTCAAGCGGCTGTTCATCCGTACCTTTGCCTCCAAGGAGCAGCAGTCCAAGCTCATCAAGGATACGGCTGCCTCCTATTATTCCTTTGATCTGGGCCCCGACGGGATGGTGTATACCACCACCGGCGAGGAGGCCACTTCCAACCAGATTCAGCGGATCAATATGGTGGGGGATAACGTCTACGTGCAGCAGTTTTTCGGGGCGAAATACTACAACGAAGAAATTAACCGGTTTGTCAATCCCCGGTTTGTGGATCTGTGCGCCGATGCGGACGGGCTGATCTATGCCATTGAGAGCTATTCCGGGAGTATTTTCGTGTACGACGGCGACGGCAATATGCTGTCGGTGTTCGGCGGTCACGGCAGCATCAAGGGGATGTTCAATCAGCCCATCGCCATCGACGAAAACTCCGCCGGGGATCTGTTTGTGCTGGATAAGAGCACCGGCTATGTGCATCGGTTTCAGAAGACCTCCTTTATGCGGAATGTGACGGCGGCTATCGACCACTATGCCAAGGGAGAGTATGCTGCCTCCCGGGAGGCATGGGGGCAGGTGCTGGAGCTGGACGCCAACTATCCCGTCGCCAATAAGGGGATCGGCGATTGCTATTATAAGGAGAAGAATACGGCGGAGGCCCAGCGCTACTATCGATTGGCCAACAATAAGGCTGGCTACGGCAAGGCCTTCGGGGATGCCCAGTATACCTATTTCCGGGATCACTTCGGACAGGTGGTGGCGGCGGTGGCAGCGGCGGTGGTCGGAGCGCTTTTGCTGCTGCGGTTTCTCAAGCGCCGCTCCGATCGGCTGCTCAGCGACTACTATTACGGAGGTGGCGCACGGTGAAGCGGATGTCCTTTTTGAAGAAGTGCCTGATGATCGTGTTCCACCCGGCGGATTGTATGGTCATCGTGAAGCGGGAGCGGGACTCCCTGCCCCTGTGGCAGCCGGCGCTCTTATATCTGTTGGCGATTGCAGTGAATTATGCCTATATCTTCATGGTGCATTTCCTCTTCGCAGAGAAAAAGACTACCGACGCTAATCTGGGGCTGGAATGTGCCATGGTGATCGTCCCGCTGTTGACCTGGACGGTGGCGGCGTATGCCATGACCGCCATCCTGTCCGGCGAAAGCAAGTTTAAGGAGCAGTTCACCGCCTATGCCTATGCGCTGGTGCCGTATATCGTGCTGACCCCGGTGCTGGGGCTGCTCTCCAATCTGTGCGGCTCCTCTCAGGCGGGGCTGTATCAGTTCCTGCGGGTGGTGGTGCTGCTGTGGGTGCTGGCGCTGATCTTTTTTGCGCTGATGCAGCTCAACGATTATTCCTTTATGAAAACCGTCGGGGTGGCGCTCCTTTCGCTGCTGATGATGGCGGTGATCTGGGCGGTGATCCTGCTGGTGGCTTCGATGACCGTGCAGTTTGCCACATTTTTCACCGATGTGTTCAAAGAGTTTTCCTATAAGCTGTGAGGGAGGAAAAGCGTATGACGAAACAGAAGAAGATCGCTGCCCTTTTCCTTGCAGCTGCGGTGCTGCTGCTCAGCTGCTTTGCCGTGCTGGCGGAGACGGTGCCGGAGGGCTTTTCCTCCATGGAGGAATATTTGGATTACCTGCTCAACGGCGGCACGCAGACCGCCGAAAAGCCGCCGCTGCACCAGATGCGGCTGGTGGGGGAAAACGAGCGGTTCCGGCTGTATTTCTATGAGCAGGGCGTGGACCTGTTTCTGGAGGAGAGATCCACCGGCAAGGTATACGGCACGGCGGTGGACGATTCCTATTACGCCGTGGATGCGCTGCCGGAGAGCGCTTACAGCCGGCTGCTGACACTGGAATACAGCGAGGATGGCAAGACTACGGCAGAGGCGGAGCTGGTGAATGCGACGGAGAATCAGTTTGCGGTTTCCGCCGCCGTGGATAGCGGCACTGTTACTCTCCATGTGGACTTTATGGATGGGAAGCTCGATCTCGATGTAGTGGCGTCGCTGGAGGAGAACGGGCTGTGCGTGCGCATCCCCCAGTCCTCCATCGTGGAGAGCGACGGGCTGCGGCTGGTGTCCATCCAGCTGTGCCCCTTCTTCGGGGCGGCCAAGCCCGGGGAGGACGGCTATGTGCTGTATCCGGACGGCTCCGGGGCGCTGATGAATGTGGCGACCTATAAAAAGGAGCAGCCGGAGTTTTATTCCTATCCGATTTATTGTGCGGATCAGGCGGATTTTTCTGCTCTGGAGGAGGCGGAATATCAGGATCTAAAATCCTTTATGCTTCCCTGTTACGGCATCAAACATACAGTAGGCGGAATATTTGCGGAGATCGAGCAGGGTGCGGAAAACGCCGCGCTCGACCTGTCGGTGGACACCTTTTATCAGGCGGCATTCCGGCTGAATTACCGGGTGGCTTCGGCGGTGAAATACGAGTTTGCCTCCAAGTCCTCCGGAGAGATCGACACCATCGGCGAGGAGCTGTTTGCCGGCGACCGCACGGTGCATTACTATGTGCTGCCGGGGCAGCAAAACACCTATAGCGATATGGCGGTGCTGTATCGGCAGGTGCTGACCGACCGGCAGGTGCTGCAAAAGCAGGATACCCCGCTGACCCTGTCGCTGGAGCTGTTTATGGGGATCGTGAAGAGCGGCATTTTGGGCGATTTGCTGCAAAAGCTGACCACCTATGCCGGGGCGCAGGAGATCGTGGAGGATCTGAAAAACAGCGGCGTGGATCGGGTGGATTTACTGCTGCAGGGCTGGTGCGACGGGGGCTATACGGCGCTGCCTACCGGGACCGGCGCCGCCTCCGCTCTGGGCGGACAGGGGGCGCTGGATAAGCTGGGTGCAGCCGTGGCAAAGAACGGCGGCCATATGTATCTGGGCTGCAACATCCTGCAGGGAAACCGGGACACCGGCAGCTTCAATACCCGATCCGATGCTCTGCGTAACGGCATCGACGTGGTGATCACGGATAAGACCGAAAAGCTATTTTTCCTCAACCCCGTGCAGACGCTGGAGGCCTATGCCCGGAAGCTGTCTGCAGCGCAGAAAAGCAGCGGCTATTGCTATCTGGATATGGGCCGTATCCTGTTGAGCAGTCTGGGGGAAACCAACGCCACCACCCGCACCCAGATCATTGAACGGGAGCGTGCGGTACTGGAGGGGCAGGAAAATGTGGCGGTTTCCGGTGGCGGGTTATATACTTTCTCCTTTGCCGACCGGTTGTATGCCATTCCGGAGACCGATTCCGGCTATTATCAGTGCGATGCCGCCGTGCCCTTTTATTCGATGGTGGTGCACGGATATAAGAGCTATTCGGGGACAGCGGCGAATCTGAGTCACGACTACCGGTATCAGAAGCTGCAATTCATCGAGACCGGCTCCCTGCCCCATTTCGTCGTGACCGAAAATTCTCCGAATCTGCTGCAGGGGACGGACTATGACGGCATCTATTCCTCGGAATATGCCGATTGGAAGGAAATTATTCTTGCCACCTATACGGATATGGCGCAGCGGCTGGGGGATCACTGGAGCGAGACCATCGATCGCCACGAGCGCCTGTCGGACAATCTGGTGCGCATCACCTACGGCAGCGGCACGGCGGTGCTGCTGAATTACGGCGACAGCGAGGTCGTGCAGGATGGGGTGACGGTGCCGGCGATGGATTTTACCGTTGTGAAAGGACAGTGAGACTGTGAAGCGGACATTTGAACAAAAGCGGAAACTGACCGGTCTCATTTTCGTCGGTCCGTGGATGGTCATCGGGCTGGCGATGCTGGTGTATCCCTTTCTGTTTTCCTTTATTCTCAGCTTTTCCAAGCTGGAAAACAACGACTTTTCCCATATGGCGTTTGTGGGGCTTGTCAATTATAAAAAGGCGTTCTTCACCGATGTCAAGTTTATTCCGTATTTCTGGGATACCGTTTCCAACACCCTCATCAATCTGCCGATGATCGTGATTTTTTCGCTGATCCTGGCGATCCTGCTCAGCCGCAACATCAAGGGGCAGGGTTTCTTCCGGTCGGTGTTCTTCCTGCCGGTGCTACTGGGCACCGGATTTGTGATGAATCAGCTGTTGGGGCAGGGAGTGGATTCCCAGAGTATGGAGGTCGCCCGGGGCATCCTGATGCCCAAGGTGGTGACGGATTATCTGGGGCCGGAGATCACCGAGGTGTGCGCTGCCTTTTTCAGCCGGATCACCACCGTGCTGTGGAAAAGCGGCGTGCAGATCGTGATCACTCTGGCGGGCATCCAGCAGATCTCCCCGGCGCTGTATGAGGCGGCACGGGTGGACGGTGCCACCGAATGGGAAATGTTCTGGAAGATCACTCTGCCCATGATCACCCCGGTGCTGCTGCTGACCACGGTATACACCATTGTGGCGTCCACCATCGAGGACAGTCAGGTGGTCAATTACATTATTGCCAACGCCTTCAACGGTGAGCATGTGCAATTTGAATTTTCCGCAGCGATGGGCTGGGTGTATTTCCTGTTTGTGCTGGCGCTGGTCGGGATCGTGTTTGCCGCCATGCGTCCCTTTATCAAGCGGGTGGCGGAGGTTTGACGATGAGTAAAGAGAGCTTGACATTTCAGACCGGTCTGCAAAAGGCACGGCTGCGGGGTCCGGGGATTTTGCTGAAGATCCTGCTGTATGTGTTTTTGCTGGATCTGGTGTATACCTTTCTGTACCCATTTCTTTATATGCTGGTGACTTCCTTCAAGTCCCCGGACGATATTCTGGATGCCACGGTCAACTGGGTACCCTCCGTATTCTACCTGAAGAACTATCAGGTGAGCCTGGAGGTGCTGGATTATCCCCGTCGGCTGCTGAATACGGCGGTCATCACAGCCGTCTGCACCGCCGGACACATCTTTTCCTGCGCCTATGTGGGCTACGGCTTTGCCCGGTATAATTTCTACGGAAAACGGTATGCCTTCACGCTGCTGATCCTGTCCATCATCGTGCCGATCCAGACCATCATCATTCCCCGGTATCTGCTGTACGGCGCCATGGGCATCTCCCAGTCCAGCGCAGCTCTTTGGCTGCCGACGTTGTTCGGCTTCGGGCTGCAGGGCGGGCTGTTCATCTTCATATTCCGGCAGTTTTTCCTGTCGCTGCCCAAATCTCTGGAGGAGGCAGCCGCCATTGACGGCTGCGGTCCGGTGGGTACCTTTTTCCGCATCGCGCTGCCGACCGCTCGCTCCTCCATCATGGTGGTGCTGGTGCTGTCCATGGTATGGCACTGGAACGATTACTATGAGCCGGGAATTTTCATTGTCCGGCAGGAGGATTTTCTGCTGACCATGATGCTGCCGGAGCTGTATTCGCTCATCAATTCCGGCGGGGCGACCGCCGGGGCGGTATCGGACGGCGGGATGGCGCAGATCTTCACGGAGGGCACCGCCATGGCGGCCACCGCCCTCACCGTCCTGCCCATCTTCGTGGCGTATATGTTCCTGCAAAAGAAATTTGTGCAGGGCATTGAGAAAAGCGGCATCACCGGCGAATAAGCCGCCGGTGCATTCACACGACATATTTTTTCAGGAGGTACGAATTATGAAACGCATGTCAAGAGCGCTGGCACTGGTTCTGGCACTGATCATGCTCACGAGCCTTTGCGCCTGCGGCAGACAGCCCACCACGTCCATCATCTATGAGGATGAGATCATCTATGAGAGCAATGCGCCCCGGGACAACAGTGACGGCAGCACGTCAGACGGGAACTCCTCCGGCGGCAACGGCACCGGCGGGAACAATTCCGGCTCCACCGGCGGCAAAACGGAGGTGATCAACAGTTGCTACACCTCCGGCACGAAGATTGCCAAGGACAAGATCACCTTTAAGGTGCTGGCCCGGGATTATACCGGCGGTCAGTGCAATTTTGCCAACAGCGATTTCACCAAGTATGTGGAAAAGAATCTGAATATTAAGCTGGAATGGACCACCTGCGTCCAGTCGGAGGTATCCACGAAGCTGACTCTGGCCTATGCCAGCAGCACCAATCCCTACGACCTGTATATGGGCGTTGCCCCCTCCGGTCACACAGCGTATATTCAGCAGGGCAAGCTGACGAAGCTCAATTCCTATATCGACAAATACGGCACCAACATCAAAAAGGTGTTTCAGCAGTATCCGGAGGCGGAATACATCTGCACGGCAGAGGATAACGGCATCTATATGCTGCCCTTTGTCAACGACCGGCAGAATTTCTGCGACCTGCTGTATGTGAACAAGACCTGGCTGAAGGCGGCGGGCAAGTCCATCCCCCAGACCACCGACGAACTGCGGGATGTGCTGGCAGCCTTCAAGAAGAAGTATCCCTCCAAGACCCCGCTGGTCTGCACCTCCGATGCCGGGCAGGATGTGGGCCCTTCCGTGTTCGGTATGTTCGGCATCTCCACCTATCATAACTGGTTGTACATCGACGATTCCAATAAGGTGCAGTTTGCCCCCATCGCCAACGAGTATCGGGACGGTCTGCGCTATTTCAACGGACTGTTCAGTGCCGGGCTGCTGTCCTTTGCCTCCGGCGAGAGCGACGTGAAAGCTCTGACCGATGCCGACAAGGTGGGCATGGTGCTGTGCGATTCCCCCGATATGGCGTTCTCTGCCGACAAATTCAACGCCAACTGGACGATGGTGCCGGTGCTGAATGCCGATAAGGGCGGCACATGGTCCAACGTCAAGTATGAGAATACCTGGGCGGAATGGTTCATCGTCACCAAATCCTGCAAGTATCCGGAGGCGGCCGTGCGTCTGTGCGATTGGCTGTATTCCACCGAGGGCACGCTGATTGCCAGCTACGGCTCCGAGGGCAATTACTGGACCAGGAGCGGCAACAAGGTGACCCTGCACAACGATAAAATCCCCTCCGGCAAGACTGCCCGGGAATATGGATATACGCTGACCCCCGGCTATTGCCTGCCCAAATGCGTGGGCGGTGACTATAACAAGCTGGAGATTGTGAACGCCAAGTCCACTCCCGAAAGCATAATGAGCAGCAGCATTGGTACGCTGAAAGCCAATCTCATTGAACCGAAGGCGCAGCAGAAGTATTATTTTCCCCACCTGACCTATCTCCAGTCGGAGTCCGCCAAGCTGGCGGAGCTGGGGGATTATAACCAGTATGTGTACGATATGCGGAAGCAGTTCATCACCGGCACCAAGAGCGTGGATTCGGACTGGGATTCCTATGTGAATACCGTAAAATCCTCCTATAAGATGGATACACGTTTGTCGGTGGTAAATACCGCCTATAAGCGGTTCTGCGCCTGGGAAAAATCCCGGTAACGAAAGGACACTCGCTATGAAGATTATCACCCCGGAGCAATTCGGTGCCGTCGCCGACGGCATCACCAATGACCTTTATGCGGTTTCTCTGGCGCTGGCCGAGGCGATGGCGGGAGACTGCACCGTGGAATTTGCGGCGGATAAGACCTACTATCTGGACTATGACGGCCGGGTGGAGGCGCTGGCGGCGTTTGCGCTGCATGACTGCAAGAATGTGACCCTGCGGGGGTGCAGGACCCGTATCCTCATCGACCGGCCGCTGTATTATACCGAGATCGTCCGCACCGAAAACACCGTTCTGGAGGGCTTTACCTTTGATTATAAGGTGCGTCCCTTTGCACTGGGGACGGTGCTGGAGCGGGACGACGAGGCGCTGACGGCGGTGGTGCAGGCGGATCGCAGCCTGCAGATCGACCGGGAGACGGATACGGAGTTTGCGGTGCTGCAGCGGGACGACGGCCGGTATCACCTGTTTCTCCGGTGTGTGGAGCCGCTGGAGGAGGAGAACCGGTACCGGCTCCACTTCCGGGATGTGGCGGACACCCGGCGGTTCCTCAAGATGACCGACACCTATCCGGTCATTCTGCCGCTGCCGGGCTTCGCCCATCGGATCGAGCGGGCGTTTTCCATCACCGACAACACGGATTTCACCATGCGGCATTGCCGGGTGTGGAGTATGGCGCGGTTCGGCTTTGCCATCCTGCGGAATTACGGCACGCTGCTGTTTGACGATCTGCGGGTGGAAAAGGCGCCGGGCGAGCCCTGCAAGATCGTGGGCTGGCGTGACTGCTTCCATGTGAAGGAGAACCACGCCAAGTGCCTCTGGTATCGGTGCTATGCGGAATACTGCTACGACGATATTTTCAATATTTCCGCTTCCACTCTCCATGTGCAGGAGGTGCTCTCCGAGACGGAGCTGGACTTCCGCTGGCGGGAAACGGGGGGCACCTACCCCTGTGTGGAAAAGGGGGATACCTTTTCCATCGTGGACACGGAGACCGGCCGGGATTACGGCACCGCCGTCGTCCGCGAGGTGGTGCGGCAGGAGGGCGGTCACAACGTGATCCGGTTCTGTACCCCCTTCCGGGGGGTGCCGGCGGGCGAGAGCATTTTCGCCTTCGATCTGGATAATGTGGCGCCCGGCTCCATCATTGAGGAATGCGATTTCCGGGGCACCTTCCGGTTCCGGGGTCCCATCGAGATCCGCCATTCCGACTTCTATGTTGCCAGAATGTGGATCGATGTGTACGAACGGCTGGAGGGTCCCGTCCCCCGGGACGTGTGCTTCCGGGATTGCACGCTCACTTGCGACGATGAGGAAAATCCCTATTTCCACATTGTAGCGCAGAGAAAATCCGTGCAGACGGAGCAGCCGTATCATCTGGAAAACATCGTGTTTGAGCACTGCCGTTTGCCGGTGAAAACGCTGGAGATCGACCCGCTGGATAAGCCTTATGTGCGGCTGCCGTGAGACTGGCGCCGTGATGGCTCCGAAATGAGGTTCAAATGAAGCAATACGATATAGCGGCCTATGTATGGCCGGCGTTCACCGGCGATGAGCCGCGCTCCCGGCTGTTTTGGCCGGAGGGCATCGGCGAATGGCAAACGGTAAAGAATGAGGTGCGGCAGTATCCGGAATTCAGTCTCAAACGGAAGCCTCTGTGGGGCTATGTGAATGAGGCAGACCCCGCCGTCATGGAAATGGAGATCGAACAGGCCGTGTCCCATGGGGTCAATGTGTTTATCTATGACTGGTATTGGTACGATGGTCGTCCGTTTCTGGAGAATTGTCTCAACGAGGGCTTTCTCAAGGCGAAGAACCGACAGGATATGCGGTTTTACCTTATGTGGGCCAATCACGATGTGAATTACGGGTGGGACATCCGTAATTCCACGGCGGATTGCTTCGATTCGGTCATCTGGACGGGGCGGGTGGATGAAAAGCGGTTCGATGCAGTGTGCGACCGGGTGATCGGGCAGTATTTTACCCGTCCGGAGTATTATTGCATCGACGGCTGTCCGGTGTTTATGATCTACGACATCGACAATCTGGTAAAAGGATTGGGTGGTGTGGATATCGCCCGGCGAAAGCTCCACGAGTTTCGGGAAAGGTGCGTGAAAGCCGGTCTGCCGGGCTTACATCTGCAGGTGGCGCAGTGGGGGAATGTGACCCACAACTATTCCGGACTGGACACCAACGCCGGATGCAATACGGCAACTCTGGCGCACGCCTTGGGTTTTGACAGCGCCACCAACTACCAGTTTACCCACTTTGTCGATGTGATCCGCAATTACAGCGAGGTGCTGCCGGATGCACAGGCGATGTGGGAGACCTTTTATGCCCAGTATGGCGGGCGGTATTTTCCCCATGTATCGGTGGGATGGGACAATAACCTCCGCTATCGGGGATTCCGCAATGAGTATGTGCGCCACAATGAGCCGGAGGAATTCAAGAAAGCGCTGCTGGCGGTGAAGGACTTTGTGGATCGTCACAGACTGAAAACGCCCCTCATCACCGTCAACAGCTGGAACGAATGGACGGAATGCAGTTATCTGGAGCCGGATCTCCTGTATGGGTACGGATATCTTGAGGCGATCCGTGAGGTGTTCGTCGATCAATCCAAAGAGTAAGAGGTGCCGTGTATGAAACTGAACCCCAAGAATTTTACGAAAAAGCAGTGGATCATCGCCATTGCCGCTCTGGTGCTGGTGTTGGCGATCATCGGCGGGCTGCTGTGGTTTTTCCTCTTTTCCGATCCGGGGAAGAACGTGATCGTCAAGAAGCGGCGGCGGATCATTGTCCCCGCACCTGAAACCAGCGATGTATCCGATCCGTCGGAGGAGCCGGGCGGGGACGGGGATGGAGCCGATTCCTTTCTGGTCAATATCCTCTATAAGGTGCGGAATACGCTGTTTGACCTGTTCGGCGACGAGGAGAGCGGCACGGCGTACCTGAACGAAAGCTATGCGGTCAAGACCCTGTATGCCAAGGATTACGGGGTCAAGGGGGACGGCGTCACCGACGACGGCCCCGCTGTTGCCAAGGCCATTGCTGCCATTATGGATTGTGGCCCCGGCTCCCGGCTGGTCTTTGAAAGCGATAAGACCTACCTCATCAACGACATGCCCACCGCCGCCATCTATCTGCAGGGAGTGCGGGGGTTGACCGTGGACGGCGGCAACAGCACCTTCCTGCTGCAAAACAAGCGGCAGTATGTGTCGCTGTCGGGCACAAAGGACTGCACGGTAGAAAATTTTCATTTCGACCATGCGGTGAAGTCCGCATTCACCGCCGCCTATGTGCGCACCGACGGCAATGGCATTCTCATGCGGGCGGACCGGGATATCGGTCTGGCGGATGGAGAGAACTACGGGTCGCCCATTGCCGGCTGGTTCGGAGTCATCAATAAGCACGACAGCCGGTATCATATGTATGTCGCCTCCTATACGATGGTAAGCCGGAGCGAGCGGACATTCTATATAAAATTCACCGAGGATGCCAACACCAATAACTGGGCAGCCAACGGGCTGCTGGAGCAGTACGGGATGATCTGCCCCATGCCCGGCACCGGCCACACCAGCGAGCGGGGCTTCACCATCGACGGAAACGATTCTTGCACCCTGTCTGCGGTCAAGATCCACGATTGCTCCCGGTTCGGTATGTATATCGGCAGCAACACGGGTAAGCTGACATTCCGGGCGGTGGATTTTGTTCCGGCGGAAAACGATCTGGATAAGGGGATGAACTTCACCTCCTGGCGGGATGCGTTCCATGTGAAGGATAACACCGCCTCCATCCATTGGGAAAATTGCGTGGCCACCGGCAACTATGACGATGTGTTCAATATCTCCTGTACTACCTGTTATCTCAAGGAATACAATTTGGCGAAAAACCGGCTGAACGTGGTGCGGAACGATACCCGAAGCACCTATGTGACCATCGTGCCGGGAGACACCGTCAACCTGGTGGATACCACCACCGGGGAGGATCTGGGTTCGGCTACCGTCACCCGGGTCATCAAGCAGCAGGGCGTCGACAATATTATCGTGCTGGATCGGTCTCTGGAGCGGCTGAACGAGACGGGCGAGAGCATTCTGGTGTTCTTCACCAGCCGCTGCGCCCCCGGCTCCACCATCACCGGCTGCAATTTCAACGGTACATTCCGGTTCCGGGGGCCGCTGACCGTCACCGATACGAAATTCTACAATATGCGGACCTGGATCGACCTCTATGGAAGCATTGAGGGTCCGGTGCCGAAGAATATCATCTTCCGCAATTGTGAGATCACCAAAGCCGGCGGTGCGTCGATTATTCTGGGCGCCGACAGCGGAAATACCGAGAAGAATGCCTATCATATCGAGAATATCCGCTTTGAAAACTGCACGCTGGATTCTACCATGCTGAAGCCCTACGCTTCGGATGAGGCCTATGTGATCCTGCGGGATTGCAAGGAGCCGGATGGAACGGCCATACCGGACAGAAACTGAACGGAAAGAGGAATCGTATGGAGCAACAGGGACTAAACAGCCCGTTTTTTCGGCAGGAGCGGGTGCCGGATGTGTGCAGCCTGCGGCAGAATTTTGCCAAGGTCTATCGGCTGTGTGATACGGGGCAGATCCTCTGCGAAATTCCCGTCTCCGCCGGGCTGAAAAGCCCGGTGGAGATCGCCGCCGTCGCCGATCCCCATCTCTGCAAGGCGGATGCGGTGGATGAGCAGGACGAGGAGCTGCGGCTGACCCGGCGGCGCCGGTTCTATCATGTGTATAACGGTGCATCCGTGCGGGCGGTAGAAAACTGTCTGGAGGTATGTCGGCATTTTCCGCAGACGGTGGTGCTGGGGGATGTGATCGACTATTGCTCCCACGGCGCATTGACGTTGGCGCAGCAATGCCTGTTCGAGGCGGAGGATGCACTTCTGTGCATTCCCGGCAACCATGAATACCGCAAGCAGATGGATACCGGTCTGCCGGAAAAGACCCCCAATGAGGAGAAGGCTCGTCTGCTGGAGCAATTCTGGCCCAATGACCTGCATTTTGCGAAGCGGCAGGTGGCGGAGGATCTCATTCTGCTGGGACTAGATAACGGCACCGGGCATTTCTGGCCGGGAACGCTGGACTGGCTGCGGCAGGAGCTGCGCCGGGCGGAGGAGCGAGGCTGCAAGGTGCTTATTCTACAGCATATTGCCTTTCGCACCGCCAATTCCCATGGGGAGACCTCGCTGGCAGATTGGGGCTTTGAGACGCAGCGGCAGAATTTTTCTCAAGGGGACGGCGCACTGTGCGGTGCGGCGCAGGATGTGCAGGATCAGCAGATACTGGATCTGATCGCAGGTAAGCCGGATACCGTCAAGGCAGTCATAACCGGGCATTATCACAGCCTGTTCCGGACGGTGCTGCAGGACGGCACCGGAGCGCCGACGGCGATCCCGCAATTATCGTTGGCAGCGCCGATCTTTGTCGGCTTCTGCGGATTGGTACATATATTGAAGGTGCAGTAAGCTCCGACGCCGCACAGAACCGCTCGGTGCGTTTTGTGCGGCGTCTTTATACAATGGGCAGCTTGGATGGTGGAGAGTGGATTTGTGGATATCAGCGATATCATAGAAGAGATCCGGATAGGGGCGGCGGCATATCGGCCGATTCCTTTCTGGTCATGGAACGGAAAATTGGAGAAAGAGCGCCTGCTTCGCCAGATCGACCAGCTGCGAGCGGACGGCGTGGGCGGTTTCATTATGCACGCCCGCAGCGGGCTGAAGACCGACTATCTCTCCGAAGAGTGGATGCAGGCGGTGGAGGCCTGCGGCGAGTACGGTCGGGCGCTGGGCATGGAGCCGTGGATCTACGATGAAAACGGCTGGCCCAGCGGCTTTGCCGGCGGCAGGCTGCTGGAGGATGCACAGAACCGGGACAAATATATCGAGCATACCGTCGGCGCCTTGGATGCGTCGGCGGATGTGTGCTATGCGCTGAAAGGGGAGCAGCTCGTCCGCACCGATCATCCGGAGCCGGGTGTCGCCTATCTGAATCTCCATATCCGCACCGCCGCCTCCACCGCCGATATCTGCAATCCGGCAGTGGTGCGTCGGTTCATTGCACTGACCCATGAGGCATACAAAGAGCGCTTCGGGGCGGATCTTGCCGTGCGCATTCAGGGCTTTTTTACCGACGAGCCCCAGTATCAGCGCTGGGGTACCCCTTATACGGATATGGTGGCAGCTTACTTCCGGGAGATGTATCATGAAGATATTCTCGACCGGCTGGGGCTGCTGTTTGTGGAAAAGGACGGCTACCGGGATTTTCGCTATCGCTACTGGAAAGCCATGCAGACGCTGATGCTGCATTCTTTCTCCGAGACGGTGTACGACTGGTGCACGGAAAACGGCGTGCAGCTCACCGGGCATTATATCGAGGAGACCTCTCTGGGCTATCAGCTGATGTGCTGCGGCGGGGTGATGCCGTTCTACGCCTATGAACATATTCCCGGTATCGACTGGCTGCGGCGGGACACCGACAATGAGCTGCCGGTGCGGCAGGTCTCCTCCGTGGCGGCGCAGCTGGGGAAGAAAAAGGTGCTCACGGAATCCTTTGCCTGCTGCGGGTGGGATGTGACCCCCACCGAGCTGCGGCGGATCGTGGGATTTCAGTTTGTGGGCGGGGTGAATTGGCTGTGCACCCATCTGGTGCCCTATTCCGAGGCGGGTCTGCGCAAGCACGATTATCCGGCGCACTATTCCCACATTAACCGGTGGGTCGAGCAGGAGTTTCCCGCTTTCAATACATTCGTGTCGAGACTGGGCGGACTCATCGGAGAGAGCGAAGAATTGGTGAATGTGGCGGTGCTGCATCCCATTCGCAGCGCCTATTTTGATTATCAGCGGGGGGAACATTCCTGGGAAGAAGATTTCCATATTCGACCGCTGGATGAGGCTCTGCGCCGGGATGTGCGGCGGTTGTCCGCCCATGGGGTGAACTACCATTTCGTGGATGAAACGCTGCTGGCGCAGCATGGCTCTGTGGAGGGGGCGGCGCTTTGCTGCGGGCGGTGCCGGTATACCTATTGGGTGCTGCCTCATGTGCAGACCATGGATGCGTCCACCGAGCGGCTCTTGCGGCAGTTTGTACAGAACGGCGGCAAAGTGCTGGTGCTGGGTGAAAATCCCCAATACCGGGAGGCGGAGCCCTATGACTACGCCTATCTGGTGAGCAATTGCAGCTTTGGGGATATTTGTGCGGCCCAGCCCTGCCGGGTGGCGGACCCGGACACGGAGCTATACTATACCTATCGCCGGCTGCGGGGGCGGGATGTGCTGGTGGTACAGAATGCCTCCGGAGAAAACAGCTATACCCAGCGGTTTCAGCTGGATGGGCGGTATCGCTCTTTTCAGCGGCTGGATCTGAACACGCTGGAGACCGAGAGTGTGCCGCTGGAGCTGACCTTTGAGCCGAATGGGTGTATGGTGCTGTTTCCCGATGAGGCGGCGGCACGCCCCCGCCCGCACAAGCCGGAGATACCGGTGTATCTGGAGCAGGACGACGTTTCCTTTGACGAGAATACGCTGGTGGTGGATACGGTGCGGTATTCCCGGGACGGCGTGACCTTTTCCAAGTCCTATCCGGTGGCGGGACTGTTCGCCAAGCTCCTGGAGGAGCGGTATGAGGGAGATATCTATTTTGCCTACACCTTTTCGGTGCGGGAGCGTCCCGGCCGGCTCTGCCTGCGGGTGGAGCCGATTCCGGGGGCGGAATACACCTTTAATGACCGCCCGCTGACCATGACCGGCTCCCCGGAGGACCCGGACGTGTGGTGCGCCGATGTGACGGCGCTGGTGCATGAGGGGGATAACACGCTGGTGGTGAAAGCCGACTGGTTCCAGAACGACCGTGTGTATTATGCCTTGTTCGGCGAAAACGTCACCGAGAGCCTCAAAAACTGTCTGGTTTATGACCGGGAGTTGGAGCCGATCTACTGTGTCGGTGATTTCGGCGTATATACGGACGGCGGGTTCCGGGATGTGGGGGATGGCTTTGTGGCGGCACAGGATTTTTACATTGCCGCACCGCCCCGGCGCATCACCGAGCCGGTGACGGACGGGCTGCCCTTCTTCTCCGGCATCCTGACGGTGCGCAAGACCTTGCATTTGACCGAGCCGGATGTGTTCCTGCGCATCCCCGGCAGAAAGATGGTGGTGCGGGTGCGGTTGAATGGGCATGAGGTGGGAACGGTGCTGTTCGGCGAGACCATCGACGTTGGCGCCTATGCGGTCACAGGGGATAACGAGCTGGAGCTTATATTTACCTTCAGTAACCGCAATACCTACGGACCCCACCACAGCACCGACCCGGTCACCCACCATTGCGCCGCACCGGAATTCTTTGAAATGAAAGACTGGAAGGATGGGGTCAGTCCCGGGTATTCCGCAGTCTATGAGCTGCTGCGCTTCGGCTGCACCCGCTGTTGACAGGATTCCGGAAGATCTCTGTCTATAGCTGATTTCCTATAAGGCAGCTAATACTCGGGAGTGTTTTGGATTTTTGTGCGGGTGGTATATAAGACAGCAGCCTTAAATAGCGATCGAAGCGGTATACTGAACCTCTGTTTTATGCCCTGCAGCGGTGCGGTCCTTACGGGTATATTCCAGAGTTCGTACGGGACATTTCTTCTTGACCATCTGGCCGCCGATAGAACCGGCCTGCCGGGCAGTCAGATCACCGTTGTAGCCCTGCTTCAGAGTCACGCCAACCTCGTTGGCAGCCTCCATCTTGAAACGGTTGAGACCCTCACGTGCCTCGGGAACGATGCTCTTGCTGTTCATACTCTTACACCTCTCTGTCGTCGCAGCGGTTTTGCCGCCGCTTGATTTGTTTTGCGTTTGCAGTAGTAGTATGTGCGGTGCATCCGTTGGTTTTCCTGTCAATTTGTGACAATAGCTGGTGCTTTTTACCGGTTTTCAGCCGGTGCTGTTGTGGCTTTATCATATGAAGCTCTGCGCCTGCTTTCCGAAAAACAGCCTGTGCGCATTTTTTCATTTTTTGCACACAGCGGCGCTCCGGCGCATACACTGGCGTAGGAGCGGATACGACGGAACCGTGCGCCGCCGGAGTCTCTCCGAATTTGGGTATAGGAGGAAAATCTCTATGGCGGAACAAAAGTTTATCCGGGATAACGGATGTAAAGAAGCCGTCTGTGTGGATGCGGGACGGGTGTATGACAGCTGCTGCGACAAGGATTGCATCGAGAATATGCGGTTGTTCTTCACCGAGCGGGATCAGATGCTGGTGGATCACGCTACCGGGATCCGCACCAAAAAGGCGGAGGTCATCACTACCTACATAGACGTCGAAGCGTTACCCTTTAATCGGGGGTACTACTCCTGCGACCTGACCTTCTTCTTCAATGTGGAGGTGGAGGTCTATGGCGGACACGGCACCCCTTGCAGCACCATCTGCGGCGTAGGTGTTTTCCGCAAAAAAGTCATTTTGTACGGCAGCGAAGGGCATGTGCGGGTCTTCCACAGCGAGTATCGGCCCGATGAGCATGACCGGCAGGAGATGCCGACCCGGAATATGCCTCACTGCTGCGTGCAGATCGCCGAGCCGGTGGTGCTGGATGCCCGTCTGGTGGATTGCTGTGACCGCTGCCACTATGATTGCGGCGACTGCGGCTGCATCCCTGCCAGCTTCTGCAATCGCTATGGCGGCAACTTTGTAGATTCCTCTGACAACCGCATCGTGGTGGTCTCGCTGGGCATTTTCACCATCGTGCAGCTGATCCGGAATGTGCAGATGCTGATGCCGGTGTATGACTACTGCATGCCCAACAAGGAATGCACCCCCACCAGCGAAAATCCCTGTGATCTGTTCCATAAGATGAGCTTCCCGGTCAATGAGTTTTTCCCGCCTGCCGGCGAGACCGACAGCGGTTGCGGCTGCGGAGGCAATGCGAACGGCAATTCCGGCGGCTGCGGCAAGCCCGGCGGATGTCGTTGAGCGGCATGACAGCCGCATGAGCCCTGTCAGGGGATGAGCGATCGACAGGAGCTCGGATAAGCATATAATAAGAGGCAGTCCTGCAGGGCATTCTCGTATTTGGGACGGGGTGCGGCAGGGCTGCCTTTTTTGTCTGCTTATGTGAAGGCGAGCGATACCAGATCCTGCCGACCATAGGCAATCCGCAATAAAGAGTTGACGATTGGCGAAAAAAGGTATATAATACACCCGTATTTCTACCGTTTCAGCGGAGAAATGATGGAGGAATGGCGATGAAGCAAGAGTATACGGAAAGAACGATCGATTTTCGTGATATGCTGTTTTCAGTGCTGTATCAGTGGAAACGGTGGCTGCTGGCGACGGTGATCGTCGGTCTGCTTTTGGGCGGCTATAAGGGCATGAGCGCCTGGCGGCTCGCTACGGATGCGACCATGCGAAGCGAGCTGGAGCAGGATTATCAGGATGCACTGGCATCGTACAAGAATACGAAAAGCATTCTGGAGCACACCGTAGAAAAGGGCACGCAGGTGATGAAGGATCAGGAGAACTATTTGAAGAAGTCCGTCCTGATGAAGCTGGATTACCGCAATGTATATGAAGCGACGGTGGCTCTGTATGTCTTTACCGATTACCGGATCCAGCCGGGGATGACGTATCAGGATCCCGATACCACGCCGCTCGTGGTGGCGGCTTATCAGACGGCGCTGATGGATCACGATCTGTTGGATGATATTGCGGCGCAGGTGGATATGGAGCCCCGGTTTCTGCGGGAGCTGATCACCGTTACGCAGCCGGAGAATGTAACCGGCACGCTGAGCGTGATCGTGCAGAATGAGACCGAAGAAAAAGCCCGCACGGTGGTCGAGCTGCTGGTCGATCGCTTGGAGAATGTGCAGAAGACGGTGTCCCAGAACGTGGCGGCGCATACCTTGAAAACGACGGTCGGCACAGTGGGGACGACCGTAGATACGGCGCTGGCAAAGCGGCAGGACTCCGAAAACGAGTTGTTTACCCAGTATAAGGAAAGTCTGCTTAAAGCCCAGCAGGAGCTGGAGACGCTGGTGGAGCCTGTAAACACGACCGTGAGCAAAATGAGTGCTGCGATCAGTTTTGTGAAGTGGGGCGTTCTCGGCGGTATTGCCGGTGCTCTGTTGGTGATTCTTGTTCTCTGTATTCGGTTTGCCTTGAGCGACCGGGTGTATTCGGCGGCGGCGCTGGAGGAGAATTCCGAGCTGCGCTGTCTGGGAATGCTGGCGGTCGGAGAGCGGAAATACGGGCGTTTGACCCGCTGGCTGCGCCGGATCGAGGGGCGCTCGGCGGCAAATGAGGACGGAGCAGTCGAGCTGGCGGCGGCACGGGTACGGCAGTATTGCACCAATGGTACCAGCTGGCTGGTCACCGGTGATACCGACGGGGATGTGCTGCAGGCGCAGACGGCGCTTTTGCAGAAGGCTTTGCCGGAGCTGCAGCTCGTGTGCGGCGGCAGTCTGCTGCGGGATGCAGCGGCTATGCAGGCGCTGGGCGGCTGTGACGGTGTGCTGCTGCTGGAGCAGAGCGGACATTCGACCCATACCGGTGTATCCCGTGAGGTCGCCTTTGCCCGGGATGCCGGTAAGCCGGTGGTCGGCTTCATTGCGCTGGAGAGCTGAAGCGGCCGCACGATCGTCCTGCCGCCGACGGACGGTGCCGGATGCGGTGCCATTGGCTTCGTCGGTATTAGGATTAAAATAAAGGGCGTTGGTCAGCCGGACCGAAACGGCGAGCCGACCCGGACGTATGCTTCATTCGTCTGCCTGCAGTCAATTCAACAGGGAGGAGAATGCTCAGTGAAATATATCCGAAATATTCTTCAGGTATTGCTGATCGTCGGTATTGCAGTTGCATTGTGTTCCAGCATCACCGGGGAGCAGACTCCTCAGAAGATAACCTGGAATGTGGCTGAGCCGGCTGACGGCAGCTGGTCGCAGACGGGGGAGGCGGCTGTTTTTACGACGTCAATGGAGGAGCTTTCTGTTAAAACCCCGACTCTGCTGCTGCAATCCCAGTGGCCGCACTATCAGATCCTGGTAGACGGGACGTCGGTGTATACCTCGTCCGGCATTAAGAACGGCGCCTTTCATCTGTTCCGCCTGCCGGTGGGGCAGACGCTGACGGTGCGGTTCCTGAATGGGGATATGCAGGAGACCTCCGTTCGTCAATCGGTCGTCTATTTGGGAAGCAACGGCACCATATATCGTATGCTGGTGCAGGAGAATCTGTATTCGGTGATATTCTGGATATTCTCGCTGCTGCTGGGTACGATCAGCATTGTCGCCGGATTTTATCTGCGCAACCAGCGCTTCAGGAATATCTTTAATTGCCTTGTCAGTCTGGGCTTATACATCCTGCTGGCGGGGCTCTGGTCGCTGACCGATTCAAAGATCCTGCTGCTGTTTACGCAGAAAAGCGGCTTTGTTGCGTGTGTGTCCTACCTGTCGTTTTATGCACTGCATATCCCGCTGCTGCAGTTCACGGTCACCGTGCTGCCGGCACGGAAAAAGGTTCTTCAGTGGCTGCAATGCCTGTATATCGGGATGCTCCTGCTGCTCGTAGTCAATTTTGTCTGCGACTTGTCCTGCTTGACGCTGTTGGTTTTGATGGAGCATGTGCTGATGCTGGTGACGCTGTTTTTGGTGTTGTTTTTCGGCTTTCGGGAGCTGCAGCGCCATCGGAGCAAGACCTTGCACCGTGTTATGGGCGGCTATGTGCTGTTTTCAATCTGCAGCGTGGCGGCGATCATACTTTTCTATACCGCTAATTCCCGGCTGTCCTCGCCTGCCTACATTGTCGGTGTCATCGGCTTTATGCTGTTTCTGGCGGATACCGCCTGGCTGGAGATCGTGGCGCAGATCCGGGAGAATGCCAATGTGGAGCTGTATGCCCAGATGGCGTATCGGGACGTGATGACCGGCATCGGAAACCGGGCTGCTTTCGTCGAAAATCAGCAGCAGCTGAGCCATTCCTCGGAGGCGCTTGGCTATGTGATGGTGGATGTAAACTGCCTGAAGCTGGTGAATGATACGCTGGGACATCAGCAGGGTGATTCCTTGATCGTGCAGATCGCCCAGTGTATTCAGCGAGCAGCTGAGGGTTACGGCAGCTGCTACCGGATCGGCGGCGACGAGTTTGTGGTCTGCTTGAAAGGCAGCAGCGAGGCGGATGTGTGCAGCTGCGCAGCGGTGATCCGTGAGGAGATCCGGACGGCTGCCGCACAGAGTCCTTTGCGCTTTTCTGCTGCGCTGGGATACGCCTGGAGCGATCAGCCGGATCGTTCGCCGGATGCGCTGATTCAGCAGGCGGACAACGCTATGTATGCGGAGAAAGCCCGCATGAAGGCGTCCGACTGACCGGGGATGCCGGGGGCGGACCGAGCGGCTCCGGCTGCTATATTTCATAAAGAGGATCAGGGCTCGCCCCGGACAAATTTGTCCGGGGCGTTTTTTGCGGCTTCGGTATGCTGCAAAGAGGGAGAGTGGGGGAGCGAGACCGTCCGATCGGTGCTCAGGCGCACCGGATACAGCTTTTTTTCGCAAACTTTGCAATAATGGTTGAAAATTCCGGGAAAATACGGTATACTACTATACTGTATTATTGTGGGCTCAGAGCGAGACCCAGAAAGTGAGGCAATCCAATGGCGGACAATAAAAAAATGGTCGAGGCGATCACTTCAATGGAGGAGGATTTCGCCCAGTGGTATACCGACGTAGTGAAAAAAGCGGAGCTGGCTTCCTATGCCGGGGTGCGGGGGTGCATGATCGTGCGTCCTTACGGCACGGCGCTGTGGGAGAATATCAAGGCGGATCTGGACGCCCGGTTTAAGGCGCTGGGGCATGAAAATGTCATGATGCCCATGTTTATCCCGGAGAGTCTGCTGCAAAAGGAAAAGGATCATGTGGAGGGCTTTGCTCCCGAGGTGGCATGGGTCACCCACGGCGGCAACGAGGAGCTGCCGGAGCGGCTGTGTGTGCGTCCCACCTCCGAGACCCTGTTCTGCGAGCATTATAAGGATATTATCCATTCCTACCGGGATCTGCCGAAGCTGTATAATCAGTGGTGTTCTGTGGTGCGGTGGGAAAAGACCACCCGCCCCTTCCTGCGGACGATGGAGTTCTTCTGGCAGGAGGGACATACCATGCATGAGACGGCGCAGGAGGCTATCGACGAGACCGAGCGGATGCTGAATGTCTATGCCGATTTCTGCGAGCAGTCGCTGGCGATCCCGGTGATCAAGGGCCGCAAGACCGATAAAGAAAAATTTGCTGGCGCCGAGGCGACCTACACCATCGAGGCGATGATGCACGACGGCAAGGCGCTGCAGAGCGGCACCAGTCACTATTTTGGCGATGGCTTTGCCAAGGCGTTTGGTATTCAGTATACTGACCGGGAGAATAAGCTGCAATATCCCCATCAGACCTCTTGGGGGATGTCTACCCGCATCATCGGCGCCATCATTATGACCCATGGCGACGATAACGGTCTGGTGCTGCCCCCGGCGGTGGCACCGGTGCAGCTGGTGATCCTGCCCATCGCCCAGCATAAGCCGGGCGTGCTGGAAAAGGCGCAGGAGCTGCAGGAGCGGCTGCGTGCGGTGGCACGGGTGAAGCTGGACGACAGCGATAACAGCCCCGGCTGGAAGTTCGCAGAATATGAGATGAAGGGCGTGCCGCTGCGTCTGGAGATCGGCCCCCGGGATATTGAAAATAATCAGTGTGTGCTGGTGCGCCGGGATAACCGGGAAAAGACCGTGGTGTCGCTGGATGAGCTGGAGACAGTGATCCCGCAGCTGCTCAAGGCGGTGCATGACGGGCTGTATCAGAAAGCGCTGGAGCGCCGGGAGGGCATGACCTACTCCGCTACCTCTATGGAGGAGCTGACGGAGCTGGCAGCTACCCGTCCCGGACTGATCAAGGCGATGTGGTGCGGTGATGTGGCGTGCGAGAACCGTCTGAAGGAAGAAGCGGGCGTCACCAGCCGGTGTATGCCCTTTGCGCAGGAGACGCTGGCGGATACTTGCGTGTGCTGCGGTCGCCCGGCAAAGGCGATGGTGGTCTGGGGCAAGGCGTATTAAGAGAAAAGGAGCGAATGCGTATGGCACAGTTGGATAGACCCGCTGCGGGAGAGACCGTAGCGATCATGCATACCTCGATGGGGGATATCTCCATCCGTCTGTTTCCGAAGCAGGCACCTAAGGCGGTGGAGAATTTTACGACCCATGCCAAGAACGGCTATTATAACGGGATCGTGTTCCATCGGGTGATCAACGATTTTATGATTCAGGGAGGCGACCCCACTGCCACCGGCTGCGGCGGCGAGAGCATCTGGGGTAAGAATTTCGAGGATGAGTTCACTCCGGCACTGCATAATCTGCGGGGCGCTCTGTCCATGGCAAACGCCGGTCCCGGGACTAACGGCAGCCAGTTTTTCATTGTACAGGCGCCGTCCGTGCATCCCAGTTTTATCGGGCAGATGCAGGAGCTGCCGGACTATTTCCCGGCGGAGGCGATTGAGGCGTATCAACAGGTAGGCGGCACGCCCCATTTGGATTATCACCACACCGTGTTCGGTCAGGTATACGATGGGCTGGATGTGGTGGATGCCATCGCCGGCGTTCAGACCGACGGACGGGATAAGCCTTTGACCGATGTGACGATCGAGAGCATCGACGTATACCCCTATGCGTGATCGCTTGCAGGAGGCTTTGCTGCTGCTGGAGACGGTGAGTCCGCTGGCAGCGGATTGCGGACAGGTATGCGGCGGACGCTGCTGCCGTCCGCATGGAGATGCCGTCGGAATGCGGCTGTTTCCAGGAGAGGAACGACTGCTGCCGGAGGGCGGCTATACGCTGACGGCTACAGAGACCGGCTTTCTGTATACCTGTGACGGCATCTGCGACCGGACTCACCGCCCGTTGGCTTGCCGGATCTTTCCGCTGTTTCCTTATGTCACGGAGGCGGGTCGGATACAGGCGGTATACGATCCTCGGGCGTATCGAGTCTGTCCGCTGGTGCAGCATTGCGCCCGAGTGCAGCTGGAACGGGAATTTGTTCGGGCGGTACGCCGAGCGGGGCGGCTGCTGATGGGAGATGCAGCCGGTCGGGCGTTTCTGGAGGAGAATAGTCGGGAAATTCGGGAGCTATGGCGGCTGTTGCCGCTTAATAAGGAGCGACCGCCCATCGGTCGCCGTTCTGTAAGAAAATAAACCGATCAGTAGTAAGGAGTGCGAGCAATGAATAAACATACCTTTGGAGCGCTGCTGATGGCGGCGGTGCTGCTGCTGTCACTGGCGGGCTGCGGCGGGAAGGATTTTACCACTACCACCAATACTACAGGCAACAAGAGCAGTTCCGAGACCGGCGACGATGCCGGCCACAGTAACGGCGTCGGTACCGCATATGCCGATAAGGATTACGGCTTCCAGACGGAAATGCCGGCTGACGGGGAAAAGGTGGCGATCATGCACACCTCCATGGGGGAGATTTCCATTCGGTTTTTCCCGGAGGCAGCGCCCAAAGCGGTGGAAAATTTCCTCACCCATGCGCAGAATGGCTATTATAACGGTCTGACCTTTCACCGGGTGATCAGCGATTTCATGATCCAGGGCGGTGATCCGAAGGGCACCGGCAGCGGCGGGGAAAGCATCTGGGGCAAGAGCTTTGAGGATGAATTTGACCAGAAGCTGATGAACCTGCGTGGCTCGCTGTCGATGGCGAACAGCGGCGTCAACACCAATGGCAGCCAGTTCTTTATCAATCAGGCGAAGCCGGACGGCAAAACGGCGGCGGAGCTGAAAAAGACCTACGATTACGACACGCTGATGAAGAGCATGCAATCGGTGTATGATCAGTATGTTACCTACTATGGCAGCCAGTTTACCCAGATGTATGCCACCTTTGACGCCTATTTGAAGGCGCAGGGCGGCGTTTCTCCCGATTCCCGTCTGGTGCCGGATGCGGTGTGGGAGGTCTATGCCAAGAACGGCGGCAACATTCATCTGGACGGCGCCTGGCGGCAGAGCGGTGGACACACCGTGTTCGGGCAGGTGTACGACGGGATGGACGTGGTGGACGCTATCGCTGGTGTTGAGGTGGACAGCAACAGTAAGCCTCTCAAGAGCGTGACCATCGATTTCATTGAGGTCACCACCTATAAGGGATAAGCTATCGGCAGAATTCGATGAAACAGGAGGAGCGCATGACCGTACAGGTGCAGGGGCTGGAGACAGCCTATTACGATTCCGACCCGGAGAACCGGGACGGTCGTCCGGTGGTGCTGTTCCTCCATGGCTGGGGGGCGCCGGTGGCGACTTATATGCTGCTGCTGGAGCATCTGGCGGGCTATTGCCGGGTGGTGGCGCCCGATCTGCCGGGCTTTGGCGGCACGGCGGAGCCGCCCGGCCCTTGGGGCGTGGATGAGTATGTGGCGTGGACGCTGGATTTTGCCCGGGCGGTGGGTCTGTCCCGGGTGGTGCTGATGAACCATTCCTTTGGCGGACGTATCAGCATCAAGCTGCTCAGCCGCCGCCCGGTGCCGCTGACGGTGGAGCGGGCGGTGTTTATGGATGCCGCCGGGATCCCCCCGAAGCACGGTGTCGGCTACTATGCGAGGGTGTACAGCTACAAGGCGATGAAGAGCTTCTTTTCTCTGCCGGGTATCCGGCAGCTGTTTCCTCATGCGGTGGAGAATGCCCGGCGCCGGCACGGCTCGGCGGATTATCAGGCAGCGTCTCCCGTGATGCGCCAGACAATGGTGCGCTGCATCGGAGAGGATCTGACGCCGCTGCTGCCGGAGATAACCGCCTCCGTGCTGCTGATCTGGGGGGAGACGGATACGGCTACCCCTCTGTCGGATGGGCAGCTGATGGAAAAGAAGATCCCGGACGCCGGGTTGGTGGTGCTGCCCGGTGCGGGACATTTTGCCTTTGCGCAGCAGTGGGGGCTGTGCAGCCGGGTGCTGGATTCGTTTCTCAAGCCCCGGGAATAGTGCCGGGGAACCGATAAGGAGCGTGTGCGATCAATGGATCTGTGGATGCGTTGGCTGCTGATGGTGGCGGGAGCGCTGAATTTTGGGGTGCAGGCGGTGTATTTTACCCATATGCTGCAGCTCAATTCCTACCGTCCGGAGCGGTATAAAAAATGGTGCGCCGATAACGATAAAAAGCTGGTGACGGTGCGGCGGCTGCTGCCGTTTCTGTGCGTGTTCACCCTGTGGCTGCATAATCGGGTGCCCAACTATGTGCTGTATGCCATCAGCGCCGGTCTGGCGTTGCTGACGGCACTGCTCAACCTGCCGAAAAAGGCAAAAAAACCGCTGGTGATCACGGCACGGGTACGGCGTCTGTTTGTCACCGAAGGTCTGGTGTGTGCCGTGCTGCTGGCGTTGACTTGGTTTACGTTGCCTATGCGGGGGCTGGGCCTGTTTGGGCTGGGGCAGATGATCATTTGGATCTGGGTGGGCGCTGCCAACTATATCAATCTGCCCATTGAGAAAAGGATCGCCGCCGGCTATGTGAAGCAGGCCCGTGAGCTGCTCAGCTCCATGCCGCAGCTCACGGTCATCGGTGTGACCGGCAGCTACGGAAAGACCAGCGTCAAGAACTTTTTGGCGGCGTTATTGAGTGTGAAATATAACGTGCTGATGACGCCCGGCAGCTATAACACCACCATGGGGGTGGTGCGGACGGTGCGGGAACAGCTGCGCCCCAGCCATCAGATCTTCATTGCCGAGATGGGGGCGAAGAACCCCGGCGATATTCGGGAGATTTGCCAGCTGGTGCATCCTACCTATGGGATCCTCACGTCCATCGGGGAGCAGCACTTGGAGACCTTTGGCTCGGTTGACGCTATTATTCAAACAAAATTCGAGCTGGTGGATGCCTTGCCGCCCAACGGCAAGGCGGTGCTGAACTATGATAACCCGTATATCCGCAGTCATGCCGCTACTGCGCCGTATGTAACCTATGGCGGGGTGGACAGCGGGGCGGATTACCGCTATAGTGAGGTGTCGGTGGATAACCACGGTTGTCGGTTTACGCTGACGGCTCCGGATGGAGAAAGCTGTGTATATACGACCCGGCTGCTGGGAGTTCACAACGTACAGAATTTGGCAGGTTGTCTGGCGCTGGCGCATACGCTGGGGATCCCGCTGCGGGAGATGGTGTATCCGGTGCGGATGCTCCAGCCGGTGGAGCATCGGCTTCAGCTGCTGCCGAACGGCTATATCGACGACGCCTACAATTCCAATCCGGCGGGGTTCCGCAGCGCTTTGGATACATTGGCGGCGTTTGACGCCCAGCGGGTGCTGGTGACCCCCGGCATGGTGGAGCTGGGCGAGGAGCAGGAAAATCTCAATCGGGAGCTGGGGGCATATGCCGCCGGACGCTGCGATTGGGCAGTGCTGGTAGGCCATAAGCAGGCGCCGCCGCTGAAGGAGGGGCTGTTGTCGGCCGGTTTCCCGGAGGAGCGTATTTTTGTGGCAGCCACCCTGCAGGAGGGGCTGGCGTTTGTGAACCAACTTCCGGTGGAAAAGCAACGTATCGTGCTGCTGGAGAATGACCTGCCGGATAATTTCTAAGGAGGAATGAGTGCGATGAAAACCAGAGTAGCCGTTCTCTTTGGCGGACATAGCGTGGAGCATGAGGTGTCGATCATCTCCGGACTGCAGGCGCTGCAGGCACTGGATACGGAGAAATACGAGGCGTTTCCGCTGTATATTTCCAAGGATAACACTTGGTATGTGGGAGAAAATCTGCGCAAGGTGGAGAGCTTCAAGGATATGACCGCCTGTCTGACGGAGGCAACTCGGGTGATACCGGTAGCGGAGAACTCGACGGTGGAGCTGTGGCGGCACCCGGCGAAGAAATTCGGAAATAATTTGTTGGCGACCTTTGACGTGGCGATTCCGGTGGTGCATGGCACCAATGTGGAGGATGGCACGCTGATGGGCATGCTGGAAATGCTGAATATTCCCTATGCCGCCTGCGATGTGACCGCCTCGGCGTTGGGGATGGATAAATATGCGATGAAGGCGGTGCTGCGGCAGGCGGGTGTACCGGTTCTGGAGGCGCTGGAATACACCGGACGGGAATATGCGGTGGAGAGCGAACGGGTGCTGAACGAGATCGAGGAGAAGATCGGCTATCCCGCCATAGTAAAGCCGGTCAATTTGGGCTCGTCCGTGGGGATCTCCAAGGTGCGGGATCGGCAGAGCCTGCTGGATGCACTGGATCTAGCCGTGAGCTTTTCCTCCCGTGTGCTGGTGGAACGAGCCGTAGAGCATCTGCGGGAGATCAACTGCGCTGTGCTGGGTGATGCCGACGAGGCGAGAGCCAGTGCCTGCGAGGAGCCGCTGAATGCGGAGGATATCCTCACCTTCGGCGATAAGTATTTGAACGGCGGCAAAAAAAGCGGAGCAAGTCAGGGCATGGCGGAGCTGAAGCGTCGATGTCCGGCGGAGCTGCCGGAGGGCATGACGGAGCAGGTGCAGCAGCTGGCGGTCAAGACGTTCCGGGCGCTGGGATGCCTGGGGGTCGCCCGCATCGATTTTCTCAATGACCGGGAGAGCGGCGAGCTGTGGGTCAATGAGATCAACACGATTCCCGGCTCTTTGTCCTTCTATCTCTGGCAGGAGGTAGGTCTGTCCTTTCCGGAGCTGATGGATATGCTGGTGATGCTGGCGTATAAGCGGCAGCGGCAGCGGGCAGCGCTGACCTTTACCTATGAGAGCAACATTCTGGCTGGATTTTCCGGCGGCAAGACCGGCGCCAAGGGCGGAAAGCTGTGATCCGGCGAGCGAAGGAGTTTGAACATGGGGTTTTACCGGGTTGCTGATCTGCCGCTGGAAATGCATACAGCCGATACGGCGTTTTTTGCACAGCGCATGGCGGCGTATGAGGTGCCGTCGGAGGGCACACCGGCTATGACGCTGATCTCGGAGCGGCTGCCTGCTCTGCAGGCGCCGCCGGGGGAGTGTACCGTTTTTCCTAATGGTGTGCGGCGGGTGCGGCTTCCCGATGGACGCTATTGCAATTATCGGTTTGCCAAAAGCGGACGGGTGCCGTTTCAGCAGCTGTATACGCCGGATTATTCCTATGTTTTGCTGCAGCAGGCGGCGGATTGCCGCTGTGCGCAGCTGACGCCGACAGAGCTGGAATATATGTACACCGGCACGGCATTCGCATGGCGGGTGCAATATCTGGGCGGCGGCGTTTTGCACAGCTCAGCGATCAGTTATTGCGGCAAGGGTGTTGCCTTTACAGCCGATTCCGGCACCGGAAAATCGACCCATACCGGGCTGTGGCTGCGGCAGTACCCGGCAGAGACGTTCGTGATCAATGATGATAAGCCTGCGATCCGGTTCGAGGGGAATAAGCCGTATCTGTACGGCACACCGTGGAGCGGCAAGAGCGATCAAAACACCAATGTACGGATGCCGCTGCACGCTATTGTGTGTCTGCACAGAGGAGCGACAAATACGATCCGGCGGTTGGAGCCGCTGGAGGCGCTGTTTTGGATCTCCCGCCAGATGAACCGGCCGGTGTATGATAAGGCGTTGGGTGAAAAGGTGGTTGACTTTACACAGCGACTGGCGGAAGAGGTGCCGGTCTATGAGCTGCATTGCACGATGGAGCCGGAGGCTGTGGAGACGGTACGGCGGGAATTGTTTGAATGAGGGAGTATGTTATGCAAGCGAAAGACGGGTTTCTGCTGCGGCAGGTGGCGGATAACTATGTGATCATCCCGGTGGGTGAGGAGACGCTGACCTTTTCCGGCATCCTGTCCTGTAATGAGACCGGTGCCTTTTTGTGGCGTCAGCTGGAAACGGAGAAAACAGCAGATCAGCTGGTGACGGCATTGCTGGATGAGTATGAGGTCTCTCCGGAGATGGCGGCAGCGGATGTGGAGCGCTTTACCGGCGAATTGCAGTCTGCCGGCTTGCTGCGCTGACAGCCCCAGTCTGTTGCGGATCGTGAGGGTCTGCCGATTTTTGCCGCCGGATCTGTGAGGGCTGCGAAGCTCCTTTTTCCGGGGCAAAAACTGTATCAAATAAAAGCTGCGGTCTAAATTTACGGTGCAACTGAAGCCGAGCGCCCCATGTCTCCGGAATTCTTGGAGACATGGGGCGCTTTTAATCCCATAGACAGAAGTGGCGCAGCGATCACTGCGCCACTTCTATTCGAATATCGTTTCTGTGTCGGTGCCGCTCACGGATCCAACACGGTTTTTCCCTCCAGATAGTTCTGATATTGGGTGATGAAATCCTCGACCACACTGGCTTTGGTGGAGAAGGTTTCTCCCTCGGAGGTAACAACGCAGTAAAGACTGCCGCTTACCGGATAGAATTGCACACCCATATACAGCTTGCCGTCGCTGGTATACAGCGCAAATGTCAGATTCGGCTTGCCGGTGGGGGAGGTGTCCTTTTCCGTGTAGCGGGAGAAGCTCATCATTCGCTGATACAACGTCCGGAAATCCGGTGTGCTGTAGGTCTTGTCGCCCTCGGTGACGATCATGGTCTTGTCGCTGTCCTCTTCATCGGCGTGATGGGTCAGTGTGAGCCGGTGGGTGACGTCGTTGAGGGTGATATCCACCCGTCCCAGAGTGGTGATATCCTTGATGAACAGCAGATCGCTGACGGTGTTGGCGTATTGCCGCTCGGTGATGAGCTGCAGGGTGGAGGCCGAGACCGCAAACACGGCATCGGTACCGTCCACAGTCACATAATAGTTGCCGTCGGCGTCCTGATTGCCGATGCGCACGGTGGCGGTAACGGAGTTGTAATACACCACAGCACTGGTATCGCTGCTGTCCGCATTGGCATCGGAGGTCTCGATCGCCAGCGTGATCTTAGCTATCGTTCCGGGATCGTTCAGTCCATAGGATGCCAGCTGGGCGGCTGTGGGATGCAGCACGACCGCATGGGAAGCGTACAGATAGGTGAAGCTGGCCAAGGAGTTGGAGACCGCCTCCTTGACTCCCCGGTAATAGGGCTTCGTCATCACATAGGAGGTATAGGAGACCTCGGTGCTCTCATCGGATTGCGCTCGCCGGATGGACAGCGCCTGCTTGTGGGCCGAGCCGGAGATCGTCAGCTCCCGCAGGATCGCCTTGCCGTCAGAATCATCGCTTTTCGCTGTAGGCGTTGTCAGCAGCATGGTGGATACCAGTGAGGTGTCCGCCTCCAGAAACTGCTCCATGGTGGAGGAGCTGCAGATATATACCTCACTGCTGTCATCCAAAGACACATAATAACCGCTGCCGGAGGCGATGGCGTTGCCGATATGCAGCACATGGGAGGTGTTGTCCTTGTAACCGATGGTTACTGTGGCAGCCTTGTCCAATCCGTAGTCTGCCGGGCTGCCGTCGGCGCCCAGCTTAGAGGAGGCACTGAGCGCCATCGCCGCCTCGGTGAGGCTTTGCACCGTGGTGCTGTTCAGCGTCAGATCCTCATAACCAGCCAGCTTATAGACCTTTTCATTGCTGTCATAGTGCAGTGTATAGCTGCCGTGCGTATTTTGCACCTGCAGTGAGGTCACTGTGCCGGTGTCGGTAGAGGTGCCTTTTTCGATCAACGGATAGGTGATCTCTGTCGGCGTGGAGGTGCCGGAGGAGCCGGGCTGCTCGCCCCGAGGCAGATACAGCACCAGCAGCAGAATTGCTGTCAGCAGCACCACGCCGCCCAGCGCAATGAATAAGGTGCGCAGACGGGGATTTAAGCGCTTTTTGGCGGGCTTTTTCTTTTCCTCCGGACGAACCGGCTGGTCGAATGCGCTGAACCGATCCTCCGGCGCTTCGGCGCCGGAGGACGAGATATCCTCGGTAGGGGTCAGCGGTTTCCTTTGCTCATCCAGACTCATAGATTCTTCCTCCGGATAAAGACGATCAGACAGATCACCAGAATGATGACCGGCAGCCCCACCGTAAAGACCGCCAGACCCAAAATCAGTTGGGTGGCGCCGGAGAAGGTGACGGTATCTGCCGACAGGGATTTGTTGGAGATGGTGATGCCGCTGTCAGCGCCGGTCATGGTATTCACCGCATCCAGCAGCAGATCTTCGTTGTTATAGACGGCGTTGCCGGTGATCTGCTCATACGCCATGGTGGAGCAGCCGCTGACGATCACGGATCCCTCCACGCTCTCCTGCGTATTGGAGTTGAATCCGGTGTTGACGCAGGCGACCATACTGGTCAGCGGATAGGCGTCCTTGTCGGCAGCATAGGTGCCGTCAGCATTTTGATTGGTGTAATCCTGCAGCTTGATCAGTCGGGCGCTGTCAGGATAGGAGGTCATCTGAATCCCGTAGGTGGAATTGGTGCCGTCCGCATCCTTTTCGGGCAGGGTGGTGGTAAGCCGCCGTGCCTGCAGGGTCAGCACCTTGCCGGTGCTGGCGGAGTTGGGGGTCAGATCGGTGGAGGGAACGTCGCACATGGTGTACAGCTGATTGTAGTTCTGCACCCGGTTGAGATCCGTTTCCAGCAGCAGCTCGTCGGTTACCTCGATCTTGTATTCCACGTTCAGAAACTCATACAGATTGGGGCAGGAGGCGGTGGGGCTGACATAGACCATCAGGTGCCGTCCGTAGTTGCCGTCATTATAATACCACTGCTGTACACGCTTGATCTCCGAGTCGGAATAATCCTTTCCCGGGGCAGCGATCAGCAGGATCTCCGCCTTGTCGTCGAAAGCGGCGGAGCCGGTGATGGTGACCTCCTTGAAGGTGTAACCGTTCAGCTCATACAGGCTTTTCAGCCCGGCGATGGTGTTGCTGTCCTCCTCGTGTCCCACCAGCACCTGCACGATATGCTCCTCGCCGCCGGTGAGATTATAGATGGCAGACGCCAGCGTTTTTTCCACCTTGGATTCAAAGGAATAGCTGCCGGTGGAGTAGTAGTTGGAGGTGTCCAGCGCATACAGATCGCCTACCGAGCAGACCCGGCTGCGATCCCCGTAGAGGAACAGAATATCGCCGCTCTGCACATCGTAGGAGGAATATTTGGCGTATTGGGTCGGCTGCTGATCCGGGTCGATGAAGGAATAATGGATATGTCCGTCAGATTCCGAGCGGAACTGCCGCAGCGCATTATAAAACTCCTTCATGGCTGTATCAAACTCCGGTACGCCGCTCTGGCTGCCGGTGGAAGGCTCGGAAAACGCCGTTTCCGGGTAGAATACAACGATCTCCAGATCCTCCTGCACATTGCGGGCGATTTTCACCCCCTCGTCAGACAGAGAAAAGATCTTGTCCTTGGACAGATCCAGCGAGATCGGATAGCGGTCGGCGAGAATGCCCATCAATACGTTGAGCAGCACTACGGCGGCGATGACCACGACCGTCACGGCGGTGGAGGCGGCGCCATAGCGCAGTTTGCGCAGGTTGCGGACCTTTTTGGTCTTTTGCTCTTTGTTTTTCTTCATAATAGCTTGCCCCCTCTCAGTTCCAGCGCTTGCTGTCCAGTACCCGCACTGTCAGGAAAATGAACAGTGCCTGCATGGTCAGGAAGAACAGAATGTTGTCATACTGGATCAGCCCGGAGGTGAAATCGCTGTACCGGGAGCTAAGGGACAGGAAGCCGGTCACCTTGGTGATCCAAGTGACGGAAGAGAAAATGGAAGACAGCACATCCACGCTCAAAAGCAGCAGGGATACCGCCAGTGTTCCCAGAGCGGCGATGACCTGACTCTCGGTGCAGGCGGAGATCAGCAGTCCGATGGCGATGATGACACCGCCCACCAGCAGCAGTCCCAGATAGTTGCCGATCAGCACCAGCCAGTCCGGGGTAACCTGAAGGGCAATGATGATGGCGTAGATCAGCGTGATGGAAATGGCAATGGCGAACAGCAGCAGCGCCGCCAGAAATTTGCCCAGCACAATGCCGGTCAGACCGGTAGGGGCGGTGAACAGCGCCTGATCGGTCTTTTGCCGCTTTTCTTCACTGAACGACCGCATGGTGAGGAACGGGATCGCCAGCAGCGATACGGTGAACAGACCACCGTACACGCCGGACAGATCCGCCTGCCCGCTATACAGATTGAATGCGTAAAAGAAGTATCCGGATACGCAGAATAGCACCGCCAGCACGACATAGCCGATGGGGTTGGTGAAAAAGGACTTGAATTCCCGTCTGAATACAGCGCCCATTACCGGACACCTCCGTTCTGATGCATAGTGAGATTGATGAAGATGTCCTCCAGCGACATGGCCAGCGGCTTAGACGACAGCAGCGGCCAGCCACGCTTGGCAAGACGGTCGAACAGATCCCGGCGGATGTCGGCGCCCGGCTCGGTCTCAATGGCAAAGCTCTCCACGCCCGCCTCCCGGCTGCCCATCGCCTGTACGCCGATCACACCGGGAATGGAGGCGATCAGATCGGCGGTCTCCTTGGCGGGGCCGGCGATGGAGACAGACAGCCGCCGATCCTCGGAGAATTTAGCGGACAGGTTCTCGGCGGTGTCGTCCGCCACGATCTTACCGCTGTTGATGATGACCACCCGATCGCATACCGCCTCGATCTCCGGCAGAATGTGGGAGGACAGGATGACGGTGTGATGCTTACCCAGACTCTTGATGAGCCCCCGCATCTCGATGATCTGGTTGGGGTCCAGACCTACCGTCGGCTCATCCAGGATCAGCACCGGCGGGTTGCCGATGAGCGCCTGCGCCATGCCGACCCGCTGCTTGTAGCCCTTGGACAGGTTCTTGATCAGCCGTCCGTAGACGTTTTCGATCTTCATCACCTTGCAGATTTCGGTGATGTGCTTGACCCGGGGGAGGGCGCATTTTTTCAGATCATACATGAAGTCCAGATACTCCCGCACGGTCATATCCGGATAGAGGGGCGGGATCTCCGGCAGATAGCCGATGTTGGCCTTCGCCTCGTTCGGTTCCTCCAGAATGTCGTGTCCGTTGACGGTCACAGTGCCGTCGGTGGCGGACAGATAGCCGGTGAGTATGTTCATGGTGGTGGATTTACCGGCGCCGTTGGGTCCCAGGAAACCCAGGATCTCGCCCTCATCCACGGTAAAGCTGATGTTGTCCACTGCGCAGTGGCTGCCGTACCGCTTGGTGAGGTTTTTGACTTCGATCATAAGCAGTTGACCTCCGTTAATGAATATTTCACACGAAACTATTGTACCGATATTTTCCGGGAAGTGTGTAAACAGACTGTGAAACCCGCAAAGGAATTGTGTACATTTCGTGTTTTTGCCCGTGATAGTGCATAGTCTCTTGGCACGAACAGCATAATTATACTACAATTCACCGGGATTTTCAATCGTTTTCTGCGGGTAATTTTACGAACTTCTGACCGCAGGACTTGACACAGTCCCAAAATAAGTGTACTATATATTGGATATACTTAGCGATTTTATCAATATATAGTTTTTATTTGCATTAGAAAAGGATGAGGTGTTTCATGGCTGCAAAAAAGCCCGTATACGATAATGAGAGCATCACCGCCCTCAAGGGTGCCGATCGGGTGCGGAAGCGTCCCGGCGTGATGTTCGGCTCCGACGGTCTGGAGGGATGTGAGCACGCCGTCTTTGAGATCCTTTCCAACTCAGTGGATGAAGCCCGGGCGGGCTACGGCTCCCGCATCGTCATCACGCACTACGAGGACGATTCCATTGAGGTGCAGGATTTCGGGCGGGGCGTGCCGGTGGATTTCAACCAAAAGGAGCAGCGGTATAACTGGGAGCTGATTTTCTGCGAGCTGTATGCCGGCGGCAAGTACGACACCGACGATTATACGCTGGGTTTGAACGGGTTGGGCGCCTGCGCCACCCAGTACGCCTCCGAATATATGGATGTGGAGGTCAAGCGGGACGGTTTCCTGTATTCTCTTCATTTTGAGCATGGCGAAAATGTGGGCGGGTTGAAAAAGGAGCCCTATGCCAAGAAGGACACCGGCACCCGGATCCGCTTTAAGCCGGATATTCAGGTGTTTACCGATATTACGGTGCCCACAGGGTATTTTGACGATATCCTGCGGCGGCAGGCAATCGTGAATCCCGGTCTGCTGTTTCATTTCCGCACCCAGCAGGGGCGCAGCTATGAGGAAAAGGACTATCTGTACGAGCACGGCATTGCCGACTATGTGCAGGAGCTGACGGGGGAGAACGGCCTGACGGCGGTACAGAGCTGGTCGGCGGAGCGCACCGGACGGGATCGGGCGGACAAGCCGGAATACAAGGTAAAGCTCAATGTGGCGCTGTGCGTGTCCAATAAGGTCAACCTGCTGGAATATTACCACAACTCCAGCTGGCTGGAGCATGGCGGCTCGCCGGATAAGGCGGTGCGCAGCGCCTTTGTGTCCGAGGTGGACGGCTATCTGCGGAAAAACGGGAAATACCTGAAGAATGAGAGCAAGATCACCTTTCAGGATATACAGGACTGTCTGGTGCTGGTGTCCTCATCCTTTTCCACCCAGACCTCCTATGAGAACCAGACCAAAAAGGCGATCAATAACAAATTCATTCAGGAGGCCATGACCGAGTTCCTGCGGCACAATCTGGAGGTCTATTTTATCGAGAACAAAATGGACGCCGATAAGCTGTGCGAGCAGGTGCTGATCAACAAGCGCAGTCGGGAAAAGGCGGAAAGCACCCGCCTCAATCTGAAAAAGACCTTGCAGAGCAACAACGATCTGGCGTCCCGGGTGCCGGGCTTTGTGGATTGCCGCAGCCGGGATGTGCAGGTGCGGGAGTTGTTTATTGTGGAGGGTAAATCCGCTATGGGTGCCTGCGTACAGGCACGGGATTCGGAGTTCCAGGCGGTGATCCCGGTGCGTGGTAAGATCCTCAATTGCCTGAAGGCGGAGTATGACAAGATTTTCAAGAGTGAGATCATCGTTAATCTGCTGAAGGTGATGGGCTGCGGTGTAGAGGTGCGCTCAAAGGCGAACAAAAATCTGGCTACCTTTGATCTGTCGGCGCTGCGGTTCAACAAGATTATTATCTGCACCGATGCGGACGTGGACGGTTTCCAGATCCGTACGCTGATCCTGGCGATGCTGTATCGGCTGACCCCCACCCTCATCGAGCAGGGATATGTCTATATTGCGGAAACGCCGCTCTATGAGATCAACACGAAAACCGACACCTATTTCGCCTATAATGACCGGGAAAAATCCGAGGTGCTGGCACAGATCGAGGGGCAGAAATACACGATCCAGCGCTCCAAGGGACTGGGCGAAAACGAGGCGGATATGATGTCGCTGACCACCATGAATCCTGCCACCCGGCGGCTGGTGAAGGTCAACCCCACCGATGTGGAGGAGACGGCACAGGTATTCGACGTGCTGCTGGGCGACGATCTGGATGGGCGTAAGCGCATCATTGCCGAGCGGGGCGCCGACTATCTGGACATGCTGGATCTGGAGTAAGGGAGGGGAACGACAATGGCTGCAAAAAGAACGAAGAAGGATGCGGCACCTGCCCTCAAGGGGCTGCCCTCCAACGCACACATCAGCGGAGCGGGCGAGGTGGAGCAGCAGATCATCACCGATACGCTGCGGGAAAACTATATGCCCTACGCCATGAGCGTGATCATGTCCCGGGCCATTCCCGAGATCGACGGCTTTAAGCCCTCCCACCGGAAGCTGCTCTACACCATGTACAAGATGGGATTGCTGCAGGGCGGACTGGTGAAATCCGCCAACATCGCCGGACAGACCATGAAGCTAAACCCCCACGGCGACGCCGCTATTTACGATACAATGGTGCGTTTGTCCCGGGGCAACGAGGCGCTGCTGCATCCCTATGTGGAGTCCAAGGGAAACTTCGGTAAGGCTTACTCCACCGATATGGAGTGCGCTGCCTCCCGGTATACCGAGGCGAAGCTGGCGCCGATCGCCGCCGAGCTGTTCCGGGATATCGACAAGGATACGGTGGATTTTGCCGATAACTACGATGCCACGATGAAGGAGCCGACCCTGCTGCCGGTGACCTTCCCCTCGATTCTGGTGAACAATAATCTGGGCATCGCCGTCGGCATGGCGAGCAACATCTGCTCCTTTAATCTGGCAGAGGTCTGCGAGACCACGATAGCACTCATTAAAGACCCGGAGCACGATCTTTTGTCTACGCTGAAAGCGCCGGATTTCCCCGGCGGCGGACGGCTCATCTACGACCGGGCGCTGCTGCAGCGGATCTACGATACCGGGCGGGGCAGCGTGCGGGTGCGGGCGGTATACACCTACGATAAGGAGCATAATTGTCTCGATATTACGGAGATCCCCTATTCCACCACGATCGAGGCGATCATCGCCAAGGTGGCGGAGCTGTCCAAGGCGGGCAAGCTCAAAGAGGTCAACGACATCCGTAACGAGACCGATCTGAACGGTCTGAAGATCACCATCGACCTTAAGCGGGGCACCGATCCGGACAAGCTGATGAATAAGCTGTTCGCCTCAACGCCGCTGGAGGACTCCTTTGGCTGCAACTTCAATGTCCTGATCGGCGGGGTGCCGCAGGTGATGAGCGTGCGGGGGCTGCTGGAGGAATGGATCGCCTTCCGGATGAGCTGTGTGGAAAGGCGCACCTATTTCGATCTGTCAAAGGCGAAGGAGAAGCTCCACCTGCTGAAAGGGCTGGAAAAAATCCTGCTGGATATTGACAAGGCCATCCGCATCGTCCGGGAGACCGACGAGGAGGCGGAGGTGGTGCCGAACCTGATGATCGGCTTCGGCATCGACCAGATCCAGGCGGAATATGTAGCCGAGATCAAGCTGCGTCACCTCAACCGGGAATACATCATGAAACGGTTGGACGATGTGGCGGAGCTGGAAAAAACAGTAGCGGAGCTGGAGGAGATCCTGTCCTCCAAAAACCGCATTCGCCGGATCCTGATCGACGAGCTGCAGGCGGTAGCAAAGAAATACGGCCAGCCCCGGCGCACTCAGCTGATCTACGCCGCCGACATCGAGGAGGCGCAGGCGGAGGAGGAGGAGATCCCCGACTATCCCTGCACGCTGTTCTTTACAAGAGAGGGCTATTTCAAGAAGATCACGCCCCAGTCGCTGCGTATGAGCGGCGAGCAGAAGCTCAAGGAGGGGGACGAGATCGTAGATGCCATCGAAACCTCCAACGCCCGGGAGCTGCTGTTCTTCTCGGATAAGGGCAATGTGTATAAGAGCCGGGCGGCGGACTTCAAGGATACCAAGGCCAGCGTGATGGGGGACTATATTCCTTCCAAGCTGGGCTTCGACGAGGGCGAGAACGCTGTGTATATGGCGGTGGTGTCCGAATACACCGGCTATATGCTGTTCTTCTTTGAAAACGGCAAAGCGGCAAAGGTGGAAATGAGCGCCTACGCTACAAAGACGAACCGCCGCAAGCTGGTGGGCGCTTACAGCGATAAGTCGCCGCTGGTGGCGCTGTTCTATGTGCCGGAGGACGGAGAATATCTGCTGACCTCTACCTCCGGACGGCGGCTGCTGGTGCATACCGGTGCCATCTCCGTCAAGACTACCCGCAACACCATCGGCGTGCAGGTGATGACCCTGAAGGGACGGCATACACTGCAAAGCGTCGTTCCGTATGCAGAGGGCTCTCTCGCCAAGGAGAGCCGCTATCGTACCCGCTCGCTGCCGGCGGCGGGGGCTATGCCGCAGGCGGAGGATTTTGGAGAGCAGATGACGCTGCTGTAAGGCAAGAGTCGTGATTGTCGGTTTTACTGTGACCGGGGGTGCGGCTGCGATTGATATGACGCCGGTATTGCCCGATCGGCGGCGCCGGCGCCAAAAAGAAAACCGCTGCCGGTGAGATGACCCATCGTCATGCTTCATCGGGGCGGTTTCCGGCAGCGGTTACGGCAAACGCACGATACGATAACCGTTGCTGACTGTAGTATGCGCTGGGTGGTGCGGGATATACGGAAGGCAAATAAGAAAATTTTTCTTGCATTTTCATTTGCTTTGTGGTAATATAGCTGAGTACCTTTGTGTAATCATATCTGGAGGTTGAAGAAAATGTCTGTTTTTGAGTATATTATCGGCGCAGTGCTGATCGTTTTTTCGGTGCTGATCATTCTGGTGGTGCTGTTCCAGGAGGGCAGTCAGGCGAATCTGGGGGTCATCTCCGGCGCCGCAGACTCCTTTATGGATAAGGGACGTGCCAAGACATGGGATACCCGGCTGGCGAAGTGGACCAAGGTGATCGCCATCGTGTTCTTTGTATTGGTGCTGGGCGGTATGCTCATTACCAAGTTCCTCAATCCCTCGGCGCTGAAAGAGGCGGCGTCCGCTGTCAGCAGCGCAGGCTGAGCGGAGATCCGTTGAATTGAAGTATATGAGACCGCCCGGTGTACACAGCCGGGCGGTCTCTTTATACGGAAAGCCGCCCCTCGGTCATAGGACCGAGGGGCGGTTTGTCGCTTATTCTTCGGGATGCGTATCCTGTCGGGCATTTTCGATCAGCTGCGTGATTTCCTCCCGTAGCTGATTGCGTACGCTTTTCAGCACCGTCCGAGGGGCGTCGCCGCCTACCGATAGCACCAGATCTTCCTGCGTTACCGTGCGGGGAAACTCAAAATTACCGTATTCCGCCGGATTGGTAACGTTGACCAGAATGCGTTTGGCTTTGCATTCGGTGGCGATGGAGATATTGACGGATGAATCGTCCGTGGCGGCAACACAGATCTGCGAATTGGAGCAGTCGCCCCGGAAATACTTGCGGGGAATATAGCGAATATCCGATGTGTCGATCAATGCCTGCAGCTCCGGGCAGACCGTGGGGCTGATGACCGTAACTTTAGCACCAAAATGCAAAAATTCCCGTGCCCGGCGTACCGTATTGCGGCCGCCGCCGAAAATAGTACAGTTGTTGCCTGCCAGCTCCAAATGTATAGGCATCTTTCCCGCCATACCGTGTACGCCTCCTTGATCGGGTGAATAAAAGTATATAAATGTTCACACATATACAGTATACTACAGCAAATATGCCGTGTACAATTCGCTCATTAGACAAAATTCGACAGAGATTTCTGGCGATTGCGAACAATTTACGGCGTCTTGTATAGAGCGCTGAAAAAAGGGCAAGCTATCTGTGAGCCGAAAAACAGAAGAACCGATACAGAGGAGGCACGGCAATCATGGAAAGCAAATCCCCTCTCCGGGGTCCATCCCGGTTTAAGCATTTTATCAGCGGCAAGGGCTTTTATGTGGCGCTGGCGGTGTGTCTGCTGGCAATAGGCGGCATCGCCGCTGCCACATTCGGACAGACGCTGTTTGTCAGCGAGCGCCCCAAGGAGCCGTCCACGCCCTCTGACAATCAGCCGGTGGGGCAGGTGGTCAGCGACCAGCCAGACGAGCGAAAAACGACCACCACGACCTCGACGGCGGCGCCCACCACAACCACCACAGCCGCTCCTAAGGCAGCGGATTTATATGTGCTGCCTATGGGAAATCTCGTGCAGCAGGCATATAGCGGTACTGCCCCCGCATATTCTGTGACGATGGGCGACTGGCGGGTGCATGAGGGCGTGGACTTTGCCGGGGAAAAGGAGCAACCCATAAAGGCATTGGCGGACGGCACGGTGAAAACGGTCACCGCCGACGATCCCCTGTGGGGCGGTGTGGTGGAGATCGACCATGGTGTGGGGGTAGTATCCCGGTATTGCGGCATTACAGCCTCGGTCAAGCCGGGCGATACCGTCAAGGTGGGCGAAACCATCGGTAAGCTGGGGGAGATCCCCTGTGAGAGCGCACAGGCGCCCCACCTGCATTTGGAGCTGGCGATCGACGATACGCTGGTCAACCCGGTGGAGGCGATCGGTCGGGAAGTGCGGTATCAGCAGGAAAAAACACCGGAGGAATAAGGGCTGCCCGCCCTCGGAATCCCACCGCAGCCTTGCGGCGGAACCGGTCAGAGGGGCAAAAAGCGAGACCTGCGGCACGGAAAAACCGTGTTCAGGTCTCGCTTTTTGCGGTTATTCCGACATCAAGGCTGCTTTTTGCCGCCGTTGAAGCAGAATGACGCTCGCCAAAAGACAGAGATGTGCCGCACAGATCACCCAATCCTGCCAGTGGCGGAGCAGGTGAGTCCACCGGATATCGGTATAGATGGTATAGCCCAAGCCGATCAGATCATAGAGCCCCCACAAACCGCCGATGACTATGACCGGAACGGGATACGCCCGCTGCCGATAGGCGGCAATGACTAGAAACACAGCGAGAAACACCAGCGACCCCTCGAAAAGCAGCGCCAGCACCAACCGCACATCGGAAGCGGTGTCCGGTGTGCAAAAGGCAGTCTTATAAAGGTACACATCTTGGATAGCCCGAAAAACCATCGGGATCAACCGAAACGCCATCAGTCCATAGCCAACCGTCGGCCATAGCTTCTTTTCGGGATAGAACGTGTGTACCAGCAGCAGGACGATGCCTGCAAACAGAAACAGGCAGCCGATGGCTTCCGAAACCTGAATGGCAAATCGGTAGGCTTCTAATTGGATATACTTTGGCAGAGTTATGTTGTGCGTATTCGCCTCGAATAAGGCGCCGATGCCGGACAGGATCAGTAGCAGACGGATCAGCGTCGTCGGCCGCTTGTGCTTTTTCTCCATAGTTTCCCCTCCTTTGCGCTCTTCAGTGTAGCAAAAACAGGGGAAGAATGTCAAGAAGTATGACAAAATTGATACATGACAGTTTTGTAACCGGATCGGAAAAATTCGTTGACAAATCGGTGAAAATGCTCTATACTAGTCTCTGTTAAAGACTGCGACGGAGAAGAAGCCTTTCGGTCGGTGGGCAGAGAATGGGGTCGGAGCTGCTGCTTCGCTGAGAGACCCCTGCGCCGGAAAGAGGTGAGCCGCTCCCGAGTTCCGCTGTGATGAATGGCGGCGTAGCCCCTGCGTTAAAGGGATAAAAGCGGCACTGTCTCCGGACGGTGCAATTTGGGTGGTACCACGGAGCTTCCGTCCCATGGGGATGGGGCTCTTTTTGCGTTCACCCGGAAAGAAAGGAATGACCGCATCATGGCAAACGAACGAAAGAAATACGGGGTCAACGAGCTGCGGGAGATGTACCTCTCCTTCTTTGAAAGCAAAGGACACCTGCGCCTGCCCAGCTTTTCGCTGATCCCCCACAACGACAAGAGTCTGCTGCTAATCAACGCCGGCATGACCCCCTTAAAGCCGTATTTTACCGGCGCCGAGATCCCGCCCCGGCGGCGGGTGACGACCTGCCAGAAGTGCATTCGCACCGGCGACATTGAGAATGTGGGCAAGACAGCCCGCCACGGCACCTTTTTTGAGATGCTGGGCAATTTCTCCTTCGGCGATTATTTTAAGCGCGACGCCATCCACTGGTCGTGGGAATTTCTGACGGAGGTCGTGGGGCTGGACGCCGACCGGCTGTATCCGTCTGTTTATCTGGAGGATGACGAGGCGTTCGACATCTGGAATAAAGAGATCGGTATCCCCGCCGAGCGGATCTATAAGTTCGGCAAGGAGGATAATTTCTGGGAGCATGGCGCCGGTCCCTGCGGCCCCTGCTCGGAGATTTACTACGACCGAGGTGAAAAGTACGGCTGCGGCAAGCCCGGCTGCACGGTGGGCTGCGATTGCGACCGGTATATGGAGGTGTGGAATAACGTCTTTACCCAGTTTGAGAATGACGGGGAAGGACACTACACCACGCTGAAACAGAAGAATATCGACACCGGCATGGGGCTGGAGCGGCTGGCGGTGGTGGTGCAGGATGTGGATTCCATCTTCGATGTGGATACCCTCTGCGCCCTGCGGCAGCATGTGTGCGATCTGGCGCATAAGACCTATGGTGAACAGCATGAGGACGATGTGTCTATCCGGCTGATCACCGACCATATTCGCTCGGCTACCTTTATGATCTCCGACGGCATCATGCCCACCAACGAGGGGCGGGGCTATGTGCTGCGCCGTCTGATCCGTCGGGCGGCTCGTCATGGTCGTCTGCTGGGGATTGAGGGGCAGTTCCTGGCGGCGCTCAGCGGTACGGTGATCGACGGCTCCAAGGACGGTTATCCGGAGCTGGAGGAGAAGAAGGACTTCATCTTTAAGGTGCTGACCAACGAGGAAACGCAGTTCAACAAGACCATCGATCAGGGCCTGCGCATTTTGGCGGAGCTGGAGGATGGGCTGAAGACTGCCGGCAAAACGGTGCTGGACGGCGCCGATGTGTTTAAGCTGTACGATACCTATGGCTTCCCGGTGGATCTGACAAAGGAGATCCTCGAGGAAAAGGGCTACGGTATCGACGAGGACGGCTTCAAGGCGGAGATGGAAAAGCAGCGCACCCGTGCCCGGGAATCCCGTGAGGTCACCAACTACATGGGCGCTGATGCTACTGTATACGATCAGATCGACGCTGCGGTGACAACACAGTTTGACGGCTATGATAAGCTGGAGCTGACCGACCGCATCACGGTGCTGGCGGGGGAGACCGAGCTGACCGAGGCGCTGACCGAGGGACAGCGGGGCACGGTGTTTACCGCCGTGACGCCTTTCTATGCCACCATGGGCGGTCAGGAGGGCGACATCGGTGTGATCGAGGGCAAGGATGGCACCTTCCGGGTAGAGGAGACTATCAAGCTGCGGGGCGGCAAGGTGGGGCATGTCGGCGTGATGACCACCGGTATGCTGCGTGTGGATGAGCCGGTCACCCTGCGGGTGGATGCGGCTGCCCGTGCCGCCTCCTGCTGCAACCACAGCGCTACGCACCTGCTGCAAAAAGCGCTGCGTGAGGTGCTGGGCAGCCATGTGGAGCAAAAGGGCTCGCTGGTGACCCCGCAGCGGCTGCGGTTCGACTTCGCACATTTCCAGGCGATGACGGCGGAGGAGCTGGCGCAGGTGGAGGCCCTGGTGAATGAAAAAATCGCCGCCGATCTGCCGGTGGTCACCACTGTGATGACGGTGGATGAGGCTAAAAAGTCCGGCGCTATGGCGCTGTTCGGTGAAAAATACGGCGACCATGTCCGGGTGGTGACCATGGGCGATTTTTCCAAGGAACTGTGCGGCGGCACTCATGTGTCCCATACCGGGGAGATTCGCCTGTTCAAGCTGGTGAGCGAGAGCGGTATAGCCGCCGGTGTACGCCGCATCGAGGCGCTGACCGGAGATAATGTGGTGGCGTACTATGCCGGGCTGGAGCAGCGGCTGGCGCATATTGCCGGCGCGTTGAAATGTAAGGAGACCGATATTGAGGAGCGGGTGTCCCATCTGCAGGGGCAGCTCCGGGAGCTGACCGCCGAAAATGAATCGCTGAAAAACGAGATGGCGCAAAGTGCGCTGGGCGATGTGGCGGATCAGGTGCAGCAGATCGGCGATGTGAAGCTGCTGGCGGTGCGGGTGCCGGATCTAGATACGGCGGCACTGCGGGAGCTGGGCGACCGGATGCGGGATACGCTGGGCGAGGGCGTCGTGGTGCTGGTGACCGTCCATGAGGACAAGGTGAGCATTCTGGCGACCGCTACCAAGTCGGCTGTGGCAGCGGGCGTCCATGCCGGCAATATTGTCAGGCAGATCGCAGCGGTCTGCGGCGGTAAGGGCGGCGGGCGCCCGGATTCCGCTATGGCAGGCGGCAAAGAGGTGGATAAGGCGGACGCCGTGGTGGCTGCCGCTGCGGACGCCGTCGCCGGTATGGTGAATGGCTGAACCAAACCGTAAGGAAAGGATGTGCGGACGATGGATTGTCTGTTTTGTAAGATAGCCGCCGGGGAGATCCCCTCCCAAAAGGTATATGAGGATGACCAGATGCTGGCGTTTCGGGATATCGAACCGAAAGCACCGGTGCATGTGCTGCTGATTCCCAAGACCCATCTGGACGGGGTACGGGCGCTGACGGCGGACAACGCCGCCGTGGTGGCGCATATTTTCGCTAAGATTCCGGAAATCGCCGCTTCTCTGGGGGTGACCGATTACCGGGTGGTGACGAATAACGGCGCCGCTGCCGGGCAGTCGGTGCAGCATCTGCACTTCCACCTGCTGGGTGGACGTACGCTGGGCGAGATGGGCTGACCGTATGCAGTATATTGTTATTGATCTGGAATGGAATGGCGGCTACTCCCGTAAGGCGCACGGTTACTTTAACGAGATCATCGAGGTGGGCGCTGTGCGCCTGAATGCGCGCATGGAGCTTGTGGATACCTTTCAGGCAAATGTGCGTCCGGTGGTGAGCAAAAAGCTGTCCGACATCGTCACCGACTTGACGAATATTAAGCCGGAGGATCTGGAGGATGGCACCACCTTTGCCGGGCTGTTGGAGCAGCTGCGGGTATTCGCCGGAGCGGAGCCGGCGGTGTATCTGACCTGGAGCACTACCGATCTCCTGGTGATGATGGAGAACTGCCGGTTTTTCTTCCATCGGCAGGAGGTGCCGGGGCTGGAATACTATATGGATCTCCAAGCCTATGCGCAGGCTCGCATGGGGGTGACCGGCGGACAGGTCGGGCTGGCCCGTGCCGGCGAGCTGCTGGGGATCCCGGAGGACGATATGTCTCTGCACCGGGCGTTGGATGATAGCCGTCTCACGGCACAGATTCTGCAGAAGGTGTACGAGCCGGAGACGTTTCAGGCGGCAATCCGGCGGGTGGATGAAGAGTTTTACCGTCGGATTACCTTTAAGACGGTGATCCTCAGCGATATTGACGACCCGCTGGTCAAGCGCAGCGAGCTGCATTTTTCCTGTCCGGAATGCGGGCGTGAGCTGAAGCGCAAGGAGCAGTGGCGGTTTCGCTGCCGGGCATTCTGCGCTGATTTCAGCTGTAAAGCCTGCCATAAGGAATACCGGGGGCGGGTGCAGTTCCGCCAGAAATATGAGGGCGTGGAATGCCGCAAAAAGCTGGCGGAGAAGCTGCCGCCGACAGAAGAAGCGGCTCTGGCAACCGCCGCCGAGACTCAAGCATAGTCCTGTAAAGTGCGCACCCTGTACAGCCCCTCCTCATAGGCTGGGGCGAGGTGAGGTATATGCGGCACAGGCGGCGAAGAATGCGAACGGGTTCGGGACGACGGCGTTTGTTCGCCGTGCTGCTGGCTTTGCTGGTTGCTGCGGCAGCACTGCTGCTCCATTGTCGGGCGGCGGTGCTGACCTTTGCCGAGAGTCAGGCACTGTGGATCGCTGAGCAACAGGTCAATGCGGCGTTCAGTCGGGTACTTACCGAGCAGGCGGAGCTGTGCCGCAGCATGATCCATGTGACCTACGGCGAAAATCAGACGGTGGCGGCGGTGGTAGCGGATACCGCCGCCGTGAATACGATCCGCACCGATGTGGGAAGCTATATCATGGAAGCGATGGAGGGTATGGCTACGGTCAGCGCCGATGTGCCGTTAGGGACGCTGTGCGGTCCGGAGGCATTGAGCGGATGGGGACCGGTGTGGCGGTTTCCTATGAGCGTAACGGCCACGGTGCTGTCCTCCTCCTCGTCGTCGCTGGAGTCTACCGGCATCAACCAGAGCATGTATCGGGTGCTGGTCAATCTGCAGGTGAGTCTGTGTGTGGTGACCTCGGCGGGACGTTCCACCGTATCGCTGGACAGCTCTTTTCCGGTGGCAGAAAGCGTGCTGCTGGGCAAGGTGCCGGATACGCTGACGCAGGTATATGACGACGATGATGACATTCCCGGGAAAATATTCAACTACGGGCAGGTAGACTGACCCGAAATCGGAGGAACCACCATGAATCTGGAAGAAGCCGCCGCCCGTGTGCTGGCGCTGCGGGAGCAGATCGACTACCACAGCCGCCGCTATTATGACGAGGATGCGCCGGAGATCGAGGACGATGCCTTTGACGCTCTGACTCGGGAGCTGCGGCAGCTGGAGGAGCAGTATCCCCAGCTGATCACGGCGGATTCCTATACCCAGCGGGTGCATGGGGAACTGTCCAGTTCTTTTGCACCGGTGACGCACGAGGTGCCGCTGGGCAGCCTGCAGGATGTATTCTCCGAGGAGGAGGTGCTGGCGTTCGACGCCCGGGTGCGGGAAACGGTCCCGGAGCCGGTCTATGTGGTGGAGCCGAAGATCGACGGTCTGTCGGTGGCGATCGAATACCGAATAGGCAAGTTTTATCGGGGTGCTACCCGGGGCGACGGAGCAGTGGGCGAGGACGTGTCCGCCAATCTGCGGCAAATTCGGGATATCCCCCAAACGCTGACCGAACCGGTGGAGCGGCTTATCGTCCGGGGAGAGGTATATATGCCCCGGGAAAGCTTTGCGGCTCTGGTGCGCCGGCAGGAGGAAAACGGAGAAAAACCGTTCAAAAACCCCCGTAATTCCGCTGCCGGAACCCTAAGGCAAAAGGATGCTGCTGTGGTTGGTCGCCGGAATTTGTCGATTTTTGTATTCAATATGCAGCTCATCGAGGGAGAAACGGTTGTCAGCCACGCCGATTCCCTGCGACGGATGCAGGAGCTGGGTTTTCCGGTCATTCCCGGCTATTTGGTGACCTCTTCCATTGAAGAAGCACTGGAGAAGATTCGCCAGATTGGGGAAAGCCGTCCGAAGCTGTCCTACGATATCGATGGTGCTGTTGTAAAGGTGGATAGCTTTGCACAGCGGGAGACGATGGGCAGCACGGCGAAATTTCCTAAGTGGGCGGTGGCGTTCAAATATCCGCCGGAGGAAAAGGAAACGGCGCTGCGAGCGGTGGAGGTCAACGTGGGGCGCACCGGTGTGCTGACGCCTACGGGTATCTTTGATCCGGTGACGCTGGCGGGCACGACGGTCAGCCGGGCGACCCTGCATAATCAGAATTTTATCGATGAGAAAGCACTGTGCATCGGCGATACCGTCGCCATGCGTAAGGCAGGCGAGATCATCCCGGAGGTCGTGCGGGTAGTGCATCATGTACCCGACGGTGTGCCGTATCAGCTGCCGACGGTATGCCCCTCCTGCGGGCAGCCGGCGGTGCGGGAGGAGGACGAGGCGGATCTGCGCTGCGTCAACCCGGAATGCCCTGCCCAACGGGTGCGGCATCTGATCCATTTTACCTCCAAGGATGCCATGGACATCGACGGCTTGGGATCGGCGGTGCTGGAGCTGCTGGTCAATGCCGGAATTGTCTGTGAGGTCTATGACCTTTACACTATGACTCGAGAGCAGCTCAGTGGTCTGGAGGGTCTGGGGGAAAAGTCGGCGGATAAACTGTTGGCTGCGCTGGAGACCTCCAAGGAAAATGATCTGTATCGGGTGATCTACGGTCTGGGCATCCGTCATATCGGTGAGAAAGCAGCTAAGCTGCTGGCGGCGCATTTCGGCTCGATGGATGCAGTGATGGCAGCTTCGGTGGAGGAGATCGGAGCGATTGACGGGTTCGGCTCCGTCATGGCGCAGAGCGTGGTGGACTTTTTCCGGCTGCCGCCCTCTCGCCATTTAGTGGAGCAGCTGCGGCTGCGTGGAGTGAACATGACCGCCCGGCAGCAGCGGGTGGATGACCGGTTTGCCGGGATGACCTTTGTGCTGACCGGTACGCTGCCTACCCTTAAGCGCAGCGAGGCGCAGGCGCTGATCGAGCAACGGGGCGGTAAGGCATCCGGCAGTGTCTCGAAAAAGACCACCTATGTGCTGGCAGGCGAGGAAGCCGGCAGTAAGCTGGATAAAGCAAATCAGTTAGGTGTTCCGGTCATCGACGAGGAGCAGTTTCTTCGGATGCTAGAATAAGGGCAGAAAAACAGCCCGGCGGCTCAGTTCATGTGAATTGAGCCGCCGGGCTTTCTGTATTTTTACGCTTGTATGGCAGCTTTCAGTGCCTCCACCTTGTCGGTGCGCTCCCAAGCCACGTCCAGATCCTCCCGCCCGATGTGTCCGTAGGCTGCCAGCTGCCGGTAGATGGGGCGGCGCAGCTCCAACGTATCGATGATGGCAGCGGGGCGGAAATCAAATACCGCTTCCACCGCCCGGGTGATCGCTTCATCCGACGCTTTGCCGGTGCCGAAGGTTTCGACCAGCACGGATACCGGGTGTGCCACGCCGATGGCGTAAGCCAGCTGGATCTCGCACCGATCCGCCAGCCCGGCGGCGACGACATTTTTCGCCGCATAGCGTGCCATATAGCAGGCAGAGCGATCGACCTTGGTGGGGTCTTTTCCGGAGAAAGCGCCGCCGCCATGGCGGGCATAGCCGCCATAGGTATCCACAATGATCTTCCGCCCGGTCAGACCGGTATCGCCCTGCGGACCGCCGACCACAAACCGCCCGGTGGGGTTCACATAGATCTTGGTTTGCTCATCCATCAGCGCCGCCGGGATGATGGGACGAATGACCTGCTCGATCACATCCTGCCGGATGGTGTCCAGCGATACACTGGCGCTGTGCTGTGTGGAGACCACCACCGCCTCGATGCGCACCGGCCGGTCGTTCTCGTATTCCACCGTCACCTGCGCTTTTCCGTCCGGGCGCAGGTAGGGGAGCGTGCCGTCCTTGCGCAGCTGGGCGAGCTGCTTGCACAGCTTGTGGGACAGGGAGATGGGCAGAGGCATCAGCTCCGGGGTCTCTCGGCAGGCGTAGCCGAACATCATGCCCTGATCGCCGGCGCCGGTGCGGTCATACGGGTCGGTGTCGCTGCCGTCCCGGCTCTCCAAAGCGCCGTTGACGCCCATGGCAATGTCGGGGGACTGCTCATCGATGGCTGTCATGATGGCGCAGGTGGAGCCGTCGAAATTGCCCTCCTCGCCGTTGTAGCCGATATCCTTGATGACCCGGCGGGCGATAGCGGGGATGTCGGCATAGCAGGTGGTGGAGATCTCGCCCATGACGGTAACTACGCCGGTGGTGCAGAAGGTCTCGCATGCCACATGGGCATTGGGGTCCTTCTCCAGAATGGCGTCCAGCACGGCGTCAGAGATCTGGTCGCACACCTTGTCCGGGTGCCCCTCGGTAACGGATTCAGAAGTGAAAAGCTGTTTGTTCATAAAAACTACCTCCTATTTGTCTACTGTCTGTCTTGACATAGAAAAACGCCCGGCAGCAGCCGAGCGTGGAAATGTTCCTCATCTTTCGGTTGCACCGCAGGATTTGGCACCTTATGGCGTTGCAGCCACAGGTTGTCGGACATCATCGGGCCTGTTCCCTCCGTCACTCTTGATAAGGCTATTCACTTGTCTGTCCAATACTATAGCACGGCTGTCCGTATTTGTCAACCGTTAAATTTTCCCGCTCCATACCAGTGCGACCACCACCAGCGTCGCCGCCACAAATGCAGAGCCCAGCCAGAGCAGCGGCAGCTTTTGCACCGGCTTGCTGTCCGCTTCGGCGGGCGGGAAGAGGTGCGCTGCCCGCAGTGCTCCGGCTACGTTTTTGTAGAGAGCGATCGCTAACGCTCCGTTGAGAGTGCCTTTGAGCAGGTTGAAGGGCAGAAATACCGTCCACAGCATGCCGGCGACGGTCGCTCGGGGAACATTCATATAAAGCGGCGTGATGAGATAGTTCCACAGCAGCATCCCGGCGGTCATTGCCAGCACTCCGGCGATCAATCCCCACAGGGCGTTCTTCAGGGTGCGGCGATGATGGTAGAAACCGGCGGCGACACACACGAACAGTCCGGAGGAGAGCATATTCATGATAAACCCGATAAAACCGGTGTCGCTAATGGTGACCATCTCGACCAGCGAGACTACAACGCACATCAGCCCGCCGTATAGCGGACCGAACAGAAAGCCTCCGATCACCAGAAGCACATCCTTAGGCTCGTATTTAAGAAAGGACACCACCGGAATGCGGATAAAGGCTACCGCCAGAAACGCCAGAGCGCACAGCATAGCCATGGCGCACATCCGGCGCAGGCGCCAATTCTGGGTCTTGGATTCGGATAGCGGTGTGGTCATTTTCATATGGAATTCCTCCAATATATAAAAAATATGCCCCGGAACCAATGGCTCCAAGACATGGAATAGATGCGCCGATAGGCGCCTATTTCTTCTTTCATCCGGACTTTAACCGTCGGTACCGGAATCACACCGGTTCAGTGCCGAAGATACGGCAGTTGCGGACTGTCACCGCCGGTGGGGAATTGCACCCCGCCTTGAAGAACATCTGATTTTACTTACAATCATACTCCGAAATTTGGATTTGTCAAGAGGAAATTTGCCCTATTTACAATCGAGGGTAAATGTGCTATACTGTTTCTGCCAAACAAACCAAATAGCCGCAGGTCGGATATTCCTTTTTCGGGGATATTCTGTGTTTTCACACGCATTTTTGCATATGGTAAAAATGCTGCTCCCGGCAAGTGCGTGTGAGTGTTCACGGCGGCTTGGTTTGTTTGGCGACAACCGGAGTCAGCGTTTTTCGGTACGTCAGCTTCGGTTGGCGTACTTTTTTATTTTTAGGAGGATCTGTCATGAAAAAAGGAATTGCTCGTGTATTGACCCTTGCCGGAATCGTTCTGCTGCTGGGCGGCTGCGGCGCACCGGCGGACATCACGTCCCAGCCGGATACGACGCCGTCGGCATCAACGTCCGCCGCCGACAGCACCACTACCGCTGCCTCTGCGACAACAACGACGAAGGCGCCCGGTAAGACCGCACCGGTCAAGACGCCGCCGACTACCGTTCATCAGCACGATTTTGCTCCGGCGACCTGTCAGGCACCGAAGACCTGTCGCAGCTGCGGTGCCGTCGAGGGGACGAAGGCGGATCACGTCGTGGATGTAAAGACCAGCCGCTGTCAGGTCTGCGGCGCTTTTGTGTACACGCCGGAGGCGGCGCTGCGGGGCTGTCTGCAGCAGGCAAACCAGCGGAATGCGAGCTATTTCGACCAATATCGCATTCTGAATGTCTACTACACCACGGATGATGCGTGCCTGTGCGACGAAAAGCAGCCGAACAAATATCTGTCCATGTTTATCTATTTCCAGTATGAGATCGACGGGCAGACCGGCTATGATCTGGATGTATACGACATACATAAAGGAACCGACGCTTATATCAACTCCTTTTCCAATTTGGACGTGTTGTACACCCACAGCGAGGGGGATACCATTACCCGGATCCGTACAAAGGACTATAGCGTTCTGTATGAGGGAGATGCGCTGAAAAAGGCGGCTTGGTCGCAGCTGCTGCAGGGATAATTGACACAAAAACCGGGTATGAGATGGCAAGGTCGCTGTCTCATACCCGGTTTTCTTATGGCATATTCATGTATTGGGAGACTGCCAGACGGTCACAGCGCTCATTTTCCGGGTGGCCGTCATGCCCCTTGACCCAGACGAAGGTGACCTTATGGGTCTTCAGCAGGGGCAGCAGTTTTTCCCACAGATCAACGTTCAGCGCCGGCTTTTTGTCCGCCTTGCGCCAGCCATTTCGCTGCCATCCGTAAACCCAGCCCTTGGTGATGGCGTCGATGACGTATTTGGAATCGCTGGTGAGGATGACGGCGCAAGGCTCCCGGAGCGCTGTCAGCGCCTCGATCACGGCGGTCAGCTCCATGCGGTTGTTGGTGGTCTCCCGTTCGCCGCCGCACAGCTCCTTTTCTGCTCCGTTGAAGCGCAGCACGGCACCCCAGCCGCCCTTGCCTGGATTGCCGGAGCAGGCGCCGTCGGTAAAGATCTCTACGTGTTTCATGGAGCTCCTCCTCTCATAAGCACCTATTTTAGCAGAAAATGTCCCATAAAACAATACTAAAATGCAGAAATTCGGCTCATACTCATTTTTGCGGGGTGCTTGCCCTTGACATTCCGATCAACCTCCTGTAAAATAGAGTGGATGTTTACCCGGATATAGTTCATATCTGCGGTATAGGAATCGGATCGGCGCCGGTTGTGGAACGGTCGCCATAGGGTTGCCCTTTTCATGTTGCGGAGAACGGCAGGTGCGGAGCCTGCCACCAGACAGTAGACACCCGTCCCGAAGCCGGTCTTGTAAAAGACGGGTTTCGGTTCTGCGTTTATAGGCAAATGCAGAAAGATCGACAAAACATCATTGTACGCATAGAGAATTTGAATGGAACTATCGGAGGAAATGTATGACAGAACAAAAGAAACCAATGACGCAGACCGGGGAAAAGCGTTCCCGGCAGAACAACACCCGTAAGCCTGCCGGGCAGAAGCCGGCAGCAAAGCAGGCGGCTCCCGCTGCCGAAAAGAAGCCGACGGCGCCCCGGAATAGCGGAGGACAGCGGCAGAATGCCGCCAAGGGCGGACGCCGCCCGGCGGCTGCGAATCCGTCTCAGGCGGAGTCGGCAGCTAAAAATAAGCAAAACACCCGTCGCTCGGCCGCAGCGAACCAGCCGCAGCCGGAGACAACGGCAAAAAACAAGCAGAATACCCGCCGCCCGGCGTCGGAGCGTCCGGCAGCCGAGAAAAAAGGTGGACGTGGACGCCGTTCGCAGGCGCCTGCCGGCTTGCCTATCCACTATACGGTGCTGGGCGGTCTGAATGAGATAGGGAAAAACATGGCGGTGTTTGAATACGGCGACGACGCCTTTATCATCGATTGCGGCATGTCCTTCCCGGATGAAGACCTGCTTGGCGTGGATGTGGTGCTGCCCGACTTTACCTATGCTCTGAAGATCAAGGATAAGCTGCGGGGAATCTTCATCACCCACGGCCACGAGGATCACATCGGCGCACTGCCGTATTTCCTCAAGGAGCTAAATCTGCCGGTGTTTTCCGGACGGCTGACCGTGGCGCTGATCGAGTCCAAGCTGAAGGAGCATAATCTTTCCGGCAAGGTCAAGCTGCATGTGGTGGAGCCGGGAGCGGTCATCACCGTCAGTAAAAATCTGTCGGTGGAGTTTATCCATGTGAACCACTCCATTCCGGATGCTATGGCGCTGGCGATCAAGACGCCCATCGGCTATGTGGTGCATACCGGCGACTTTAAGATCGACAGCACTCCGGTGAGCGGCCCGATGATCGATCTTACCCGGTTCGGCGAGCTGGGCAAGGAGGGCGTGCTGGCGCTGCTGGCGGAATCTACCAATGTGGAGCGCCCGGGCTATACCCCCAGCGAGCGGGTGGTGGGCGAGAGCTTCGCTAACCTGTTCCATCGGGCGGAGGGACGCCGGATCATAGTGGCGACCTTCTCGTCGAACCTGAACCGGATCCAGCAGATCATGTCGGCGGCAGCAAAGGACGGGCGCAAGGTGGCGGTCTCCGGCCGCAGCATGATCAATTGTGTAACGATTGCGCAGGAGTTAGGCTATCTGCACATTCCGGACGGATTGCTCATTGATATCGATGAGATCAATCACTACCCGAAGGATCGGGTCACGCTGATCACTACCGGCAGTCAGGGAGAGCCGATGTCGGCGCTCAGCCGGATGGCGTTTTCCGACCACCGGAAGGTGGAGGTTGGTCCCGAGGACTATATCATCATTTCGGCCACCCCTATTCCCGGAAACGAGAAGACCGTCGGCAGGGTCGTCAACGAGCTGATGAAACGGGGCTGCGAGGTCGTCTATGAAAAGATGTACGATGTGCATGTCTCCGGTCACGCCTGTCAGGAGGAGCTGAAGATCATTCACAGTCTGACGAATCCCCGGTTCTTTATCCCGGTGCACGGTGAGCAGAAGCATCTGGTGAAGCACGCTAATCTTGCAAAGACCATGGGGATGCCTGCCTCGAATGTGCTGATCACCGACATTGGCCGCACCATCGAGATCACCCCGAACAAGATGGCGGTCGTAGGCACGGTGCCCGCCGGACGGGTGCTGGTGGATGGTCTGGGTGTAGGCGATGTGGGCAGTATCGTGCTGCGGGATCGCAAGCATCTGGCAGAGGATGGCTTGATCGTGGTCGTGGCGACGGTGGACAGCGTATCCGGAGAGCTGGTCTCCGGACCGGATGTGGTGTCCCGCGGCTTTGTGTATGTGCGGGAGGCGGAGGGCACGATGGACGAAATCAAGGCGTTTGCTCACCGCATTATGGACGACGCTGTGCATCAGTCTCACGGCGACTGGGGGATCATCAAGACCCGGGTGCGGGATGAGCTGTCCCGCCGCATTTTCCAGCGGACCAAGCGCAGTCCGATGATCTTACCCATCATTATGGAGGTCTGATCCCATCGGAAATGGGATCGCCCGGTTAGACACCTGAGGAGGTGTGACCGATGAAAAAACCAAAACGCCTGTTTTTCTGGCTGTTGGGCAGCGTGTTTTTGTTGCTGTACGGAGCCTGCCTGTGCCTGTGGCGGACAGCCCCGTGGCTGGCGCTGATCGGTGCGGTGCTGGCAACTCTGCTTTTGGCGGGGCTGCTGGTGCTGCGGGCGGTCAGTCTGCGCCGTGGCCGCCGCACGCTGGAGCTGTTTACGGCGGCACTGGATCCCCGGCAGCAGACGCTGCTGGAGTCCTTTCCTATGCCGGCGGCGGCATTTTCCGCCGCCGGAGAGCTGGTATACTATAATGATTCGTTTCTTCAGGATATCCTCGATGGGATCGAGCGTGAGGGCGCCGGGCTATCGGAGCTGTTTTCCGGTCTGACAGTCGGAGAGCTGGAGAAAAAGACCTGTCTGGATGTCCGGCGGGGCAGTCAGCAGCTGACCGCCTATGTGAACCGGATACCCGGCGATGTGACCGGCACCTATGTGCTGTATTTCTGCGATACCACGGCGCTGAAAGAGGTGGCGGCGGAATATCGGGCGACCCGCCCGGTGGTGCTGCTGATCTGCATTGACAATCTGGAGGAGGTGACCCGGGAGCTGCGGGACAGCGACCGGGCCCGCATTGCCGGACAGATCGAGACTGCGCTGGATGACTGGATCGCCGGTAACGGCGGTATTCTCCGTAAGCTGTCTCCGGAGCGGCTGATCGCCGTGACCGAGAACCGTTGGCTGACGGAGATGACAAAGGCCCGGTTTCCGATCTTGGATCAGGTGCGGCAGGGGTTGGATAATGCGCCTGCCGGGATCACCCTGTCTATCGGCGTGGGGCAGGGCAAGACGCTACTGGAGGGAGAACGCACCGCCCGCCGGGCGCTGGAGATGGCGCTGGCCAGGGGCGGCGATCAGGCGGCGGTAAAAACGGCAAACGGATTTGATTTTTACGGAGGACGATCCCGGGGCGTGGAGCGGCGCACGAAGGTGCGCACCCGCATTGTGGCGCAGGCGCTGCGGGAGCTGATCCTCAGCTCCGACCGGGTGATCCTGATGGGACACCGTCTGTCGGATCTGGATAGTCTCGGCAGCTGCACGGCGCTGGCGCTGGCGATCCGTCGGTTGGGGAAGGATGCCTATGTGGCGGTGCGCCACCGGGCGACTATGGCGGGGGAGCTGATCCGTGTCTACGAGGATGCCGGACAGGGAGACCTGTTTCTGGAGCCGGAGGAGGCGATGGATTGGCTGTCTGAGCAGTCGCTGCTGATTATCACCGACACCCACAGCGAATCCCTGCTGGATAGCGGGGAGCTGTACCGGGCGGCGCATAAGGTTGCGATCATCGACCATCATCGCAAGATGGTGGATCATATCACCAATGCGGCGCTGGAATATCAGGAAGCCTCTTCCTCCTCTGCCAGCGAGCTGGTAACGGAGCTGCTGCAATACATGGGCGATGGACTGATCGCCGCACCGGAGGCAGAGGCGCTGCTCGCCGGGATCATGCTGGATACCCGCAGCTTTGTGCTGCGTACCGGCTCCCGTACCTTTGAGGCGGCGGCGTATCTGCGCCGGCGTGGGGCGGATACCGTATCGGTCAAGCGGATGTTCGCAGACAGCCTGGAGACCTACCGCCGTAAATGCGATCTGGTGGCGGCGGCGGGGATGTTCCAAGGCATGGCGATCGCCGTATCCGAGGAGGACTTCTCCCAATACCGGGCGGCAGCGGCACAGGCGGCGGACGATATGCTGTCGATTCGGGGCGTGACCGCTTCCTTTGTGGTCTGCCGCATGGGAAGGGACGTAAATGTGTCCGCCCGCTCCTATGGCGGCTGCAATGTGCAGGTCATCATGGAGGCGCTGGGCGGAGGCGGTCATATGACGATGGCAGCGGCGCAATTTCGGGAGCTGTCGGTGCGTCAGGTGGAGCTGAAGCTGCGGGAGCAGATCGAGCTGTACACCCGTCAGAACCGGGAGATCCCGGAAAACTAACTTGTGTATCAAACCGAAGGAGGGTTTGGCAATGAAAGTGATTTTGAAAAAAGACGTCAAAGGGCAGGGCAAGACCGGAGAACTGGTGAATGTGTCCGACGGCTATGCCCGGAATTTTCTGTTTCCCCGGGATCTGGCGATGCCGGCGGATGCCCAGGCGATGAGCGAGCTGCGCAGCCGGGAGGATGCCGCCCGCTATCATGCAAAGGTGGAAAAGGAGACGGCGGTCTCAACTGCCGAAGCGCTCAAGGGCAAGACGGTGACCGTCCATGCCAAGGCGGGCTCCGCCGGACGGCTGTTCGGCTCGGTGACGACCAAGGAGGTGGCTGCGGCGCTGAAGGAGCAGTTCCAGCTGGATGTGGATAAGAGAAAGATCGTCATGGACGATATTAAGGCGTTCGGCGGCTATCCGGCGCAGATCAAGCTGCTGGCGGGTGTAACGGCGCAGATCACCGTTATGGTGACCGAATAAAGCGGATTACGGCTTACCGCAACAAAACACGCTGGAAAGGACGTTCAGCCAATGGCGGAGAAAAAAGAACAGGTGAATGACGGGCTGGGCTTGCCCTACAGTCTGGAGGCGGAGCAGTCGGTGCTGGGCGCCGTACTGGTGGATCCCGACAGTATCAACCAGCTGGCGGATCGGCTGCATAAGGAGGAGTTTTATCTTCCGGAGCATCAGCTGATCTATGAGGTCATGCTGGATAAGCTCAACAAAAACCAGACCATCGACTTTGTCACCGTGCTGGAGGCGCTGAAGTCCAACGGTTACTTTTCCACGGAGGACGGAAAAGCGTACTTATTGAAATTGGCGAATATGGTGCCGTTTCTGTCGAATTTGCAGAACTATGTCAAGATCATTCTGGAGAAGTACGATGCCCGGCGGCTGATCAAGGCCTCCCGGGAGATCATCGACGAGGCGATGGACCCGTCGACCGAAGCGCCGGTGCTGCTGGATTCGGCGGAGCAGAAGATCTTTGAGATCCGGCAGGGGCGACAGACCGGTGGGCTGATGCATATCCGGGAGGTGCTGGCGAGCAACTATGAGATGTTCAAGAAGCTCACCTCGGAGGATCGCAGTCAGTATGTGGGGATCCCGACCGGAATATCGACGCTGGATGCAGTAACCAGCGGCCTGAACCGCTCGGATCTGATCATCGTCGGCGCCCGCCCCGGTATGGGTAAGACCAGCTTTGCTCTGAATGTGGCACGCAACGTGGCGGTGGTGCAGAAGCGTACGGTGGCGTTCTTTAATCTGGAGATGTCCCGGGAGCAGATGGTGAACCGTCTGCTGTCCTCGGAGGCTCGGGTCTCCAGCAAAAAGCTGCGGGTGGGGAATCTGACGGCAGAGGAATGGGGACGCATTTCGGCGGCATCCAGCTCGCTGTGTCAGGCGCCGATCCTGTTGGACGATACCGCCAGCATTACGGTGACCGAGATGAAGGCACGCCTGCGCCGGGTGAAGGATCTGGGCTTTGTGGTGGTGGACTATCTCCAGCTGATGCACACAGCCCGGCGGATCGATAACCGTGTGCAGGAGGTCAGTGAGATTACCCGTAGCCTGAAGATCATGGCAAAGGAACTGAATGTCCCGGTGATGGTGTGCGCCCAGTTGTCCCGTGGTACGGAGAAAAACGGCACCAGCCATAAGCCTAATTTGGCGGATCTGCGTGAATCCGGTTCGATTGAGCAGGATGCCGATCAGGTGCTGTTCCTATATCGCAGCAATTATTATAAAAATGACCGCAACGCACCTCAAAATCAAGAGGATGGCGCTCCGGCTCCGGATACCTCGGAAATTATTGTGGCAAAAAACCGTCACGGCGAGTTGGCGGATGTTCCGGTGTCCTGGAGCGGCGAGTTTACCCAGTTTACGGCGCTGGATACCGTCAAGCGGGCGGAATAAGCATGGATGCTATTATTGGAAAGGTATATGCCTTTACAGACGAAAATGCGTTGATCGCACCCCACGAGCGGGTGCTGACGGCGGTTTCCGGCGGTGCCGATTCTATGGCGCTGCTGTCGCTGCTGCACCGCTGGCAGCAAGCAGAGCTTACGCTGGCGGTGGTGCATGTTCACCACGGTATCCGGGGAGCAGAGGCTGACCGGGATGCAGCGTTTGTGACGCAGATGTGCCGGGAATGGCACATACCGCTGTTTCTGGTGCGGGCAAATGTGCCGGAGATCGCCGGACGGGAACGTTTAGGAGTGGAAGAAGCCGGACGGCTGGTGCGGTATGCGGTATTTGAGCATGTAGCGGCGGTGTGGCAGGCGGATCGGATCGCCACGGCACACACGGCCTCGGATCGGGCGGAGACGGTGCTGCTGCATTTGCTGCGTGGCTGCGGAATGGCTGGCTTGACCGGCATTCCGGCGCAGCGTGGCAGGCTGGTGCGTCCGCTGCTCTCTTGTACCCGGGCTGAGATCGAGGATTACTGTTGCCGTTTTTCTGTTCCGTATGTGAAGGACAGCACCAATGACGATATACAGTATACCCGCAATGCTGTGCGGCGGCAGCTGCTGCCCCTGATGCGGCAGCAAAACCCCGCTGTGGAGCAGGCGCTGCTGCGTTTGGCGGATAGTGCTGCCGAGGACGAGCAGTATCTGGCTCAACAGGCAGCGGAGAGGCTGGCAGAGTGCCGTATGTCTGACGGAGTGGACGGGCGTCGGCTGCTGGCGGCTCCTGCAGCCATCGGTTATCGTATGCTGCAGCAGGCGCTGCTGGAATATGGCTGCCGCTCGATGGAGCGGCGGCATTTTGGAGAATGTCGCCGGATGCTGGAGCGTGGCAGCGGCGCCGTGTGTCTGCCCGGTGGCTGGCGGTTAACGGCGGCGGCGGGGGTGCTCCGGATCGAGCCGACGGCAACAGATTCTGCGCCGCTGCCGGAGTCCTTGGCGCTCACCACGTTGCCGTATGCCGGTGTTTGGTGCGGAAGGCGCTTTTGTGTCCGTCCGGTGAACACGGAGGACACGGAAATGGCAAGAAATGTTCATAGAATGTTCTTCAAATCCGCTGTGGATTATGATAGAATACAAAGCGATCTGAGCGTACGGGTTCGTCTGCCGGGTGACCGGCTGTACCCGGCAGGTCGAGGGGTAGGGAAGTCCGTGCGGCGGCTGATGCAGGAGATTCGATTGCCGGCACAGCAGCGGGAACGGTTTCCGCTCCTGTGCGACAGCGCCGGAATTGTGCTGCTGCCCGGGATCACCTGTGCGGATCGAGTGCGGTTGACCGATGCTTCCAGACATTTTCTTGTATGGGAATGGCTGGACGAGCCATCCTATTGCTGTCTGCCGTGATACTTCTATCGGTAAGGAGTGAAAAGCATGGAACCAAACAAAAACGACTCCGGAAAAATGCTGCGTAACCTGCTGCTGGTGATCGGATTGCCGCTGGTGCTGTTTTTCGGCATGTGGGCGTTGCTCAGCAATCCGTCTGCAGCCAAAAAAGACGAGCAGGTCTACTCGGATTATATCCAGTATTTTGTGGATAACAAGGTGGAAAAATACACCTTGGATCTGGGAACAGGCAAGCTGACCCTGTCCTTGCGGGAGCAATACCGCACGGATGTGAATAAGGACGGCAAGATAGACGAAAAGGACGAGATCGTCTATAAGGTGCCGAACGTAGCCTATTTTCTGAATACGGTGGATCCCATCGTCACACAGGCGCAGCAGGACGATGATCCGAGCAACGATGTGGCGTATGAGTGGAAGCCGGTGGCGAATGTCTCCTGGCTCTACACCTGGCTGCCGTATCTGCTGATGATGGTGCTGGTGATTCTGGGCGTGGTGATGATGCGCCGCAGCCTCAACGGCATGGACGGCGCCGGTAAGATCATGGGCTTTGGCAAGGCTAAGATCAAGCAGGCGGCGGATGAAAAGCGCAAGACCACCTTTGATGATGTGGCCGGTGCGGAGGAAGAGAAGGAGGAGCTGGAGGAAATTGTAGAATTTCTGAAAGCGCCGAAGCACTTCACCGAGCTGGGAGCCCGGATCCCGAAGGGTGTGCTGTTGGTAGGCCCTCCCGGAACCGGTAAGACGCTGCTGGCACGAGCTGTAGCCGGCGAGGCGGGGGTGCCGTTCTTCTCCATGTCCGGTTCGGATTTCGTGGAGATGTATGTGGGCGTGGGCGCCTCCCGGGTGCGGGATCTGTTTGATCAGGCGAAGAAAAACGCCCCCTGCATCATCTTCATTGATGAGATCGACGCCGTAGGACGTCAGCGTGGCGCCGGTCTGGGCGGCGGTCACGACGAGCGTGAGCAGACGCTGAACCAGCTGCTGGTGGAGATGGACGGCTTCGGAGCGAACGAGGGTATTATTGTGATCGCCGCTACTAACCGCCCGGATATTTTGGATCATGCACTGATGCGCCCCGGCCGGTTCGATCGCCAGATCGTGGTGAACGCTCCGGATCTTAACGGGCGGGAGGCGATTCTTAAGGTACACGCCCGCGGCAAGCCCCTGGGGCCGGATGTGGACCTGTCGGTGATCGCCAAATCCACCGCCGGCTTCACCGGCGCCGATCTGGAAAACCTGCTCAATGAGGCGGCGCTGCTGGCAGCCCGCCGTGGTCTGCGGGCGATCACGATGGCGGAGATTGAGGAGGCCACCGTCAAGGTGGTGGTCGGCACCGAAAAGCGCAGTCATGTGATGACGGATGCGGAGAAAAAGCTGACCGCCTATCATGAGGCGGGTCATGCCGTGGTGACCTACTATTGTCCCACGCAGGATCCCGTCCATCAGATTTCGATCATTCCCCGTGGAATGGCGGGCGGCTACACCATGAGCCTGCCGGCAGAGGATCGCTCCTATAAGTGTAAAAAGGAGATGCTGGAGGACATTCAGGTGCTGTTGGGCGGCCGTGTGGCGGAGGCGCTGACACTGGACGATATTTCCACCGGTGCCTCCAATGACATCGAGCGTGCCACGGATCTGGCTCGCAAGATGGTGACAAAATACGGCATGAGCGAGGCGCTGGGACCGGTGGTGTATACAAGCTCCGATTCCGATGAGGTGTTCCTTGGCCGGGATCTGGGGCACTCCCGGAACTATTCGGAGGAGATCGCCTCCCGGATCGATGAGGAAGTGCACACCATTCTGATGGATGGCTACAAGGGGACAGAAGAAAAGCTGTCGGCGCATATGGATCAGCTGCGGCGGGTCGCCGAGGCGCTGATCGAAAAGGAAAAGCTGGACGGTGAGGAATTCCGTGCGATCATGGAAGGACAGGATACCGTCGTGGCACAGCAGAACGATGAATTACCCAAGGCAGAGGATACGCCGAACGAATGATCAAACCAACGGACAGCTGCTGGCTTTGCGCCAACGGCTGTCCGTTTGTACCGTGTAGGAGGAAAATACCCATGCGTTTGAAAAATGCAGTGGTTTATGATGAAAATTTTGATCTGCGGGAGCTGGATCTGTGCATCGACGGCGACCGGATCGCCGGATTGACCGATCGGGATGCGGCGGCACCGGGATTGGATCTGACCGGCTGCACTGTGATGCCGGGATGGATGGACATTCACATTCATGGATATGGAGGGGCGGATACCGGTGATGCAGATCCCGCTTCCATTCATACGATGTCCCGGCGGCTGGCGCAGCATGGTGTCACGGCGTTCTGCCCCACGTCCATGACGCTGCCGGCGGAACAGCTGGCGGAGATCTTCGCCGCTGCCCGAGCCGGAGCGGCGGATGCCCCCGGCGCCTGCCCGGTGGGAATCAACATGGAGGGACCGTATATAGCACCTGCCCGCATCGGCGGACAGAATCCCGCCTTTGTGCGTCCGCCGGATGCGGAGGAGTTTGCCCGGCTGCAGGCGGCCTGCGGCGGATTTGTGCGGCTGGTGGATATCGCACCGGAGCAGCCCGGCGGGGCGGAATTTATCCGGCAGGTGTCACCCCACACGACGGTATCGATGGCGCATACGGATGCTGCCTATGAGCAGGCGTGTCAGGCAGTGGAGGCGGGCTGCCGCCACGTCACCCACCTGTATAACGCTATGACCGGTCTTAACCAGCGGCAGCCCGGTGTGGTGGGGGCTGCCTTTGATCTGGCGCAGCGGTATGAGGAGCTTCATGCCGAGCTGATCTGCGATGGCAAGCACATCCATCCGGCGGCATTACGGATCGCATTCCGTCAGCTGGGGGAGACCCACACGGTGGTGATCAGTGACGCTCTGAGCGCTGCCGGCACGGCGGACGGACGCATGGTATCCGGCGGACTGCCGGTGGAGGTGCGGGACGGCGTCGCCTATTTGGAAAACGGTACCATCGCCGGCTCCACCACAAATTTGGAGCAGGAATATCGGAATTTGCTTTCCTATGGGATTCCCCGGCGGCAGATCGTCCGTTCCATGACGGAAAATCCGGCGAAAGCCATTCGTATGGGCGACGAATTGGGGACCATCACCCCCGGAAAGCGGGCAAATCTCACCGTCGTAGATGGCGAAAACCGGGTAGTGCTGACTATCGTGAGCGGAAAGATCGTATACGACCGGATGAATCAGCAGAAAATATAAACTATAATAAGAGAGTAGGCGTTTTTAATGGAGTTATCAGCAATCGACCCGAACGAAAAACCCTTGGATTATTTGCCGCCGGACGGTGGCTATACGGCGATCTTCCGTAAGATCGTATGCGTAGGCGATAGTCTCTCCTCCGGCGAATTTGAGTCCCGCAGCGCCGACGGCAGCAAGGGCTACCACGATATGTTCGAGTTTTCCTGGGGACAGTTTATCGCCCGGATGTGCGGCAGTGAGGTGCGGAACTTTTCACGGGGCGGTATGACCGCCAAGGAGTATTGCGAGAGCTTTGCGGAGCAGAAGGACTTCTGGAACCCCCAATATGCGGCACAGGCGTATATTATTGCGCTGGGCATCAACGATCTGCTGGGGCAGAAGCAGGAGGTTGGCTCCATTGCAGATGTGGACTGGGCGGATTGGCGCAACAATAAGCCCACCTTTGCCGGATACTATGCGCAGATCGTGCAGCGACTGAAGGAGATCCAGCCACGGGCCAAGTTTTTCCTGATGACCTTCACCCGTACCGAGGATGATCTGCCGGAGGAGCATATCGACATGCGACATCGGCGGTTTTTGTACGAGCTGGCCGGTGCGACGGACAACACCTATGTGCTGGATCTGCTGAAGTACAGCCCCAAGTATGACGAGGAATTCCGCCGCCGCTACTATCTAAACGGTCATCTGAACCCGATGGGGTATCTGTTTACCGCCAAGATGACCGCTGCGTACATTGACTATATTATCCGTCATAATATGGAGGATTTCCGTGAGGTGGGCTTCATCGGCACCGATCTGCATGGCTGATAGAGGAAACACACGGACGATTTCCGGGAGCTGCGGGGGGGAGCCTCCGCAGCGATCTTATCCGGGCAGCCGGGCGCTGAGGAACCGGGAAAATCGGGGTTGCACTTTTGGCTGCAATGCGGTATAATAGCACCGCTTGTTTTTTTTCGCTGCTGCAGGCAGCCGTTGTGTGGTTTCCTGCACTGGTGAAAATACTGACAATTTGAACGGCGGCTATCTCCGGACAGCCGCCCGGTTTTTGGAGGATCAAAAGCACTTATGAATGAGAACGCCCCTCGTACCACCCGGGAGGAGATCCTGCGGCGGCGCACTTTTGCAATTATTTCGCACCCGGATGCGGGTAAAACTACCCTGACGGAGAAATTCCTGCTGTACGGCGGCGCCATTCAGCAGGCGGGCATGGTCAAGGGAAAGAAGAATATGCGCCACGCTGTTTCCGACTGGATGGAGATCGAAAAGCAACGAGGCATATCCGTCACCTCCTCGGTGATGCAGTTCAATTACCGGGATTATTGCATCAATATTTTGGATACACCCGGTCACCAGGATTTTTCGGAGGATACCTACCGGACGCTGATGGCGGCGGACAGCGCCGTCATGGTGATCGATGCCTCCAAGGGCGTGGAAAAGCAGACGATCAAGCTGTTCAAGGTCTGTTTGCTGCGCCATATCCCGATCTTCACCTTTATCAATAAGATGGATCGGGAGGCGCGCAGTCCCTTTGATCTGATGGAGGAGATCGAGCAGGTGCTGGGTATTCGCACCTATCCGATGAACTGGCCGGTTGGTTCCGGAAAGGAATTCAAAGGCGTCTATGACCGCAATAAAGAGCAGATACTGGCTTTTAACCCTAATGACGATCAAAGTAACGCTCAGTATGAGGTGGGCGCTACGGCGCTGTCGCTGGAGGATGCGGAGCTGAAGGAGCGACTGGGTGAGTATCTGTACAGCACATTGCAGGAGGATGTGGAGCTGCTGGACGGTGCCGGCTATGAGTTTGACATGGACGCTGTGCGGGGTGGAACGCTGACTCCGGTGTTTTTCGGTTCGGCGCTGACCAATTTCGGGGTGGAGCCGTTTTTGGAGGAGTTTCTCAATATGACTACTTCGCCGCTGGCTCGCCGCTCTGATAAGGGGGACATTGACCCCTTTGGCAAGAATTTTTCTGCGTTTGTATTTAAGATCCAGGCGAACATGAATAAGGCTCACCGGGATCGGGTGGCATTTATGCGTATCTGCTCCGGAAAATTTGAGAAGGGCATGGATGTCTATCATATGCAAGGGAGCAAGCCCATGCGGCTAAGCCAGCCGCAGCAGCTGATGGCGGAATCCCGGGAGATCGTGGACGAGGCATATGCGGGGGATATCATCGGTGTGTTTGACCCGGGCGTGTTTTCCATTGGTGATACCATCTGCTCCGGGGGAGAGCGATTTTTCTTCGAGGGGATTCCTACCTTTGCGCCGGAGCATTTCTGCCTGGTGGAGCAGGTGGATACCATGAAGCGGAAGCAGTTTGTCAAAGGCATCACCCAGATCGCCCAGGAGGGCGCTATCCAGATCTTTCAGGAGCTGGGCGGCGGCATGGAAGAGGTCATTGTCGGCGTGGTGGGGGTGCTGCAATTTGAAGTGCTGACCTATCGGCTGAAGAATGAGTATAACGTAGATATTCGGATGCGGAATTTGCCGTATCAGTATATCCGCTGGATCGAAAATGAGGATCTGGATGTTAAAACGCTGAATCTGACCTCTGATACCCGCCGGATCCAGGATCTTCATGGACGAAAGCTGCTGCTGTTCACCAATAGTTGGAACATCACTTGGGCAAACGAGCATAATCCGCAGCTGGAACTGTCGGAATTTGGCAGGACCGGAGCCTGACCTGTCTCGACCGTGTATTGAAAAGCGTATAAGCAGAAAACGGCGCACCGGATATTGGATCCGGTGCGCCGCAGCTTTATAATAGAACCCACTGTGTCGGGACGAGAGCTCTCAGCGTACACTGAGGAACGGGATCAGCTCTGGAAAGCCGCAAAGTCGTATCGTCCCTGAGAATGATACAGAATATAGGAGCGGATCCCAGCCGCCTCGCAGGCGGCGATGCCCTGCTTCAGCGTTTCGGCTGAGGTGTCATCAGTTTGCAGGATGGGCGACAGCACGGGTTGCTCCTCCGCAGACATGACCTTTATCCGGGCAGTGAGCTGGGTCAGCCGTGCCTGCATCTCCGACTGGCTGGATTCATCGTCCAGTGCGGCGGAAATTGCCAGCTGCGGGGCAGCGAAGGAAGCGTGAAACGTCAACGGATTAGCGCCGTAGGCACGGGTGTCGGTTCCCAGTGCGCTTTTCTCCGGGCAAGCCACCAGCACGGGACAGCCGTTTCCCAGCAGCTTGCGGGTGTGCTCGACAAATGCTTTCAGCACTTCTCCATGGCTCATGGTCGTATTGGAGGAGGTGCCGAAGTCGGCACTGCCTGTAAAGGTCGGAAACTGCACACCATCCAACAGAACAGCCGCAGCGCCGGCATCCCGCAATTCCCGGGCCAGATCGATGATGTAGAGCTGGGCACCGTCGGAATAGGGGTTGAGCCATGCTTTACCGCCGTTCTGCGGGTCGCCGTCGTACCAGACCCAGCCGGGCTGCCCCTGATAGCCGATGCGGCAATCCGCCAGCGCACGGGCGGCGGCATTATCCTGAAAGGCGTACAGGCGAACGATGGGCTTTAAGCCTGCCTCCTGAATGACCGAGAATAAGGAACGCAGGGTAGAGAGCTCTCTCGCTGAATCCGTAAAGGCGTTTACCTGTACAGCCTGTGAAACGGTCGAGCGATAGTGCAGACGGCCGTCAGCGTCCTTCATATCCAGCACGACACTGTCCAATCCGGCTTTAGCCGCTTGGGATAGTGTGTTTTTCAGCGCTGTCTCGTCGCCCAGCGCACTGTCCGGCAAATAAAAGGCTTTCAGCGATTGCAGCCCCTTGTCCTTGTCGCTGTCGGCGGTATCCGGTACGATGCTTTCTGGAGTGTTGATCGAGGAAGGCTCAGACGCTGCCGAGGAGGAAGGCTTATCCTCGGGGCTGATCGGATGCTCGGTAAAGTATTTGGCGCCGAAGAAGCCCAGAGCAATAACCGCCACCACAGGCAACCCCCATTTGAGTACCGACCAAAGCGGGTTGCGACGCTTAAAGATCCGTTGCCGCCGACGATGCAGTTTTTGTTTCAAATATACCAACCCCCACGATACAAAGTACAGTTATATCAGGCTAAAATTGGATGAAAAGCCCATCAGCGCCAGCGCTACCAGCCCGATGTAGATGAGCGTAGCGGGCATACCCCGGAATGCCTTGGGAATATCCGGGTTGTCCAGTCGTTCGATGCCCTCGGCTGTGATCCAGGTCAGCAGTCCGAACGCCAGACAGGCGCCGATTGTCAGACCGACGGTCGCCCCCAGATTGGCGGTAAACTGCACGTTGGTGATCAGGGCGATGCCGATCACCAGATTGTTAAAGGCAGCCAGATGCAGTATATGACCGATGCGCCGATACAGCTCCGGGAACCAACGGCGCATCACCAGATGGGTGATGATGTACAGCACCACCGTGATCCCCACCACCATCAGCGGCCGCCAGAAATTCGTGATTGCGGTACCGCAAAGCCGGTCCAGCGGATAGGCGATCAGCGCCGTCAGAACCGAAAAGCCGGTCAGTACAGCGGTGAAAAGCCAAATACTTTTCGGCTTTCGCACCACATGCAGCATGACGGAGGAGCCAAAACCCGTGGTCAGCACAACGTTTTGCAGCAGTGCGATGGTGACAAAGAAGGAAAACAGATCGGAGATCTCCGTCCAGATCGTATGCAGCAGACTCATGTCGTTTCCTCCTCTTTTTTCCGGAAATACGCCGACACTCGCTGACGGCTCCACTGCAGCAATGCCGACAGAAAGCCCAGCAGAATGAAAGCGGAGAAGGGGGAGGCAGCCTCCGGCAGATCAACGGTGAAATGGAGCGGTATGTCCCACAGAGTGTTGCTGATCGCCATTTCCCGCAGAGCGGAGATGAGACAGATCACGACACCGAATCCCACGGTGCTGCCCAGTGCATCCATGGTTGTCTCCAGTATGGGTGCCCGCACCACAAAGTCCATGCTGCGGGTGTAAAGCAGGTTGACCGCCATGAGGGGAATGAACAGATAGAGCTTGGCGTACAGTTCCGGTGAGATGCGGGTCTCCAGCAGATAGGCAGCTCCCACCAGCAGCAGCGACGCCAGCAGCACATAGGCGACCGGGCGCAGCCACTTGGGCAGTCGATTTCCCAGCAGAGACAGCAGCATGCTCAGCGGCAGCATCACGACGGCGGTGCAAACGGTCAGCACGACGCCGTTTTTCAGCGATACGCCGGCGGCGATCACCGGGCAGAGCCCCATACCCTGAAACAGGACGATGTTGTTGGTGACGGCGTTCTCAACGAAATCGCCAACAGCTTGCCACGCTTGCCGGTGGGCCTTCTTTGGTTTAGACATGCGCCTGCACCTCCCGTCTGATCCGTAACCGTCGTGTAATATAGCGCCATACATGCCAGCTCCAGCGGTCGATCATGGGTGCCAGCACATTCATGATCAGGATGGCGAAGCAGCTGCCCGCCTCCACCCGTCCGATGTGCTGGAGCAGCATCACCAGCATACCGGCGAAAACGCCGTAGAAGATCCGCCCCAGCCGAAAACGGGGCGTGGTGACCGGGTCGTTGAGCAGAAAAACGCCGGTAAACAGCACATAGCCGGAGCACATCTGCACCATAGCCCCGTAGACCCGCCCGGTTCCGGTATAGGGAAACAGCCATGCCAAAACGCAGCAGGTGATCAGATAGGGGATCATCAAATAGGCGGAGGCGCTGCGGCGGCACAGCAGATAGGCGGCGCACGCCAGCAGGATCAGCGTGGCGGTAGCGCCGATCGGTCCGGCGAAATCCCCCAGCAGCAGCTGCATCCGGGTGACGGTCGGAGTGGCGCCGGAGCGCAGCTGTGCCGCCAGTGAGGTTTCGGTAACGAGCTGCGCCGGCGCTATTTCCCAAGAAAGGGGCAGCTTGTCCGCTGCCGAAAGGGCGGAATAGGCGAATACCCGTTTCGGAAAGCAATAGGATAGCACGGCGATTCCGGCAGCCGCCGGATTAAACACGTTCCGTCCATAGCCGCCGAACGGTGCCTTAGCCACCAGAATGGCGAAGCAAGCGCCCAGCATCGGCACCCAATAGGACACCGATGGAGGCATCACCAGCGCTACAATAGCGCCGGTGACGGCGGCACTGCCGTCCAGCGCTGCTTTTGTGCTTTTGCGCTGGAAGAGCAGGCAGATACATTCGGTAAATATGGCGGATAATACCGTCAGCACCAACAGTATGGCCGGACGAAAGCCGTAGTTGACAACAGAGAATACACACAGCACCAACGCAGCCAGCAGCACATCGTTCAACATGGAGCGGCTGCGTGCCTCGGTGCGTACATGGGGCGCCAGCAGCTTATTCATCGTGATCTCCTCCCCAATCCAGGAACATGGTACCGCTGCTCTCTCCGGCAGCCAGCACGGCGGCTGCCACATCCCGTTGGGATGGGCAGATATACGAGCACAGCCCGCAGCCGTCGCATTCCTGCGGCGACAGATGGCGCAGGCGTTCATAGTGCATATTCTCCTGCCGCCGGACGATCTCATAGGGCAGCAGCCGGGCATGGCACACAGCGGCGCACCGTCCGCAGCCGATGCAGGGGCGTGGTACACGCACCGGATATTCCCGGATGGCTAACAGCGTCGTGATGCCGGGCAGTACCGGTGTGTGTGGATCCCCGATGGCGATCCCGTTCATAGCATCTCCCAGAATGACCGTGGCATCCTCGTCCGCCTTGCAATGACGCAGGATGTCTGCTGCATCGGTGCCATAGGGCACCCACAGATTGCGGGAGTGCTTCACGCCGCTGCCGGCTACGGTGAGGATCACGCCGGTGGATCTTTCCCCCCGGCGCACCGCATGGGAGAGCGCTATGCACGCCTGTACGCCGATGCGGAACACCTCCGCACGACCGTCAGCAAAAACGGTCACCGGGTATTCGTCTCCGACAATATAAATGTGTTCCCGCCCTACCACTCGCTTGAGCGCCCGGCGCTTTTCCTTGGGGAGCATAGCGGCGATATGATACTGCGTAAAGTGCAGCGCCTTGGCAGCCAGCTGCAGACCGTCCAGCGCCGCCGCTGCATTTTCATCCAGTGCCGCCCAGCCGGCGCTGCCGTACACATCGTTTTCCGTGGCGTCCGCCACCAGCACAGAGCGCAGCGCTGCGGCGTCATCCCGGGGCAGCTTCCATGCGTTGAGCTTGTCGATGAGGCAGGCCCCGTCCAGCTCGTCATAGATCGCCGCCTCCCGGGCAGCACTCAGCACGGTCTGTGCCGTTACCTCATCGGCAGGGGTGACCGGCAGCATCTCGCTCTCGCCGTCGCCGGGATGCAATTCGGCGCAGAGCATCTCGCCGTATTGCGGGTGATTGATGACCACTGTACCGGCAACGGTCCCGGCGCAGCTGGCGATGGCTGGGACGCCGTCCGGCTCCTCCGCCAATACGGCGCCGGCACGCAGCGGCACATCGGTCTCTAATGCTGGTATCTTGGATGGCTCGCCGTTAGCGGACAGTAGCAGCGGAATTCGTAGAGGAACGGTGGGATGGAAGATTTCCACCGGTTGATCGGGAGCCTCGCCCTTTTGAAACGGGAGAGCCAGACCCGGAAGAAACATTTTCATAGAATCACACCTTTCTGCAGGGGTGGGAAATTCTTTCCGTGAGCGATTTCCGGATTGCACAGGGCGGAGATCGGTTGTACTATGGTAGCGTAAGACGGAGCCGCCGTCCGGACCCGGGCAGGCTCCGGAAACGGAGGGATCACGGGTGAAGATCGAATCATTGAGCAATGGATGTTTGCGGATCTGGCTATCCTCGCAGGATCTGGCACGCTTCGGCGTGTCGATGGAGACCATGGAGGAGCAGAGCCGTTCGGTCCGGCAAATGCTGAGAGAGCTGCTGAAGGCAGCCTCCCGGCAGGAGGGGCGCCGCTGTATCCCGGCGTTGGCAGAAGCCATACCAGTGGCGGGCGGCTGCGTTTTGCTGCTGACGCCTCGCCGCCGGGCGGCCGGCGGAGCGGTGGTATTCCGTCCCCGGGATCTGGAGGCGTTATATACATTGGCGGAGCAGTGGCAAGCCGTCAGGGGAGCCGCCTGCACCTCGCTCTATGAGCTGGATGAGGAATACCGGCTGGTGGTCAGCGCTGCGGGGCGGTTGTCGCTGCCGCTGCGTCGGCTGTTGTGTGCTTATGGCGAGCCGTTGGGCAGCGGTGCTGCGGCTGTGGCGGCAGTGGAGGAGCATGGACGGCTGCTGTGCGCCGGGCGGGCGCTGGAGACGCTGCTCCGGTCGCAGACAGTGGATCCGCAGCACCTGTCTTAAAGCGCCTGTACCAGCCGCACCAACCGTTCCGGCTCGGCGGCGTTGAATAGGGCGCTGCCGATCACGGCCACATCGGCTCCGGCGGCGGCAGCGACCGGAGCGGTTTTTTCGCCGATCCCGCCGTCAACTTCAATGTGTACTGACAGCCCCTGCCGGTCGATCTCCCGGCGCAGTGCTGTCACCTTAGGCATCATATCCGCCATGAAGGACTGCCCGCCGAAGCCGGGCTCGACTGTCATCACCAGAACCATATCCACCATTCCCAGATAAGGAAAGACAGCCTCGGCAGGGGTGGCAGGCTTCAGGGTGACGGCGGCCTTTTTTCCCAGCGAGCGAATGTGCCGCAGGGTATCCTCGATGGGATCGGCACATTCCAGATGGATGTTGATGCTGTCCGCTCCTGCCTTAGCAAAGGCGTCTATCAGGCGGTCGGGATGCTGCATCATCAGATGTACGTCAAAGGGCAGCCGGGTATAGGGGCGCAGGGAGGCGATGACCGCCGGACCGAAGCTGAGGTTCGGTACAAAGACGCCGTCCATAACATCCAGATGAACCAGATCAGCGCCGCTGGCTTCCACAAAGCGGATGGCGTCGGCGCCGTGGGCAAAATCGCAGGTGAGTATCGAGGGGGACACTTTCATACAGATTCGTCTCCTATCCGACAGTATAGCACGCTCTATTGTACTTCATTTCGACCAAAAGGTCAAGCCCGCATATACATATGGAAAGATTTTTGCTTTTTGACTGTGGATAAAAACATGAGAGGGTCAGCCGATGGGCTGACCCTCCTGCACTCATTCAGTGCTCCTGCTGCTGGTATTCCTCCATGCGCTGTTCTTCCTCTTTGGGACGCCACAGATAGCTGAGGTGCATTTCACCTCCAGTGCGGATGCGCTTAAGATTCTCCCAATGCTTATAGTAAATCATGCCGATGATGACGAGGAACAGCAGCACGCCAGGCACATACCGGGTCTGGATGGCGTAGATGACGGCGAATGCCACTGATGCCGTCAGCGGGATCACGCAGATATAGTCAGTCAGCAGAGCCAGCACCGCCTCCACGGCGAGAAACAGCAGAAACAGCCGCCAGTCATAGCGAATCAGCGCCCCTGCCAAACACGCCAGACCTTTGCCGCCCCGGAAGCCCATGAATGCGGGAAAGATATGTCCGGCGATCACGGCTGTCGCCGCCAGCGGCAGCACCAGCGCCTGACCGGGGCAGAGCCGCTGACAAAGGGCGATGGCAGCGTAGCCTTTGCCGATGTCGAACAGTGCCGATGCAATGCCTACGCCTTTTCCTAGCGTGATGACCGCATTGGAGGCGCCGGCGTTGCCAGAGCCTTGCTGCCGGATGTCAAAGCCTTTGCATTTGGCTAAGATGTAGGCGGGATTGATGCAGCCGATCAGGTAGGGCAGCACAAGACAAAGCAGGATCGTCAACGGTTTCATGGCAGTCTCCTCATTCGGTGATGATATGGTATTGCTGCTCGCCGCCGCAAGGGGTGGGGCGGGGCAGCATAAGCGTATACAGATCGCTGCTGCGGCACTCGGCGGCGAATACCGCCTGCGCTGCTGCCGGCAGCTCCCGCACCTGCGCAAAGCGGCTGATGAGGGGCAGCGTCGGTGCGGCGGCGGTCAGAATTTCCCGTCCCCGCCCGTTCATGCCCAGCACTCGCAGATAAGGAGGGATTCCCTGCACCATAGACGGCGTGATCCGCAGCATCGACGCCCACAGGATCCGCCGCAGCCGGGCAGCGGGATAACGCCGGGTGTGCAGTGCCGTCTCCAGCTCCGATAGGGTGGTGGCTTGACGGATGGCGTTCCACAGGCGGTTTTCCAGCCCCTCGGAAATGTACGGCAGCGCAGCAAGAGCACGGCGGGATTGGAGCCGCAGATGTGCCAGCAGCGCCATGTCCAGCCGGTGCGGATCGGCGGGCGCCTCGCCCTCACGGAGTGCCGTCTCCAGAATGGCAGCGGCGGCAGCGGGCATATAGGCTGCTGCTTGTTCCGCTTGACCGGCTCGGATGAGTCGGCGCAGCGCCGTGCCGCTGGCGATGCCGTCGGCAGCGGCTGTATCGTGATGCCCGGCTCCCCGGCGGGGTACCGCCAGAATATCCAGATTGGCGCCCATCCGGGCAGCGGCACGGATATATTCGATGCCCAGCGTGTTATTGGGGTGGGACAGCACCGCTGCGGTCTCGTCGCCGCATAAGGCGGCGGCAGCAGTCTGACGGGCAGCGGCATAAGGGACACCTGCCTGCAGTGCCTGCCGCAGAGCGGCGCTGTAATCGGGCGTATCCATCGCCGCCGCCAATGTCTGCAGAGGGGCGGCGGCGCCGCACTCGCATCCGAAGGACAGCGCCTGCACGCAGCCAAGCCCCCGGAGCAGCGCTATGCCGCCGGTGGCAAACACCTCAGCCGGCGCCATCGCCCATGGCACGGGCAGCTCCAACACCAGATCGGCGCCGCCGGCCAGTGCCATGGCGGCTCGCCGGGCTTTCGGCAGCAGTGCCGGTTTTCCCCGCTGGGTGAAATTTCCGCTCATGACGACGACGATATGGGTAGCGCCTGCTGCCCGGGCGGCGGCGATATGGGCAGCGTGCCCGGAATGAAACGGGTCGTATTCGGCTATGATCCCGGCGATCCGCACAGCAGACACCTCCTTGCGGTTGATGGTTCCATTGTACCAGCAGTTTTTTCCGTTGTCAAACCGGAATTTTGCCCGGAATGGTTGAAATTTCCGTTAAAAGAGTGTATGATAAAAAGCGGACTAATTGAACAAGGAGAATGATGTATGAAAATTTTGGTTATCAACGCCGGCAGCTCCTCTCTGAAATATCAGCTCATCGACATGGAAGGGGAGCAGGTGCTGGGCAAGGGTATCTGCGAGCGTATCGGACAGCCGATGGGCAGCTTTACCCACAAGGCTCACGGTCAGGCATGGAAAAGCGAGGTCGCTATGCCGGATCATACGGCGGCGTTCGCTCAGGTGAAAAAGGCGCTTACCGAGGGCGAGGGAAAGGTCATCCACGATCTGGGCGAGGTCAGCGCTATTGGCCACCGGGTGGTGCAGGGCGGTTCCAAGTACGACCATTCCGTGGTGATCACCGATGAGGTGCTGGCAGACATCGATTCTCTCAAGGCTCTGGCTCCGCTGCATAATCCGGCGGCGCTGCAGGGCATTTCGGCGGCAACGGCGACCTTCGGAAAGGAGATCACCCAAGTGGCGGTGTTCGATACGGCTTTCCATCAGACCATGGAGCAGAAGGTATTTATGTTCGGTCTGCCCTATGAATATTATGAAAAATACGGTGTGCGCCGCTATGGGTTCCACGGCACCTCTCACCGCTATGTGAGCGCTCGCTGCTGCGAACTGCTGGGACGCACCGAGGGCACCCGCATCATCACCTGCCATTTGGGCAGCGGCTCGTCCATCGCCGCCATCAAGGATGGCAAGGTAGTGGATACCACCATGGGCATGACGCCGCTGGACGGCTTCATGATGGGCACCCGCTCCGGCGGCTTTGATCCTTCTGTGGTGACATTCCTTATGGAAAAAGAGGAGCTGACCCCGGCGCAGATGGACGAGATCATGAATAAAAAGTCCGGTACGCTGGGTATTTCCGGACAATACAGCGACGACCGGGACATCGAGGCGGCGATCACCCGGGGTGACAAGCGTGCGGCATTGGCTTGGGATATGCGTACCTATCAGGTGCTGAAGTATGTGGGCGCCTATATTGCTGTGCTGGGCGGTCTGGATGCACTGGTATTCACCGCCGGCATCGGGGAGAACCAGCCCCGGGTACGGCAGGAGATTATTGAGGCGCTGGGCTTCCTGGGCATGAAATGCGACGAAAAGGCCAACGAGGTGCACGGCAAGGAGACCCTCATCACCACAGCGGATTCCGCTATTCCGGCATGGGTGATCCCCACGGACGAGGAAATGGTCATCGCCCGGGATACGGCGGCGCTGGCATAAGCGCAGATAGCAGAAAAATCTTGCATATAGAAACAGCCCGTCGGCGAAAGCTTTGTCTCGCCGATGGGCTGTTTTTTATTCCGGGAATAATGTGTTCTCAGATTCGGCGGATCCAATCGGCGCTCCAGCCGGCCCAACGGGCGACGTCGGCATATGCCGGATCGTCCAGCGCCAGCCCCAGACCGTGGTAGCCATAGGGGAAGATGTGCAGCTCATAAGGGATCTGATGCTTTGCCAGCGCATCCGCCAGCAGCAGCGAGTGAACCACCGGCACGACGGCGTCGGCAGCTGTGTGCCAGATGAAACAGGGCGGAGTATGCGAATCCACACGGTTTTGCAGAGAGAGCGACTCGCACTCGGCAGCAAAACGCTCGCCCAGCAGATTTTGATGGCTGCCGGTGTGCCCGTGAGCCTCCATACCGGAAATGACCGGATAGCCTAAAACGGCGCCGTTGGGGCGGAAATCAAAGGCGTCCGTTTCGTCGCTCACAGAGGAGTGATCCTCCTTTAGAATGGCGGCGCTGGCGGCTAAATGTCCGCCGGCGGAGAAGCCGCATACAAAGATCCGCTGCGGATCGACACACCAGTCGGCGGCGTGCCGGCGGATGAGACGGATCGCCCGCTGCACGTCGGACAAAGCTGCCGGGAATCGGTGGGGAGCGACCCGATAATCCACCACAAATGCGTGGAATCCTTGACTTTGATAGAATTCGGCGATCGGTACCCCTTCATGGGCTGTCCGTCCGACATAGCCGCCGCCGGGCAGCACCACTACCGCCGGCTTCAGCTCGCTTCCGGGAGCCGAAAAGCGGGTCATGCGATTGGGAACGTCAGCGTCGGGGGTGCTGTGCGGGATCGTCGCATCCCAGAGTGGGAAGTTTTCGGACATGGTTTATCATCCTTTTAGAAATATATTTGGCTTTGTGCATATTTGAATTAGTATAGCTTTGCGGTTCATATGGAACCGGCCATGAATGCCGCAAGGCTCGGAGCGCTGGGATCAAGTCAGCTGCGTGCGTCGATACCAGAGCCGAAACAGCCCCAAGCCGATCAGGCAAAGCACCCCGCCGCACAGAAAGGCAGCCCATAGCCGGAGGGCGGCGATAGCACCCAGCAGAACACTGATCCCGGCGCTTACCCCGTCTACCAGCATGGCGCACAGGCTCAGCTCTGTGGCTCGGTCGGCGGAACGCACCATGCGGTTCTGCTGCTCCAGCTGAAAGGGCTGAAATAAGCTGTTCGCCATGCGAAGCAGTATCATGCCGGCGGCGGATAGGGCAGGGCTGCGGGTGAGCGCCAGCAGCACGCAGGCACCCAGAGCCGTGCCCAGCAGCAGGGTGCCGCCGCAGCGGCCACCCCAGCCTTTTGTCCAGCGGGCGGAGCCGGCGGCGCACACGCCGGAGAGAGTCACGGCTACATAGAGATACCCCATCCAGACAGAGGACAGACCGCACCGCTCATATTGCAGCTGATTGAGAAATACCGTCACCGTTTGATGCGTCTGGGTGATGCAGGCGACCGCCGCCAGAAACAGCAGCCGGTCAGGATCGCTCAGCAGCTGACGCAGGAGCTTTCCCTGATTCCGCAGGCAAAACGGGTGTCGCTCCTTTTGCCGCACCTCTGTCAGAAGCAGGGTCAGCAAGGCGGCAATGCCGTAGGTGATGACCGTCAGCCCGGCGGCCAGGGCGTACCGCTCCCGGATCCACCCGGAATAGACCAGGGCGGCAATCACCAGCCCCAGCAAGCCCATGGCATCGTAGATACCGAAGACCGTCTGGCTTTTTCCCGGTGGGCTGGATAAATACAAAAGGCTGCTGTCTACGCCCGAGGATCCGGCGATCACTACGCTGAGCAGTACCCGTTCCAGCAAAAACCACCAAAAGCCGGTCGCTCGCCAGAAGATCAGCTTAGAGATAAAATACAGCCCATTGCAGAGAACCAGAGTAGTCTTATATCCGATCCAGTCGGCAATAATGCCCCATGGGATCTCAAGCGCAATGCACAGCAGCAGGCTGATGCTTTCAATGAGTGTGATCTGAAACACGCTGACCCCGAGCGCCTGCCGGTATAGGGTGGCAATGGCGCCGTAAAAGACCATGCCCTGTAACAGCGCAATGGTATACATCAGCGGAATATTCTTATTCTTTGTCAAGAGGAACCGTCCTTTCCGATTTTTTGCACAACAAAACAGGCGTCGCATTCTGGATACAACGCATAAGGAAGATCGTTGTGCTTAAATCGGACAGTTCACGGTTTTTACCTCACAATTTATCATGGATGGGTGCAGTATAACACGTCTTACAGTGTGTGTCAAGCACGCAGGGAATATAAGCGGCGTGACCGCAAGGGACTGAATGACCGGACACAACTTTTTGACGAAAACAGCATGAAAAAAGCCGAACCAGTCAAAAAGACTCGTTCGGCTTTTATGGAGCTGCTAACCAGATTTGAACTGGTGACCTCATCCTTACCAAGGATGCGCTCTACCAACTGAGCTATAGCAGCAAATGGCGACCCGGAACGGGCTCGAACCGTCGACCTCTAGCGTGACAGGCTAGCGTTCTAACCAGCTGAACTACCGGGCCACAAGTTGCCGTGGCAACGGGCTATATTATAGCGAATGTTTTGGCGTTTGTCAACTGTTTTTTTGCGAAAATTTGCGAAATTTTCCGATTCCGTTTTTCCTAAGGTGTTTTTCCCGGGAAAACAGCGTTGCAATATGCAGAGAAATGTGCTATGATACCTATACTTTTGGCGGCTTGGCTTTCAGCTCCTTGATGCCGATATACAGCAGCACCACACCGAACAGGCGATGCAGCAGACCGGTATTCATCGTGGCGGCCAGCAGCGACACCGGGATGGCGATGGCGACCCCGGCGACGCTGCACCAGAGGACGGCGCTCCAGACGATGTTTTTTTGGCGGATGTGTCCGATGAGCGCAGCCGGGGCGCAGCCGATAAAGTACAGCAGATTGATCCCGCCGGCGGTGTACTGGGATACCCCGGCGAATACGGTGAGATACAGCACCAGCAGGGAGCCGCCGCCGATGCCGAATCCGCTGATGATGCCGGTGGCGACGCCGATGAGTCCTTGCAGCCACATCATGGGAGCATCACCGCCTTAATGCCGCCGTACAGAATAAGCAATCCAAACAGACGGTGCAGCCATACCGCCGGAATATTCTTAAACAGACGGGCGGACAGCAGACCGCCGAGGATCCCGCCGATCAAATAAGGCAGCGCCTCCCGAAAGACCCGCCCGCCGCCGATGCAAAACATTACGAACGACGCCACGGACAGAGGGAGAATGATCGCCACTGAGGTAGCAAAGGCTTTTTTCTCCTCCATGCCTGCCCAGCCGATGAGCAGCGGCACAAGAAACAAGCCGCCCCCGGCGCCGAACAGCCCGTTGGCGGCGCCCGCCAGCGCCCCGGCGATCAAATACTTTCCGATAGCTTTCATTCATACACTTCCATAGATCAGGATAGGAGGAATCGTTATGCTGCGATACGGAGTCATCGGTACCGGCTGGATCACCCGCTCCATGATCGCCGGGGCTGCCCGGTATCCGGAGCTGCTGCAGCTCACCGCCGTATGCTCCCGCTCCCGGGAACGGGGAGAGACATTTGCTGCCGAGGTCGGCGCTGCGTACACCTTCACGGAGCCGGCGGCGATGGCGCAGAGCGACTGTGTGGATATGGTGTATATTGCCAGCCCGAACGCCTGCCACGCTGAGCAGTGCCGCCTGTTTTTGGAGGCAGGCAAGCATGTGCTGTGCGAAAAGCCCCTGTCCGCTGACCCGGCGGCGGTGGAATCGCTGCAGCGGCTGGCAGCAGAGCGTGGACTGCTGTTTCGGGAGGCGATCATGCTGCTGTATCAGCCGCAGTTGGTCTTGCTGCAGGACGCTGTCGCCCGGTGTGGAACCATCACAGCGGCGCATTTCCAGTTTTGCCAGTTTTCCTCAAAATATAAGGCATATCAGGCAGGAGAAACGCCGAACATCTTTAATCCGGCGCTGCATACCGGTGCGTTGATGGATCTGGGTGTCTACTGCGTGTATCCGGCGCTGTATCTGTTTGGCGAGGCGACGGAAATTCAGGCGGCGGCGGGCTTTTTGCGCACCGGTGCCGACGGTTGGGGGACAGCGGTGCTGTCCTGCCCGGACACGCTGGTGACACTGACCTATAATAAAACGGCGCAAGGGGCGGCACCCAGCGAGATCTTGGGCGATCAGGGCAGCGTGACAGTCGGATCCATCTCCAAGCTGGGGGATATCACCCTCCACGAAAACGGGCAGCCGCCCCGACCGATTTACGGAACGGACGAAAAAGATGTACTCATGGGGCGGGAGATCGCCGCCTTTGCCCGCAGCGTTGAGGCGGGGCTGACAGCGCCGGATGAGAAGGATCGGTTAGCGCTGGCGGTCAGCCGGTGTATGCAGAGCATTCGCCGGAGGGCTGGGATCCGATTTCCCGGAGTAGAAGAATAGGGGGAGTAATAGTGAAACAACAGATTTTTTCGTCGGCGGAATGGATCTGTCCGGCAGAATGGGTGACGATCACACCGAAAAATGTACTGCACAAGGAGCATGTGCCCTTTGAACTGCCGCTTCGGGAGCTGCCGGAGCAGCAGCACTACCTGTTCCGCAAGAGCTTTTTCTGCGACAGCGTGCCGAAAAGCTGTATGCTGCGCATCACGGCAGACGATTACTATAAGCTATACCTGAACGGGCGCTATGTGTGTCAGGGACCGGCGCAGGGGTATCCGTTTGCTTACTATTGGAATGAGGTGGAGCTGACCTCTTTTCTGCAGCCGGGCGAAAACGTGCTGACGGCGGAGGTGTATTATCACGGGCGCATCTGCCGCTCCTACCAGAGCGGAGACGACCGCATCGGTCTGATCGCTGAGGCCGACGCTGACGGGCAATGCCTGTTTCACACCGACGGCAGTTGGGAGTGCGGACAGCTGCGTACCTATATCGGTGAGCGCACGGTGGGGTATGATACCCAGTTTCTGGAGGATTACGACAGCCGGCTGCAGGCGGTCAACTATAAGGCGGCGGCTGTAAAGGCGGTAGACTATACATTTGCAGCGATGCCCGCCAAAGAGCTGCAGGTGTACGAGCAGACGCCGGCGACGACAGAGTTGCTGCCTACAGGCGGTATTTATTACGATTTTGGGCACGAGCTGACCGGCAGCTTGCATTTGCGTGTGACCGGCAAGGCGGGACAGCGGGTGCGCATTCTCTGCGGTGAGGAAACGGCGGATATTCCGGAAAAGACCCGGTTCGATATGCGCTGCAACTGCCGCTATGAGGAATGGTGGACACTGGCGGAGGGCGAAAACGAGTGGATGCAGTACGATTATAAGGCGTTCCGCTATGTGACGCTGGTGCCAGATCGTGATGTAAAGGTGGACACCTGCACAGTGATGGTGCGGCATTATCCCTTTGATGACGATTTCTGCCGCTTGGAAACAGACAATGAGGTGCTGGCTGCCGTATTTGAGCTTTGCAAAAACGGCGTTAAATATGGGGCGCAGGAGACCTTCACGGATTGCCCGCAGCGGGAAAAGGGGCAGTATGCCGGAGATCTGACTATTTCCGGCGCTTCCCAGTCGCTGCTGACCGGCGACCTGTCGCTGCTGCGCAAGGCGATGGATAACCAAATGCAATCGGCTGCTGTATGTCCGGGTCTGCTGGCGGTAACGCCGGGCAGCCATATGCAGGAGATCGCCGATTATTCCCTCCAGTTTCCGCTGCTGGCGCTGCGCTATTATGCCTATTCGGGTGATCGGGAGTATCTGCGGCAGACGCTGACCGTATGCGAGGGAATACTGCAGCATTTTGCGCAATTTGCCCGCCCGGACGGCTTGCTGGAGCATGTGTGGGACAAATGGAATCTGGTGGATTGGCCGGAGGGCTGCCGGGATGGCTATGATTTTCCTCTGCCGAACCCGGTGGGTGCGGGCTGCCACAATATGATCAATGCCTTTTATATTGGCTGCACCATGCAGACGGAACAGATACGGGAGCTCCTCGGGCAGCCGCAGCTGCGGCGCAGTCCGGAGCTGATCGAGGCGTTTTACCGTACCTTTTACCGGGCCGAGACCGGCTTGTTTGCCGATGCGGAGGGCAGCGAGCATAGCTCCCTCCATGCAAATATTTTGCCGCTGTTTTATGGCTTTGCCCGACCGGAGGATACGAATCGGCTGGCAGATTTTTTGGAGGAAAAAGGCCTGTGCTGCGGTGTATATGTAGCGTGGTTTCTGCTGAAGGCGCTGTGCCGGGCCGGACGGGAAACGGCAGCGTACCGGCTCATCACCTCCACCGGCGAGCATTCCTGGTACAATATGGTGCGGGAGGGGGGCACCACCTGCTTTGAGGCATTCGGCAAGGAGCAGAAGTGGAACACCAGTCTGTGCCATCCCTGGGCGAGCGGTCCTATCTCGGTGCTGGTCGAGGATATTCTGCCCCGGCACCCGGAATACGGTCGGATCGTATGGAAGGATCCGGCTAAAATGCAACGGAAGGATCGGACGGTAACGGTATGATAGAGAATTTGGACGACCTGCTGCTGCAGGTGCAAAAGCCTGCCCGCTACATCGGCGGCGAGCTGAACAGCGTGACAAAAAACCGGGACGAGGTGTCGGTGCGGTTTGCCTTCTGCTTTCCTGATCTCTATGAGGTGGGCATGTCCCATCTGGGCATGAAGATCCTGTATGCCCAGTTCAATCATGAACCGGATGTATGGTGCGAGCGGGTGTTTGCACCGGATACGGATATGGAAGCACTCATGCGGGAGCAGCATATCCCGCTGTTTGGGCTGGAAAGCCGGGATCCCATCCGGGAGTTCGACTTCATCGGCTTTACGCTGCAGTATGAGATGTGTTACACAGCGGTGCTGCATATGCTGGAACTGGCGGGTGTGCCGGTACGCAGTGATGAGCGGGGAGACGATATGCCGCTGGTGGTGGCGGGCGGCCCCTGTACCTGCAATCCGGAGCCGCTGGCGGATTTCATTGATCTGTTTTTCCTCGGCGAGGGGGAAGAGGTGGATCTGGAGGTGATCAATCTCTATAAGGAGTACCGCAAAAAAGGCTATTCAAAAAAAGCCTTTCTCCGGGCGTGTGCGGATATCGAGGGGGTGTATGTCCCCAGTCTGTATGATGTGAACTATCATGAGGATGGCACCGTGGCGGCGATCACACCGCTGGACGGGGTGCGCTCAACGATACGCAAGCGTATTATTAAGGATCTGGACAGCTGCTATTATCCGGAATACTTTGTGGTGCCCTATACCGATGTGGTGTTTGACCGGGCGCAGAGCGAGATCTTCCGGGGCTGCATCCGGGGCTGCCGGTTCTGTCAGGCAGGGTTCATTTACCGTCCGGTGCGGGAAAAAAGCGTAGACACCATCGATCGGCAGAGCCACGAGCTGTGTCGGTCCACCGGCTATGAGGAGTTTTCGCTGTCATCGCTGTCCACCAGCGATTATACCCGTCTGGAGGAGCTGCTCAACCGACTGCTGACCTGGGCGGAGCCGGAGCATACCAATATGTCTCTGCCCTCCCTGCGGGTGGACGGGTTCTCCGAGGAGCTGGCGAACAAACTCAATGTGCTGCGGCGGGCCGGTCTGACCTTCGCCCCGGAGGCGGGCACCCAGCGCCTGCGGGATGCGATCAATAAAAATCTCACCGAGGAGGAGATCCTCACCACCGTATCCCGGGCGTTTAAGGGCGGCTGGACGGCGGTGAAGCTGTATTTCATGATGGGATTGCCGACCGAGACCATGGAGGATATCGAGGGCATGGCGCAGCTGGGTCAGAAGATCGTCAACTGCTTCTATGAAAATCCAGACAAGCCCAAGGGCAAGGGCGTGACGGTGTCCATGAGCGCCTCCTGTTTTGTGCCGAAGCCCTTTACGCCGTTCCAGTGGGAGCCGCAGGCGACTATGGAGGAGCTGCGGGAAAAGCAGCAGCATCTCACGGAATGCGTCCATACCCGCAAGATCTCTCTGAGCTGGCACGATGCGAAGACCAGCTTTTTGGAGGCGGTGCTGGCACGGGGCGACCGACGGCTCTGTCGGGTGTTGGAGCTGGCACATGAACGGGGCTTTAATTTGGACGCCTGGTCGGAGCATTTTAACTACGATGCGTGGATGGCACTGTTTGCGGAAGCGGGGCTGGATCCGGCATTCTACGCCAATCGCCGCCGCCCCTTTGACGAGATCCTGCCGTGGGATCATCTGGATTACGGCGTGACCAAGGCGTTCCTCATTCGGGAAAACGAGAAGGCGCATCAGGCAATCACCACCCCCAACTGCCGGCAGAAGTGCGCCGGCTGCGGGGCGGCGTGCTGGAAGGTGGGTGAGTGCGTTGCAGACCGTTAGAGTGGTATTTGCCAAGACCGGGCGTTCCCGGTTTATTTCGCATTTAGATCTGATGCGCACTATGACCCGGGTGATGCGGCGTGCGCAGATTCCGCTGTGGTATACGGAGGGCTTTAACCGCCATCCGTATTTGACCTTTGCCGCTCCGCTGCCGCTGGGGCAGGAGGGGCTGCATGAAACAATGGATCTGCGGCTGGAATCCGAGATGCCCATGACCGAGCTGGTGGAGCGGCTGAATGAGGCTATGCCGGCCGGAATGGAGGCAGTCAGCGCTGCTCCGGCTGTGAAGAAGCCCGGTGAGCTGGCAGCCGCTTGCTATCGGGTGGAGCTTTGCTGCCCTCGGCAGCCGGTGGCTGCACTGTTGGAGCAGCCGGAGATACCGGTGGAAAAGCGCACGAAAAAGAAAACCATGAAAACGGTGGATATTCGCCCGTTTTTCGCTGATGCCCGGCTGGAGGACATTCCACAGGGAGTGTGCATGACCGTGACGCTGCCTTGCGGACAGGAAAACGTGAATCCGGTGCTGTTTTGCACCGCTTTGGAGACGGCGCTGGGGCAAAAATGTCCCAGCCGGGTGGTGCGATTGGAGCTGCTGGACAGCGCCGGACAGCCATTTCGCTGAAATTTTCGCTTTTTTCAAAAAACCACTTGCATTTTTAGAAAAAGCGTGCTATAATACTGCAAGTGTTTTTGACCGCAGGGATTTTGTGCCCTGTGGGGGTTAATGCCAGGCGAAAGCACGACATTAAAGCGGGCAGTCCTCTACCGACCACCGTGGTGCGGCAAGAATGTCTGAAAATTTTAGGAGGAAAGTCAAGATGGATGCATTGAAGTTGATTGCCGGTGACAGCGTCAAGGAGAGCGTTCCTGCGTTTAACGTGGGCGACACGGTTCGGGTGGATGTGAAGATCCGTGAAGGCGAGCGTGAGCGTATTCAGGCGTTCGAGGGTACCGTCATTGCGAAGAAGGGCAGCGGCGTAGCAGAGACCTTTACGGTGCGTCGGGTGTCCTACGGTGTCGGTGTGGAGCGTGTGTTCCCGCTGCATAGCCCCAACGTGGCGGCTGTGAAGATCATCCGCAACGGTAAGGTACGCCGCAGCAAGCTGTATTATCTGCGTGACCGTGTGGGTAAGGCTTCTAAGGTTAAGGAACTGATTAAATAAGGTGCTTTGCGAAAAAGGGACTGTTGCAGTCCCTTTTTTCTTTTGTGCAGTTGTATATCATCGTGTGTTTTTCTTATATGATTACAGTCAATAGACGGTCGGCGTATTCCGTCGCCGAGCAAAAATGCAAGTAAGAAGCACCGAGGCGGGGAACGTCTTGGTGCTTCTTACGGCGGCTTCCGAAAACGGTTGCTCCGAAATTGAAGCTCCGGAACAGATTTTTCTTTTCTTTTTGGGAAAAGTGTGTTATACTGCATTATTATAAATCGCTGCGTCATTGGGCGCAGAAAAGGGGACGTCATGGAGCGCATGAGCGATTACGATGCAGACCGGATCAGGAGCCGGGAAAAACGGTGCCGTCAGTTAGCGGCACCTGCATACGATTGGATCAGCGCCATGATCGTAGCATTGACCGTGCTGGTGCTGCTGTTCACCTTTTGCTTTCGTATTGTGGGGGTGGACGGCGAGTCGATGGTGCCGTCGCTGAACGACGGAGACCGGTTGGTGCTGGTTTCTGCGGGGCACACCTATACAGCGGGCGATGTGGTGGTGGTGGATCGCTATACCAAGGAGCCACTGATCAAGCGGGTCATTGCGGTGGCGGGGGATACCATCAATATTCGTCCCGACTACACTGTAATTCTTAACGGACAGGTGCTGGATGAGCCGTATATTCAGGGCAGCACCGTGCTGCGGGATTTTTCCGGTCCGTTGACGATACCGGAGGGCTACCTGTTTGTCATGGGAGATAATCGTTCGGTATCGTTGGACAGCCGCTCGGCGGAGGTAGGACTGGTTTCGGTGAAGGATGTAGTGGGTGTGGCTCGCCTGCGGATCTGGCCGCTGAAGCAGTTCGGGGCGATTCGCAAGGACTGACGGTGCAGGGAGTGAACGGTATGGAACAGGAAAAAGAAATCGTACAGCAGCCGAAATGGCTGGTAAACGGATATGAATGGCTGTCGGCGTTGATCTCGGCGCTGGTGGCGGTAGCGCTGGTGTTTATGCTGCTGTTCCGGGTGATGAGCGTCAGCGGTGAGTCGATGACCGATACCTTTCAGGATCAGGATCGACTGATCATGATCAGCCGGTTTTATACGATAAAACGAGGCGACGTAGTGGTCATTAACCGCACCGGAGAGCAGCCGCTCATTAAGCGGGTCATTGGACTGGCGGGGGATGTGATCGCCTTTGATGACGAGACCGGTATCGTCACCCGTAATGGTGTAGCGCTGGATGAGCCGTATGTAAAGGGTGGATTTACCCCATCATTTAACTGTACATCGCCGTTCACGGTGCCGGAGGGATACATTTTTGCTATGGGCGATAATCGTCGGGAGTCCAAGGACAGCCGGATGCTGGGAGCGTTTTCGACCGGGAACGTCGCCGGAGTGGTGGTGCTGCGTCTGTGGCCGGGGGATACTGCCGGCTGGGTGCGGCAGATCGGATATGAGGGAGACTGACATGGCAGAAAATCGTAAAAAAGGGAAGCCGGGCGGCTCCAACAACAACTGGCAGCGCAAGACGCCACGCCCACGGTCGGATGACCGGCCGGTGGCGGAGAGCATTCAGTGGTTTCCGGGACATATGGCCCGTACCCGGCGGAAGATCCAGGAGAGTCTCAAGCTGGTGGACGCAGTGGTGGAGATCGTGGACGCCCGTATCCCGGACAGCAGCCGCAATCCGGAGCTGGATCGCTGGGTGGGGCGTAAGCCCCGGCTGCTGATATTCAACAAGGCGGATCTGGCGGACAGCGCTGCTACCGCCCGCTGGATCGCCTATTATCGGCAGCGGGGGATACCCGCCGTGCCGGTGGATTGTAAAAGCGGCAAGGGAATGCAGGCGTTTATGCCCGCCTTGCGGGAGCTGCTGCGGGACAACGTGGCTCGCTGGGAGGAAAAGGGCATGAACCGTGCCATCCGGGCGATGATCGTAGGGATCCCGAATGTGGGGAAAAGCTCCTTTATCAACCGTCTGAATAAGGGCGGTAAGGCAAAGGTGGAGGATCGTCCCGGCGTGACCCGTATCAATCAATGGTTTGTGGTGGAGGGGGCGCAGCTGCTGGATACACCCGGTGTGCTGTGGCCGAAGTTTGAGGACCATACAGCGGCGCTGCATCTGGCATTTACCGGCGCCATCCGGGATCAGGTGCTGGATCTGGAGGAGATGGCGTGTGAGCTGCTGAAGATTTTGGCACAGCACTATCCTGCTCAGCTGACCGAGCGGTACAAGCTGGAGGGAGAGCTGCCACAGGATGCCTATGAGCTGCTGCAGCTCATCGCCCGGAAACGGGGGATGCTGGTATCCGGCGGCGAGGTAAACACCGAACGGGCGGCGATCATGCTGCTGGACGAATACCGTGGCGGCAAGATCGGACGCATGACCTTAGAGGAGCCGCCGGGAGGTGCCGAGAATGACGAATGAAGAATTTGACGCCGCAGTGCGTGCGGTTCACCCGGCTTTCTGCGGGGTGGACGAGGCCGGACGGGGACCGCTGGCGGGTCCCGTCTATGCGGCGGCGGTGATCTTGGATCCGGCGCATCCCATCGCCGGGATCAATGACTCCAAAAAGCTCAGCGAGAAAAAGCGGGAAGTACTGTTCGATGTGATCTGTGCTGAAGCGGCAGCCTTCAGCGTAGCGTCGGCTACGGTGGAAGAGATCGAAGAATATAATATCCTGCAAGCCACCTATCTGGCGATGTGCCGGGCTGTGGCAGGACTGGGGGATCGGGTGCAATACGCTCTGATCGACGGTAACCGATTGCCGCCGCAGTTACCGGTACCGGGGGAGTGCGTTGTCAAGGGGGACGCCTTGTCCGCCTCTATCGGAGCTGCGTCAATTTTGGCAAAGGTTTCCCGGGATCGTGTCATGCGGGAGATGGAAGCACTGTATCCCGGCTATGGCTTTGCGGTGCATAAGGGATACGGGACGGCGGCGCATATCGAAGCGCTGCACCGTCTGGGTCCCTGTCCGGTGCACCGCCCCAGCTTTCTGACGAAGATCCTGGGGGACGTCCGCTGATGGCGGCGCTGTCCAAGGGCGCAGCCGGCGAGGTGCTGGCTGCCCGCTTTCTGCGGGAAAAGGGCTATCAGATCCTGACATCCAATTACCGCTGCCGTTTGGGTGAGGTGGACATAATCGCCCGGGATGGGGCGTATATTGCCTTTGTGGAGGTGAAGACCCGCCGTTCGGATGGGATGTATGCGCCCCGGGAGGCGGTCACTGCGGCGAAACAGCAGCGGCTGATCCGTACGGCGGCGCTGTATCTGATGAACGAATCCGTGGAGGGGCAGCCCCGGTTTGATGTGGTGGAGGTCGTCACCGATCCGCAGGATCCGATGCGGGCGGTGGAGATCTGCCATATTCCCGGCGCTTACGAGGCGGGTGGTCTGGATGCGGCTTTTTGATCTGCATTGTGATACCCTGGGACTGGGCTACTATAGTGGCGAGAGCATTGCCGGGAACACCGGCTGCGTCAGCTTGGCAGAGGGCGCCGGATTGGAGCGCTGGTTTCAGACCTTTGCGGCGTTTATCCCGGAGGATGCCGACGATCCGGAGACGGTATGCTTCGGGTTGCTGGATACCGCCGCACGGTGGGAGCAAGAGGCGCCGGGACGGTTTTCTGTGTGGCGCCGTTCGGACCGTCCGAGCCCCACAGCAGCGTGCGTGGCGCTTCTGTCGGTGGAAAACGGAGGGGCGCTGGCAGCGGCAGCCGATCCGATCGATCAATTGGCTGCCCGGGATGTGCGACTGCTTTCCCTGACATGGAATGGAGATAACGACTGGGCATCCGGCTGCATGGGGGATGCGGACCGAGGGTTGACCGAGAGGGGACGAGCGGCGCTGCAGCGGATGGATGCATTACACATTCTGCCAGATGTATCGCACCTGAACGAGCGGGGCTTTTGGCAGCTGCTGGAGGAGACCGACCAGCCGGTATTGGCGACCCATTCCAATGCCGCCGCTGTGTGTCCTCATCCCCGCAACCTGACTGACAAGCAGTTTCAGGCAATCCGGGAGCGTGGCGGCTTGGTGGGGCTGAACCTGTATGCTCCCCATTTAGGGGTGACCGGTGAAACCGATTTTGCCACAGCTTTTTCCGCACATTGGCAGCATTTTTTGGAGCTGGACGGTGAGCAGACGGTTTGTCTCGGCAGTGATCTTGATGGGATGCCCCGTCCCGCAGTCGGTGGTGTAGCCGGCTTATCCGGCTTGTATGCACAACTGCAGGCGATGGGCTATGATCGCTCATTGCTGGATGGATTATTTTTTGAGAATGCCCGGCGGTTTTTTGCCGCCCGGTGGACGCAGATCCAATAAGAAATGAGGAAAAAACTATGCAGTATTCAAGCACCAGAGACGATCGGATCCGTGTATCGGCGGCGCAGGCCATTTCCCGGGGAATTTCCCCCGAGGGCGGCTTGTTTGTGCCCACGGACCTGCCTGCCGTAAATGAGGACTTTCTGCGGGCGCTGCTGCCCTTGTCCTATTCGGAACGGGCGAAACGGATCCTGACCCTCTTTTTGACGGATTTTACGCCGGAGGAGATCGCTGCCTGCGCCGACAGCGCCTATGGCGCACAGTTTGATACGCCGGCAATCGCTCCTCTGCGGGAACTGGGAGACGGCGTGCATATGCTGGAGCTGTGGCACGGTCCGACTTGCGCTTTCAAGGATATGGCGCTGCAGATCCTGCCGCATTTTATGCGCACGGCAGTGCAAAAGGCAGCACCGGGCGAGAAGATCGTCATTCTGGTAGCCACCTCCGGTGATACCGGTAAGGCGGCATTGGAGGGCTTCAAAAATGTCCCGGATACGAAAATTTTGGTATTCTACCCCAGCGAGGGCGTTAGCGAAATGCAGCGGCTGCAGATGGTCACCCAAGAGGGCGACAATGTAGGCGTTTGCGCTCTGCAGGGGAATTTCGACGATGCGCAGACAGGGGTAAAGGCTCTGTTCACCGATCCGGCGATGATTGCAGCGCTGGAAAAGCACGGAATGCGGTTTTCCAGCGCCAACTCCATCAACTGGGGGCGGCTGCTGCCGCAGATCGTCTACTATTTCTCCGCCTACTGCGATATGGTGCAGTCCGGTGCCGTCGCAATGGGACAGCCCATCAATGTGGTGGTGCCGACGGGGAATTTCGGCAATATTCTGGCGGCGTACTATGCCGGGCGGATGGGGGTGCCGCTGCATAAGCTGGTGTGTGCCTCCAACGCTAACCGGGTCCTGACCGATTTCTTCGAGACCGGCATATACGATTGCAACCGCCCGTTTTACACCACGACCTCTCCCTCTATGGATATTCTGGTATCCTCCAATCTGGAGCGTCTGCTCTATCACCTGTCCGGAGAGGACTGCGAGGCACTGCGCAATTGGATGGATGGGCTGAGATCGCAGCACCGGTATGCCGTGCCGACCGCCGTCAAGGAGCAGCTGGATGCCCGTTTTGCAGCGGGCAGTGCCACGGATGCGCAGGTGGCGGAGACAATCCGCCGGGTATTCAAGGAAAAGCATTATCTCTGCGATACGCACACAGCCGTAGCGGTGCAGGTCTACGAAGAATATCGTGACCGCACCGGCGATACCACACCGACGGTGATCGCTTCTACCGCCAGCCCCTATAAGTTTGCTCCGTCGATCCTGTCGGCGCTGGGGGAGACGGTTCCGGAGCAGCCGTACGATCAGCTGATGACGCTGCAGCAGGCGACCGGCACGGCAGTTCCTCAGCCGTTGGCGGCGCTGCGTGACAAGGCAGTGCGCTTTACAGAGATATGCACCGGAGATACGGCGGGAATGCAGCAGACTGTGTGCCGACTGCTGCAAATATAAGGTGAAAAGGGGGTGCCACTATGGCACTGTATGCCATAGGGGACACCCACCTGTCCCTGTCTGTGAATAAGCCCATGACGGTATTTCCCGGCTGGGAGCATTATATGGAGCGGCTGGAGACCAACTGGCGGGCGCTGGTCGCTCCGGAAGATACCGTGGTGATTCCCGGTGACATATCCTGGGGAATGAGTCTGGAGCAAGCCAAGGCGGACTTTGCCTTTTTGCAGGGTCTGCCCGGACGTAAGCTGCTGCTTAAGGGCAACCACGATTACTGGTGGTGTACCCGGCGCAAGATGGACGCTTTTTTGACTGAAAATGGTTTCGACACACTTCGCTTTGTCCATAACGATGCGGTGCCGGTGGACGATCGGGTAGCGGTATGCGGCACCCGGGGCTGGTTCTTTGATGCAGAGCAGGACGCCGACCGTAAGGTGCTGCTGCGGGAAGCGGGACGGCTGGAGCTGTCCATTCGTGCGGCAAAGGAGACCGGACTGGAGCCGGTGGTGTTCCTTCATTATCCGCCCCTGTATGGCGGGCAGCGCTGCCCGGAGATCCTGGAGGTACTGCAGCGGGAGGGGATCCGACGCTGTTTCTACGGACACGTCCACAGCGCCGGGATCCGGCTGGCATTTAACGGTGAGGACGCCGGGATCGCCTATCGGCTGGTATCGGCAGATGCGCTGCGGTTTACGCCGCTCTCGATCCCCGAATGATCCTCCTGCTGTGAATTTCACGCACGATGAAGAAAAGGATCGGGCAGCGCATACGCCGGGCGGGATCCCTGCGGCGCTACCTTAAATGTGAATTTTCTGTATATTCGCTGATTTTTTCAAAAAAACAGTAGCCAAATCGCTTGACCTGTGGTATACTATGGGGCAGTGCCTTGGCAGGTCAATGAAATTATAACGAAAATGGCGCCCGATAACGGGTGCGTTCAGGAGGAAAAGAACATGAGTCTGAAAAACGCTGAAAAGAAAGAAAACAACCGGGTAGAGCTTGAGATTGAGGTGGATGCGGCTGCTTTTGAGGCGGCGGTGCAGAAAGCTTACAAGAAGGATGTCCAGAAGATGTCCATTCCCGGCTTCCGCAAGGGCAAGGCGCCCCGGGCGCTGCTGGAGCGGGAGTTTGGCTCCGGTATCTTCTATGAGACGGCTATGAACGATGTATATCCCGGCGCTCTGGATGAGGCGATCAAAGAGTCCGGCTATACTTATGTAGAGGACAAGATCGACCTGGACGTGGTCTCTGTCGGCCCCGAGGGTCTGGTGTTTAAGGCGACCATCACCGTGAAGCCCGAGGTGACGGTGGATGGCTATAAGGGTCTGAAGGCGACCAAAAAGGTTGCGCCCGTCACCGATGAGGACATCGACGAGGATCTAAAGCGGCTGCAGGAGCGCAACGCCCGGATGGTGTCCGTGGAGGATCGTGCCGCCGAGATGGGCGATACCGTGACTCTGGACTACGAGGGCTTTGTAGACGGTGTGGCGTTCGACGGTGGAAAGGGCGAGAACCATGCGCTGGAGCTGGGCTCCGGTAACTTTATTCCCGGCTTCGAGGAGCAGCTGGTCGGCGCTAAGGTCGATGATCAGCCGGAGGTCAAGGTGACCTTCCCGGAGGATTATCACGCAAAAGAGCTGGCTGGTAAGGAAGCGGTCTTCCAGTGCCGGATCGATAAGATCGAGAAGAAGGAGCTGCCTGCGATCGACGACGATCTGATCAAAGACGGCTCGGACTTCGAGACGCTGGATGAGTACAAGGCGGATGTCCGCAAGCGTCTGGAGGAGCAGCGCAGCAAGGCGGCCGATCAGGCGGTCGAGGAGCAGCTGGTGGACGGCCTTATCGAGTGCCTGACGGCGGATATTCCCGCAGCAATGTATGAGCGGGCGATCGATGACGAGATCCGTGGACAGTCCTATCGGATGCAGTCCATGGGCATCAGCATGGAGATGTATCTCCAGTATACCGGCATGGATCAAGCGGCATTCCGGGAAAGCTTCCGTGAGCGTGCTGAAAAGCAGGTGAAGGTACGGCTGGCGCTGGAAGGCGTGGCAAAGAAGGAGAATATCGAGGTCACTGCCGAGGACGTGGAGGCGGAATACGCCAAGTGCGCCGAGCAGTATCAGGTGGATGTGGATACCGTGAAGAAGTCCATCCCCGAATCGGCGATCAAGGAGGATTTGGCTGTCTCCAAGGCGATGGATCTGGTCAAGGAAAATGCCGTAGTGACGGAAGAATAAAAACCTTGTTTGAAGCAGGCATCATCCGCCCATACTTTCGGTATGGGCGGATGGCGTCTATAAGTATCGTGCGTATGAACAGGAGGGCTTTTACTATGAGTAGTCTTGTGCCTTATGTGATCGAGCAGACCAGCCGTGGTGAGCGCAGCTATGATATTTTCTCCCGGCTGCTGAACGACCGGATCATTATGCTGTCGGATGAGGTCAATGATGTGACCGCCTCTCTGGTGGTGGCGCAGCTGCTGTATCTGGAGGGGGACGACCCGGATAAGGACATACAGCTGTATATCAATAGCCCCGGCGGCTCGATTACGGCGGGTATGGCGATTTATGATACGATGCAGTATATTAAGTGCGATGTGTCCACCATCTGCGTCGGTCTGGCTGCCAGCATGGGCAGCTTTCTGCTGGCAGCGGGCACCAAGGGCAAGCGGCTGGCGCTGCCGAACAGCGAGATCATGATCCATCAGCCTCTGGGCGGCGCTAAGGGACAGGCGTCCGATATCAAGATCCAGGCGGATCACATTGTATATATCCGCAACCGGATGAACCGGATGCTCTCCGAAATGACCGGCCAGCCGCTGGAGGTCATCGAGCGGGATACCGATCGGGATAACTGGATGAGCGCCGACGATGCGGTGCGGTACGGTCTGGTGGATAAGGTAGTGGAGCGGCGGGCATGACCCTCGCTCATGGAGGTGACGAAATTTGCCGAATAACGAAGAACACCGTGGTGAGGTGCGCTGCTCCTTTTGCGGAAAGCGGCAGGGGGAAGTGGAGCGTCTGATCGCCGGTCCCGGCGTCTATATCTGCGACGAGTGTATTGATCTGTGCGAATCGCTGCTGGACGAGGAGCGCCCGGCGGCGGAACGCCGGAGTAAGCCGACGGAAAAGGCTGCAAAACCGGAGATCCCCGAAAAGCTGCCTACACCCCGTGAAATCAAAGAAAAGCTGGATGAATACGTCATCGGACAGGACGAAGCAAAGATCGCCTTGTCCGTGGCGGTGTATAATCACTATAAGCGCATTTATTACGGCGGCGAGACCGATACGGAGCTGGGCAAAAGCAATGTGCTGCTGCTGGGTCCCACCGGTGTGGGAAAGACAGCGCTGGCACAGACGCTGGCACGGGCGCTGGACGTGCCCTTTGCCATTGCGGATGCCACGACCTTGACCGAGGCCGGATATGTGGGCGAGGATGTGGAAAACATTCTCCTGCGGCTCATTCAGGCAGCGGATTACGATGTAGAACGGGCGCAGCGGGGGATCATCTATGTGGATGAGATCGATAAGATCTCCCGCCGCAGCGAAAATCCATCCATTACCCGGGATGTCAGCGGCGAGGGCGTGCAGCAGGCGCTGCTGAAGATCCTGGAAGGAACGGTCGCCAACGTGCCGCCCAACGGCGGACGGAAGCACCCCCAGCAGGAGTTCATTCAGATCGACACCACCAATATCTTGTTCATTTTGGGCGGTGCCTTTGACGGCATCACCCAGACGATCGAAAAGCGGGTCAGCTCCGGCTCTCTGGGCTTTGGCAATGAGGTAAAGTCGAAGAAATCCGGTCAGGATAGTGCGTTGCTGCGGCAGATCGTCCCGCAGGATCTGGTGAAGTACGGTCTGATCCCCGAATTGGTGGGACGTATGCCGGTGATCACCACCCTGCAGGCGCTGGATGCGGAGGCGCTGGTGCGGATCTTGACCGAGCCCAAGAACGCTATCCTCAAGCAATATGTAGAGCTGTTCCGTCTGGATGGTGTGAAGCTGGAATTTACCGATGATGCCTTGCAGGCGGTGGCGGAGCTGACTCTCAAAAGAGAGACCGGCGCCCGGGGCTTGCGCAGTGTGATGGAGGGTCTGCTGACCCAGCTGATGTTTGATCTTCCCTCCGAGCCCACGGTAGAAAAGGTCGTCATTACCTCCGCCTGCGTGAACGATGGCGCCAAGCCGGAGATCGTCTATAACCCGGATAAGCGGGGGAGCAGTCTGCGGGGTGCCCCCCGTGCGAAGCTTCCGGCTCGCCGGAAAGCACTGGGCTGATCGCTGGTTTTCGCATTTCCGGATACGACCGATCTTTCTGCCGCTGGCGGTTGATTACAAATTTGTTATATAACAATGCTGTAACAATTGTTGACATCCTGTAGACGGGTTTGGTACACTGAGCCCATCCCGAATCAGGAGGTCGATCGCTATGGCTTATAAAATAGGGATTGTTCTTTGTATCCTGCTGGTGTTCTGCTCCGCCTGCGGCGGTAAAGTGAACGATGTAAAAACGCACGAGGTTTCTTCGTTGCTCTACTCACAGGCAGAGATTGATGCCGCTATGGATGTGATCAAGCGTGAGTTTCGGCGCAATTGGGATGGATGTACGTTAACAGAGCTTTATTATGCCGGGGACGAGGATAGCAAAAACAGCCAAAGCTGGGCGAATAAGTACGATGCCGACGAGGCGATTGTGCTTATGTCTTCTTTTGATGTGGATTCCTCCGGTCCGAAACAGGGGCTGAATCCCAATTGTACCTATACAGAGTGGCACTGGATATTGGTTAGGGCTGCCGGCGGTCGTTGGCAGCATGTAAGCCACGGGTACTAAAATAAACCGTTAAACAGTTTGCACCCTGCACGCAAACGCCTGTGTGCAGGGTGCTTGGGTTTTTCTGAAACAGAGGTGATATGTATGGCGAATGTCAACGCAGAAACGACCTACGAAACGCTCCCGCTACTGGTGCTGCGGGGGATGGTCAGCTTTCCGGAGACGGTGATGCACTTTGATGTGGGGCGGCTGAAATCCATCGCTGCACTGAACGAGGCGATGAAAAAGGACCAGCGCATTTTTCTGGTAGCACAAAAGGATCTGGAAAAGGACGATCCCCAGCCGGAGGATATGTATACGGTGGGGGTGATCGCCCATATTCAGCAGATATTGAAGCTTCCCCATGAGAATTTCCGTGTCGTAGTGGAGGGGGAGAGCCGTGCCCGCGTCGCCGAGATCGTGCAGAGCGTGCCGTATTATGTGGCGGTGGTGCAGGAGCGCCCGGAGCGCCCGGTGGCCTCGGCGCTGATCCATGAGGCATACTTGCGCCAGTGCCGGGAGATGTTCGAGCGGTACGCCGAGCTGGCGCCGAAGATGGCACCGGACGTGCTGATGAGCGTTGCTACCGATGACCGGCTGGGGCATCTGTGCGATTATATCGCCGCAAATCTGGCGATGCCGCCGGAGGAAAAGCAAAAGATCCTCGATCAGCTTTCGGTATCGGCTCGTACGGAGACGCTGCTGCGTATGCTGGACAAGGAGTGCCAGCTGCTGGAACTGGAAAAGAAGATCGAGTCCAAGGTGCAGGAGCAGATGGACGACAATCAGCGGGACTACTATCTGCGGGAGCAGATCCGTGCTATCTCCGAGGAGTTAGGGGAGGCGGACGATCCGCTGGAGGAGTCGGAGGAATACCTGAAGCGTATTGCGGCGCTGGAGCTGCCCGACGAGATTTCGGAGCCTCTTAAAAAGGAATGCGCCAAGCTGGGGAAAATGCCTCCCGGATCGCACGAGGCGACGGTGGTGCGCACCTATTTGGACACCTGTCTGGAGTTGCCCTGGCACACGATGACCAAGGATCGGCTGAATCTCACCCATGCCCGCAAGGTGCTGGATCGGGATCACGACGGTCTGGACAAGGTAAAGGACCGTATTGTAGAGGCGCTGGCGGTCCGGCAGCTATCGAAAGAAATGAAGGGGCAGGTGCTGTGCCTGGTGGGACCGCCTGGCGTTGGAAAAACCTCCATCGCCCGCAGTATCGCCGAAGCAATGGGCCGTAAGTATGTGCGGGTCTCGTTAGGCGGCGTGCGGGATGAATCCGAGATTCGAGGGCATCGCCGTACCTATGTAGGCTCTATGCCCGGCCGCATTATGTCGGCTATAAAACAGGTAGGCACTCGGAATCCGCTGATTTTGCTGGATGAGATCGATAAAATGGGCAACGATTTCAGGGGGGATCCGGCTTCGGCGATGCTGGAGGTGCTGGATACCGAGCAGAACTCGTCTTTCCGGGATCACTATATTGATCTTCCCTTTGATCTGTCCGAGGTGCTGTTCATCACCACTGCCAATGATGCCTCTGCCATCCCCGGTCCGTTGTATGACCGGATGGATGTGATCGAACTGCCAAGCTACACGGAGGAAGAAAAACTCTCCATCGCTCGGCATCATTTAGTGAAAAAGCAGCTAAAAAAGCATGGCTTGACTGTCAAGCAGTTGCGCTTTACAGAAAAAGCGCTGCGTCTGCTGATCGAGGGCTACACCTCCGAGGCGGGTGTGCGGAATTTAGAGCGGCAGATCGCCGCGGTGTGCCGTAAGGTCGCCAAACGGGTGGTGGAGATGCCGGATACGTCCCTTTCAGTGACTCCGGCATTGGTGGAGGAGCTGCTCGGTCCTCGGAAATATAAGCCGGAGCTGGAGGAGCATGAGGCGCTGGTCGGAGTGGTCAACGGATTGGCATGGACCGCTGTGGGTGGCACTACGCTGCCGGTGGAGGTCGCTGTGCTGGAGGGATCTGGTAAGATCGAGCTGACCGGCAATCTGGGCGACGTGATGAAGGAGTCTGCCCGTATCGCTGTAAGCTATGTCCGTTCCCGTGCACAGGAGTGGCATATTGCCACCGATTTTTATAAGACCAAGGATATTCATATCCATGTGCCGGAGGGGGCAGTGCCCAAGGACGGTCCCTCGGCGGGCGTGACTATGACGACTGCGATCGTATCGGCCTTGACCGGCATCCCGGTCAAGGGGGATGTGGCGATGACCGGCGAGATCTCCTTGCGGGGACGGGTGCTGCCCATTGGCGGCTTACGGGAAAAATCCATGGCTGCCTATACCCATCACCTGTCCACGGTCATTATTCCCGAGGATAACCAGTCGGATCTGTATGAAGTGGATCCGACGGTGAAGGCGCACACTCGGTTTATACCCGCCAAATATCTGGATACGGTGCTGCAAAACGCACTGGTATCGGATCCGGCTGTCGGTACTCCATAAGCACGATCGATTGTATGATGAGGTGAACAGCTATGCGTCTGGATAAAGCAGAATTTGAGTATTCCGCCGGCTTGGCGGAGCAGCTGCGCCCGGCCGATCTGCCGGAGGTGGCGTTTTCCGGGCGCTCTAATGTGGGAAAATCCTCTCTCATCAACAAGCTGCTGAATCGCCGGGCGCTGGCTCGCACCAGCGCCACCCCCGGCAAGACCGCTACGGTCAACTTTTATCGGCTGCCGGAGGTACGGCTGGTCGATCTGCCCGGATATGGGTATGCAAAGGTATCCGGCAGCGAGAAACGCCGCTGGACCGAGCTGATCGGGGGCTATTTTCACGATGATCGGGATCTGCGGCTGGTGCTGCAATTACTGGATGCCCGTCATACCCCCAGCCGGGATGACTATCAGATGCTGGAGTATATGGTGGAACATGAGATCCCCTTTGTGGCGGTGCTGACGAAGATGGATAAGCTGAATAAGACCCAGCGGCAGCAACGCCTGGAGGCGTTTCAGCGAGAGCTGAGCGAATACGAGGGAATAACGCTGATCCCCTTTTCGGCAGTCACCGGTGAGGGCGTGGAGACGCTGCAGCACATTCTGTCCTCGGTCTGCGAAACAGAGGACACGGATTGATTTCAGCAGACAGCCGGAGCTTATGATTCCGCAAAGAGCTTAAAGTCATCGCCTAAGCCCGGGTTTCCGGACTCGCATATTGGCAAGCGGATCCCGGTGGGGTTATGTTTACAACGCTTGCCCGTCCGGAAGCGGTTATGCTTTGATGGCTTCATTTTCGCATACAGCAGGGAGCTTTCGGATACCTCGGAGCTTTCATAAACTAATGAAAAATGCCGGCAGACATAAAATTGAAGTGACCCCAAAAAGTTAGACAAAGAATAAGGAAAAAACTGTTCAAGCAACCGAAAGGGCTTGCTGTCTGTGAATTGCAGGCGGCAAGCCCTTCAGCTTTGCCTTGAGTCTGCGGTTGTTGTAGTAGTCCAGATATGCAATCGGCTCCCGCTTGAAGTGCTCCATGGATTGAAATTCCTGCAAATAGAACAGCTCGCTTTTGAGTAATCCAAAGAAGTTTTCAATTACTGCATTGTCCAGACAATTTTCTTTGCGGCTCATGCTCTGTCGGATGCCCTTCCCGCAAAGCATCTGCTGATACTGCCTGTGCTGGTACTGCCAGCCCTGATCAGAATGGAGAATGAGATTTGTGGCATCCGGAATCTTTTCAAAAGCCTTGTTCAGCATAGAGGTGACCATGCGCAGCACGGGACGATCCGAAATCGTGTAACTGACCAGATCGCTGCTGTGCAGATCAAGAATCGGCGACAAATACAGCTTTTCTCCGAACAGGCTGAACTCCGTCACATCCGTGACCCATTTCTGACTTGGCTTGTCTGCGTGGAAATTCCGATTCATCAGATTTGGCGCAATTTTACCCACTTTTCCCTTATAGAAACGATATTTCTTCATTCGGACACGGCAATCCTTCATAAGCCGCTGGACTTCTGCCAGCAGATCTTCTTCTACCTCTTTCGGCTGCGTTCCGGACCTGCCCTTGCTGCTGCGGCCCCCGCCGTTCGATGGAAAAGCCTTCCGGACCTTCTGTCAGGTAGATCCGCTCCCATGCGGTAACTTGCTTGTGGTCGCTGATCTCAAATTGTCGAGCCGTTTCTCGATAGCTCAGTTTTTCTTTTTGCATGGTTTCTACGACCAGTTTCTTGAATTCCGGTGTGTATCGTTTGTTCGGTACTCCCTTTGGCATAAAAATCACCCCATTTGTTAGACAATGTGGTATAATGTCTAACAAATGGGGTGCAGTTCAAAAATGTGTCTGCCGGCGTTTTAAGTGTAATCTTCGGGCTATGCCGGGGACGGGAGTTCCCGGCTGAAGTGATCTATCCAACGAACGGTCTTATTTCTTGAAGCTGTCCTTCAGCGACACCGAGCGGTTGAACACCAAATGATCGGGTGCACTATCCTTGTTGTCCACGCAGAAGTAGCCCAGCCGCATAAACTGGTAGGAGGCGGGAGCGGCGGCGTGTGCCAACGCTGCCTCTAATTTACAGCCAGTCAGAACCTCCAGCGAATTGGGCGCCAGACAGGTGAGGAAGTCCTTGTCGCCGGCGTCGGGGTCGGGGTCATCGAACAGATTGGAGTACAGCCGGACCTCGGCATCCACCGCCGTAGCGGCATCCACCCAGTGGATGGTGCTCTTGACCTTACGCCCGTCTGCGGTGTTGCCGCCCTTGCTGTCTGGATCGTACTCCGCCAGGACCTCCACTACATTTCCCTGCGCATCCTTGACGCAGCCGGTGCAGCGGATCACATAGGCGGATTTCAGCCGCACCTCATTGCCGGGGAATAAGCGGAAATAGCCCTTGACCGGCTCTTCCATGAAGTCATCCGCTTCGATCCACAGATGCTTGGAGAAGGTGACGGTGCGGGTGCCATCCTCCGGCTTGGCGGGATTGTTCTCCACCTCAAACGCATCCGTCTGCCCATCGGGGTAGTTGGTAAGGGTCAGCTTTACCGGATGCAGCACCGCCATCGCCCGGCGGGCATTCTCGTTCAGATCCTCCCGCAGGCATGCCTCCAGCAGTGCCACTTCGACGGTGTTCGGAACCTTAGCAACGCCGATCTTTTCGCAGAAGGTGCGTACAGAGGCAGGGGTGTAGCCACGGCGGCGCAGACCGCACAGGGTAGGCATCCGGGGATCGTCCCAGCCGGACACATAGCCCTCCTCCACCAGCTTGCGCAGCTTGCGCTTGGACATGACAGTGTAGTTGATGCCCAGCCGGGCAAACTCGATCTGCCGGGGAGCGGCATCGATGTCTACATGCTCTACCACCCAGTTATACAGCGGGCGGTGATCCTCAAATTCCAGCGAGCAAAGAGAGTGGGTGATCCCCTCCATCATATCCTCGATGGGGTGGGCGAAATCGTACATGGGATAGATGCACCATTTGCTGCCCTGTCGATGGTGCGGGCAATGGTTGATGCGGTAGATGACCGGATCCCGCATATTGAAGTTGCCGCTGGTGAGGTCGATCTTGGCACGCAGAGTCATACGCCCATCCTCAAACTCGCCGGCACGCATCCGGGTGAACAGATCCAGACTTTCCTCCATCGGGCGATCCCGGTAGGGGCTGACCGCCGGTTGGGTCAGGTCGCCCCGGTTTTCCCGTACCTGATCAGGGGTCAGCTCGCAAACGTATGCCAGCCCTTTTTTGATCAGCCCCACTGCCTGCTCATACATGACCTCAAAGTAATCGGAGGCATAATAAAACCGATCATCCCAATCAAAACCCAGCCAATGAATGTCCTCTTGAATGGCATCGACGAATTCCTCGTCCTCCTTGGTGGGGTTGGTATCGTCCATGCGCAGGTTGCACAGACCGCCGTATTTCAGTGCCGTACCGAAGTCGATGCACAGCGCCTTGGCATGACCGATGTGCAGATATCCGTTAGGCTCGGGAGGAAACCGGGTGTGGACGGTCTTTCCGTAGCAGCGACCACCCTCCTGCAGCTCCTCGTCAATGATGGCATGAATAAAATTAGTCGAATTCTCGGACATAGCAATCACCTCATAAATTCGTAAAATGGTCGATGGCGGTCTGTAGCCGCTGCTTTACCCGTTCTGCGCCCAGCCGCTGCATGATCGCACACAGATCCGGCGTGTTGCGCCGCCCGGTGACGGCGATCCGGATCACCGTGCTGACGTCACCCACATGCCCCTTGTAGGCGGCGGGGTCCTGCTTGTAGGCTTTTACATCCGGGCTGAAGCCGTGCTCCTCGCACAGACTGCGTACCGTCTGGAACCAAGCATCCTTATCCTCGGCAGGATCATAGACCGGCAGATAGGCACGGAGCAGCGCTGCCGCATCGGCAGGCGCTATATTTTCCGGCAGCTCCAGCGGGTTTTGATAGGTCTCCTCGAAGAAATAGCTCACATATTCCGGTACGTCGCTCCAGCGGGCAATGTCCTTACGGGGCTTAGCGTTCCCCCGGTCAATGGAAAAAATACCCGCAGCATACTCCCGGTCAGCGGTCAGCAATGCCGCAAACTCCGGTGCATAGGCGGCGGCCCATTGCTCCACCTGCTGCTCCACTGTCTCTGCATCCATGCGGGCGATGACCGCCTTGCTCACGTCGTTGAGCTTGTCCAGATCGAACAGAGCGCCGGATACGCTCATTTTCTTGAGATTAAACTTGAAGGAGAACAGATCGGCTGTGGGGTTGGCTCGCCGCCAATCCTCAAAATCGCTGTTGGCGATAGTCATGAGATACTCCAACACGCTGGCAGCAGGGTAGCCCTGCTGGGCATAATAGTGCATCGCCGCCTGGGGGTCCTTTCGCTTGGACAGCTTGCGCTTGTTGCCGTTATCCTCCACCATGATGGGGCTGACATGAGCGTATTTCGGCGGCTTAAAGCCCAACGTCTGGAACAGCTGCAGATGCTTCGGCACCGACGAGATCCATTCGTCTCCCCGAATGACATGGGTGGTACGCATCAGATGGTCGTCCACCGCATGAGCAAAGTGATAGGTCGGAATACCGTCGGATTTCAGCAGCACGATATCCTCATCGTTTTCCGGCATTTCAATGGTTCCCTTGATCAGATCGGTGAATTTGATCCGATGCTCCTCGCTGCCCTCGGAGCGCAGCCGCACCACATAGCTTTCGCCTGCCTCGATGCGCCGCAGCGCCTCCTCCGGAGGCAGAGAACGGCAGACGGCATAGGCGCCGTAGTAGCCGGTACGAGCCTTCTGCTGCTCCTGCTGCTCTCGTGCCTGTGCCCGCTGCTCCTCGGTGCAGAAGCAGGGGTAAGCCTTATTCTGCTCAATCAGGCGCTTGACATAAGCCTGATAGATCTCCGCCCGGGCGCTCTGCTGATAGGGACCGTACGCACCCTTCACCTCGCCGGGCGCCACAAAGCCCTCGTCAATGGTCAGTCCGAAATCCCGGATCCCCTTTAGTATATCGTCGGCTCCGCCTTCGACCTCCCGTTTTTTATCGGTGTCCTCCAGCCGGAAGAAAAACACACCGCCGGTAGCGTCGGCGGTCAGCCGGTTGATCAGCGAAGTAAAAAAAGTACCCAGATGCAGATAGCCGGTGGGAGAGGGTGCGATCCGGGTCACTCGTGCCCCCTCCGGCAGCTGTCGTGGGGGATACATAAGCTCATAATCCTCCGGTGTTTTCGTGATGTGCGGAAACATCCGGGCGGCTAATTCATCGTAGATAGACATAGACGTTCCTCCTGCATTTGAACTCGATTTATTTATTTTACATTTATCGGTTGAAAATGTCAATGCAAGTGTGGTAATATAAGAGGAGAAATTTTCCGGAGAGATGAATCTTTTCCGGATTAGGAGCAAAAAGGAGAGTTCAGTATGGAAAATCAGGCGGCAGCCCCCCGGAAAAGCCGGGCGCTCAGTCTCATTCAGCCCACCGGTGTGCCAACGTTGGGAAACTATCTGGGTGCCCTGCGCAACTGGGTGGGAATGCAGGATGAATTTGCGTGTGTTTACGGGGTGGCAGATCTGCACGCCATCACGGTGCGGCAGGAACCGGCAAAATTTCGTCAGCAGATCATGGAGACCTTTGCGCTGCTCATGGCGATCGGTCTGGATCCGGAGAAAAACCTGCTGTTTGTTCAGTCGCAGGTGCCGGCGCATGCAGAGCTGTCGTGGCTCTTGTCCTGCTGCACACAGTTTGGAGAGCTGTCCCGTATGACCCAGTTTAAGGACAAATCCGCCAAGCACGCCGATAACATCAATCTGGGGCTGTTTGCCTATCCGACCCTGATGGCAGCGGATATCCTGCTGTATCAGCCGGACTATGTGCCGGTAGGGGCGGATCAGAAGCAGCACTGCGAGCTGACCCGCAACATTGCAGAGCGGTTCAACGGGCTGTACGGCAATACGTTTACCGTGCCGGAGCCGTACATCATGAAATCCGGCGCCCGGGTGCGCTCCTTACAGGATCCCACCAAGAAAATGTCCAAATCCGATGAAAATGTGAATAGCTTTATTTCACTCAAGGACGATAAGGACACCATTCTGCGGAAATTCCGCCGGGCTGTCACCGACAGCGAGGCACAGGTGCGCTATGCCGAAGGAAAAGACGGTATCAATAACCTGATGGAGATTTATGCTGCCGTGACCGGCAAAGCCAACGAGGAGATCGAGGCGGAGTTTTCCGGCAAGGGCTACGGCGATTTCAAGACCGCTGTGGGCGAGGCGGTTGCCGCCGAGCTGACGCCGATTCAAGAGCGGCTGACGATGCTGATGGGGGATAAGGCGCAGCTGGAGACGCTCATGAAACAAGGAGCAGAGCACGCCGCTTATATCGCCAACCGCACGCTGGCAAAGGCGAAGAAAAAGATGGGATATGTGCTGCTGAAATAAGTGCTGTCAAACGCCGGTGAGATCAAAAGACGGGATCATCTTCCCGCCGCTGCTCTCCCGGCTTTGCACATAGCCATCAACGATGCCTAAGCCGTCCATATACGCCCACACCTTGTCGCATTCCCGACGGGTGAGGGGACGGGTCAGCTCCGGATAATTTGTCAGGTCTCCCACAGGTGTATACTGGAACATCAGGCTGATCCAGAATTTTTCTTTGTGCTGTGCCAGCCAATCCAGCACCGCTAAGCTTTCTTTGGTATGACCGGGCAGCACCAAATGGCGCACGATCGTCCCTTTGCGTATCATTCCGGTTGTGTCCAGCTCCACCGGTCCGGTTTGCCGAGCCATTTCCAGTATAGCAGGCGCTGCATAGTTGAAATAGTCTGCCGCACCGGACAGGGCGGCGGCGATGTCCGGGTGGATGTATTTGCAGTCAGGCAAATATACGTCCACCAGCCCCTCTAAGCTGCGGAGGGTTTCCACCCGCTCATACCCGCTGCTGTTCCACAGCACCGGGATGCTCGGCTTGCGCAGCCGCAGAGCAGCGGCGATAGCGTGGGCGTAGTGAGTAGGATTCACCAGATTGATATTCTGCGCTCCGGCACTCTCCAGCTCGGAAAAGATTTCCGCCAGCCGCTCTGTCGAGACTGGCTTACCGAAATTTTCCTGACTGATGGGCGCATTTTGACAGAAACGACAGCGCAATGCACAGCCGGAGAAAAACACCGTACCGGAGCCCTTTTTGCCGCTGATGCACGGCTCCTCACCGTAATGCAGCGCTGCACGGGCAACCACCGGCAAAGCAGGCATCCGACAAAAGCCGGCTGCAGCGGTGTCACTGCGCAGAGCGCCGCAGCGGCGTGGGCATTGAGAACATAGAAATTTCATAGACAAGTAATCCACCTTTACAGTTATAAAAGTGCCGATAGCCGCTCAGGCGGCGGAAAGGAGTGCCATGAAAGCTGTTTCCTGGAACGTCAACGGGCTGCGGGCCTGTGTGGGCAAAGGATTTTATGATTATCTGGCAGAGAATCCGGCAGATTTTATTTGTGTGCAGGAGACAAAATTGCAAACCGGACAGATCACCATGCAGTTGCCGGAGGGATATCGGAGCTTTTGGAACGATGCCGAGCGCAAGGGCTACAGCGGCACGGCAATTTTCACCCCCCACGAGCCGTTATCTGTGATATACGGCATCGGCGTGGCGGCGCATGACCACGAGGGGCGGGCAATTACGCTGGAATATCCGGAGTTTTATCTGGTGAACATTTACACGCCCAACGCCCAACAGGAGTTGGCTCGGCTTCCGTATCGTCTGGAATGGGAGCGTGATCTGCGCAGCTATCTATGTGCACTGGATGCGCATAAGCCGGTGATTCTCTGCGGAGATATGAACGTGGCCCACGAGGAGATTGACCTGAAAAACCCAAAGACCAATCGGGGCAATGCAGGCTTCAGCGACGAGGAACGGGCGGCGTTTTCTGCTTTGCTGGACAGCGGCTTCGCTGACACGTTTCGGCGGCTGCATCCGGACACCGCCGGTGCCTACAGCTGGTGGTCCTATCGCTATCATGCCCGGCAGAACAATGCCGGATGGCGGATCGACTATTTTGTCGTGTCCGAGCGGTGGATGGAACGGGTGACCGCAGCCGGGATCGACAGCGCCGTGACCGGCTCTGACCACTGTCCGGTGTGGTTGACATGGAAATGAGAAAGGAGAATGTCGTATGACCGAGCAGGTAAAACGCACGATGGAGGCGTTGACACACAACCGGATGGTGCCGCATTATGCGGATACGAAGGAGGATGTGCTGCCATTGGTACGTTCGCTGCTGCCGGATGGCTGCACCATCGGTGTGGGCGGTTCCGTCACCCTGCAGGAGACAGGTGTCATGGAGCTGATTCGCTCCGACGCCTATCATTTTTATGACCGGTATGCGCCGGAACTGACTCCGGAGCAGCGAAACGAGGTGCTTCGGCAGGCAGCGTTTGCCGACGTGTTTTTGTGTTCCTCCAACGCCATCACGGAGCAGGGCGAGCTGTATAATGTAGACGGACACAGCAACCGCATTGCAGCACTGGCATTTGGCCCCAGACGAGTCATCGTCATCGCCGGAATCAACAAGCTGGTGCCGGATCTGTCCGCCGCTGTGCGGCGTGTCAAGGAGGTGGCAGCGCCCCTGAATGCCCAGCGGCTTCATTGCGAGACCTACTGCAAACAGATGGGGCATTGCCTCCATCCGGAGGGGAGCATGAACGAGGGCTGTTCTTCGCCCCAGCGCATTTGCCGCAACGCCTTGGTTTCCGCTGTGCAAGAGGATTCGCAGCGGCTGCATGTGATTCTGGTCGGAGAATCGTTGGGCTATTGAGTCTGTGTATGAATATCCGGAAACAGAGCTGATCGGCTCCGTTTCCGGATTTTTATACCTATTTCAGCTGTTGCGCCCGGCGCAGCAGAGCGGAACGCTCATTGGGCAGCTGCCCGTCCATCACTTCCTCCAGCAGCTGCTGGAGGGTATCGCCCAGCTGCCGACCGGGTATATACCCGATGGCTTGCAGGTCTTCACCGTGAATAGCAAGCGCTTTCAGATCAACACAGCAGCCGCTGTCAATCAGCTGCTGCAGCTGTTGCTCCAGCGCATTCACAGCATCGAGACGCTCCCGCTTGTCCGGGTGCTGCCCGAGAATATCTGCCCGATGCACGGCGACGAGCGCCAGTGCCTGCTCCGTACCAAACCGGTTGAGCATCCGACGGCACCCGGCAGTGGTGGCGGGAAGATCATCGTCGTGGTGCAGCACCAGCTGCTTGACAGCATCAATGGTCTTGCGATCGAATCGCAGTCGCTCCAGCGCCTGCTCCGCCAGAGCGGCGCTGATGGCGGCGTGTCCCCGGAAATGATCCACCCCGGCAGTGTCCCGGGTGTAGCACTGGGGCTTGCCGCAATCATGAAACAGCATCGTCAGACGCAGGGTCAGATCGGGCGGTGCTGCCTGCACCGTCTCTGCCATATGCTCATAGACCGTCAAATAGTGGTAGGGATTTTCCTGCTGCAGACCCACCATTGGCAGCAGCTCCGGCAGCACTACCCCCAGCACATCCGGATATTCCAGCAGCACCCGGCGGCACTCGATGCCGCACAGCAGCTTTTTCAGCTCGACGGCGATCCGCTCGGCGGCAACCCGCCGCAGCAGCGGCGCCAGTTTGCGCAGAGCGGCGGCGGTCATTTTTTCGATGGGGAACCCCAATACAGCCGAAAACCGCAGCGCCCGGAGAATGCGCAGAGCATCCTCCGTAAATCGGGTCTCCGGATCGCCCACGCAGACGATCCGATGGCTCTCCAGATCGGCAGCGCCGGAGCAAATGTCCACCAGCCCCTCCTCGGGGCTGTACGCCAGCGCATTGATGGTAAAATCCCGTCGGCGCAGATCCTCCTGCAAGGATGCCGTAAAGGTAACTGCATCCGGATGGCGGTGATCGGTGTATGCGCCGTCAATGCGGTAGGTGGTGATCTCGATGGGCTCACCCTCCAGCAGCACCGTCACCGTGCCATGCTCCAATCCGGTGGGAATGGTACGCTCGGAGGAAAACACCTCCAATATTTGCTCCGGCTTGGCAGAGGTGGTCACGTCCCAGTCCGCCGGCGTTTTGTGCAGCAAGCTGTCCCGCACGCAGCCTCCGACCACATATGCCTCGAAGCCGGCTGTCCGGAGCATGGTCAGCGCCCGGTTGACCGGTGTCGGTAGCTTCAGTGTCATGGAACCAACCTCCTTGCCGATCTCACTGATGATGTCCGTATTTGAGCAGCAGTGCCTGCTTTACATCCCACAGCTTTTGGGACAGATCCACATAGTAGTTATGCGGGTTCTCGAACCGCAGCACCTCGTCCCACATGGTGTCCAGCTGCTCCCGGCAATAGCTGCGGATCTGCTCCACCGAAGGACTGTCATATACACATTCACCGCCCCGGAACAGCTGCACCTGCAGCGGCTTTGCCCGGAAATTTTCGACGGTCTTCCGTTTCCAGATATGATCCGGATCAAAGATCTCGTAGGGCTTCGTATCGTCGATGACCTCGTCGTGGAGCGTGATCACATCGGCGATGGCCTTGCCGTTGTCCCGGTCATAGAGCCGCCAGAGCTTCTTGAAGCCGGGATTGGTGATCTTCGCTACATTTTCGCTGACCTTGATGCGGGGGATGATCTGACCGTTTTCCTCCACGGCTGCCAGCTTGTAGACGCCGCCGAACACCGGAGCGCTGGAGGCGGTGATCATCCGCTCGCCTACGCCAAAGCTGTCCACTCGTGCGCCTTGGCGGATCATATCTTGAATGGTGTATTCATCCAGCGAGTTGGAGGCGGTGATGGCGCAATCCGGGAAGCCGGCATTGTCCAGCATGATTCGGGACTTTTTGCTCAAATAGGTGATATCGCCGGAGTCGATGCGGATGCCCTTCGGACGGTGACCGTTGGGAACCAGCACCTCGTTAAACACTTTGATGGCGTTGGGAACGCCGGATTTCAGCACATCGTAGGTATCCACCAACAGTACGCAGGCATTCGGATAGGTTTGCGCATAGGAGCGAAACGCCTCGTATTCGGTATCAAACAGCTGCACCCAGCTGTGCGCCATGGTGCCCAGCGCCGGAATCCCAAACTCCCGATCCACGATCGTGCAGGCAGTACCGGAGCAGCCTCCGATATAAGCAGCACGGGCACCGTAAATGGCGCCGTCGCAGCCCTGCGCCCGCCGGGAACCGAACTCCATCACCGGACGGCCTTGTGCCGCCCGGACGATACGGCTGGATTTCGTGGCGATCAGCGACTGATGGTTCACCAGCACCAGGATCATCGTCTCCACAAACTGCGCCTGCATGGCGGGGCCCCGCACGGTGACGATCGGCTCGTGAGGGAATACCGGCGTACCCTCCGGCACCGCCCATACATCGCAGCAGAATCGGAAGTTCCGCAGGTAATCCAAGAATCGCTCGTCGAACATTTTCTTTTCCCGCAGATAGGTGAGGTCCTCCTCGGTGAAGGAGAGATTTTTCATGTAGTTGATGACCTGCTCCACACCCGCCATGATTGCCAGACCGCCATCGTCGGGAATGGTGCGGAAGAACATATCAAAATAGACAGTCTTGTCTCCCTGCCCGGCAACGAAAAAGCCGTTTGCCATCGTGATCTCGTAGAAATCCGTCAGCATGGTGAGATTATTTCTTAATAAAAAATGCGTATTTTCCATGAGTGAAGATCCTTTCTGAAACGTCAGGTGCGTACATAGCTGACCAGCAGCTGTGCCTGTCCGTCCACCACAAAGGGGAGTCCGGCGGGAACAAAAATGCTGTCGCCTTTAGTAAACGGTTCCGTCTGCCCATCCCAGCGGATGTGTCCGGAGCCCTCCGGACATAGGAGCGACAGGAACGTGTCCCGGGCATGAATCTGCTTGGCGGCTGTGCCGTTCAGCGTCCACCGCTCCACGGTGAAATATGGGGTGTCTGCCAGCATCTCCCGCTTGCCGGTGGCGTCCTCCCGCACACTTTGGACATGACGGTTCAACGGGGTGGGGATGCGGGAGGTCACGGCGATGGCTTGCTCCTTGTGCAGCTCCCTTGGCTTGCCGTCGGCACCTAACCGCCCATAATCCGATACACGGTAAGTCACATCGGCATTCTGCTGCACCTCGGCGATGAGAATACCGGCGCCGATGGCATGGAGCGTACCGGCAGGAATGTAAAAAACGTCGCCTTTTTTTACCGGCACATGGCGGCACAGCGGCTCCATCGTATCGGTCTCCACCGCCGTGCGCAGTTCCTCCTCGCTGACCGGACGGGATAAGCCGTAGATCAGCTCGGCGCCCGGCTGACAATCCAGCACCACCCACATTTCGGTCTTTCCACGGGGCAGCTTCACGGAGTGGGCGTACGCATCGTCCGGATGTACCTGCAGGGATAACCGATCCCGGGCGTCGATAAACTTAATCAGCAGCGGAAAGTCCTTAGCGGACAGCTGCCCGCCTAAGGCTGTCCGCCCCAGCTTGTCCAATGCCTGGGGCAGCGACAGGCCGGCCAATGCGCCATTGCGCACCGTCGAAGCACCATGGGGGTGGCAGGACAGCATCCACGCCTCTGCCACCGTGTCCAGCTCCGAACCGAAACCGAATTCTTCCTTCAGGCGGGTGCCGCCCCAGAGATACTGCTTGAGCGCCGGCTCAAGAAATAACGGATACACGCAGAACCACTCCTCATTTCATCAGCACAGGGTTGTTTCTATCCTGCTTATCATACCACATTCTTCCGCAAATCGCTACCTTTTTTCAAAATTTTTTCCTTTCGGCTTGCACTTTTCCGATTAGCGGATATAATGGTGAATATAGTACAAAATCCAGTCAATATATTCCTTTTTTTGCAGTGCTTTTTTCGCTATACTCATTTCGTGAGACGGAGAGAGGGAGGTCACCCTATGGCAAACACGAACACGGCTCATTCCTATTTGGAGAACGGTCTTCAAAAGCTGCAGATCAACTACCTGACCGGAGCGGAGACTACACTCTGGCGTGGATGGGGGATGCGTGCGCCGGCCCGTATCTCATACAATAAGATCTATTATATATTGCAGGGCAATTTTCATTTTGAGATCAACGGCGAGACCTTCGAGGGGCAGCCGGGACAGATGTTTTTTCTTCCCTGCAATGCCAAGCAGAGCTACCACGCCTATGGGGATTGCAACGCCCGGAAAATGTGGATCCATTTTACCGCACAGTGCGGCGAAAAGGACCTGTTCGAGACGGTGGATGTGCGTCCCTTTATCACGGTGGAGGAGCCGGAAAAGGTGGAACGGATATTCCGCACCATCTTCCGGTGCAGCGCGCAGGGAACGGTCAGCAACATCCTGGAGCTGAAGGCGGCGGTGCTGCAGCTGCTGGCCTATTATATGGAAGGGTCGAACATCCTGTTTCCGGATCTGAAGCTGGATGACCGGTTTGAGCAGGTGATCCGGTATATAGATGACCACCTGTCCGAGGAGATTCGGCTGGACGATCTGGCACAGCTGATGTATCTAAACTCCAATTATTTTATCAAGTTCTTTAAGCGTAATTCCGGCATGGCACCCATCGAATATGTGGTGCGTACCCGTGTCTATAAAGCAAAGCAATACCTGCAAAGCTCCGATATGCCCATCAAGGATATTGCAGCGAAATGCGGGTTCACCAGCGTGTACTATTTTGACCGGGTCTTTAAGCGATGTTTGGGCTTTACCCCGTCGGAATACCGTCGCTGGGCTGTCGTGCGCCCGGAGGACAACGAAGGCGAGGATCCGGCGAACGCCAAGAAGACCCGGGGTAAAAAAACTGCGCAAAAATAGCCGGTATTCGGCATGATCAGGAGGAAATAATGGCATTTCATACGAACACCTTTATTCGTTATCCGGAGCCGTATCCGATGGCGATGGCATGGGATGACCCGGCGCCGCTGTTCCGAAGGCATTTCACGGTAGAGGACGGTTTGCAGAGCGCCACTCTGTCGATCTGTGCACTGGGGCTGGGGGACGCCTATATCAACGGCCGCCCGGTGACGGCGGATCGGTATATTGCGCCGTCGAGCGACTACACCAAGACGCTGTGGTATACCGAGTATCCGGTGACCGAGCTGCTGCAGCCCGGTGAAAATCTGGCGGCGGTGGCACTGGGCAACGGGCTGTATAACGAAAGCCTGCACACCTCTTGGAACTTTGATACAGCGCCGTGGAGGGACGCTCCGAAGCTGCTGTTTTCGCTGGAGCTGCGGTATGCGGAACATACGGAGTATATCGACAGCGACACAGCGTGGCTGTGTATGCGGGAATGCTCGCCGTACCGGTTTCACCAGCTGCGCTATGGGGAATACTACGACGCTCGCTGCCAGACCGACTGGATGCAGCCGGAGTGTTCGGAAGAGGGCTGGATCCCGGCAGCGGCCGCAGCATCCCCCACAGGAACACTGCGGCTGTGTCCCTGTCCGCCCATCCGGGAGGATCGTACTTATGCCTGCGGGGAACTGTTCCGCAATGCTCACGGCGATTGGGTATTTGATTTCGGGCAGAATATGTCCGGCTATGTGGAGCTGACGACCTGTCAGCCGGTCGGCACCCGTCTGCGGCTGACCTATGCCGAGGAGCTGACCGAGGAGGGTACCCGCCGGGACAATTCGCTGGAACGGCATTATAAAGATACCAATGAAGACGGTGACCGCACGCAGATCGGCTATTTGACCTGCAGCGGCGGCACTGATCGGTGGAAGCCTACCTTTGCCTACTACGGTTTTCGCTATGTCATCGTGGAGGGGATGCAGGATCCGCCCACACAGGAGGATATGACGGCCTATTTCGTCCATCAGCAGCTTCCGGTGCTGGGACAATTCTCCTGCTCGGACGGGGTGCTGAATACCCTGTTTGATTTCAGCCGCATTTCTACGCTGTCCAACCTGTTTTATGCGCCCACGGATTGTCCGACCCGGGAAAAGCTGGGCTGGTGCAACGATGCGCAGGCGTCAGCCGAGCAGATGATCCAAAATCTGGATATGCGCCTTTTTTATGATAAATGGATGCAGGATATTCTGGAAGCGCAGCTGCCGGACGGCGATCTGCCCGGTATCGTTCCTACCGGTGGCTGGGGATATGCGTGGGGCAGCGGTCCGATCAGCACAGGGATCCTGTTTGAGATCCCGGCACGGCTGTACCAGTATTACGGTGACACCCGCTGGCTGCGGAAGACGTATCCGGCTATGCGGCTGCACCTCCGCTTTCTGGAGGGGAAGACCGATCCCGATACCGGACTGTGCGCCCATGGGCTGAGCGATTGGGCAGGTCCCTTTGACCCGACCGATCCGGTACCGGTGCCGCTGGAGTTTACCTGTACATTGCTGCTGATCAAGTTTTACCGCATCGCTCGGCTGGCAGCCGAGCTTGCAGGGGATACCGCAGCCATTCCAACTCTGACTGCTGCAGAGAATACAGCGGTTACCGCCTTCCGCCGGGCATATGTGCGGGAGGATGGCGGCTGCCGGGTGGAGCAGCAGACAGCGGTAGCGATGATGCTGGTGCTGGGCTTATATGAGAATGTGGAGCTTGCCCGGCAGCAGCTGCTGGCTTGCCTTGAGAAGCGGGACTACCATTTTTATGTAGGAATGCTGGGGATGCAATACCTGCTGCCGGCCTGCGATCTGTGCGGGCTGCAGGAGGAGGGGTACCGCTTATTGACGGCGCACGGCTACCCGTCCTATCGCAGGTGGTTTGAGCACGGTGCCACGACTATGTACGAAACCTTCCAGGACGGCAATTCCAAGAATCACCATATGTATTCCTGCGTGATCGCCTGGTTCCACAATACGATCCTGGGCATCCGCCAGACGGAACGGCTGGCTCTGGAGCACACTTTGACTCTTGCACCGTACTTTTTGTCGGAGCTGGAATTTGCCCGGGGCAGCTTTGAAACCGCTGCCGGGAAGATCACGGTCGATTGGCGGCGGCAAGGAGCGGATTCCGTATTGCTGACGGTGGAGATCCCCCTCGATGTACAGGCGGAATTGCAGCTGACCGGCTATGCAGTGGCGGGGCAGACGGATCTGCAGTTGACCGGCGGTAACTATTGTCTGACAGCGGTAAAGCTGAAATAAACACTCGGTAAAGGAGAAGCAGTATGAAAAAGAATATCATCAACATTATCAATTTCGTCCGGGCAGAGGATTACCGTAATACGCAGGAGGAGCTGTATGACACGTATAAGCTGCAGGTAGAGCTGTGCCGCCAATACCCGATGCCGTACACATTTCTGCTGCAGTACGACGCTTTGATACGCCCGGAGTATGTGGCACTGCTGCAAGAGGATCCGGATCCCAACTGCGAAGTGGGCGTGTGGTTTGAAATGGCGCAGGAGCAAGTGGAAAAATGCGGCATGAAATGGCGGGGAGAACCCGGAACCAAGTGGGACTGGCGTGTGAATCCGGGTCTGCTGATGGCATACACACTAGAGGAGCGCAAAGCCCTCATTGACGAGCTGTTTGGGAGGTTCCACGAGGTGTTTGGCTATTATCCCAAATCGGCCGGTGCCTGGATGCTGGATACCTATTCCATTCAGTATATGACCGAGCAGTATGGCGTGGATGCCTTCTGCGTCTGTAAGGATCAGTACGGTACGGACGGCTACACCCTCTGGGGCGGCTATTATAATCAGGCATATTATCCCAGTAAGCACAATATGTTCATGCCGGCGCAGACCAAGGAAGCGCAGCTGAATGCGCCGGTATTCCGGATGCTGGGCAGCGACCCGATCTATCAGTATACCTGCAGCGCTGACGAGCATTTCAATCCGGCGCCGCTGCAGCATGTGTTTTCATTGGAGCCGGTGTGGAAGACCGGACAGAGCGAAAAGTGGGTCGATTGGTATCTGCATAATAACTACGAGGAGGAAGGACTGACCTGGGCGTATACTCAGGCGGGACAGGAGAATTCATTCCGGTGGAAGAATTTCGGCGAGGGTCTGACGATGCAGATGGCGAAATTCTATCAGGGCGTGCAGGACGGACGCTGGGAGGTCATGACGCTGGGGGATTCCGGTCGGTGGTTTAAGAAGACGTTCCCCATGACGCCCGCCACGGCGGTCACCTGTATGGATGATTGGCAGAAGCAGGGAAGACAGACCTTCTGGTATGATTGTAAAAACTACCGGGTCAGCTTTTACACCGACCGTGGTCGGGTGTGTATCCGGGATATGTTCCTGTTTGACGAGCGGCATGATGAACGCTACTGGAATACGGTAGCAACGGGTAATACCGGTGTCTACGATACACTGCCGTTGGTGGATGGCTACCGCTGGAGCGGCAACGATACGTTCTGCGCCATCGAGTGGGTGGACGCCAAAGGCCAGGCGCTGCCCGGTCAGATCGAATCGGTAGGGCATGAGAGCGACTCGGTTCTGACCGCCACACTGACAGCCGGACAGAAAAAGATTCAGGTTCATTGCGATGAGGAGGGGATCACCCTCTCCAATTTACCGGACGGCGTCTGTCTGCGCATGACCTATGACACTACCGCCGACACAAAGATCGAAGCGGTCCATCCCGACCGTGTGGAGTACATTCACGATGGGTGCCGTTACAGCCTGCGGGTAGAGGGCGGCACAGCAGCCGCAGCGGAGCATGGATATACCATCTGTGAGCTTAGCTCCACGGTGCGGCTGATCCCCATCCGTGCATAAACCGAAATATCAATAAAAATCCCCCGGCGCAGCCGGGGGTATTTCATATGCGGGCAAAGCCCTATGATACTGGCAACGCCTAAAGGCGTGGAAGCGGTCTGACACCAGCAAGGAGATTGTTACCGGCTACCCGTAAACGGGTCTACAAATTCTCTAAGTGTCATTTGATCATGAATTTGATCTTCTTTCAACTGGTCTCGAATATACTCGGCTATCTTCGTTTTATTTTTTCCTACGGTGTCCACATAATAGCCTCTGCACCAAAAACTTCGATTTCCATATTTGTACTTGAGGTTTCCGTGCCGCTCGTGGATAAGCAGACTACTCTTGCCCTTCAAAAACCCCATAAACCCTGCTACACTCATTTTCGGTGGAATCTCTACCAACATATGTATATGATCTGGACATACTTCCGCTTCCACTATGGTTATTCCTTTCCATTCACATAGTTCTCGCAATATCTTTCCGATTTCCCTCTTGTACTCATCATAGAATATTTGCCGCCTGTATTTCGGCGCAAATACTATATGATTACTTCCTATTAGGAACACTGTAAATACAAGGCTTTTCGGAGCCTACAAACCAGAAAAAATAATATTTGA
>CAKTVV010000006.1 GCA_934630515.1 uncultured Eubacteriales bacterium | reverse complement strand
GCAGTCGTAGCAGTAGACCGCCTGCTCGGTGCAGGTGGCTGCGGAGATCAAATGGGCATCGTCCACGATCTTCTCGGTGAAATCGTGTCCCAGCGGATCGCCGTGCCGATAGGTCTTGGCGGTATCCTTGACGTCGCAGCGGCTGCAGTCATAGCAGTAGACTGCCTGCTCGGTGCAGGTGGCTGCGGAGATCAAATGGGCATCGTCCACGATCTTCTCGGAGAAATCGTGTCCCAGCGGATCGCCGTGCTTATAGGTCTTGGTGGTATCCTTGACGTCGCAGCGGCTGCAGTCATAGCAGTAGACCGCCTGCTCGGTGCAGGTGGCTGCGGAGATCCAATGCTCGTCATCCACCAGTTTCTCGGTGAAATCGTGTCCCAGCGGATCGCCGTGCTTATAGGTCTTGGTGGTATCCTTTTCGTCGCAGCGGGTGCAGCCGTAGCAGTAGACCGCCCGCTCGGTGCAGGTGGCTGCGGAGATCCGATGCTCGTCGTCCACAATCTCCTTGGTGAAATCGTGTCCCAGCACGCTCAGCGTGAACCGGTCGGCGGTATCGTAAGCGGTGGTCGTATCGATCTCGCCGTCATTGTCGGCGAAATACTTGCCGCACACCGGGCAGTGCCAATACGCCTCATGTCCTTCTGTCTCACAGGCGGCCGCCGCGTAGTCGGACTTCACAGCGGTTCTGTGATAGTCGGTGGTATCGGTCACATGGATCGTCACCGCCGCCTCGGACACCGTGTCACCGGATACGCCCAGAGGCGCAAAGCTCAGGGTCAGGGTCACCGTATCGCCGTCGGCAAACTGCGCCAGATACGCCTTGGAAACCACCAGCGTATCGCCGTTCACCACATAGTCGGCGGGGGTGTTCAGGGTCTGGGTGCCGTTCTTCACCCCGATGAAGGTGTTGCCGTTGAGGGTCAGCCGGAGCTGTACGTCCGCCTGCTTATCGGCGTTTAGGTCAAAGGTGTCGTTCACCGCCGCAGCCGTGCTGTCGGTATACAGCACCACACCCTGATCGTTGGCGATCGTCCGGTTGCCGGCCTTGTCCGTCACCTCCACATACACGATCTTCTTCGCCGTGGGAGTCAGATGCAGACTGTCAACCCAGTCGGTGATCGCCGCCGGGTCGTCTACGGCGCTCTCCGCCGCATAATACCGGACGGTATCCACGCCGCTCAAAGCGTCGGTCGCACGGGCTTCCACCGTGACGGTATCCTTGAAAAACAGACCAAAGGTGAGGGTGTTCAGCAGCTTACGGAAAGCGCTGTTGTTGTACCGGATCTCCAGATCGGTGGGGGCTTCCTCATCCAGACTGTATATGAGCGTGCCCCGGTAGATGCCGCCATCCGCCGCCTTGGCATAGAGGGTCAAGGTCTTATCAGCGCCCGTCTCGACCAGCTGCACGCCGTCGGCAAAGGCAGCCGTGCTCAGCCCGACGGTATAGCCCGTCTTGGCGCTGACGGTCAGGGCCCGGTTATACCAGCCGTTTTCGTTGGCAGCCGGCATAGTGTACATGGTCTCATCGAGAACGCCGTAATCGACCTTAAAGGTATAGGCGGCCGTTCCGGTATAGTTGCCGCAGAAGGTAACGGTCACGCTGCCGATGCCCAGAATATTTTCATCATAGGACACGGTGTAATCCGCGTCCTGCACCAGCGTTTTATCGCCATACACAACGCTGGGAATCGGCTGCACGCTGTTTCCGGTATAGATATAGTCGCTTTCGATGCCCGTCACGGTTACATCCTTCTCGGAAAGACCCTTCGGGGCGATGGTAAACTTCCAACCGGCGTCCGTCAGATCGGTGACGGCTGCGTATTCGTCGGATTCCGCCACGTCGATCTTCACCGTGTAGGTGCCGGCATCCACCGGAGCGCCGGTGAGCTTTTTGCCGGTCGAATCATAGTATTTTACGGTGATGGCACCGATGCCGCTTTTCCCGGTCACCTCAGCCGTTTTGGCTGTGCCGGTGTAGGTCAGGTCCGCAGGAGCGACGAAGGTGAAATCCCCCGTCGCTACAGGCGTGAGGATCTTCTGCAGCCGGATGGTGTTGCCGATGAGCACAAACTCATATCCGTCCGCATCGCTGGTGAATTTTGCCTTATCCGCTTCGGTGAGCCAGTAGCCTGAGCCCTTCGCCACGGTGGCTTTGGTGCCGGGGATGGACACGCCCAGGCTGCCGGTGAGCGCAGCGGGCACGGTCATCCGGCTTCCGCCCTTCAGATAGATGTTGCTTGCCGCACCGTTCTTGGTGTTGCCGGAGACGGTGATATTCCCCTGCATCTGGAGCGTAGTGTTGGTGTTGACACACACGCCGCCGGCGTAGTCGGTGTCGCTGGTCGAGGACGACTGATTGCCGGTGATGCTACCGCCGGACAGCTCCAGCGTATTGTCGTATGAGTTGCTGTATATACCGGCGCCGCTTCCCGTAGCGGTGTTGTTCGAGACGCTGCCGCCCTTCATGCGGAGGGTCGTCGTGCCGCTGCCGTAAGCCTGACGGTTGGCGATCCCGCCGCCGTCCATCGCACTGTTGCCGGTGATGCTGCCGTCCTGCAGGGTGAAGAGCGCATCCGGCGTCCCGGCGTCGGTCTTATTGCAATTGTCTACACCGCCGCCATAGAGGACAGCGCTGTTCCCGCTGATGCTGCCGCCGGTCATGGTGAAGGTGCCGTAGTTATATACGCCGCCGCCCTTATTGGCGTGGTTGCTGCGGATCGTGCCGCCGGACATATTGACGGTGCCCATGTTGCCGATCCCGCCGCCCAGACTGCCATAGTTGCCGGAAATGGTGGCATCGTACAGATTCAGCGTGCAGTCCTTCTGCACATAGATGCCGCCGCCGGAGCTCCATACGTTATCGACGGTGGTGTAGCTGCTGGAGCCGTTGCTCTGTACGGTGGCGTTGTACACATTGACCGTGGTCTTATTGATTTTTGGCCAGCTGCTCCTCCGGAGGAAGATCCCGTAATAGGCGTTACTCTTGAAGGTGCCGCCGTAGACATCGGCGTTGCCGGCATCCACAAACAGACCGGTGTCCTTGCCGGTGTAGGTGCCGCCGAAAATGCGTGCCGACGCATCCGGGTCATACACCTTCACAGATGGTATACCGCTCTTATGGGAGCGCACCGTGCCGCTGCCCTTGCAGTCGGTGATGGTGAGCTTGGAGCCGCTCTGGATGCTGATGACGCTGTTATAATCAATGTCGAAGTTATCGCTGCGGATGGTGTGGCCGTTCAGACACAGAACGATGTTCTTGTTGGTCTGGATGGCCCACATTCCGGTCAGGTTATAATTCGTCGTCAGATAGTAGTTGCCGCTTTCCCAGGGCAGAGAGTCCGTGTTCGTCCACGCAGTGAACGAGACGCTCTCCGCCGCCGTATGGTCGCCGATGCTCTTATGGGTCGCCCCGCACAGGCAATGGGCGGTGTGCCCGCTGGCGGCGGAGGTCTGCAGCACCCATGCCGGTACCGCTGACAGCAGCACCGCCAGGCACAAAACGAACGTCAGGAGCCGCTGCCTACAGAAATTTACGATACGCATTTCCTTCATCCTCATTTGTCAAATTTTGATGGGAAAAGTATACCATACGCCGGGCAAGAAACCGGCGTTTGGCGTGAAATGCGGTTTTTTCGGTGCGAAATGTGTCGTTTCCATTGAAAACGGCGTCAAAGTATTGTACAATAGAGCAGAACACCCGAGAATGGAGGATCGACTATGCTGACCATTGCCGTATGCGACGACGACCGGGATTCTCTGCACGCAGCCGCCGGCTGCATCCACCGCTGGGCGGAGGAAAGCGGCATTCCCGTGACAGTGCACACCTACGACAACGGCGACAGCCTGCTGGACGCCGCCCATGGGATACATCACGATCTGGTCTTTCTGGACATTCTCATGCCGCTGCTCAACGGCATGGACGCCGCCCGGGAGCTGCGCCGGGTCGATGCCGCCGCCCGCATCGTGTTTCTGACCTCCTCGCCGGAGTTTGCGCTGGAATCCTATGCGGTCAAGGCGCAGGGGTATATCCTCAAGCCCGTCACCGGGGAAAAGCTGCGGGAGGCTCTGGAGGATTGCGCCGCCGCCGTGCGGAAGGAGCCGGAGACGCTTCTGCTCAAGACCCCCTTCGGGTACCAAAAGCTGTATCTGCACCAGATCGAATACGCCGAGGCGCAGAATAAGCGGGTGATCTTCTTTCTGAAGGACGGCACCACGGCGGAGACCGCCGAGCCGCTGTATTCCTTTGAGGACAAGCTGACGCTGGACAACGGCTTTTTCAAGTGCCACCGCAGCTATTTCGTATACATGCCGGGGGTGGCGAGCTTCAGCAGCACCCAGATCGTCACCAGCGCCAACCGACGGGTACCCATCGCCCGGGGCTACGCCCGGGCGTTCAAGGAGGCTTACTTTGCCTTCATGTTCGGAGAATAAAGGAGCGGGACGATGCTGTTACAGGTCTTAAGCATGGTGCACAACGCCACCACCCTGTTGTTCGGCGTATATATTGCGGCGGCATTTTTAGGCATACGCATGACCCGTTCCAACGTAGGCAGACTGATGCTTTTTTCGATCGCCGTCGGCGTGGTGTATCTCGGCACCTATCTGTGGCTGGGCACCTCCGGTACGGAAAAGGTCTACCCGCTGATCGTGCATATCCCTCTGGTGCTGTTTTTGTCGTTCTGCTATCACTATAAGCCGGCTTTGGCAGCCCTGTCGGTGTTGACGGCGTATCTGTGCTGCCAGATCAGCAACTGGCTGGGGCTGCTGGTCATGACCGTGACCGGTTCGGAGTGCATCTATTACGCCGTCCGCATCGTCGTGACCGGCATCACCTTTGTGCTGCTGATCCGGTATGTGTCCGATGCCACCGCCGCCCTGCTGGAAAAGCCTACACGCTCCCTGCTGATATTTGCTATGGTTCCCTTTATGTACTATGTGTTCGATTATGCCGCCGGGGTATACACAGGGCTGCTGTATGCGGGAACACGGGTGGTGACGGAGTTCCTGGGATTTGTGCTGTGCCTGTTTTATATCCTGTTTATCTTTCTCTACTTCCGGCAATATGAGGAAAAGAACAAGGCCGAGCAGCGCAACCGGCTTTTGAAGCTGCAGCAGGTGCAGACCGCCAAGGAGATCGACGCCATCCGCCGCTCTCAGCGGGAGGTCTCCATTCTGCGCCACGATATGCGCCATTTTCTCAGCGGTCTGTCGGCACTCATCGAAAAGGGGGAAAACGACAAGGCGCAGGAGTATATCCACGAAATCATCGCCTCGGTGGACAACACCGTCCGCCATCGCTACTGCGCCAACGAGACCGTGAACATGATCCTTTCCAGCTACGAGCCTACCATGGAGGAAAACGGCGTCACCCTGCGCTGCGCCCTGCAGCTCCCCGAAACGCTGCCACTGTCGGATGTGGACATGACCTCGGTGCTGTCCAACGCCATCGAAAACGCCATCCATGCGGTGCTGCCGCTGGAAAAGGAACAGCGGCTCATCGAGCTGAACGCCTCCGAAAAGAACGGAAAGCTCCTGATTTCGGTCGCCAATCCGTATAGCCAAAAGCCGAAAATGTCCGACGGTATGCCCATCACCGAGGAGAAGCAGCATGGCTTCGGCACCCAGAGCATCCGGTATACGGTGGAGAGCCACAACGGCAGCTGCCGCTTCTCCGTGACCGACGAACGGTTCATCCTGCAGATCATCGTGTGAGATGGCGCAGCGCCCCCTTGAGGCAGATGATACGAAATCAAAAACAGCGGAGCATATGCTCCGCTGTTTTTCTGCTTTTATGCAGCCGTTCTCCACAGCCCCTGCATTTTCCGCCCCAACGACTCCGTGGCGAGAGTGGATGATTCCATTTGTATTACCTCCTAAATATAAAAAGCAGCGCGTGCGTAAGCCCGATCTGGACTTACGCACACGCTGCTCGATACGGTCAGTATAGCACCAAACCCGTCCGTTTGCAAGTGAAGCAGAAAATTTTTCGGGTAGAGGGACGTATTTTGCGACCGGCTCTTAACGGAACGAAGAATTTATGATAGACTGCACTTCGATCGCTCGGAGAGCGAGTTGTTCAGAGAAACAACAGCCGGATAAGGCGCAGACTGAAATGTCTGTTTCTTATCCGGCTTTTTTGTACAAAGGAGGAATACGCAATGGATATTTTGAACGGCAAGGTCCGGCCGCTGTACGGCAAATATCTGGCTGCCGCCTTTGGCAGTGCGCTGATCTTGTGTATCTACGGGGTCGTGGATACGGCGATGGTGGGGCAGTATCACGGGCCGGAGGGAACGGCGGCGCTGGCGGTCGTCGCACCGGTGTGGAATGTGATCTACAGTCTCGGGCTGCTGATGGGGATCGGCGGCAGCGTGATCTTCAGCACCCGCCGTGGCAGCGGGCAGGGGGCAGGCGATGAGACCCAATACTTCACGGCGGCGGTCATCGGGTCGGTGCTTTTATCGGTCTTGGCGTGGGGCGGCCTTCTGGGCTTTGAGCGTCCGATCCTGACCTTTTTCGGCGCAGACGAAGCGCTGCTGGGGCTGGTACGGAACTATTTGCGCCCCATAAAATGGGTGTTCCCGCTGTTTCTGCTTAATCAAATGCTGGCGACGTTCCTGCGCAATGACAGCGATCCGGGGCTGGCAACGTTGGGGGTGCTGTCCGGCGGCATCTTTAATGTGCTCGGGGATTACTTTTTCGTATTCACCTGCGACAGGGGTGTATTTGGGGCGGGGCTTGCCACCGCCATCGGCTCCGGCGTATCCTTTGCCGTGATGCTGACCCATTTTGTCCGCCGCCGCAACACCCTGCGGCTGGTGAAGCCGGAGCGGCTGGCCGCCAAGCTGCGGGAAATTTCCGTCACCGGCTTTTCTACCTTTTTTATTGATGTGGCGATGGGGATCCTGACGGTGCTGATCAACCGGCAGATCATGCGCTATCTGGGCGGGAACGCTTTGGCGATCTACGGCCCCATCATACAGGTCAGCACCTTTGTCCAATGCTGCGCCTACAGCGTCGGGCAGGCGGCACAGCCCATTGTGTCCACCAGCTACGGCGCCGGCAGAGGGGATCGGATCCGGCAGGTCCTCCGGCTGGCGCTGTGGACGACGGCGTTTTTCGGGGTGTTCTGGATGACGCTGAGTCTGGCGTGGCCTAACCTCTACATTCGCATCTTCATGGCGCCGACGCCGGAGATACTGGCAATGGCGCCCGCCATTGTGCGCACCTATGCGCTGTCCTTTTTGCTGCTGCCCTTTAACATCTTCTCCACCTATTATTTTCAGGCGATCCTGCAGCCCCGGGCGGCATTCACCGTATCGGTGGCACGGGGGCTGGTCATCAGCGGCATTCTGATCCTGCTCCTCCCGTCGGCGGCGGGGGCGGATTCCCTGTGGCTTGCCATGCCGATCACCGAGCTGCTGGTTATGGTCGGGGCGGCCGCCGCCGTTCGGAAATACACCTGGGCGCTGCCCCGGGAGAGCGGATGCCGATAAAAAAGCAGCGCATCTCCAGCCCCGTAGGGCTTGGGAATGCGCTGCACAGCGGCGGCAGACCGAGGTCGAAACGCCGGCTTATTTTGTTTGTACGCTTGCCGTGGGGGTCTCCGGGGCGGGTACGGCGGCTTTCCGGGCGGTGAAGCGGCGATATCCATAGCGAACGAGTATATACGCCAGCGATCCGGCGGCGAAGCCCACCAGCGCTCCGCCGATGATGTCGGAGGCGTAGTGCACCATCAGGTAGATACGGGAGAAGCCCACCAGCATCGCCAGCAGATACGCTATCCAGCTATAGCGCTTATCGCAGCACCAGAATACGGCGGTGGCGGCGGCAAAGGAGGCGGTGGCGTGACCGGAGGGGAACGAGTAGATTTCCCGCTCCGCCCCGCTGCCGATTTCTTTCCACCAAGTGAAGAAGATGCTCAGCTCATCCGCATAGGGGCGGGGACGGGCGATGGCGTTTTTCAGCGCCAGATTGGTGAACAGCAGCCCCAGCAGCAGCGCCGTCAGAATGGTGAACCCCATCTTCCGGCTGCGGCGGAATGCCAGAGCGATCAACCCGCACAAAATAAAGAAGATCCCCGCCTTTCCCAGCAGCGTCACCGCCGGGAAAAACCGATCAAAAAAGCCGCCGGCAGCGCCGGTATGCAGAGAAAAGGCAAAACGGGCCACAGCCTCATCCATCCCGGCAAACACGGTATTCAGCCAAGCGGCAAACGGCGTCATTTGCAGCATACGATACGTTCCTCCTGTGTTTTCATTGAATGTATTGTACCATAGGCAGCCGGTGTTGTCCAGTGGTATTTCCACCCGCCGCCCGCCGGGCGGCGAAAATAGCGGGGCAGCCGGCGGCACGGCTGTCGGCAGAAGCCCGTCCTCGCCGGGCGGCTTCCGGCGCTTGAACGGCGGAGCCGATAAAAAATCCGGCGGCGGCAGTTGTCAACCTCCGCCGTCTGTGGTATACTAACGACATACCCGTGTGAGGGAGGAGCGACACGATGAAAGACGGATTTGTTCAGGTGGCTGCCGGCACGCTGCACCCGGTGGTGGCGGACCCCCGCCATAATACGGCGGAGATCGTGCAGCGCATCCGGGAGGCGGATGCTGCCGGAGTGCAGCTGCTGGTGCTGCCGGAGCTGTGCGTCACCGGCTATACCTGCGGCGACCTGTTTTATTCTGCTGTTTTGCAGACTGGAGCGCTGACCGCTCTGGAGGAGATCTGCGCTGCCACAGAGGGGTTGTATCCGGTGGTGGCGGTGGGGCTGCCGCTGCTGTGGCGACACAAGCTCTATAATGTGGCGGCGGTGCTGCGGGACGGACGGCTGCTGGGGGTGGTACCCAAGCGGTATCTGCCCAACTACGGCGAGTTTTACGAAATGCGGCAGTTCACCTCCGGGGACACGGTGCCGGACGATGCGACCGTGACCCTGTGCGGGCAGACGGTGCCCTTCGGCAGCCGGCTGCTGTTCACCCATGCGCAGCTGCCGGACTATTGCTTCGGGGTGGAGATCTGCGAGGATGTGTGGGCGCCCTGCCCGCCGGCGGACGAGCTGTGCCGGGGCGGCGCCACGCTGATGCTGAATCTTTCCGCCTCCAACGAGGTGGTGGGCAAGGAGGGCTATCGGCGCACGCTGGTGTCCTCCACCTCCGCCCGGCTGCTGTGCGGGTATGTGTATTGCAGCGCCGGGCCGGAGGAATCGACGCAGGATCTGGTGTTTTCCCGCCACCATCTGATCGCAGAAAACGGCACGATTCTGGCGGAAAACAAGCCCTTTGCCGACGCTTCGCTGCTCATCAGCGAGATCGATACCGCCCGTCTGGCGGCGGAGCGGCATCGCATGACCAGCTTTTCGCCCCTGCCGGCGGCGGATTTCCGCCCGGTCGTTTTTGCCCAGCCGGAGCGGGAGGTCGCTCTCACCCGCCCGGTGGATGCCAACCCCTTTGTGCCGCCGGACGATGCCCGGGTGCGGGAGCGGGCGGAGGCGATTTTCCGCATCCAAAGCTACGGGCTGAAAAAGCGGCTCACCCACGCCCATGCCAAAACGGCGGTGGTGGGCATATCCGGCGGACTGGACAGCTGTCTGGCGCTGCTGGTGATGGTGCGGGCGATGGATCTGCTGGAGCGCCCCCGCACTGATATTGTGGCGGTGACCATGCCCTGCTTCGGCACCACCGAGCGCACCCATCGCAATGCCTGCCAGATGTGCCGGTGCTTAGGGGTCACCCTGCGGGAGGTGGATATTTCCGCCGCTGTGCTGCAGCATTTTGCGGACATCGGGCATGACCCGGCGGTGCACGACGTGACCTATGAGAACGGACAGGCACGGGAGCGCACCCAGGTGCTGATGGATATTGCCAACGAGACCGGCGGCATTCTGGTGGGCACCGGCGATCTGTCCGAGCTGGCGCTGGGCTGGGCAACCTATAACGGCGATCATATGTCTATGTACGGTGTCAACACCTCGGTGCCCAAAACGCTGGTGCGGTATATGGTGCGCTATGAGGCGGAGCATTCCGCCCCGGAGCTGAATGCGGTGCTGGAGGACATTCTGGATACCCCGGTGTCGCCGGAGCTGCTGCCTGCGCAGGCGGACGGTACCATCGCCCAAAAGACCGAGGATCTGGTGGGTCCCTATGAGCTGCACGATTTCTTCCTTTATTATATGCTGCGGTTCGGATTCTCCCCCCGCAAGATCTATCGGCTGGCCCGCTACGCCTTCCGGGGCGCCTATGACGATGCCACCATCGAAAAATGGCTGCGGGCGTTCCTGCGGCGGTTCTTCAGCCAGCAGTTCAAGCGCTCCTGTATGCCCGACGGTCCCAAGGTCGGCTCCGCCACCCTGTCCCCCCGGGGCGATTGGCGGATGCCCTCGGATGCTTCTGCGGCTCTGTGGCTGGAAGATCTTGCCGGAATTGTGGAATGACCGTCGCTGTTTTGCCCATTTTTCGCTTTTAAGCACAAAAGCGAGTGTGGAATGTGTACAAACTTCCCAAAAGCCCTTGACAAGCCGAAAAATCGGGCGTATAATGGCACAAAATCACGAAAGGGAGATGAATTCGGATGTTTGCTTACGCTATGAAACGTACATCATCCACCGGTGCCTGTTCTGAGACTCCGGCTTCTTCCTTTTGCGCCTCTGTGTCTAATGTCGCTCTGTCGGACATCGCCCTGTGGGTGGTGTCCGTTTTCGTTATGGTACGAATTAGCCTGCTGGCTCTGGCGAATTGCGCCATTATTGGGCGAATTATTCTGCTGGCAGTCCTGCTAATGGTACTGGTAGTCGATCGGAAAGAGCAGACATCGGATTTGTGTATCACCGCGTAAGGCGGGGGTGTAACAAACGGTTCTGCTACTTTTAGCAGAACCGTTTTTCTGTTGTAGGTATCAAAACAGGGGTATACAAAGACGGGGTGTACACCTGTTTGATATATAGATCAGTCATCCATTTTAGATAAGGAGAGATGAGTTATGAAAAAGTTTACCCGTATGACTGCAGTAGTGGTGGCAGTCGCTCTGTTGGCCTTGGCCTGTGTCGGCTGCGGCGGCAAATCCGGCGGTGACACCATCATGATCGGCTGCACCGGCCCTCTGACCGGCGACGCTTCTTCCTACGGCACCTCGGTGCAGCACGGCGCTCAGCTGGCTGTGGACGAGATCAACGCTGCCGGCGGTCTGAATGGCATTAAGCTGTCCTTTGAAATGAAGGACGATAAGGCCACTGCCGAGGACGCCAGCACCGGCTACGATGCGCTGTTCGATGCCGGGATGAAGATCTCTCTGGGCAGCGTGACCTCCGCCTCCTGCAAGGCGTTTGCCGACAAGGCGGTGCAGGACAATGTGTTTGCCATCACCCCCTCCGCTTCTGAGCAGGCGATCATCGAAAAGGGCGACAACATCTTCCGTGTCTGCTTCGGCGATCCCGATCAGGGCACGCTGGCAGCCAGGGAGCTGACCAAGACCTATACGAAGATCGGTGCGATCTATGACACTAGCGATTCCTACTCCACCGGCATCTACACCGCTTTCGAGGCGGAGATGAAGGCTGAGGGCAAGGAGTTCAAGGTGCAGACCTTCGATAAGGAGAACAACAAGGACTTCTCCACGCAGGTGGAAGCGCTGAAGGACTGCGAGGTCATCTTCATGCCGTTCTACTACACCGAGGCCGGTCTGGTGGCGAAGGCTTGTGTCGCCAAGGGCGTGACCGCTGAGCTGTTCGGCTGCGACGGCTTCGACGGCATCAAGACTCAGCTGGACGACACCGTGACCAACAAGATCCGCTATATCACCCCCTTCGATGTGGCGAGCACCGACAGCAAGGTTTCTACGTTCGTGTCTGCCTTCAAGGCAAAGTTCGGCTCTGATCCCGATCAGTTCGCTGCGGATGCCTACGATGCGGTGTATGTCATCTTCGAGGGCATGAAGGCTGCCGGCGTGAACGACGCCTCCATCTCTGCCAGCGATCTGTGCAACAAGGTGAAGACTGCGATCACCGACAAGAGCTTCACCTACACCGGCACCACCGGCAAGATGACCTGGGAGACCAGCGGCGCCTGCGACAAGGACCCCGTCATCGTTGACCTGAGCAAGTAATTTCCCGGATGACTCCGTTTGACCGGTCGGGTGCTCCACAGCCGACGCTGCGGGGAGCGGACGCACAGGAGAACGGCTTCTGTGCGTCCGCCTGACCGGCAGACGGATTGCCGTACCGGGTTATTTCGGATAAAGGATAAGGCGGCGGCGTCTTATCCTTTATCCGGCGTAAGCCGGCGGTAGAATGAGAAAGAGGAGATAAGCCTATGAGTATACTGTTAGACGGATTGAGCCTCGGCGCCATCTATGCGCTGATCGCTCTGGGGTACACCATGGTGTACGGCATCGCCAAGCTGCTTAACTTCGCTCACGGCGACATCATTATGGTGGGTGCTTACGCCATTCTGGTGACACTGAATATTACCGGCAGCCCCTGGGTGGGCATTCTTGTATCTGTCGTCGTCTGCACGCTGGCGGGCATCGTCATCGAGCGGCTGGCGTATAAGCCGCTGCGGGGCGCCTCTCCGTTGGCGGTGCTGATCACCGCCATCGGTGTCAGCTATTTCCTGCAGAGCATGGCGCAGCTGATCTTCGGGGCGCAGTCCCGTCCGGTCACCCTGCCGGCCTTCAGCAAGATCACCATTGCCGGGGCGCAGATCAGCACCGGCACCATCATCACGCTGGTGGTGGGCGCTCTCATCATGGCGGGTCTGACCGTGTTTGTCAAGTATACCCGGGTCGGCCGTGCCATGCAGGCGGTGTCGGAGGATCGGGGTGCTGCCCAGCTGATGGGGATCAACGTGAACCGCATCATTATGATCACCTTCGCCATCGGCTCGGCGCTGGCGGCGTTCGCCAGCCTGTTCTATCTCATGCAGATTCCCTCCACCAGCCCGACGCTGGGGGCAATGCCCGGCATCAAGGCGTTCACGGCGGCGGTGATCGGCGGCATCGGCTCGATCCCCGGAGCCATGATCGGCGGCGTGCTGCTGGGGCTGATCGAGAAGATCTGCCTGAGCGTTCCCGCTATCAGTGCGTACACGACCGCCATCGAGTTTAGCTTGCTGATCCTCATCCTGCTGGTGAAGCCCATCGGTATCCTGGGGAAAAAGAGAAGGGTGAAGGTGTAACGCTATGGGATATTTACAGAGCATTAAAAAGGGCTTTAAGCTCAAATATAACATCACCTATTTCATCATCATTGCCTTTGTTGCCCTGATGATCGTGCTGAACAACGGCGGCGTGCTGGGACGCTCCACCGTGGGTCTGCTGTCCCGGATCGCCTACAGCATTATCATGGCGATCTCCCTCAATCTGGTGGTCGGCTTTTTGGGTGAGCTGAGTCTGGGCCATGCCGGCTTTATGTGCGTGGGCGCCTACATCGGCTGCTACTGCGCCAATCTGCTCTACCCGGTGCTCAACAACCCGCTGCTGGTGCTGATCATCGCCATGGTGATCGGCGGCCTGTGTGCGGCGGTGTTCGGCTTCATCATCGGTCTGCCTGCCCTGCGGCTGAAGGGCGACTATCTGGCGATCGTCACGCTGGCTTTCGGTGAGATCGTGCGGAATGTGTTTAAGAACCTGCCTTGGTTCGGCGGCGCTATGGGTCTGAACACCAAGACCTACAAGCCTGCCTCCCTGTTCATCGTGGCGTTTGTGGTGGTGCTGATCGTGCTGTTCCTTAGCCAGAACCTCATCCGCAGCAAGCACGGACGGGCCGTGACCGCTATCCGGGATAACGAGATCGCTGCCAAGGCGATGGGCATCAACGTGACCTTCTATAAGCTGCTGATCTTCGTGATCTCCTCTGCCTTTGCCGGTGTGGCGGGCGTGATCTACGGGCATTTTGCCACCCCGGTGATGTATTCCTTCTTCTCCTATAACTACTCCATCGAGGTGCTGGTGATGGTGGTGCTGGGCGGTATGGGCAGCCTCAACGGCTCCATCATCGCCGCTACGCTGATCACCTACATCAACTTCCTGCTGCAGGATAACCTGTCCGGCGATCTGGCGGCGCTGCGGCTGCTGGTGTATGCGCTGATCCTCATCGTCGTGGTGCTGTTCAACAACGCCCCGGCGCTGCAGAAATACCGGGAGCGGTTCAGCTTCAAGCATTGGCTGGATGAGCGGGCCCGCCGCAAGGCGGAGACCGTGGTGGACGACAGCGTCGTCTGGGCACGGGTACCCAGCAAGATCCCCATGGATGAGGTGCTGAGCGTGGATCTGCGCACCGAGGAAGCGCTGCCGGCGCAAAACGAGACCGGAAAGGAGGAGTCGCTCAATGGCTGACACTGTGCTGCAAGTAAAAGATCTGGGCATCACCTTCGGCGGTCTGCACGCCGTGGAGGGACTCAATCTGGAGGTCAAAAGAAAGCAGATCTACGGTCTGGTCGGCCCCAACGGCGCCGGTAAGACGACCGTGTTCAATATGCTCACCGGCGTGTATACCCCCACCACCGGTACCTTTGCGCTGGAGGGGGAGACGCTCAACGGCAAATCTCAGGAGGCGATCAACCATAAGGGGATCGCCCGCACCTTCCAGAATATCCGGCTGTTCACCAACATGAGCGTGATCCGCAACGTGATGGTGGGGCTGCATAACCAGCCCCAGTTCCACTGCGATCCCTTTTCCAGCATGCTGCATCTGCCGAAGCATTACCGCACCGAGGAGGCGATGCGTGCCAGAGCCAAGGAGATCCTCGACATCTTCGGGCTGCTGGAGGAGCGCAACAACCTGTCCTGCAACCTGCCCTACGGCAAGCAGCGCAAGCTGGAGATCGCCCGGGCGCTGGCGACCAATCCGAAGCTGCTGCTGCTGGATGAGCCGGCGGCGGGCATGAACCCCCACGAGACGGAGGATCTGATGCACATCATCCGTTTCATCCGGGATGAGTTCGATATGACGGTGCTGCTCATTGAGCACGATATGAAGTTTGTCGCCGGCCTGTGCGATGAGCTGACGGTGCTGAATTTCGGCACCGTGCTGGCACAGGGCGATACACAGACGGCCTTGAATGACCCAGAGGTCATCAAGGCGTACATTGGGGGGTGAGGAAATGGCGTTATTGGAAGTGACCGGTCTGGAGGTCTATTACGGGGTCATTCAGGCATTAAAGGGCATCGACTTCACCGTGAATGAGGGCGAGATCGTCACCCTCATCGGCGCCAACGGCGCCGGTAAGACCACCACCATGCAGAGCGTCATCGGACTGATCCCCTCTCAGGCGGGTAAGGTGGTCTACGACGGGCAGGATATCACCCATACCCCCTGCCATAAGATCGTGCATATGGGCATGACTCAGGTGCCGGAGGGACGGCGGGTGTTCCAGGAGCTGACGGTGTATGAGAACCTGCTCATGGGCGCCTACACCAAGAGCGATAAGGCGCAGATCAAGCGGGATGTGGAGGAGACCTGCACCCGGTTCCCCCGCTTGGGCGAGCGGAAAAACCAGATCGCCGGGACCCTGTCCGGCGGCGAGCAGCAGATGCTGGCGATGGGGCGTGCCATGATGTGCCACCCCAAGCTGCTGATGCTGGATGAGCCCTCTATGGGTCTGTCGCCGCTGCTGGTGGATGAGGTGTTCGAGATCATACAGGATTTCCGCAACAGCGGCACCACCATCCTGCTGGTGGAGCAGAACGCCAACAAGGCGCTGGAGATCTGCGACCGGGCGTATGTGCTGGAGAACGGCAAGCTGGTGCTGTCCGGCACCGGCGCCGAGCTGATGGCAAGCGACGATATCAAAAAGGCGTATCTGGGCGGCTGATGGAAGCCGAAAATACCGCAAAACAGTGGAAAACGCCGCCGACGGAGTGGATATTCCGCCGGCGGCGTTTTTGCGGCTTGACAACCCGAAAACGGCTGTGCTACAATACGGTCGATATAGAAAAAGGGGTGACGGTATGGAACTGAAGGGAAAGGTCTGTTTGTTTCTCGGAGACAGCATCACGGCTGGGGTCGGCACGTCGGGGGAGCAGGCGACCTATTGGCATATTCTCGGGCAGCGGACCGGTGCGATCGTCAAGGGGTACGGTATAAGCGGGACCAGCATCGCCCCGCAGCTGAATGCTCTGTATCCCGAGATCGATCTGCCGTATTTCCGTACCCGGCTGGATACCATGGAGCCGCAGGCGGATCTGATCTGCGTGCTGGGCGGCACCAACGATTACGGCCATGGGGATACGCCCTTCGGCACTCTGTCCGACCGCACCGAGGAGACCTTTTGCGGCGCCATGCATACCCTGTGCCGGTCGATCGCAGAGCGCTGGCCGCTGGCGACGGCGGTCCTTCTGACCCCGCTGCACCGTGCCGACGAGCAGCGTCTGGTCAACGAACGGGGCGTCCGCTGTCAGAAAACGCTGGCGGAGTATGTGGAGGCGGAGCGGCAGATCGCTGCCTATTACGGGATGCCGGTGCTGGATCTGTTCGCTACAGCCGGGATCCAGCCGACGCTGCCGGTACATCGGGAGCGGTTTATGCCCGACGGACTGCATCCCAACGATGCGGGACATGCCCGCATTGCACAGCGGCTGATCGGCTTTTTACAGACGTTATAAGCGCAGCTGCAATAAGGGAAAATCATACAAGACCGGCGCAGGCATTGAAAAGTGCCTGCGCCGGTCTTTGCTGTGCATATGCCCCAATCGGTTCCGGGTGGGCGCTGTGGTCAACGATTTCAGCGTCACCGGCATCGTCCGGGTCCTATCCGCCAACGGACTGGCGCACAAGCGTATGTTTGCGGACATCGGCATTATGCAAAAACTCACCACCCGGGTGGAAAACGGGGAGATCTGGTATTATACCGGTGCTTATTCCGGCTATTTTAACTGCATCATCCGCAGCCGGGACTTTATCACCTGGGACTATGTGGCGAAGCCGGACTTTATCAATCTGTCCCAGTGGGAAAACGCCGTCTATGTCTGGGGCGACCGCTGCTATTACTTTGTGCGGCAGGTGGATTGTCAGCAGGGCTTTCTGACCTATTATGACCTGAACACCGGTATCTGGACGCCGCCCTGTCTGGTGCGGGATGTCCAATCCCGCTCCATTTCATCGCCTATGCCGGGGAGCTGTATCTGATACACGCCCCCAGAGACCGCAACGGCTTCGGGATCCTGCGGGTGGATCGGGAGCAGCTGAAAAACAGCCGCCCGGTAGCGGTGGCGGATATGCAGAGCAGCTGCTTCTATCCCTTTGCCCGGGTGGAGGAGGATACGGTGTATCTGTCCTATACGGTGGATCGTCAGCACATCCGTCTGCTCCCGGGATTCCTGCGGCGGGCAAAGGGGCAGCAGCCGGGCCGCCAAAAGGAACAGGTAAGCGTGCTGCTCTGCCGGGGTGCAGCGGTTATAGCGCTCCAGTATCTCCGTTGCCAGCGCTGTAATGCCGGTGCCTGCCAGCTGCTCCCGGCGGATCACCGGCGTCTGCGCCACGCCGGCGGCCAGTGCTTGCTCCAGTTCCGCCAGACCCCGGGGGCTGAAAATGAATTTTCCCACATCCACGGCGGTCTCGGAGGCATACCCGTGTACGCAACCGGGATACAAAAAGGCAATATCCCCCGCCTCCATGGGAAAGCGCTGTCCGTTCTGGGTCAAAACGGCGCTGCCCTGAAACAGCACGACGATCTCCACCTCATCGTGCAGGTGCGGGGCAAAGCCGATCCGTTGATTATGCAGGATCTGCGGCTGCTGGTGATATTGTTGCAGATAGTTCATGGCGCTCGCTCCATAATCGATATTTTTGTCTCGTTTATAGTGGGATATGACTTGTATTCTACCAAAAATGACCTATAATGCAAGCGCCAAATACACAGAACGGGAGTGGATACCATGAACGCAATTGGCCGTATGGCTCCGGAAACGGGCATTTTCACGGAAAACGTCGGCAGGCAGGCACCCGAACGCTTGGAGCCCCATGCCCCCATCAACGGGTATGACGGGTATATTTGTCCGATGGATGACCCGCAGGCACGGGAGCGGGGGGAACGGTTGGCAGCGCTGGTGCAGGAGAACCGTATCGCTGATTTTGAGCGCACCGAGGCATATTGCCGCCGTCGGGGAGAGTCCGAACCGGATCGGATGGTGCATGTATCCACCTTTCTCCATCTGGATGGGTATTTTTATATGACCTATTATGCCAACACCTCGGCCGCTGCGGAGGATCCCCGGATGCAGGAGTGCCGGCTGGCGGTGTATCCGGAGGGGCAGCCCCAGGACATGGCGGTCTACACCGTTCAAAGCGTGGGGGACACTCTGGACGGGCGCACGATCGACGCCGTCTACGACACCATCCTGCTGTATAAGGGCGGCGATCAGCTGTATCTGCTCTGGACGGCGTCGGCAGAGGGGGAATACTACCGCTTTTACTGTATCTACGACCGGGCGGCGCACACGCTGAGCGCCATCCGCCCCAATCGGTTCCGGGTGGGCGCTGTGGTCAACGATTTCAGCGTCACCGGCATCGTCCGGGCCCTATCCGCCAACGGACTGGCGCACAAGCGTATGTTTGCGGACATCGGCATCATGCAAAAACTCACCACCCGGGTGGAAAACGGGGAGATCTGGTATTATACCGGTGCTTATTCCGGCTATTTTAACTGCATCATCCGCAGCCGGGACTTTATCACCTGGGACTATGTGGCGAAGCCGGACTTTATCAATCTGTCCCAGTGGGAAAACGCCGTCTATGTCTGGGGCGACCGCTGCTATTACTTTGTGCGGCAGGTGGATTGTCAGCAGGGCTTTCTGACCTATTATGACCTGAACACCGGTATCTGGACGCCGCCCTGTCTGGTGCGGGATGTCCAATCCCGCTCCATTTCATCGCCTATGCCGGGGAGCTGTATCTGATACACGCCCCCAGAGACCGCAACGGCTTCGGGATCCTGCGGGTGGATCGGGAGCAGCTGAAAAACAGCCGCCCGGTAGCGGTGGCGGATATGCAGAGCAGCTGCTTCTATCCCTTTGCCCGGGTGGAGGAGGATACGGTGTATCTGTCCTATACGGTGGATCGTCAGCACATCCGTCTGTCCCGGTTCCCGGCGGCGGTGCTGCTGGAGGGAGAGGAACCACACAATGAGCCGTAAGGGGACGATCCGGCAGGCGGGCAGCTATCTGTTTTATTCGGTGCTGACGACGCTGGTAAACTGGCTGGCATACAGCGGGTCTATGGGGCTGCTGCGGCGTATGGGTGCTTCCGGCCAAGCCGGGACGGTATTTCTGGCAAACACACTCTCGTGGGCGACAGCGGTTCTGTTTTCGTTTGTGGTCAATAAGCTGCGGGTGTTCCGCAGCCGCAACTGGCAGGTGAAAACGCTGTTGCCGGAGCTGCTGGGCTTCTTCGCCACCCGGATCGCTGTGGGCGGCGTGGAGATCCTGCTGGTGCCGCTGCTGGTGGCACTGGGATTGGATCGGCCGCTGTGGGGTGTGGACGGAATGGCGTCGAAGATCCTGATCACCCCGCTCCTGATCCTGCTGAATTATCTGTGCGGTCGCTGGATCGTCTTTCGCAAGGCGGCTGCTGAGGAGCCGCCCGTCACGAAAAAATGATTTGCCGCACAGCAGCGTTTTTGCTCAGCTGTGCGGCGGGGCATAAGTCGATTCGGCGTCGATCAGCCGGTCGGTGATGGCAGCGGCGGTGGCGGCGATGCGGCGGCATTCCTCCGGCGGCAGCGACCGCACCCGCCGTTTCACCGGCAGTCCCCATACATCGAACCAACGGGGACCGATCCATTCACCGTAGCCGGTCTCCTCAAAAGCGCCCTGCAGCAGCGACAGACACGCCCGCCGGCGGGACATGAAGATCCATTGCATGGGGTGCTTGATGAGAGTAAAGAGCCATGGCGGATAATGGGCGGTGATGTTGGTATAGGTGATGCCGGGATGCACCACCGCCAGCGTGACCCCTTGTCGGCGCACCTCCGGCTGGGCGAAATATTCCCAGCAGGATGCCATAAGATACCGCTTGGAGTTGCCGTAGACCTTGGAAGCCGCCCGCCGGGTGGAAAAATCCACATCTTCGGGGTCGGTGGCGGCATACCGGTGGGCGATGCTGCCCACCGCCACCACCCGGGCGCCGGGGCGGGACACCATCACCGGCGCTAACCGCCGCAGCATATATTCGTGGGAAACGTAGTTGATCTGAAATACGTTGTCAAACCCGGTGGAGCAGCGATGGCGGGGAATGCTGTAGGCACCCGCCGCCAGAAACAGTATGTCCGGCGGCTCGTCCTCCAGCTGGTCGCAGGCGGCACGCACCTGCCCGATGTCCTCCAGATCGACCGGGATCTCCCGCAGTACGCAGCCGGGGTGCTCCTGCTCCAGCTGCCGCCGCAGCGCTGCCATGGCGCCGGGATTGCGCCCCAGCAGGATCAGCTGCGCCCCCAGCGCCGCCAGATCGGCGCACAATACCGCCCCCAGTCCGCCGGTGGGACCGGTGACGGCGACCCGCCGTCCGGCCAATGAATGGGTGTGGGTCTTGAGCCAGGTATCAGTGCGCATGAAATGCCCCCTTGCAGACGATTGGTGGAGATCAGTATACCACAGCCGGTCGGATCGTACAACCTACCACCGGCTTTTTTCGCGGATTTTTGCTGCACTGCGAGAGAAACGCAGAAATTTTCAAGGAAATCCATAGGAAAGTGAAAAAAAGGCTTGATTTTTTTGCCGGGGTGTAGTATACTATATAAGCGCTCAAGAGAGCGCATATAGCGCGGGGTGGAGCAGGGGTAGCTCGTCGGGCTCATAACCCGAAGGTCGGTAGTTCGAATCTATCCCCCGCAACCAACAAGTAGCACCGAAAAAGATATCGGGGCTGAAAACCCAGAAACCACAACGGTTTCTGGGTTTTTTTATGCCGATTTTTAAGGCTGAATTCAAAAGATATCATTTCCCCAAATCGACCTTTGGGGAGGACTTGAACTAAATTCATGGAGCTTTAGGGGCAGATTTTACGATTGATTTCGTAAGGTCTGCCCCTTTTTTCGTTTTTCTAATTGTTAAATATTTGTGTTCTCGGAGGTTGCGCATAAATTGTATGCGCAACCTCTTTTTTCGTATATAGCGCATTTTGAGCGTTGATATAAATCTGATAACCAAAGGAGTGGTGTATATGATTGCAGCGAAGACAGCAACTCAAAACAAAATTCAGGAGGTAAAGAAAGATGAATGAATGGGAACGATTACACAGACAGGCTGAGAAATATAAACAGTCATATCCCCCGGGAACAAGAGTAATGCTGCTTAATATGAACGATCCATATTCTCCCGTTGAAAGCGGTATGCGCGGAACGGTTCAGAGTGTGGATGATATTGGTCAAATCCTAATGAAATGGGATAATGGCAGAGCGCTTGCCCTGGTCCCCGGCGAAGACTCATTCCGTCGATTGACACAGGAAGAAATCAACCGGGAGTTACAGGAACATGCTCAGGAACAGACTATAAACGAACAATCTATGTAAATGTGAGGTGAAACAAAAAAACAGGACGGATGCCCTATGGCAATCCCATTCATTGATTTGTGTTCGGGTATCGGCGGTTTTCATTCCGGACTCGTAAATACAGGTCATTACAGATGTGTCGGTCATGCAGAAATTGATAAGAACGCAGAAAAAGCGTATAACGCCATTTACGGAGAAGAAGGAGGTTTGAATTATGGCGATTTGCGAACAATCAATCCAAGGGAACTCCCCCACTTCGACCTGCTTTGCGGCGGATTTCCTTGCCAAAGCTTCTCGGTTGCGGGACGGCGTCTCGGTTTCCGAGATACAAGAGGAACTGTCTTCTTTGAAATTGCCCGAATCCTTGCAGAAAAACGGCCTCCGTTTTTACTCTTGGAGAATGTCCTCGGTCTGTTATCGCATGACAATGGCCGGACGCTTAATACCATCTTCTCCGCACTTGTTGAAATGGGGTATAATCTCGAATGGATGGTGCTTAACAGCAAATACTTCGGAGTCCCCCAACAGCGAAGGCGGCTGTATATTGTCGGATATCTTGATCCGAGATGTGCCGGAAAGGTATTTCCTCTCAGCGGCTGCAATGCGAAAAATCTTAAGCAACTTATCCCGGGACCGCAGGGCCAAAGAGTCTACGAAACAGACGGAATAGCCTGTACGCAGTGTGCAGGCTCAGGCGGTTGGGGCGGCAAAACCGGATTATATTTTATCGATATGAACGCCGATCCTGTCATTACCGATGTTGCCCGATGCATAACCGCAAGGCAGGATTCCGGAGTAAGCAATCACAGAGGCGAACACTCTGCGGTTCTTATCGAAGATGCGCCGAGAGCAATACTGACGCCCGACAGAGAAACTGTCCGTCAGCAGGGCCGCCGTACGAAAGAGCCGAATGAAGCCATATGACCGTGGGATTTCTTAAATTCTGCGTAATTCCCGAAAACCTGCCCTTGCTTAAGGCGTATTTAGGCATAAAAAATGCACCTGTCGAAGCAGGTGCACAAATGGATTTACATCATAGGATTTTCAAGCAGGTCTTCGATATCACAACCAAGAACACGGGATAACTTATAGAGTGTTTGTGCCTGTGCCTTATCAATGTTGTTGACTCGCTGCTCATACATCTGAATGTTTCGGACTTTGATGCCCGATTGTTCTGCAAGTTCTGACTGAGATAAGCCTCTGCTTTCCCGAATGCGTTTCAGATTGGAATCGCCTTCGGCAGCCTTGTAGAACTCTTCCATCGTATCGATGAAGTTCGTGATATCCATCTCATGATAGACCGAGTACATTCCGATAATCTTAGTTAAAGGAATTCGCTCGAAGATATCCTTGAACCTGCGGCCGCAGTACCATTGATATTCTGCAAGCGCCCAACCTGCCCAATACTCGGGAGAACATTCCTCGGAGTTTGTAGGCTTCGGAAGTTCTTTTCTGCCGTATGCTTTCAGGATAACCGCACGGGCAAGTTCAACACCGGACATACCTGCAACATAGGCAGGATTGCCGCGCTCAAACTGCTCGGCATAGCCTGTGTTGATAAAAAGCACGGTAATCCAATCCGGCTTGATCTTGCAGTCATTGATAGCATAATCGAAGAATGAGGACAGACGATCCTTTGCATTACTCAAATAGGATTCGTTGTATGCGTGGGTCATCATTGCTCATCTCCTCTCTCAAGATGTCAAGTACAAAGATATCATCCCGATACGATTTGGTTTTCTTGATTTCTTTACGATAAGTATCTCTCGCTTTGGCGTCTCTATCCAGGAACTTGGGATAATAGACATTCTTATCGACCGAATATGCATCGACAAACTTCAAACGCTCAAATCCTCTTTGCGAGATAACAACGGTTTGTTCGCCGAGTTTGCCGAGACGAAGCGCCTTGTTCAGACTTCTGAGAGTAAGTGTGTTGGATACAAAGGACTCAGCATACTGAAAGTAAGAATCGTCCGCGCGGTATCCGACAACAATGTCGTAGCCGGAAAGGTCAATCGAGTAATGCTCTATGATATACTCCCGAGCGTCAACGGCAACCTCGGAATCGAGCTTAAAGGTACGGAACTGAAGAAGCAAGGCAATCCAGTTGAGAACCGTATGATTGCCGCTCAGCAGGTTCAGCACTTTTAGTCCGTCTTCGTCAAAGTCGTAGACATTTACAAAGCCATCCGTATTCTTTTTGCAGGCCCATTCCCTGGCCATCTCCTCGACACGGGTACAGTAAAAGCCTCTTCCGTAGTCATTGTGTGGATTACCGATATTGATATCCGGAACCTCGATGATGTGATCCGTTCCGTGAAGTAATTGAATTGTGCTCATAAAACCAAGCCTCCCTATATCATTGTGATGACACAACCATATTATATCATTGCAACGATAGTTATGTCAACGGAATTTGAAAATATTCCGGAATAAAGTTCGAAACGGAGGATACGAAATGCCTGCTTTTAGAAATATGAAACCACTGGACACGATGGAACGAATAAGTGAGATGAAACGATGACCTACGTATTATCCGACATCCACGGTAACCTGCAACGATTTGAATCCATTATGACTCAAATCAATCTTCAAACGAATGATACTTTGTGTGTCCTCGGAGATTTGATAGATAGGTACGCCGGAGGAATCAAAATATTAAGACAGATCATGAAAATGCCCAATGCAAAAATGTTGATTGGCAACCATGAATATATGATGCTCAACGCCATCGGTCATTGCAAAGATGCAGCCGAAGAAAAGGAAAACACGAATCGGCGAGAAAAAAGGCTTTGGTACAGGAACGGCGGTATGATTACGCATGAGCAGCTCAAACATTACCGCAAGGATATCCGAGCCGAGATTTTCGATTTCATCCGCCAACTGCCAACAAACCTTGAAGTTGAGGTCAACGGAGTCAAGTACAAGCTTGTCCATGCCTCTCCCGAGGAAAACTACATGTTGTTAATTTATCAAAAAGCCTTATCACAAGCGGATTTTTCAAAAATCCGTTCATATCTTTTTTGGCGCTACGAGCCAAAGTGGAAACCGCCGCAAGCCCAGTATTTTCAAGGGCTTGCGGCGGTTTTTCTGTTTTCTCAAATGTCCCGATCAGTTCCGTAAAGTGCCGTACAATGCCGTAAAAATTGCAGCATTGTAGCCGAATTGTAGCATCGCAGTAAAATTGCAGCGCTGCAGCAAGAATTGCCGCAGTGCCCGGATAGCCGGGCGCCCGCCGGGCTTTCGGACGGCCGCAGAGCCACGCAGCAGAACGGGCGGAGTCTATCGGGGACGATCGGTTGATTCACGGATGACCAGATCGGGCTTCAAAATCACCTGATGGACCTGCTCGTCGGGATCGCTGATCTTTTGCATAAGGATCTCGGCTGCCTTTTGTCCGACCTCCTGACTGTGGGTATCGATGCTGGAGAGGGGAACGGGTAAGAAGCCGGACATTTTGATATTATCATAGCCGATGATGGCAATATCCTCCGGGATCCGCAGTCCGGCGCAGAAGACCGCCCGCATGACGGTGATGGCGCTGTAGTCATACAGGCAGAAGATGCCGTCCGGCTTTTGTTCCTTCAGCAGAGTCAGGGTGGCGTTAAAGATCGAATCGTTATCCGGGGTGCAGACCCGGATCAGCTCTTCTCTGAAGGGAATGCCGCAATTGCGCAGGGCGTCCTGATAGCCGATCAGGCGGCTCTTATACTGCTGCTCGTCGGTGACGGGGAAGATACAGCCGATCCGGCGGCATCCGATGTCAACCAAATGATTGACGGCGGTATAGGAGCCAAGCCGGTTGTCGCACTTGACATAGCTGATGTTCTTCATCTCGCTGCCGGAACTGCCGCACAGGATGATGGGGGTGCGCATCTGGCTCAGGTACTCCACCTTTTTGGTGAGGGTGCCCAGAAAGGACGGAAACAGGATCAGCCCGTCCACCTGCTTGCGCTGCAGCATGTCCAGATAGAAGCTCTCCTTCTCGCTGGTGGCATTGGTGATCCCCAGAATGAGGTTATAGCCCTTGGAGTTGGCATAGTCCTCGATACCGGAGATCATCATGGAAAACAGGGGGTTCTCTACGTTGGGCACGATCAGCCCCAGGGTGTTGGTTGCCTTGGAGCTGAGGCTTTGCGCTATGTAGTTGGGTGTGTAGCCCAGCTGCTCGACTACATCCATGACCGCCTTGGCGGTCTCCGGCTTGATCCGATTGCTCTTTTTCAGTACAAGGGAGACCGTGGCGGTGGAACAGTTCGCTTTTTTTGCCACGTCATAGATTGTAACCTTCGACATAAAAACGCTCCTATAGCAAATGAGGAATAGAATATATCTTATTATACTACCACATCTGCATGAAATGTCAATTATTTTATGTATAGCCAATATAGTAAAACGAAAAATCGAATACTATGCACAACAGCGCCCCGGTAACTTTGTGGATTTTTCACGGGGTTCTCCGCTGCACAGACGGATAGGCTCAGGGCGGCGCCGTTCCTCGTGAAAGGGGGTGGGCTTGTGCTTCCCGGGCGGCATTTCCGGGGAAACGGGGCAGCTTGCCGCCGTGGCGGTCATGCTGGAGTCGGGTGCCGAGCTGCCGGTCTGAGCGGGATCGGTCGGTTGATCCGGCGGTGCGTCTGGCGGATGGCTGCACATTTTGCACAAAGATATACAGACCGTTTCGTATATATTGTGCATTGAAATCCGGCGTTAAAGCGGTTAAAATTATACATACGGCAGGGCGCAAAGGAATGCAGGCGGCGTTGCCTGACTTTTTTCTGTGTTCAGTGGCTGCTTTGTGTACGAAAAAAGGTGAGAGCGTTTTTTCTTCAAAAATTAAACCGCTTAAACAGTCGCTTTTCTCTGCTAAGGACGATCCCGGAGAACGGAGGGGGCTTCGACAGTGGATGCATCCCGGTACATACATAATGCCTGCTTGATTCCGCCGATACGACCGGACAGCGAGGTTACGGTGGATGCAAACGGAACGCCCGATTGGGCAAGCACGCTGATCTTATGCGAGGTCCGCATTGCCACGGCGACCAAAGAGGGGACTCTGGAGGCAGCTGTGGCGGTGTTGGAGCATTACGCCGAGATGGGGGTCAACGGGCTTTGGCTGTGCCCGGTATACGATCCGGGGGACAGCGGCAACGGCTACTCCAATATCGGCCCCCACTCCATCGACCCGGCGATCACGGGAACGGACGACTACGCCGAGGGCTGGAGGGTGCTGCGGCGGTTCGTGGACGAGGCGCATAAGCGCAATATCCGGATCCTGCTGGATGTCATCTCCTGGGGCACGGTCAATGAAAGTCCCCTATACGCCGCCCATCCGGACTGGTACACCGGAAATTCGGTCTGGGGCGGCCGGGAATTCAACTTCGCCAATGAAGCGTTTACGGCATGGTATATAGACGAGGTGGTGGGGATCGCCTTGAAGACCGGCTGTGACGGGTTCCGCTACGATGTGGAGCCCAGCTATGCGGGCTATGCGGTGGATGGAGAGATCCGCCGCCGTCTGCTGCAGCAGGGGAAAAAGATATTCACCATCGGCGAGGCGGATAACGAGCGGGGCGGCGCTTATGATGTGGAGCAGGGCGGCGTCACCGGCACGGTCACCGAGGAACACTATCAGGCGCCGGAGCCCATCTATTTTATGCTCGACCGCTATGATCTGGTGGACAGCATCCGCAGCGGCGAACACCTCGGCAGCGTCGCCGCACAGGAAAAGGGCATGGGCGGCCGCTATCGGTACTATACCAACTGCCTATCCTGCCACGACAATCGGTATCCGGTGGCACACGGAAATCGTCTGGCATTCGGCTATGCGATGCTGTATTCCCCGTTTATACCGCTTTGGTATATCGGAGAGGAGTGGAATGCCCCCCGGGACAGCGCCGGGGTCCTGTATCACGACCGTATCGATTGGGATACGCTGGGGCAGGAGGAGAACCGTGCCTTCTACGAGGATGTCAAGACGATGCTCCGCATACGGCGGCAGTATCCGGAGATCTTCGCCGTTTATCCCGAGGAATTTATCCGGGCGAATATCTGCCGGGCGGAGACGACCGGCGGGGGTCTGCAGGCCTATGCACGGTATACAGACGGCATGGCGCTGCTGATCGTCCCAAATAACACCGCTGAAGACGGGCAGTTCACGGTCACCCTCCCGTTTGCGGCGTGCGGACTGAACCGGGAGAGGCGCTTCACGGTGACCGATGCAGTGACCGATGCGGTCATCGTCCAAGGCAGGGCGGAGGAAGTGGAAACGATCACGGTATATGTTCCCCGAAAGGATCAGCGGGTGCTGAAGGTGGCGGAGACCTGACCGACGGGGTTAAGCGGGCATATAATTTTGAAAATTTGGAGGGAAGATCATGAGCAGATCCAAAAAGAGGTTCACGGCATTGCTGGCGACAATCCTGGCGGTCGCCCTGATGCTGGGCGTTATTCCGGCGATCCCATGGGTGTCGGCGAACGCCCGGGCAAGTACGGTGTGGTTTGTCCCGGACGAGCCGCACCAGATCATCCACAGCGACGAGGCCACCGGCTGGTGGGGCTCGGCGTGGGGGTACAAGACCGCCTATTTGGGCAACGGTCTCCATTTTGAAACCAAATTCCCCGGTACGGCGGTGCGTACCGGCTTCACCCAGACCTTTGCGTTGGACAGACTGACCTTTGATTTTGCCAATATGAGCAATGAGCAGTCCAAGGCGGTCATCACTATGCTGCTGTCCGCCTCTACCTATTTCACCTTTGACCCCTCTTTCTCCGGCGAGAATAATACGCTGGATGTGGCGCTGGATACGGTCAACGGCCGGATCATGCTGGAGGACGGGACGGTGCTGCTGGAAAATGAGGCGCTGAAGTACGCCAACCTTGCCGACAAGGCGTTCACCGTCGCTTTCCGCAAGGACGACGACGGATACCGGGTGACGGTGGATGTGGACAACAATACGCTGGTCGGTACGGCTGCCTTCACCTCGGCGATGATTGAAGCCTGCTCGGATATCCGGGATGAGGAGCACATTGTCGTCGGCGTGGCGGGCGGCGCCGGCAGCGAGGGGTTGACCGGCTTCGACCTGAGCAGGATCGGCGGAGCGAAAAAAGCGTCGGTCAAGGGTACCGGCACCCTCACGGCGGCCGATCTGGCGATCCCGGCGGCAAACAACTTCTGGCCCGAACGGCTGGCGCTGCAGGATGCGCCCACCGGCGGCGCCCGTATGCTGTTCTATAATACCGCCATCACGAATGTGCGCAACGGCACCTATGCCTCCGCCAAAATGGATGGGCTGTATCTCAAGGTCAACAACATCTCCGCTATCCGGGCGAATAACCCCAACAATCTGCCGGAGATCGCTTTTGTGTTTACGAATAACGACGCCTATACGAATTGGACGGCGGCGGATCAGATGGTGGCGCTGGTGCTGGATACCCGCAACGGAAAGCTGCGCTATTCATCCGACGCCAAATTCCTGAACGAGACCCATGTGATCCTGTCCGATGAGGCGCTGAAATACAAAAACATCGCCCAGCGGGAGGTCGTGCTCCGCCTGTTTAAGAGCGACAGCGGGAGCTATAAGGTGCAGATGGAGATCGAGGGAAAAGAGCCGCTGATCGGCACGCTCCCCGCCGCCTGTGTGGAGGGCTCTCCGTTCCTGACGGATCCGAATCAGGCGAAGCTGGTCATCACGCCGGCGATCCCGGAGGGAGCCGGTATGCCGGGGATGGCGGAGTTTATGATCGACGTGGTGGAATACTTTTCCTCTGCAGAGGGTGAGTCCGGCGAGGCGGAGGATTCCGACCCGGATATCACCCGGATCGAGGGCGTGACCTATCTGGATACGTCCAAGTTGAAGATCTACGGCTCTACCAACAGCGAGATCATCGGCACCAAGCAGGCGTGGGCGCAGAGCGGCGGTCTGATCGTGACGAATCTGAAGACCGGCGTGCGCATGGCGTTCAGCAATGCCGTGGCTGTGGGACACCGGGAGGGCTACGCCGACAAGCTCGCCCTCGACCGGACGGAGCTGACCTTCCGGCGCTTAAAGGGCGGCGATTTCGGGCTGGTGTTCGGCAATCAGGATAACATCTATCCCATCGCTTTCGGCCCCAACACCCTGATGCTGGCTTACTCGGCGTCTGGGCAGAAGATTTACGCCCAAGCCAATGACGGCACTACGGCGGATGTGATCACCGGCATTGCGCCGCAGGTGCTGGAGGATAATCTGTTCACCTACTATTTTGAGGATAACAAGCAGGGCGGCTACACCCTGAAGGTCACCGCCGGAGAGAACGCCTACACCGGCACGATCCCGGCGAACGTGATCAGCGCCTGCGGCGTCAGCGACTTCGGCGCCGTGGAGATGTCGGTGAACCCGGTGACGACGGGCGATAGCTTCACCATCGACTTCATCGGTCTCCGTCGGCTGGAGGATTCCGACCCGGATATCACCCGGATCGAGGGCGTGACCTATCTGGATACGTCCAAGTTGAAGATCTACGGCTCTACCAACAGCGAGATCATCGGCACCAAGCAGGCGTGGGCGCAGAGCGGCGGTCTGATCGTGACGAATCTGAAGACCGGCGTGCGCATGGCGTTCAGCAATGCCGTGGCTGTGGGACACCGGGAGGGCTACGCCGACAAGCTCGCCCTCGACCGGACGGAGCTGACCTTCCGGCGCTTAAAGGGCGGCGATTTCGGGCTGGTGTTCGGCAATCAGGATAACATCTATCCCATCGCTTTCGGCCCCAACACCCTGATGCTGGCTTACTCGGCGTCTGGGCAGAAGATTTACGCCCAAGCCAATGACGGCACTACGGCGGATGTGATCACCGGCATTGCGCCGCAGGTGCTGGAGGATAATCTGTTCACCTACTATTTTGAGGATAACAAGCAGGGCGGCTACACCCTGAAGGTCACCGCCGGAGAGAACGCCTACACCGGCACGATCCCGGCGAACGTGATCAGCGCCTGCGGCGTCAGCGACTTCGGCGCCGTGGAGATGTCGGTGAACCCGGTGACGACGGGCGATAGCTTCACCATCGACTTCATCGGTCTCCGTCGGCTGGAGGATTCCGACCCGGATATCACCCGGATCGAGGGCGTGACCTATCTGGATACGTCCAAGTTGAAGATCTACGGCTCTACCAACAGCGAGATCATCGGCACCAAGCAGGCGTGGGCGCAGAGCGGCGGTCTGATCGTGACGAATCTGAAGACCGGCGTGCGCATGGCGTTCAGCAATGCCGTGGCTGTGGGACACCGGGAGGGCTACGCCGACAAGCTCGCCCTCGACCGGACGGAGCTGACCTTCCGGCGCTTAAAGGGCGGCGATTTCGGGCTGGTGTTCGGCAATCAGGATAACATCTATCCCATCGCTTTCGGCCCCAACACCCTGATGCTGGCTTACTCGGCGTCTGGGCAGAAGATTTACGCCCAAGCCAATGACGGCACTACGGCGGATGTGATCACCGGCATTGCGCCGCAGGTGCTGGAGGATAATCTGTTCACCTACTATTTTGAGGATAACAAGCAGGGCGGCTACACCCTGAAGGTCACCGCCGGAGAGAACGCCTACACCGGCACGATCCCGGCGAACGTGATCAGCGCCTGCGGCGTCAGCGACTTCGGCGCCGTGGAGATGTCGGTGAACCCGGTGACGACGGGCGATAGCTTCACCATCGACTTCATCGGTCTCCGTCGGCTGGAGGAGACCGATCCGGATATTGAGCTCATCGACGGTGTGATCTATCTGAATAAGAGCCTGTTGAAGATCCACAGCAACCCGAACCAGCATGAGCAAAGCACACTGAAGGCCTGGACGGACGCCGGCTTTATGGCGGCGACGGATCTAAAGAAGGGCGTGCGCTTTAACTTCAACACCACCGAGGCCAACGTGCGTGAGGGCTATAAAGAGACCATGAACCTCAAGGGAATGCAGCTGCATTTCCGTGGCTTCCGGGGTACCGGCTTCGGCATTACGATAGCGGATACAGGCTCCAGTTATCCTCCGCAGTTCGGCGCCGGTACCCGCAGCCTCGCCATCCGCTACGATGCGGCGCAAAAGCGCATTTTCGCCGTGACGCTGGATGATGCGGGCGTGGCTACGGAAACGGATCTGATTCAAAATATCACGCTGTCTGAGCGTGCCTACTTCACCTATACCTTTGCCATCAATGCGCAATATGGCTATGACTTTACGGTTTCGGTGGACGATGCCACCTATACCGGCGTTATCTCCAAGGAGGTAATGGATCAGGCAAAGGCGATCACGAATGTGGGCAAGATCGAGGTCAGCGTGAACTCCGGCGGTTTCTCCCGGACCCAGATCGACTATATCGGCGTCCGTCAGCTGACGCTGGTGGATGTGACGGCCGTGGCGGACGTGATCCGGATGATCGACTCCATCGGGACGGTCTCTCTGGAGAACGGCACGCCGATCCGGGCAGCCAGAAAAGCCTATGAGCAGCTGAACAAGGAAGAAAAAGAGGCGGTGACCAACTACGGCGTTCTGCGGAAGGCGGAGGAGGATTACCGTGACCTCGCCGTCAAAGCCGATCGGGCGCTGACCTATATCACCGTCGCCGATTCACGGCATACCGGCAGCACGGCGGAGGCGATCCAGAAGACCGTGCGGGTGGACTGGGTGAATAATATGCGTGCCTCCAACGTAGAGACCGGCGGTCTGCATCTGGAATTCATCGGTGCGGTGAGCGGCCACCGGGAGGGCTACAGCAAAAAGGTGGATATGACGGATCTGCTGCTGCAGTTCGACGATCTGGAGGCTGTCTATGCAGAAAACAGCCGGTTTGCCGTGCTGCTGGGCAAGGATTCCGGCTTCTACGGGATCCAGTACGATCCCGCCAACCCGCCGCTGGCGCTGGTGCTGGATCCTGCCGCCGGTACACTGACGGCCTATCCCAGCGGACACGTTCTGATCCAGAGCGAATACCTGAAGCTGGAGAAGCTCCGGGGCAAGCGCTTCTCCTATGAGCTGAGCGCCAACGGCGAAAATGCCGGCTTCACGCTCACGGTACGCACAGCCGGGCAGGAGCTGCAGGGGACGCTCTCGGCGGAGGATATCGCCGCCGCCAAGCTGCTGACCAACCCCGCCGGCTGCAGCATTATGCTCTGCCCGTGGACCACGGAAACGACTGCCACCTGCACCTTCTCGCTGGATCTGATCGGTGTGTGCCAGACGGCTATGCTGAAAAAGGTGGAGCGGGTCAAGGCGCTGATCGCCGCATTGCCCTCCGTCATCACCCGGGACGATATCGATATGGTGAATGAGGTGCTGGCAAGCTATCGGGCGCTGTCCCGCACGCTGCGGTCTCTGGTGGATAACCAGAATATTCTGGAAAAGGCGCTGACACAGGTGTATGAGCTGCTGAAGGAGGATACCTCCTGGGGCGGTGAAGCGTCGTCCGATGCAAGCGGCGAGCAGGGAAATGCCGCAAGCCCGAAGACCGGAGAGACGCTTCCGTATATCTGGCTGCTGCTGCCCATTCTCGGTCTGGCTGCCGCAGCTGGCAGCTGGCTGCTAAAAAGGAAAAGTGCGGAAGCGGGCGATTCGCTTCGTGAAGGGGGTACAAAATCATGCTGAAAAAACTTATATCCCTTGCCCTGGCGCTCGCTTTATTGAGCACGGCGATCATTTCCATCAGCGCCGCCGGGGCGGCGGACAGCCGCAAGGACGGCTATATCGATAACTCCGCTCTGATCCCGGCGATCGTGCCGGACAGTCAGGTGGAGTTGGACGCAAACGGCACACCGGACTGGGTCAGCTCGCTGATCCTGGGCGAGCTCCGCATCGCTACGGCGACCAAGGAGGGCACGCTGCAGGCAGCTGTCTCCGTTCTGGATCACTATGCCGAGATGGGCGTCAACGGCCTGTGGGTGTGTCCGGTGTACGATCCGGGCAAGACCGGAAACGGCTATTCCAACATGGGTCCGCACACCATCGACCCCGTCATCACGGGGACCGACGACTACACGGAGGGCTGGAAGCGGCTCAAGACCTTTATCGACGAGGCGCACAAGCGCAATATCCGTATTTTCCTGGATGTCATTTCCTGGGGAACGGTCAATGAAAGCCCGCTGTTCACCGAGCACCCGGACTGGTACACCGCCAATTCGGTCTGGGGCGGCCGGGAGTTCAACTTCAGCAACGACGAGTTTGTGGAATGGTACACGAACGAGGTGGTGGGGATCGCCCTGAAGACCGGCTGCGACGGCTTTCGCTATGACCTGGAGCCCAGCTATGCCGGCTACAAGGTGGACGGCGAGATCCGCAGCCGCCTGCTGAAGCAGGGTAGAAAGATATTCACCATCGGTGAAGCGGATAATGACCGTGGCGGCGTATACGATGTGGAGCAGGGCGGCGTCACCGGGACTGTGTCCGCCGACGTGTATAATTCCCAGACCCCGGTGTGGTGGTTCATCAACGACTACAACATCGTGGACAGCATCAAGAAGGGAGAGCATATCGGCAGCGAAGCCTCCCAGACCATGGGCTTTGGCGGCGCCTATCGCTACTATACCAATGCGCTCTCCTGTCACGACAACTGGTACGGCGTTGTGTGCGGCAACCGTCTGGCGATCGGCTATCAGGGGATCTTCACCCCTTTCATTCCCCTCTGGTATCTGGGTGAGGAATGGAACGAAAGCCGTGCCGGCTCCAACGTGCTGTATTTTGATGAGATCGATTGGAATTCTATCAACAACAAAGAGAACCGGGCATTCTATGAGGATGTAAAAGCCATGCTGCGGATCCGCAGACAGTATCCGGAGATCTTCACCTACTATCCCGATGAATTCACCAAAACCAACATCTGTAAGGTGAATGTGACCGGCTGTCTGGATCTGCAGCCCTATGCCCGGTATGCCGGGGATACGGCGATGCTGGTGATCCCCAACTACAACACCGAGAACACGGATGCGGACATGACGGTATATGTACCGTTTGAAGAAACGGAGCTGCAGAACTACCGCCGCTATACGGTCACCGATGCCGAGACCGGCGAGCTGATCGTGCAGGGCTCTGCCGCCGCTGTCGCCAAGTTTACGGTGAATGTGCCTTTTGCCGATCAGCGGGTGCTGGTCGTTAAGGCGTCCGATAAGATCCCGACAAAGACGAACGACGCCGATAATACGCCGGGCGATACGGTCTCCGAGCCCGATTCGGCGCCTGCGGACACGGAAAGCGGCGCTGACGGCGACCTCTCCGACACGACCAGCGATCCGGAGCAGGAATATGTGGAGGAGGTCGTCAAGATCAAGAAGTCCAAAAAGGATAAAAACACCCAGAGCAATTCTGTCGGGGTGATCCTGGCGGTGGCTGCCGCTGCGGTGGTTCTCCTCGGGGGAGCGGCGGTGACGGTCGTGCTGGTGCGCAAAAAGAAAAAGGCGCAGCCGCCCGCCAACAGCTGAGGCGCTGCCAACACAGAGCACAGGAGCGACAGGGGCGGCTTCCGTTCCGATGGAAGCGCTTCCGGGCTCCGGCAGACAGCACCCCCGTCGGAATGCGCCGTCCCGGCTTTGGACGGGGCACATTCCGGTGCGGGGAGGCGGGCTGTCGTTTTGCCGGCGCTTCAGAGGCGATGCCGCCGTCATCCCGGCTCAAATAAAGAGGACAAAATATGAAACCTGACAAAAACCTACAAGCGAATTTATCAACGGCCACCGGCTCGGTCTGCTTTTGGAGCTGGAACGATCACATCACCCGGGAGGAGATCTGCCGCCAGCTGGAGGAATTTGCCGATGGCCGGTTTACGGGCGTGATCGTCCATTCCCGGTGCGGTCTGCGGATACCCTATCTGGGGAAAGAATGGTTTGAGCTGTATACCGTGGTGGTGAAGGAGGCGAAGCGCCTGCAGCTGGAGCTGTGGATATACGACGAGGACGGCTGGCCCAGCGGCTTTGGCGGCGGCAGGGTGACGGCGTGCGGCGAGGACTTCTGGATCAAGGGCTTGCAGCTTTCCAGAGGCAGCGCTGCGCCGGGGGCGCCGATCGTGGCGGCGTATCAGAAGCAGTCGGACGGCTATCGCCGGCTCCCCGCAGACCAGACCGACGGTGCGGATCTGTTCTGCACCTGTACGGTGGATCGGAATTATGCGGATCTGCTGTCGGAGGAAGCCGTCCGGGTGTTCATCGACTCCACCTATGAGCCGTATAAGCGGCATTTCGGAGCCTACTTCGGCACGGTGATCAAGGGCTTTTTCACCGATGAGCCGCAGATCCGCACCTTCCCGTGGAGTCCGGCTCTGGCGGCTGCCTGGCAGCAGAAATACGGCGGAGACATAGGCGACGGGCTGTATATGCTGTGGGAGGAGACGGGCGATTGGCAGCAGTTCCGGCTGCGGTTCCGCTCTTTGGCCAATGAGCTGTTCTATCGGTCATTCACCTGCCAGATCGCAGAGTGGTGCGCCGAAAACGGGGTCATGCTTACCGGGCATTTCAGCGAGGAGGACGGTCTGTTTTCCCAGATGGGCTCCAACAGCGGCGTCATGCGCCAATATGCAGCCATGCAGCTGCCCGGGATCGACTGTCTGGGGCGGCGGACCGCTAGCCCGGTCTTAGCCAAGCAGGTATCCAGCGTCGCCAACCAGCTGGGAAAGGCCGGTGCGCTCTGCGAGGTGTTCGGCTGCGCCGGGTGGGACATTACCTTTGAGGATCTGCTGTATTGCTGGGGACGGCTCTCCGTGCTGGGGATCACCAAGCCCTGCTTCCATTTGTCCGCCTATTCGATCGTCGGCAGACGCAAGCGGGACTATCCTGCCTTTTTCTCCTATCAGGAGCCGTGGTGGCAGCAGTTTCCGGCGGTGACGGGCTATATCGACCGTCTGGATCGCCTGATGACGGAGGGCGTCCGGGAGGTACATACGCTGATCATCGCACCGACGGACAGCGTTGCCGCCTACTACGCCGCCGACTACGAGAACCGCTCGGTCCGCCTTTCCTGTGAATACCGTATGCTGCTGGAAAATCTGTTGGAGCTGCAGCTGGATTGTGAGCTGGGCGACGAGACGCTCATCGCCGACGCCGGATGCGTCCGCAACGGCGCCTTCTGCATCGGCAATGCGGCGTATCGGCAGGTGTTCGTGTCTGAAACGGCGATGCTGCGGGGGACGACGGTGGAGCTGCTGACGCTCTTTGAGCAGGCGGGCGGCACGGTGGTGTATGTGACCGAAAAGCCGTCGTTGGTGGACGGCAAGCCCGGTGCGGTGCCGCCGGGGCTGGTGGTGCAGAACCGCCGGGCGATGCTGGAGAAGCTGATCCGGCGTCTGGGGCTGCAGCGCCCGGCGGCGCTCTATGAGCCGGGCAGCAAGCATCTGCGCCAAGGCGCCATTGTTCACGCCCGGACACTGGAGAACGGAAAGCGTCTCCATATCTGGAGCAGCGTGGACTGTAAGCCCGGACCGGTGGTAGTTGCGGTGCCGCTGGATGCGCCGGAGGACTATGCGGCGTATCGGATCGATCCGGCGACCGGCTGCGCCCGCAGCTTAAAGGCGCTGCCGGACGAGGGCGTTCTGCTGATCCACGCCGAGCTGCCCAGCGGCGGCAACACGGTGATCGAGCTGCTCCGGCAGCCCGCCGCACCGCCGGAGCTTTGGGAGACGGTGGGGCTTCGGCCCATCGACCGGCTGGATGTGGAGCTGTGCGACGAAAACGCCTATACGCTGGACTATGCCCGGTTTTCCGTAAACGGTCAGCCCTACACGGAGCCGCAGCCCATCGTCCGTGCCATTGACTGGCTGTATCAGGAGCTGAAAAAATATCCCTCGCAGGCGACCGTGCCGATCCGGGTGAGCTATACGGTATACTGCGATGCGGCGCTGGATGCCGGCGGCATTTCGCTGGTCGCAGAGGATGAACACGTCGTGTCTATCGAGGTGAACGGGCAGCCGGTGACCCAGAGCCGTGCGGGCTATTGGATCGACAGGGGCTTCGGCCGGTATGCCATCGGGGCGCTGCTGCAGCCTGGGGAGAATCAGATCGTCCTGTCCTATCAAAGCGAGGAGCGGGATTGCGACACCTCGCTGCTGGACGGCTTTGAAAATGAGAAAAACCGCTTCTGTTACCCCATTGAGCCGGACTGCATTTATTTGACCGGTCAGTTTGATGTTGAAACCGACGCTGCCGTGTCCTATAATACCAATAGCTATTGCATACCGGCGGGCACCTTCCGGCTGGCTCCGCCCACGCCGAAGCGGCTTGGCTCGATCCCGGAGCAGGGAGCCTGGTTTTATCGGGGGAGCGTGCGCTATACCTTTACCGCCGACGGCGCCGGCGCCGACGAGCGGATATGCCTGCGGCTCAAGGATCCACGGGCGGCGGCGGCGGAGATCCGTGTGGGCGAAAGGTGCCGGATCGCCTCGCTGCTGGGAGAGGATATCGACATCACCGGGCAGCTGCACGAGGGCGTCAACCGGATCGAGGTCACGCTGATCGGGCATAACCGCAATCTGCTGGGCCCCCATCATCATGTGCAGCGTACCACGGCGATGGTAGGACCGAACACCTTTGCCGGCAAGGTGGGCTTTGAGGATTTTGTTTCGCCGGAGGTGACGGGGGACAGCAGCTGGACGGACAGCTACAGCTTTATCCCTTTTGGCTGCGACGGAATTTGCCTGATCCGCAAAAGCAGGCAGGTCCCCCCAGAGCATGCCATTTTTTAGTCGGTCAGACAGCTGTCTGCAATAGAGCCTTATTAAAGAGTTTGGAGTGATGAAAATGCAAAAAAACAGGTGGAGATCCTTCGCTCGCATTCTATCGGTGGCTTTGTGTCTGGTGTTGATCGGCGCCGCCATGGCGGGCTGCGGCAACCACGAGTCGCCGGACAGCAGCGACGAATTTGAGTACAGCACGGTCCTGCGTCCGGTAGACCGGGAAAACAGCACGGGGGAAAGCACCGCCGGTGACGCCGACGGAGAGTCCCAAAGCTCCGGCAATACTTCCTCGGGCAAAAACAACTCCGGCAACAAAAACACATCCACCGGAGACGCAAACAGCAGCAAAAATCTGGACGACGTAAAAACCAAGGGCAAGACCTTTACCATCTGCTCGTCCTATCTGCCCTCCAAGGAGTCCGAGGACAACACGTTGTTTGAGCAGGTCTTTTTCAAGCGGATGCGTGAGGTGGAGAAGCAGTACGGCGTCACCATCAAGATCATCAATACCCTTGAGGTGAATGCGGACTCGCTGGCATCGTTTATCCGGGCAGGGAAGCCGGTCGCCAACATTCTGGAGACGGATGTGCGGCGGCTGCCGGCGATGATCTCGGCGGGCTATCTCAAGCCGTGGAACCAGATCGACGGTGTCAATGTCAACCATGTCAACTTCCTTTCCGGCTATACCAGCGCCGCCAAGATCGGCGGAAACTACTACGGTCTGCAATTCGAGAAGCCCCCGGAGCTGCGGTATTGCATGGTGATGAATAAGAACCTGCTGAAGCAGAAGGGCATCGACCCGGATCAGATCTACGATCTGGTAGCGCAGAAGAAATGGGATTATGCCACCTTCCTGGATTATGCCAAGCGCACCACCGACGCCGGCAACGGGGTCTACGGCGTGGGCGGCAACCCGGAATACGTCATGGAAATGCTCATGGCTGCCAACAACGCCCAGATCGTGACCCTGAACGGCAACGGAAAGGCGACCCCCACCTATTCCTCGCAGAATGTGGTGAAGGCGCTGGAGTTCATGAATCAGCTGATCAACACGGACAAGGTGTTTTCCACCACCACCGGGATGTTCAAGCGGGATAGCTATGCCTCCAGCATGCCGGACTATATCAATCAGTTCATTCAGGGCAAGCTGACCTTCCTGATGGAGGATTCCTGGGTGCTGAACCAGCGCATCCGTCCACAGGTGAAGAATTTCGACTACGGTCTGCTGCCGGTGCCGCTGGGTCCCTCCGGCACCCGGTACACCTCCTCCAGCGGTCACGCCCGGGTCTGGTTCGTGACCTCCACCAACAAGGAGCTGGATTTCACCGCCAAGATCTTCAATGCCCTCTCCGAGACGCCTGCTGGCTACAGCGGAAACAACTGGTGGCAGGATGAGGTGCAGCTGGATTATTTCCAGAATAACGATACCAAATCGCTGGGCGTATATGTGGATCTGCTGAATAACATGGTGGTGGATCATGGACTGGGTATGCCCAACGTGTTCAGCAGCTTTGAAAACAAGGTGATGTATGAGCCGATGTTCTGGTCTTCCGGAAAGACCGTCAGCGCTGCCGTAGAAAGTATCAAGGGCAATTTCGACAAGGCGATAAACGATATGTTTAATTGATGGAGCTTGCGGCACCTATGCTTCTGCAGAGCGGAAGCATAGGTGCCGCCCACAGAGTCATGCGGGAGGAAACTGCGTTGAACAGACAGACTTTTTTGAAAAGAACATGGCGATTGATCGTGAGTTCGATAGCTTCAGTGTCGATGACGGCTGCTGCGGTGCTGATATTTCCTCTGTCGGCTGCCGCAGATGAGACTGCCGCAGTCAGTGCAGCTGTCGAAGTCACAATGAATGACGCAGCCTCTTACAGCGAATACATCCGCCGGTACAGCGGCGCAGTCTGTCCGGACGAGCCGATCGTGCTGGCGGCGGAAAAGGCGGCTCTGGCGGCGGACGGCACCGCCAGACTCCTCTCCGATTACAAGGAGCACGCCGGGGCGGTGCTCTATACCGATGAAACGAGCGCCGTCAGCTGGACGGTGGATGTGCCGGAAACGGGTCTGTACACCCTGCTGCTGGAATACTATCCGGAAAGCGGCGGCGTCGGCGCCATCGAGCGGCGGCTGACCATCGACGGCGCACCGCCCTTCAGCGAGGCGGAGCGGCTCTCCTTTCCACGGCTGTGGTCCAATTCCAAAGAGAATATCCAATACGATACCCAAGGCAATCAGCTCCTCATCGAGCAGGTGGAGGTGCCCGCCTGGATCGAGCAGTACGCCATCGATCCCTCTGGTCTGTGGCGGGGTCCTCTGCAGTTTTATCTGTCTGCCGGGCGGCACACCGTCTGCATGGAGGGCGTATTGGAGCCTATGACGATCGGCAGGCTTTCCTTTGAGCCGGTATCCGATACCGCCGCCCCTGCCTATACCGCTGCCTATGCCGCCTATCCGGAGAAAAACCGGGTCTCGGCACAGGCGGTCGTGGTGCTGCAGGGGGAGGACGCCGATGTGAAATCCACCCAGATGCTGTTTCCTCTGGCAGATAAGACCTCGCCCACGGTGCAGCCGTACAGCCATTCCACGATCGTCTATAACACCATCGGCGGCAACCAGTGGACCAATGCGGGACAGTGGGCGCAATGGTCCTTTTATGCCCCCGAAAGCGGTTTGTATGCCCTGTCTGCGCATTTTAAGCAGGCGCTGAAGAATGACTCCGCCAGCGTCCGGGAGATCCGGATCGACGGGGCGGCTCCCTTTGCCGAGGCGGATAACTGGCAGTTCCCGTATGCGTCGGTGTGGCAGACGGAGTGGTTTGCGGATGCCGCCGGAGCACCCTTTGAGCTGTATCTGGAGGAGGGCTGGCACACTCTGCGGCTGACGGTGGGAGCCGGCGACTATAATGAGATCATTTCCCTTGCCTCCGGGTATCTGAACGAGCTGAACGGCATCTATCGCTCCATTATTGCCATCACGGGTGCCAATCCCGACCGGTATCGGGACTATAAGCTGGATAAGATGATCCCCGAGGTCATCGGGCAGATGGAGGAGATGAGCCAAAAGCTCCGGGCGCTGGAGCAGCAGGTGGCGCAGATCGACGGCAGCACCCGCTCCGTCGCCGACATCAAGCGGCTGTACACACAGCTGGAGCTGATGCTGGAGGATACCGACACGATCGCCGTGCGGCTCACCAGCTATAAGGACACGATCGCCTCCTTCGGCACCTGGATCAACACCCAGCGGGGACAGCCGCTGGAGCTGGACTGGCTGCGGCTCTCCTCTGCCGAGGCGGCGCTGCCCCGGGGTGAGGCTGGCTTCTTTGCGCTGGCCTCCCATTACATAAAGGGCTTTGCCTACTCCTTTGTGGCGGACTATGAATCCATCGGGCAGATGGATACCGCCGCCGATACCTCCATCAAGGTGTGGATGACCACCTCCCAGGATCAGGCGCAGCTCCTCCGCCAAAGCATCGTCAGCGATTTCACCCCTAAGAACGATATTGCCGTGGAGGTGCAGCTGGTATCGGCTAGGGCTCTGCTGCCGGCGATCTTAGCCGGCAAGGGGCCGGACGTGTCGCTGGGGATGCTGGCATCGGATGTGAACAATCTGGCGCTGCGGGAGGCGGTATACGACCTCTCGTCGTTTGCCGATGCCCCGGCGGTGTGTGAGGAATTCTACGATTACGCAGTCAACACCTTTCGCTTTAACGGCGGGCTGTATGCACTGCCGGAGACCCAGACGTGGGCGATGCTGTTCTACCGGAAGGATATCCTGCAGGAGCTGGGTATCCCGCTGGAGGAGCTGGACACCTGGGAATCGGTACTGAATTCCGTGCTGCCCAAGCTGAAAAAGAGCTCACTGGCGTTTGGCATCCTGCCCACGATCCAGAATTATCTGCCGTTCCTCTACCAGACGGACGGCTGGCTGTATACCGCCGACGGAAAAAGCTCCGGGCTGGCTGAAAGTGAAGCCGTCGAAAGCATGAAGCTGTTTACCATGCTGTATAAGCAGTACGGCGTTCCTCTTGCCTTCGACTTTGCCAACCGCTTCCGCACGGGCGAAATGCCCATTGCCGTGACCGATTTTACGGCGTATAACACCCTGACCCTGTTTGCCCCTGAGATCAAGGGGCTGTGGGGGATGCTGCCGGTGCCCGGCACGGTGCAGGCGGACGGAACCGTGAACCACGCCTCCGTGGCTACGGTCAACGGCACGGTGATCATGCAGGGCACCGATCAGCCGCAGGCGGCGTGGACGTTCCTGCAGTGGTGGACCTCCGCCCAGACACAGGATTCCTTCGGCAGACGGCTGGAGGCGGTGGTGGGCACCTCCTCCCGCTACAATACGGCGAACCGGCAGGCGATCCGGCAGGTGCGGTGGGATCCGGATATGCGGGGCAGCATGCTCTTTCAGGTGGAGCACCTGAAGGAGTATCCTCAGGTGCCCGGCGGCTATTTCTCGGAGCGGCTCTTCAACTTTGCATACCGGGATATCGTGTATAACGATGTGGATGTCCGGGAAAGCATGAACAGCGTAGCGGAGAATATCGACCGTGAGATGAAGAACAAGCGGGAAGAATACGGCTTAGAGTAAGATGAAAAAGGAAGGTTCTGTATGACCAAGGGTAAGCATTCCAAAAGGCTGCGGCTGTTCTGGTCACGCTACGGCGAGGATTATCTGTTTGTATTTCCCTATATGCTGATATTCTTTGCGTTCGTTTTGCTGCCGGTGTTGATCTCGATGGTGCTGTCCTTTACAAACTTTGACGCCATCCATTGGCCGTCCTTTGTCGGGCTGCGCAATTATTTCCGGCTGCTGATGGACGACTCTCTGTTCCCGCTGGCGCTGAAGAACACGCTGCTTTTTGCCGTGCTGATCGGTCCGGTGGGGTTCTTCCTGAGCCTGCTGCTGGCGTGGCTGCTCAACGAGCTGGGCAACAGGACCCGCTCTGTGCTGACGCTGCTGTTTTATGCCCCGGCGATCAGCGGCGGCGCCTACGCCATATGGACGATCATTTACAGCGGCGATACCTACGGCATATTGAACGGAACGCTGCTGGATCTGGGGATCATTTACAAGCCCATTCAGTGGCTGACCGACGCCGATTATATGCTGCCCTCCGCCGTCGTGGTGATGCTGTGGATGAGCTTCGGCGCCGGGTTCCTGTCCTTTATCGCCGGGTTCAAGAATGTGGATCAGCGCTTATACGAGGCGGCTGCCATCGACGGCATCAAAAATCGCTATCAGGAGATGTGGTATATCACCCTCCCCTCCATGAAGCCCCAGCTGATGTTCGGCGCCGTCATGAGCATCACCAGCGCCTTCGGCACCGGCGATGTGCTCAGTGCGATCTACGGCTTTCCCAGCACCAACTACGCCGTTTATACGCTGGTCCATCTTCTGCAGGATTACGGAAACGTCCGGTTTGAGATGGGGTATGCGTCGGCGATCGCCACGGTGCTGTTTCTGATCATGCTCGGCTCCAATTTGATCGTGCAAAGGCTCCTGGCGGAGAAGACCTGATAAGGGAGGTGTTTCGTCTATGTATACGCAGGCTGTTCCGAAAAGCGAAGTGCCGAAGAAGACGGTGTTTTCCGTGCTTCACAGGCTGAACCACAGCAAAAAGGCAAACCGCTCCCGGGCGGGAACCTTTTTCATCATACTGATCCTGTCGATCTTTGCCGTGTGCGTCGCCTTACCTATGGCGTACATTATTTCCAACGCCTTTAAGCCGCAGGATGAGCTGTTTGCATTCCCGCCGAAGCTGATCCCCGCCAACCCCACGCTGGGGAATTTCCGGGATATGTTCACGGTGATGGCGTCCTCCAACGTGCCCTTTTTGCGGTATATTTTCAATAGCTTTTTCGTCACGGGCGTGGGGGCTGCCGGGCACATCATTCTGTCCTCCATGTGCGCCTATCCGCTGGCGAAGAAGCGGTTTCCGGGCAAAAATCTGCTGTTCAGCATTGTGGTGTTCTCCCTGATGTTCAATGCCACGGTGACGGCGATCCCGAACTATCTGGTCATGTCCAGGCTGCACTGGATCGACACCTATGCGGCGCTGATCGTTCCGGCCTTCGGTATGTCGCTGGGGCTGTATCTGATGAAGCAGTTCATGGAGCAGATCCCCGACTCGCTGCTGGAGGCGGCACGGATCGACGGCGCTGACCAATGGAAGACCTTCTGGCGCATCGTCATGCCGAATGTGCGCTCCGCCTGGATGACGCTGCTCCTGCTGACCGTACAGAATCTGTGGCCGATCGGCGATAACAACTTCATCTATAAGGAAGAGTTGAAAACGCTGGCGTATGCGCTCACCCAGATCCAGGGCACCGGACTGACGGTCAATATCGCCCGTGCCGGCGTCGGCGCTGCCGTTTCGGTGTTTATGATGATCGTGCCGATCCTGATATTCCTGTTCAGCCAGGGCAATATCATTGAGACCATGTCATCCTCCGGAATGAAGGATTGACGGCGCCATGGAAGGAAGCGGCGCTTTAGCCGCCTTTGCGGCAGGTGCGGAGCGCTGCGGCGGAAAGCGGAAGGACAGCGCCGCCAGCACGATAGGCTGCCTGTGTAAAAAGGAGAGAATCTGATGAAAAAATGCCGGCTATGGATAGGCTGCATGATAGCGCTTGTGCTTGTGTTTCCCCTGCATGTATCGGCGGCTGCGGCGTGTCCGACGGACGCCCCGTATCAGACGTACATATACAATATGAAGGATCAGCCCGTGGCGATTCCGGCGGCGTTTAGCATAGAGCAGGTGGTGACCGGGGACGGGATCACGGACCGGGCCTTCAACAGTCTGGGGGATATATGCTATAACGGCAGCGGGCGGCTGTTTATCAGCGACAGCGGCAACGACCGGGTGCTTATGACCGATCTGGACTTTCGGGTGCTGGCGGTGATCTCCGAATTCTCCGTTGACGGAGCCGTGACCGCCCTTTCCGGTCCGCAGGGGGTGTGGGCGGACGAGAGCCGGCTGTACGTTGCGGATACCGGCAATCACCGGATCGTCTCGTTTGCGCTTCAAGGCGACACGGTGACACCGCTCCGTCTGTTTGAGCAGCCCGTCATCTCGGTTTTAGAGGATGATTTTGAATATTTACCCGTAAAGCTGACGGTGGATGCGACCCGGAAGCTGTATGTGATCGCCTCCGGCATCAATCAGGGGATCCTTTGTCTGGATGAGAACGGAGAATTCCAGAGCTTTTTGGGTGCACCGCAGGTGGAGCCGAATTTTCTGGAAATGCTCTGGCGCCGGATCGCCACCAAGGAGCAGCTGGCTCGCATGGAGAGCTATGTTCCCACCGAATACAGCTCCGTCACCATGAACAGCTACGGCTTTCTATATGTCACCTCCGCCACCTCCAACGAGGTGCCGGTGGGCAAGATCAACAGCGACGGCGACAACATCCTGATCCGGCCCCGGCAGGGCTGGTACGGAGACTCCCCGTATCTGTCGCAGGCGGTGGATGCGTACACCCCCTATTTTGTGGATGTGGCGTTATACCGTTCCGGGCGGATCGACGAGGATGTGTACTATACGGTGGACTCCAAGCAGGGAAAGATATACGCCTATACGGAGGACGGGTATCTCCTCTACGCTTTCGGCGGCGTCGGCGGTCAACAGGGCACCTATGCCAACGCCAATGCCTTGGAATATGTGCCGGGGTCCGGGGACGGCGCCGGCCGGTTGATCGTGCTGGACGGCACCAAGGGGACGGTCACGGTGCTGCGGGAGACCGCCTTTGCCCTGCATATCCGGCAGGCTCTGACCGCATACAATGCGGGAAACTACGAGGAGGCCGAGACCGCATGGAATACGGTGCTGGAGGCGGCGTCGGGGTATGTTCTGGGGGATATCGGGCTGGCGAGGATCGAGCTGCATAACGATCAGTACCGGGAGGCGATGACCCGCCTGAAAAAGCTGCGGGCTTACGAGCTGTATGCGGATGCGTTTGAGTCCTGGCGGGATGAATATGTCCGGGATCACTTTGTGTGGATATTTTTGATCGCTGCCGGAGCGGCAGCGGCGGCAGTGTGCGCCGTAAAATGCTTCCGGCGGAGCCGGCTCCATGCACGGCTCGGCACCTCGGAGGTGTATCGGGGCTACCGCTACGGCAGCTATGTGATGCTGCACCCCTTTGACGGGTTTTGGGATCTGAAGCACGAAAAGCGGGGGAATCTGCGCTCGGCGCTGTGGATCATCGGCCTGTTTTTTCTGCTGTATGCTGTCCGGCTGCAATTTGGCGGGTATATAGCCACCGGCGTCACGGCGGATGAGGTCAACGTCCTGTTCCGGGTGCTGATGCTGCTTCTGCCGCTGCTGTTCTTCGTGATCGCCAACTGGTGCTTTACCACGCTGATGGACGGCAAGGGCACCATGCGGGATATCGTCATTGCCACCGGCTATGCGTTAAAGCCCTATGTGGTCTTTGCCGTTCCCATGCTGGTGTTCTCCAATATCCTGACCGCCTCGGAGCTGCCCTTCTATACGGTCTTTGAGACGGTCATCTGGGGATGGGTGATCGCCCTGCTGATCGTTTCCGTGATGATGACCCACGATTATTCGCTGGGCAAGACGGTACTGACCCTGCTCCTGATACTGATCGGGATCTGCCTGATCGTGTTCATTCTGCTGCTGGTGATCAGCATCGCCCAGAATATCTATTCGTTTGTTTACAATCTGTATCTCGAGATGACTTTTCGATCCTACTGATACCGGGGTTTGGAGGCTTGGCCATGTCGCTTGGAAAAAGAATCACCAGTCTGTTGCTTGTTTGTGCCTGTATTCTGCTGCCCCTGACCGGCTGCGCCCATGACGCCCGGGAGGGGGACACAGAGCTCACCCCTGCGGCATCCCCGTCGGACAGCGATTGGGAAGAAATGCAGGAAAATGTCGTTTTGGAAAACGACCGGATCCGGTTTACGCTGGATGCCGCCACAACCCACTTCACCGTCTGCGATAAGCGCACGGGGCGGGTCTATTCCTCGGTGCCTGCGGAGGAGATCGCCTTCGGTGCCGAGGAGATCGCCGCCCGCTCCTGCTCGGAGCTGACGCTGCACTACTATGAGGAGCAGTCCGACGTCAACTATATGTACTCCACGGCGGACAGCGTGGCGATGGATAATTATTCCATCCGCTCCAACGGCACTGCTGTGCGTGTGTATTACCGTTTCGGCTCCATGGATACGGTGCTGCCGCTGGTGCTGGACGAGGAGAGCTTTCGCACCATCTGCGAGGGGATACAAAGCGGCGCCATCCGCCGCCGCATGGAGCGGTACTATACCCTGTATTCGCAGGAGGATAAGCCGGAGGATTTTGCGGATAAGTTGTCTCTCTATCCGATCCTGTCGGATACCCCGCTGTATATTCTCGGGGACGGCCTGACGGCCAACGAGAAAAACGACATCAGCACCTATCTGTCCGATGCGGGCTATACCAACGCCCAATACGAGGCCATGCTGAAAAAGCTGAAGATCGATCTCTCGGAGACGGCGGAGGAGACGGCGGGATTTGTGGTGCCGGTGGAATACACCCTGCAGGACGACGGCTTTTCCGTCGCCGTGCTGTCGGACCGGATCGAGGAGAAGAGCACCGCCCACAAGCTCCAGAAGATCGATCTGCTGGAATATTTTTCCGCCACCCGGGAGGCCGACGGCTATTACTTTGTCCCCGACGGCTCCGGCGCCCTGATCGATCTCGGCTCCGGCGGGGAATTGACGTCCCTCTCCTACTACGGCCCGGACTACACGGAGAATAACGGGAGTCTGGATCGGCTGGAAAAGAACCTGTCGCTGCCGGTCTTCGGTGCTTCCCTGCCGGACGGCGGTATGCTGGCGGTCATCGAGCAGGCGGCGGAGGTGGCGCAGCTGAATCTGACCGCCTCCAGTGCGGCGGACCCGGTCGATCACCTGTATGCCTCCTTTGCACTCCGGAAGATCGATGTGACGGATTACGGTGCCTCCATGTCCATCCCGATCTATAATCTGTTTTCCGCCGAGCGTATTGCCGCCTCTCCCCGGATCCGGTTTATCCTGCTGCCGCAGGGAGAGAGCACCTATGAGGATATGGCTGCCGTCTATCGGGCATATCTGCTGGAAAACGGCACGCTGACGGAGCAGGAGAATGCCGCTGTGTCGGTATATCTGGATTATGTATGTATGATCACCGAGCAGAAGAGCTTTTTGGGTATTCCGTATGTGCAGAAGACGGTGCTCTCCACCCTTTCCGGGATCATGCGCTCCGTATCCGCTCTGCAGGAGGCGGGGCTGGATCACATCGTGGTCCGGCTGCACGGATACGGCACAGCCGGATATGAGCATGGCGCCTATACCAAGTATACCTTGAGCAAAAAGGTGGGCTCGCAGCAGGAGCTGGAGCAGCTGAGCCGTCAGCTGAACGAAAGCGGCGGGCAGCTGTATCTGGATGCCGATATGCAGTGCGCCTATCGCCGGGGGAACGGGTTCTCTCCGTCTCAGGATGCGGCACGGTATTTGAACCGCATGGTTGCTTACCGGGGAGAGCACGATATCGTCACGAGAAAGTATTCCACCCGGCTGCAGCGGTATTGGATCTCGCCCCTGCGGTTTCCCGAGTATACGGCGGCGTTCCGCAGCTCCTTGACCAAAGCGCTGGACGGCACCGCCGGCTTGGGGCTCTCCTATGGCGGCACCGGTCTGCAGCTGGGCGGCGATTATGCCAAGACCCGGGATATTGACCGGACGGAAAGCGTCCGGTATGTGGAGACGGCGCTGAGCGCTGCGGAAAACGATGGGTTCCGTATGGCGTTCGACAACGGAAACGCCTATGTGCTGCCGTATGCCTCCCATCTGCTGCAGGTGCCGGATACCGATTCGGCTCTGGATGACGAGGCACGGGCGGTGCCCTTCTATCAGATGGTGATCCACGGAGCGGTATCCTATGCCGGCACACCGTATAATATGGCTGCCGACAGCGTCCGCACGATTTTGAACAGCGCCGCCATGGGGGCGGCGCCCTATGGGGTGTTTATCACCGAATCCGATTCCCTGCTTGCCAATACCCAGTATGAAGCCCTGTGGTATTCCATGCAGGACGAAGCACGGCTCGCCCGGTTCATAGAGATGGCGCAGCGGCTGCAGACCGTGGAAAATGCCGTTGCCGGGGCAGCCTTTACGGACTATGCGTCGGTCGCTCCGCAGGTGACCTGCTCCACCTATGCTAATGGGGTGCGGGTCTATGTAAACTATGGGGAACGGGAGGTCACCGTGAACGGCGTTACGGTACAGCCTTGGAATTTTGCCGTAGGATGAATACAGGAGAAAGGGAACGGTACCGTGGAGTATCGAAAGGGCTTTGCTATGAAACGGAAAAGGATCGCATTGTTTGAAAAAAGAGCCTATTACGGCTATGTGTTTATCGCTCCGCTGATCTTGGGCGTCTGCTTTGTGTTTTTACCGAATCTGGTGCAGACCTTTCGGTATTCCGTGAGCAGCGCCGCCTCCGACGTGGGCGCAGCCCTTCGGTTTACCGGGTTTCACGCCTATAAGGAGGCGCTCACGGAGGATCCGAGCTTTGTCCCGCTGCTGGTCGCCAATCTGCGGAATATGATCATTCAGGTTCCGGTGATCCTGATCTACAGTCTGTTCATCTCCACCCTGCTGAACCAGCGGTTTCACGGGCGGGTCCTGGCCCGGGTCATATTCTTTGTGCCGGTCATTCTGGCTGCCGGCGCCTTGAGTGCGACGGACAGCTTTGCGCTGTACTACAGCGGCGCCGGGCAGGTGATCGACACCGGCATGGTGTCGGGAACCGCCGTGCTGGCGGATATGTCCTCTCTGCTGACGAAGATGAACTTCCCCAGCGTCCTTACGGATATTGTCGTGGATACGGTGTCCAATGTGTATGAGGTGGCACGCTCCAGCGGTCTGCAGATATTCATTTTTCTGGCCGGGCTGCAGGAGATCCCCACCTCGGTATACGAGGCGGCTCAGATCGAGGGCTGCAGCAAATGGGAGACCTTCTGGAAGATCACTCTCCCGATGATCAGCCCGCAGATAGCGGTCAATGCGATCTACACCATCGCCGCCTCGGCGGACAGCGGAAATACGCTGCTGACCTATGCCAACGATCTGGCGTTCGGGGAAAATCAGTTTACGCTGGCGACGGCGATGAACCTCCTGTATCTGCTTGCGCTGGGGATCATTTCGGTTGCGGTGTTGCTGATATTGAAAAAGTTTACGGTCAATGCGGAAGGATAGGGGAATAGGCTGTGAATAACGAAACAAACCGGTTACATCGACGGTATCGGGTCGGCAGGATCCTGTACGGCATATTGCGCTTTTTCATCCTTTTCGGCTTGAGCTTTATTATTCTGAAGCCGATCCTCAGCAAATTTCTGCTGTCTCTGATGAGCCCGGAGGACATATTGGATAATACGGTCCGGCTGCTTTCCCGGCATCCGTCCACCTATTATTGGAAAAAGGCGTTTGAGCAGATGTATCTGCCGGAAAGCCTCATCAACAGCGTGGTACTGTCCCTGCTGGTGGCGATCGTCCAGACCTTTTCCTGCACTCTGGTGGGATACGGGCTGGCGAGGTTCAAATTCCGCGGCAGAAATATAGCCTTTGCCTTTGTGATCATCATGCTGCTGGTGCCCTATCAGGTGATCAGCATCGCACAGTATCAGAGCTTTGTGAATATGCACCTGGGTTCTCTGCAGCTGGTGGATACATTCTTACCGCTGCTGATCCTGTCCTTTACGGGGCTGGGAGTCCGGGAGGGGCTGTATATCTACCTGATGCGTCAGAATTTCCGGAGCCTGTCCGTCGCCATAGAGGAGGCGGCGTATATCGACGGAGCGGGCGTCTTCCGCACCTTTTTCTCGGTCATGCTGCCCAATGCCCGCACGATGCTGATGACGGTGTTCCTGTTTTCCTTCTGCTGGCAGTGGACGGACAACACCTATACGTCCCTGTATCTCATCGACACCAAGGTGCTGGCTAATACCATGGGGACGATCCTGGTGCGGGTCGGGGTCCATATCGATAACGTCAGCACCCAGTTTGCCCGCTGTGCGGCGAGCATCTTTGTGGCTTTGCCGCTGGTCGTCCTGTTTGTGTTCTGCCAGAGGAGTTTCGTGAAGAGCATAGCCCAAAGCGGTCTGTCGAGCACCTGATGCCGCTCCGGCAGCGCCCGCTGCAAGCGGGCAGCTCCCGATGGCGGTCAGCGGGCTCTGACCGTTTCCGTGGGAAAAAGACAACAAGCCCCTTGCGGATCGGCCGAAAAAGCAACCGGTGCTTTTCGGTGACGCAAGGGGCTTGCGGTATGATCGAATGGATGCCGCCGCCGATGCCATCGGCGGCGGCTCATTTCTGTCAGCGGCTTTAATCGTCGCAGCAGGGGTCGGCTTTGGGCGGCTCTACGGGCTTGGGGGCGGAATGGGTCACGTCACCCAGCCCGGAGGTCTCGCTGAACAGCACGTTGTGGGTGGTGGCGCTGACGGCATCGGTGGGGATGATCAGCTTGGCGGCGGTGCCGTTGGACAGCTGCACCAGCGCCTCGTATTTTTTCAGCTCCAGCACAGCGGCGTCGGCGCCCGCCTCCCGGATGGCACGGATGCCGTCCGCCTCGGCCTGCTTCGCCAGCAGCAGCGCCTTGGCTTCGCCCTCGGCACGGGCGATGCGGGCGTCCCGCTCACCCTCGGCGGCGAGGATCATCGCCATCTTATCGCCCTCGGCACGGGTGATGGCGGCGGCCTTGTGTCCCTCCGCCTGCAGCAGCGTCTCCCGGCGATCCCGTTCGGCCTTCATCTGCTTTTCCATGGCGGACTGGATCTCGGCGGGGGGAATGATGTTCTTCAGCTCCACCCGGGACACCTTCATGCCCCACTGGTCGGTGGCTTCGTCCAGAATGGCGGTCATCTTCCCGTTGATGGTATCCCGGGAGGTGAGGGTGCCGTCCAGCTCCAGCTCGCCCACGATGTTCCGCAGGGTGGTGGCGGTCAGATTGGCCAGCGCATTGACGGGGTTCACCACGCCGTAGGTATACAGCTTGGCGTCAAAGATACGGAAATACACCACCGTGTCGATCTGCATGGTGACATTATCCTTGGTGATCACCGGCTGGGGCGGGGAATCCAGCACCTGCTCCTTGAGGGTGACCTTTTTGGAGATCTTCTCCAGCAGCGGCACCTTGATGTGCAGGCCGGCGCTCCAGGTGGTCTTGTACTTGCCCAGAAACTCGATCACATACTGGGAGGACTGGGGGACGATCTTGATATTGGCGAGAATGATCAGCAGAATGAGGATCAGCAGCCCGAGAAAAAGAAACTCCATAGAATAACGGCTCCTTTCAGTTGTTGCCTTTATTATAGCATGTTGCCCGGCGGCTGTAAAGGGCAGAAAAAATATTCTCCTTTTTTGAAAAAAGCCATTGACAACCACGAAAAAAGGTGGTATAAATAAGACAATCCGATTGAACCTATCGGAATAGTAGGAATTGAGAGGACGATGGCAAATGAAGCGATGTCGAGGCGGACAGACAGGCGAGACCCGGATCCATACGGAGTTATGAGTGTGCAATCACAGTGAGATAGATAAGGAGAGAGCGTTATGGCAAACATTTATACAGCGGCAGATCAACTGATTGGGAAGACCCCTTTGCTGGAGCTGACTCATCTGGAGAAAAAATACGACCTGAAGGCCAAGGTGCTGGCAAAGCTGGAATACTTTAATCCCGCCGGATCGGTCAAGGATCGGATCGCCAAGGCGATGATCGACGATGCGGAGGAAAAGGGACGGCTGACCCCGGAATCGGTGATCATCGAGCCGACCTCCGGCAATACCGGCATCGGGCTGGCGTCGGTGGCGGCGGCCCGTGGCTACCGTATTATCATCGTGATGCCGGAGACCATGTCGGTGGAGCGCCGTCAGCTGATGAAAGCCTACGGTGCGGAGTTGGTGCTGACCGAGGGCGCCAAGGGCATGAAGGGCGCTATCGCTAAGGCGGAGGAGCTGGCGGCGGAGATTCCCCACAGCTTCATTCCGGGGCAGTTTGTCAATGCCGCCAATCCCAAGGCGCATTTTGAGACCACCGGTCCGGAGATCTATGAGGATACCGACGGAAAAGTGGATATTTTCGTGGCGGGCGTGGGTACCGGCGGTACCGTTACCGGCGTCGGAAAGTATCTGAAATCCAAGAACCCCGCCGTTCGGGTGGTGGCGGTGGAGCCCAAGAGTTCGGCGGTGCTGTCCACCGGTGTGGCGGGCGCCCATAAGATTCAGGGCATCGGCGCCGGATTTGTGCCGCAGGTGCTGGATACCGGCGTGTACGATGAGATCATCGCCGTAGAGAACGACGATGCCTTTGCCACCGGCAAGGAGATCGGCAAGCAGGAGGGCGTGCTGGTGGGCATTTCCTCCGGAGCAGCCGTGTGGGCGGCGCTGGAGCTGGCTCGCCGCCCGGAGAATGCGGGCAAAACCATTGTAGCGCTGCTGCCGGATACCGGTGACCGGTATCTGTCCACCCCGCTGTTTGCAGACTGACATAAAACGAAAGAGGACGGCTGTTGATCCTTTCAACAGCCGTCCTCTTTATTGGCTTCGGGAGTTCCCGGCTATGCCGGTGGCGGTATCCCGTAAAAAGCTCTCGCTTCAAGCGGGTCGGAAATACCCATCCGGCAAATGCGTATGCATCCGGTAAAAACGGCAGCTGCCCGTTTTCGGGCGGCGGAGCAATGGATGCAAGCGAAAGCTTCTTCCGGGTTTAGATTCCGGCCGGTAAAAAGCCCTTATGGGGCTTAATTCAGCCGCCGGTTATGATTGCGGCGCTTTTCCGGCACCGCACGGCGCCTGTATGCCTCCCGCCGCTCACAAAAACAGATCCCGGGTCATGGCCTTGTGCTCCATGGGGAATAGGGTGAGGCTGCCCTCCCGGTCGCAGGTGGCAAGAAAGATCTGCCCCACGGTGTAGTTTTGCTCCTCCAGCCGATGATCCAGCCAGTCCTCGTTATAGCCCAGATACTCCAGATTGTCCATCAGCGTTTCGCCGTCCAGTATCACGTTGATCTGCGGCTGCGCCTGCGGGACGCTCACCCCCATATCCTGCGGGGTGGCGGGATGCGTGGCGCTTTTGGGCAGGAAACTGATCTTCCCGGTGGTCTCCAACAGCGCCAGCTGGATCTCGTTGAGGTCGAAATAGCCGCTGTCTCGGCACTGGGTGAGAAATTCGTTCACGTCCAGCTTGGCTTTCTTGAGATTTTCCCGGTAGAGGGTGCCGTTTTGCAGCAGCACCAGCGTGCGCCCGGTGAGCCAGCGGCGCATCCGCACCGAGTGGGTGGTGAGCCAGGAGGTCAGCACCACCAGCAGGCAGTAGATTGCCATCGCCAGCAGCGGTTGCAGGGGCTTTTCCAGCTCGGTCGCCATTTCGGCGGCGATGGAGCCGATGGTGATGCCGTTTACATAGTCGAATATGCTCAACTGGGAGATCTGGCGGTAGCCGATGAGCTTAGTGATGAGAAACAGCGCCACATACGACAGGGGTGCCGCCAGCAGGATCTTCAGCCATTCCATAGTCATCCGTCCTTTTCGGTGGTTTTCCATAGTATTGACCGAAAAGAGCAGCGCTATACGCAGCGACATCCAAGCCGTTAACAGACGATCAGTTCAAAAAGGCGTAGGGCGTTCCCAAGCCCAGCCGTTTTGCCTCCTCGTAGATGTAGCGGGCGAAGGTCACGTCGATGAAGGACAGTCCTACGGAGCAGAAATAGATAAATTCCGTATTGTTTTCCCGTCCGGGCTTTGCGCCGGTTACGATCTCGCCCAGATCGCTGTAGATATCCTCGTCGGAAAGGGTCCCCGCTTTATACATAAGACTGATGGTCTGGCTTCGGTGCTTGACGGATTCCCATTCGTCGCATACGATCTTCTGCGCCTTTTTCGGAACCTCGTATTCGTCCTCCAGACCGCCGACGTGTACATAGAAAGCGCCCTCCTGCACATACTCCGCTTTCAGGAGCTGCAGCTGCGAGCTGGTTGCGGTCACGATGATATCGGCCGGCTCGGTGGCTGCCCGGTAATGATCGGCGCAGTTGATAAATTCCATATCCGGGTGCTTGGCGGATTCCTCCTCGATGAATGACAGGACCGTTTCCGTGCTGCGGGAGGAGACATAGCATTTTTTCAGCGACGGGCGTACCAGCCTGAGCATGTCCAGGTGCATTCTGGCCTCTCGGCCGGCACCGATAAACCCGATCGTGGCTGCTTCGGCTCTGGCAAGATGCTTGGCGGCAACAGCCCCTACGGCAGCGGTGCGGATGCCGGTCAGGTAGGTGCCGTCCATGACGGACAGGGTCAAGCCGTGCTGCAGCTCCGACAGGATCACCAGCCCGGTAAGGTTACGGATCCCGTGCCGAGGATTTTCCGGGAATACCGAGACCCATTTCATACCGCAGAGTTTATCCGATACGAGTGTGGCGGGCAGACAGTTGATCCGGTTTTGTATCTTGGGGTCAAATATCTGAGAGATCTTATCCGGCAGCAGCACGTCGCCTGCAGCCCTTTTCCGCAAGGCAGCTTCAACCAATTCGATGGCGACCTGCTCTTTGCCGCAAAATGCTTCCCGTGCCTCCCGCTCGTTTATCAGCAGGGTATCGTACAAATGCGGATCACCCATAAACGCTCCTCCTTGTTTTGTGTCCGTGCCGGTCATCGGAGCTGAAGCTTGTGCGGATCGATCATGCGGTGCAGCAGATTCTCCCCGTTTTCGTCGGAAAAGAAGAGGGTATTATGGATCCGTTCGATCATGCTTCGCAACTCATCCTCTGTCTGATAGAGGAAATGAACAAAGCCGTATACCTGATAAATGGAGCCTGTGTCCGGGATCGTATCGCCAATGCTCTTGGAATGAGGAATGGCAATGACACGGCTGTCCCGTTTCAGCTCCTCCATGCCCCGAATGTCCCGGATCCGACCCGGCTTCAAGTGAAGGGCGTATACGCAGTATCGCTGTTCCTTGGCGACGGCAGGCGGCAGGATCGACGGGAAGCCGTCGATCCTGCTTTCCCCGGTCAAGGCATAGTAGATGTCGGATGCCACCTCGTTGATCCCGCAAAAATACTGGGTGGGAAAGATCGTGACGGAGCCGCCGTAGCGGAACCCGATCTCGTTAAAGCAGTAGCTGTCCCCGTCCTGAAAGACCTCGATCCACAGGGGTCCCTCCTGAATACCGACGGAGCGGAGCATAGCGTTCAGGCGCTGCTCATACAGACGGCAGAATTCCTGCTTGCGCTTGCTTTCCAGCAGCAGCATACCCACCACAAAGGAGCCCTGCTTTTCGTAGTGAACCGGGTATTTATCCTCCACCGTGCAGATCCGGAATTCGCCGTTGGAGACCCGGCCGATCACGACGATGCCGTCGTTGCGCACATATTTTTCAACCAACACCTGTCCGGAGGCGGAAAATGCCTTGGCTGTCTGAAAGCCGGCTTTCAATTCCTGCCGATCATGGCAAACGGAGAAGCCGTTGCTGCCGCTGCCGTCCACCGGCTTTGTGATGACCGGATATGCAACGGAGACGGTATCGATGGTTTCCTCGGTGATCTTATACTCCGGCACGACCGGCAGACCGTGCTGCAGGTACAGCTCCTTCAGATGGGCCTTGTTCTGCAGGGCGTCCCATTGGAGCGGGGTCGTGTAGCAGGGCATATGGAGTTCCTGCAGATACCGGCAGGCGGCGGCGATCACCGGTTCGCTTCCGCCCAGATATACGCCGTCGATCTGCTTTTCCCGGATGAGAGCTTTCATCGCTTCGGCGTCGGTGGAGTCCACGGCATAAGCCTCGTCGGCGATCTCAAAGGTGCCGGCGCCGGTGTTGTTTCCGGCGGCGATCAGGACAATGCCTGTGTCCTGCGCAAACTGCCGGATCTGCTCCTTCCACATACTGCCGCCTAAGATCAGCAGCCGCTTTCCTTTTAATGATTCCATATGCACGCATCCTTATTTTGCATTTTTACCGGAGTATGATGGCGGTGGAGAAGGCTCTCACCGGCTGTGGACGGTTTCTGGCTCTTTTTCATTCGATACGAACACATGATCGTGCCGCAAGACCGATACGACGGTCTTGCACAGGATCTTGATATCCAAAGCGAAGGACATATGGTGCACATAGTAGTTATCGTAGTCGTATTTCTCCGTCTGGCTGATGGAGTTGCGGTAGTATGCCTGCGCATAGCCGGTGATCCCGGGGCGCACCTGATACCGGATGCGGTCATGCTCCGGCAGGGTGCTGAAATCTCTTTGGGACAGCGTAGGGCGGGGCCCGACAAAGCTCATGTCACCGATGAGCACATTCAGAACCTGCGGGATCTCGTCCAGAGAGGTCTTGCGCATAAACCGCCCGACCGGCGTCACCCGGGGATCGTGGGCGCTGTTAAACGTGGAGCCGTCCGCATTCCGGATATCGGGCGAGTTGACATACATGGAGCGCAATTTGAACATTTTGAATTTTTTCCCGTTCTTGCCCAGCCGCTCACCGTTATAAAAGACGGGCCCCCTATCGCTGCAATAGATAATGGGCGCCAGAATGGCGATGAGGATGAGCACGAACGGACAGGCAATCAGTGCGATGCAAAAGTCCAATATCCGTTTTATACACCGTTTGTACATATGTCTTTATCCCCCGTGGATCGATCGGTCATCGGCTGCGGCGTGCGGCGGATGCGCCGGTCCCGTGTCCGGAAACGGCTCTGCCGTGTGCAGTATCAAGCATTTGATACAAAAATTATTCTACATCACAGCGGATTTACTGTCAATACTTTTCTGCCGGCTGCCGAGGGGCGTTCTCCGGCTCCGGCACCCGGTGGGCAGGCGCTCCTTTAATGGGACAAAAATGGGCTTTGTCTTTTCCTCAAGGTGTGGTATACTGGTGCATATACGGTCGGATAAGGAGGATCTCTGTCTATGCTGCGATTGATCTTGGGGCGTTCCGGCAGCGGAAAGAGCTATACGGTGACGGAGCGGTTGGCGGCGCTGGCTGCCGCCGGAGAGTCGGGGCTGCTGCTGCTGGTGCCGGAGCAGCATTCCTTTGTCAGCGAGCGCACGCTGCTGCGGCGGCTGGGGCCTGCCGGGGCGGCGCAGGTGGCGGTGCTCAGCTTCACCCGGCTGGCGCAGACGGTCTTCCGGGAGGTGGGCGGTCTGGCGGGTGAGCCGCTGGACGAGGGCGCCCGGGCGCTGCTCATGAGCCGGGCGCTGGCGGAGGTGGCAGCGGTCTCCGCCGACCAGGGGGAGACTTTGCTGGGCGCCGCCCCCCGTCAGCTGCGGGATGCGGGCTATGTGGAGCAGCTGCTGACGCTGCTGGAGGAGCTGCGCCAGTGCGGTGTGCCGGCGGCGGAGCTGGAGCGTATGGAGCAGACTCTTGAGGCGGAGGGGCAGCTCACGGATATGCCCTTGCGGAATAAAATGCGGGATCTATGCCGAGTGTATACCGCCTATGAGGGCTTGGTGGCGGCAGCCGGGCAGGATGAGCTGACGGTGCTGGATCGGCTGGCGGACAAGCTGCCGGGCAGTCAGCTGCCGGTGGGGGCGCACATCTTCGTGGACGGCTTTAAGGGCTTCACGGCGCAGGAGCTGGCGGTGCTGGAGCGGCTGCTGCCCCGGGCGGCGGAGATGACGGTGACCCTGACCACCGATACCGCCGGGCGCAGCACCGGGGCGGAGGAATACAGCCGGGAGACGCCGCTGTTCCAGCCGGTGACCCGCACCGCCCGGCGGCTGCAGCGGCTGGCAGAGGAGCTGGGGGTTCCCTGCGAGACGGAGCTGCTGACGGAGAATCGCCGCACCGCCGATCCGGCGCTGCGGGCGCTGGAGGCGGGGCTGTATGCTCCGAATCCGCCGGTGTACGAGGCGGAAACGGCAGCGGTCACGCTGACCGCCTGCGCTGATGTATACGAGGAGTGCCGCTGGGCGGCACGCACCGCACGGCGGTTGCTGCGGCAGGGGCTGCGGGCGAGAGAGATCACCGTTGTGGCACGGGATCTGACCCCCTACCGGGGGCTGCTGGGGGATGCACTGGGGCAGGCCGGTGTGCCCTATACCATGGATGAGCGGCAGGAGCTGATGAGCGAGCCGCTGCTGGTGTATACCCGCACTGCGTTGCGGCTGGCGGTGGGCGGCTGGCGCACCGAGGAGCTGCTGCGGCTGCTCAAGACCGATCTGGGACCGTTGGATCCGATGGAGATCGCACAGCTGGAAAACTATGCCTATACCTGGCGCATTGAGGGGGCGGCATGGGAGGAGCCGTTCACCGAACACCCCGACGGCATGGGGGCGGCGATGACCCCCGCCGCTGCCCGGCGGCTGGCGCAGCTCAACGCTTGGCGGCAGGCGCTGATGGCGCCGCTGATCCGGCTGCGGCAGGCGCTGCGGGGCGAGGTGACCGGACGGGAATTTGCCGGGGCGCTGTATGCCTATCTGACGGCGGATGCCGGGCTGCCCGACCGGATCGCAGCGCAGGCGGCCCGGCTGGAGGAGCTGGCGGAGCCCCTGCTGGCGGAGCACGCCGCCCGGCTGTGGGATGAGCTGATGGGGATGCTGGATCGGTTTGCGCTGACCCTGCCGGATCACGCCATGTCTGCCGCCCGGGCGGAGGAGCTGTTCACCATGCTGGCGGGGCTGCTGGATTTGGGACGGATCCCTCAGGGCTTGGATGCGGTGACGGTGGGCGCTGCCGACCGGATCCGGTACACCCAGCCCCGGGCGGTGCTGCTGCTGGGGGTCAACGAGGGTGTGTTTCCGGCGTATCCTGCCGAGGAGGGGCTGCTCACCGAGGCAGAGCGGCAGACCCTGCGGCAGCGGGGCATGACGCTGGCGGATGACCGGCTGATCCAATGCATCGAGGAGCGCTATTACGCCTATATGGCGCTGGCGGCGGCTGCGGAGCAGGTGTACATCTCTTATTGGACGGGGCCGGAGGATACCCCCTCGCCGCTGGTGCGGATGACGGAGGAGATCTTACCCCATTGCCGCCGGGAGCCGGCGCAGCGGGAGGATGGCACCGATCTGGAGACGGCGGACGAAATGTTCCGGCGGCTGGCGCTGGAGTATACCCGGTCCACCCCGGTGACGGAGAGCCTGCGGCAGACGGTGGCGGCGCTGCCGGAATACGCCGGTCGGCTGGAGGCGGTGGCACGGGGGGCGGGGGAGACCGTGTTCCGGCTGGAGGACACCGCCAATGCCCGGGCGCTGTTCGGCACGGAGCTGATCCTGTCCGCCAGCCAGATCGAGAAGTATCATCAGTGTCCCTTTTCGTTTTTCTGCCGCTACGGGCTGCGGGTGAAGCCCCGGTCGGTGGCGCAGGTGGATGCGGCGTCCTTCGGCAGCATCGTCCACTATGGGATGGAGACGGTGTTGCCCACCTATGTGGGAGAGGGAAATCTCATCGAGCAGCTGAAAGCGGAGGATGCCGCCCGCACCGGGCAGACGCCGGAGAAAAACGCCGCCGCCGAGGCGGCGGTGCAGCAGCGGCTGCTGTCCCGGCTGGGGGCGGACGTCCATCGGGCGGTGGAGACCTACCTGACGGAGCAGCTGGGCGGGCGGGATCGTAAATCCGCCCGGTTCCTCTATCAGCTGCGTCTGGCGGAGCGGGCGGCGGGTAATATGCTGTGGCATACGGTCATGGAGCTGCGGCAAAGTGCTTTTACCCCCCGGGATTATGAGCTGAATATTCTTCCGGCGGAGTCTGCGGACGGGAATGGGGTGCTGTCGGTGCGCCTGCCCTTTGACGGGGGCGGGGTGCAGTTGATCGGCAAGGTGGATCGGGTGGATCTGTATATCCGGTTCGACGGCGCTGCCTTTGTCCGGGTGGTGGACTATAAGACCGGGACGAAAACCTTTGATCTGGGGGAGATCCCGGCGGGGCTCAACACCCAGATGCTGCTGTACCTCTATGTGCTGTGCGACAACAGCCGTCGGTATCTGGAGGAAAACGGCGAGCTGCGTCCGGCGGGGGTGCTGTACCACCCGCTGTCGGATCTGCTCACCGGCAAGGACGGCACCGTTACGGATCGGCTCAAATCGATGAAGATGAGCGGGCTGGTGCTGGACGATGCGGCGGTCATACAGGCAATGGAGCAGCAGGGGCAGGGGGTGTTCATTCCCGCTTCACTGGACAAGAGCGGGCAGCCGAAGGGCAGTGTCATCACCGCCCGGCAGTTTGCGCTGCTGCGGGGGGTGCTGGAGCGGCTGGTGACCCGCATGGCGGAGGAGCTGCTGGCGGGGAACATTCAGGCGCTGCCGCTGCTGTTCCATGACAGCGATGCCCCCGGGGCGTGCGCCTACTGCGATTACCGGGCGGTGTGCGGACGGGAGGACGAGGGCGCCTGCCGTTCGTTTGTGAAGCAAAAGGCGGATACGGTACTACAGGAAATGGAGGAGACAGCCGATGGCGCAGAGACAATGGACGCCCCAGCAGCAGCAGAGCATTGAGGCACGGGGCGGCACCCTGCTGGTGGCGGCGGCGGCGGGCAGCGGCAAGACCGCCGTGCTGGTGGAGCGCATTCTGCGGCTCATCACCGAGCCGCCCCGACCGGTGTCGGTGGATCGGCTGCTGGTGGTGACCTTTACCAAAGCGGCGGCGGCGGAGATGCAGCAGCGCCTGAGCAAGGCGCTGGCGGAGCGGGCTGCTGCCGAGCCGGATAACGCCCTCTATCAGCAGCAGCTGTTGCTGCTGCCTCGGGCGCAGATCTCTACCATCCACGGCTTTTGTGCCGCCCTGCTGCGGGAGCAGGCGGCGGCAGTGGGGCTGCCCCCCCGCTTTCAGATCGTGGAGCCGGGACAGGCGGCGCTGCTCCAGCAGGAGGCACTGGACGAGGTGCTGGAGGCGGCGTATCAGGCGGCGGATCCGGCGTTTTTGGGGCTGGTGGAGCAGCTCAGCGACACCCGCAGCGACACGCTCCTGCGCAGTGCGGTGCTGCAGACCGACGAGTTTATGCAGGCACAGGCGCAGCCGGAGCAGTGGCTGCATACCCAGCTGGAGGCGTACACCCGGGTGCAGCCGCTGGAGCAGACTGCCTGGATGCAGCCCATCGCACAGCGGACGGAGCTGGCGCTGGACGCCTGTCTCCGGCTGACGGAGCGGGCGGTGACGATCGCTGCGGAGTCCGGGCTGGAGGGGTATCGGGACACCCTGCGGATCGACCGGCAGCAGCTGACCCAGCTGGCGCAGGAAATGCCGGGCATGGACTACGATGCGCTGCAGCGGCGGGTGGCGGCTTTCTCCTTTACACGCTTGCCGCCTGCCAAGGCTAAGGATGCCGCCATGGAGGAGGCGCAGACCCAGATAAAGGCTCTGCGGGATCTGGTAAAAAAACGCATGGCGGCGGTGCAGGCTCTTTTGGACCATTCCGCTGAGGAGTGCCGCCGGGATATTGCGGCGACGGCGCCGACGATCGAGGCGCTGGGGCGGCTGGTGGAGCGCTATCGGGCGGCGTATACCGCCCGCAAGCGCCAGCGCAAATGGCTGGACTACGGCGATCTGGAGCACGAGAGCCTGCGGCTGCTGCTGGATGCGCAGGGGCAGCCCACGGCGCTGGCACAGGCACAGGCGCAGCGGTTCGAGTACATTCTGGTGGACGAATGTCAGGACATCAACGGGGCGCAGGACGCCCTGTTTCGGGCGTTGTCCCGGCAGGAGCGGAATTTGTTCCTGGTGGGCGACGTGAAGCAGAGCATCTACGGGTTTCGGCAGGCGATGCCGGAGATATTCACCGCCCGCCGGGATGGGTATACGCCCTACGATCCGAAAAATCCCGTGTTCCCGGCTACCGTCACGCTGGGAAAGAATTTCCGCAGCCGGAGCACCGTCACCGGCGGGGTCAACTTCCTGTTCCGCCAGCTGATGCAGCGGGCGGTGGGCGGTGTGGACTATGACGAGCGGGAGGCGCTGGTATACGGAGCCGATTATCCGCCGGCAGAGGATACCGAGACCGAATTTCTGCTGCTGGACGGCGCCGCTGCGGACGGCAGCAAGCCGGGAGCGGCGGCAGAGGCCCGTGCCATCGGGCGGGTCATTCAGGAGACGGTAGGAAAACGCCGGATACAGGACGGCGAGGGCACCCGCCCGCTTGCCTATGGCGATATCTGCATCCTGCTGCGGGGCTGGTCGAATGCCGGCGTGCTGCTGCAGGAGCTGGGGCGTATGGGCATCCCCGCCTGCTCGGCACGGGGCAGCCAGCTGCTGGACACCCCCGAGGTGATGACGGCGCTGTCTCTGCTGCGGGTCATCGACAACCCTCTGCGGGAGGTGGAGCTGACGGCGGTGCTGCTGTCGCCCTTGTTCGGCTTTTCGGCGGACGACGCTGCCCGGTTGCGGACGGCCTATCCCCGGGAGCCGCTGTATGTGGCGGTGCAGCGCTATGCGCAGGAGGGTGAGCCGACGGCGCTGCGGGAGCGCTGCGGGCGGCTGTATGTGCAGCTGACCCGGCTGCGTACGCTGGCGGTGTCGCTGCCGGCGGACCGGCTGCTGGAGCGTATCGACCGGGAGCTGGGGCTGACGGCGGTATTTTCCGCCCGCCGGGGCGGGCGGCAGCGGGTAGCCAACCTCCAGCAGTTGGACGGATTGGCCCGCAGCTTTGAGCAGGACGGCTTCCGGGGTCTGTCTGCCTTTGTGCGGTATATGGACCAGCTGCAGGAACGGGGCAAAGCACCGGAGGCGGGCGGTGCCCTGTACGCCGACCGGGTGCGCATCATGTCGGTGCACCATTCCAAGGGGCTGGAATACCCGGTGGTGTTTCTGGCGGGCTTGTCTGTCAGCTTCGGCGGCAGCGACGCCCGGGAGCGGCTGCTGCTCCACGCCAACGCCGGCATCGGTATGCGGCTGCGGGAGGCGGGCGAAAAACGCACCCCGCTGACCTATCGGGGGGTGCAGATCGCCCGCCAGCTGGATGAGCGGGCGGAGGAGCTGCGGGTCTGGTATGTGGCGATGACCCGGGCGAGAGAAAAGCTCTATCTGGTGATCGCCCAAAAGGATCTGAAAAAGACACTGCTTAAGCTGGAGCTGCAGCTGCCGCCGGAGCGGGCGCTGATGCCGGATACGCTGCTGACGGCGGCGTCTCCGGCGGAGTGGATGCTGGCGGCGGCGCTGCGCCACCCCGCCTTTGCGGGGCTGCGGGCGGACCCCGCCGTCACCCGCTCGCTGGCAGCGGAGACGGACTTCCGGGTGACCCGGTGGAGTCCGGATCCGGCAGGGGATCCGGCGGCGGCTGCCCCGGAGTCCTCCGTCGCCAAGGCGGATGAGGCGCTGACCCGGCAGCTGGCGGAGCGGATGGCGTATCGCTATCCCTACGGGGCGCTTTCGGCGGTTCCGGCTAAGCTGGCGGCATCGGCGCTGTCCCACGAGGCGATGCGCCGCAGCCACATTGCCGCCGCCCGTCCGGCATTTTTGCAGGAGGCGGGGTTGACCCCGGCGCAAAAAGGGACGGCACTGCACACCTTTATGCAGTTTGCGGAGTATTCCAAGGCGGCAGAGGATCCGGCGGCGGAGGCGGAACGGCTGACGGCGGCGGGCTTCCTCACCGCCCGCCAGCAGCAGGCGCTGCGGCTGGACAAGCTGCGGGCCTTTTTCGCCGGAGCGCTGTATGCCCGTATGGCGGCATCGCCCGATTGCCGGCGGGAGTTTCACTTCACCGTGGAGGTGCCCGCCGGGCAGGTGGTGCCGGGGGCGGATATGCCCGGCGAGACGGTGGTGGTGCAGGGCATCGCCGACTGCGTATTCCGGGAGGGGGACGCTCTGGTGCTGGTGGACTATAAGACCGACCGGGTGAAGACCGGGGAGGAGCTGGCGCTGCGGTACCGTTCTCAGCTGCAATTCTACAAGCAGGCGCTGGAGCCGATCCTCGGACTGCCGGTCAAGGAGGCGCTGCTCTACAGTTTTTCGCTGGAGCAGGCGGTGCCGGTGGCACTGCCGTGAGCGGCGGCAATTGCACGGAAGAGCTGCCCTGCAGTGCTATAGACAACATTTTCTGTAGGTCAGACATCAAAAGATGGAAAATTATACCGAAAAAAAGCCGGATTGCGCTTGACAAACCTCGTAAAAATCGGTAGTATGAACCCGAAGCCGGAGCGGCGAAAACGAACGCTCCGCAATAGTACAGGAGGGAAATATCATGATCAAAACATTAGGCTATCAGGCGTATACCACCCGGGATCTGATGCAGGATGAGGCGGGGGTCGCCGATACGTTCCGCCGGGTGGCGGCGCTGGGGTACGATACCGTGCAGACGGCGGGCTGCCAGACGGTGGGCTATGAGACCTACGCCCGGCTGGCGCATGAGGCGGGGCTGACCATCTGCGGCACCCATGAGAATTTCGACGAGCTGGTGGCGGACCCGGAGGCGGCGATGGAGCATCACCGGATCTTGGGAACGACGAATATCGGCATCGGTGGCTACTGGGCGACCAACACGGCCGATGAGATCCGGGACTTTGTCCGGAAAGCCAATCGGTTTGCTGATACCATTGCGCAGCACGGCTTTAAGTTCACCTATCACAACCATCACCGGGAATTCCGCCGCATTGAGGGCAAGACCATGATGGACTGGTTCCGGGAGGGCTTTGATCCGGATACCGTTTCCTTTGTGCTGGATACCTTCTGGGTGCAGGCGGGCGGCGCCGACGTGCGCCATGTGATGGAGCAGCTGGCGGGGCGGATCGACATTCTGCACCTGAAGGATATGCGCATCAAAGAGGACAATATGTACGAGATCACCGAGATCGGCAACGGCAACCTCTGGTGGGAGGGGATTCTGAAGACCGCCGCCGACATCGGGGTACAGTATTATGTGGTGGAGCAGGATATCTGCCCCGGCGATCCGGTGGAGAGCTTAAAACAGAGCGCCGCTTACCTGCAGCAGTTCCGGGCGTAACCGGAAGGGGCGGCTATGGAGGAAATGCGCTATCGGCAGGTGCATCTGGACTTTCACACCTGCGGTGAAATCCCCGGCGTCGGCAGCCGATTCGATAAGGCGCAGTTTCAGCGGGCGCTGCGGCTGGGTCATGTGGACTCCATCACCCTGTTTTCCAAATGCCATCACGGGTATTCCTATCATCCCACGGCGGTGGGCGTGCAGCACCCCGGGCTGACCTTTGATCTGCTGGGGGCGCAGCTGGAGGCGTGCGCCGAGATCGGCGTGCGGGCGCCGGTATATGTGTCCGCCGGTTGGGACGAATACTATGCCCGGGAGCATACGGAGGATATCCTTCGCTCTGCCCCCGGGGAGGGGCAGAATTTTCTGGTGCCGGGCTATCACCTGCTGTGCTATAACACTCCCTATCTGGAGCGGCTGACAGCGCAGGTGGAGGAGGTCATGGAGCGGTATCGCCCCTGCGGCATTTTTCTGGATATTTCCGCTGTACGCCCCTGCTACTGCAACCGCTGTCTGGCGGAGATGCGCCGCACCGGACTGGATCCGCTGGATCCGGCGGATGTACAGCGCCAGGCGGAGCGGGTCTATCGGCGGTATGCGGAGCGCATGGAACGGGCGGTGCATCGCTATGACCCCCGGGCGACCCTCTTCCACAACGCCGGCAACCTCGACCGGGGCCGGCGGGATCTGGCGCATGCCAACACCCATCTGGAGCTGGAGAGTCTGCCCACCGGCGTGTGGGGCTACGATCATTTTCCGCTGTCGGCGGCATATGCCCGGACTCTGGGCATGGAGTTTTTGGGCATGACCGGGAAATTCCATCGGATGTGGGGCGAATTCGGCGGCTTTAAGCACCCCAACGCCCTGCGGTATGAGACGGCGCTGAGCGTGGCGATGGGCGCCCGCTGCTCGGTGGGGGATCAGCTCCACCCGCTGGGGGAGATGGACGAATCCACCTATCGGCTCATCGGCGCTGCCTATCGGGAGATCGAAGAGAAGGAGCCGTGGCTGCGGGGCAGCCGCACGGTCTCCGATGTGGCGGTGCTGAGCGCCGTGGCGGTGAACGGCAAGGATGCAGCGAACGGACAGCGGGACGTGGGCGCCTGCCGGGTGCTGCTGGAGACCCATCGTCTGTTTGATTTTGTGGATACCGAGGCGGATCTGACCCCCTATAAGCTGGTGATTCTGCCGGATGCCATTCGGCTGGACGAATCGCTGCGGCAGCGGCTCATCGCCTACCGGGAGCAGGGCGGACGGCTGCTGCTCACCGGTCGCTCCGGCCTGTGGACGGAGCGGGAGGAGCCGGCGCTGGATATCGGCGTTCGTTTTGAGGGCGCCAGCCCGCTGGAGCGGGGGTATCTGATCCCGGAATATCCGGCGGTCAACGGGAGAACAGCGTATGTAGTATACGCACCCACCTATCGGATCGCAGCGACCGGCGGGCAGGTGGCGGCACAGCTGCGGGATCCGTATTTTAACCGCACCTACGCTCATTTCTGCTCCCATCAGCATGCCCCGGACCAGCCGGGAACCGAGCGTCCCGGCGCTATCCTCACCGCCGACACGGCATATGTGGCGTTTGACGCCTTTGAGGACTATGCCCGTAACGGAGCGTATTACGTGCGGGAGCTGCTGCACTATCTGATCGAGACGCTGATCGGCGACCGGGTATCTGCCCGCGTCGGCTTGCCGGATCGGGGGATACTGACCCTGCGGCAGCAGCCGGAGCAGCGGCGGACGGTGGCGCATTTGCTGTTCACCTATACCTCGGTGCGGGGCGACGGCGTCGAGGTGATCGAGGATGTCGTGCCGCTGCGGGAGGTGTCGCTGACGGTACGGCTGACGCAGCCGCCCCGGCGGGTGTATCTGGCACCCTCCGGCGAGGAGCTGTCCTATGTCTGGGATGGGCAGATGACGACGGTCACGGTGCCGTCGGTGGAATTGCATCAAATGGTTGTGTTTGACCAGTGAATACAGAAAAGAAAAAAGGAGAACTACTATGAGAGAATACGAGCGGACAGACCGGATTAGCGATAACCGACTGCCCCAGAAGGCTTACGCCATTCCCTATGAGTCGCCGGAAAAGGCGCTGGCGTTTGACCGCCACCAGAGCGCCTATTATCGGCTGCTCAACGGCATTTGGGATTTTGCCTATTTTCCGCGGGAGCTGGATGTGCCGGAAAATCCGGCGGACACGGTGTTCAACGACACCCAGCCGGTGCCCTCCTGCTGGCAGATGCACGGGTATGATTTTCCCTACTATACGAATCTGAACTACCCCCACCCGGTGGACCCGCCCTATGTGCCGGATGAGAACCCCTGCGGCGTCTACCGTACCCGCTTCACGCTGGACGGCAGCTGGGCGGCGCGGCACACCCACATCGTGTTTGAGGGGGCGGCCTCCTGCCTGTATCTGTATGTGAACGGGCAGTATGTGGGCTTCACCGAGGGGAGCCATCTGCAGGCGGAGTTTGATCTGACCCCGTATGTGCATGAGGGCGAAAACCAGCTGGTGGCCAAGGTGCTGAAATGGTGCGCCGGCAGCTATCTGGAGGACCAGGACTTTTTCCGGCTCAACGGCATTTTCCGGGACGTCTATCTGCTGTCCCGGGAGGAGAACGCCATTGAGGATGTGGAAATTCACGCCGACTGCAAGGGCATCACCGTGTCCGCGGCGGACTATACCATATACGATGCCGCCGGACAGGTGGCGGATCTGACCCACCCCATTCTGTGGAATGCGGAGCATCCCTATCTCTACACCGTGGTGGTACGGGGCAAGACGGAGTATATCCCCTATCGGGTGGGGCTGCGGGAGGTATCCGTATCCCCCCGCGGTGAGCTGCTGATCAACGGCGTGCCGGTGATCCTCAAGGGCGTGAACCATCACGATACCCATCCCACCGAGGGCTATGTGGAGAGCGAGGAGATGCTGCGCTCGGAGCTTGAGAAAATGAAGCAGCTGAATATCAACTGCATCCGCACCTCTCATTATCCGCCCACCCCGGAATTCCTCAACCTTTGCGACGAGATGGGCTTCTATGTGGTGGACGAGGCAGATCTGGAGACCCACGGCTTTGTCACCTGGGAGGGCGGACACATTCCGGACGGCTGCCCCACCCCCACCGTGATCACCGACGATCCGACCTGGGAGGAAGCCTATATGGACCGCATCCGGCGCACGGTGGAGCGGGATAAAAACCACGCCTCGGTGATCTTCTGGAGCATGGGCAACGAGAGCGGCTACGGCTGCAACTTTGAGGTCATGCTCCGGTGGACGAAGCAGCGGGATCCCTCCCGCCTGACCCACTATGAGCAGGCGAATCATCAGGGCGATCCCCTGCTGGTGGATGTGCGCAGCCGGATGTATTACTCTCTGGAGGAATTCACCGACCTGTGCGAGGACGACCCCACCCGTCCGGTGTTCCTGTGCGAATATTCCCACGCCATGGGCAACGGCCCCGGCGATGTCCACCGCTATGTAGAGCTGTTCCATAAGTTTACCAATGCCATCGGCGGCTGCATCTGGGAGTGGACCGACCATACGGTGCTGGTGGACGGCGTGCCCCGGTACGGCGGCGACTTCGGCGAGCCGATCCACGACGGCAACTTCTGCTGCGACGGTCTGACCTTCTACGACCGCAGCTTTAAGGCGGGCAGCTACTATACGAAATATGCCTACCAGCCCATGCAGGCGGCGCTGGAGGGTCAGACTCTGCGGGTGACGAACCTGTGCGATTTCACCGATCTGTCCGCCTATACGCTGCGGCTGACGATGACGGTGGACGGCGAAATACAGGCGACCAAGGAATTGACTGCCGCCGCCGCGCCGCATACGGCTGTGGAGCTGGCGGTGCCCTTTGCGCCGCCGACGGTCTGCACCTTTGGCGCATATCTGAATGTCCATATGCTGGATGCCGCCGGGTATGAGGTGGGATATGCTCAGTTCCCGTTGCCCAGCACCCCGGCGACGGTGGCGGTGGGCGAGCCGTTCACGGCCTTCACGGAGGACAAGGAGCATATCGTCGCTCAGGGCGAGGGCTTCCGGTATCAATTCAATAAGCTCTACGGCACGCTGGACAGCATCCGGCTGGACGGCAAGGAGCAGCTGGCGACCCCCATGCGGCTCACCTCCTGGCGCGCCCCCACCGATAACGACCGGCTCGTCCGGCAGGAGTGGGGCATGAGCGAAAACTCCAACAACTGGTGTCCCGGTAACTTCGATCTGACCTCCACCAAGGTGTATGAGGTGCGGATTGAAGGGAACCGGATCATCACCACCGCCAGCCTGGGCGCCACCTCCCGCAGCCCCTATTTCCGCTACACCCAGGAGATGGCCTTCTATACCGACGGCACGGTGAAAATTACGCTGGATGGGACGAAGAAAGCCACCCTGTCGGATATCTTCCTGCCCCGGCTGGGCTATGAGTTTGCCACGCCGGAGGAAAACGAGGGCTTCACCTATTTCGGCATGGGACCGGGGGAGAGCTATTGCGATATGCACCTCCATGCCCCCATGGGTCTGTACCACAGCACCCCGGAGGCGGAGTATGTCCCCTATATCCGTCCTCAGGAGCATGGCAACCACTACGGCTGCACCTATTTCCGGCTGGACGGCGGGCTGACGGCGGTGGGTGCCCCCGCCTTTGAGTGCTGTGTGTCCCAATACGACACGCAGACGCTGGATAAGGCACGGCACATCGACGAGCTGCACACCGACGGGCTGACCCATGTGCGGCTGGATTATAAGGTGTCCGGCATCGGCTCCAACAGCTGCGGTCCCCGGCTGCGGCCGGAGTACCAGCTGAACGAAATGCAGGTGCATTTTGCCCTGTATCTGAAGAAATAAGCACCGGCGTTGTCCGGTTTGCCGAAAAAATCCGCAGCGGTTCATTCCGCTGCGGATTTTTCGTGCCGATGCGGGGCTGTTTTTTCTGCACAAAATGCCGAAATACGGGTTTTGACCTTGCCACGGATGGGAAATTGTGCTATGCTGTAGAGCGGTATTTTTGAAACTTGGAAAATGTGGGAGTGCGGATATGGAAAAGGGATTTGACAACGACCTGTATATGCAAAAGCAGCGGGAGCATATTCTGGAACGGATCGCCCGCTGGGGCGGCAAGCTGTATCTGGAATTCGGCGGCAAGCTGTTCGACGATTACCACGCCGCCCGGGTACTGCCCGGCTTCGAGCCGGACGCAAAGATCCGGTTGCTCCGCTCCATGGGGGATCAGGCGGAGATCGTATTCTGCATCAGCGCCGGAAATATTGAGAAAAACAAGATCCGGGCGGATCTGGGCATCAGCTACGATCTGGATCTGCTGCGGCAGATCAACATCGTGCGGGGCATGGGCATCGCCGTCAACAGCGTGGTGATCACCCGCTATACCGGACAGTCCGCCGCCGATCAGTTTATCCGCAAGCTGGACGCCCGGGGCATCCGCCACTATATCCACCGTCCCATTGAGGGCTATCCCTCGGACGTGGATCATATCGTCAGCGACGAGGGCTATGGCGCCAACCCCTACATCGAGACCACCAAGCCGCTGGTGGTGGTGACCGCTCCCGGTCCCGGCAGCGGCAAGCTGGCGACCTGTCTGTCTCAGGTATATCATGAGTATCGGCAGGGACGGGTGGCAGGCTATGGCAAATATGAGACCTTTCCCATCTGGAATCTGCCGCTGAAGCACCCGGTCAATCTGGCGTATGAGGCAGCCACTGCTGACCTGCAGGATGTGAATATGATCGACCCCTTCCATCTGGAGGAATACGGTGTCACCACCGTCAACTATAACCGGGATGTGGAGGCATTCCCCATTGTTCACACCATTCTGTCCCGGATCACCGGGGATGATAAGTTCTATTGCAGCCCCACGGACATGGGGGTGAATATGGCGGGCTATGCCATCGTGGACGACGAGATCTGCCGTCAGGCGAGCTGCCAGGAGATCATCCGTCGGTATTATAAGGGCTTGGTGGAGCTGCGCACCGGCAGGGAAAAGCCGGAGACGGTGGAAAAGCTCAAGGTGATCATGCAGCAGCTGGGGCTGAAGCAGGGCGACCGGGCGGTGGTGCTGCCGGCGCTGGAAAAGAGCAACCGCTCCGGTGCTCCCGCCGCCGCTATTCAGCTGCCCGACGGGCGCATCATCACCGGCAAGGCGACCCCCCTGCTCAGCGCCTGCTCCGGCGCTGTGCTGAACGCCATTAAGGTGCTGGCGGACATTCCGAAATCCACCCTGCTGATGAGTCCGGCGGTGCTGGAGCCGGTGATCGATCTAAAGACCAATCTGCTGAACAGCAGCTCCAGCGCTCTCAAGCTGGACGACGCCCTCACGGCGCTGTATATCTGCGCCGCCAGCGATGAGACCGCCGCCCGGGCGGTGGCACAGCTGCCCCGGCTGCGGGGGTGCGACCTCCATTCTACGCAGATGCTCCATTCCGGAGATGAGTCCATTTTGCGCAAGCTGCATATGAACGTGACCAGCGAGCCGGTATTCCCGGACAAAAATCTATTGCTGTAAGGAGCGAGAGAGCATGGAACTGCAGGGAAAGAAGATCCTCTTTTTGGGCGACAGCATCACGGAGGGGCACGGCACCAGCGCCCCGGAGCATATCTATTGGAATGTGGTGGGGCAGCTGACCGGCGCCCGCTGCAAGGGCTACGGCATCGGCGGCACCCGCATCGCCCGCCAGCAGACCCCCTCGGCTTGTGAGAGATATGACCGGTACTTCGGCTCCCGGGTGGCGGAGATGGACCCGGAGGCGGATATCGTGATGGTGCTGGGCGGCACCAACGATTATGGCCACGGAGACGCCCCGCTGGGGCATCCCGCCGACCGCACACCGAATACCTTTTATGGCGCTCTGCATGACCTGTGCCGTCAGCTGATCGAAAAATACCCCACCGCCGTCATTGTGTTCATGACCCCCACCCATCGGCTGGACGAGGAACGGCTGGTAAACGAGCAGGGCGTGCGGAATGTGGCAACTCTGGGCGGCTATGCGCAGGCGATCCGGGAGGTGGCGGAGGAATACGGGCTGCCGGTGTGCGATCTGCGGCGCATCAGCGGCATCGATCCCGCCATTGAGGCACAGAAAGCCTTGTATATGCCCGATGGCTTGCACCCCAACGACGCCGGCGCTGCCCGTATAGCGCAGCGGATCGTGGGATTCCTGCAGGCGCTGTAAGAGCGGCGCTGCGCAAACAAAACACAAGCAAAAAGGGCCCCCGGCTGTGCCGGGGGTCCTCTCTTTGCCAAAAGTCAGCCGCCGGAGAGTGGTTCTCCGGCGGCTGACTGCCGTATGAAAGTGCTTTGCAGGGGAGGATCAGAAGATGGCGACCACAGCGCCGTCGTACTTCTTCTCGATGAAGGTCTTCACCGCATCGGACTGGAGAGCCTTCAGCAGCGCCTGCGCCGCCTCGCTGTTCTCATTGCCCTCTTTCACCACCAGCACGTTGGCGAAGGTCTGGGCAGCTTCGGAGGCCTTGTCCTCCACAGCCAGAGCGTCGTTGACCTTCAGGCCGGCGTTGATGGCGTAGTTACCGTTGATGACCGCCACAGCCACGCTGTCCAGGCAGGTGGGGATTACAGCCGCTTCCATCTCCTTGATGTCGTAGTTGTGGGGGTTCTCAGCGATGTCCAGCTTGGTAGCGGTCAGACCCACGCCGTCCTTCAGAGTGATGAGACCCTGTGCCGCCAGCAGCTGCAGAGCACGGGCTTCGTTGGTGCCGTCGTTGGGGATAGCGATGGCGTCGCCGTCCTTCAGATCAGCCAGCGCCTTGACCGTACCGGCATACAGACCGAACGGCTCATAGTGGATCGCACCGATGCTCACCAGATGGGTGTTGTTCTCCTTGTTGAAGTTGTCCAGATAGGGCTTGTGCTGGAAGTAGTTGGCGTCCAGATCGCCGCTCTCGGTGGCGGTGTTGGGCAGCACATAGTCGTCATAGATCTTGATCTGCAGATCATAGCCCTGATCGGCCAGAGTGGATTTCACCTGCTCCAGGATCTCTGCATGGGGGGTGGCGCTGGCGCCCACAACGATGGTCTTTTTGCTGTCGCTTTTACCGCAGCCCACCAGGCAGATTGCCAGCAGCGCCACGACGGTCAGGATGGATACGAGTTTTTTCATAGTAGACATCTCCTTTAAGTATTGACTATATAATAATATACAGGGTGTATATTACGGACGAATTAGGTACGCACACGCTTGTCGGTTTTCTTTGCCAGCTTCATGCCGACCTCCTGCAGGATCTGCACCAGAATGATCAGCACGATGGAGGCGGTGTACATGATGGCATCCTTGAATCGGTAGAGACCGTACTGCACCGCTACGGCGCCCAGTCCGCCGCCGCCCACCAGCGTCGCCAGCGGGGTGTAGCCCAGGATCGTGGTTACGGCGATGGCACCGCCCACCAGCAGGGAGGGCTTCGCCTCTGGCAGCAACACCTTGTAGATGATCTGCCAGTTGGAGCTGCCCATGGCCTGTGCCGCCTCGATGACGCCGGCGTCCACCTCTTTCAGGGAGGATTCCACCATGCGCGCCACGAAGGGAGCGGCTGCCAGCACCAGCGGCACCAGAAAAGCGGTATCGCCTACCTTGGTGCCGACGATGATCTTCGTCAGCGGCAGCGCCATCACCAGCAGGATCACGAACGGCACCGAGCGGAAAATGTTGACGATCAGGCCAAGCACCTTGTTGACCGCCCGCTGGGGGCGGATGCCGTCCTTATCGGTGATGCAGAGGATCACGCCCAGCGGCACACCGATGAGATAGGCGAAGGCGGTGCAGACCACCACCAGATACAGGGTGGTGAGCAGGCCGTTACCGTATTCCCGCAGCAGGCCGTTGCCAAAGGCGGTTTCAAAAAACTCACTCATTGAGAGGTTCCTCCTTGCAGTAGATTCCGTGGGCGGTGAGATAGTCCTTCATCCGTTCCACCGCCTCCGGATCCTCCGGCAGACGCAGCACCATCTGTCCGAAGGTTTTGCCCTCCACCGTTTTGGTGTGGGCATAGAGGATATTCACCAGCACCCGGCACTCCAGCACCATCTGCGCCACCACCGGCTCAAACGCCGCCGTGCCGTCAAACACCAGCCGCAGTCCCTTGGTGCCGCCGCTGCAATCCACCGCCTGCCCTTGCGGGAAAATCAGCTGGCGGGCAATGGCGGATTGGGGATGGACGAATACCTCCTGCACCTCGCCCAGCTCTACGATGTGGCTCTGGTCGATGACCGCCACCCGGTTGCAGATCTGTTCGATGACCCGCATCTCGTGGGTGATCACCACCACCGTGACCCCCAGCGTCTGATTGATGTCCTTGAGCAGATCCAGGATCGCCTGAGTGGTGGTGGGATCCAGAGCGCTGGTGGCTTCGTCGCACAGCAGCACCTTGGGGTTGTTCGCCAGCGCCCGGGCGATGGCGACCCGCTGCTTTTGTCCGCCGGACATTTGGGAGGGATAGGCGTGCATTCGGTCGTCCAGCCCTACCAGCCGGAGCAGCTCCTCTGCCCGGCTGCGGGCGGCTGCCCGGGGGACACCGGCGATCTCCAGCGGGTAGCACACATTGCCGAGGGCGTCCCGCTGGGATAACAGATTGAAGCCCTGAAAGATCATGCCGATCTGCTGGCGGGTCGCCAGCAGCTGCTTGTTGGTCATGGTGGACAGGTCCTGTCCGTCCACGATCACCCGCCCGGTGGTGGGCTTTTCCAGATAGTTGATGCAGCGCACCAGCGTGCTCTTGCCGGCGCCGGATAAGCCGATGATGCCGAAGATCTCACCCTCGTACACCGACAGATCAATGTCACGCAGCGCTACGATCTCTCCGGCGGAGCCGTGGAAGGTCTTGCCCATTTTTTCAATGCGGATCAGTTCCTTGCGGGTCTGTTCCATACGGTTCATCTCCCTTTCTGTCATAGGAACAACAAAAAAGCCGTCGTCCTTATATTCCTATAAGGACGACAGCGTAGCTGCCGTGTTACCACCTTACTTCGTGTGTACCTCACAGCACACACCTCAGTCGGTACGCAAAACAGACGGATCTGTTTCGGATACCCGGGCGCTGTAATGGGCGCTCCCATCGCAGCCTAACGGCGTGACCGCTCGGTGCGAGGCTCCGAGGCCATCTTCCATCCTGCCTTTTGCACCCCTTTCCACCAGCCGGGGCTCTCTGCGGCATATCTCAGGATGTACTCTCCTCATCGTTGCCTGTGTCTTATGTTGTGACCGATTATAGCACGCACTTTTTCATCTGTCAAGCACTTTTTTCAGGGATTTTGAAATTTTTATTTTCCGGGGAAAAGCGCACAGGCTCCGGACAGCGGCTTATCGGCCCCCGGCATATTCCACGATCCCCAGCTTTTGGGCGGGCAGCGTCAGTCGGTCCGGCGCCTCCATGGGGGTGTCCGTCAGTCCGTCCCTGCCGTTCAGCACCCGGAAACGGGTGATCCGCCATCCGGCGGGCAGACACAGCTCTATGGGAATGGGAGTGTCTCCCGTGTTGACGGTCAGCAGTTTTCCGACAGCGGAGCCGGGCTCCACGGCAGCCAGCAGCGGCAGATCCCCGTCGGCCTCTGCCGCCACCGCATGGCCCAGCGCATATAGCTCGCCGAACGCCTGCAGAGCGTAATACGCCGGGAATACCGTCAGCTGCACCGGGTCAAACAGCCCCTGATAGGAGCCGTGCACCTGTCCGTCGTAATACATCAGCATATCCAGCGGGCTGCCGTGCAGCCGCAGCAGCATATCGGCAATGAAGCAGGCGTCCTCCTCGGTGCCCCGCCGCTGGATGCCCGGGTTCCATTCGTCGAGGATGCTTTCTGCGGCGGTCAGTCCGTACCGATCCAGCTCTTGACGCACATAGGCGGCATACCGGGTGTTGCTGCGGCTGTCCGCATAGCTGTGCCAGGAAAAGAAATCCAGCGGCGCCGGATGCTCCGGCGCCGTAATGTATGCGAGAAATTCCTGAAAAAAGGTGATGAAGTAATCGGTGCGGGGAGAGGAATTGGCGTTGGCTTGAAAGGCATCGTTCAGGGCATAGAAGCCGCAGGAGCCGTAGCCGCCGAGCTTAATGTCGGGAAACTGCTCCTTCAGATAGTTGGCGGTGGTCTCGTATAGGGCGAAATACTGCTCCTTGGTTCCCTTCCACATGGGATTATCCCGTATTTCCGGCTCATTGTCCGGTTCGTTCCAGATCTCCCAATAGCGGATATTATAGCGGTAGCCGTCAGCCCAGCCGTGGTTGTAGTGGCGGATGATACCGGCGCAGATCTGCGCCCATTTCCGATTGTCGGCGGGCGGAAAGATGCGGTATGCTTTGATATAGTGGGCGTTTTCAATGGTTGCACCCAGGCGGAAGAACGGCTCGACCCCTTGCTCCGTCAGCTTTTCCAGCAGCCAGTCGGTGAAAGCAAAATCATAGGCGGCGGGGTCGGCGGGATCGGCATTCCAGTCCCGAAAAATGTTGGCGATATCCACGAACCGGAAGCCGCCGTATGCGCCGCCGGTGTCGTGCAGACGGGAGAAGGGGATACCGGCTTCGCCCAGATAATGAAACAGCTGATCGGAGGTTCCCAGCAAGGGGGCGTTGTTGATGGCGTGAAAGGGCTTGACCCTTCCGACAATGACCGAGGGGTCCACGGTGATCCTCATGAGAAACCATCTCCTTTTATACAGCATAAGAGGGCATTCCGCAGTATGTACGGTCAGCATACTATGGGATGCCCCCGCTGTCAAGCGGTTTCCTGCTTTTTGCGGTGATCGGAGCAATTTTTGCGTCCGCAGCAGCAATTCCCGGCGGTTCATCCGTACCGGAGCGGCGGCTGCGGTCGCCCCCACCGCCGCCGGCAGTATGTGGGGTCTCCCGGACTCATACAGCGTCTCTCCCCGTCACAGCCATCCGGCGATCATATACACCACCCCGGCGGCGACCCAGGCGATCCCGCACTGAAACGCCACCACGCCAAGCGTTTTGACGGTGGAGTGCAGCTCCCGCCGGATAGCGGCGACCGCTGCCACGCAGGGAGTATACAGCAGCGTAAAGGTGAGAAAGCTCAGCGCCGCAGCGGGGGTGAACAGACCGGTGAGGGCGCCGCCCAGCTCGGCGGTGCCGGTGCCCAGCAGCACGCCCAGAGTGCTGACCACCGCCTCCTTGGCGGTAAAGCCGGTGAGCAGCGCCGTCGCCACCCGCCAGTCGCTGAAGCCCAGCGGTCGGAACACCGGTGCGATCCACTGTCCGATGGTCGCCAGCAGGCTTTGGGCGCTGTCGGTGACGGGGTTGAGCCGCCGGTCAAAGGATTGCAGGAACCAGATGATGACCGTTGCCAGAAAGATCACCGTGAAAGCCTTTTGCAGAAAATCCCGTGCCTTCTCCCACATGAGCATGCACACGCTCCGGGCGGAGGGCAGCCGATAGTTGGGCAGCTCCATGACAAAGGGGGCAGGCTTGCCCCGCAGCACGGAGGATTTGAAAAACAGAGCCGTCAGCACCCCCGCTGCCATGCCGCCCACATACAGCCCGATCATGACCAAGGGCTGGTGGCGGGGGAAAAAGGCGGCGGTGAACACGGTGTAGATGGGGATCTTTGCCGAGCAGCTCATAAAGGGTGTCAGCAGGATCGTCATTTTCCGATCCCGTTCCGAGGGCAGGGTACGGCTCGCCATCACCGCCGGAACGGTGCAGCCGAAGCCGATGAGCATAGGCACAAAGCTGCGCCCGGACAGCCCGATGCGCCGCAGCAGGGTGTCCATGACGAACGCCACCCGTGCCATGTACCCGGTATCCTCCAGCACCGACAAAAAGAAGAATAGCACCACAATGATGGGCAGAAAGCCCAGCACGCTGCCCACGCCGGCGAAGATCCCGTCGATGATCAGGCTGTGTACCACCGGGTTGATCTCCAAGGCGGTCAGCCCTCGGTCAACGGCTCCGGTGAGAGCGTCGATGCCCAGCGAGAGCCAATCGCTCAGAGCGGCGCCGATGACGTTGAAGGTGAGCCAGAATACCGTCAGCATGATGAGAATGAACAGGGGCAGCGCCAAATACCGGTTAGTCAGCACACTGTCGATCTTCACGCTGCGGCGGTGCTCCCGGCTTTCCTGCCCGCGGGTGACGCAGCGGGCGCATACCCGCTCGATGTAGTTATACCGCATATCGGCGAGGGCGGCGTTGCGATCCAGCCCCCGCTCGGTCTCCATCTCCACCACGCTATGCTCGATCAGCTCATACTCGTTTTGATCCAGCCGGAGCTTTTCGATGAATTCCGGATCCTCCTCGATCACCTTGGTGGCGCAGAACCGGGCGGAGATCCCCAGCCGGTCGGCGTGATCCTCGATGATGTGGGATACGGCGTGGATGCACCGGTGCACCGGCCCCGCCGGACAGAAATCCTGCACCCGGGGCGGCTGCTTTTGGCGGGAGACCGCCACGATCGTATCCACCACCTCGGAGATGCCTTCGCCCTTGGCGGCGCTGACGGGGATGACCGGCACCCCCAGCGCCTGCTCCAGTCCGGCGATGTCGATGCTGCCGCCGTTGCCCCGCACCTCATCCATCATATTCAGCACCAGCACCATGGGCAGTCGCAGCTCCAGCAGCTGGAGGGTCAGATAGAGGTTGCGCTCCAGATTGGTGGCGTCCACGATGTTGATGATGCCGTCGGGGTGCTGGTTAAAGATAAAATCCCGGGTCACCCGCTCCTCGATGGAATAGGGACGGATGGAATAGATGCCCGGCAGATCCACCACGGAGCAATCCTTTGTGCCCCGCACCTCGCCGGATTTTTGATCCACCGTCACGCCGGGGAAGTTGCCCACATGCTGGTTGGAGCCGGTGAGGCAGTTGAACAGGGTGGTTTTGCCGCAATTCTGATTACCGACCAATGCGAAGATCATACCGGCGCCTCCTCAATGTCGATCTGGGCGGCGTCCTCCTTGCGCAGGGTCAGCTCATACCCCCGCAGACGTATTTCGATCGGGTCGCCCATCGGAGCAACCTTGATGACGGCGACGGCGGTGCCGGGGATCAGCCCCATATCCAGCAGGCGGCAGCGCAGCGCTCCGGTGCCGTGGACGGCGGCGATGCGGGCGGTTTGCCCCACAGCGCATTGTGCTAATGTCATAGACGAACGGTTCCTTTCTCCTCAAAAAGTAAGGTAAAACTAACTTTCTGCCGCTATTATAGCGTGTGCGGATAGGGCTGTCAACCAAAACCCCGTTATTTCGCTGTTTTTCTGCCTGCCGGTGTGGGCGCTGCCACTTCAGCATATGCCCGCCTGTCCGCCGCTATGTCCACACATGAAAAAACCGTCTCCCGGTATCGGGCGGCGGTTCAGCCGTTTTGCTTTTGATATTGCAGGGGAGATATGCCGAAATGCCGCCGGAACAAGGCGATGAAATGGGAATAATCGGCAAATCCGCTTTGGACGCAGGCATCGCTCACCGAATGCCCCTGCGCCAGCAGCTCCGCCGCCCGTGCCAGCCGCTTTTGGCGCAGATAGGCTTGGGGCGTCATGCCGATATGCGCCTTGAAATGCCGCTCCAGCGTATTCAGGCTGACGTGGTTTTGCACTGCCAGCGCCGAGATCGAAAGCGGCTCGGTCAGGCGGCGGTGGAGGGTCTCCAGCGTCTGTACCACGTCGGGAGGCAGCGGCACGGCGGCGGGGGCGGGGGCTGCCCCCGTCTGCAGCAGACTGAGCATCCGGAAAAACAGCGGATAGGATGCGCCGTCCTTCATCAGCGCCCGGCATACCTCCAGCAGCTCGGCAGCGGCGGCAGGCGGCAGGACGAGACGGTTGTTTTCTCCTGCCGGACGGCGGAAAAACAGATCCAGCAGTGCCTCGTTCCCCTCGCAGGAAAACAGGATCCAGAAATGCTTGTGCAGGGCATTGCTGCGGTAGATGCAGTGGTGGTATTCATAGGGGCGGGTGAGGATCACATCCCCCGGCGCCACCGGATACAGCCGGTCCTCCACCATAAAATCCACATCGCCGGTCAGATTGATGTAGATCTCGCATTCCGGGTGCACATGGTGCTCCCGGACATTTTCCTTAGACTGGGCATCCAGCTCACAGTAGGAGACCTGCATCCAAAAGGGATGAATGACATCAAAGGTCGATCGTCTGCATCGGTTCACGGGCAGAACCTCCTTAACGGATCTTGTATGGTGATTATAGCATACTTTCTGCCGATTTGTCTATAGAACCATACCGTTTTTTGTGCTATAGTGGTTGCGAAAGGAGGCGGTTTCTATGCAATACTATCTGCTGTTGCTGCTGGCGGACGGCTTGTTGGCGCTGAATTTTGCGGTCACCAAGGTGTATCAGCGGCAGGCGGGTGCCGCTCTGGCGGCGGGGCTGCGGTTCAATCTGCTGCTGGGGCTGTTCACGGCAGCCGCCTTTTGGACGGGCTGCGGCTTTCGGGTGGAGGCGTCTCCGTATTCGGTGGTCATGGCGGCGGCTGCGGCGGCGCTGTGTGTCGGCTATACGCTGGTGGGCTTTCAGATCCTGCGGCGGGACAGTGTGGCGCTGTATACGGTCTTCCTGATGTGCGGCGGCATGACGGTGCCGTATCTTTTTGGGGCGCTGTTTTTGGGAGAAGCGGTGTCCTGGCGGGGAATTTTGGGGCTGCTGCTCATTCTGGTTTCCGTGTGGATCACCCATGGGGGCGGCAAATGTGCCGACCGGCGGCAGCTGTGGTTGTGCGGGCTGGTGTTTTTGCTCAACGGCTTTGTCAGCGTAGTCTCCAAGGTGCATCAGGTGCATCCCGGCGGGGTGTCGGCGGTGAGCTTTCTGGTGCTGAACAGCTGCTTTAAGGCGGTCTTCAGTGCCGTGGCGCTGTTGGGGCTGCGGCTGCGCCGCCCGTCCGCCGGGGTGTCGGTGGCGCCAGTGCCGCTGACGCTTTCTGTTGTGGGATGGATCGCCCTCTCGGCGCTGCTGGGCGGCGGATCGTATCTGTGTCAGCTGGTGGCGGCTGCCGCTTTGCCGGCGACGGTGGTGTATCCGATCGTCACCGGCGGCAGCATTCTGCTGACTGTGGCGGCGGGATGGATCTTCTTCCGGGAGCGGGTCTCAGGAAAAATGTGGATCGGCATCGGGCTGTGTGTTGTCGGCACCGGCTTGTTTATATGAGTAAAGGAGAGAGAAACCATGGAATTTTTACGCAATACCCCGCAGTTTTCCTTTTTGTATGACGGTAAGCCTTTTGCCGATCAGGAGAAAACGGTGGAGGTGACGGAAAGCGGCGATACCCGTACCACCGTGTACCGACTCCCGGACGGGCTGACCGTGACCCATGCAGCACGGCGGCTGGCGGGCTTTGATGCCTATGAATGGGTCACCTGGTTTGAGCATGCCGGCGCAGCCCCCAGCGGTATCCTGTCGGAAATACGGGATGCGGACCTGGAGCTGCCCTGCACCCGGCGGGAGACGCCCACCAAATGGCGCACCGGCTATCTGCCGGCACCGGAGGAGGCGCTGTGGCTGGAGGCACCCATCGGCTCGCTGATCCGCAGCGATGAATTTGGCTGCCCAATGAATGAAATGAACGCCGGCTCCTATGTCCACGAGCTGGATGCGGGGGAGACCCAGCGGTTCGCCACCTCCGGCGGGCGCTCTTCGGAGCAGGCGGCGCCCTTTTTCCATCTCTATGAAAACGGGCGGGGTGTCTTCTTTGCCATCGGCTGGTCGGGACAGTGGAATTGCAGCGTGTCCCGCCCCTGCGGGGCGGCAGCGGTGCGGGTCTGCACCGGGCTGGAGGATACCCATTTCCGACTGCAGCCCGGGGAGAAAATCCGCACCTCCTCCTTTGTGCTGCTGCGGTATACCGGCGACGCCGTCGAGGGGCAAAACCGCTGGCGGCGGCTGGTACGCACCCATTTTTCGCCCATCGGCGTCCCGGAGCAGGTGCCCTTTAGCCTGAGCCTCTGGGGCGGTATGTCCACGCAGGGTGTGCTGGAGCGTTTGGAGCTGGTGCAGCAATATCAACTGCCGGTGGAGTATATCTGGCTGGATGCCGGGTGGTATGGTGTATCGGGGCAGGATTCCACCAATGCATTTGAGGGGAACTGGGGCGAGGAAACCGGCGATTGGCGGGTGAATCTTCACCGTCATCCCGACGGGCTGCGGCAGGTGAGCCGGGCGGTTCACGAGGCAGGGAAAAAGTTCTTGCTGTGGTTTGAGCCGGAGCGGGTGCGTCGGAAAACGCCCATTGCCCGGGAGCATCCGGAATACTTTCTGAAGCTGTCCGAGGATTGCGTCGATTGGCTGCTGGATCTGGGGAATGAGCAGGCGTGGCAATGGTGCTTTGCACAGCTTTCGGAGCGCATCGAGGAATTGCAGATCGACGGCTATCGGCAGGATTTCAACATGTCTCCGCTGCCCTTCTGGCGGGAGAATGACGCCCCCGACCGTCGAGGGCTGCACGAGATCCGCCACATTATGGGGCTGTATCGCCTGTGGGATGCGCTGCTGGAGCGGTTCCCTCATCTGTTGATCGACAACTGCGCCAGCGGGGGGCGGCGCATCGACATAGAGACGCTGCGCCGTTCGGTGCCGCTGTGGCGCAGCGATATGTACTGTCTGGAAAATTATCCCCCTGAAACGGCGCAGACTCACAGCTGCTTCTTTGGGGCGTGGATGCCTTATTCCGGCAGCGGCACCGGACGGGATCTGGATGGGGATATCTACCGATTCCGCAGCACCTATGCGCCGGGAATAGCGGTTCGCTTTCTGCGGAACGCCCTAAGCAGCCCCCCGGAGCAGCTGGAGTGGTTCCGACGCTATGGGGAGGAGTATCTCCGGGTGCGTTCCTATCTCAGCGGCGACCTGTATCCCCTCACCACCCCCAACGACGACCCCTGCGGCTGGAACGGGGTGCAGTATCATTGTCCGGAGCAGCAAAGCGGGATCGTGCAGGTGTTTGCCCACGAACGCACCCCGTTCACGGCGGCACAATTCCCGCTGCGGGGGCTGGAGCCGGAGCGGCAATATGTCTTCACCGACGCCGACGATGCCGCCACGGTGGTGCTGGACGGCAAGACCCTGCTGGAGCGGGGCTTACCGGTGACGGTGGATGCGCCCCGCACCGCCAAGCTGTGGTTCTATCGGATGCAAAAATGAGTGACCGCTCAAAAGCTCCATAATAAAATCCCGCCGCCCGATACCGGGCGGCGGGATTTGGTTTTTGTATATAGTGTCAGGCGTCGGCCTGCACGATGGTCACATTCGGGTGCAGCTGCAGCAGGGAGGCGGGCACCTGCGGTGTCACCGGTCCCTCCATCGCCTGCCGGACGATGGCAGCCTTTTCCGCTCCTGCCAGCAGGAGGATCCGTTTCGCCTGCAGGATAGCGCCCATGCCCATGGTGACGGCGTGGGTGGGTACCTGTGCAATGTCCTCAAAGAAACGGGCGTTTGCCTGAATAGTGGACTCCTTCAGAGCCACCACATGGGTGCCTACGGTGAAATGGTCGTCCGGCTCGTTGAAGCCGATATGCCCGTTGTTGCCGATGCCCAGCACCTGCAGGTCGATACCGCCCAGCGCCGCAATGCGGGCGTCATAGGCGGCGCACACGGCGGCGTGATCCGGGTTCAGCCCGTCGGGGACAAAGGTGTTCTCCCGGCGGATATTGATGTGGCGGAACAGGTTCTCCTCCATAAAATAGCGGTAGCTCTGGGGATCCTCCGGGGACAGCCCGCAGTATTCATCCAGATTGACGGAGGTGACGGCGGAAAAATCCAGCTGCCCCTGCCGGTATTGCTCCGCCAGCCGCCGGTACATTCCCACCGGCGAGGAGCCGGTCGCCAGTCCCAGCACACAGGCGGGCTTCAAAAGCACCTGAGCAGCCAACAGCTCAGCGGCACGGGCGCTCATGGCATCGTAGTTTTTTTCATGCAGGATCTTCATAGTCATGCGGCTCCTCTACATAAGATTACACTGGTATCATAGCACGGAACAGGCGAAAATGATTTGTATAGATGGATAAAATGGGTGTAGAATTGTCTATTTCTGTCGGACGTTCCGGAGAAACGGGCAGGGGCATCCCCCATTATGGCAGGATACGACAGCCCTTCTCTGGTATACTGAAAAGCGGCTCCGATGTCAAGACGAATCGCCGAAACGGAGAGCGTGGCAGGGGAGTCTCCGGCAACTTCACAAATAATTTACAACTAAATCCGGCATAATGGTGGAAATTTTCGGGGAGGCGTGATAAAATGATGCTGGGATACGGCGATCTGTTCGCTGCGATCGACGGACGCAGTCCGCCAAGACACGCATGAGGTGATACCGATGACAGGATTAGTAGAATGGTTTATGGGGGTGCTGCACGGGCTGTCCGGGGAGCTGGTGGCGCTGATCATTTCTATGGTGCCGTTGCTGGAGCTGAGGGGCGGACTGCTGGCGGCGTCGCTTTTGAACGTGAGTATTCTCAAGGCGGTGCCCTTGTGCATCCTCGGCAACGTGATTCCGGTGCCGTTTATCCTGCTGTTCATCACCCCGATCTTCACCGCCATGAAAAAGACCAAGCTGTTCCGTCCGCTGGTGGAAAAGATCGAGAAAAAGGCCATGAGCAAAAGCGATAAGATCGAAAAGGGCTATTTCTGGGGGCTGGCGCTGTTCGTGGGGATCCCGCTGCCAGGCACCGGCGCCTGGACGGGGGCGCTGATTGCCGCTCTGCTGGGGATCCCGGTGAAAAAGGCGCTGCCTGCCATCCTGCTGGGGATCCTCATTGCCACCATCATCATGTCGGCGGTGTCCTACGGACTGCTGGGGGCGCTGCTGGGACATTAAGAGCACATATTCGGAAAAACGGACGCATATAAATAGAGCAAACGTGCGAAGGAAAGGAATGACATGGGTATGGAGTACAAGAACCGGTATCTTCCGGAGGGAATGCTGCTGCACACGCCGGAAAACCAGGCGGCGACCGCCTCGATTACGGCGTTGATGCAGGCGCAGGCGGATGGCACGCTGCTGGAAGGACGTGCGGTGCGCTGCGATGTGGAGCATAATCTGTATGTACAGCTGCCCTGCGGCGAGGGCATCATCCCCCATATCGAGGGCGCTGCCGGCATCGCCGAGGGTGTGACCAAGGATATTGTACTGATCACCCGGGTGAATAAAGCGGTGAGCTTCGTGGTGACCGGCTTTGAGCAGACGGAGCAGGGCTGCCGCCCGATCCTGTCCCGCCGGATCGCTCAGGAGCGCTGCCGGGAGGAGTTTATCGACCGGCTGCAGCTGGGCGATGTGATCCCCGCCCGGATCACCCGGCTGGAGACCTTCGGCGCTTTCTGCGACATCGGCTGCGGGCTGCCGGCGCTGCTGCCCATCGCCGATATTTCCGTCAGCCGTATCTCCCACCCCAAGGATCGCTTCGCCACCGGAATGGATATTCTGGGGATCGTGTCCTCGCTGGAAAACGGGCGCATCTGCCTGTCTCACCGGGAGCTGCTGGGCACCTGGGAGGAGAACGCTGCGCTGTTTGAGGCGGGAGAGACCATCGCCGGCATCGTGCGCTCGGTGGAACCCTATGGCATTTTTGTGGAGCTGACCCCCAATCTGGCGGGTCTGGCAGAGCCCCGGGAGGGGGTGCGGGTCGGTCAGCAGGCGGCGGTGTATATCAAGAGCCTGCAGCCGGAAAAGCTGAAGATCAAGCTGGCGCTGATCGATGCGCAGGACGGTCCCGCCGAGCTTCAGCCGCCCCGGTATTTCATCACCGAGGGACCGGTTACCGATTGGGTGTATTCGCCTCCGGGCTGCAGCCGGATGATTGAAAGTCACTTCGGTCCCCGGACGGAGGAATAAAAAATCACAACCGGGAATGGGGCTGTGAAAAAGCCCCGTTCCCGGTTGCCATGCTTTATAATGAAAAGGATGATGTGTATGCGGCGTATAGCGGCGCTGTTGGCAGCGGTGTGTCTGCTGTGCGGCGGGCTGTGGGGCTGCGGGGACGACGGCTCCGGCAAGGGGTTTCGGTTTCCGCTGGAGGCGGAGCCGAAGCAGCTGGATCCGCAGGTGTCCACCGACGCCTCCTCGGTGACGGTGATCGCTGCCCTGTTTGAGGGGCTGACCCGGCTGGATGCGGAGGGACAGGCTGTCCCCGGCGCCGCCGATTGGACGGTGTCCGCCGACGGGCTGACCTATACCTTTACCCTGCGGGAATCCTATTGGAGCACCATGTCCCGCAAGGGGGAGACCACCGGCTTTGAGGATCCGGTGATGGTGACGGCGGACGATTTTGTGTTCGGGATGCAGCGGTCGATCGATCCCCAGACCGGTTCGGCGCTGGCAGAGGAGCTGTCCGGGATCCAAGGGGCGGCGGATATTCTGGCGGGGCGCAAGGGCGTCTCGACGCTGGCTGTGCGGGCGGTGGACGACACGACCCTGACCATTACGCTGACCCAGCCGGACGCTGCCTTTCCTGCCCGGCTGGCGACCACGCCGTTTATGCCCTGTAATCGGGAGTTCTTTAAGCTCACGGCGGGGCGTTACGGGCTGGAAAAGCAGTATCTGATCACCAACGGTCCCTTTCTTCTTCAGGCGTGGAACCATGGGGATTCGCTGCTGCTGCATAAGAACGCATATTACCACGACGCCAAGGCGGTGCTGCCGGCGGCGGTACGCATGGTGATCGGCGGCGATCGCACGGTGGAGGCGCTGCGGCAGGGGACGATGGATGCCGTGGCGCTGGCGCCGGCGGATGTGGACGATGCCGCCGCAGCCGGGGCACAGGTGGTGGCGCTGCAGGATACCCTGCGCAGTCTGTGGCTGAATAATCGGGACGAGGCGCTGACCAATGTGTCGGTGCGGCAGGCGCTGCGGGATGCGGTGGAATGGGATACGGTGTATGACTATTTACGCTCGGTGGGGGAGATACCCGCCACCGGGTATATTGCGCCTGCCGCTGTCACCGAAAACGGGGAGCTTTATCGGCAGGAGAATGAGAGGCCGGCGTTCCGCACCGATGTGGCGCAGGCGCAGACGGAGCTGGGAGCGGGTCTGGCAGCGCTGTATCCGGAGAAAAAAAGCCCCGCCCTGCCGTCACTGACGGTGCTGGCGGCAGAGGACGAGACCAGCGCCAATCTGGCACGGTATTTGATTCAATCCTGGCAGAAAAATCTGCACCTGAAATGCACCCTGACGCTGGTGCCGGAGGAGCAGCTGCTCTCCCGGCTGAAGAGAGGAAGCTATCAGGTGGCGATCGCCACCGTGACGGCGGACGGCCTCTCCGGCAGCGAAAACCTCCGTGCCTACCGGACCGATGCCGCCGGAAATTACAGCGGCTACCGGTCGGCGGCGTTTGACGGAGCGCTGGAGGAGGCGCTGCGGGGCGGTCGGGCGGCGCTGACCGCCGCCGAGCAGGTGCTGCGGCAGGAATGTCCGACTTTGCCGCTGAGCTTTACTACCCGGTATTACGGCATCGCCGCCGGAGACAGCGGCATCACCGTGCGTCCCTTTAACGGCGGCTCCTACGGATCTACCTTCAGCTTTTTGCAGGCTGTGAAAAAAGGGTAGAATACTTACTGTATAAACGAATACGAATTATACGCAATCGCCCCGCCCGACCGTTGTCTGGTCGAGCGGGGCGATTGGTTTTATCGGCTTTTCAGAGACGGGAAGCCAGTTGGCGGACGGTTTGAAAGCGACCGTCCGGGTGGATCCGGGTGCAGCGGCGGACGATCCTTCCGGCACGTCCGCCGGCGGTCTGCTCGCTGGGGTGCTTTCCGGTCAGCAGTACATTCAGCAGTATCCCGATGGCGTAAATGTCGGTGCGGGTGTCGCTTTGGCGGATCCCCAACTGCTCTGGGGAGGCGTAGCCGACGGTGCCGAGGATCTCGGTGTCCCGCCCTTCGGGGAGGATACGGCGAGCGGCATTGAAATCGATCAGCGTGACTCGTCCGGTGGCGCTGATTAGGATGTTTTCCGGCTTTATATCCCGATGCACGAACCCGTTCCGGTGCAGAATGTCAACAGCGCCGCACAGGGAGCGGATGACCCGCTTTGCACCGGCGTAGGTGTATCGACCGGTTTCCATCACCTGTGCCGCCGTTAAGCCGTCGATGTATTCCTCCAGCACGAGCTGCCCGTCGGCGCAATTTCGGGTATCGTAGATCTCCGGCAGTCCGTCCGCCCGGATGCGGCACAGCAGCTCATAGATCGGCAGCGACCTCGGCAGACTGTGTACGACCATATCCCGCTCCAGCGTCTTATGACGCACCTGCAATGTCTGACAGCCGTTTTTCTCCGACAGTGTTCGTATGAGCCGATAGGTGCAGAACAGCTTGTCCAAATAGTCTTGTCTTGTCATGGCAGCAGCTCGCCTCATTCCGGATAGATCTCCGTGCGGTCCCACGGGGCAAAAATGGCGCCTAACCCGTTTGCGTAGGTGGCGCAATAGTCCTGCAGCCGATCCGGCGGCTCGTAGTCGGTGATGTAATAGGCGCAGGTGGTGGAGGCGTGCAGGGTCAGATGCCCGTTGGTGCGTCCGGAGAAGCAGCCGTACCGGGGCGCCCAGATAACCTCCGAGGCAATATATACGTCGGTCAGCGCAGAGCATTCGCTGAGATCCGGCATGGAATATAGGGTCGGCGGAAGATAGACCTGCTTGACCTTCTCCCGTACCCCGGCGGTGCGGAAGGTGTATTTCCCCTCGTGGGTCGGTGGAGCAGAGTACCCCACCACCCGTTTGCCGTCGATGGAGGCAGGCAGCACATACACGCCATCCTCCGGAATCCGGTCAAAGCCGGTCAGTATGATCCCCTCGCCCACCGGTACGCCGGCGATCTCCGGGTCGAACTGGATAGCGGTCGCCACCACATAATGCCACTGGCAGACAGCAGCGGCAGGCGGCAGAACGGTGCTGTCTGCCGAGGATGGAGAGGCGGTGGTGGCAGTGCCGGTGGGCGGGACGGTTGTCCGGGTGGAGGAGGTCGTCCCGGTGGTGGTGCCGGCAGAGGCTTGGGGGCGGGAGGAGTCCGGCGTGTGTGCAGAGGAGCTCTCCGGGCTGCCCGCCGGCGAGGAGCTCTCCGGCTTCGCCGCTTCGGGAGCCGTCGATGCTTCTCCCTGCGGGGAGTCGGCTGCCGGGGCAGAGAGGGCATCGCTGACCGCTCCACCGGTGGGGAGAGGTTTGTCTCCACCTGCCAGCCAGCCGGGCAGAAAAAGAGCGCCCAGCAGCAGCACACCGGCAGGTAAGACCCAAAGCCAGTGCCGCCGCTTACCAAAAGCGGCAGCGACGGACTCCTTCGCATCGAGAGCGGTCATGCAATATAAACAAAAGCGGGCGTTTTCCTCAATCGTGGCGCCGCAGTGCGGACATTGTCTCATAAGCGCTCACCCCAGTGTTTCCAGATGATAGGCGTATAGCAGTTCATTGATCTCCGCCACCGACCGATGGCTGCAGATGCCATACAGAACGATGCAGTCAAAGGGTAGCTTGACATACAGGGTGGAGTAGCCGGCGCATTTCAGCAGTAGCTGTGTTTCCTCCAGATCCAATGCCATCCCGATCGCCAGACACAGGAGCTTTTTTCGCTCCGGAATGCGCAGCCCGGAAAAAATCTGATAGGCATAGACCTCGGAGAGCTCGGTATTTTTGATGACCTGGGATTTTTTCAGTCCCTTTTCGGTCAGCAGCTGCTGCAGCATGTCGGACAGGCTGCTTTGCACCATATATACTTTGTTTTCATCGTAAAAGGTTTTGAAATCGGGGCATAGCCCCAGCTCCTCCACGATTTTGGTCGTATCCTTCGGCAGCATACAGCGACCTCCTTCCGGATTCTGTCTATCAGTATACCACATACGGAAAATTTTTCAACTATGCTGTCAGCATAGGACTTTTTCCTTTCGTTTCGGTATACTAAAGGCTGTCCGGGATCTCGGTCTGCACCGGGGCGTCCTCGACGGACAGCACGGCTGTCAGCGGGACCTCCAGCGCCCGGCAGAAAATGACCAGATCGATATCGGTGACGAAGCGCTCGCCGTTTTCCACACGACGGATAAAGTAGTGATCCACATCGAAGCCCAACAGCTGCATCTGCGCCGCCAGCTTTCGCTGCGAATAGCCTTTTTCCTTGCGCAGTGCGGCAATGCGCTCTCCGCACACATTGTTTTTGCCGTCGGCGGCTTTGATCTTGAACATAAAATCGCCCCTTTTTTGTTGAACAGTATTTACATTTCTGTTATTGTATGCTATAATCACTGCAGAATTGGTGAATAGTGTTCAACACACAGGGCGGATCGATCGGATATTAGGGGGGATACTGATGGAAATGCCGTTGCTGCTGTGCCGCTGCTGCGGCGGGGAGCTGCACATAGACCGGGAGCAGGAGCAGATCGTGTGCGACTATTGCGGGGAGCGCTGGGGGCTGGCGGCGCTGCTCAGCGATACTCCGCCGCTGGTGGGAGGAGAAAAGGAGCCGCTGCATACGGAGCTGCAGATCTACTATTATGCGATCAAGCGGCTGCATGCTTCTAACACGGTGGAGGCGTGTATGCGGCTGGCGGCGGACTTTGAGACGACGCCGGAGCTGCCTGACGGGGCGGCGTTGACCCAGGCTTGCCGGGAGAAGGTGGTGCAGCTGCGGCAGGAGCAGCTGTATTTGGGCGCCATGGCACGGATGCACAGTGCAGACCCGGCGGAGGTGGAGCAGGCGATCCAGCGGTTCCGGCAGCTGGGGACATATAAGGACGCAGCACAGCGGTGTGCGGAGGCGGAGCGCCTGCTGCCGCAGGTGCGGGCGAGGGATGCCCAGCGCCACCGGGCAAAAAAGCGGAAGTGGATCGGCTGGGCATCGCTGATCTTAGCGGTGGTGTTGCTGTTTTCTCTGGTAGATAGCTGGGTCTACGGGGCATCACGGTTATCTGTTTCTATTGTGCCGGATACGGATGCGCTCATCACCGAGGAATACGGCGATTATGTGTTCCATTATGCAGTGACGGTGAAGAACCGGGGGATCCGGGGGATCGAGACCTTTACCGCCGATGTGACGCTGGAGGATCGACAGGGGAACAGCTTGGCAGAGGCTACGCTGCATCCCATCAGCGGCACGGTTCGGAGTCTGCGCCCCGGTGAAAAGCAGTCCCTCTCCTGGGCGGTGAGTGTGGAGTCGGTGGAGACAGCCCGTCGGCTGGCGGAGAATGCGGAAACGGTGCGGATCCGTGTCTCGATCCGGCAGATCGTTTATACTAACGGAAAGGTCAAAAATTATTAGCGGCAGGGGGAAGCTTTCCGCAAGCCGCTATTGCAAATATATCAAATCTAAAAGAAATGAGGAGATCAAACCATGGCAGACAAGAAAAAGTCGATCATCGACGAGGTCAAGCACATCGTAAAGGATCCGGTTACAACGATTGAAGAAGCAAATGAGCGCAGGAAGAAGATACTGAAGGTGCTGGGGATTACCGTAGCCTTTGGCGTGGGCGTCAGTCTGTTAGGGACATTTGTAGAGCCCTTGAAGATCATCACTGACATACTGGTGTTTCCCACCGGATTTATTATTCTGGCGTGTCTGATTCTTCTGGTCGCTTTAATAAAAATGAAATCAAAATTTAAGACACTGGAATGTCCTAACTGCAAAACGAGGATCACCTATGGGGATAACGTCAAATACACGGTGCTGAATGTACATACACAACTTACCAGCAACGACACGCAGGCAGAGCGTAAGGAATACACCCGGGTACAGTTTGACTGCCGCTGCCAGAATTGCGGTGCGGAAAAGACCTTTATTCACGATTTCTGCACACAGGTAGTCAAGGCGACTAGTGCAGGTGCCACCGGTCAGAACCGTCCGCTGGAGGAGCTGATCGAGGGGTATTTCGGCAATAAGATCGATATCGGCTACTGATCAACAACAGGAACCCCGCTCCGAAGCATGGAAACGGTTGCTTCGGAGCGGGGTTCCTTCAGGTTTATTTACTTGTATTTATTGCAGCATTTATTGCAGCACGCCGGGGGCTAAGAACCATACCAGCAGCACCACGGCGCCCAGAACGATCCGATACCAGCCGAACACCTTAAAGCTGTGCTTCTTGATGAACGCCATCAGGAACCGAATGACCACCAGCGATACGACGAATGCCACCACGGTGGCAATGAGCAGCACGGCCCATTCCTGAGCGGTGAACCGATAGCCGTCGAGAACAAAATACTTGACGACCTTCAAGCCGCTGGCGCCCAGCATCACCGGGATCGCCATAAAGAAGGAAAATTCAGCGGCTACCGGGCGAGCGGTCCCCAGCAGGGTGGCGCCCAAAATGGTCGAGCCGGAGCGGGAGGTGCCGGGGATTAGCGCCAGCATCTGAAACGCCCCGATGCCCAGCGCCCGGGCATAGCTGATGTCCTGCAGGCTGTTGACGACAGGCTGCTTTTTCCGGCTCTCCATCCAGATGAAGGCGATGCCGTACAGGATCAGCGCCGCTGCGATCACCACTGGCACCGACAGCTTTTCGTCGATGAGGTCATCCAGCGCCAGCCCGGCGATCGCCGCCGGCACGCTGGCGATCAGCACCTTGAGCCACAGCTTCCAGGTGTTGGCTTTCTCAGCCGCATCCTTTTTCGGGGAAAACGGGTTCAGCTTGTGGAAGTACAGCACCACCACCGCCATGATGGAGCCCAGCTGAATGATCACCTTGAAAACGTCAAAGAATTCCGGGCTGACATCCATTTTCCACACGGCGTCCAGCAGCAGAATATGTCCGGTGCTGCTGATGGGCAGCCACTCGGTGATGCCTTGGATGATGCCCTGCACGATGGCCTTGAGGATCTCCACCAATGCCATTCAAATCCACTCCTTCATGTCCCGGCAAGCGGGTCTTGTCGAAATTTGTAAGTGCTTACAAGGTCACAGATCCAGCTCATTGAGCAGATCACGCAGCAGGATCATCTCGTCGGCGGAGATGGTAATGCCCTTGCCCATCTTGGCGTGATCCGGAGCCCAATCCCGGATGTCGTATTTGGGCGCCCGGTCATTCCAGCTCACCAGATTCAGCTCCTTTGTCCAGCCGGTGGGGGACTGGGACAGCACGCCGCATTCCTTTACGATCTCATACTTTAACTCTGCCATTGATCTTATTCCTCACTTTCAAATGATAAACCATGGATAGGATGGCGGGCAGCGCTGCCCGCCGGGGTCATCTGCGGCGCTGCCGGCGCACCTTAGTCCGGCAGCAGCCAGCCCTCCAGCCATTCCAGAAACCGTTTCCGGCGTCTGGGTGTGGAACGGCAGCGATAGACGGTGGGGGAGACGGAGACATGACCGCCGCCCTTCTTTACCTGCCGCCGGTACGGCGGACGGGCGGGCGGCTCAACGAAAAAAGTGTCCGTCCAAAGAAACGCCGGGATCCGCAGCGCCCCCCTCGCTGACCGGGGCGGTATCGGCGGCGGCGGTCTGCAGCCAAGTGGTCAGCAGCGCCTGCAGGCGGGCGTCGGTGTCCGCCTTGGCGTTGCACAGGGCATTCTGACGCCGGGTCAGCTCATCGGTGAGCTGTTGCAGCCGCAGCCGCATATCCTCCAGCGCCGCCCGGGTATCCTCCAGCGTGCGGTCGGCGGCGTTTGCCGTCGTCTCCAGATAGGGACGCACCAGTCCGTCCAGATGCTCCTCCATATCGTCCGCCTGTCCCAGCACCGCTTCATAGCGGGCGATACGGGTCATGGCGTCCGCCAGCTTTTTCTCACAGGTGGTCAGCTGAGTCGTGCGGGCGCTCAGCCGCTCCTCCGCCGCCATCATCTCCGCCGTGGCGCTCTGCTGCTGCTCCCGGGCGTGAGCGCTTTCCTGCTCCAGCGTGCGGCAGCGGGCTGCCGCTGCTTCGGCGGCGGTAGTGACCTCCTGCACCTGCGTCTCCAGAGCGGTGACGCTCTGCCGCAGGGTAGGCAGCTCCTCCAGCGCCCGGCTCTGCTCCTCCAGCCGGCTGCGCAGAGTGTCCAGCTCCTCGCTCTGCTGCCGGACGGTCGCCTGCGCCGCCTCGGTCTGTGCGGCCTGCTCGGCATTTTGCTGTCGGGCGGCAGCCAGCTGCTGCTGTGCTTCGGCCAGCTGCTGCTGCAGCTGCTGCCGCTCCGCATCCCAGCGGGCGGTCATCTCGTCAATATAGGTCAGCACATCTCCCTTATGGAATCCGCCGAGGGCGGAGCGGAAAATACCCTGTTCCTCCATAGCCGTAGCCTGCCTTTCCGTCGGGCGCCGCCGCAGCGGGCGCTCGGTCTCCCTTTAATAATAGTATGGATGCGGCGCCCTGTCAAGAACCGAAAAATACGGGGGTGTGCGCCGTTTGTGCGGCGCCACCCCCGCTCCGGACAAAGGGGAGCGGGCCTGTAAGCCGAGTTCTGTCGTGAACAGCTATCTATCTCGACCGGCTGTTGCCAACCGGCTCTAGCCGCCCGTCGAAGCACATCGGGCCAATGTGTCGCTTCTGTCGGCGTTGCATCGGATAGGGTTTGCAGGGCCGCACCGTCTCCGGTGCGCCGGTGAGCTCTTACCTCGCCTTTCCACCCTTACCGCAGCGGGGCAGCGCCAAAAGGCGCATTCAATGGCGGTATGCCAAAGCCCGCAAAAGCGGCGGTATATCTCTGTTGCACTTTCCCTAGGGTCACCCCCGGCGGCCGTTAGCCGTTATCCTGCCCTGTGATGCTCGGACTTTCCTCACAGGATCGCTCCTGCGCAGCTGCTCAGCCCGCTCGCCCCGTTAGTGTACCGCAAACGGCTCGTTTTGTCAATCCCAAAATGCGGCGGCGGGATCTGTCCCGGCGGCGGGAGGCAGGCGCCACCCGGTGCGGGGCGGCGTTGCTCACGCCTCCCGGTGGGGAAACAGGATATCCCGTGCCACCGGCTCATAGAACAGCTGTGCCGCCCGGTCAAAGTCCCGGGTCTGCCCCAGGATCCACATGAGCTTGGCAAGCGCCGCCTCGGTGGTCATGTCGTAGGCCTCCAGCACCGGCAGGGCGCTTTTGAGCCGTCCGCCCACCTGATATACCTTCAGATCGCTGCCCTCGTTGGGCACCTGTGTGGTCATGACGATCAGCTTGCCCCGGGCGGCGGCACGCTCCACCTGCTCGTACAGCCCGTGATACTGGGGCAGACCGCCCACCCCGAAGCCCTCTAAGATCAGCCCGTCATACTGCTCCAGCAGATACGCCGCCACCTCACCGGAGACCCCGGGGGTGAGCTTCAGCAGCCCCACATGGGCGTCCAGCGCATCGTAAAACACCGGTCGATCCCGGCACTCGCAGCGGATATACTGCAGCAGGGTGCCGTCCCGCAGCACCGCCAGATCCGGGTGATTGACGCTGGAAAAGGCCTGAAAGCTCTTGGTGCAGGTCTTGCGGGCACGAGTGCCTAAGATCACCTGCCCATTAAAGACGATCTGCACCCCGCCGCTCCCTTGACAGGCGTAGAGAAAGGCATCGGTGAGGTTGCGCTTGGAGTCGGTGCCGTCAAACCAGATGGGCTTTTGTGCACCGGTGAGGACGATGGGCTTGGGGCTGCCCTGCACCAGATAGCTCAGCGCCGCCGCCGTATACGCCATGGTGTCGGTGCCGTGGCAGATCACGAAGCCGTCATAGACGTCGTAGTGCCGCCGCAGGGCCCCAGCCATATCCAGCCAATGCTCCGGGCGGATGTTGGTGCTGTCCAGACTGCACAGCTGTAGACAGTCCACCCGGCACAGCCCGCCGATGTCCGGTACGAATTGCAGCAGCTGCTCCGTGTTCAGCTCCGGCGCCAGCCCCTCCTCCGACATCTCCGAGGCGATGGTGCCGCCGGTGCCGATCAGCAAAATGCGTTTTTTCTCCATCGGTCTGCCTCCTTATGCTCCACATAAAAGTAGGGACGCCGGGGGCGTCCCTACCGTCATTATTTCAGCCCGTTTGCCGCTTTATACTCCAGAAAATCGTCGTAGGTCATCATCTTATCCAGCAGCTTGCCGTCCTTCAGCTCCATGATGCGGTTCGCCACCGTCTGAATGAACTGGTGGTCATAGGAGGAGAACAGCACATTGCCGGGGAAAGCGGTCAGACCGTCGTTGACCGCCGTGATGGATTCCAGATCCAGATGGTTGGTGGGCTGATCCAGCACCAGCACGTTGGAGCCGTACATCATCATGCGGGACAGCATGCACCGCACCTTTTCGCCGCCGGACAGCACCTTCACCGGCTTGAGCACATCGTCGCCGGAGAACAGCATCTTGCCCAGAAAGCCCCGCAGATAGGTCTCGGTGTTGTCCTTGGAATACTGGTTGAGCCACTGGAGCAGGTTCATGTCGCAGCCCTCAAAATAGGCGGTATTATCCTTGGGAAAGTAGGAAAGGCTGGTGGTGCCGCCCCATTTATAGCTGCCCGCATCCGGCTCCAGCTCGCCGGTGATGATCTTAAAGAGGGTGGTGGTGGCGATCTCATCCTGCCCCACAAAGGCGACCTTGTCCCCCTTGTTGATGCGGAAGGAGATGTTGTCCAGCACCTGCACGCCGTCCACGGTCTTGGACAGTCCCTCCACCGCCAGAATCTCCTTGCCTGCCTCCCGATCCATCTGGAAGCCCACAAAGGGATACCGCCGGGAAGAGGCGGGCATCTCCTCCACCGTCAGCTTATCCAATAGCTTGCGGCGGGAGGTCGCCTGCCGGGATTTGGACTTGTTGGCGGAGAACCGCTGGATGAAGCTCTGCAGCTCTTTGATCTTTTCCTCGTTCTTGCGGTTCTGCTCCCGCATGATCTTCTGCACCAGCTGGCTGGACTCGTACCAGAAGTCGTAGTTGCCCACATAGATCTTGATCTGGTTATAGTCCACATCCACGATGTGGGTACACACATTATTGAGAAAATGCCGGTCGTGGGACACCACGATCACGGTGCCTTCATAGTCCATCAGGAAATCCTCCAGCCAGCGGATGGAGTCGATGTCCAGATGGTTGGTGGGCTCGTCCAGCAGGATGATATCCGGGTGGCCGAACAGCGCCCGTGCCAGCAGGATCTTCACCTTTTCCTTGTCCGCCAGAGCGCTCATGGAGTCGTACAGCCGATCGGTGGGCATTCCCAGACCCTGCAGGATCTGTCCCGCCTCGGTCTCTGCCTCCCAGCCGTTCATCTCGGCAAATTCGCCCTCCAGCTCCGCCGCCAGAGCGCCGTCCTCGTCGGAGAAATCCTCCTTGGCATAGAGGGCGTCCTTTTGCTGCATGACCTCATACAGCCGGGGGTTTCCCTGCAGGATGGTGTCCAGCACCGTGAACTCGTCGTAGGCATAGTGATCCTGCTTCAGCACCGACATACGGGTCTTGGGGTCGATGATGACCTCGCCGGTGGTGGGCTCCAGATCCCCGGAGAGGATCCGCAGAAAGGTGGACTTGCCGGCGCCGTTGGCGCCGATAACGCCGTAGCAGTTGCCGCCCACAAACTTCAGGTTGACGTGCTTGAACAGATCCTGCCCGCTGAAATTGATTCCTAAATCGGAAACGGTAATCATAGTATCCTCCTCGTCGGAAAAAATCACATACCCATTTAGTATATAGGAAGATTCCGGAAAATGCAACCCATCCCGCCAAAAAACAGCGAATTTTTTGGCGGGATGGGGCGGATAAAGCAGGCTTTTCGTGTTCGGTCGGGGCTTTTCGGCAAGCGGCGTGCCGGAGCCACGGGCAGCAAAGCCGACAGACGTGCCAATGGTATCCCGGTCACCCGGTCCGGATCACGGATAGGTGCGGGGGGCATAGCCGGAGCAGATTCCCTGTCTGCCCCAGTAAGACAGCGCCTCCCCCTCGTCGTAGAGACGGAGCTGTCGATCCTCCGTGCGGATATCCAGAAAACGCAGCTGCCCGTCCGGCTTATAGGCGAGCCGCATTTTCCCGTGGGCATCCGGCTGAAACCATACGCCGCTGTCTCCTACAAAGAGGTTGCAGTATTTCAGCTGTCCGTTGTCGTAAGCGGCTACCAGAAAGGTGAGCAGCCCGGAGGTGGGGCCGTCGCAGAGGACGCATTGCTCCCGGCGCCCGTCCCCGTCGATGTCCAGCCATTCGGCGGCGTAGACAGAATCGGCAAAGGCGGCGGCGAATAGGGCGGCGTTCTCGTCGGTATGGCTTTGCCGGTATAGGTCGTCGTACAGTGCCTGCACCGCTTTCGGATCACGGACGGCATAGGCGGCGGAGAGGGTCTGACCGTCCTCGGAGAACGCCGCATAGGACAGGTCGGCGCTGAAGGTCACATACAATCCCTGCAGCGTCGAATCCAGAGCGGGCGTCTCCTCCGTGGATTGCAGCACAACGGTAAAGCCTCGGAAAAAGCGGCTGTCGGGCAGGGAAAGCGCCGGCTCCGGGTCGATCTCCAGCGCCGCCAGCGTCTGGATCTGGTGCCGGCTGCCATCCGGCACGGGGCAAAAGCCCACCTGATCGCTCACCCACACGGCGGTCGCCGCCTCCATCCGGGCGGAATAGACGCCACTTTCGGCGGCGCTCAGACAGATCGGGGAAACGGGGTCGGTGAGAAACCCCACCGCTGCTCCCCCAAGGGCGAGAATGGCGACGGCAATGACCCAAAACGAGGGGCTTCGATAGCGCAGCACGGCCTGTATGCGGCTTTTCACCCCGACCTCGCCGAAGGCCAGCGGGCAGAACGGCGCCCGCCGTCCTGCGCTGCAGGACAGCAGCGTCTGGGAATAATCGGCACGCTGCGCCGGGCTCCACCGCCGGATGACGGACTCATCGCATGCCAGCTCCAGATCCCGGCAGAACAGGCTGTATGCCAGCCACATCAGCGGCTGAAACCAGTAAAATGCCAGCAGCAGAAAGCCCAGCAGCTTCCACCAGTGGTCCTTGCGGCGGATGTGCGCCTGCTCATGGGCGAGGATGAATGTCTGCTCCTCCTCGCCCACGGTCACGGGCAGATAGATGTGGGGGCGCAGCACCCCCAGCACGCAGGGGGAGCCGATATATTCGCTCCGATAGATGTTGTCCCGCAGCCGCACCGCTGTGCGCAGGCGGCGGCGGAGCCGCCCGCAGCGGATCGCTCCATAGAGAAGCAGCACCGCCGCTCCCGTCAGCCAAAGCGCCGTCAGGATCGGTATCCAGATCTGCAGGGGATCGGCGCTGTAGGTCGGCTCGGGGGCAAATGCACGCTGCAGGAGGGGATCGGCGACGGAGTTGATGGCGTTGATACCGGTGTGCAGCGACGGTGTCGGATCCGTGGAAGCGGTGAGACGGACGGGGGCGGCGCTGGGCAGCAGGCTGAGAGGGCTCTGCATAAAAGACGGGCAGAGCAGCCGCAGCGCAACCAGCCCCCACAGCAGCGGCGGTATCCGGCGGGGCGCCCGGCGGAGCAGTGCCCGCAGCAGCAGCACCGCCAGAATGACCCACCCGGCGATAAGTCCCCGGTTGAGAACGGACAAAAAGGCGGCACTCATGGCGTTTCCCCCCTTCGGTAGCGGTCGATCATCTGCTGCATGGCGTCGATCTCCTGCTCGGAGAGCCGTTGGTGTCGGGTGAAGGCGGCGACAAACGCCGGCAGCGACCCCTCAAAGGTCCTGTCTACCATGGCGTCGATCTCCGCCGCCTGCACCGCCTCCTTGCTGAGGAGGGAGGTGACGATGCTGTTGTTGTTCTGCAGCACGCCCCGCTGGGACAGACGCTTGATCACGGTGTAGGTGGTGGTGGGCTTCCAGCCCAGCTGCTCCTGACATAGGCGCACCAGCTCGCTGCTCCGGACGGGCTCATGCGCCCACAGAATGAGACAGAAACGGTATTCGCTGTCAAAAATTTTAGGGGTATCCATAACCATTCTCCTCTCTACTGCGTTAGAGCTCTGTAATAACTCTACCACAGTAGAGCATGGCTGTCAAGTGTTTTTTGACGCAAAGGACCGCCGGACGACGGTTCGTCCGGCGGTCTCGGTGCGGTTTCTTATGCGATTCAGGTGAAGGACAGGGTGTAGCTGCATTTGTAGGTGGCACCCGGCTCCAGCCGCTCGTTTTCCGGCTTCTGCTCCCAATCGTTGATGGCACCGTCCCGGGCGGGAACGCCCCGCCACGGCTCGATGCACACATAGGGCGCCTCGGTATGGGGCTTGTGCCAGAAGCCCACAAAGGGCAGGTCGCTGTAGTCCATATGGACGGAGTGCTTACCCCCCTCGGCGTGCAGGGTCACGCCGCCGGCGGTATCCCGCAGGAAGATGGCGTCCTGATCGAACAGATCGTGGCGCAGGGGCAGCCGCTTCCCCTCCTCCAGCGGGAACGGGTCGGCGGCGTCCAGATAGAAGCAGGTATCCGACATCCGCAGCCGCTTGGCATCGCAGGGGGCGTCAAATTCCAGACAGTAGTCTTCGAATTTTTCTCCGGCGGACAGGGGCACATTGAAGCCCGGATGGCCGCCCACGGCGAACAGCAGCGGCTCCTCCCCCGGGTTGCGGACGGTCAGCGCCACGGTCAGCGATTCTCCCCGGAGGGTATAGGTGATCTCCATCACGAACCGGAAGGGGAACATCGCCAGCGTTTCGGGGGTGTCCTTGATCTGCAGGGTGAGGGTGTCGGATCTTTGCCGCACCACATCCCACTCCTGCAGCTTGGCGAAGCCGTGGATGGGCATTTCATAGGTCTGCCCTTTATAGGTGTATTTCCCGTCGATGTTCCGGCCGCAGCAGGGAAACAGGTTGGTGGCACGCCCCTGCCAGTAGGTGGGATCGCCCTGCCAGAGATATTCGGTGTTGTCCGCCGGGCGGCGGATGGATTGCAGCTCCGCTCCCATGCTGCTGACCTTGACCTTTAGCCGGTCGTTTTCCAGAATATAGATCATGTGGATCGCTCTCCTTGTAATTCATACAAAAACTTTCCAAAAAGGAACGCCTTACTGCACATAATACCACATACCGGCGGCGGTTTCAAGTAGAAAAACGGATACTTTTGCGGCTGGAAAGTACAAATTTATCCACCAAAATCGGATACTTCGACGAAAAACGTATCTTTTTGCGTAAAAACGATTGATTTTTTTGAAAAAAGCCGGTATGATAAACGGGAGGTGAGCGATCATGGAATATATCCACACGGTGATGGAGCGGGCGGTCAACGTGCAGTCCGTCATATCGGTGCATTATTATGAATATCCCATCGATTTTTCCTTTGCGGGGGAGGTGCACGATTTCTGGGAGCTGGTGTACGCCGACAAGGGGGAGGCGGTCATCACCGCCGGCAACCGGGAGCTGGAGCTGCCCGCCGGATCGCTGTTCCTGCATAAGCCCATGGAATATCACAACATCCGCTGCGGGCAGAGCGGCACGGTCAACTCCTTTATCATCTCCTTTTCCAGCGACTGCCCGGCGCTGTATGGGCTGGCGGGACGCCCCATCGTCTGCAACCAGCGGGAGCGGGAGCGGATGGCAGAGATCGTGGTGGAGGCGAAGAATGCCTTTTCCAGTCCGCTGGGGGATGTGATCGTCCCCCAGCTCAAGCGGCGGGAGGATGCGGTATTCGGCAGCGAGCAGATGGTGCAGCTGTATCTGGAGCAGATCCTCATTGACCTCATCCGCCGCAACCGCCGCCAGCAGGCCCAGGAGCCCATGCTGCTGCGGGCGATGCAGGAGAGCAAGAGCGACACGCTGCTGCAGGGGGTATGCAGCTATCTGGAAAAGCATGTGGCGGACAATGTGACGATGGAGCAGCTGTGTCAGGAATTTTGCGTCAGCAAGTCCACCCTGCAAAAGCTGTTCCAGAACCGGGTGGGCTACGGGGTGAGCCGGTATTATCAGGAGCTGAAGATCAGCCGGGCGAAGATCCTCATGCGGGAGAAGCAGCACAATTTCACGGAGATCTCCCAGATCCTGGGCTATTCCTCCGTCCACTATTTTTCCCGGCATTTTAAGCAGATCGCCGGGATGACTCCCTCGGAGTATATGACCTCCCTGAAGGCTATGCTCCCCCCGGAAACGGAGCAGTGAGGGGCGTCGGTATATGCCGAAAGCCGAACGATACGAAAACACGAGCGCCGATCGTATGACCGGCGCTCGTGTTTTCTGTTATGCGGTTTCCGGCGGTGCTTCCCGGCGGTGCTTTCGGCTGCGCCGGGGGAATGCGGCTCGCCCGGCGGAGGTTTTATGCCGTCAGTCCGGCTTTTTTCAGATTTTCCTGATGCTCCTCGTAGGTGGCGGCATAATAATAGTTGGCGCTTTGATCGTGGCAGAAATAGAGATAGTCGGTCTCTGCCGGGTGCAGCGCCGCCTGAATGGTGGTCTTGCCCGGATTGCCGATGGGACCGGCGGGCAGACCGCTGCACTTATACATATTATAGAGACTGTTGTACCGGTTTTGATCCCCGGAGATATAGGGCTTCACCCGGCTTTCGATGTAGGTGATGCCGGAATCCATCTGCAGCGGCATATGCGCTTTCAGCCGGTTGTAGATGACCGAGGCGATCGTTGCCACCTGCGCCGGATTGGAGCCCTCCTTTTCGATGATGGAGGCGATGGTGAGGATCTGATCGACCGAATAGCCCATGGCCTGTGCCCGGCTGCGGTCGGCGGCGGTGATCCGCTGCTCCGTCACCCGCAGAAACCGTCCGATGGCGTCCTGAGGCGGCTCGTTTTTATAGAAATCGTAGGTATCCGGATACAGATACCCCTCCAGCCGAAACGCCCGGGTGTTGTCCGGACGGGCGGCGATCAGCGGATAATAGCTGTAATCGTAGCTTTCCGCCGTCTGCAGCAGTGCATCGAAAGAGCAGACGCCCTGCTCCTCCAGCTTTTTGAAGATCTGGGTCAGTGTCATGCCCTCGGGGATGGTGATCCGCACCGTCTGCCGGGCGGTGGTGGTCGTGGTCGCCGCCGGAGCGGATGTCGTCGTTGTGGCGGATGCCGCAGGGGTACTGGCGGCTGTGGTGGTCGTAGGCAAGGGCGGCAGTGTGGCGGCGGGGGCGGAGCTGTCGGCGGCATCCTTGCCGCAGGCAGTGCAGGCGAACAGGAAAAGCCCGGTCAGCAGGATGGCAGCCAGACGTTTACACATGATCGAACCACTCCTTTACCGATACGGGAATACGGGCAGCGAAAAAGCAGAGGGGGACACCGCCAAACCGCCGATGTCCCCCGTATGCCTTATCCTTTTTTCTTCCGAGCCTCCGCTTTCATGCGCAGCTCCTTGGACAGAATGCGCTTGCGCAGGCGAATATTCTTGGGGGTGACCTCCACCAGCTCGTCGTCGTTGATGAATTCCAGCGACTGCTCCAGGCTGAGGATGGTGGGCGGTACCAGCCTCAGCGCCTCGTCCGAGCCGGAGGCACGGGTGTTGGTGACGTGCTTTTTCTTGCACACGTTGACCACAATGTCCTCGTCCTTGGGCGATTCGCCTACGATCATGCCCTCGTATACCGGCACGCCGGGACCCACAAACAGGGCGCCCCGATCCTGCGCATTCCACAGCCCATAGCCGCAGGTCTCGCCGGTCTCGTGCACCACCAGCGAGCCCTGCACCCGCTGGGGAATGTCCCCCTTATACGGCTCATAGCCGTCAAAGACGCTGTTCATGATGCCGTTGCCGTTGGTATCGGTCAGGAACTGCTGCCGATAGCCCATCAGCCCCCGGGCGGGGATGCGGAATTCCAGATGGCTCATGCCGGTATCCCGGGTGCCCATGTTGACGATCTCCGCCTTGCGGGAGCCCAGCTTCTCCATCACGGCGCCCACATACTGCTCCGGCACCTCGATGACCAGCAGCTCCATGGGTTCCAGTAGATGACCGTCCTTGTCCTCCTTGTAGATGACCTGAGGACGGCTGACGGCAAACTCGTAGCCCTGCCGCCGCATGGTCTCGATGAGGATGGACAGGCTCAGCTCGCCCCGGCCGGACACCTTAAAGCTATCGGTGGTGTCGGTCTCCTCCACCCGCATGCTGACGTTGGTCTCCACCTCCTTGAACAGGCGGTCCCGCAGATTCCGGGAGGTGACGAACTTGCCGTCCTGCCCGGCAAAGGGGCTGTTGTTGACCATGAAATTCATGGAGATGGTGGGCTCGTCGATGTGCACAAAAGGCAGCGGCTCGATATGCTCCGGATCGCAGGCGGTCTCGCCGATGTTCAGATCGGCGATGCCGGTGACGGCGATCAGATCGCCCAGCGCCGCTTGCTCGCATTCCGTCCGGCGCAGACCCTCGAACTGATACAGCTTGCCGATGCGCACATTGTGGGTGGTGCCGTCCCGTTTGCACAGGGTCACCATCTGCCCGGTGTGCACCTCGCCCCGCTCCACACGCCCTACGCCGATGCGTCCGGTGTAATCGTCATAGTCGATGTTGGAGAACAGGATCTGCAGCGGTCCCTCCAGATCCCCCTGGGGGGCGGGCACGTATTTCAGGATCGCCTCAAACAGCGGGCGCATATCCCCGGAGCGGGCGTCCGGATCCAGAGAGGCGTAGCCGTCCCGTCCGGAGGCATACACCACCGGGAAATCCAGCTGATCCTCGTCGGCGCCCAGCTCGATGAACAGATCCAGCAGCTCGTCGATGACCTCGGCGGGGCGGGCGCCGTCCCGGTCGATCTTGTTGATGACCACCACCGGGCGCTTGCCCAGCCCCAGCGCTTTTTTCAGCACGAACCGGGTCTGGGGCATACAGCCCTCGAATGCATCCACCAGCAGCAGCACACCGTCCACCATCATCAGGATGCGCTCCACCTCGCCGCCGAAATCGGCGTGGCCGGGGGTGTCCACGATGTTGATTTTGGTGCCGTTATAATGGACAGAGGTGTTCTTGGACAGGATGGTGATGCCCCGCTCCCGCTCCAGATCGTTGGAGTCCATGACCCGCTCCGCCACCTGCTCGTTGGCACGGAAAATGCCGCTCTGCCGCAGCAGCTGATCCACCAGCGTGGTCTTGCCGTGGTCTACGTGGGCGATGATGGCGACATTCCGTAAATTTTCTCTTGTACCCATATCGGTCGCTTCCTATCTATCACAGAGTTCTTTTTCGACAACTTTCTTATTGTATCACACCGCCGTCTCCAACACAAGAAAAATTTTTCCGCACCCGGATGGGCGGCGGTGTGGGGCAGTGGCTGGTCTGCGGGGGCTTTCCCTGCCAGGGCCGGCGGGGCGTGTCCGCCGGCGGCTGCCGGCTTGCCGGTGGGCGCTGCACAGAGGTGCGGCGCCGCCCGCCGAAAGGATGTCAGCTCTCGGCGCTCTCCAGCTGCTCCTGTGCCTGCGCCCAGCGCTCCATGGCGTCCTCCAGAGCGGCGTTCTTCTCCTCCAGCCGGGCGGTGAGGGCGGACAGCGCCGCAAAATCCGCCGCCGTCTCCGGGGCGGCGATCTCCGTCTCCAAAGCGGCGATCTCCTGCTCCAGCTGTGCCGTTTCCGCCTCGGCACGGGCGGCGGCGGTGCGCAGCCGCCTTAGGGTGCTCTCCCGCTCCTTGCGCTGTTTGTAGTCGGCGCCGCCGGCGCCCGCCTTGCTGTCCGGCGGCTTGTCCGCCGCAGCGGCGGCACGCTGACGGGCGGCGGTGTAGGCGTCGTAATCGTTGCCGGCGGCGGTGACCCCCTCCGGGCGCAGCTCCGCTACCCGGGTCGCCATGCGGTTGATGAAATATCGGTCGTGGGACACCGCCAGGATGGTGCCGTCATAGCCAGACAGCGCCTCCTCCAGCGCCTCACGGGAGGCAATGTCCAGATGGTTCGTCGGCTCATCCAGCAGCAGCAGGTTATCCCCCGCCAGCATCAGCTTCAGCAGCAGCAGCCGTGCCCGTTCGCCGCCGCTCATGACCCCGATGGTCTTATACACGGCGTCCCCCCGGAACAGAAATGCCGCCATAGCGCTGCGGATCTCCGTTTCGGTCTTCTTCGGATAGGCGTCCCACAGCTCCTGCAGGGCGGTCTTTTGATAGTCCAGCCCCTGCTGTACCTGATCGTAGTAGCCGATGGAGACCTTGGCGCCCAGCCGCACATAGCCGGCGGCGGGCGGCAGCTGCCCGCAGAGTATTTTCAGGAGAGTGGTCTTGCCGCAGCCGTTGGGCCCCAGCAGAAATACCCGCTCCCCCCGCCGCAGCTGCAGCTCGGCGCCGTGGAACAGCTCCTTGCCGTCAAAGCCCATGGACAGCCCCTCGGCGGTCAGCACCTCGTTGCCGCTGACCTGAGCGGCGGCGAACTGGAAGCGGATGCTCTTATCCGCCTCCTCCGGGGCGATCACCTCGGCCTTCAGCCGCTCCACTCGTTTTTCCCGGCTCTCCGCCTGCTTGATGCTTTTTTCCCGGTTCCATTGCTTGAGCAGGGTGATGTTGTCCTCCAGCCGCTTGATCTCCTGCTGGGCGGAGCGATAGTGCTTTTCCTCAATCTCCCGATCCTTTTTCCGCTTTTCCCGATGAGCGGAATAATTGCCGGCGGTGCAATAAAGCCGCCCGCTCTTCAGCTCCATGGTGCGGGTGGTGACTTTATCGAGGAAATACCGGTCGTGGGAGATCACCACCACGGCGCCGGAATAGGCGGCGATGTATTCCTCCAGCCATTCCACCGAAGGGATATCCAGATGGTTCGTCGGCTCGTCCAGCAGCAGCAGATTGGTATCCGCCAGCAGCAGCCGTCCCATGGCGACCTTGCTGCGCTGTCCGCCGGACAGCACCCCCACGGGGGTGGCAAACTGCCGCTCCTCAAAGCCCAGCCCCAGCAGCGTCGCCCGCACCCGGCTCTTATAGTACAAGCCGCCCATACGCTCCAGCCGCTCCCGCAGAGTCTGCTGCTGCTCGATGAGGGCGGGGGCGGCTTCGCCTTGCTCCAGCCGGGCGTTGACGGCGTTCAGCTCCCGCTCCACCGCCATCACCGGAGCGAATACGCTCTCCACCTCGTCCCACAGGGTGTGGGCACCGTCCCGGCAGGTGTGCTGCTCCATATAGCCGATGACCGTGTCCCGGTATTTCACCACCTCGCCGCCGTCCGCCGGCTCCTGCCCCATGAGGATGCGCAGCAGGGTGGTCTTGCCGCAGCCGTTGTCGCCCACCAATCCGATTTTATCGCTGTCTCCGATCTCGAAGCTCAGCCCGGTAAACAGCGCCCGTTCACCGAAATACTTATCCAGTTGTTGTACTGCCAGCCGTGCCATATCCGTCTCCTTATACTGACCCCGAAAAGCGGCTGTTTTACTGCAAGTGTAAAACAGCCGCCCGTGTTTTTATCCTTTTTTGTCCTCCTCGTCCATCAGCTTGCGGATGGCCTCGTGGAAGGATTCGATGTCCTTAAACTGCCGATAGACCGACGCAAAGCGAATGTACGCCACATCGTCGATATGAATGAGCTGCTCCATCACATATTCTCCGATCTTGGTGGTGGGCACCTCCCGCTCCAGCGAGTTTTGGATCTGCGTCTCGATGTCGTCCACCGCCCGCTCCAGCCGCTCCAGCGGTACCGGGCGCTTTTCGCAGGCACGCAGCAGCCCGTTGAGCAGCTTCTGCCGGTCAAAGGGCTCCCGGGATCGATCCTTTTTCACCACCACGATGGGCAGGCTCTCGATGATCTCATAGGTGGTGAACCGCTTGCCGCATTGCAGACATTCCCGCCGGCGCCGGATCCGGCTGCCCTCGTCGGCGGGACGGGAATCGATCACCCGGCTCTCTATATAGCCGCAATAGGGACATTTCATCGGCGGAACGCCTCCTTTTTTTACAAACCGTTATATTTGTACCGCATTATACCATATATATGGGACAAACGCAAGGTTTTTCCTGAAAAAACATCTGTCCGAGCAAGCACATTTTCTCCCGCATGGGTAAAACGTGCTTGCTCGGACAGACGGTCTCAGGGCAAATATTGCTCCACAACGAAATCCCGCACAATGTCCTCGACGTGGCATGGCTCCGGACAGAGGGTCTGTAGCTGCTGCGCCAGGTCCTCGACCCGCTGCCGCTTCTCGCTCAGATCCTGCCAGTGCCAGCAATCGGAGCTTGTTTCGACCTGTAATCCGTACACCGTTTCCGGCGGTGCGCCCGGGGTCTCGCATGGCCCGCACAGCACCGCCACTCGTAATCGCTCGATCTCTCCGCCCTGTCCTGATTCCTCGCTCATAGTATCCATCCTCCCTGCAATTGTTAAAAAAGTGTGAATAATTTTCACACTTTTGGATTTTAGCACCGAAAGATATAAATGTCAACCCTCGATTTGGTAAAAAAAGCAAAAAATCCAAATTTTTGCCATTTTGACGAAATCCGTCGTATCCGGGCGCCTCTAACGGTTCAGCAGCGGGTATGCCCAGACCAGCAGCGCCAGCTGGAGGAGCGCCAGCAGCGGCAGCCCCACCATGAAGGAGCGGTGGCGGGTCTTATGGCGTATCGCCTGCATGGTGAGCCACATGGCGGCGGCGCCTCCCAGAGCGGCGATGCCCCACAGGGTCGCCTCCGGCACCCGCCAGCGATGGGTCTGCGCCCGGCGCTTATCGGCGGCGGTGTACAGCACCGCCAGCAGGGACAGGACGGCTATGTAAATGAGCAGTGCTTTGCACAGAGGGGACATGGCGGACGCTCCTTTCCGAGTTTCACATTCCAGTATAGCACAGGTCAGCGAGCTCTGTAAAGTCCCCTCAAATATTGCGACAAGACTTGACCTTTTCGGTCAAAGTATGTACAATAGGAGATGTATACGCCGATGCGATGGATTCGTTGTTTGCAAAACGGACTGCTGATCGTGCTGATGGCGGGGCTGACCGCTTGCGGCGCTCCGGCGGCGGAAAGCTCTGTGCCGGCGGCACCCGTTCCCGCCGGGGAGACGACCGCTCCCGTGGAGATGCGGGGGGTCTGGGTGTCCTATCTGGAGCTGGACGGGCTGTTGAACGGCGCCGCCCCGGCGCAGGCACGCACACAGCTGGACGCTGTTTTCGATACCTGCCGGGCACAGGGGCTGAATACGGTGTTTTTCCATGTGCGGGCGCACGGGGATGCCTATTATGCCTCCCGGGTCTATCCGGCGGCTGCATCCGCCGAAGGGCTGCTGGCGGCAGGCTTCGATCCCCTCGCCTATGCGGTGGAGGCGGCGCATGTCCGGGGGCTGGCGCTCCATGCGTGGATCAATCCCTATCGGCTCGGCGGGGAGGAGAGCCGGGCGGCGGATATTCCCCGGTTCGAGAAAAACGGCGTGTGGTACTACGATCCGGCGGCGGATGCCGCCCGGGCGCTGGTGCTGGACGGGGTGCGGGAGCTTTTGGACGGCTACGCCGTGGACGGGATCCATTTTGACGATTACTTTTACCCCGCCGCTATGAGCACAGCCGCCGAGAGCTTTGAAGCCGTCCCGGACGGAATGTCTGTGGGCGATTGGCGGCGGGCGCAGGTGGACACGCTCATCAGCGGGGTGTACGGGCTGTGCCGGGGACGGGGCAAGCCCTTTGGGGTCAGTCCCGCTGCCCGGCTGGATTATTGCCGGGAAGCCCTGTGCGCCGATGTGGCGCTGTGGATGCGCCAGCCGGGGTATATCGACTATGTCTGTCCCCAGATCTATTCCGGGTTTCAGCACAGCAGCCGCCCCTTTCCCGCCGTGCTGGAGGAGTGGCTTGCCCTGCCCCGTCACGAGGGGCTGGCATTCTATGGGGGGCTGGCGCTCTATAAGGCGGGTCTGGAGGAGGACAAGTATGCCGGGGACGGCAAGGGTGAATGGGCGGAAAGCCACGACATCCTCGCCCGGCAGCTGCAGCTGCTGCGGCAGCGGCAGGCGGACGGATTTATCCTCTTTCGTTATGCCCAGCTGACAGACACCGCTCCGGCGGTGCAGGCAGAGCGGGAGCGGTTTTATATGGAATTGCACGGCAAAACGCCGTAACAGGCAAAAATTCACTGAAGGGAGCGGATCGGGTATGACAACGGCTGCATGGACAAGCCGTCGGCAGCGGCTGACGGCGCTATGGCTGTGCGTCTGTCTGCTGGTCAGCTCCTTTGCGGGGCTGCAGCTGTATGCGGAGACGGTGTCCACAGGCACGGTGCATGTGGACGACAGCCTGCGGGTGCGCAGCGGTCCGGGAACCGGGTATCCCCGGATCGGCTCGCTGTATAACGGCGACGTGGTGACGATCCTCGAGACCAGCGCCGACGGCAAATGGTATAAGATCACCAAGGACAACCTCACCGGCTACGCCAGCACGGAATATATCACCATTAATATCCGATACGAGACGGACGGGGATTTTGAAGCCTATCTGACGGCGCAGGGCTTTCCGGAAAGCTATAAGCCCGGGCTGCGCCAGCTCCACGCCCAATACCCGAAATGGGTGTTCAAGGCACGGCAGCTGACCATGACCTGGGCGGAGGCGCTGGTGGGGGAGAGCCCGGTGAAGCGGAATCTGATCATTTACCCCGAGGCGTGGCGCTCCATGGAATACGGCGCCTACGATTTTGATCAGGGCAGCTATGTGAACTGGGGCGGCGGCTGGTATACGGCGGCGCCGGCGGTGGTGGCGTACTATATGGATCCCCGGAATTTTCTCGACGACACCTATGTGTTCCAGTTTGAGGAGCTGAGCTATTCCGCCGACCAGACCGTGGAGGGGATCAAGGCGATTCTGCCCGCTGTACTGCATGAGCGGGCGCCCCAGCTGCTGCAGGCGGCGAAGGAGACCGGGGTGAGTGCCTATTTTCTGGCGGCGAAGATCGTGCAGGAGGGCACGGTGCAGAACGGGTTGGCGCTGGGAACGGTGCCGGGCTATGAGGGGTACTATAACTTCTTCGATATCGGCGCCACGGACGGGGATGACGCTGTGACCAAGGGTGCCATCTATGCCAAGAACCACGGCTGGAACGATCCGTATAAATGTCTGGTGGACAGCGCCAATTGGCTGGGAAGCGCCTATATCCAAAAGGGACAGGATACCGGATATTTTCAGAAATTTGATGTGGTCAACGAATCGGACGGATTGTACTGGCATCAGTACATGACGAATGTGACCGGCGCCGCCTTGGAGGGAAAGATCCGCAGCAAAACGGCGATACGGGATGCGGGGCTGGTGTTCATCCTGCCGGTGTATAAGGAGATGCCGGCTGCAGCTGCGGCATACCCGCCCCGTGACGGCAACAACAACAATCTGCTGGACGAGCTTGCGGTCAGCGGCTGCGGGCTGACCCCCTCCTTTGACCGCTATACGCTGGAATATGCGGCGCAGGTGGGGGCGAATGTGGACAGCGTGACCGTCACCGCCCGCCCCAATTACAGCGGCGCCAAGGTGTCCGGCGGCGGCATGGTCCGGCTCAACCACGGGGAGAACCGGGTGGCGCTGACCGTCACCGCCACCAGCGGCGCCACCCGCACCTATGTCCTCACGATCACGAGAGAGGGCAGCGACAGCGGGCAGCAGCCGACGATCACCGGCAAGACCTATGCGGTGAGCAACATCATCACCAAGGTGGAGCCGGGAACCACCGTCACCGAGCTGATTCAGGGGCTGGCGGTGCAGAATGGCAGCGCCGCCGTCTATACCGCCGCCGGAGCGGCGAAGACCGCCGGACCGGTGGGCACGGGCGATATCGTGCGGCTGTATAGAGGCGCCACCGTCACCGCCAGCTATCCGGTGGTGATCTACGGAGACGTGAACGGAGACGGCGCCGTGACCTCGCAGGATCTGCGGGTCACCCAAAAGCATATTTTGGGCATCCAGACCCTGACGGGCTATGCTTATACGGGGGCGGATGCCGACCGCAACGGGCAGCTGACCTCACAGGATCTGCGGACCGTTCAAAAATACATTCTTCATGTGACGAAGAGCATTCAGTGACCGACGGGAGGAGATCAACGGTGAAAACCCGGTTTTTTAGCAGCGTGTGCCTGATCGTGCTGCTGCTGTGTGTGTTGGGCAGCGCCTTTACGGCGTCTGCGGAGGGCAGCCTGAACGCTGCCGTCAGTGCATCCCGTGTGACCGTAGGGGAGAATGTGACCCTGACGCTGGAGTATTCCGGCGGCGGCGCTGCGATCGGCTCGCTGGACGCACAGGTGAAATACGACACCAAGGTGCTGCAATACGTCTCCGGTTCTGACGGTATATACGGCAGCGCCGGGATTTTAACCATCTCCTGGTATGCCACCGGAGTGACGGCGCCCGGCAGCGTCAAGCTGACGATGACCTTTAAGGCGATCGCCGCTCAGGAGGGTACGTCGATCGAGGTGACGACCACCGCTCTCATCAACGATGAGACACAGGCGCCTATGGGCAATCCGCAAAAGACGCTCACCGTGTCAACGGCAAACCCTGCTGCCTCCTCCAACGCCAATCTGGCGAGCCTCAAACCCTCCTCCGGTACGCTGACCCCGAAATTCAATGCCAACACCCTCAACTATACCGTTGAGGTGCCCTATACCACCACCAGCCTGTCCCTGAGCGCCGTGGCGGCGGATAAAAACGCCAAGGTTGCCACCAGCGGCAAGACGGCGCTGGCGGTGGGAAAAAACACACAGGTGATCACGGTCACCGCTCCCAGCGGTGCTACCAAAAAATACACGGTGGTGATCACCCGTGCCGCCGATCAGGGCAGCTCCGGTGAGACCAGCACCACGGCACCGCCTCCGGGCGATCCGCTGGAGGTGACGGTGGGAGAGGAAACCATGCAGGTTTCCGATACCCAGCCGGATACGCCCCTTCCGTTGGGATACAGCTGGGATTCCGTGACCCTGAACGGCACGGTGGTGGCGGCAGCGAAAAACGCCGACAACGGCACCGTGCTGCTGTGGCTGACCCCGGCGGCGGGGGGCGAGGGCGCCTTTTATCTGTACGACGAGATGTCCGGGCAGTTTACGCTGTTTCGACCGCTGACGCTGGACAGCCGGCTGTATATCCTGCTGCCCATGCCCGCCGGGCAGGAGGCGCCCGCCGGGACGGTGGCGGGGACGTTCCCCGTAGGCGGACAGGAGACGGACGCTTTTCTCTATGAGGATACGGCGCTGAGCGACTACGCCATCGTGTATGTGACGGCTCCGGACGGGCGCACCGGTCTGTATGTGTATGACCGTACCGACGATTCGTTCCAGCGGTATCACACGGTAGCGGCGACGGCAGAAGTGCCGGCGGACGCTGCCCCCGCCGCCGGCTGGTGGCAGCGGACGCTGGCTTATGCGCAGAGCCACCGGCGGCTTCTGCTAGTGTGTCTGGCGGCGGCAGCGGTGCTGACGGCGGCGATCATCGTTACCGTGGTGGCGGTGCGCAGGTCCCGCCGCCATACGAATTGCCGCCACTGATCGGCAAAGGGAGGAACAGAATCTATGCGTGGTTCCGGACGGTTCTTATCCGGTATTTATAAGCGGGTGCTGACGCTGTGCGCCGCCGTTGGGCTGATCTGGCAGCTGGGGCTGTTTTCCGGCACGCCCCGCTGGGGGGCGCTGCGGTATTATACCGTGCTGGTGAATTTGCTGTGCTTTGTCTATTTCACTGTGGACGAATACTGGGTGCTGCTGCGGGGAAAAAACTGGTGGTCGGTGATCAAGGGCGCTGTGACGATGGCGTCGGTCGCCTCCGGTCTGGTGGCGTATTTTGTGCTGGGGCAAAGTCCTCTGGCGCTGCTGCGCACAGGGGCGGCGGCATCGCTGCTGTTGCACTACGCCGTGCCGCTGATGACGGTGCTGGACTGGCTGCTGTTTGACCGCAAGGGCAGCTTTCGTCCCACCGATCCGCTGGTGTGGGCGATCCTGCCCAATGGGTATTTTCTCTACGCTACGGTGCGGGGCTTTTTACTTTCGCCGGCGTTTGGCAGCAGCCGGTTCCCCTATGCCTTTATGGATTACGATGCGCTGGGCGTGGGGCGGGTGCTGCTCCGCTGGCTGGTGTTCAATCTGGCGTTTCTGTGTTTGGGATATTTGTTTTGGCTCGTGGACTGGTTTGCCGGCGGCAAGCGGAAATGAGCCGTCTCCGCCCCTCGACTGCGGCAGGTACGCAGCCGGGGGGCTTTTGCTGTCCGGCTGTGAAAAAATTAACGGTTCGGAATGGATAACTTTTTGTTGTTTTTGGCACAATCTATGGTAAAATAGGAGCAGAGCGTGCGTCCGACGACGGGCGCATAAGCAGGGAAACGGAGTGAAGTGTACAAAATGACGAAACGAACTTTTCGCCATGGTATTCATCCCCATAACGACGGCAAGGCGCTGACGGCGGACGCCGTTATCCGGGAGTTTCTTCCGACGGGCGAAGCGGTGTACCCGCTGGGGCAGCATATCGGCGCTCCGGCGCAGCCGGTGGTGGCGGTAGGGGACCCGGTGCTGGTGGGGCAGACGCTGGCGCAGCCGAATGGTTTTGTGTCGGCGGCGATCTGCAGCGCCGTGTCCGGTACGGTGAAGGCCATCGAGCCCCGCATGACGGTGAGCGGCAAGGAGCAGCTCTCCGTGGTGGTGGAGAACGACGGGCAGTTTACCCCGCTGCCCACCTTGGGGCAGTCCCGGGATCCTGCCGCCATGACGGGGGAGGAGATCCTCGCCGCCATCCGGGATGCGGGCATCGTGGGGCAGGGGGGCGCCGGATTCCCTACCCATGTGAAGCTGACCATGAAGCCGGGGGTCTCCCCCGACACGCTGCTGATCAACGCCGCCGAGTGCGAGCCGTATCTCACCTCCGATTACCGGATGCTGCTGGAGAATACCGACGAGCTGCTGGAGGGCATCGGGGTGCTGCTGCAGCTGTTTCCCGCAGCACAGGCGGTGATCGGCATAGAGGATAATAAACCCCAGGCGATCCGGCTGCTGCGGCAGGCGGTGGGGGATACCCCCCGGCTGCGGGTGCAGGTGCTGAAGACCAAGTATCCCCAGGGCGGCGAGCGGATGCTCATTTATGCGGTCACGGGGCGCAAGGTCAGCTCCGCCGGACTGCCCATCGACGCCGGATGTGTGGTGCTGAATGTGTCCACGGTGGTTTCGGTCGCCCGGGCGGTGTGCCGGCAGATCCCCCAGATCTATACGGTGATGACCGTCACCGGCAACGGCGCAGCGTCCCCCTGCAATCTGCGGGTGCCGGTGGGCAGCAGCCACCGGGAGGTGCTGGAGGCGGCCGGCGGGCTGAAAGGGGAGCCGGAAAAGGTCATCTCCGGCGGTCCCCTGATGGGGATGGCCATGGCGACGCTGGACGTGCCGGTGGTGAAGACCTCCTCTTCCATCCTGGCCATGGAGCGGGACGAGGTGGCGCTGTGGGAGCCCAGCGCCTGCATCCGCTGCGGCCGGTGTATCCGTGCCTGTCCGGAAAATCTGGTGCCGGTGGAGATGGCGCGGGCGGCGGACAGCTTCGATCTGGAGGCGTTCCAAAGGCTGGGGGGCATGGAGTGTATCGCCTGCGGCTGCTGCACCTATGTTTGCCCCGCTAAGCGGCGGCTGACCCAGAGCTTTCAGTATGCCCGCACGGCGGTGGCGGCAGAGCGGCGGCGTGCAGCCGCCAAGAGAAAGGATGTGTGACCCATGCTGAACGGCTCGGTATCTCCCCATATCCGCAGCGGCGAATCCACCGCCACGGTCATGCGGGATGTGGCGATCGCTTTGATCCCGCCGCTGGCGGTGGGGGTGTTTGTATTCGGGCTGCGGGCGCTGGTGCTGATCCTCGTCAGCGCCGCTGCCTGTATGCTGACGGAATATGTGTATGAAAAGCTGATGAAGCTGCCGGTGACGGTGGCGGACGGCAGTGCTTTGGTAACGGGACTGATCCTGGCGATGAATCTGCCCGCCACGGTGCCGGTGTGGGTGCCGGTGATGGGCGGTGTGTTCGCCATCGTGTTTGTGAAGCTGCTGTTCGGCGGCTTGGGACAGAATATGATGAATCCGGCGTTGGCAGCCCGGTGCTTTCTGATCATTTCCTTTCCGGCGCTGATGGGCGGCGCTATGCCCGCCGTGGGCAACCTGCTGGGCGGGGACGTGTGGGGCGGATTCCTCCAGCGCATGAGCACCTGGTCGCTGGACGCCACCGCCTCCGCCACCCCGTTGGCGCTGCTGCGGGAGGGGCAGACGCTGGATCTGTGGCAGGCGTTCTTCGGCTTCCACTCCGGCTGCATCGGAGAAACCAGCACCTTCGCCATTCTGGTGGGGGCGGCGTATTTGCTGGTACGCCGGGTGATCTCCCCCCGGATCCCGGCGGTGTATGTGGGCAGTACGCTCCTGTTTGTCGCCCTGTTCCGGTGGGCGCAGGGGGGCAGCCTGCCCGACGGCAATTACCTGCTGGGACAGCTGGTCAGCGGCGGTTTGATGGCAGGGGCGGTGTATATGGCGACGGATTACGTCACCAGCCCCATCACCGCCGGCGGACAGTGGCTGTATGCCCTGCTGCTGGGGCTGCTGACCGCCCTGTTCCGGGTGTTCGGCTCCTCGCCGGAGGGGGTATCCTACGCCATCATCATCGGCAATACGCTGGTGCCGCTGATGGAGCGGGTGACGCTGCCCCGCCCCTTTGGCACCAAGCGGGCGGCGAAGGGAGGAAGCCGGTCATGAAAAAAACACTGAAAAACACCGGCATCCTGCTGGCGATCACGCTGGTGGCGGTGACGGCGCTGGCCTTTGTGTATGAACTGACGCTTCAGCCCATCGCCCGGGCAGAGCAGGCGCAGAAGGCGGCTGCGTATCAGCAGGTGTATGAGACGGCGGCGAGCTTTGACAAATGTCTGGACGCAGCGGCGCTGCAAGCCTTTAATGCCGCCCGCACCGACGGCTCCTCCGTAGAGGAGATTCTGGCGGCGAAGGACGCCGCCGGAGAGACCCTCGGCTATGTGCTGACCGCCATCTCCACCAAGGGCTACGGCGGGGAGATCAAGCTGGCGCTGGGCATCGACAAGACCGGTGCGGTGGTGGGGTATGCGGTCCTCAGCCACAGCGAAAGCCCCGGCTTCGGCGCTAACTGCGAAAACGCCGATGTGCGGCAGCAGTTTATCGGAATTCACAGCGCCGACGAGGTGGACGGCATCTCCGGCGCCACCTATACGACTAAGGCGCTGAAACAGGAGACTGCCGCCGCTCTGGAGCTGGTGGCGCAGATGGGAGGGGATCACGGATGATGAAACAGGCTTGGGAACGGATCTATAACGGCATCGTCAAGGAAAATCCCACCTTTGTGCTGATGCTGGGCATGTGCGCCACGCTGGCGGTGACCTCTTCCGCCATCAACGGTCTCGGGATGGGGCTGTCCACGGCGGTGGTGCTGGTGCTGTCCAACACCATGATCTCGCTGCTGCGCTGCATCATCCCCGATGAGGTGCGGATGCCTGCCTATATCGTGGTGATCGCCTCCTTTGTGACGATGGTGCAGCTGCTGCTGCAGGCGTTTCTGCCCAGTCTGTATACGTCTCTGGGCATTTTCATCCCGCTGATCGTGGTGAACTGCATCATTCTCGGACGGGCGGAGGCATATGCGTCGAAAAATTCCGTGTGGCTGTCCGCCTGCGACGGATTGGGCATGGGGCTGGGGTTCACCTGCTCTCTGACCGCCATCGGTCTGGTGCGGGAGCTGTTCGGCAGCGGCACCGTGTTCGGGCTGCAGGTCATGCCCGCCTCCTATGAGCCCATCGGCATTTTGGTGATGGCGCCGGGGGCATTCTTTGTGCTGGCGCTGCTGGCGGCGCTGCAAAACAAGCTGAAAGCCCCCAGCGCCACCAACAAGGACACCCACAAGGACAGCGAGCTGATCTGCGGCGGCAACTGCGCCGATTGCGCCGGGCATGCGGTGTTTGCCCGCAACCACCGGCGACTGGCGGAGCAGAACGCCGCTGAGACCCGCCGGGCGGCGGAGCAAAAGCGCCGCAGCATCGAGGCGGCGAAGACCCAGGAGGGAGGGGACGACCGTGGTTAAAACGCTGCTGCTCACCCTGCTGACCACCACCCTCATCAACAATGTGGTGCTCAGTCAGTTCTTGGGGCTATGCCCCTTTCTCGGCGTGTCCAAAAGCATTAAGACCGCTGCCGGCATGGGGGCGGCGGTGATCTTCGTCATCACCCTGTCCTCGGCGCTGACCAGTCTCATCTATACCGGCGTGCTGGTGCCGCTGGAGCTGACCTATCTGGAGACCATCGTGTTCATTCTGGTGATCGCCGCCTTGGTGCAGCTGGTGGAGATGGCGCTGAAAAAGCTCAGCCATGGACTGTATGCGGCGCTGGGGGTGTATCTGCCCCTCATCACCACCAACTGCGCTGTGCTGGGCGTGGCGCTGACCAACGTGCAGAACGGCAACGGCTTCTGGATGAGCGTGCTGACCGGCTTCGGCACGGCGGTGGGCTTTGCCGTCGCCATCGTCATCATGGCGGGGCTGCGGGAGAAGATGGCGCATAACGCTGTGCCCAAGGCGTTTCAGGGGATGCCTATCGTGCTGCTGACCGCCGGGCTGATGGCGATCGCATTCTATGGCTTTTCCGGCCTGCAATTTTAAGGAGGTGGCTGCACGATGTCGATAGGAATTGCCGCCGCCGTAGCGGGCGGCGTAAGCCTGCTCATCGGACTGCTGCTGGGTGCGGCGGGCAAGGTGTTTGCGGTAAAGACCGATGAAAGGGAAGCGGCGGTGCGGGCGGCGCTGCCGGGAAATAATTGCGGCGGCTGCGGCTATGCCGGCTGCGACGCTTTGGCGGCAGCCATCGCCCGGGGCGAAGCGCCTCCCAACGCCTGCCCGGTGGGCGGCTCGGCGGTGGCGAAGGAAATCGCTGAAATTATGGGCGTAGAGACCACCGCCGTCCAGCGGCAGGTGGCGTACGTCCATTGCGCCGGCACCTGCGAGGCGCAAAAGCTCAGCTATCAGTATTACGGGGCGCAGGACTGCCGGCAGGCGGCGGTCGCCCCCGGTCATGCGGGGAAAGCCTGCGCCTACGGCTGCTTCGGGCTGGGCACCTGCGTGTCGGTGTGTCCCACCGGCGCCATCCGCTTGGAGGAGGGGGTGGCGGTGGTGCAGCCGGAGGACTGCATCAGCTGCCGCCAGTGCGTGGCGGCGTGTCCTCAGAAAATTATCGGCATGCGGCCGGATAACGCCGCCATCGAGGTGTGCTGCTCCTCCGACGATTTCGGGAAAGCGGTCAAGGCGGTCTGCTCCGCCGGCTGCATCGGCTGCGGCATCTGCCAAAAGGTGTGCCCCACCGGCGCCATCCAGGTGACGAACCATCTGGCACGGGTGGATCACGCCCTGTGCACCGGCTGCGGCGCCTGTGTGGAGAAATGCCCGGTGCAGGTGATCCGGGTGCAGCCCGCCGGACTGCATAAGGAATAAAGGAAACATTTCCCATCGGGAATAGAAGCATAGATCCGTCGGTTTTGCCGCATAGTATCGTTAAGAGCCGAACACGGCTTTTCGGCAGAGGCGCCCGGTGCGTCCGCCGTAGAAACGTAAGGAGTGAAACCGATGAAACGATGGTGTATAGGACTGCTGGCGGCGCTGCTGCTGTGCGGGCTGACGGCGTGCGGCGGCAAGGATACGGACAATACCCCCTCGGGCGGCGGCGCCGAAACCAAGCTGGGACTGGGCTGTGTCGCTACCCGGATGATGGAGGGGGATGACCGGACCCGAGTGAAGCTCACGGCGGCAGCCGTGGCGCTGGACAAGGATGGGAAGATACAGGATTGCCGGATCGAGGAGACCGAGTATATGGTATCCGCCGACGGCAAGCCCCAGGATGCGGCGGCGCTGGTCGCCAAGGGGGAGCAGGGGGACGCCTACGGGCTGACCAAGGAGGATACCGGCGGTACGTCGGAGCTGAAGACCTCTTGGAAGCAGCAGGCGCATGCCTTTGCCACCTATGTACGGGGGAAAACCGCCGGAGAGGTCAGCGGCATCGCCGCCACCGACGGCAAAAGTACCGAGATCGAGGGCTGCGATCTGGTGATCACCGACTTCATCGAGGCGGTGCGCAAGGCGGCGGACGGCGCTAAAAAGGCTGCCGTGGGCACAGGCGACGAGCTGCGGCTGGCGATGACCACCAGCCGGAACGGCGAGTCCACCGATATTGCCCCCCAGTTCGATACCGAACTGGCGGCTGTGGCGGTCAACGGCGGTCAGATCACCGCCTGCATGACCGATACGCTGCAGGCGAAGCTGACGGTGGAGGATGGGAAGTTCACCACCGTCTCCGGCGCCATCGAGACCAAACGGGCGATGGGCGACGGCTATGGCATGAAGGCGGCCAGCAGCCTCAAGAAGGAATGGTACGAGCAGGCGGACGCCTTTGACAGCTGGTGTGCCGGAAAGACCGTGGCGCAGCTGGAGGGGGCGACCCCCGACGCTGCCGGGAAGATCGACGGTATCTCCGGCTGCACCATCGCCGTATCCGGGATGTGGAAGAATCTGCTGAAAGCAGCCCGGGAGTGACGGCGGACGAGCCCGGATGCCGTAAAAGAAGCGTGAGCATGGAGGAATGACGGAATGAAACGACGGCTGCTGTGTCTGCTGCTGGCCGCTCTGCTGACAGCGGGGCTGACCGGCTGCAGGGGAACGCAGCGCCGTTCCGTCACCTATACCGACGGGTTCGATACGGTGACGACGCTGACCGCCTATGGCATCTCTCAGGCGGAGTTTACCGCCGGGGCGGAGCGGCTGCATGAAAAGCTGCTGGAATACCATCGGCTGTATGACATTTATACCGATTATGCCGGGATCGCCAATCTTAAGACCCTCAATGACCGTGCCGGCGGCGAGCCGGTGGCGCTCAGCGCCCCGGTGCTGGAGCTGCTGGAATACGGTCTACAGGCCTACCGGGACACCGACGGCCGGGTGAATATCCTGTTCGGGGCGGTGCTGGAGCTATGGCACGCCTGCCGTCAGCAGGCGCAGCAGCGGCCGGAGACAGCCGCCCTGCCGGAGCCGACGGCGCTGCGGGCGGCGGCAGCCCATACCGATCCGGCGTGTCTGGTGATCGACCGGGCGGCGGGCACCGCCCGGATCACCGACGCCAAGGCACGGGTGGACGTGGGTGCTGTGGCAAAGGGCTATGCCGTCGAGCGGCTGGCGGAGTTCGCCCGGCAGGAGCTGGGGTGGCGCTGGGTGCTTATAAACGTGGGCGGCAATATCCGGGCGGTGGGCGGCAAGGGGGCGGCGAACCGCCCCTTTACCATCGGGCTGCAAAATCCCGATACCGATTCCGCCAAGGCGTATGTGGCGACGGTGTCGCTGCCCGAGGGGGCGGTGGTGACCAGTGGCGATTATCAGCGGTATTATACCGTGGACGGGCAGCGGTATGCCCATATTATCGATGTGGATACCCTGTATCCCGCCGCCCGGATGCGGGCGGTGAGTGTGGTTTGCGCCGACAGCGCCCGGGCGGACGTGCTGTCTACGGCGCTGTTTACCCTGTCGGTGGAGGCGGGGCAGCGCTGGGTGGAGCAGCTGCCGGGCGTGGAGGCGCTGTGGGTGCAGACGGACGGCAGTCTGGTGTATTCCGCCGGATTTGCCGCTTATTTGACGGAGGAGATCGGGTGAAAGGAAAACAGATCGACGCCTGTCCCCGGCGGTATCGCTCCCCCTCCCGGTGGGGCGCTCTGGGGCTGATGCTGCTGCTGTCTGTGGGGCTGGTGTCAGGCTCCGTGCGGGGCTATGCGGCGCTGCGGGCAGCGTATACGGAGCCGACGGACACGGCGGTGGCGCTGGTGGGTGCCGAGGCGCTGCCGGTGTCTCCGGCGCAGGCGGAGCAGTACCATGTGCTGTCGGCGGCCCGGGCGCTGGATGCCGCCGGGCAGACCGGCGGCTATGTGGTGGTGACCGCCCGGCAGGGATATCGATCCGAGATCCGGGTGCAGTCCACCTTCACCGCCGACGGGAGCACGCTGGCGGGGATGCGGGTGCTGTCCCAGCATGAGACGGAATATCTGGGTGCCCGGATCGCCACCGAGAGCTTTGCCGCCGATTTTGCAGGGCGGAAAATGCCCCTCAAGCTGGCGGATTCGGCGGCGCTGGGAGCGCCTGTGGACGGCTTGTCCGGCTCCACCATCTCGGCGCAGGCGGTGGTGGACGCCATCAACGATGCCCGGGGATTTGTGCGAGATGCAATACAGGCAGGATATTAAGCGACTTAATATCCTGCCTGTAGACTGACTACATAGAAGCGGGAGGCAATGCATGGCGGAGAAACGTGCCCGGTGTTGGCGCCGGGGGGATAGCTGGCTGGTGGCGGCGGTGCTGGCGGTATCGCTGCTGCTGGCGGTGTATCTGTGGCTGTCTCCCCGCCGGGGGGCGGCGGTGGAGATCTCTGTGGCGGGGCAGGTGACGGAAACGCTGCCCCTGAACGTGGATGCGCAGCGGCTCATTGCGGGAGAGGGCGGCACCAATCGGCTGGTGATCGAAAACGGCACCGCCCGGGTCGTCGAGGCGGATTGCCCGGACATCCTCTGCGTCCGCCATGTCCCCATCTCCCGCCCGGGGCAGAGCATCCTCTGTCTGCCCCATCGGGTGGCGGTGACGGTGGTGGGCGACGGCGCCGCCATCGACGCAGAGACGTGAGGAACGGGCGGCGCCGCCGGTGCGCCGACAGGAAAGACGGCATTGGGGCGAGGGCTCTCATTCCGCAATGAAAGGCGGTCATATCCATGAAACGGAAAACGGCACTGTATGGGCTGCTGATAGCGCTGGCGTTCATCGTCAGCTATCTGGAGAGCCTGATCCCCCTGCCTGTCGCCATTCAGGGAATCAAGCTGGGGTTGGCAAACGGGGTGGTGCTGGTGGCGCTGTATCGGCTGCGATGGTGGGACGGGCTGGTGGTGAGCGTGCTGCGGATCCTGCTGGCGGGACTCACCTTCGGCAGCCCGGTGAGTATGCTGTACAGCCTGAGCGGCGGGCTGCTGAGTCTGGGCGTGATGGAGCTGTGCCGCCGCAGCGGGCGGTTCAGCGTGCTGGGGGTCAGCATGGCGGGCGGCGTCAGCCATAACATCGGACAGCTGGCAGCGGCGGCGGTGCTGCTGGGTACCCGGCAGGTGCTGTGGTATGCGGTGGTGCTGCTGCCGGTGGGGCTGCTCACCGGCGGGCTGGTGGGGCTGCTGGCGGGGCAGCTGCTGCCCCGGCTGAAGAAGCTGTCATAACGGATAAGGAGATATAGGAGATCAACCATGGTATTGACAAAGGATAAACAGTTTTACCGGTCCCTGCTGGCACTGGCGGTGCCGATGATCCTACAGAATCTGGTGACCTATTCGGTGGGTCTGGCGGATAATCTGATGATCGGCTCGCTGGGGGATGCCGCCGTGTCCGGTGTATATATGGGCAATCAGATCCAGACGGTGCTGCAGGTGCTCAGCGGCGGCATCGAAGGCGGCATTCTGCTGCTGGCGGCGCAATATTGGGGCAGGCGGGATACCGAGCGGGTGCGCCGGGTGGTGGCGGTGGGCGTCACCTTTGCGCTGGCGGTGGGGCTGGTGTTTTCCCTGCTGTGCACGGCGTTTCCGGCGGCGCTGCTGCGGATATTCACGCCGGAACCGGAGGTCATCCGGGAGGGGGTCAACTACCTGTCCTTCCTGTGCTACTCCTATGTGTTTTTTGCCCTGACCCAGGCGCTCATCGCCGCCATGCGCAGCGTGGAGGTGGCTCGGGTGGGGCTGCTGGTCTCGGTCTGCTCGCTGGTGGTGGATGTGACCCTTAATTACATATTCATCTTCGGTAAGCTGGGCGCTCCCGCCATGGGGGTGCGGGGGGCGGCGCTGGCGACCTTCATCGCCCGCATCACCGAAACGGTGGTCATCGTCCTGTATGTCCGGCTGGCGGATAAGCGGCTGCGCTTCCGGTTCCGGGCGCTGCTGCATCCGGATGGGGCGATATTCCGGGATTTTGTCCGCTACGGCGTACCGCTGATGGCGGGGCAGCTGGTGTGGGGCGCCAACCTGCTGGCAAACAGCATGATCCTGGGGCGGTTCCCTCAGGCGGTCATCACCGCCACCAGCGTCGCCAACACGGCGAACAACTTTATGTATGTGGGCATCAACGGTCTGGCGGCGGCGGTGGGGATCGTCATCGGCAAGACCGTCGGCTCCGGCGATCTGAGCCGTATCCGGGAGTATTCCCGCACGGTGCAGGTGCTGTTTGCCGGGCTGGGGGTGCTGTTCGGCGGAATGTTCCTGCTGGCACGCACCCCGTTCATCGGGCTGTACGATATTTCCCCGGAGGCGGTGGGCTATGCTCGGCAGTTCATGGGGGTGCTGTCGGTGACCACCATCGGCACCTGCTATCAGTATCCCTGTCTGTTCGGATTGGTGAAAAGCGGCGGCGATGTGAAATTCGTCATGCTCAACGACACCATTCATGTGTTCTTTGTGGTCATTCCGGCGGCTATTCTGGCGGCGGTGAGCGGGGCGGCGCCGGTGGTGGTGTACGCCTGTCTGAAGGCGGATCAGATCCTCAAATGCTTCCCGGCATTCTTCAAGATCCGCCGCTACGATTGGATGAAAAACCTCACCCGCAGCGAGGAAACTGCCGATTAACGGCGGACTCCGGCAGAAAATACTGGACAAACCCGCCAAAAGGTGCTATACTGAAACACAATACGTTGTATCGCTTAAGGAGGCTATCCACTATGATCCATATGAAACGACTGGTGTGCGTTGTGCTGGCGCTGGCGCTGTGCGGTGCTTTTCTGCTGACCGGCTGCTCGGCGCCCCGTCTCACCATCGGCGGCACCGCCAAGACCGCCGCTACCATCGGGGACACCACCCTGTCCACCGGTGAATATCTGGCGTATCTGTACAATTCGTTCTATAATCTGTACTATTCTCAGGGGCTGTATCGGTATGCTCAGTACGGCTCTGACGTGTGGTCTCAGGAGTATACCTACGGCGAGGGCGACGATGCCCAAAAGGTGAAATTCGACGAGTATCTCAAGCTGTCGGCGCAGGATGCGGCGGTGCGGCAGGTGGCGCTGCGGCAGCTGATGACCAAGTATTCCATCTCCTGGAATGCCGAGGAGCAAAAGGAGCTGGAGACCAATCTGGAGAATGTCAAGGCGGACAGCTATCTGTCGCTGGGTATCAGCAAGGAGAACTTCGTCAAGGTCACCAAGGAGCTGAGCCTCAACGAGACCGGTCTGTTCTACGGCCTGTACGGCGAGGGCGGTCAGCGGGAAATGAGCGAGGCGGACCGCAGGGCGTATTTTGACGAGAACTACCTGTCCTATAAGATGATCTCCATCTCCCTGACCGACAGCAGCGGCTCCGAGATGACCGATGACGCCAAGAAAAAGGTCACCGATCAGCTGGAGGGCTATCTGGCGGAATACAATAAGAGCGGCAACTTCGAGGCGGTCGTGGACGAATACAATAAGTCCAAGGCGTCCGACGCCAGCACGGTGGAAGCCAGCAAGGACGAGGATAACCGCAAGAACATCGACGGCAAGACGGCCACCGACGAGGATCTGGTGAAAGCCGTCCGCTCCGTGGAGGTAGGCAAGGCGCAGGTCGTCACCTATAAGGCGAACGGCTCCACCGCTACGGCGGCGCTGATCCTGCGGCTGGATATCCATTCGCCGGAGTCGCTGTTCACCGACGAGACCAAGAACATCATTCGGGGTGCTAAGTACGACGAGTTCGACACGGAAGTGAAAGAGGCAGTCAAGGCTTTGACGGTGAATTTCAAGAAATCCGTGGTGAAGAAGTGCGATCCGAAGAACTTTGTTTCGGATGCGTCCTCTAAGTAAGCAGGCAGACGGGGTTGCGGCAGACGGTGCCGCAGCCCCGTTTTTCTGTGGTGTGCTATGGAATCAGCTGGTGTAATCCTCCAGCAGCACCGACAGCTGATCCCGGTCGGCGGCGGGAATGCCGGCGAGCAGCCGTTCCTGCTCTTCGGCGGGCAGCGCCTCCACCGGCGCATCGAACACCTGCATGGGGTAGTCGCTGTCCCCCTCAAACACCGCCACCTGCCCCTCATACGCCCGGATGGTGTAGGCGGGGGTGGGGACGGCATCGGCCGGCGTGGGGATCACGGTGCGGAACAGAATGAATAGCGTGATCGCCGCCAGCAGCAGGGCGGCTGCCAGCGCCAGGATCACGGTGCGTACGGTGGTGCTCACGGACATCGCCTCGTTTCTTGAGATGTGTCCTTAGTGTGTCCGACGGTGCGTGGAAATATGTGGCTTTCCCGGAGAAAAACGGTAGTGCTGTGCCAAAAACGGCGAAAAACTCCGAGAAAATGCAAAAAAACGGCGGGAAACCACCCCAATGGGAAGAAATTTCCGATTTTAGGTTTGACATTTGACGCATTTTGCAATACTATTAGTGTGTCTGTTTATACTCATATGGATCGGATGCCGGCGCCGCCAAAGGCAGCTGCAGCCATCCATCCGCTGCCCGGTCTCCGGCATGGCTGTGAACGGGGCAGAGCATTTCCAAAGGAGGAAACGGAACCATGGCGAAAAAACGAGGGCTGTCCGCCGCCGGTGCCAAGCGCTGGGTACGGCAGCTTCCGGATAAGGCAAAGCAGGCGGCGAAAAACGCCATCCATCCCACTCCCCAGATGAAGGCCCGGCGGAAGCGCTCCTTCCATCGGGTGGGGCAGCTGGTGCTGACGATGGTGCTGGTGGGGGTGATCTCCATCTGCATCGTGGGCAGCGTGCTGGTGGTGTATATGGTGAACCATTTCGACGCCGACAGCTATCTGCCGGTGCTGGGCGAGATGTCCATGGATACCCGCTCGGTCATTTATGTGCAGAATGCGGCGGGGGAATGGGAGCCGTACCATAACCTGCTGGGCGGCAATTCCGTATGGACGGATCTCAATGAGATCCCGGTGCATTTGCAGAATGCGCTCATCGCCATCGAGGATGAGCGGTTCTGGGAGCACGACGGCGTGGACTGGAAACGGACCGCCGGGGCGATGGTAAACCTGGTGGTGAACCGGGTGTTTCATATCGGCAACACGGAATACGGCGGCTCCACTATCACTCAGCAGCTGATCCGGGTCACCACCCAGAATAAGGGCCACAGCATCAAGCGGAAGGTCAACGAAATTCTGGCGGCGGTGGAGCTGGAGCGCAACGAATCCACCAAGCAGCAGGTGCTGGAGGCGTATCTGAACAATCTGCCCCTCACCAGCGATCTGGTGGGGGTAGGCATCGGCGCCCGGTATTATTTCGGCAAAGAGGTGCAGGAGCTGGATCTGGCGGAGAGCGCCGTGCTGGTGAGCATCACCAATAACCCCAGTCAATACGATCCGTATGCCCATCCGGAGAATGTGCGGCAGCGGCAGCGCATTGTGCTGGCGAAGATGTATGAGCTGGACATGATCTCCAAGGACGAATATCTGCAGGCGGTCAACGAGGAGCTGGTCTTTAAGAGCAGCGCCGTCCATCAGCAGGTGCAGGATTACTATGTGGACCTGGTGGTGGAGGATGTGATCCGGGATCTGATGGAGGAGTACGGCTACACCTATAACTACGCCGCCAACATGGTCTATTACGGAGGGCTCAGCATCTATTCCGCCGAGGATCCCAGCCTGCAAAAGTCGGTGGAGGCGATCTACGCCAACGAAAACAACTATCCCACCCATCGGGAAAAGGATACCGAGGATCCCCAGACGGGCTTCTTCGCCGTGGATTACGACGGCAAGGTGATCGCCACCATCGGCGGCCGGGGAGAGAAAACGGCGAACCGGGTGCTGAACCGATCCACCCAGTCTACCCGTTCCCCCGGCTCCTCCATCAAGCCGCTGTCCGCCTACGGACCGGCGATTGCAGAGAACATTGTGCACTATTCTTCCATGGTGCGGGATGCGCCCATCACCCTGTCCAATGGCACCAAGTGGCCCCATAACTACAATATGAAATCCACCCCGGATAACGGCGATGTGCTGCTGGGGGTGGCTCTGCAAAAATCCCTTAACACCGTGGCGGCACGTTTGGTGCAGGAGCTGACCCCGCAGCGCAGCTTTGATTACGCCACCAAGACCTTTCAGCTGTCCACGCTGGTGGAGGCGAAGGCGGTCAACGGCTCCATCAAGACGGATATTGCGCTGTCGCCCATGGCGCTGGGCGCCTTCACCGACGGCGTGACGGTGCGGGAGATGGCGGCTGCCTATGGCGTATACGGCAGCGGCGGATTCTACAATAAGCCCTTCACCTACTATAAGGTGGTAAAGGGCGAGGACGAATCCACCTCCACCCTGCTCACCGGCGGCAAGAAATCCACCATGGTGCTGGATGCGGAGACCTGCTATGTGATGCTGCGGCTGATGAACCGGGTCACCACCTACGGTACGGCGGCGGATATCGCCAAGTCCTGGCCCGGCTGGGAGACCTACGGTAAGACCGGTACCTCCGAAAGCAACCGGGACGTGTATTTCACCGGCGGTACCGCCTACTACGTGGCGGCGAGCTGGTTTGGCTATGACAATAACCAGGTGATGATCGGCACCCAGACCGGCTATGCCCGGCGGCTGTGGAATCTGGCGATGAAGGCGCTCCATAAGAATCTGGAGATCAAGGGCTTCACGGCGCCGGAGGGGGTCAAAACGCTGCAATACTGCACAGCCACCGGACAGTTGGCGACGGACGCCTGCCCCGGCACCGATACCGGCTACTATAAATCCGTAAATATTCCGCCGCTGTGCTCCGCCCATCCCGGCAATCCGCTGAATGTGGAGGATACCTCCGACGCCACAACGGAGCCGGATGACGGCAGCACCGGCAGCACTACTACTTCGGAGACCGGCTCTGCCACCGGCACCACGACCACCACCGGCGAGGCGGAGCCGACCACGACCGCCACCACGACTGCGGCGGCAGAGTCCGCCGAGGATACCCGGAGGTGACGGCGTGAAACGGCAGGATACCGCTGCGACCGGCGGAAAAAAGCAATTTGTTTTGGTGGACACCCAGGTGCTGCCGGAGGTGGTGCTGCGCACCCTGCAGGCCAAGCGGCTGCTGCAGACCGGCGGCGCCGCCACCGTATCCGAGGCGGTCAAGACGGTGGGACTGTCCCGCACGGCATTTTATAAATACCGGGATGCGGTGCTGCCTTACGACGAGGACACGGCGGGGCGCACCATCACGGTGCATCTGATGCTGCGGCACACGCCGGGGGTGATCTCCCGGGTACTGGATGGATTTGCCCGGGCGGGCGCCAACATTCTCACCGTGAATCAGAATATTCCCTCCGGAGGCGTGGCGAATGCCTCTGTCTCCGCCCGCATCGACCAGCTGGTGATGCCGGTGAGCGAGTTTCTCAGCCAGCTGGAGCAGATCGAGGGCGTCCAGCGGGTCAACGGCGTCACCGATCGGGAACAGAAAGAACGTTAACAGACCCAGAGCGTATGAAAAAAGGATGGAACCCATGATTTCAATTGCAATTTTAGGCCACGGTGTGGTCGGCTCCGGTGTGGCGGAGGTGCTGCACCATAACGCCGCCGGCATCCGGGTAAAGGCGGGACAGGCGATCGAGGTGCGGCGAATACTGGATCTGCGCACCTTCCCCGATCTGCCCTATGCCGACCGGTTCACCACCGATTTCAAGGATATTTTAGAGGATCCGGAGATCCGCATCGTGGTGGAGACCATGGGCGGTCTGCACCCCGCCTATGACTATGTCAAGGCGTGTCTGGAGCGGGGCAAGAGCGTGGTCACCTCCAATAAGGAATTGGTCGCCGCCAAGGGGGACGAGCTGCTGGCGGTCGCCCGGGAGCATAACCTCAATTTCCTGTTTGAAGCCAGTGTGGGGGGCGGTATTCCCATTCTGCGCCCCATCGATCAGTGCCTGGCTGCCAACGAGGTGTTCGAGGTGGCGGGGATCCTCAACGGCACCACCAATTTCATGCTCACGAAGATGATCCGGGAGGGCATGTCCTTTGAGGGGGCGCTGGCGCTGGCGCAGAAGCTGGGCTATGCGGAGCGCAACCCGGCGGCGGATGTGGAGGGCGCCGACGCCTGCCGCAAGATCGCCATTCTGGCGTCGCTGGCGTTCGGAAAGCACGTCCATCCCGACGAGGTCTATACCGAGGGCATCACCGGCATCACCGAGGCGGATGTGGCGTATGCCGCCGCCTGCGGCGGAGTCATCAAGCTCATCGGGCGGGTCACCCGCACCGAGGATGGGCATCTGTTCTGTCTGGTAGCGCCCATGATCCTGCCCCGGGAGCATCTGCTGGCGGGCGTGGACGATGTGTATAACGGGATCATGGTGCGGGGTGACAGCGTGGGCGATGTGGTGTTCGTCGGCCGGGGCGCCGGCAAGCTGCCCACCGCCAGCGCCGTGGTGGCGGATGTGATCGACGAGGTGAAGCATCTGCAGGCCCGCAAGTATCTGTTTTGGGGTCCCGGCGAGCCGGGTTATGTCCGGGATCACCGGCTGGCACCGGCCACCATGCTGCTGCGGTTCTCCTGTCAGGAGGACGCCGGGGCGCTGGTGCAGATCGGACGGGCGTTCGGCGATGTACGGATGGTGTCGGTGCCGGATGCTCCGGATAACGAGGTGGCGTTTATCTCTCCCAGTATGCCGGAATGCCTGCTGATGGAGAAGATCGGCAAATTTACCGGTATGACCCTGACCCGGGCGCTGCGGTTTTACGGGCGGCAGGAATAAGCCGGCCGTGGGATGAACTACATATAAGTGACGGGTCAGACCGCCGCCCTTACGGCGGCAGATTGGAGATGGGGGAACGATGTTAGTAGTACAGAAATTCGGCGGCAGCTCTGTAGCGGACGCCAAACGGGTGATGCATGTGGCGCAGATCGTCACCGACACCTATAAGCAGGGGAATGACGTGGTGGTGGTGGTGTCCGCTCAGGGCGATACCACCGACGATCTGATCGCCAAGGCGGAGGAGCTGAATCCCCGGGGCAGTAAGCGGGAGATGGATATGCTCATGGCAGCGGGGGAGCAGATCTCCATCTCGCTGCTGGCGATGGCGATCGATACGCTGGGATTTCCCGCTATCTCGCTGCTGGGCTGGCAGGCGGGCTTTGACACCAACAGCGCCTACAGCTCCGCCCGCATCAAGCGGGTGCGTCCGGAGCGCATCCGGGCGGAGCTGGATAAAAAGCGCATCGTGGTGGTGGCAGGTTTTCAGGGGCTGAACAAATACGACGATGTGACCACGCTGGGACGGGGCGGCTCGGATACCAGCGCAGTGGCGATCGCTGCCGCCATGCATGCCGATCTATGCCAAATCTACACCGATGTGGAGGGTGTGTATACCGCCGATCCCCGTAAGGTACCCGGTGCGCTGAAGCTGCCGGAGATCACCTACGATGAGATGCTGGAGCTGGCGACCTCCGGGGCGCAGGTGCTGAACAACCGGTCGGTGGAGATGGCAAAGAAATACAGTGTGGAGCTGGAGGTGCTGTCCAGCATGACGAATGCGCCCGGCACCAAGGTCAAGGAGGTAACGAAAATGGAAAAAATGCTCATCAAAGGCGTGGCAAAGGACGACAGCGTAGCCCGGATCTCGGTGGTGGCGCTGCCGGACAGCCCCGGTATTGCGTTTAAGGTATTCTCCCGGGTGGCAAAGGCGCATATCCCGGTGGATAATATCCTCCAGTCGGTGGGTCGGGACGGCACCAAGGATCTGGCGTTCACCGTACCGGCCCGCAGCGGCGAGGAGGCGGTGGCGGCGCTGCAGGAATTCTGCGATATGATGGGCGCCAAGGAGCTGCGGTGCGAAACGGATGTGGCGAAGATTTCCATTGTGGGTGCCGGTATGGAGACCCATGAGGGGGTCGCTGCCGGGATGTTTGAGGCGCTGTCCGATGCCAACATCAACATCCAGATGATCTCCTCCAGCGAGATCCGGGTGTCGGTGCTGGTGGCGAAGGCGGACGCCGACCGGGCGGTGACGGCGGTACACAAGTATTTCTTCGATAAATAAACGGCAGGAGGAACCCCCTATGGCGGATAAGAAAGAGACTCTGGTCATCTGCTTTGCCAACAACAAGGGCGGCAGCGGCAAATCCACCACCTGCGCCAATGTGGGCTATGCGCTGGCGCAGATGGGCAAGCGGGTGCTGCTGGTGGACGGCGATATGCAGCTGAATCTGAGCCTGTCCTTTTTCCCGGAGGAGGAGGTGCTGGCGATGGCGCAGAGCGAAAAGAACCTCTATTGCGCCATCCGGGAGCAAAAGCCCCTCACCGATTACATCATCCCCACCCCCTATGCGGGGCTGGATCTGATCCCCTCCTCCACGCTCATGAGCGGCATCGAGTATGAGCTGTTCACCAAGTGGCAGCGGGAAATGATCCTCAAAAACTGTCTGGCGCCGGTGCGGGAGAGCGGGGTCTACGATTATATCCTGCTGGACGCACCGCCGACTCTGGGCGGCTGGGTGATGAACCTGCTGTGCGCCGCCGACCGGCTCATTCTGCCGGTGGAGGCAAGCCCGTGGGGGCTGTTCGGGCTGGCGAATATGTTTGAATTCACCGCCACTGTGCGGCAGATGAACCCGGCGCTGTCTCTGCTGGGTATTGTGCTGACTAAGGTGTCGGTGCGGAAGAATTACTTCAAGCAGACTATGGAGACCCTCCACGGGATGGAGGGCGTATCGGTGTTTGAGACCGTTATCCGGGTGGATAGCTCGGTGGAATGGGCGCAGGACAGCAGCCGGCCGGTGGGCGCTTATAAGCCCTCCAGCCGCAGCGCTCAGGAGTATGCTGCACTGGCAAAGGAGGTGGATACATATGCCCGTAGGTAAGAACAGTCTGGAACGAGCCGCCAAGGCGGCTGCCGCCCCGGCGGAGGAAAAGGCAGCGCCCCTCGCTGCAGAGAAACCGGCGGAGAAGCCGGCGGCTAAGAAAACGGCGTCGAAAAAGACGGCGGGACGGTCGTCTGCTAAAAAACCGGCAGAAAAGCCGGCAAAAAAGGCAACGGAAAAGGCAGCGGAGAAGCCCGCCGCCAAAAAGAGCCCTGCCAAGAAAGCGGCGCCGAAAAAGCCGGCTGCATCGAAAGCAACAGCGGAAAAGCAGTCCGCTGCTCCCGGCTATGCTGTGGGACAGGAGCTGCCCGTGTGGCTGCTGTAAGCCGGACGGATCGTCTGCATCGAAGAGCACCCCGAAAGGACTGTGTGTCCCTTTGGGGTGCTTTTTTGCTGTGCGCAGCTCCGGCGAAAGCCGAAAACGCACAAAACCGGCGGGTATCGCTCCGGCAGCGACGGATAACACCGTTTGTGCCCCGCTTGCGGCGGATGATCCGCCGGGGAGACCGTTCTAGGGTCTGTCGGAGCGGTGAGCCTCGTCTTGTGTAAGGAATATATACGGTGGGATCGCCCCATTAAGCAGCAAAAACATGGGATCGTGCATATCTTCGCCGATGTGAGCGTATATTGATAAAAGAAACGCAGGGTTTGTCCGTAAGCGAGACGGCGGGGAGGTGCAGATAATGGAGACAGGCTGGTACACATCCGCAGAACGGCGGGAAACGGCGTGGAGGGCGGCAGACAGCGCCACCCCGCCGCCGTCCCGGGCGGAGGCAGGCACAACGCTGTCCCGGACAGAGCCGCCGGGGGCGGCTCCGGCGGGGAAAACACCGCCCCGAGCTAAGACTCTGCGGGCAGCATTTTTCCGTGCAGGCTCTGCCCGCACAACGCCTGTGCGCCGAAAGCCCGAGCGGCTGCCCTCTGAGCGGCGGGGCTGGGTGCTGCGCTGCGTCGGCGGCGTGTTGGTGGCGGTGCTGGCGGTGGGGCTGCTGCGCACCCCCCAGACCCGCCGGACGGTGGCGCTGGTAGCCGCCGGACTGCGGCAGCCGGAGAATGCCGTCCGGCTGTTGGCGGAACGGCTGGAGGAGCCGCCGGAGACGGTGATCCCGGCAGGGACGACCCCGGCGCAGGAGGGCGGCGGAGAAAAGGCCGCCGATAATGCCGTGTCCGTTTCCGAAAGCGCTGCCGCCCCGGAAACGCCGGCGGCTCCGGCGGAGGACGGCAGCGGGGGCAAGATCGTGGAGCGTAAGCTGGCGGCGGGGGATACGCTGCTCCACGGGATCGCCGTGAAGAACCGCAGCGGCACCGCCGTGGATATTGCCGCTGCCCTGCGGGATCCGCTGCCCCGGAAATGGCAAAACACCACCGAGCCGCAGGTGCTGATCGTCCATACCCACACCACCGAGGCGTATATGACGTATGATGCCGGATATTATAACGCCGGCGACCGGGAGCGCACCGCCGACGGCAGCCGGAATGTCTGCGCCGTGGGGGATGCGGTGGCAAAAGCACTGACAGCGGGCGGGATCGGCGTTATTCACGACACCACCGTGCATGATTCCCCCCAATACAGCGGCGCCTATACCCGGTCGGCAGAGACAGTGACGAAAAATCTGCAGCAGTATCCCTCCATACAGATCGTGCTGGATCTGCACCGGGATGCGATCACCGATGGCAGCACCCTGACCAAGCCCACCGTGGTCGTTAACGGCAGAAAGGCGGCGCAGATGATGATCGTCGTGGGGGTGGTCAGCACCAAGGCGCTGCCCAATGCCAATTGCGGGCAGAATCTGGCGCTGGCGGCGCAATGGCAGCGGGCACTGACGGCGATAGAGCCGGATCTGATGCGGCCGCTGTCCACCGTCGCCAGCCGGTATAATCAGAATGTCTGCCCCGGCTATCTGCTGGTGGAGGTGGGAAGCGAGGGCAACACCGTGGCGGAGGCGGCATATTCCGGCGAGCTGTTGGCGCAAACGCTGCTGGAACTGCTCCGATAGACGGGTATTTTCCGGCGTGGCGGCGCATACTAACCGCAGCGTGTTGCGGAGGTGGTGCAGAATGGAGCGCAGCCGGATCGGTGGGTTTTTTATCGGATTTTGTCTGACGCTGTGTGTGCTGGGGCTGGTGGGCGTGTGCCTGCTGGCGGAGGTCAATATGCAGAAGACCGCCTATGGGCGGGTGGAGCCGACGGTGGGCTATACGCTGGAGGCGGGCCGCCTGCAGCTGTACCGCATCGCTGACGGAGCGGCACGGTCGCTGCCCGCCCCCCTGCGGGAACGGCTGACGTCGCTGATCTCTGCCCCGGTGCAGGGGCTTGGCTGGCTGCTGCGGCAGGAGAGCGCCGGACTGGAGCAGATGTGGGACTGGATCGAGGGCTGGCTGTCCGGCGACACCGGTATGGGCAGCCGCCGGCAGGTGTAAAGGGGGCGCAGCTCCTCGCTGTCGGCAAATGGGCAGCCCCGCTCTGTCGGAGTCCGGCGGCATGACCGCACAGAAATAAACGTGGCGCAAGGGTCGAAAGAAACGCCGTCCGGCAGTAATGAACAGCACCCCATTTGTTAGACAAAGTGATATAATGTCTAACAAGTGGGGTGATTTTTATGCCAAAGGGAGCACCGAACAA
>CAKTVV010000005.1 GCA_934630515.1 uncultured Eubacteriales bacterium | reverse complement strand
GGGGCGTCTCTCGCAGACAGCTTTGCTATAATACCACCTCTTCCCCCGTTTGTCAACACCTTTTTTTACTTTTTTTCGTAAAAGCTTCAAAAAAATTTTCCCGCACTGTATCTTGTATGCCTTTCTCCCCGGCAACACAATCGGTAGACTGCCCTTTGGGCAAAATGCCGACAGAAAAGGAGCGCCCCCGCAGGGACGCTCCTCCAAGCATTGCGCTTATACCTTAAATACAAAGCGGCGCTGGATCTGATAACTGACACAAAACAGCACCGTATCCACCAGAAACTTTGCCAACGTCTGGGGCAGCGGAAGCAAGGCGCACACCAGCGCCACCAGACCGGCGCTTGCCAGCATCTGGCAAATGCACAGCGCATAATATTTCCACAGCGTCTGCCCCAGCGACTCCCGGGAGCGGAACACCGCCCGGCGATTGAGCGTGAAATTCAGCAGCGACGAGCAGATTCGTGCCGCCACGGTGGACCACAAAATTTGCAGCTCCTCCGGCAGGCCGGCAAACAGCAAACGCCCACACAGGGTGAACAGCGCCAGATCCAGCAAAAAGCAGCCAAGGCTCGCCCCCATATATCCCACGAAATGCCGCAGGATCAGCCAATAGATCCGCAAGCTATCCCGCACCGGGCGGAAATGGCTGGTCTGATTCTCCTCGATATAGATCGTCTCGATGGGCAGCTCCGCATAGGGGAGCCGCAGCCGCCGCAGCTCCAGCAGCATATTCGTCTCATACTCGAACCGCTCGCCAGACACCTCCATCAGCGGCTTCAAAAACTGCCGGGGGATCCCCCGCAGCCCGGTCTGGGTGTCACTGATCCGCAGCCCGCACAGCAGCCGGAAGGTCAGGCTGGTGGTGCGGTTTCCGAATCGGCTGCGTGCCGGTACCTCAGGGCGGCTGAAATCCCGCACCCCCAAATACAATCGGCTATCATCCGCCAGCAGCGCCTGCGCCAGCCGCAGCACATCGGCGGCGCCGTGCTGTCCGTCGCCATCCACCGTCACCACGCCCCGGCACTCCGGACGCTGCTCCAGAATATAGGCAAACGCCGTTTTCAGCGCCCGTCCCTTGCCCCGATTCACCTCGTGGCGCAGCACCGTCACGCCGGGCAGCGCCTCCGCCTGCCGGAACGGCGCCAAATGCTGCTCATCGCTGCCGTCATTCACCAGCAGCACGTCCGTAAACCCCGCATCCAGCATCCCATGCACCACCCGCAGCAGCTTTTCGTCCGGATTCAGCGAGGGGATAATGACCGTAATATCCATCCTGCAACCTCTTTATATATGTAAGTAATAAAAACAGAGTGGGAAATGCCGCCATTTCCCACCCCAGTATACCAAACATTTTCCGGGAACACAAGCCCGAATTTTATTTCACTGTAAAGCCCTCGGGGAAGTCCAGCCGCACCGGTGTATGCGCCGCCGTGACCCCCTCGATATAGCCGCCCACCACCGGGGTATTGCAATACACACCGTAGTCGGCGTAGGTGCTTTCAACATGGCGTATAGTAATGTCGTGGATGTCGCCCTGCGCCGCCTGTCCGCCGTAGCCGGTATAGATCTTCACCGTTGCCTCCCGCCAGCAGCCGGAGCCGCACTCCCGCACATGCTCCACCGTCACATGATGCACCCGGCTGCCGTCCGCCGCCAGACAGATCACCCCATGGCAGTTACCGCCGGAGACGATATTCCGCACCGTCACATGGCTGATCGACGTATCCTCCTCGGTGACCCGCTCCAGACACTGGGACGGCTCCAGCGGATACAGATAATTCCCCAGCGGGTAAGTCACCGCCTTTGTCCCGTACAGCGCCGTACACGCCACCGTATCGTCGGAGGTGACACCGGTGATATTCTCCACCGTGATCCGGCGGCAGCCCGCCCGCAGATCCACACCGTCGCCGTTTTTCACTGCCGTATGAATATCCAGATCGTGAATATGCCCATCGCAGCAGCGATCGAAAGACAGCGTCCAGCAGCGGGAGCGGTCAAACCGGATCCCTGCCACCTCAAAATCCGTGCAGTTGGACAGAGATACCGTAAAGGTGCGCCAGCCCCAGAAATCCCCCACCATCAGCTGCTCCGCCTGCAAGACCGGGTGATACCCGCTCTGATTGACCGCCGGGCCGGAAACACAGGCGCCGTTTTTCCCCAGCAGGCGGACGTTGTGCAGCGGTGCGCAGGACAGGGGCATCCCCAGCGGGTCCTCCGGGTCGCAGACCAGATTGGCGCCCCGGAACGCATTGTCCACCGTCCCATCCTGCTGGATGACATGGCAGCCATCCAGCACCACCGTGGTATCGGAGGGAATGCAGACCGCCCGGGTGATGCGGTATTCCTTTTCATCCAGCACCACCGTATGCGTCCCCTCGGCAGCAGCATCCATACAGCGACGTATCGCTGTATCGTCGTCATCTCCGGGCATCCGCAGCCGGGAAACATAGTCGATCCGTTCCATCCGATCCCCTCCCTGCGGTCATGGTAGCACATCCGCCGCCAAAGGGCAAGCATTATTTACTGCGGCTGCTCCACCACACCGGAAAACAGCACATTGCCGGTGTCCCCGGTGATATAGAACAGGAACGGCCGATCCAAATGAAAATCCACCCGGGGCGGGTCCTTAGGCATCATGCTTCCATCCTTCAGCTCCACGGTAAAGGCTGCCGCCGTGCAGCCCTCTTCGTCCACCATCACCCGGGCGGCGTGCTGAATCCGGGTCAGGCACCCGCCATCGTCGGAGAGAGGAGAAAAGTCGGCACGCTCCTCGTCAAACACATCCGTCACGCCCAACGCCTGCAAGCCCGCTGCCAAATCCATATCACCGGATACATCGAATTTCGGCACCCGGAGCGACACCCGGCTGGTCTGCCCCTCGCCCATATTCCCCAGCCATGCGCCGCTTGCCAGCAGTGTGTCCGGGGACACGCCCTCATCGGGCAGTACAAACCACATCCGGCAGGAATCGGCGCCAAACTCCAGACTCAGCGCCCGAAAGCCCTCGCCGGAATAGACGTCGGTATCCCAATTCTCCCGTCTCAGGTAATCGCAGATCACGTCTCCCGCCGTGGCATGGAATGTATCGGACACGGTATCCTTCCGGTCGAATTCGTCCTGCCACCGGGCGCTGAAATACACCGTGCTGGCCAGTGCGATCACCGTTCTCTCCTGCAGCTCCACTGCGTCCGCCGCCTGCTTCAGCAACCCACTGGTCTGCTGGTTCAGCCAGCCCCGCAGCGATTGGTTATATCCATCGGACCCCATTTTGCCGCTGAAGGAGGAGGCAAAATAGTCTTTTGCCAACGTATCCAGCGTTTTCTGCCGATAGCTGCCCTCCTGCCGCAGCCACAGGGAGTTGGCGAGGCGGCAGATGCCCGCTCGGCTGTCCCGGTATTCCGCCAGCCACAGAGCGTTCACCCGCTGGCGCAGCTGCTCCACCGTATCGGTGCCCAGCAGCTGCAGAAGCTGACTGCGGCTGTCGCCGTCGGTGCATTCCGCCAGCATCCCCAGCGCCATATACAGATTCAGCGGAGAGATCACCCGGTTTTCCCCCTGCCGATCGGACAAAAACTGCCGGGTGACGGCGGTTTGATAGGCGGACAGGGACGGCACCGTGTCCACCGCTCGGCGGTCATTCTCCCAGCAGCGATCCCACCAGTCCTCCCCCGCCTGTGGATCGGTGTAATTTCCCTCGTCATCCCGCTCCGGCTCGGTCAGCTCCGGCGGATATACCGCCATCGCCAGCATCCGGACACTGCCCGGCAGACCGGCGGCAGGACGGCGGTTCGGCAGCAGCACCGCCCCCGCCGCAACGGCGATGCAGGCAGCCGCCGCCACCGCACCGATCCACCAGCGCCGTTTTCTGCGCCGGGGGACGGTCTTCACTACCAGAGGATCCTCCACCCGCCCGATGGCGTCGCTCAATTGCTCTTTGTTCATACGTCCCATCCTTCCTGTTCCAGATATTGCCGCAGTGCCTGCCGGGCCCGGCAAAGCCGGCTCTTGACACTGCCCTGCGGCTCATGCAGGCGGGCGGCGATGGCAGCGATCGGCTCGGCATAAAAATACCGCTGCATAAACGCCTGCTGCACCGGCTCCGGCTGAGCGGACAGCCACCGTCCGACGGCAGCCGCCAGCGCTGCGCCCTCTGCCTCGCTCTGGGGCGTTTCGGCGCCGCTGACGCAGTCCGCCAGCTCCTCCAGCGAGGCGGCGTATTCCGTGCCGCCCCGTTTCTCCGCCTTGCGGCGGCGGTAGCGGTCAATGGACACCTGCCGCACGATCCGGATCACATAGGCGCACAGGGACTCTGGCCTATGGGGCGGCAGGGAGCTCCAGGTGTGCCAATAGGTATCGTTGACGCACTCCCGGCTATCCTCCCAATCGGATACGATCCGATACGACAGCCCCTGCAGTGTCTTCCCATACGCCCGGTCGGTCTCCCGGATGGCTTGCTCCTGCCGCTGCCAATACAGCTCGACGATCTGCCGATCCTCCATCGTCTCCCCCCTTTCACCCTCTAAGCCGCAAATATCCGAACAAGGTTGCAAAAAATCCAAAAAAATGCAGAGCTGCCCTCCGAAAAGAGCAGCCCTGCACGCCGTTTACGGTTCGGGCGTATGCGCCGGCGGCTGTGTGGGCGGGGTGTATACCCGGCCCTGCTGCCGCCGCGCCTTGCGCTGCCGCCGCTGCCTGCGGGTCGCCAGCAGCACGATCAGCACCACTACGGCTACAAGCAGCAGGAACGGCAGCATCCACACCAGCACAATGCCGATGTCTTTGAACACCTCCAGCGCCGTGGAGAACGTCCCGGTAAACGCCTGCGCCAGCCGGGAGCCATACGGCGTATTCCCGCTGCGGGTCAGGGCGGTCTGATACAGGCGCACCCGCACCAAGGCATAGGAGACCTGGTTGTCATACCGCTTGAGCTGTCCCGTCAGGCTGTCCAGCTCACCCTGCACCTCCGCCAGCTCCTGCTCCAGCCGGAGGAGCGTGTCCAGATTCTCCGCCCGTTCGATGAGCGCCAGCAGCCGATCCCGCTGGGCGGTCTTTGCCTTGATATGAGCGTCGGTATCGTAGTATTGGTCGGTGATATCCTCCTCGCTGCGGGAATGGCTCTGCACCGCCCCCACCTGCGCCAGCGCCGCCCCGAAGCCCTCCACCTTATCGGTAGGCAGGCGCAGGACATAATAGCCGCTGCCGTTATCGGTGGATTCGCCGCTGATGTCGGACTCCTCCACATAGCCGCCCTGCTCCCGCACCAGCGTCTCCAGCTGCTGCACCGCCTCGGTGAATTTTTGCGTCTGTACCTCATAGCTGGCGGTGACGATCACCTTGCGCCGGGCGGCAGCACCGGACACGCTGCCGTCTTCCTCGGCGGTCGTGTAGACATCCTCCGCCGTCATCCGGGTATCCATCTTAGCCCCGGCGCCGCAGGCGGTCAGCCCCACCAGCAGACACAGCGCCAAAAGACACAGTCCGATGCGCTTTTTCATAGCATACAGCTCCTTTCGGTGCTTTTGATGAATTTATCATACCATATAGCCACCTGTTTGGCAAATGACAGTTTTGTAACCGTTATTTCTTACATTTTGGACGGCAAATCTTACATTTTTTCTCCGGCTCTTTACAAGACACGGCGTTCATTGTATACTGCTCCTGTACCCGGCGGTTACCGCCGGAGGCTTTGGAGGTGTGTCACCATGAAACGTAGTACCAAAATTCTCTGGGGCGTAGCGCTGGTCGCCATCGGCGTGCTGTATGGGCTGAAAGCGCTGAACCTCATCAGCTTCACCCTGTTTTTCGACGGCTGGTGGACGCTGTTTCTCATCGTCCCCTGCCTGATCGGGCTGATCACCGAGCGGGAAAAGCTGGGCAATCTCATCGGGCTGCTGCTGGGCGTGTTTTTACTGCTGTGCTGCCAGGATGTGCTGAGCTTCGACCTGCTGTGGAAGCTGGCGATCCCGGTGGTGATCGTGCTGATCGGCTTAAAGCTGATCTTCGGCAACGGGTTCGGGCGCAAGCTGCAGCCCGCCTACGCCGGGCCGACCCCCGACGGCAGCCGCATCCGCACCGCCTATGCCGCCTTTTCCGGCTCCGAGCTGCGGTGTGACGGCGAGGTGTTCGAGGGGGCGGAGCTGACCGCCGTATTCGGCGGGGTCAAATGCGATCTGCGGGGAGCGCTCATCGAACGTGACTGTGTCATCCACGCCAGCGCCACCTTCGGCGGCATCGACATTCTGCTGCCCCCGTCGATCAATGTGCAGATCCACTCCGACTCGCTGTTCGGCGGCATCTCCGACAAGGCGCACCGCACCACCATCCCCGGTGTTCCCACCGTCTATGTGAACGGCACCTGTCTGTTCGGGGGGGTGGACATTCAGTGAAAGCCTGGCAGCGAGGCATCCAATATGCGGCGATGGCGCTGGCGGTCGCCCTGTGCGTCGCCATCCTCGGCGGCATCGTCAGCGGGCTGTTCTTTCTTTCCGGAGTATTGGGGCACCACCGCTCCGCCGATGCCGGCGCCGGAGCCAGCCTTGGAGAAGTCCGGACCTATACCCCTGCCGGTTCCATTACCGGTCTGGAGCTGGAGCTGGGCGCCGCCACGCTGACGATCCGCACCGGCGACGCCTTCCGGCTGGAAAGCAATCTGACGCAGCTGACCGTACAGGAGTCCGACGGCGTCTGGAAGATCCGGCAAAAGCAGACCGCCATTTTCTCCTACGCCAACGACGCCTATTGCCACCTGACCGTGCCGGCGGATGCCGCTTTGGATACCGTCAAGCTGGACACCGGCGCTGGGAAGGTGGACATCGATACCCTGACCGCCGCCGTGCTGGATTTCGATCTGGGCGCCGGGAAATTTCGTGCCGGCTCCCTCACCGCCACAAAGGAGGCGGACATCGACGGCGGCGCCGGGCAGCTGGTGATCGAGGACGGCAGCCTGCACGAGCTGGACATGGATATGGGCGTGGGTAAAACAGAGCTGACCGCCCGGCTCACCGGCGATTGCTCGCTGGATATGGGGGTTGGCGCCACCGAGCTCACCCTGCTGGGCAGCCGGGAGGATTATCGGCTGAACATCGAAAAAGGGGTCGGCCGCATGACCGTGGACGGCGACGAGGTGCAGGACGGCACCGTCATCGGCACCGGGGCTGCAGCAGTAAAGCTCAGCGGCGGGGTCGGCCGGGTCACGGTGGAGCTCTGTGCCGACTCCGCAGAATAATCCACCTATGAAAAAAGCCGCCATCGGTTTTAGCCGATGGCGGCTCTTGCGCTATATTATACGGATAGATGATCGGAGAGAACGGCGAACTGCTCCAGCGTCAGCTCCTCCGCCCGGGCAGTGGGAGCGATCCCGCCGGCAGCCAGCGCCGCCTGAATGGCGTCCCGGCTGAACCCGGCTGCAGACAGCGAGTTCGGCAGGGTCTTGCGCCGCTGTCCGAACCCCGCCCGGATCAGCCGGAACAGCTGCTGTTCATCCTGCACGGCACAGGGCGGTTCCGGGCGCACCGTCAGCCGGATCACGGCACTATCCACGTTTGGGGCAGGCATAAAGCTGCCCCGGGACACGGAAAACAGCGTCTCCGCCTGCGCATAGTATTGCACCGCCAGCGTCACCGCCCCCGCCTCCCGGGTACCGGGGCGGGCGCACAGCCGCTGCGCCGCCTCCTTTTGCACCATCACCGTGATGCCGGTCACCGGCAGGCGGCTCTCCAGCAGGTTCATCAAGATCGGAGAGGTAATATAATAGGGCAGATTGGCGCACACCGCCACCGGACGGTCCCCAAACTTCTCCCGCAGCAGCGCCGCCAGATCCAGCTTCATGCAATCTCCGGAGACGATCTCCACATTCTCCCGTCCCGCCAGCGTCTCCGCCAGCACCGGCGGCAAACGGTCATCCAGCTCGATGGCGACCACCTTTCCCGCCCGCAGAGACAGCTCCCGGGTCAGCACGCCGAAGCCGGGGCCGATCTCCAGCACCCCTGTCTCGGGGGTGCAGCCGCAAGCCTCCGCCATGCGGGGACACACGGAAGGGTTGATCAGAAAATTCTGCCCCAGCTTTTTGGAAAACCGAAAGCCGTGCCGTTCCAGCAGCGAGCGGATATAACTCATATCGGTGAGCCGTGGCTCCGTATACATCGTCATAGCCACTCCTTATCAGGAGCGGGGCGGCTTGACCCGCCCCAGCCGATCCTTCTGCCGCCGCCGGTTATAGACCACATTGAGGACGGCGTAGCCGATCAGCAGCAGGAGCAGCACCGCCACCCCCAGCAGAAACCACACCGAGGTGAAAAAGTCGGACACGCAGCTCCAGGCATACAGCAGCCAGCTCCGATTGATGGTATCGCTGGCGACCAGCGGCACCTCGCCGATCTTCTGATCCACATTGACGATCAGCTCTACCTTGCCCAGCACCGTGCCCTTTTCCACCGGCGCCGTCACCTTTTGCTTGTTGACGGTGATCTTTTTGATGATCTGATCCGCCTTGAGGTTGGATTCCACCACGGTGGCATACTCCTCTTGAGGCACCAGATTCACCCGGTCGGTGTTCCATGCCAGCTCCACCTTGACGGTGGCTAAGATCTCGCTTTTCGCCAGCACGGTGGTGTAGCGGAAGCTGTTGAACGCCCAGCGGAACAGCGTGCGAGTATCCCGATAGTGGATCCCGCTCTCCCCCGCCTCGTTCTTCTCCGGGGCGCTCATCACCACCACCAGATATTCATACCCGCTGTCCCGTGCCACCGAGGCGCAGGTGCGCCCCTCGTGATCGGACAGCCCCGTGCGGCTGAACACCAGCGGCGCATAATAATAGGGGCTGGAGGACTGCTGCATATGATTGACCGACACCAGCGTCCGCTCCTTGCCGCCGGACACCGGCTTGACGGTATACTGCCGGGAGGACACCAGCCCCTCAAAGGCGGAAAACGTCTGGGCGTACCGGATGATCCGGTACATATCCCGGGCGGTGGTATACTGGCTGAGGGAATCCAGCCCGGTCACATTGCCGAAATGGGTATAGTCGCAGCCCAGCGTATCCGCCAGCTTATTCATGCCCTTGACATATTCCTTCACGCCGCCGTCGATGGCGAACGCCAGCGTCGTCACCGCATCGCTGGCGCTCTGCAAAAACGACGCCGCTATCAGATCCCGCAGCGTCCAGGTCTCGCCGTATTGCATATTGGCGGTGGGGACGCCGGTGCCGGCGACGAAGCCGTTGAACATCTCCAGCGTATAGGTGCCGGTGGCGGTATCCATATCCAGCCCCAGCTCCTGTATCCGGGAGAGGGCATACGCCACCACCATATACCGCACCATGGCGCCGGGCGCCCGCACGGTGTCCGCCTCACGGGCATACAGCACCGTATCCTGCTCGATCCGGCTGCCCAGATTCACCAGCAGCGCCGTGTCGGAATACACCGGGCGATCCTCCGGCAGCGTATAGCCGGAGATCTGCCCCTCCGCCGTCTCGGCGCACACCGGCACAGCCGCCGCCAGCCCGGTCAGCAACGCTCCGCACAGAAAAAATGCAGCCAATCGTTTTTTAAGCATAGACAACCCCACCGTATTCGTAGTATAATGTAGGAAAAGCACAAGCGTCTGCACCAGTATACCACAAATCGGTGGCAATGCAAACGGTTTTTTCATCAAAAGGAGGCACCCTCATGGTTTATGTGACCGGCGATATGCACGGCGACCCGGCTCGGCTGTCCGATCCGGCGCTGCGCCGCCTGAAAAAAGGCGATATTCTGCTGGTATGCGGGGATTTCGGCTTCGTCTGGGACGGCTCTGCCGCCGAGCAAAAGCTGCTGCGCCGCATCGGCAAGCAAAAATACACCATCGCCTTTCTGGACGGGCGCCACGAAAACTTCGATCAGCTGGCGGACTACCCCACCGAGGAATGGCACGGCGGACAGGCACAGCTCCTCAACAACCGGCTGGTCCACCTGCTCCGGGGGGAGATCTACACGCTGGAGGGGCGCACCTTCTTCACCTTCGGCGGCGGCGAGAGCGACGACCGAGAATTCCGGGAGCCGGGGAAAAGCTGGTGGCCGGAGGAAATGCCCACCGAGGCGGAGATGCGCCACGGGCTCCAGCGGCTGGCAGCCGCCGGCAACCGGGTGGATTATATCCTCACCCATGTCCCCGCCCGCACGGCGGCGGCACGGCTCAACCCCCGCAGCACCATGGACGGCGTCAGCCTGTTTTTAGGCGGCATCGAGGACACGGTGCAGTGCCGGGAGTGGTATTTCGGCTCTCTCCACCGGGATCGGGTCATCGGCTCCCGGCGGCGGGCGGTATTTAAGGACGTAGTGCCGGTCGAGACCGACCAGACCAAAGCAAAAGCCTAATCGTCTCCGAACCAGAAAGAGGTATGGGTACATACCTCTTTTATTTTATCCCGCAGAGACAGCAGGTCGGCAAAGGCGTCTGGCTTCTGCGCCGTATTGCGCAGCAGCGCCGCCGGATGATAGGTGCCCATCATCCAGATGCCGCCCCGCTGCACCCACTGCCCGTGCTGCCGGGTCACCCGGAAATTCGGGTCCACGATCCGGCAGGCGGCGATGCGCCCCAGACACACCAGGATCTTCGGGCGCAGCAGCGCCGTCTGCTGGCGCAGCCACGGCAGACACGCCTCCTGCTCCTCCGGCAGCGGGTCCCGGTTATGGGGCGGGCGACACTTCACGATGTTGGCAATATACACGTTATGGCGGCGATCCAGCCCGACCCCCGCCAGCATCCGATCCAGCAGCTGTCCCGCCAGACCCACAAAGGGCTCGCCCTGCGCATCCTCGTTGGCGCCCGGCCCCTCTCCCACAAACAGGATCTCGGCGTCGGTCTGTCCGACGCCGAATACCACCTGCTTTCGGGCGGCCGCCAACGGGCAGGCGGTACAGGCATGGCATTGCTGCTCCAGCTCCGGCCAATCGTGCATCGTCTGTCCCTCCCTTTTCGCAGAAATCCGGTCATTGAATATAGTATAGCATATTTTTCGCCGGTTGGATAGAGGGAAATTGAAAGCCCCGCCGTCAACCGTTCACCGGGCACGCCGGCGGCACATAAAAATACCGGCGGCGCAGCGCCGACGGCATCGTTCTGCCGGTCATATCCGCTTCAAGTCCCCATACGCTGCAAGCGCCGGGCTTTTATCCCCGACATACCAATAATCGCAGCGGTCGCCGCCCAGCGCCTCCGTCTGTGTGCGAATGAGCCGTGTGTGCAGGATCTCGGCAAGGTAGTGATCGGTCCTGCACAGATACGGCAGCAGCTCGGTATAGCCGTGCTCCCGGGCGTGTCTGGCAATGGGGCAGCCGACCAGATGAAAGCTGAAGCCCTCGGTGCGGTGGTCGGGATCGATTTCCACCGTCCAGCTGTCGATCCATTCGCCTCTGGCCCGATGCTTTCTTTGCAGCCGGTTATACCGCACATATATCCGCTCAAACAGCCGGTACGGCCACTGTGCCTTGTTGCCGTCCACCAGCTTACCGAGAAAGCGCAGGCGATCCGCCTCCCGACACTTGAGCGTCAGCAGCGCCTCCCCGTTGAGCCGGTGATCGCTGGCCTCATAAAAGGACAGTATGGTAAACCGGTCCAGCATATTTTTTGCCATCCCGTTTTTGCCGAGATCGGGCATATCCTTCATGAAGGTCCGGTAGTATTCCTCTGCCCTGCGGAATATCCGCCCCGCCTCGTCGGGGTATGTCTTCCGACAGTACCGCTCATACAGCCGTCCGTAGGAGGAGCCGGCATAGGCTCTTTTCGTGCTGCTGCACCCGCCTTTTTCCGAAAATCAATGAAAGAGAAAAGCGCTCCGCCGATGCCCGCAGGGAGCGGCGGAGCGCTGTAGGTCTCAGACGCTTTCTGCGGTGCGGGAGGCGGTCTTCCTTTTGTATCCGCAGTCACAGTAGAGGCCGCCAGAGGCGAGGGTATATTCCCGCACAAAATCCGTTACCCCGCCCGCCTCGCTCATGGTGTAATCGAGATGGCACAGAGCGGGGGTGAGGTCATACAGCCCCAGCTGCTGCATCAGCACGCAGATGCCGCATTGGGTGAACCGCCCCTCATAGCCGCTGCCATCCGGATATTCGTAAAACTCCATATTCCACGAATACGGATTGCGGTCAGCCGCCCGCAGAGCAGCGGTCGCTTTCATGCCCGCTAGATCCTGCTGGGTAAACTTGGACTTTCCGCTCTTGCGGCAGAACCAGCGCATCGGCTTGGTCATCATGGCGTCGGCGTAGTATTTCGTCAGCCGCTCCACATCCGGGCGCTCCGGCATGGACAGTATAAAAGCTCCCAGCAGGGCGCAGTTGACTATATTCATCTTAAAGCGATCGCCCTTTTCAAATTCCGGCAGACCGGCAATGATCTGCCGATATTGGGGCTTTGCCTTTTTGGCAACCGCCCTCGCCGTCGCTGCATCATAGCCGAATACCGCCGTCAGCTGCTTGCGGAACGACCCCGCAAACAGCACCCACATTCCCATAGGCATTCCAAAATAGTGTATACTGCGCCTCCTGCTTTTATTTTCCGGATCCCGCTGCATCCGGATAGCGTATCAGAGCATACAGAACACCGTGTGTGCCGAACCGGCGCTCACCGGCAAGCTCCATCCCGAGATGCCGGTACTGATCGCATTTGGACTTGGCGTCCGTGTCGAGGATGACCGGCACGCCCAGCCGATCCCCCTCCGAAAACGCCCGATCCATCAGCTTCCGCATATACCCCTGTCCCTGATACGGCTCCCGCACACAGACCAGACCCACATAAATATACGGCTTTTTCTCCCGATCCAGCGCCCGCATTTCCTCCACGGCGTTCATAGCATGATCGGAGACGCAGATCTTCCCCAGCGGGGTCGCACACATGAGCTTAAAAAAGCGGAAGCAGGTCTTGCGATACGCTGCGCCCTCAAAATCGCTGTCCTCCGGCGGCGGGATCGTGTGACCGGCGTTGCGTATCGCCCGGTAGCCCTCCAGATTGGCGTCGATCAGCCGGTGCAGATAGGCATCGTTCTTTTTGAGCTGTTTCAGATCGCCGTCGGACTTATAGCAGGCAAAGACCGCCGGAAGCACAAAGGCGGCATGGCACAGAAGATAATCGCCCATATTCGGCTGATAGGTGACCTTATAGCCCGTTCCGGCAAAGATCTGCCCGATCCGTTGCTCGTTGGACGGGGCGCCGCTGAGCTGTCCGATGGTGATCTTATGGAGGTCTGCCGACACCACCCGGTCGCTTTCCCGGTGTCCCGCTGCGTTCGTAAAGGCAAACATCACGTTTTTCTCCGGCAAAAGCGCCGCCGTCTCCGAAGCACGCACGTTGTTGCCGACAAAAACAACATCTTTCGCAGCGCTTGCCCGCAGCGTCTCCATCACCGACTCCAGCTGCGTATACCGCACCGTCACGAAAATCACATCATACCCATCCGTCGGTGCCAGCTCGGTCACCACCGGCAGCCTGGTGACCGTGGTGCGGGGTGGAAACACATTTTTGATCCGCAGCCCGTTCCGGCGGAGCTCCTCCGCCCATGCGCCCCGTGCCAGCAGGGTGACGTCCTTGCCAGCGCAAAACAGCGCCTTGGCAAGGTTGCAGCCAAGCACCCCTGCGCCGTATACCAATAGTTTCATCGCCGAAAGCTCCTTTCCCGCATAGCGGTCATCGATTTTTCCGATATCCTGCCGCATCCCGGTATTCGGGATGCTCCTGCAGGTACGCATCCCGATCCCCGCAGATGGTATAATCGCATTTGCAGCCGTCTGCACAGGTGGTGGTGCGCACAAGTCTGGCGTGGATCAGCTCCATCGATGCATAGTCCACATTGCAGAGCGCCGGCATGATCTCCGTCAGCCCATGCTTTTTGGCAAATTCCGCCGCCGGACACGCCGTAAACTCATAATAGATCGGCCGATCCTTGTCGTAGGCAGCCACCTGCATCTCATAATCGTGCCAGCGGTCGCAGCCCTGCTTCGCCCGGGTGAACGCCTTATACATCAGCCGGCGCCAGAAGGGCTTGTTGCAATCCACGAACCGCAGGCGGCGGAAGGCGGGCAGGATCAGCGCCTCCTCGATCTCCTCGATCTCCCGCAAGGTGGCGACGGACTTACATACCACATAGTAGCTCATAATGGCGATACAGTCGTATGTACCGCCCTTGCCGTTATGGAAATTTTGCTTGCCGCCCAGGTCGGTGCGCCAGTCGGAGAGAAACGCCGCATACTGCTGCTGCACCCGCTCCCACACCGCCTCTCTCTGATCGGGCGGATAGTGCAGGGCGATCCGCCGCTGCAGCTCCTTCTTGCAGGGCTTGGAATACAGCACATGACAGGTACGGTCAAAGGATAAAGCGTCGTCTTTCATACCGTCTCCTTTTCCGGCGGGCATCGGTGCGCCGCCTGTATCTCTTTCGGGCATTCTGCGGAGTACGCTCCGGCAAAACCGCCGCCGTGAAGCCCCTCGGCTCACAGCTATATGCTCCAAATGCAAAATACCGCAGCCCGTCACCGCCGCAGGATAGCCGTTATTTTGGCAAAGTCCTCCCGTGCCTCCTTAAAGCACGGCAGCATACAGTAGCAATGGATCATACCGGGACGGGCAAAGGCGGTATACGGCACGCCCGCCCGTTTACAGGCTGCTTCAAAATCCGGCAGCGCACCGTAGAGCACCTCATCCGCCGAATAGAAGAAGTGAATATCCCCCACGCCGGAGAGATCCCCCCGGGAGCCGGAAATCATATAATCCGGTACAGATTCCTGCCCGTGGCGCATAAACTTCTCCACTGTCACCATAAACGCATAATCAATCGCAACATCCTGCGGGTTCAGCGCCTGCATCCGTGCCCTCTCGGCGTCGTTCCACGGCACCTCGCCGGGGGAAACGGCGACGATATGCCGGGGCTGCGGCAGGGGCTCGGGCTGCACACGGTTATGGGCGGCGATCCCCAACGCCAGCGCACCGCCGGAGGAGAATCCGCAGGTGCTGACGTTTCCTCCTCCGTACAGACCGATCATTCTGCGGTAGCACTCATAGACCATATCGTAGGTCTCGGTAATGCAGTGCTCCGTACAAAGGGGATAGAACGGAAACCACACATCGCAGCCGGTATCCCGCATCAGCTTGCGCATCACGGGCAGGTCGCCCTTATCGGGGCCGATGACCATGCCGCCGCCGAAAAAGTAGAGGATCGCCCGCTCCGACGGCTCCGGCTTTTCCCGCACGATCAGACACGGAAAGCCATTGACCGTGACCGTCTCATAGTGCGCCTTGCGATCGTTAGGCGTAAACACACCCCGATGGCGGTTCTGCTTTTCGATGACCTTTACGATCTCCTCCTCCGGCAGACCGAACGCCTTCTTGGCGCCGGAGAGCTTATACGCACAGCGCAGTAAAGCCGCAAAGAAACTCATATGGCATCGCCCCGTTTCTCTTGGTTTCCAACGCCCTACAGAAATCCGCCTGCTGCATTTTCCTCTGTATCGTCCGATTCGTCGTAGGCATCATACGGCGCCTGCGGATCGGGCGCCCTTTTCCGAAACGGCGAGCAGAGCTTGTCGGTATGAGCAAAGGCAAAGGCAAAATTGTCCGTCCAGCCGGTGTGACCGGTGATGAACAGCGGCCGGACTCCCAGCTTTTTGAGCTTAGCCTCCAGAACGGCGAGGGACTTCACCGCCAGCTTGTTATTCTCCGCAAGCGTGGAAATGAAGCTGTAGCCGCCGTCCGCACCGAGCCAAAGGGTGTCGCCGGTGAATAGATATCGATCGTCGATCAGATAGACCATGTGTCCCCAGGTGTGACCGGGCACGAGGAAGCATTTGATCTTGATGTCCCCGATGCGCAGGGTCTCGCCGTCCTTCAGCAGCTGCTTTTTGTTGTGGATCGTTACCTGCGGCAGCCGGTACAGATGATAGATCACCCTGCGGCGCACCTCGCCGGTGAGATACCGGTTCTCGATCTCTCCTATGTACAGCTTCGCTTTTTTGAACAGCCCCAGGCTGTCGGCTTCCACTGCACCGACGTGATCGGTGTCCTGATGAGTGATGAGAATATGCCGGATGGACTTCGGGGCGATGCCCAGCCATGCCATCTTTTCCGCAAGACGTTCATAATTGTAGCCCGCATCGATCATGATCGTCGTGTCGCCCTTGCGGTAGAAAAAGATGTTTGCCACCCATTCCCGCACGCAAGCGACATTTTCGTCGATCCAACCGGTGTTCAGGGGCTTGAAGATCTCCTTGCCACGGTACATCCGGCTCATTTCTTTTTTCTGAAACTCCGTTGCTTTCCGGGACATATCATCGCCTCTTTTCAAGGACCACGATCTTGTTGGATATCCCACGGACAAACGGAATTTTCCCCAACAGCTTATACAGCGGGACAAACAGCGCCATACCTTCGGTCAGGCTGTGCTCCTCCACCAGACGGAAATCCGGCAGAAGTGCGGCAAGCGCCTGACCGTCCCGGATGCCCCAGGTGAACTTGGCATGGCTGCCCTCGATGGAGCGCTCCTTGAACCGCTTGGCGACCGTGGGATTCATGATCTCGACAAACACGGTCGCCGCCGCAAACTGCCGGGAGATCACCGCAAAAATGCGCTTCACATCCGCCTCGGATAAGTACATGGTCAACCCCTCAATGATCACCAGCGCAGGCGCATCGGACGCTGCAATCGCCCCGCCCCAGTCTTCCATGGCGGACAGGGCGATCGGCGAGATCGTCCCGCTCTCCGGCAGCAGCTTCTCCCGCACGGCGATCGTCTCGGGCAGATCCAGATTATACCAGTGGGCATACCCGCTCATGCGATAGCAGCGGGTATCCAGCCCGCAGGCGATGTTGACCACCACGGCGCCCGGATTTTTCTTCAGACAGTCATCCGTCAGCCGGTCCAGCACGAGCGTGCGGGCAATGACGCCGTTGTGCATGGCAGCATCCTGATCCGCAAGAGAAAAATCATAGTCGAGACTGCCGATGACCTCCTCGGCTTTTCGATCCACAATAGCGCCGCCGCTCCGGCTTTCCTTTGCCCGGGCATAGAGCGTCTGCAGCATGGTTTCCGGCACGCCGGAAAGCTGAATCCTTTCAGCCATATTCGCTGACCCCCAGTTTCATCAAGTTAGTTTATGCTAACTGCAGAGCATTGGAAAAGCCGCTCTGCAGCAGCTTTCCTTGTGTCGGTCTCCCTGTATCCGAAACGGTGAACGTGCAGTGCGGCGAATATGCAGCCATGCCTGCCGGCGAAGCCGCCCTCTCCGTTCCTTACCCGCATTATAGCACGGGGAAATTCGTTTTTCAATAGCGAATCTGCATTTTTCGCCTGATCCCGGCGCAATTGTTGCGCCACTCGGATGCCTACAGCGCCCGCCGCATGAGCCGATGAAATGCAGAAAGCAGGTGCAGACCCGGCAGGGCTGTAAAAAGCTCCCCGGGCAGCATTTCTCTTTTATATTTATGGATATAACCGATTTCGGATCGGAAGCAGCCGCCACTGCGCCGGAAAGCGAGGAGGATCGCCCGTATTTTTATCGGACGCAGGCGGAAAAGGTCAAAGCGATCCGCCGGTTTTTAACCGAACACATAGCAGAAAGCTTCACGCAGGAGGAGCTGTCCAGACGGTTTGACATTCCGATGACGGCGATGAAAAGCTGCTTCCGCTCCATCTACGGCGAGGCGATCGGCAGCTGGCTCACACGCTACCGCATGAACCGGGCAGCGGAAATGCTGCTCCGGGAGAGGAAAACAGCCATTGCGGAGATCGGCAGCCGCATCGGATACGACAACGCAGGCAAGTTCACCGAGGCATTCAAAAAAATCATGATGCTGACTCCGTCGGAATACCGGAGAGAAAGAGGGATCCGCTATGAAAACTGAAAATAAGAGCTTTTTGCACACGCTTTTCGCCTATGCGGGCGGTGAAAAGAAAAAAATGCTTGTCTCGGTCGTCCTGTCGGTTTTATCGGTCATGCTGGGACTGGCGCCGTTCTACTGTATGTACCGGCTGATCTGCCTGTTTGTGGCGGATGCGGTCACCGTCGGGACGATCGTCCGGTGGTGCCTGCTGGCACTGGCGACGTATGCGGCAAAAATTCTGACCTTCACTCTGTCAACGGGGATCTCCCACAGCATGGCGTACACCATTCTCGAGGGCCTGCGCCTGCGCCTTGCCGACCGCTTTCTGCATGCACCGCTGGGCGACGATGCCGGGCACACCATCGGCGAGATCAAAAGCATGATGGTGGATAAGATCGAAAACTTAGAGTCCCCGCTGGCGCACATGATCCCCGAGGGGGCAGGACATATCGTGCTGCCGATCGTCAGTCTCGCCGCACTGGCCGCACTGGACTGGCGTCTGGCGCTGGCCTCGCTGGTCACCTTTCCGCTGTCGCTCCTCTGCATGGCGCTGACCTTTCAGATCAGCGGCAAGAATTTTTCAAAGTACGACGAATCCGCAAGCCATATGAACAGCACGATCGTGGAATACATAGAGGGCATCGAGGTCATTAAAGCATTCGGCAGAGCCGGGGTTTCCTATGAAAAATATGCGGGCGCCATCACCGACTTCCGCACCTTTGTGATCCGATGGCTCTCCTCCACCTTCGCCACCATGAAACTCAGCTTTGCGCTGTTCCCCTCCACCCTGCTGGGTACGCTTCCGGCGGCGCTGGCGCTGGCAAACGGCGGCAGCATCACCGCCCCGCAGGCGGCGCTCGCCGTCATGCTCTCCATCTCCATGGTCGGCTCGCTCGCTAAGCTCGAGGTATTCTCCGAAAACATGCGCCAGGTGAAGTTCACCGTGGAAAGCCTGGAGAAATTCCTTGAAATGCCGGAGCTGCCCGAGCCGAAAGACCGGGCAGAGGTGACGCACACCGATGTGGAATTGAAGAATGTACATTTTTCTTATACCGGGGACGAAAAGGACGAGGTGCTGCACGGCATCGACCTGAAGCTGCCCGAGGGCAGCTTTACGGCGCTCGTCGGACCGTCCGGCGGGGGAAAATCGACGGTCGCCAAGCTGATTGCCCGGTTCTGGGACGTGACCGACGGCGAGATCACCGTCGGCGGCGTGAATATCCGGAATATGCCTCTGGCACGGCTCTCCGAATACGTCAGCTTTGTCACACAGGATAATTTTTTGTTCCGCTGCTCGCTGCTGGAAAATATCCGTCTCGGTAATCCGCATGCCACCGACGAAGAAGTAAAAGCGGCAGCCCGTGCGGCACAGTGCGAGGAATTCATCCGTAAGCTGCCGCAGGGCTATGACACCCCGGCCGGCGAGGCAGGCAAGCGTCTATCGGGCGGCGAAAAGCAGCCTGATCGCCCGGTTTTACGACCCGCAAGCGGGGAGCATCGCTATCGGCGGACACGATCTGCGTGAATTCACCTGCGACAGTCTGCTGACCAATATATCCATGGTGTTTCAGAATGTCTATCTCTTTCATGACACCGTGCGCAGCAACATACGGTTCGGCAAGCCCGATGCCACCGACGAGGAAGTGATCGAGGCGACGAAAAAGGCCCGCTGCCACGAATTTATTCTGGCTCTCCCGGACGGCTATGACACGGGCATCGGCGAGGGCGGCGGCACGCTGTCCGGCGGCGAAAAGCAGCGCATCTCCATCGCCCGGGCGATCCTGAAAAATGCGCCGATCATCATTCTGGATGAGGCAACCGCCAGCATCGACCCCGAAAACGAGCATCTGATCCAGCAGGCGCTCTCCCAGCTGACGTGCGGCAAGACCGTCATCACCATTGCGCACCGGCTGGCGACCATCGAGCAGGCGGATCAGATCCTTGTGCTGGACGACGGGCGGCTCGTTCAGCAGGGAACCCATGCCGAGCTGGCGGACGTCCCCGGAAAATACAAGGAATTTATGGATATCCGAAAGCGGTCGGAGGGCTGGAGCATCACAGACTAACGGGAACGCTGGGAACGGCGCAAAAGAACAGGCGGACGGCGTCAACGGCTTGGTCTTGCCGTGCCGTCGTTTCGTTCGGTCTTCTCGGAATGGATCTCTGTCTCTGCAGCTGCCAAATATCCGGCGTTCTCTATCCAACGGAGTTTGACATGCACACACAGGTAGGCGCCGCCGGAACGTACAATAAGCCGCCGGGAGGAACGCTTTGATCGGCAATCCTCCCGGCAGCTTTCTATTCGTCTTCAATTTCTTCAATAAAAGTAAAACGATCGCCATTTTGATCGGAACTCGTTAAAAGGGGATGCCGCTCTTATACTTTGCAGAATTCAGAATTTCTGTGCTATACCAGTGGCTTTGCGCAAGATCAAAGCTGCCGCTCAATCAAAGTCCATAATGGATAACCCATTTATTTTGTCTCCATGCCTTTTCTAACAGCTTCTTTAGTTCGCACAGTTCAGAATTATCGGCGATAACAGCAATAAATGGCTTTAGCGAGCAAGGCGGAACCAACGTAATACCGCAATACGCAAGCCCCTTGCCTTTGACGGAAAGCGTATGCCAATAGAAATCAAGGGCGTTCAGCTTTGGGGCAATGCTCTCTAAATCGGTATCATCCACCGCTATACAGCCGTATTTCCACGGTTCGTACTCGTCATACCGTTCATCCGGACGGGGATCATCCGTCATGATTCCAACTTCATGCTTAGCCATTGACGTCACCTCTGCCATTCCCGATTTCTTTCACATTTATGAAATCACATAAAGAACACGAGACAAGCCATAAACAAAAGTCCACCGTAATTCTATCAAAATTACGGTGAACTTATTGTTGGTGGAGACGAAGAGGATCGAACTCTCGACCTTACGGATGCGAACCGTACGCTCTCCCAGCTGAGCTACGCCCCCAAACGCAAGTGCTATCATAGCGCATTTCCCGGCAATTGTCAAGAGGAAAATCACGTTTTTTCAGATTTTTGCGAAATTTCCGCCGTTCCCAGATTGCCCCGCAGCGGCAGACCCTCCAGCGGTACCGTCACCGCACCCAGCGCCTGCGCCTCCACCGCTACATGCGTCACCAGCACCACCGGCACCTCTGCCGCCCGGGCAAGGATCGCCGGAACAACCCCACGCCATGCCGTCTCATCCAGCCCGGTGAACGGCTCATCCAGCAGCAGCAGCTCTCCCGGCAGCGCCAACGCCCGTGCCAGCGCCACCCGGCGGCACTGTCCGCCGCTCAGGTTTCCCGGCAGGCTGTTCCGCTCCGCTGAAAGCCCCACCGCTGCCAGCATTTCCGCCGCCCGGGCAGTCTCTACCTCCGGCGGCAGCGCCGTATTTTCCAGCGCCGTATACCAGGGCAGCAGCCGATCCTCCTGAAACAGCACACTGACCCGCTCCGAGCGCTGCACCCGACCGGCAGCCGGGCGCTCCAGCCCGGCCAGCAGCCGCAGGATCGTGGTCTTTCCGCAGCCGGATGCCCCCCACAGGCAGACCACGCCCCGGGGCGGCAGCGTCCAGCTGACCTCTTCCAGCACCGGTGTGCTGCCGTATGCAAAGCTCACCCGCTCCAGTCCGCAGCTCATGTGTCCGCCTCCTTTTCGGTGCCCGGCAGCCGCTTGCGCTGCCGGAGCAGCCACAGCACCGCCCGCTCCAGCAATACGCTGAGCAGCACCACCGTCACCGTCCACGCAAACACCTCCGGCGTCTCCAGATACACCTTTGCCGTTTTCAGCTCCGTCCCGATCGCCCAGTCCGGGCTGCAGATCACCTCGGCGGCAATGCCGGATTTCCAGGCGAAGCCCAACCCGGTCACGCAGGCGGCACGGAAATAGGGCTGTATCGACGGCAGCCACACATGGCGCAGCGTGCGCCGCCAGCCCAAGCGGTATACCTGCGCCATCTCCAGCAGCTGCCGGTCGGTCTGAGCGATGCCGCTGCTCACATTGAGCCAGACCAGCGGCACCACCATCAGCCCGGCGATCAATCCCGGCAGCAGCTGCAGCCGCACCCACAGATACGCCAAAATGATGAAGGACGCCACCGGCACCGTGCGCATCAGGTGCAGCAGCGGACTGCACAGGGTATGCAGCAGCCGGAAACGGCTGGTCAGCACCGCCAGCACCGTGCCGACCGCTACCGCCGCACCGTATCCCAGCACGATCCGCAGCAGCGAGCAGCCCACCGTCCGCCAAAAGGCGGCGGTGGCACCCAGCCGCACCAGCGCCTGCGCCACCGCCAAAGGGCTGGGCAGCAGCAGCACCTCGTCCACCGAGCGGGCGAGAGCCGCCCACACCAGCAGCCAGAATACCGCCACCGCCGCCCGGGTCAGCCACCGCTTCCCCTTAGCCCGCATAATAGAAATCGTCGGCAGGCATAGAGCCGCCCACCACCTGCGGATTCGCCTTGAACAGCACATCCAGATAGCCGGACAGCTGCCGCTTCATTTCGGCGCCGGTCACAAAGGTCAGTCCGCAGCGGGGGATCGCCTGCTTGGCGATGGCTGCCTTGGGGATGATCTTATAGGTCTCGCACCAGCCGGCCGCCGCCGCCACATCGCTCTTGACGGCGGTGATGGAGCTCTCATATTCCTTTAAGAATGCCTGCACCGCCGCACCGTTCTTCTCCACAAACTCCTTGCGGGCGATCACGCAGCCCATCATCAGCGTGCTGTTGCCGCCAGCCACCTTGTTCCATTCCTCGGTCATATTCAGCGCTACCGTCGGCGCCGTTTTGCCCATCTGCACGAGGCACGCCGTCACCTTCGGCTCCGGCACCATCGCCACCTTAGCTTTGTCCTGCACGATCGCCGCTGTCAGCGCATCGTTATCCTCGACGAAGTGCAGCGTTACATCCTTATCCGGATCCAGACCGTTCTTCTCCAGAATATACCGCAGCACATACTCCGGGTTGGCGCCCTGTCCGGAGGAATAAATTTCCTTCCCTTTCAGATCCTTCACCGACCCGATGCCGGCGCCGTTATCCAGCATATACAGCACCCCCAGCGTGTTCACCGCTAAGATCTGTACCTTTCCGGAGGTCTTCTTATACAGTGTCGCCGCCAGATTGGTAGGTACCGCCGCAATATCCGCCGAGCCGCCGGTGATCGCTGCCACCGCCTTGGTGGGGTCGTCCACCACGTTGAAGGTATAATCATTGGCGGTCTTTTTTGCATCGTTCTGCGCCATCAGCTGCGCCATACCCACGCCGGTCGGTCCGGCAATGGTGGTGATCCGCACCTGCGCTTTTTCCGCCGGCTTTGTCGTCGGCGCTTTGGTCGTCGGCGCTTTCGTATTGGGCGCCTTGGCGGTCGGCGCTTTGGTCGTCGGCGCCTTGGCGGTCGGCTTTGCCGTTGTGCTGCTGTCCGCCGCCGTAGAGGTCGTCGCCTCCGGCTCCGTAGGCACCGACGATTCATCGATCGTATCCGGTACGCTCACCTCCGCTATATCGGAGAAATCCGGCTCCGACACCTCCGGCGCCTTTCCGCAGGCGGTCAGCGCTGCCAACAGCAGCAGGACCGCCAAAATAAGGGAACCATACTTTTTCATATTCTTCTGCCATCCTTTCCCGCATGAAGCTCGGAGCGTTCATGCCTCACTTATGTGTTTCCAGGTCCTCCAGGAGCACGATCTGCTTTTTCTCCCGGCGAACGACGCCGGCAGCCAGCAAAGCATCCAGCGACCGATACAGGCTGGAGCGTCCCATCCCGAGATGCTCCGCCAGCCCCGCCATGCCATCCGGCAGCGATACCGCACCGGTGCTGTCCCGATGGGCCTGCAGATAGCGCCAGAGCTTGTCGTCTGTCTGCCCGGCGGTGAGGGTCGCCAGCCGCCGGTTGAGGAAACGGATACGGTCGGATAAAAACCGAATATAGTTTTCCCCGATGCGGGGCTCTGCCGCCATCCATGCAGAAACCGTCTCCTGCGTGATAAACTGCACCCGGCAATCCGTCGCCGCCGTCACCGCCGACGAGTAGGCATCCTCCGCACCGAACAACGCCGCCGCTCCGAACACGTCCCCCGGATGCAGGTCATTCATCACCACCCGGCCATGCAGCACCCGCAGGTGTCCATCCAGCACCCACGCCAGCGCCCGCCGTACATGAGAGCGGTCATAGATCACCTCGCCCCGCCGATAGCTCCGGGGTTCCTCCCCGATGGCGGCTCGATAGCGCTCCCGCTCCGCCGGCGACAGCCCCTGCAGCAAAAACAGGACCGGTTCTTCGGCTCGTCGTTCCATGCTTCACCTCCAAAATGTCCCATATGGGACATTTTACCGCTATTATATCATAGAATCTGAAAAAAGCAAGCGCTTTTTGCGGAAAACCCGCTCCCGAGCGTTGCGCTGCTGCTTTGTTTGTGATAAAATCCCTTTGAATGGGGGTGCGGATCCATGGAACACCGACTTTTTTATGATAAACCGGCAGAATTCTTTGAGGAAGCACTGCCTCTGGGCAACGGCTCGCTGGGGGCGATGGTCTACGGCATTCCCGACCGGGAGCGACTGACCCTCAATCTGGACACGCTCTGGTCCGGCAAGCCGCTGACCGCCCCGCAGCCCGATCGATCGGCGATCTTTCACCGGGTGCAGGCGCTGACCCGGGCGGGGCGGCTGTCGGAGGCGCAGCGGCTGCTGGAGGAGGAATTCAGCGGTGCCGACACAGCATATTATCTGCCGATGGGCGAGCTGTGCATCGCCACCGCCGCCGGGGAAACCACCGACTACTGCCGGGAGCTGGATCTGCGGGACGCCCTCCATCGGGTCGCCTTCCGCCGGGACGGACAGCCGGAACGCCGGGAGGCGTTCATCAGTCACCCGCACCGCTGTCTGGCGCTGCGGCTGAATACTTCCGCCCCCACCGCCTATCGGCTGACCCTCCATAGCCCGCTGCGCCACCGGTGCAGCGCCGCCGGAGAGCAGCTGCACCTGTACGGCGACTGTCCGGAAACGCTGCGGCCCGATTGGCGGGAGCAGGAGGAGCCGTGGCAATACGGCGAGGGGTGCATCCGCTTTATGCTGGCGCTGCAGCCGGTCACCGACGGACAGGTGACGGCGGACGCCGCCGGGCTGCGGGTGGAAAACGCCACCCGGCTGGAGCTGTTTCTGTGCGCTGCCAGCAGCTTTGACACCTATGCCGCCCCGCCGGATAAGCCGTATGTACAGCCGTGTCTGGCTGCCCTTTCCGCCGCCGTTGGCGCCGGATATGCGGCGGTACGCCGGGCGCACATCGCCGATGTGCGGGCACTATACGACCGGGTGCAGCTGAATCTGCACGCCGTCGCCTGCTCTCTGCCCACCGACCGGCGGCTGGATGCCGCCGAAAAGGATCAGGGTCTGTACGAGCTGCTGTTCAACATGGGGCGCTATCTGCTGATCGCCGGCTCCCGCTCCGACTCCCAGCCCGCCAATCTGCAGGGCATCTGGAACGAGCGTCTGGTGGCGCCCTGGCGCTGCAATTACACCCTGAACATCAACACCGAGATGAACTACTGGGCAACCCTGCCCTGCCGCCTGCCGGAATGCCATCAGCCTCTGATCCGGCTGCTGCAGCGGATCGCCGACACCGGGCGCACCACCGCCCGCCGCTGGTACGGGGCGAGCGGATATGTGTGCCATCACAACACCGACCTGTGGGGACAGACCAACCCGGTAGGCGATCGGGCGGCGGATTGCTGCGTGTACTCCTACTGGCCGCTGGGGTCGGCATGGCTGTGCCGCAGCGTGTTTGACTATTATGAATACACCGGCGACCGGCAATGGCTGGCGGATGTCGGCTATCCGCTGCTGCGGGAGGCGATGCGGTTCTATCTGGATATACTCACCGAAGAGGGCGGCTATGCCCTCCTGTCTCCCGCCACCTCACCGGAAAACTGGTATGAGCAGGACGGCGAGCGGCGGTGTCTGGATCGGTACACCGCCATGTCCCAGACGCTGCTGCTGGAGCTGGCGGAGAATACCCGGCGCTGCTGCCGGATTCTGGGGGTGGATGCAGCACTGGAGGCGCAGCTGACGGCGCTGCTGCCCCGGCTGGATACGCTGCAAACGGATGCACAGGGACGGCTGATGGAATGGGCGGGGGAATACGCCGAGCCGGAGGTGCATCACCGCCACGTATCCCATCTGTATGGGCTATACCCCGGCAGCCAGATCACCCCGGAAAAGCGTCCGGCGCTGCTGGCAGCATGCCGTCGGTCGCTGGAGGTGCGGGGCGATGACGGTACCGGCTGGAGCTTAGCGTGGAAAGCCGCTCTGTGGGCGAAGCTCAAGGACGGCGACCGGGCGCTGCGGCTGATGGAGATGCAGCTGTATCGGGTGCCGGTGGACGGCAAGACCATGGTGTGGCACGGCGGCTCCTACGCCAACCTGCTCTGCTCCCACCCGCCATTTCAGATCGACGGCAATCTGGGGGTAACCGCCGCCGTAGCCCAGTTACTGCTCCAGTCGGAGGACGGTAAGCTGAAGATTTTGCCCGCCCTCCCCACCGCCTGGCCGGACGGCTCCGTGACCGGTCTGCTGGGCAAGGGCAATGTGTCCGTATCAATCGCATGGCGGCAGCATCGCTGCACGGCGCTGACCCTCTCCTCTCCGCTGCCCCAGACGGTAACGGTAGAGGTAAATGACGAGACCCGCCCCGTCCATCTTCCTGCCGCCCGGGCGGTAAAGATCCTGTAAGCTGCAAAAAAGCCCGCCGGAGACGCTGCTTTCAGCAACACCTCCGGCGGGCAAGCCATCATTATCCGTGGCTGCGTCCCTGTACCCGGCGCACAAAATCCGCAATATAGTTGGAGCCACGGGCAGCCAGCAGCCCGGTGCAGACGCAGCCGACGGCTTCGCCGCCCAGCTGCACCCCCAGCGTACCGAACAGATCGGCACGGGCGAGCAGACAGAGGGTCACCGACAGCGCCAGCGCCGTCAGCTGGATTCCCAGCGTTTTCCAGCCGCCGCTGCGGCATCCCTCCGCCAGCGTCTTGGCGTATTCCACCAGCGCCTCCACGGTGATCGCCAGCACCGTCACCAGTGCGATTCCCGTCATACCGTCAACCTCCTTCGCCTTCCTTTGCCTCTAAGATGCGCAGGCGCTCCTGGGTGTTTTTCAGCGAGACCTCCACCCGGGTGACCCGCTCCTTTACGTCTCCCAGCCGGGTACGGACATCCGCCATCAGCACGTCGCTTTTGTCCACCTGTCCCCGGATGTGCTTGATGTCCGAGCGCATTTCAGTCAGCTCCGTCGCCTTGCGCTCGTCCTTTTCCCGCAGCCCCCGCAGATTGGCGATCAGCGCCACGATGACGCCCAGCGCCGACAGCACCGACAACCAATCGGTGAGGCTCCAGCCCGTCACACCTCTGCCTCCCCGGCGGCTGCCCGGCGGCAGGCTTCCAGCTGATACGCCACGATCAGCTGCCGCAGCAGCACCGGATCGTACAGGTGCTCCTCATGCATCGTCGTTTCCAAAGAGCGTGTCCCTCCTTTTCCCATACGGCCCGCCGGTATGTGCCGCCACCCGTTCATAGAGCGCCTGATACTGGGCATAGGGCTTTTCCCCGTCGTTGAGGCACAGCAGCATCGCCACCCCATACGCCATAGCCGGCAGACAGCGCCAGGACAGCAGCAGCGGTCGCTGCAAGCTGTCCAGCGGCTGAAAGGGTGCCGTATGCTCCCGGTACCACAGCTCGCTGTAGATCTGATTGACCGCCACCAGATCGGACTCGCCCGCCGACGCCGCCCCCTTGGGGTCATCCAGCAGTTGATAGGCCTGCTTTAAGATCGCCGATCCCGTCATCGGGTCCTTCCTCCTTTCCCGGACGCCCCGGCTCCCGCACGAAACGGGAGCCGGGGCATACTTATGGCACTTACTTAAAAGGTGTAGGTGTAGATGCCCTTCGCCAGGCTGTTTTTCAGTACCACATCGTAGTACAGACGATAGTCCATCTTCCAGGCATCCGCCTGAAGATTGTGGGCGGGATCAAAGCAGCGCACCTGCTCGGTCTTTTTGATCAGGGAGGCGGCACGGCGGGGGATCAGCAGCAGACCGATGCTCTTGGCGGAGTCGGTCGGCACAAAGCCGCCGTCCTCCTGCCCCTCGGTGGTGCCGTCGTTAAAGGTGTAGGCGGTCTTCATCCGGCTGTCCGGCACCGGCAGGATCGCCACACCGTTATAGCTGTTCACCCGGGTGTTCAGCTCCCCCTTGCGGAAATCGCTGGTCACCAGCATCCGGGACAGGTCGCTGCTGCTCTGGAGCGCCTGCCACATGGTGCCGTCCACAAACGCCACCAGCTCCTCGTCGTAGCCGATGGCGTTCTGCGCCGCAGCGATGGATTTCTGCAGCATCTTCAGCGCCTCGGTGGCAGGGGTACCGGTGACGGTCTGGTTTTTCGTCACGGCGTAGCCCGCCAGCTTGGACAGCACATAGGCGTCCACCTCCGGCACCACCTGCGTGCGCACAAATTCGCCCAGGATCTGCCCGGCGAGATCGGCTACGCCGCTTTCATCGTGATCCTCCCGATCCAGCTGAAAGGAGCGGCCCCGATCCATCGCCAGCGTAAAGGGGGTGGCGGACACCGACACGGTGCCGCTGACAAAGCCGGTGTCCCGGTCATAGTTGCCCAGACCGGACACGTTCATTTCAGGGATCATGACCGTTTTGGCGCCCACAAACTTGCCCCGCAGGGTGTTGTCTGCCAGAAAGCCGGTGACGGGCTTTTCCGCCACGGCTTTGTCCAGAACGTCGGTCATCTTGACGGAAATGTTGTTGAGATTCAGGCTCATACTGCATACTTCCTTTCATTATTGTCCGTGGGTTTACTTTTTACGGTCAGCGCATCGCCCGGCGGAAGGCACGCACAAACACATCCTGCTCGGGATGGCTTTGCGCCGCCCCCTCCCGCAGAGAGCCGGGGGAACACGCCGCTGCACGGCGGCGGCGCTCCTCCTCCCGGCGGACACGCTGCTCCTCCTGCCAGCGAAACCGCAGAAATGCGTCCATCAGCGGGATGCCCTCCCGGGCGGCGCTGTCCCAGATCTCCGCCGCCAGATCCTCCGGGGCGTGCAATCCGGGCACCTCCTGCTGCATGGTGATAAACTCCGCCGCCAGCCGGTGGGTGATATCCGGCGCAGCGGCAGCTGCCGGCGGCTGCTCCTCCACGGCGGCAGAGGACGTGTCCTCCGGCGGCACCGTTTCCGGCGTCGCCGTGCTCGCCGGCGCTGTCTCCGCCGGCTCTGACGGCTCCAATGGCAGTGTCTGCGGCTCCTCCGCAGGGGTCGTGTCGGGGGTCATGGGGGTCTCATTCTCCATTTTCTGCTCCTCCTATGCTTTGATCTGCCTCACCTCCCCGGTCGGGCTTCGGGTGAGAAAACGGCGTTTATTCAAGCTCCTGCAGCAGGGCGTCCAGCTTGGGCACAAAGCCCTGGGGCAAGCGGCTCAAATACTGTTTGGCTGTGATGATACCGTTCTTGTAGAGATTATCCAGCGTCTCCACCGAACGGGTCTCACTGTATTGGCTGCCCTGCCCCACATCCACGGCGATGGTCAGCAGCAGCTCCCGGTATTGGTCGGCGTGGAAGGGCATATACCAGATGCCGTCGGGCTGCTCGATCTTCAGCGCCCGGTCGCCGTACATGGTCAGCCAGAACTCCGCCCAGATGCGGGCGGTCTGCTCGATAAAGCTGAAATACCGGTTTTGGATCATTTGCAGGGGCATCAGCGACGCCTCCCGCACCGCCAGAATGGCAGAGGTGTTGTCCGGCTTCACATCGCCCAGCAGGGTGGTGCTGATACCGGCCTGGGTCATAGTCTCGGTGATGAGATCCTGCACATTCTCGTTGAAATCCGCCGAGAAAGCGGGCGGCTCCACATAGCGAACGGCATTCTGCACCTCCTCGCCGGAGCCATAGACCGGGATGACCTGCCCGGGATCGTTGGTGATGGGCTGGGTGATGACGTCGCCGTTCACCAGCATGATGGGCATGCCCATCATCATCACCGCCCACACCCCGGCGGAGACCGTCCGGTTGATGGCGATCTGGTTGGGGATAAGATACGGGATCTCGCTGCTGCCGTAGACCTGCCCCCGCTGCTCCTCCCAGCGGAACAGACTCAGCGGATACAGTCGCAGCCCGGTATCCCACGCCGGACGCAGCTCGGCGCCCCGGCATACCCGCTGGGCATAGACCCGGCATTGCTCTCCGGCTTCGTCCCACTCCTTCCAGAAGCGGGTCAGCACCGTAGCATGGGCGGCGGGGTCCTCGCCGCCGTCGTCGGCACGGATGCGCTCCCAGTCGGCGCAGCCCGCCCGCCGTGCCTCCCGGCGCAGCTGCGCCACCGGCTTCTGCTGGGCGATGAGGATGGAGGGCTGCTCCTGCAGCTCCTCCAGCGTGGGGTCCGCCGGATACACCTGCTCGATATCCAGCACCTCGCAGGCGATGTCCCCCCGGATGGGGGTGGTGCTGGCATGATCGGCGTACATTCCGGTGCGCACCCGGTCGTCCCAGTAGGTATACAGCACCCCGGTGCCGGTGATATAGGCATTGCGCAGCGCCCGCCGCCCCAAGGTGTCCAGCCCCAACCGGCGGCTGGTGGTGACAAAATAATCCGTCAGCGCCGCCGCCACTGTCTGGGACTCCTCCGCCGGGGTCAGCGGCTCGCACGCCTCTCCCCGGCACAGCGCCTGCCGATACCGTCGGATCTTCTGCTGCATCGACAGGGTGTTGGGAACGCCCTCGGCGGTGAACTGCACTGCTGTGGGGGCGGACCCCACCACCGCCATCTTATATTCCCCGATCCGACGGATGACGTTGTGCCGCACCAGCGGACGGCTGTCCCCGCAGTGAACCCCTTTCCACTGGTCGCCGGAATAAAACCGCTCGTTGATGCGGTTCTGTTCAAACATACCGTGGCTGCCCAGATGCTGCTTATAGGCGATCCCCGCCTCCAGCTCCCGGAAGACCGCCTCCGGAGATACCCCCGTGGGCGGGATGCTTTGTGTTTTCTCCATGTTCTGCTCCTTTCTTTTTCAGCACACGGCGCCCCTTATTTCGCCGCCTTTTCCTTTACGACCGGCATTTCTGTTCCGTCATAGTACAAAAAATTCCGTGTATTCTGCCAGACCGCTGCCTGACGCCGGTGCAGCGGCTGACGGCGGCCGTTGTGCCGCCGCTCCCATGCCCAGAGCGTCAGCCACGGCACCCCGCCGCAGAGGAATCCCCATAAAAACATAGTGTTCCTCCCCTTTCCGTCTGTGCGCCTTTTTCTTTTCCCATAGCCGGAGGATCGCCCGCAAAATGGGCGGCGCCCTGCCGCCTATCCGCCCCACTCGCCGCCGGGGGCATACCGGCGGGGACGGCACGGCTGCCCGGTGGGACGGGGCAGATCGTTCATGGCATAGCGCAGCGCATCCATCAGATGGTTGTCGCTGTCCACCGGGCGGTTGCAGAATACCCCGTCCCGCCCGCCGCTCTGCCAGCAATAGCTGCCCAGCTCCTGTGCCGTATGCACGCAGCGGGGATGCACCACTATATGGTATTCCTGCAGCCGGGCGATCCCGGCGTTGACCGAGCCGGGGCCCTTGTCGGCGGCGATGAGCCGGTGCAGCCCCAGCCGCCGCAGATCCTCGTTGGATTTCGGCTCGGCGCTGTCCGCCCGGATGCGCTCCTTTTGCAGCCCCTTTTGGCGGATCATGGCGGCAATATCCTCGTTAAGCATCCGAGTCTCATAGTGTTCATCGTAGATGTAGAGGGTCTTGCTTTTTTCCTCCGCCGCTGCGGCGATAAACGCCGTCGGATCGTTGGCATAGCCGTAATCCAGTCCGAAAATATGCCGTATCCCCGGCTCGTCCAGCGCCCGCCGGGAGAAATCCCGCACCTCCCAGTTTTCAAATATCAGTCCCTCGCTGCGTCCCCACTGTCCCAGCCCTGCCACCGCATAGCGCCGGGGATTTTCCCGCTGCATCCGCTGAAACAGCTGCCGGTCGGTATCGTCCAGAAACTCATTGCAGCGATAATCGGTGGTGAGCGCCAGCACCTGAGGATCGGGACGGTCAAAAAAGCGGCTTTTAAGCCAATGGTTCTCATCCCAGGGATTAAAGGTCAGGGTCGTCTGCTTAAAGAGAGGCGGTGCCACCACGCCCCGGGGCGTGGACAGATCCAGCTTATCGAAATCCGCCTCCCGGGCGATTTCAAAGGCCTCCTCCACCCACACCCAGCAAAGCGTTCCCTGCTCCACCGTGGTGGATGCCAGCTTGTCCGCATTATCCATCCCCCGAAACAGGATGCGCTGCCCGGTGGGACAATAGACCAGCTCCAGCGGCTCCCGTCCCGCCCGCCACAGATGCTCCACCCGCAGCTGCCGGATCGCCCAGCGCAGCTGCGCATAGGTGCTGTCCGGATGGGTGCGATAGACCTGCCGTACCACCAGCAGGTTAGCGCCGGGGTATTGCATCATATGGTAGATGTACCAAAGCGCCGCCGTGGAGGATTTTTTGGAGCCCTTGCCGCCCTTCACCACCCGATAGCGCCGGGAGCAGCTCCAGAACCGCCCATAGCCGCCGCCGATGAGCTCCGGCAGCGACACCGTTATGTGCGACGCAGATAGGGCTCCATCATATGTATCGCCTCCCACAGCTCGTCCATTTCCTCCTCCAGCAGTGCCGTGCGCTTGTCAAAAAACAGGCGCTGCTCCGTTAATTCGTCGTACCGTTTCTGCAATGCCGTCAGGGATTGCCGGTACACCTCGATCAGCTCAGCCATATTATTCAGAAATATCCTCCTCTCGGATAAACACCACCGGCGGATAGTCTGCCGTCGCCTCCCCCTTGCCGCCGGGCTTTTCCTTGTCGTAGCCTGCATTGTTCTTCAGATACAGCAAATGCATATTCGCACCGGAGCCACGCCGCATAGCGTGCTCCACCACACTGGCGGTTGCCTCCCGATCCGCCCGCCGCAGCAGCTCCGCCTTCCGGCGGACGGAGGGCGAACGAGCGGAGAGACGCCCCCGGGCGATCTGCCGGAACTGCTCCAGATCCATGTCCAGCACCGCCGCCAGCCGTTCGGCGGTCAGCGGCACGTCCTGCGCCGCTGCGTAGTCCTTGGCGGTCTCGATGGCGGCCTCGATGGTCTCCGGCGTATGCTTTTCAAACGGCGTTTTTGCCAATCCCTACACCTCCGATATTGCATTTTGCAACTTTTTACCGATACGTTTACACCTCCATCCGCAGCGTCACCAGCACGCAGGGCAGCCAGCCCCGCTGCCAGTCCCAGTAACGGGATGGCTCGACCCGTACCCCATCGCAGTAGACGTCCGTCTTCTCTCCCGTCGTCTCCGGCAGGTAGAAGAACACCGGCGTTTGCGGTGGGGTCTCCGCCACGATGCGCTGCCAATCCCCGATACGCATATACATCCGCTTTGCTGCCCTCCTGTTCCGTATTTGACCCGCTTTGTTCGCTGCGGCTGCGGCAGCAGCCGAAGCATCGACCGCCCCTCCGCATTGGGCGTTCTTTTTAAGAACATTTGTTCGTCTATTAATTATTGTAGCCGCTTTTTCAAAGCCTGTCAATAGCATTTTGCAACTTTCTTCAAAAACTCTCATTGCATTTTGCATCCGATCGTGGTATGCTATAGACAGAACATACCAAATGAAGGAGGCGTCCTATGCCCGAACTCAATCTTACCGCCCGCCGTTTGCGGCAGTGCCGCGAGGAGACGCTGGAGACGCTGGAGCAGATTGCCCGGCTGGTGAGCGTGAATAAGAGCACCGTTATGCGGTGGGAGCGGGGGGATACCGCCCGCATCAATCTGCCCACCCTGTATCGGCTGGCGCAGCATTATAGGGTGGATCCCCAATGGCTGCTGGGTGCCACCGACGAGCCGGGGGACGGGCTGCGGGAGACGGTGCCGCCGGATGTGGTGCCGGTGCCGGTAATCGGCTCGGTGCGGGCGGGCTGCGGCGGTATTGTGATGGAGGAGCCCATGGGCTCGGAGCCGGTGGAGCGCTCTGCCCTTCACGGCGACGACGCTTATTTTTGGCTGTCGGTGTCCGGCGACAGCATGACCCCGCTCATAAATGACCGGGATCTGGTGCTGGTGCGGCGGCAGGACAGCGTGGATAGCGGCCGCTACGCCGTGGTGCTGGTCAACGGCGAGGAGGGGCTGGTCAAGCGGGTGGTATACGGTGCCGACTGGATCGAGCTGCAGAGCGTCAACCCCTATTACCCGCCCCGTCGCTTTGAGGGGGCACAGGTCACGCAGGTGACCGTTGTGGGGCTGGTGGTGGAGAGCAAGCGTAAATATGTGTAAGGCGCAGCCCCCGCCGTCCCCTGTATCGATGGGTGCGAAACCGCATGCCTGTCCCATCGGTCACCGTCACGCACCGCCGGATCTCTCCGGCACCGGGGGACAGCCACAACTTCAAGCCGTCTTAGCTTTGAGCAGCATAAAGCCGCCGCCCTCGAGGAACATCCTCGGAGGCGGCGGCTTGCATTTTTCTTTTCTACTTTAATAATGATATTTTCTGCGGAGCAGCAGTACACAGGCGCCGGAGACCAGAAAGGCGCAGCCCTCCGCCGCCACGATAGACCACCAGATGCCGTTCACGCCCCACAGCCGGGGCAGCAGCAGCACCGCCGCCGTCTGAAACACCAGCGTGCGCAAAAAGGAGATCAGCGCCGAGATCAGCCCGTCATTGAGCGCCGTAAAGAACGAGGAGGCGTAGATATTGAACCCGGCGAACAGAAAGGAGAAGGAGAAGATCGTGAACGCCTGCCGGGTCATGTCCAGCAGCGCCGCATCGTAGCTGACAAAGATCCAGGACAGGGTCTCGCCGGATACCTCTCCCAGCACCCACATTCCCACCGCCGTGACACTCAGCAGCAGCAGGCTTTTGCGCAGCAGACTGTGCAGCTCCGAGTGATTTTGGGCGCCGAAATGGTATCCGATAACGGGCGCCGTTCCCACGGAATAGCCGATGAAGATGGCGAGGAAGATCATATTCACATACATCAGCACCCCGTAGGCAGCCACCCCGTCCTCACCGGCATAGCGGATCAGCTGGATGTTGTAAAGCATCCCCACCAGCGACATGGAGACGTTGCTCATCAGCTCAGAGGAGCCGTTGGTGCAGGCCTTGAACAGCGCCTGTCCGTCCCAGCGGGTGCGTCCCAGCCGCAGCAGACTGCTGTTGGGGCGCAGGAAATAGACCAGCGGCAGCAGCGCCCCCACCGCCTGACTGATCGCCGTGGCGATGGCGGCGCCCGCCAGCCCCCAGCGGAATACCGCCATAAACAGCCAGTCCAGCACCATATTGGTGACACCGGCGACCACCGTGGTGACCAGCCCCAGTGTGGGGCGCTCCGCCGTCACGAAAAAGCTCTGAAACTCCATCTGCATGATATACGCCGGCGTCGCCGCCGCAATGATGCGCCCGTACAGCACGCAGCCCGCCAGCATCTCGCCCTCGGCGCCCAGCGCCCGGGCGATGGCAGGCATCAGCACCACCGCCACGCCGCCCAGAATCGTTCCCAGCACCAGCGGCACATAGACGAACAGGGAGAACAGCCGGTTTGCCTTTTCCGGATCCTTTTCCCCCAGCGTTTTGGACACCAGAGCGCTGCCGCCGGTGCCGAACATAAAGCCTACCGTTCCCAGCAGGATCAGCACCGGCATGATGAAATTCAGCGCCGCAAAAGGGGTCTTTCCCACATAGTTGGCGACAAAAAAGCCGTCCACCACGCCATAGATGGAGGTGAATACCATCATCACGATGGAGGGCAGCGTGAACCGCAGCAGCCGGGAAAAGCTAAAATGGTCGGATAATTGGATCTTCATACGATAATACACTCCCGCACCCGACCATCCCAAGCAGTCGTGGGTGCGGGAGCCAGTATAGCATAGATCGGCAAAAAGCGCAACCCTGCAGTTTCACCGTTCCACGCCCTTGCGCACGGCGCTCCGCATTTTTACACAAATCGGCTCCCATCGGGTGGGGCATTTTTTGCCAATCCGCCTTTTTTCGCCTTTTGTCGCAAAAATGCCCGAATTGACAGTTGATTTTCAGCCGAAAAAACCGTATAATGATTTAGTGTACAAAAGAGGATCTGCAAAACCACGGGGAGGAAAATATGTCCATTGATCTGCACTGCCATTCCAGAATTTCCGACGGCTCGCTGGGCGTCGATGAGCTGCTGAGCATTGCCCGGCGGCGGCGCCTGACCGCCATTTCCATTACCGATCACGACGCCGTGGTCGGCTCCACCCGAGCGGTCATTCTCGGCAAGCGGATGGGCATCGAGGTCATCCCCGGGGTGGAGTTTTCCACCCGGGACAACGCCCGGGGCAACAAAGCCCACCTGCTGGGCTATCTGTGCGACAGTCCGGACCGGCTGGAGGGGCTGTGCCGCCGGATCAACCTCAGCCGCCGGGCGGCAGCCAACGAGATGATCCGCAAGGTGCTGCGCTATTATCCCATCGTGCCGGAGAGCATCACCCGCTGCGCCTCCGGCAGCACCACGATCTATAAGCAGCATATCATGCACGCTCTCATGGACGCCGGACATGCCGACAGCATATACGGCGCCGTGTACGATAAGCTCTTTTCCCCGGAGAGCGGCTGTGCCTATGTGCCGGTGGAATACCCGGAGGTGCGGGAGGCGGCGCAGCTGATCCGCAGCGCCGGCGGACTAGTGGTGCTGGCGCATCCCGCCGCCTATCATAACGAGGCGCTCATGGAGGAGCTGACCGCCGAGGGGCTGCTGGACGGCGTGGAGGTCTGGCATCCGGATCATACCGCCGAGGATGCGGCACGGCTGGCGGCGTTTGCCGCCGCTCACGGTCTGCTCACCACCGGCGGCAGCGATTTTCACGGTATGTACAGCCGCACTGCCCGCCCCTTGGGCAACAGCGACGTTCCCGAGAACATCCCGCAGAAAATGCGTACCTATAAATCCCGCCGCAACACATCGGCGGGCTGAGCTTCAATCTTCACTAAGGAGGAACCGTTATGGCGTATCAGTATCGTACCAAGGGAGTTTGCTCCCGCAGCATTCAGTTTGACATACAGGACGGATGCGTGACCCACGTATCCTTTGAGGGCGGCTGCAACGGCAACACGCAGGGCGTCGCCCGTCTGGTAGAGGGAATGCCGGTGGAGGAGGCGATCCGCCGCCTGTCCGGTATTGAGTGCGGCTACAAAGGCACCTCCTGCCCCGACCAGCTGGCCAAAGCCCTGCGGCAAGCGCTGGAGGAGTCCGCCGCTCCCGCCGCCGATTGATCTTACACCGCCGTCCGGTTTCCGGATGGCGGTATTTTTCCGAATAGGGGGAATGAATGGATGGAGCTTCCACAGGAATTTGAGCGCCGGATGGAGCGCTTGCCCGGCGACCTGCTGCCGGCGATGCAGACGGCCTACGCCCAGCCCCTGCGCCGGGGGCTGCGGGTCAATACACTGAAGACCACCCCGGAGCAGCTGTGCGCCCTGTTTCCACAGTCGCTGACGCCGGCGCCCTTTTCGCCGCTGTGCTTTTATGCAGATGCGCCCTTTAAGGCGGGCAGCGACCCGCTCCATCATGCCGGCGCTTATTATATGCAGGAGCCCTCCGCCGCCTCGGCGGTGACGGTGCTGGCGCCCTGCCCGGGGGAGAAAATTCTCGACCTGTGCGCCGCCCCCGGCGGCAAATCCACCCAGATCGCCGCCGCTTTGGGGCATACCGGGCTGCTGTGGTGCAACGAATATGTCCCCGCCCGGGCGAAAATTTTGCTGCAGAATCTGGAGCGCTGCGGTGTGCGGCGGGCGGTGGTCTCCAATAGCGACACAGGGCGGTTAAGCGAGGCGCTGCCGGGCTACTTCGACGGGGTGCTGGTGGATGCTCCCTGCTCCGGCGAGGGGATGTTTCGCAAGGAGCCCCAAGCCCTTGCCGGCTGGAGCGTGGATAATATCCGCCTGTGCGCCGCCCGGCAGGACGCCATTCTGGACGCTGCCGCCGGGATGCTGCGTCCCGGCGGACGGCTGGTGTATTCCACCTGCACCTTTGCCCCGGAGGAGAACGAGCTGGCGGTCGCCCGGTTTTTGAACCGCCATCCGGAGTTTGCGGTGGAGCCGATCACGGTCGATTGGGGCTGCCCCGGCTTTCCGGCGGCGGCGCTGACCGCCTTTGGAGATGCCGCCTGCTCCGCCGATCTGACCGGCTGCCGCCGCATCTTCCCCCACCAAGGGGGCGAGGGACATTTCATCGCCCGCCTGCGCAAAACGGAGGACGCCCCCGGCGGCAGCCCCGCCCTCTATGTGCCTCCTGCCCGGGATGTGCACCGGGAGGCAGCCCGGGCGCTGTATGAGGATTGCTTTGCGGATACGCCTGAGGGCGTATTCGTCACCGTAGGCGACACGGTACGACTGCTCCCGCCGGAGCTGCCGGAGCTGAAGGGTACCGGCACGCTGGCGGCGGGGCTTGCCGTCGCTCAGGTGTGCAAAAACCGGCTGGAGCCCTGCCACGCCGCCTTTGCCGCTGCCCGCAGCGCCAGCTGCCGGCAGCGGCTGTCCCTCCCCCTTTCCGACCCCCGGCTGACAGCGTATCTCCACGGAGCGGAAATACCGACCGACACCGGCGGCTATACCGCCGTGGCGGTGGCGGGCATACCTCTGGGCTTCGGCAAGGCCAGCGGCGGACGGCTGAAGAACCGGTACCCCAAGGGCTTGCGCACCCTGTAAGGCGGTTTTTTGCTGCCCGGTTGCATAGTTTTTGCCCTGTCGGGTACGCTGATAGGGAAAAAACGGCAAAATTTACACTTCATACACATTCCGCTCTTGCAATCCGACGCAAAATCGTATACAATGATTGATGGCAAATTGTTACCTTTTTAACAGAGATCATTTTAGAAAGGATGTACTATTATGAGTTACCTGAACAAAAAGACCGTCGAGGATCTGGACGTAGCGGGCAAGCGTGTACTGGTGCGCTGCGATTTCAACGTTCCCATGAAGGACGGCAAGATCACCAGCGATAAGCGTATCATCGGTGCGCTGCCCACCATTCAATATCTGCTGGAGCATGGTGCCAAGGTCATTCTCTGCTCCCACATGGGTAAGCCCCACGCCATCTTCACCGAGGGCTTCGGCCTGAATAAGAAGGAAAAGGCGGCTGTGGCCGCTCTGCCCGAGGCGGAGCAGGCAGCTGCCAAGGCGGAATATATCGCCAAGGCGCTGGCGAACGACGCCAAGAAGTTCACCCTGAAGCCCGTGGCGGATCGGCTCAACGAGCTGCTGGACGGCAAGGTGACCTTTGCCGCCGACATCATCGGCGACGACGCCCATGCCAAGATCGCTGCCCTGAAGGACGGCGAGGCGGTGCTGATCGAGAATGTGCGGTTTGACGCCCGGGAGACGAAGAACGATCCCGCCTTTGCCAAGGCGCTGGCGGATCTGGCAGAGCTGTATGTGAACGATGCCTTCGGCACGGCGCACCGTGCCCATGCCTCCACCGCCGGCGTGGCGGATTACCTGCCCGCAGCCTGCGGCTATCTGATCCAGAAGGAGATCACCGTCATGGGCAAGGCGCTGGAGGATCCCAAGCGTCCCTTCGTGGCGATCCTGGGCGGCGCCAAGGTGTCCGATAAGATCGGCGTCATCAACAACCTGCTGGATAAGGTGGACACCCTCATCATCGGCGGCGGTATGGCGTACACCTTCCTCAAGGCGCAGGGCAACAATGTGGGCACCTCCCTGTGCGAGCTGGATAAGGTGGAGGAGGCCAAGGCGATGATGGCTAAGGCGAAGGAGAAGGGCGTCAACTTCATCCTGCCGGTGGATAACATCATCAGCCGGGACTATGACGAGAACGCTCCCTTCATGCGGATCTATTCCGACGCCATCCCGGACGGCTGGATGGGCATGGACATCGGACCCACCACGCAGGAGCTTTTCGCCAAGTCTCTGGTGGGCGCCGGCACGGTGGTGTGGAACGGCCCCATGGGCGTGTTTGAGTGGGAGAATTTCGCAAGCGGCACCATCGCCGTGGCGAAGGCGGTCGCCGACAGCGGCGCCATCTCCATCATCGGCGGCGGCGACTCGGCGGCGGCGGTCGAGAATCTGGGCTTTGCCGACAAGATGACCCACATCTCCACCGGCGGCGGCGCTTCTCTGGAGTTCCTGGAGGGTAAGGTGCTGCCCGGCATCGCCTGCCTGAACGATAAGGACTGAACCTGACCACACGGCTTTGCGTAACGAAAGGACAGATGAATTATGGGTAAGTATGTAATCGCCGGCAACTGGAAGATGAATAAGACCCCCGCCGAGGCAAAAGAGCTGATCGACGCCATTAAGCCGCTGGTAGCGGACGCTGCCTGCGACGTGGTGGTGGGCGTTCCCTTCGTGGATCTGCAGACCGCTCTGGAGGCGACCAAGGGCACCAAGATCGGTGTGGCGGCGCAGAACTGCTACTGGGAGAAGCATGGTGCTTTCACCGGTGAGATCGCCGCCGATATGCTGCGGGAGATGGGCGTCGGCTATGTGATTCTGGGACACAGCGAGCGGCGCACCTACTTCGGTGATACCGACGCCACCGTGGCCAAGCGGGTGCGGGGCGCTCTGGATGCGGGTCTGACCGTCATTCTGTGCGTGGGCGAGTATCTGGAGCAGCGGGAACTGGGCATCACCGGCGAGGTGGTGGCTATGCAGACCAAGATCGCCCTCAACGGCGTATCCGAGGAAGAGCTGAAGCGGGTCATTATCGCCTATGAGCCGGTCTGGGCGATCGGCACCGGCAAGACCGCCACCGCCGCTCAGGCGAACGAGGTCTGCGGCGAGATCCGGCAGGTCATCGCCGGTCTGTACAATGAGGCGGCCGCCAAGGCGGTCACCATTCAGTACGGCGGCTCCATGAACGCCGCCAATGCGGCGGAGCTGCTGGCGCAGTCCGACGTGGACGGCGGTCTGATCGGCGGCGCTTCTCTGAAGCCCAACGATTTCGCCACCATCGTAGCTGCGGCGAAATAAACCGTACGCACTGTCACCGGCGCAGGGCGGGGCAAGCCGCCCCGTCCTGCGCTTTTCAATTTCCTGTATCGAAGTGATAGAAACCAAATGTGCGTACAGCGAAGATGCATCGTCACAGGGTTTCTTCTAAGGCAATGGCCCTGTGTGAACCAATCTCCATGTGATGCAAAAGTCACTATTCAGTGCACCAAAAAAGATTGAACTTCCACAATTCAGAAAAGGTTGAGTAAGATTAATGAAATATGCAACAATTCAATATAGTTCCACTTTCGGTAAATGCGACTCTTCTGACTGGATCGACTATAAAATTGCCTTAACAGATGTGGAAACGGTCGCTTACGACCAAGCAATCGCTGAAGGCCGATCTTTAAATGACGTTCCTGAATTACAAGACGTTCTACAACGTGCCTATGATGAAATCAACGAGATGGAAATTGAAATCGGCATTGATACAGAAGTCGAGTATGTCATGGAATGCCAGGGACTGGCACCTATGGATGAAGACGAGCTGAACGAACTCGTTGCAACCCATGATTCTCATGCACTTGCTTTCTTTGGACTAACTGAGGCAACAGACGAAGAACTGGAAGAATGGGATGCATATGATCTGGACAAGATTCCCTGCATCAAAGATTTCAAGGAGGACTTTGAACCATATAGCCCTTATGACGAGGGCTGGTCTCTAAATATCCAATTTGTCGATTCAGCAAAATAATGATTGCACACACGACTTAACGATTAACGACAGTGTAAAAGCCGTGTTTGGACTCTTTCCAGACCGGCTTGCAATAATCCATGCCACCGCAAGCCCTTGGAGAGGGGCAATAAAAACTACTACTCTATATTGCAAGGAAGATCAGACTATGAAAAAGCCTTTAACTCTCATCATCATGGATGGCTTCGGCATTAACCCCGACACCTACGGCAACGCCATTAAGGCCGCCAAGACCCCCAATCTGACCCGGCTGTTTGCCGAGAATCCCACCACCCAGATCGGCGCCTCCGGCATGGATGTAGGGCTGCCGGACGGGCAGATGGGCAACAGCGAGGTGGGTCACACCAACATGGGCGCCGGCCGCATCGTGTATCAGGAGCTGACCCGCATCACCAAGTCCATTCAGGACGGCGATTTCTTTGAAAATGAGGCGCTGCAGAATGCCATGACCGCTGCCAAAAAGCCCGGCGCCGCTCTGCACCTCATCGGTCTGCTGTCCGACGGCGGTGTGCACAGCCATTTTGACCACCTGCTGGGGCTGCTGGAGATGGCGAAGCGCAGCGGCGTGGAGCAGGTCTATGTCCATGCGCTGATGGACGGCCGGGACGTGCCCCCCACCTCCGGCAAGGAGTATATCGAGAAGCTGCAGGCTGAGCTGCAGCGCATCGGCGTAGGCAAGATCGCCACCGTCACCGGGCGGTATTACGCTATGGATCGGGATAACCGCTGGGAGCGGGTGGAGAAAGCCTACGCCGCCATGGTCTACGGCGAGGGCATGGAGAACGCCGACCCGGCAGCGGCAATGGATGCCTCCTATGCCGCCGATGTGACCGACGAGTTTGTGGTGCCGGTGGTCTGCACCGGTAAAGAGGGGGTCATCAAGGCGAACGACGCCGTGGTGTTCTTCAACTTCCGCCCCGACCGGGCACGGGAGATCACCCGCACGCTGGTGGATCCCGCTTTCGAGGGCTTTGAGCGCCGGGGCGGCTGCTTCCCGCTGACCTATGTGTGCATGACCCAGTACGATGCCACTATGCCCCATGTGCAGGTGGCGTTCAAGCCCCAGACCCTGCAGAATACGCTGGGCGAGTATCTGAGCAAGAACGATCTGACCCAGCTGCGCATTGCCGAAACGGAGAAATACGCCCATGTGACCTTCTTCTTTAACGGCGGCGTGGAAAAGGAGTATCCCGGCGAGGATCGGGCTCTGATCCACTCGCCCAAGGTGGCGACCTATGATCTCCAGCCGGAGATGAGCGCCTATAAGGTCTGCGACGAGGTGGTTTCCCGGATCAACTCCGGCAAATACGACGTCATCATTCTCAACTACGCCAACTGCGACATGGTGGGACACACCGGCGTGTTTGACGCCGCCGTGAAAGCGGTGGAGGCAGTGGATACCTGCGTAGGCAAGACGGTGGAGGCGACCCTCGCCATGGGCGGCGTGGCGCTCATCACCGCCGACCACGGCAACGCCGATAAGATGTACGAGCCGGACGGCTCTCCCTTCACGGCGCACACCACCAATCCGGTGCCCTTCTGCGTGGTGGGTAAGGATTGCACCCTGCGCACGGGCGGACGGCTGGCGGATATCGCCCCCACGATGCTGCAGATTCTGGGATTGCCCCAGCCGGAGGAAATGACCGGCAGATCGCTGATGAACTAAGCTCCGGAAAACACAAGCGGCGCTGCACTTCGCAAAAGAAGTGCAGCGCCGCTTTTATGCTATATTTATCCAAGAGATCACAGCACCAGCCCGGTCAGCAGCGCCGCTGCCGCCGCTGCCAGCGCCACCACGATCAGCGGACAGCGGAAATACGCCAGCACCAGCGCCACCGCCGTGCCCACCGCCGCCGTGGTCATATTGCCGGTGGAATAGAAGATCGCCGGCAGCGTCATGGCGCTCAGCACCGCATAGGGCAGATAGTAGAACAAACTGCGCAGAAAGCGGGACCGGATCTGCCGCCGCATCAGCGTAAAGGGGATCGCCCGCACCAGATAGGTGACCCCCGCCATCACGGCAATATACAAGGCCATGCTCATGCGTTCTCCTCCTCTCTCAGCGGGAACAGCAGCGCCCCCGCCACCGACGCCGCCAAAGCGCTGAGGATCACGGCGAAGCCGCCGGACACCCCCGGCAGCAGATATTTGAACACGGCACTGAACGCCGCCGCCAGCAGCACCACGCACAGCACCCGTTTGTCCTTGCGTGCCACCGGCACAAAGATAGCCAGGAACATCCCGTACAGGACGATGCCCATGGCGTCGGTCACCACATCCGGCAGCAGCCGCCCTGCCAGCGCTCCCAGCGCCGTCCCCGCTGTCCAGCCAAGGAACGGAGTCAGGATCAGCCCGTACATATACCGGGCGGTCAGCGGCTCCGGACGGGACACCGCCACGGCGTAGATCTCATCCGTGATGCCGTAGGACACCAGCAGCCGCCGGGGGGTATTAAAGGTACTGTCCAGATTCTGGGACAGGGAAATGCCCATCAGCGCATACCGCAGGTTGATGACCAGCTGGGTCAGCGCCATCTCCACCAACGCTCCGCCGGCGGCGATGATCTCAATGCCCGCCGCCTGACCCGCCGAGGTCAGGTTGAGTGCCGAGATCGCCACCGCTGCCGCCGGAGACAGTCCCAACCGCACCGCTGCGATCCCAAAGCCAAAGGATACCGACAGATACCCCAACATAATCGGCACACCGTGTGCCATTCCCCGAATGAAGGGCGACCGCATGACCGTTTCTCTCCTTTAGAAATGAACTGACGGCAGCGGCGGCGCAGCCACCCTGCCGTATGCTCCTTACTATACTCCTTGTCGGCGGAAAAAGCAACCGTTTCCCCCGACTTTCGGCAACATACGCTAAATTCCGCCGTCGTTTTCCTGCTGCTTTCTTGCAGGAAAATGAGAAAAAGAGTGGATTTTATCAGCGGAGTATGCTATGCTTAGAGATACAATCAGTCAAGGAGGCAAAAGAATGAAAAAGTTTTTTGACGAATTCCGCAAATTCATCAACCGGGGCAGCGTTGTGGATATGGCCGTCGGTATCATGATCGGTGCCGCTTTTAAGGCGATCGTGGACTCGCTGGTGAACGACATCATCTCCCCCATCATCGGTTTGTTGGTAAAACAGGACTTCAGTAATCTGTCGCTGAATGTGTTCGGCGTGTCGCTGCGGTACGGCGCTTTCATTATGGCGGTGCTCAATTTCTTCATTATTGCGCTGGTGCTGTTCCTGATCATTCGGCTGATGAACAGCTTCCATGACCTCACCAAGCTGGTGAAGAAGAGCGACGACGAGGAGGAGCCGGAGCCCACCACCAAGACCTGCCCCTATTGCAAATCGGAGATCGCCATCGAGGCTACCCGCTGCCCCCATTGCACCTCTCAGCTGGAGGAGTAATTTTCAGCGTAAACCACACTGCCCCCATCCCGCAGCTTGCGGGATGGGGGCAGTTTTTTGCTGTATGTACGGATCCGCCGGACGCCCGACAGACAGACCGGGCGGATCGTCGCACCGGGACGGCTTGTGCTGCGCCGTATGGCCGCCGCAAGCCGTGTTTGGTGCCTTTTTTATTTCAGCAGGATCTTGCGGAAGGTCTTTTTGCCCTTTTTGATGATGATCTGCCCATCCTTGAACTGCTCGGCGGTGACGGTATAGCCGATATCGGCGATCTTCTCGTCGTTTACGGTCACGCCGCCCTGCTGCACCAGCCGCCGGGCCTCGCCCTTGGAGGCAGCCAGCTCCGCCAGCACCATCAGCTCCGGCAGTCCCATGCCGTCGCCCAGCTGTGCCGCCGTCACCTCGGTGGTGGGCATATGCTCCGTATCGCCGCCGCCGGCGAACAGCGCCCGGGCGCCCGCCTGTGCCTTGGCGGCTTCCTCCTCGCCATGTACCAGCTTCGTCAGCTCGAACGCCAGAATCTCCTTGGCGGTGTTCAGCTGACTGCCCTGCCAGTGATCCATCTCGTCGATCTGCTCCAGCGGCAGGAAGGTGAGCATCCGCAGGCATTTCAGCACATCGTCGTCCCCTACATTCCGCCAATACTGGTAGAATTCAAAGGGGCTGGTCTTGTTGGGATCCAGCCACACGGCGCCGTTGGCGGTCTTCCCCATTTTTTTGCCCTCGGAGTTGAGCAGCAGGGTGATGGTCATGGCGTAGGCATCCTTGCCCAGCTTGCGGCGGATCAGCTCGGTACCGCCCAGCATATTCGACCACTGGTCGTCGCCGCCGAACTGCATGTTGCAGCCGTATTCCTGATAGAGATGATAGAAGTCGTAGGACTGCATGATCATATAGTTGAACTCTAAGAAAGACAGCCCCTTTTCCATCCGTTGCTTATAGCACTCCGCCCGCAGCATATTGTTGACGGAGAAGCAGGCGCCCACCTCCCGCAGCAGCTCAATATAGTTGAGCTGTAAGAGCCAGTCGGCGTTATTCACCATCATGGCCTTGCCCTCACCGAACTCGATGAACCGCTCCATCTGCTTTTTGAAGCAGGCGCAGTTATGCTCGATAATCTCGGGGGTCATCATGGAGCGCATATCGGTGCGCCCGGAGGGGTCGCCGATATAGCCGGTTCCGCCGCCGATCAGGGCTACGGGGCGGTTGCCCGCCATCTGGAGCCGTTTCATCAGGCACAGCGCCATGAAATGCCCCACATGGAGGCTGTCCGCCGTGGGATCAAAGCCGATGTAAAAGGTGGCTTTGCCGTTGTTGATCAGCTCCTTGATCTCCTCCTCGTCGGTGAGCTGGGCGATCAGCCCCCGGGCCTTCAGTTCGTCAAATACGGTCATGGTTTTGTCTCCTCTCAATGAATAAAAATGATTTTTTTGTATAAAGCGGATGACTCGGCGCTCCGCCTTGAAAAAGCGAAAATTACAGAGCGGTCCACTGGTATGCGATTCTCGGTGTTCCGTCTTCTTGGATATATATGGTTCCGCATCGGACGAATCCGCTTTTTTCGATCAGATTTTGCATGATTCGATTATCCGCATGCGTATCCACCCGGATGTTTCGGGAGAGTCCTTTACAATACTGCATCGCACACAGAAACAAGCCGTGCACCTGACCATCCCCGGCGAGCCTGTGGATCGTGATGTAAGGCTCGTCATTCAACCAGCTCCCGTCCTCAATGCGGGCATAATTAGGCTCTGCGCCCTCAAACAGCGCAAACACCCCGTGTATTCCGGTTTCATCATACAGCACTCTGCAAGCCTTCTGAGAAATATCCGATCGGATCTGCTTGGCATCCGGATAGGTATGCCCCCATTGCGTAGGGTTTCCGGAACGGATCATATAGTCCTGTGCGTAGCGGTAGATCCTCATGATCTGTTCAAGATCGGCACTATCGGCGTTTCTTATTTGCAGCACACCGCTTCACCCCGCCTTTCTACGCATATTCGTTAAGCCATGCGGCGCCGTTTCTCATTTTTCACGGTTGTCGATCGTATACACGATACAGGCGATGCCGGCGATCATCGAAAACAGGAGCGCACCGCCCAGCCCGTCCTCCTACAGACTCGCTCCCACGAACAGTCCAACGATTCCGGCAAGGACCATGATCAGGATCGATGCGACGGTTCTCAATTTTTTCATAAAATATCCCTCCGTTGTGCGGACTCTAACCACCGAAACCAAAAATCGCCCTCTGCCGAAGATCTCAGTTCTCCGGCAGAGGGCGACGACAGGTCACGGTACCACCTCTGTTCGCTCCCGCCCAAGGGGACGGAAGCCTCATTGCAGCCGATAACGCCGGCAGGCGGCTTCCCTACTGCGCCCGGATGGGCGGTTCAGGTTGCGGCTCGGGAGTGTATTTCGCCGGGTGCTTTCCTGTCTCGCACCAGCCGACAGGTCTCTGAAAAAACGGACACCGGGTACTTCTCTCCGTCACAGCCTCTTGCATATCCACTTTGGTAGCATTAAAGCATATCCCCACCGATTTGTCAAGAGGGGAAGATCAGAACGCAATGCGCTCCTCGATATACGCCCGCAGGTCGGCGATGGCGACCCGTTCCTGCCGCATGGTATCCCGATCCCGCACGGTCACGCAGCCATCCTCCAGACTGTCGAAGTCGAAGGTGATGCAGAACGGGGTGCCGATCTCATCCTCCCGGCGATACCGCTTGCCGATGGAGCCGGCATCGTCGAAATCCACCATAAAGTGCTTGACCAGCTCATCCCGCACCGCCAGCGCCGGCTCGGACAGCTTCTTGGACAGCGGCAGCACCGCCGCCTTGAATGGCGCCAGCGCCGGATGCAGCCGCAGCACCACACGGGTGTCGTTCTTCTCGGCGTCCACTACCTCCTCGTCGTAAGCGTCACACAGCACCGCCAGCACGCTGCGCTCCACACCCAGACTGGGCTCGATGACATAGGGGATATAATGCTCACCGGTCTCCTGATCGAAATAGGTCAGATCCTTGCCGGAGGTATTCTGATGCTGGGTCAGATCGTAGTCGGTGCGATCCGCCACGCCCCACAGCTCGCCCCAGCCGAAGGGGAACAGGAACTCAAAGTCGGTGGTCGCCTTGGAATAGAAGCACAGCTCCTCCGGGTCGTGATCCCGCAGCCGCAGATTTTCATCCTTCAGTCCGATGGACAGCAGCCAGTCGTGGCAGAACTGCCGCCAATAGGCGAACCATTCCAGATCGGTGCCGGGCTTGCAGAAGAACTCCAGCTCCATCTGCTCGAATTCCCGTACCCGGAAGATGAAGTTGCCGGGGGTGATCTCATTGCGGAAGGATTTGCCGATCTGCCCGATGCCGAAGGGCAGCTTTTTCCGGCTGGCACGCTGTACGTTGGGGAAGTTGACGAAGATGCCCTGCGCCGTCTCGGGGCGCAGATACACCGTGTTTTTGGCATCCTCGGTCACGCCCTGAAAGGTCTTGAACATCAGATTGAACTGCCGGATGTCGGTGAAATTATGCTTGCCGCAGGTGGGGCAGGGGATCTCGTGCTCCTCCACAAAGGCCTTCATTTCCGCCTGGGAAAAGGCGTCGATGGGCTTTTCCAGCGTATAGCCGTTCTCGGCGCACCAATCCTCGATGAGCTTATCCGCCCGGAACCGCTCGCGGCACTCCCGGCAATCCATCAGCGGGTCGGAGAAGCCGGACAGGTGTCCGCTGGCGACCCAAGTCTGGGGATTCATCAGGATCGCCGCATCCAACCCTACGTTGTAAGGATTCTCCTGCACGAATTTCTTCCACCAGGCACGCTTGATGTTGTTTTTCAGCTCCGCTCCCAGCGGACCGTAGTCCCAGGTGTTTGCCAGCCCGCCGTAGATCTCCGAGCCGGGGAACACATAGCCGCGCCCCTTGCACAGAGCCACAATTTTATCCATGGTCTTTTCCGAATTTTTCATGCTGCTTCCTCCTGCGCATATATATCATTAGGTATTTTAGTATGAACCGGGGGAAATGTCAACCGTTGCCGCAGGGTTTTCTGTGTCGATGTCATATTTTTCCGAAAATTGTCAACCACTTTCCGCTGTTTTTGGTGCAGTTTTGCGGTTTTTCGGTATTTTTTCAAAAATAAAGGTTGACAAACCCTCAAAAACAAGGTACACTATAACTGTATCGTGTCGGCGGATAAGGATCTGTCTGCCGACGGCATGGAACTGCGGCAGTGGGGTGATGGAGTGAAAGCTGACCGGAATCCGGCAGAGGAGCTCCCCCTATCCCAAGCCGCCGCCGGCGATGAAGCGGCGTTTGCGGTGGTCATGCAGCGCATGATGCCGCTCATTCAGTCGCTGATCCGGCAGTATTCCTGCCCCGGCGTCGTGGAGCGGGACGATCTGGCGCAGGAGAGCCTGATGGGACTGCTGGCAGCTATCCGTACCTGGCGTCCGGAATCCGCCACCCGGTTCACCACCTATGCTTACGCCTGTATCCGGAATCGGCTGATCTCCCTGCACCGCCGCTGCGGCGGTCAGTTTCTGCGAGAGCAGCCGCTGGAGGACGACAGCGAGGTGCCGGATGCGGCACAGCCCGATCCCGCCCATCTTGTGCAGGAACGGGAGAGCGTCGAGCAGCTTTGGCGCACCTTGCGGGAGCGCCTGACTCCTTTGGAGCAGCGGGTGTTGCTCTGTCGGTTGGGCGGCTGTACATATGCGCAGACGGCGCAGCAGCTCGGTATCGATGCAAAAGCGGTGGATAATGCGGTGCAGCGCCTGCGGCGTAAGCTCCCGGTCCCCCGATAGCTTCTGGCAAAAGCGGCATGAGGCCGTTTGCAATAAATGCCCCGGCAACCCTGGTCAGCGCTTGGCATACTATGTCGGCCCTGAGACCGTGGCAGGGCAGTTATTATCATTTCAAAGCGAGGTATCCATCCATGTACGAAGACAAGACGTTAGTGTGCAAAGAGTGCGGCAATGAGTTCATCTTTACCGCCGGCGAGCAGGAGTTCTATGCAGAGAAGGGCTTTGTCAATGAGCCCCAGCGCTGCAAGGCCTGCCGTGACGCTCGCAAGAGCGCCGGCCGTCCGGAGCGTGAGATGCACGATGCGGTCTGCGCCAACTGCGGCAAAGCCTGCAAGGTGCCTTTCCGTCCCCGTGAGGATCGTCCCGTATACTGCAGCGAGTGCTTCGCTGCGCAGAAGGGCGAATAAGCCGAGTACCAATGTCTGATGCAAAGGCGTCTGCCGTAAGGCAGGCGCCTTTGTCTTTTCCGTCGGCGTGCCGGACTTGACGAAACGGCAAAAATAGCGTATAGTAGGAGAATAATGATTCCCGGCGGGCACACCCCCGGAAAAGGAGAAAAGCCCATGAACGGATTTCTGGTCTTATGCTTTTTGTTTTTCATTGGCAGCACCTTCGGATGGGTGCTGGAGCTGCTGTTCCGGCGGTTCTTTTCCAAGAACAACCCAGAGCGGCGGTGGATCAACCCCGGCTTTCTGATCGGACCTTACCTGCCGCTATACGGCTTCGGGCTGTGCCTTTTGTACGGGCTGGCGCAGCTGCCGGTGCCGGGAACACCGTGGCTGGCGGAGGGGCTGCGCTTCGTGCTGATCGCCGCCGCCATGACCCTCATCGAGCTGCTGACCGGGCTGCTGGCGGAGTATGTGGGGCACGTCAAGCTATGGGATTATTCCGCCGAATGGGGCAATTTCAAGGGGCTGATCTGCCCGAAGTTTTCCTTGGCGTGGGCGGTGCTGGGCGCTGCCTATGTGTGGCTGCTCCATCCCCGGATGCAGGCGGCGGTGCTGTGGTTATCCGAAAATCTGGCGTTTTCGTTCTTCATCGGACTGTTTTTCGGCGTACTGCTGGTGGATCTTGGCTATTCGGTCAATATTCTGGCACGCATCCGGCAGTTCTCTCAGGAATACCGCATCACCGTACGGTATGAGGAGCTGAAGGCGCAGATCCATCGTGCAGGCGAAAATCTCCGCTCCCATCGGTTCTGGCGCTTTGTCTCCCCCATGAGCGGCAGCGAGCTGAAGGAGCATATCCGCCGCTATGCCGAGGAGAAGCTGGCAAATCTGCCCCGGCGTAAAAGCGGGAAGAAAGACGACGAAAAGGAGCAAGGCTCATGCTGACGGGTTTATTTTGTGTTCTCAGCGCTGCGGCGACGGCGCTGACCTATGGGCTGCAGCCGGAGATATCCCTTTGGTGGATCCCCGGGCTGCTGCTGGGCTATTATCTGGCGGTGTGCGTCGCCTATATCCTGTTTTTGCTGCTTTTCACCCTGTGCCTGCCCCGGCAAAACAGCTACTCGCCGGTCTGCCGCTGGCTGCTGGTATGGTCGATCCGCTGGGCGCTGCCCTTTCTGCGCTGCCGACTGCGGGTATCGGGGCTGGAAAAGCTGCCCGACGGCCCTTTTCTGCTGGTGGGTAATCATGTGTCCAATCTGGATCCCATGCTGGCGCTGGCGGCCATGCCCCGGCGCCGTCTGGCGTTTGTCTCCAAGCCGGAGAATTTCCGCTACCCCATCGCCGGAGGGCTGATCCGCCGCTCCGGATTTCTCGCCATTGACCGGGAGAATCCCCGCAACGCCGTCGCCACCATCCATCAGGCGGCGCAAGCGGTGCAGCAAGGGATCTGCATGGGGATCTATCCCGAGGGCACCCGCAATAGATCCGGCGAGGGGCTGCTGCCCTTCCACGCGGGCTCATTCAAGGTCGCCAAGCTGGCACACTGCCCCATTGTCGTGGTGGCAACGCAATACAGCCGCCCCGGGTTTCTGGGCTTTAAGCGGGCGCAGGTGACCGTGACCGAGGTGCTGGACACCGCCTGTGTGGACAGCAGCCGCACCGACGCTCTCAGCGCCCGCACCCAAGAGATCCTCACGGAAGCCCTGAAAAAATAGAGCGAACACACATAAAAAGACCGTCTCTCCGCAGTGCGATCAACGGAGAGACGGTCTTTCTGATTCTTATAGCTGCAGCTGCTGTTTCACATAGTCCAGCTGCGCCTGCACCGACGCCGGACCGGTGCCGCCGGCAGAGATCCGCCGCTCCACACAGGCGGTCAGATCCACCGCTTTGTAGACGTCCTCTGCGAACAGGGGGCTGTATTCCCGATAGACCTCCAGCGGCAGAGTCTCCAGCACCTTGCCCTCCTCCATGCACCGGGCGACGATGCGCCCGCTGATCTTGTAGGCATCCCGGAAGGGCAGCCCCTTCCCCACCAGATAATCTGCCAGATCGGTGGCGTTGATAAATCCGCTCTGTGCGGCATGGAGCATGGTATCCTCCCGCACCCGCATGGTCGCCACCATCGGCGTGAATACGGTCAGGCACATTTGTACCGTCTCCACTGCATCAAACAGAGCCTCTTTATCCTCCTGCATATCCTTGTTATACGCCAGCGGCAGTCCCTTCAGCACCGTCAGCAGCGCCATCAGATCGCCGTATACCCGTCCGGTCTTGCCCCGGCACAGCTCCGCCATGTCCGGATTTTTCTTCTGGGGCATGATGGAAGAGCCGGTGGTATAGGCATCATCCAGTTCCACAAAGTGGAACTCCCAGCTGGACCACAGGATCAACTCCTCGGAGAACCGAGACAGGTGCATCATCAGGATCGACAGGTCGCTGAGCAGCTCCACACCGAAATCCCGGTCGGAGACGCCGTCCAGACTGTTGCGGCAGATACCGTCAAAGCCCAGCGCCGCCGCCTCCATCACCCGGTCGGTGGGATAGGTAGTGCCCGCCAGCGCACAGCAGCCAATAGGCGACTGATTCATCCGGCAGCGGCAGTCTCCCAGCCGGTCGATATCCCGCAGCAGCATCATGGCATACGCCAGCAGATGGTGCCCAAAGGTGACAGGCTGCGCCCGCTGCAGATGGGTGTAGCCGGGGAGAATGGTGCTTTTATGCTGCTCCGCCTTTTCCGTCAGCGCCGCCGCCAGCTCCCGCAGCTGCCCGGTGATGGTGTCGATCTGCTCCCGCAGATACAGCCGCACATCCAGCGCCACCTGATCGTTCCGGCTGCGGGCGGTGTGCAGCTTTTTGCCCACATCCCCCAGCCGGGCGGTCAGCACCTGCTCCACGAACATATGGATATCCTCGCAGGCGGGATCAAAAGCCAGCGCTCCGCTATCCAGATCGTTTAAGATCCCCTGCAGCCCATCGATCAGCGTTTCCGCCTCCGCCGGGGCGATGATGTGCTGCGCCCCCAGCATGGCGGCGTGCGCCATGCTGCCCTGTATATCCTGCCGGTACATCTTGCAGTCAAACCGGATGGAAGAATTAAAATCATCCGCCGCCGCATCGGTCACACCGTCGGTGCGCCCCGCCCATAGCTTAGCCATGCTGTGCCTCCTGCTGTTATTTCTTACCCTGCGCCAACGCCTGCACCTGCGTGGGTAGACCGTACAGATTGATGAATCCGGTGGCGTCGGTCTGGTCGTAATCACTGGCGCCGAAGGTGGCGATCTCCTCGCTGTACAGAGTGTAGGGACTCCAGGTGCCCGCCTTGATGATGTTGCCCTTGTAGAGCTTCAGCTTGACCGTACCGGTGACCGTCTCCTGCGTCTTAGTCACGAAAGCGGACAACGCCTCCCGCAGGGGGGAGAACCACTGACCGTTATACACCAGCTCCGCAAAGGTGACGCTCAGCCGCTGCTTTTCGTGCATGGTCAGCTTATCCAGACACAGGCTCTCCAGCGCCTCGTGGGCTTTATACAGGATGGTGCCGCCGGGGGTCTCATACACGCCCCGGCACTTCATCCCCACCAGCCGGTTCTCCACGATGTCGATGATGCCGATGCCGTTGGCGCCGCCCAGCTCGTTGAGCTTCAGGATGATCTCCTTGGCGGTCATCTTCTGCCCGTCCAGCGCCGTGGGTACGCCCTTTTCAAACTCCAGTGTGATGTAGGTAGGCACATCGGGGGCGTCGATGGGCGATACGCCCATTTCCAGAAATCCGGGCTTTTCGTACTGGGGCTCGTTGCCAGTATCCTCCAGATCCATGCCCTCATGGGACAGGTGCCACAGGTTCTTATCCTTGGAATAGTTGGTCTCCCGGGTGATCTTCAGCGGGATCTGATGCGCCTCGGCGTAGTCGATCTCCTCCTCCCGGGACTGAATATCCCACTCCCGCCAAGGAGCGATGATCGGCATGGTCGGCGCAAAATGCTTGATCGCCAGCTCAAACCGCACCTGATCGTTGCCCTTGCCGGTGCAGCCGTGGCAGATGGCGTCGGCGCCCTCCTTCTGGGCGATCTCCACCAGCGCCTTGGCGATGCAGGGGCGGGCATGGCTGGTGCCCAGCAGGTAGTCCTCATAGACCGCACCCGCCTGCATGGTGGGGATGATGTAGTTATCCACATAATCCTCCGTCAGATCCAGCACATACAACTTGGAGGCACCGGTCTTGAGCGCCTTTTCCTCCAGACCCTCCAGCTCGTCCGCCTGTCCGACATTGCCGGATACAGCGATAACCTCGCAGTTATTATAGTTTTCCTTCAGCCACGGAATGATGATGGAGGTATCCAGTCCCCCGGAATACGCCAGCACCACTTTTTTGATCTCTGCTTTATTCACTGCTTTCATCACGTTTACCTCCTAAGAAATGAATGAGTATGTTTGAATTATACAGCGAAAAAACCGAAATGTCAAGCAAAACACGAAAAAATATTCATGTTCATTGCATATTTATAAACTATATTGACCCCAGACAGCCGGATTTGTCAAAACTGCGAAAACCAGACCCATCCATAGCCTCGCCAGCCTTGTATTTGCCGCTGACAACCGCATCTGCCATTCCCTCGACAGTGACAGGATGGCTCTCTGCACAACAATAAATTTTCTCATCTGTTATTATCGGAAACCTCTTGCTTTCCTCTTTTTGCTCGTATAAGCTGCCTGTATTCTTCATCCAGCTCCCGGTTGGACTTGTTGCGTGTGGAATACAGTGCCGATCGTCCCGGATCGCCCTCCGGCCGTGCCGTGCGTCCGTAGTGCTTGCGCATCTCCTCCGGCAGAATGTCGGGAAAATACTGGTTGACAAGATCCAGCAGAGTGGATATACTAATATTGGGACTGGTTAGAGGCCTTGAAACCTCTGGTGCATTGAGCACAGCCAGATCCCCTTTGGTGGAATCGGTAACAGAAAGCGACTTTGTCGTGGATCTGGGCGCATTGAGCGCAGCCGATTCCCCTTTTTTTGCGTTTATGGCATAGAGAACACCCATCGACCCCAGCTCGAATGGATCGATAACAGAGCGCACAATATACAAATGACCGTCACCATCTTTTGCTGTTCCAATCAGCACAAAGCTACCGGAAGCATTCTGCTTCGAGGGTATAAGTTCATTTATCCTAATGGAGTTCTTAATAATTTTCCCCGCCTGCAATGTCACGATGGCATTGAGATTCGTCCTTATGTCTTCTGTGCGGCGTAAGCCGTGCTTTAGTCCATCCGTGCCTGAAGGCGCATCCGAATCAACAGCATCCACATGGACACTGACGTTACCGTCCTTCGGGTTGAATTTCCCGATCTTGGCGGCGTTTCTCTTTGCCATGTATAGCACATCGGCTCTGTTGCCCGGGACAGTGCCTTTCAGCTCCGTCACGGGCATATCCGGCTTGCTGACAAGGGCTTCGCAGGTATAGCGCCCGATGCTGCTCCGCTTGGAATACCGGATGTCCGGGTTGCTCCCGTCGAAGGTGCCGATGGTGTCCGTGGCGGATTTGATCTGGGGGGAGGTCTTGACGTCCTGCGGATCGTGTGCTATACTACTTTCCGAAGTCTGACCGCCTCGCACTTCGGGTGTATGGGCTGGGGCATTTTGCATCAGCGGGGGTTTGGCAGACTTCCTTTTTTTATAGTCTGCACGCTCCAAGAACATTGTCTGCATCGAGAGACTTGTCCGCTTTTTGGATGGGTCATCCGGTAAATAGATCACGCTGTCATCCATGTTTTTTATCGCTGCTTTCGACGATGATACCGTTGTAATCTCCGTTCAAATACTGCTTATACACAGCCTCTGCGTTCTTGTCGAAATACGCCGTAGGCGTGTAATAGCCATCCGAATGCAGTACGAGCGGTTTCTTCATGTTGAGATAACACTCCATGATACACCACCATCGGCGTACCGTCGGCATTCACGACCTTGCTGGCGCTCTCCGGATGGTTCTGCCAGTCTCCGAACCAGCGCTTGAATTGCTGTGATTGCGTAACATCCGCAATTTTCCTGTTGACTTTTGTATCAAAGCTGCGTATACTAGCGTTGGAAGCTATCCTTTCTTGAAGCTGTACGGGGAATCGCACCCCGGCACCTATCAAGTCGGTGGCTTCCTTTTTTGCGTAATAGATGCCCGTTGCTCCGTTATTCTCCAGAGCGATCGCCTCATCGGTGGTGTGCAGCTTGGGCCTCTGTGTCTCCAGCATCTTCTGTGTGCCGATGCCGTGCTTGCCGTATTGCTCGACGAGGAAATTCCCGAACACCTTGAATTTCTCGGAGACCATTTTTGGATGAAGCGGGTCAGCTTATGTCCGAGAGTATAGGCGATCGTCCCCTCATGGTTGTTTCCGGTGAAAACAAATTGTGAACAGTGCTGCAGGAGACTTGCAACCGCCGCTAATTTTCGGTATAATAGGAAAAAGAATCTGTATAAACAGAGAGGAATGGTGCTGATGGCACGGGAGATGTATCTGGCCGGGGTGGATCCGGAGGATCTGAAGCCCACCCCCAAGGCAGAGCCGCCCAAAACCTTCAAGGAAAAATGGGCAAACTACTGGTATCACTATAAGTGGCTGACCATCGGCTGTCTGGCTGGGGTGATCGTATTGGTCATCCTGATCGTGCAGATGGTGACGGTGGACCGCCCGGACTATACTCTGCTGCTGGTGACAAACAAGGCGTATATGCCCCAGCAGACCGAGGCACTGGAGCGCTTTCTGGAGCAATACGGGGAGGACATCGACGGCGACGGCAAGGTCGAGGTGGAGATCCTCGAGTGCTACCTAAACAAAGCGGACACCCAGACCTACTACGCCAATTCCCAGATGATGCAGGTCCACCTGATGGCGGGGGATGTGATGCTGTATGCCTATGAGCTGGAACTGTACGAACAATTTATGAGCACCGACGCCATGAAGGAGGCGCAGTTCTTTACCCCGCTGGGGACGGATGCTGACGGCTTGGCGGAGGACGGCACCTACTGGAATTGGAAGGACGATCCCCGGATCACCGGCGACGAGGTGCTGTCTGCATTTCCTGCGGAGCTGTATTTCGGCGTGCGGCAGTCCACCGGCACCGCTAAGGATAGCGTGGACATGCACGATCAGGGGATGCGGCTGCTGCAGGCGCTGATGACAAACCAGCCCACAGCGCAATAATTTTTCTTGACAAAAGATTACCCGCCTGCTACAATTCAGGCAGGAGACCGTTCAAAAAGCAATAGAGGAGTGTAGAAAAATGAAACGACTACTGACGATCGGATTGGCAGCGGCGCTGCTGCTTTCGGTCATGCTGGTCGGCTCGGTGCCGGTCAGTGCGGAGAAAAATCAGTGCGAGACCTTTGAAATCCTGCGCAGCTATCTGCTGGAGTTCAACACCGGCAGCACCCCAAAAACGGAGTTTACCGCCAGCGACATGGGGTATTGGGTACGGCAGCAATACGACAGCGTCTACAGCGACCGGCTCCAGGGGGAATGGGAGAGCGGCGTGTTCACCGAATCCGAGGAGGGGCTGTATACTGCCTATCCTGCGGCGCATTTCGAGAGCATCGCCCATCGGCTCTTTGATTTTGAGGGAACCCTGCGGGATAAGCTGCAGCAGGAGGCGGAGTCCTATGCTGCCCTTGTTTACGATGAAAAGAACGACCGTTTCGTCTGGACTGCCGGCGGCAAGGGCGGTATCATCTATGAGCAGCAGGGCTATACGGTGAATGCCGACGGCACCTATGCGGTGTATTATCGGACGGGCGATCCGGATGAAAACGAAGACTCTGCCATCGTGTGGAAGGATGGATATATCCGCCTGCAGGTGCAGCTGGATGAACCATTGGTCAAGGTGCTGAAAACCGATCTGGTACAGGAGCTGCCCACCGCAGGGCTCATTACCCCCGGCACGGTGCTGCCGGACGTCCGGTACGAGGCAGATGAGGGCATCCGCATCGACGGCGACCGGGCGTTCCCCGCCGACACACTGGTGCAGGCGAAAAAGCTGGAGGGCGAGCAAGTACCGGCGGCTGTAAAGACGGCGCTGGAGGGCGTTGCCGCCGACGGCAAGCTGGTGGCATTCGACATCACAGCGAAAAGCGCCGGCAATGCCGTGCAGCCCAACGGGAAGGTGACGGTCACCTTCGCCATTCCCCCGGCGCTGTCCGCCGAAAATCTGAAGCTCTATTATGTGGCAGAGGACGGCACAAAAGAGGAGATCGCCATCACCGTGAACGGAGAAGCCAAGACCGTGACGGCAGAGCTGACCCACTTTTCTCTGTATGTGCTGTGCAACGCACCGGCTGCTGCCGGCGGCGCCGCCACCCCGCCTATGGGCGAGAGCGTGCGTCTCGTGGCAATTATTGCAGCGGTAGCGTTGATCGCCGCCGTGATCTGTATTTTTACCGTAACAAAGAAACGCAGCCATAAGGATTGAGCCATTCACCTCCGCACCGATCGGTGCGGAGGTTTTTTCTGCCCGGATACGGACTATTTTGCCGGGCAGCGGATATACTAACCGGGATAGCTCATAAACAGAAAGGCAGGCGTTCCTCATGGCTGTATCGGTCATCCGCACCGTCATATTGTATATTCTGCTCATGGTCGCCATGCGCATCATGGGCAAGCGCCAGCTGGGCGAGCTGCAGCCCTCCGAGCTGGTGATCACCCTGCTGCTGTCGGATCTGGCCAGCGTGCCCATGCAGGACAACGGTCTGCCGCTGCTCAACGGGGTGCTGCCCATCATCGTGCTGGTAGCGGTGGAGATCGTGCTGTCCTGCCTGATGCTGAAATTTCCCACCGTCTCCCGGCTCATCAGCGGCTCTCCCGTGCCGGTCATTCGGGACGGGCAGCTGGATGAGACCGCCATGCAGCGGCTGCGCATCACCATCGACGATCTCATCGAAAGCCTGCGGCAGCAGGAGATCTTCGATCTGCGGCAGGTGCAGTACGCCATTGCCGAGACCAACGGTCATATCAGCGCCTATTGCTATCCCCGGTTCCAGCAGGCTACACTGGGAGATGTGAGCGACCGGGAGCCGCCGGACAGCGGTATGCCGGTGGTCATCGTCAGCGACGGCAAGCGCTCCGACTGGGGGATGCAGCTGTGCGGGCTGGATGAAGCCTGGCTGCAGAACACTCTGCGGCAGCACCGCTGCCCGCTGGAGGAGGTCTTTTTGCTGACCGCCGATAAGACCGGCACCGCCTTTCTCCTCACCCGCCGGCAGGTGCAGCAGCCCGCCGGGAAGGAGGAGCGCTCATGAGACGGTTATGGATGGCTGCGGCGCTGTTTGCCCTCGTGATCGGCCTGTGTACGCTGTCGCTCACCGACCAGCACCGGCAGGTGACGGCGCTGCTGGAGGAGCTGACCCGGCTGGAGGAGGTCTACCAGACCCAGGGCGCCGACGCCGCCCAGCCGCTGGCACAGCGGTTCTCCGAAGAATATACCCGGCGCACCCGCCTGTTTCCCTATTATATCAGCCACAGCGACCTCATCGACGGACAGGAATGCGCCGCCGTGCTGCCGGTGATCCTGGCGGGTGAGACATCGGAGGAATTTCCCGTGGAGGCGGCACGCTGCCGCACCCAATTGAAAAAGCTGCTGGCGCTGGAATCCCCCACCCCGGAGAATGTGTTTTAACCGCCCCGGCGGGCAGTCCCCTGCGGACTGTCCGCCGCTTGTCTGTCTCCTGCCGCCGTCTGCGGAAAAATCGCATTTTTTTCGTTTGGGCGTTGCTTTTCTGCGGCAGGTGCGGTACAATAATAGGGTATATATTGCCGTAAACGTTGGGAGACACCTATGGAGATTGCCTTTCATACCTTGGGCTGTAAGGTCAACCAGTACGAGACCGAGGCCATGCGGCGGCTCATGGAGACCGCCGGCTATACCACAGCAGAATACACCCCCGCCGGCTCGCCGGACGTGCTGGTGATCAATTCCTGCACCGTCACCGGCGAGAGTGACCGTAAGCTGCGGCAGTTGCTGCGCCGGTGCCGCCGGGAGCAGCCCCACGCCGTGCTGGTGCTGACCGGCTGCATGCCGCAGGCGTTTCCGGAGGTCGCCGAGGCGCTGCCCGAGGCGGATATCGTGCTGGGCAATGCCGCCCGCCGGGCGCTGCCGGAGCATATCGCCGCCTATCTGCAGCACCGGCAGCGCATCGTGGATATTCCTGCCCACGGCGCCCGGCTGGAGCCGCTGTCCATCGACCGGTTTGAGGGGCGCACCCGGGCATTCGTTAAAATTCAGGACGGCTGCAACCGGTTCTGCTCCTATTGTATCATTCCCTATGCCCGGGGGCGGGTGCGTTCCCGCTCCCCCGAGGACATTCGCCGGGAGCTGGAAGCGCTGGCAGACAAGGGCTATAAGGAGGTCGTGCTGGTGGGGATCAACCTCACCGCCTACGGGCAGGACACCGGGCTGAATATTGCCGACGCCGTGGAGGCAGCCTGCGCCGTTCCGGGGCTGCAGCGGGTGCGGCTGGGCTCGCTGGAGCCGGATTTCATGACCGAGGACATTCTCGCCCGGCTGGCGGCACAGCCCAAGCTGTGCCCACAATTCCATGTGGCACTGCAAAGCGGCTGCGACGCCACCCTCCGGCGTATGAACCGCCATTATACCACCGCCGAATTCGCCGCTCTATGCCAGCGGCTGCGGCAGCTGTTCCCCGACTGCGCCCTCACCACCGATATTATGGTGGGCTTCCCCGGTGAAACGGAGGAGGAATTTGCCCAGTCGGTGGCCTTTGCACAGCAGATCGGCTTTTCCCGGGCCCATGTGTTTGCCTATTCCCGCCGCCCCGGCACGGTGGCGGATAAGCTGCCCGGGCAGCTGTCCAATGCTGTCAAGGCGCAGCGCAGCCGCCGGATGATCGATGCCTGCGCCGCCAGTGCCGCCGCCTACGCCGCCGCCTATGTGGGGCGAACCGTGGAGGTGCTGCTGGAGACGCCCGCCGCAGACAGCGGCACCGAAAGGATCATGGTCGGGCATACCGCCACCTATCTGACCGTACATACCGTCACCGACCGTCCCTCCGGCAGTCTTATCGCCGTGCGCATCACCGGAGCCGACGGAGACACGCTGCAGGGCGTGGAAATCAAAGAGTAAGGAGGAGATCGGCTCATGCCGCTGGAATTTCGCCGCCGCCGGCTGCGGAAGCCGGGGAAAAAGGCACAGTTTGCACTGGCGATCGCAGTGCTGCTGATCGCCGCTGCCTTTGTGGCGTTCTGGGTGGCGGTGCGGCTGCACCAGCCCACCGCTCCGGCCGAAAGCAGCAGCGACAGCTCCTCCGACCCGGCCGCCGTCCACGTCGATCCCGCCTGGGAGCCGACCTATCTGCTGCTCCTGCTGACCGACGAGGAAACGCCCCACACGGTGCTGCTGCGCTCCGATCCGCTCCATGCCTCGCTGCAGGCGACCCCGCTCCCAGCCGCCGCCTTGGTCAGCGACAGCACCCAACTGGATGTCCTCTACCGTAAGGAGGGCGCCGCCGCCGTGACCGCCGCCGTTGCCGCAGCGCTGGATATTCCGCTGCGGCATTATATGGCGCTGCGCTATGATGAGGCGGAGAGCTGGCTCAATTATCTGGAGAACGGTCTGACCCTGACCCTGCCGGAGCCGGTGCAATCCGGAGCGCTGTGGCTGGAGGCGGGCGAGCGCAGTCTCACCGCCACTCAATCCGTTAATTTGCTCCGCTATACCGGCTGGAACACCGCCGGACAGGCGGAGACCATCGCCGCCGATGCGATAACCGCCATGCTCAACCAGTATTTTCGGTCGGATCGGTATCTGGAGGGGGACTTTTCCGCTCTGTCGAATCTGTGCAAGACCGATCTGCGCATCAGCGATTTTACTGCCGATAAGGCACGGCTGACCTATCTGGCAGCGCAAAATCAGGGCGCCCTGTGCCGTACCGTCCTGCCGGAATGGAAGCAGGAGAACGACGGGACGGTGCTGGATCCCGCCCTCTATCTGCGAGCCGTGACCCGATAAACGCCATGAAAGGAGTGCGCCATGAAAGTCGGAAGATCCGTAGCCCTATGCCTGCTGGCGCTGGCTCTGCTGCTGTGCAGCGGCTGCATGGACTGGGCACTGCCCTCCGGGCGACCCGCTGTAGCAGACCCGGAGAAATATCGGGCGCAGTTTTCCGATCGCTGGTGCTATTCCCGCCTGCCGGAGCGGCTGCGCCCCGCCTATGGCTCTGTGTATACGGCGCTAACCGACGACTTTGCACGGGATGAAACGGTGCGGATCGCCGAAAAATCCGAGACCACCATCGGCATTTCCATTCGCCTGCCGGAACCGATCGCCCGGGGGGAGGCAGAAACACTGTATACGGCGGTGCTGTATGACCATCCGTCCTTTTTCTATGTATCGGGCAATTATTTTCTCAGCGACAGCGCCGACGGCACCGTTTTCCGCAATCTGACCCTGTGCTATTCCATGGACGCCGCTGCCCGCCGCACCGCCCGGGCGGCGCTGGAATCTGCCGTGGAGGAAATACGGCAGCAGCTGCCCATCGACCCCTACGACCGGGAGCTGTACCTGTATGACCGGCTGATGGAGCGCTGCAGCTACGATGCCGCAGCCGCCGCCGGAACGAAGAACGATCCTCAGTCCTATACCGCCTATGGGGCGCTGGTAGCAGGCAAGGCGGTCTGCGAGGGCTATGCCCGGGCGCTGCAGCTGCTGCTCACCGACGCCGGGCTCACGGGGGTTCCCGTCACCGGATTTGACCGCAGCTCCCAAAACGGGCATATGTGGAATCTGGTGCAGGTCAACGGGGCGCTGTACTATCTGGACGCCACCTATGACGACACCGGGGAGATCCCCCATCACCGGTTCTTCAACATCACCACCCAGCAGCTGCTGCAGGATCGCACCATCGACGACAGCCCCTTCTGGGGCGAGGAATGCACCGCCACAGCGGATAACTACTATGTGCGGCAGGGCACCTATGTGGACACCTACCAGCGGCAGGCGATCGCCGCCATGCTGGCTGCCCGGCTGCGGCAGGGGGATACCTCTGTTGAGCTGCGCTTTGCTCCGGATAAGTTTGCCAACGGTCTGCTGTTCCTCAAAAACTCCACCCAGACTCTCAAGCTGCTGAATCCCCTGTTGGCGGATACCGGTCGCTCCATCCAAAGCTATCGGCTATATAGCGCTCCCGATTATGAGCTGTTGACCTTTGAGCCGGATTGATCTCTCTGCAGCAAAAGCAGCGGGCAGTTCTCTGTGAGAACTGCCCGCTGCTTTTATTGGCTTATCGCTTTATTTGGTTTCTTCCTTCAACGTGACCGTGACTGAATAGGAGGTCACATTGCCGCTCCGGCTGTCGGAACGCAGCAGCGTCAGCTGCACCGAATCGCCCACGACGTGCTTCGCCAGCGCACTGCGCAGGGTGCTGTAGTCGGTGACCTTGGTATCATCCACCGCCACGATCAAATCGCCTACCGCCACATTTGTTCCCTGCAGAGAGGAGCCATCCGTGATCGAAGCGATCATAAAGCCCTGATACATTCCCGAGGAGACGGTCTTGCCGGTGATCCCCAGCGCCACACGCCCCTTGACATAGCCGTTCGCCATCAGAGAATCGATGACCTTCTTAGCTTCGTTGATGGGGATAGAGAAGCCCAGACCTTCATAGCCGCTGGCGGCGATCTTGGCGGAGTTGATGCCGACCACCAGACCCTGGCTATTCAGCAGAGGACCGCCGGAGTTGCCGTAGTTGATCGCCGCATCCACCTGCAGGCACTTAATGGCATAGCCGGTGTCGTCGTACACATCCCGTGCCAGCGCCGACACGATCCCCTGAGTAGCGGTCCACGAAAGCCCGGCGGCGTTACCCAACGCCACCACCCGGTCGCCCACCGACAGCGCCGAGCTGTCGCCGAACTGGGCAGCGCTAAGACCGGTGGCGTTGATCTTGATGACCGCCAGATCGGTGGACTGATCCGCCCCGATGATCTGCGCATCCTCATAGGTCTTGCCGTCATAGGTGGTCACATCCACCCGGTCGTAGCTTTTCCCGGTGCTCTCATTGGTGACGCAGTGCCAGTTGGTGATGATGTACCCATCCTCGGTCATCACGATGCCGCTGGCAGCACCCGCCTTGGTCACCGAGCTTTCACCAAAGTTAAAGCTCTGGCTCCGGCTATAGACGGTAATGACCACCGTAGAGTCCAGATTGCGGTTGACCACCTCTTTGGTAGACAGACCGCCGTCGTTATCGTTCCAATCCTGAATATTCAGGGAGGGAGTGGTGGTATCGCCGCTGCCAATGTCGGAGACGGTGCTCTCATTCGTAGGACCGCCGTCCGCTTTATTCACAAAGCCCAGCGCCAGAAACACCACCGAAGCGATCAGGCATACCGCCGCCACCACGGCAATGGCAATGATCCAGCCGTTGTGCTTTTTGCGGGGCGGCTGCCCGCCGCCGTTACCGTAGGACGGCGTGGAATACTGAGGCGTATAGTAGCCGCCGGTCGGGGGCGTGTACGATCCGCCGGTGGGCGGGGTATAGGAATTGCCGGCAGGCGGAGTATAGCCGCCGTTGCCCGCCGGGGAGGTGTAGCTGTCTTTGCCCGCTCCATTGCGGGGCGGTACGAACCGATAGCTGCCGTCGCTGCTCCAGCCGTTAAAGGGGGGCTGCGCACCGGCCGCACCGGTCACGTCCGCCGCACCGGCTGCTTCTGTGGCGCCGGCAGGCTCAGCGGCGCCGGTCTCCGGCGCTCCGGCGGGATCCGCCGGAGCCGTTGTCTCATTCGGCGCCGCATCGTTGACCGGCTCCGTATTCTCATTCGAGGGGTTTACTCTCCATTCTTCAGACATATCTCACACAACCTTCCTTTGTTGTTCTGATTACAATATATACGGCAATTGTGAACATTGGTTGAAAACAAACAACACAATTATTGAATAATCTCCGGCTCGGTTTCGGTCGCCGCCGGCACCCAGAACGAAAACTCCGTATACTCGCCCGCTACGCTGCGCACCGTAATCTCGCCCTGATGGAGATTGATGACCGTCTTGACGATATACAATCCTAAGCCCATGCCGTTCTTATCCAAGCTGCGGGAGCGGTCACTCTTATAGAACCGCTCAAAGATCTGGGGCATTTCCTCCGGCGGAATCCCGTCGCCGGTATTCCGGATCGCACAGTAGATCCGCCCGGAATTCCGGGACAGATGGATCTGGATCTCGCCGCCCTCATTGGTGAACTTAATGGCGTTATCCAGCAGATTATACAGCACCTGACCCATCAGATCGTAGTCGCCCAGAATGGCGTAATCCTCGCAATCCTCCATGCCGGTGATGCGCAGGTGCTTTTTCTCGATCCGCTGCTCCGAGGACACCAGCACATTGCCCACCAGCTCGGTGAGATTGACCCGGCTGCGGTTGAGCTTCAGCTCCCCGGCGTCGATGCGGGACAGATCCAGCATACTGCGCACCAGCCGGGACAGGCGCTTAACCTCATCGGAGACGATCTTCATGTAGTACCGCTGTTTCTCCGGCGGGATCGTACCGTCCAGAACCCCATCCACAAACCCGGTGATGGTGGTCATGGGGGTCTTCAGTTCATGGGACACGCTGGCAATGAAATTCCGCCGCATGGATTCCAGCGAGGAGAGGGACACCGCCATATGATTGAGGGAATCCGCCAGCTCCGCCACCTCATCCTTGCCGTACACCGACAGGCGGGCGCTGAAATCTCCCTGCGCAAACCGCCGGGTCGCCGCCGCCATCTGCCGCAGCGGCTTGACGATGCGGTAGGTGAGCCAATAGGTGACGATGAACGCCAGCACCAGCGTGATCATGGTGGACAGCAAATATACCTGCCAGTTGGAGCGGAAGGTCTGCACCACCGTGGTCGCCGGGGCGGAAATGAACACATAGCCGAGGGTGTATCCCTTGACCTGCACCGGCGCCGCCGCCGTATACCGCCGGGTATGGAACAGCCCTTCCAGTGTTCCCACGGTGAAGTAGCCCTTCTGCACCTGCGGCACCACCCCGCTGAGGGTCGTATCCCCCACATACACCGACTGGGTGCCATCGGAGCAGACCAGCACCTTGCCTTGGGCATCGGTCACCAGAATGGTGGAGTCCAGCGCCTCCGCCATCATCCGCAGAAAGGGATACAGCGCCGTCTGATCCAGCTGATAGGACACCGATCCGTCGGATTTCAGAAGACTGTCGGTCTCCTGCGTAGCGGTGTGGTGGGCGATGCTGGCTGCATTATCCACCAGCAGCATCCGCTTTTCCTCTGCCACCGATCGGGTGAACAGCAGCACCTGCAGCCCGGTCATCACCAAAAAGCAGGAGATGACGATAGCCGACACCACTGTATAATATTTGGTAAAGACACTCTTAAACACGACCATACCGCCTTACCCAGACCGGAGCCATTGCCGCCGCCTTTAGCGGCGGCAGGGCTCCGGCATACTGTTCCTGTATTCTCTCAGTTCTCCGGATCCTTGACCTCAAACTTATAGCCCACGCCCCAGACGGTCTTCAGCGTCCACTGGTCGGAGACGCCGTCCAGCTTTTCCCGCAGACGCTTGATGTGGACATCCACCGTGCGGCTGTCGCCGTAATACTCAAAGCCCCACACCTCATCCAGCAGCTGATCCCGGGTATACACCCGGTTGGGATTGCTCGCCAGATGATAGATCAGCTCCATCTCCTTGGGCGGGGTATCCACGACCTTGCCCCGCACCCGCAGCTCATAATTTTCCATGTTGATGTACAGGCCGTCGTATTCTACCTTGCGCTCCTTTTTCGCCTCGCTGATGCCGCTGCGGCGCAGCACCGCCTTGATGCGGGCGATGACCTCCTTGGTCTCAAAGGGCTTCACTACATAGTCATCGGCGCCCAGCTCCAGCCCCAGCACCTTATCGAACACCTCGCCCTTGGCGGTGATCATAATGATGGGGCACTGGGATTTTTTCCGGATCTCCCGGCATACCTGCCAGCCGTCCAGCTTAGGCATCATCACATCCAGCAGCATGAGATCCGGCTTTTCGGTATCAAACAGCTCCACCGCCTTGGCTCCGTCGGAAACCGTCACCGTTTCAAAGCCTTCCTTTTCCAGATACAGCCGCAGCAGCTCGCAGATATTGCCGTCGTCGTCCACGACCATAATTTTCAATCCGGGCATAGGGCATCCTCCTCGTATTTTTTCTTTTAGTGTATCACATTTTTCGGCAGGTGTATGAACAGAAATTTAATTTATCCCGCTAAAATGTGTCCGATCAGTGTATTGGACACCAGAAGCCCCTGCCGGGTCAGCCGGATCCCCTGCTCATCTGCGGTCACCAGCGCCGGGGGCAGCGCCGCCGCCCGCCGCCGCCATTCGGTCGGAATAGCGGCGCCAAACCGAGCGGCAAAACCTGTCTCAGTCAGCCCCTCGGTCAGCCGCAGCCGCAGCAGGGCGTATTCCTCGGCGCTGCCTGTGGGGATCTCCTCGTCCGACTCCTCCTCCGGTGCGACCCCGGCAAGAAACGCCGCCGTATCCCGGGGGTAATGAAAGCGCTTACAGCCCAGACAGGAGCTGGCAGCCGGGCCAATGCCCAGATAGGGATCGCTGTTCCAGTATTTCAGGTTATGGCGGCTCTCGCTGCCGGGACGGGCGGCGTTGGAGATCTCATATTGCCGATAGCCTGCCGTCTCCAGCCCCTCCATCGCCGTCATGTACAGCTCCACGGTGGCGTCCTCGTCCGGCACGACCGGCGGGTGCAGACCAAAGGGGGTGCCCGGCTCTAATTTCAGTAGATACGCCGAGGCGTGGGTCGCCCCCAGCGCTGTCATGCACTCCACCGACCGGCGCACGCTCGCCGTCGTCTGCCGGGGGATGCCCAGCATCAGATCCAGCGAGATATTGCGGATGCCCGCCCGCCGGGCATCCGCCACGGTGCGCTCTACATCGGCGGGGGTGTGTCGGCGCCCCAACGCCGCCAGCTCCGCCGGCACCGCCGACTGCATTCCCAACGACAGACGGTTTCCCCCGGCCGCCGCAAACGCCGCCAGCGTCTCCCCCAGATCGTCCGCCGGATTGGCCTCCAGCGTCACCTCCGGCTCCCCGCCGTCGAACAGCCGAAAATGCCGGCGGGCAGCGTCCACGATAGCCGCCAGCCGTCGCCCGCCCAGCAGCGAGGGGGTGCCGCCGCCGAAATACAGGGTGTCCGCCGTCACCTGCAGCCGCTTTCCCCAGCTTTCCAGCGCCGCCAGCACCCCGGCGGTGTAGGCGTCCAGCGCCGCCTCATCCCGGGGCGGGACGGAATAAAAATCGCAATAGGGACATTTCTGCACACAAAACGGTACATGAATATATAAGCCGATGGGCTGCATAGACATTCCTCATTTCCGTACCTATCATATCATGCTTTGCCGTTTTCGGCAACAATAAAAGATCCGGAGCGGATCACCGCCCCGGATCTTGTCCTTTACAGAGCATTCACAGCGTCTGCAGCCGATTTTTCAGCTTTGCCCGATCCATTGCCAGCGCCAGCAGCACATACATCACGCCGCCCGCTGCCTCCTGAATCAGATTCGGCAGGATTTCCACCACCGCCGAGGCAGGGGTATACAGCAGGCAGGCAGCTACAAAATAGCCGACAATGCCGATGACCCCGGCGATCACGGTGGCGAGGACATTGCGGCGGCACAGCAGCCGGTCGTTCTTCGCCGTAAAGGGCAGCACCATCAGTGCCTTGATGACCGCCGTAAAGGGCGCCCACAGCAGCGAGCCGGACAGGATATCCGCCAGTGCGCCGCCCACGGCGGCAGACGCCATCGCATAGGGCAGCGGCAGCATGGAGGCGGCTATGTAGATCATGGTATCGCCCAGATGGATATATCCCTCGTTCAGTCCGGTGGGAATATGCAGCACATACGCCGTCACCACCATAATGAGGGCAGCAAACAGGGCTGACAGCACAATGAGAACAAGCGGTTTCTTTTTCATAGAGATTCTCCTTTCGCTAAAGCGGATAAAAATGGTTCAAATACCACGCCATCCTGCTCCGGTGCCTGCAAGGATGCCGTACAGACCAGCGTTGTATACACAAAATCGGCTGCCCGGCGCACGGCGTCCACCGCCGTCTGTCCCTGCAACAAGCTCCCGCACAGCACCGCCGAAAACACATCGCCGGTACCGGCGAAATTGCGGTCCACCCGGCGGGAGGTGACCGCCGTCCCGGCGGGATGCTCCGCATCCACCACCAGATTAGCCACCGCTCCATTTTCCGCCGGCACGCCGGTGATCACCACCGTGCCGCAGCCAAGCGCCCGCAGCCGGGCGCCCACCCGGTACAGCGCCGCCTGCTGCTCCGCCGGGGGCAGCGCCGCCACGGCGTCATAGTCCGTGTCGGTGAGCAGACACGCCTCCGTCACATTGGGGGTACAAATGGCGGCCAGCGCTACCAGCCGTTTCATCGCCTCCACCAGCGCCGGGGTACAGGTGGCATACAGCCGCCCATGATCCGCCATCGCCGGATCGACCAGACACAAGGCGCCTGCCCGAATCTGGCTCTGCAAAAACGGCTCCAGCAGCGCCGCCTGCCGGGGCGCTCCCAAAAAGCCGGTATACACCGCCTCAAATTCCAGCCCCAACCGTTCCCAGTGAGCGAGATACGCCGGCAGATCGGCGGTCATATCCCGGATAAAGGGGGCTGGATAGCCGGTATGGGCGCTGAGCAGCATGGTCGGCGCCGGACACACCTGAAAGCCCATCGCCGACAGGATCGGCAGCGCCACCGTCAGCGAGCACCGCCCGAAGCCGGACAGATCGTTGATCGCCGCCACCCGCTTCACCCGGGGCGGCTGCCCGCCCGGGGCATTCTTCGTTACCGTATCCATGTTTTCTCACTTTCGTAGCACAGCGGCCGGTCGAACAGGGCTTTCACCGCCGCCCGGGGCTCCTGCCCCTCGTAGCAGATGCGGCAGCACTGCTCCAGAATGGGCAGCTCCACCCCCTGCTGCCGTGCCAGCTCCACTGCCGGACGGACGGTACAATAGCCCTCCACCGTGCCGACCCGCCGGATGGCTTCCTCCACCGGCACGCCCTGCCCGATGAGGATGCCCGCCCGCCGGTTGCGGGAGTGCATACTACCGCAGGTCACCATCAGATCTCCCATGCCGCTCAGCCCCGCAAAAGTACGCTCCTGCGCCCCCAGACTGACCCCCAGCCGAGCGATCTCCACCAGCCCCCTGGTCATCAGCGCCGCCTTGGCGTTATCTCCCAGATCCAGGCCGTCCAAAATACCGGCTGCCAGAGCAATGGGGTTTTTCAGGGCGCCGCCCAGCTCTACCCCCACCACATCCTCATTCACATACAGACGGAAATAGGTGCGGCTCAACCGGTGCTGCACCCATTCGGCGGCTGCCGGATCGGTGGAGCTGACGGTGACGGTGGTAGGCATCTGCCGGGCGACCTCCTCCGCATGGGAGGGGCCGGACAGCACCACCACCGGGCAGCCGGGCAGCTCCTCTGCCAGTACGGTGGAAAAGCGCTTGTGGGTACCCTCCTCCAGCCCTTTACCGGCATTCACCACAACGGTGCCGGGGCGGATATGCTCCCGCAGCCGCTGCGCCGTCTGGCGGATGGCAAAAGAGGGCACCGCCAGGATCACCAGCTCCGCCTGTGCCGCCGCCGCCAGATCGGTAGTAAGCGCCAGCCCCTCCGGCAGCGATACCCCCGGCAGACAGCGGCGATTCTCGTTATGCAGCCGCAGCAGACTGACCTCCTCCTCGGAAAAGGACCAGACCGTGACCGGATGGCTCTCGTCCATCGCCACCATGGACAGTGCCAGTCCCCAGCCGCCGGCGCCTAATACAACGGTATTTCCCATACGATCGCTCCTTTTTGCGGAATTGAGCGTTTCACTCTGTAAAATCGTTGTCGCTCAGACAGCGATGACTGCAAACTGCGCAGATGCAGCAAAGCGCCGCTTTGCTGCATCAGACCTTATCCTCGCCGATACGCCGTTCCGTACCGGCGGCGATGCGGTCGATGTTGCCCTTATGCTTCCAAATGACGATGCCGCTGATCAGACCGATCAGCACCGTGCAGAAGACCACCGCTCCACTGGAGGTGTGATCCACCCACAGACCCAGCACCAGCGTGCAGATCGGCAGAACGCAGGCCGCCACGATAGACCCCAGCGACACCATCCGGCTGATGGCGACCGTGATACCGAACGCCGCCAGACCCAGCAGCGCCACCCGCCAGTCCACCACAAACAGCATTCCCAGCGTCGCCAGCACGCCCTTGCCGCCCCGGAACTGATAGAACACCGGGAACAGGTGCCCCAGCACACAGAAAAAGCCGCCGAAATACCGACCGATCAGCCGGTCGGCATTCAAGGAGAAGCTGCGCAGCTCCTCCGGCAGCTCGCTGCCGGGGGCGGCGCCGTCCAGCCGCAGATGCACCAGCAACCAGCCGCCGATGAGCACCGCCAGCACGCCCTTCGCCACATCCCCCACCGTCGTCAGCACCGCCGGCAGCATGCCTTGGGAGCGCAGCACATTGGTGGCGCCGGCATTGCCGCTGCCCACCGTGCGGATATCCTTGCGGGAAAAGCACTTTGTCACGATAATCGCCCAGTTGATGCTGCCCAACAGGTACCCGACCACCGCTGTCAGCAGCAGCGCCAGCCAACTGTTCGCCAAAAAAGCCCGCATAATCACACAACTACCTTTCTAATTTTGCAAAATTGAAAGCGTTCCGGTTTTTCTTGACCGCTCCGCCCATCATTTTGTGCGGTTGTCGGTCTTTTCCCGCACGATGAACCGCACCGGCGTGCCCTCCAGCCCGAAGGTCTCCCGCAGCTGGTTCTCCAGATACCGCTGATAGGAGAAATGGAACAGCTCCGCCCGGTTGACAAAGAACACAAAGGTCGGCGGATTGGTGGAGGCTTGGGTCATATAGTAGATCTTCAGCCGCTTGCCCTTGTCCGTAGGGGGCTGCACCCGGGCGGTCGCCTGCGCCAGCACATCGTTGAGCATACCGGTGGAGATGCGCATGGAATTCTGCTGACTGACAAAGTGGATCAGCTCAAACAGCCGCTCCACCCGCTGACCGGTTTTCGCCGACAGGAAGATAAACGGCGCATAGGGCATAAAGGAGAAGTCGTCCATGAGCTTCTTGCGCATAGCATCCATGGTCTTGTCGGTCTTTTCCACCGCATCCCACTTGTTGACGGCGATGATGCATGCCTTGCCCTGCTCATGGGCAAGTCCCGCCACCTTGCTGTCCTGCTCCGTAAAGCCCTCCACGCCGTCGATCATGATCACGCACACATCCGCCCGTTCCACCGCCATGCGGGCCCGGAGAATGCTGTATTTTTCGATGGCATCGTCCACCCGGCTCTTGCGGCGCAGACCGGCGGTGTCGATGAAAATGAAATCCCCGTAGCGGTTATGCACCCGGGTATCGATAGCATCCCGGGTGGTGCCGGCCACATTGGAGACGATGCTGCGCTCCTCCCCGGCAATGCAGTTTACCAGAGAGGATTTTCCCGCATTGGGGCGGCCGATGACCGCCACCTTGATGACGTCGGACTCCTCATCCGCCGTTTCCTCCGGCGGAAAATAGGGGTACACCGCATCCAGCAGATCGCCGGTGCCCATGCCGTGTACCGAGGACACGGCGACGGGGTCGCCCAGCCCCAGATTGTAAAATTCATAGAACTCCGGAGGCGGGTCGCCGGGGGAATCGCATTTATTGACGCACAGCACCACGGGCTTGCCGGAGCGCTGGAGCATCGCCGCCACGTCCTGATCGTTGGCGGTGACGCCGGAGCGCAGATCAGTCACCAGCACGATCACATCCGCCTGATCCACCGCCAGCTGCGCCTGCCGCCGCATCTGGGACAGGATCACATCGTCGCTTTTCGGCTCGATGCCGCCGGTATCCACCAGCAGAAAGCTCCGTCCCCGCCATTCGCAATCCGCCATGATCCGGTCCCGGGTCACGCCGGGGGTATCCTCCACAATGGACAGCCGCTGCCCGATGAGCTTATTAAACAGGGTGGATTTCCCCACATTGGGACGTCCCACCACCGCAACGATCGGCTTTGCCATATCTCATACCTCTCTTTCATCCGGGAAAAACGCATCCAGCAGCGCCCCGCCGTCCGTCTCCGGCAGGATCCGCACCTGCATATGCAGGGTATCCTGCACCTGCTGCCAGGGAACATCGTCTAAGAACAGATCTCCCTCCTGCCGCAGCATACAAGAGGGCAGCAGCAGCACGTCCGCCGTTTCTCCCGCCAGCTGCGCCATCAGGTCGCCGCCGGTCACCAGCCCCGCCACCGTGATCTGAGGGCCGAAAAAATCGTTGCGGATCGCCCGCACCTGCGCCTGCAGACCGGGGAACGCCGCCTGCGCCTCCTCCAGCAGCACCGTCAGTGCCCGCTGCGCCGCCATGCCGGTAGCGACGATATACCGCAGCGCCGTGGGCTGCGCACCCTCCTCCAGCTTGTCCGCCAGAGCCTGCCGGAACTGGTCCCGCTGCAGGGCGATCATTCCTACGCCATTCTCCAGCTGCGGATATTCCTCGTAGAAATCCCCGTCGGGAATGGGCAGGTCACCCTTAATATACCACTCATCCGCCGGAAAAAACACCCGGCGTCCGGTTTTTTCAAGCATACGGTCGCCGGCAGCCGTCAGCTGCGCCACCACCCGGCGGCTCTCCTCCGGCGTAAACCCCCGGATAGGCGCCAGACCCTCCCGGTATTTTGTCAATCCCACCGGCACCGCCGCCACGCTCTCCACCGCCGGACCCAACGCCGCCAGATCCCGCAGCGAACGCTCCAGCTCCTCGCCGTCGTTATATCCCGGCACCAGCACCAGCTGGCACTGCACTGTCAGCCCCGCCTCCACAAACCGGTGGAGGATAGAAAGGCAATCTCCGGCGAAGCGGTTGTGCATCATCCGGCAGCGCAACTCCGGGTTGGTGGTATGCACCGAGATGTTGATGGGGCTGATGTGCATCTCGATGATCCGGGACACCTCATGCTCCGTCAGGTTGGTGAGGGTGATATAGTTGCCGAAGAGGAAGGACAGCCGGCTGTCGTCGTCCTTAAAATACAGCGTATCCCGCATCCCGGGCGGCAGCTGGTCGATAAAGCAGAAGATGCACTTATTCCGGCAGGAATGCTGCTCATCCATCAGATAGGTGTCGAATTCCAGCCCGATCTCCTCAAATTCTGCCTTTTTCAGCCGCACCGTGCGCTGCTTCCCGCCGGAAAGGATGGTCAGCTTGAGCCGGGTGTCCGGGATATAAAACCGATAGTCCAGCACATCCTCAATGGGACGCCCGTTGATCGCCACCAGCGTATCGCCGGGAGCGATCCTCGCCCGAGACGCCGGGCTGCCCGGCGTTACACCGCCGATGGGCACAGCCATATACCCTTCCTCCCTCCGGGTCAAGTCTCATCATAAAAAACCGCCGGATATAAAAATAGAGAAGGATCGCTCCTCCTCTACTTTCTGTCCGATGACACAGCTCTACGGCATCCGTGGCGCTGCTATCACTTGTCCGCAACCTCAACGACCTTACGCCCGTTGTAGTAGCCGCAGTTTCCGCACAAACGATGAGCCCGCTTATACGCACCGCACTGGGGACATTTCGTCAGAGCCGGAGCCTCCAGCTTCCACACATTGTTACGCCGCTTGTCACGACGAGCCGCCGAGTGTTTTCTCTTGGGTACCGCCATTGTCAGCACCTCCTTAGCTTTAGATAAAAAATTAGTTGAGTAACTGTTTGAGAACTGCCAGACGAGGATCCTCCGTCTTGGTGCTGCAGCCGCAAAGACCCTCATTCAGGTTCTTACCGCACTGGGGACACAGCCCCCGGCAATCCTCCCGACACAGGCTCTTATACGGCAGCTCCAGCAGAATATCATCCTGCACCAGCTCATCCAGCGGCAGCTGATAGTCCTGCAGCAAAACGAAATCGCTGTCCTCATTTTCGAGGGCGGTCACGAGGATATGCTCCACAGGAATGTCATAGTCCCGGCTGAACTCCGTCAGACAACGGTCACAGCGCCCCTCATAGAGAAACTGCGCCCGAGCCTCCAGCGTTACCACTCCGGCACGGCTGACGATCGCTCCCGTCACCTGCACCGGGCGGCGGAAGGGATGATTCCCGAAAAGCTCCACCTGCGTGAGATCCAGCTCTGCCTCCAACGGAAGACGATCCGTCTCCCCCAGGAACAGAGATCGACATTGCACAAGCATAGTTCACCTCAAGCGTCACGCATGATATTATATAGACATAAAACGCATTTGTCAAGTGCGTTTTTGAAAATACGGGGAATTTCTTTGCTTTTTCGCCGTTCTTCCCCACCCGCAGCCGCTTTCAGCGGCATACACAGTCGGACGGCGAAGCCTTTTCCGCCTCCGGCAGGCACTCAGTCCACCGGACCCTCCACCGCCTTCAGCGGCTCATAGGGCTGCGCCGGGGCGTCTTTGATATCCCGGATGAGAATAAACGGGGTCAATTCGTCGTCCTGTCCGGCAGGGTTGTCCCGGATGCGATCCGCCAGCGCCGTGTCCGGCACCTCCGCCAGATCCGGAGACTTGCCGAGGATCTCGATGTCGATATCGTTGGCATCCACCAGAATGCAGCTGATTCCCAGCTTTTCATAGATGGCAGCACAAACCTTGTCCGGCTCCTTGGGGTTCAGCACCGCCAGCGTGTGGTAGGTGTCGAATGCCGAGTGGCTGTAGAAGCCGTCGATGCCCGCCACATCCTGCCCCACGATCTTATAGAACACGCCCCGCTTGCCGAAGATGCGGGCGATCCCACCGCAGAACACAGCCCACAGGATCAGCGGCAGCCCTTTCAGATTGATCGCCAGCTGGAGCTTATACGGCTCGTCCATGCCGATGCCGTTATGGTTGCTGGTGGCAAATTTGGACAGGAATTTCGCCCAAAAGCCCACATGCACATCCTCCATGCGCACCGTATTGTTCTGGCACATGGAGATGACCTTTTCGCTCATGCTCACCACATCGCCGGGCTGATACAGCGGTGCCACATATTTCCGCAGCACCTCCACATAGTCCTCGCCCCGCTCCACAAAGTGGGTCTTGACCGCATACCGCTCATAGCGGATGCCATCCACCTCCTGCACCCCCCGGATGTAGTAGGTGATCCCATCCTGCTCCCGCTCGTTGGATTTCAGATTGCGGTTGCCCTCATACCAAATCGCCATATTCGTTCATCCTCTCCCGCAGACGTCCGGCGCTGCGGTTCCTTTTTGCCGGCGTACAAACGCCTATTCGCCGGACAGCGGCGAGGGAGCCCTCCCCCGCCGCTGCTCTCACGGACGGTACACAATAGCAGTGTGTGCCGTCCTTTTACACTTTATACAGCCGTTCAGATCTCCTCTGCCAGCGTAGCGACCCGTGCCGGGATCTCGTTCTTATCCGCCGAGACGGACATGACCACCCGGGTGTTCAGGTGTCCCAGCTTTCCCACGAAATCTGCCAGCGCTTCCAGATCGGAACCGCCGATCTTCAGCACAGAATCCACGAAGATGTCGGTGATGTCGTAGTTGCCGGCGCACATACCGGCGATATACCCATACAATGCATCAAAGCCTTTGATGGCGTAATCCTCTGCAGCCACCAGACGAGCCTTATGGCTCAGGTCATAGGTCAGGGTGTTATCCTTTTCGATAAAGACCACGTTCCCTTTCGACTGCTCCACAGCGGCGTTGCACAGATCCATGAGCTTTTTGGTCTTGCCGGAGCCCTTGTGTCCGAGAATCAGAGTGATCATTGTATTGTCCTCCTAAAGATTTTAGTATAGTGGAAACCGTCCGATGAGGGACGGCTGATCCCAAATCATTTCCCCAAACGAGCCTCCAGCGCCGCCCGGGCGTCCTCATAGCCGGGCTTACCCAGCAGAGCGAACATATTCTTTTTATAGCTCTCCACGCCGGGCTGATCGAAGGGGTTGACCCCCAGCATATAGCCGGACACGGCGCAGGCCTTTTCAAAGAAGTAGATCAGATAGCCCAGCTCCGCCTCGTTCATGGCGGGAACCTCCAGCACCAGATTGGGGGTGTTGCCGTCGGTGTGCGCCAGCACAGTGCCCTCGAATGCCTTTTCGTTGATGAAGGACATGGGCTTGCCCGCCAGGAAATTGAGCCCGTCGCCGTTCTCCTGCTCCTCCTCAATGAAGATCTCCCGCTGGGGCTTCTGGAATTTCACCACCGTCTCAAACAGCACGTTGGAGCCGTCCTGCACGAACTGACCCAGCGAATGAAGATCGGTGGAATAGATCACCGAATCCGGCAGGAGACCCTTGCCGTCCTTGCCCTCGCTCTCGCCGAACAGCTGCTTCCACCATTCGTTCATGAGCGCATACTGAGGCTCGTAGCTGACCATCAGCTCCACCGCAAAGCCACGGCGCAGCAGCGCCGTGCGTGCCGCCGCATAGCGGTAGGCGGCGTTCTGCTCCAGCGAGGGATCGCTCAGCGCCGCCCGGGCGGCGGCCGCCCCCTGCATGAGTGCGCTGATGTCGCAGCCGGCGGCAGCAATGGGCAGCAGCCCCACCGCCGTCAGCACCGAGAACCGTCCGCCCACATCGTCCGGCACCACGAAGGTCTCGTAGCCCTCCCGATCCGCCAGCGCCTTGAGGGTGCCCCGGCTCTTGTCGGTGGTGACGTAAATGCGCTTGACCGCCTCGTCATGCCCGCAGGTCTCCTCCAGATACTTCCGAAACACCCGGAAAGCAATCGCCGGCTCCGTGGTGGTGCCGGACTTGGAGATCACGTTGACCGATACCCGCTTGCCCTCGCACAGCTCCAGCAGCTCGCTGAGCTGGGTGCCGGAAATGCTGTTGCCGGCAAAGAAGATGGACGGGGTGTCCTTTTTCTTGAGGTTGTAGTTGTTGGATTTGAGGAATTCGATAGCGGCACGGGCGCCCAAATAAGAGCCGCCGATGCCGATGACCACCAGCACGTCCGAATCCGCCTGGATCCGGGCTGCCGCCGCTTGAATACGGGCAAATTCCTCTTTGTCATAGTTCACGGGCAGATCCAGCCAGCCGAGAAAATCGCTGCCCAGACCCGTGCCGTTGTGGAGCATATCGTGCGCCAGCGTTACCTGCGGCTGTAAAGCCAGGATCTCCCGCTCGCTCACCAGATCGCTGATGTACCGTGTGTTGATGCTTACCGCCATGTCGCTCATCCTTTCGTCTGCCAAAACCCTTTTTATACTGGATATTATCCCCCAAAAAAGGCAGAGCTACAATAGAGAATTGTTGCATCCGTACACGAAATATGTTCCATCTCTATTTTACACGATTGATCCGGTTTTTGCAACGTTTTTTTTGCCGTTCACGCTTTTTTTACACATTCATCGCAAAAGCGCCGCCATCAGCAGGAAATAGGCATAGCGAAAGCTCATCCGGGGGACGTCTGCCGTCGCCCGGGCGGTATATTCACCCACCGTTTCCTCCCCCACGATCAGCCGCAGCGTTCCCACCACCTGTCCGGCGGCGACGGGCGCCTCCAGATCCTCCGCCAGCTCCCATACCGGCTGCACCTGCTTTTCGGTGCCTTTCTTCAGCAACACGGCGTCAGGAATGTCCACCGTCACCGCCACCTGCTCCGCCTGTCCCCGCAGCACCGGGATGGGCGCCGCCTGCCGGGACTCCTCCGGCGGCGTATAGCTGACAAAGGAAGAGAACCCATAGTCCAGCATCGCCCGGGCGCCGCCGAACCGGTCGGCGGTGGTGGTGCAGCCCAGCACCACCGCCACAAACGCCGTGCCGTCCCGCTGGGCGGTAGCCGCCAGACAGTGTCCGGAGGCGCCGGTGGTGCCGGTCTTCAGCCCGGTAGCACCCTTATAGTGGCGCACCAGCTTATTGGTGTTCACCAGCTGGGATTTTCCGCCCCGCAGGGTATCCATCCAAATGGTGGTGAATTCCTGTATTTCCGGATGAGTCATCAGCTGCCGGGACATCACCGCCACATCCAGCGCACAGGAATAGCCGGTATCATCCAGACCGCTGCAGTCCTTGAAATGGGTATCCGCCATCCCCAGCTGCGCCGCCCGTTCGTTCATCGCCGCCACAAACGCCTCGATGGTGCCGCTGATATGCTCCGCCAGCGCTGCGCAGGCGTCGTTGGCGGAAACCACGGCGGCGGCCTTTACCAGCTCCCGCACCGTCATGGTCTCCCCCGGCTCCAGCCAGATCTGCGAGCCGCCCATGGATGCCGCCCGCTCCGAGCAGGTCACCGGCTCCTCAAAGGACAGCCTCCCCTCCCCGATGGCCTCCATCACCAGCAGCAGCGTCATCACCTTGGTCACCGAGGCGATGGGCAGATGGGTGCGGGCGTCCTTTTCATACAGCACCGTGCCGCTGCCCTGATCCATCAGCACCGCCCCCTTAGCCTGAATATCCAATCCGGCGGCGGGGGCAGCCGCCGCCGGCCACGCCGCCTCATCCTCCTTCAGCAGCTCCTCCAGCGCAATACCGCTCTCCTCATCGTACAAGACCCGCCCGGCGGCAGACGCCGGCCAGCCGGTCACCAGCACCGGCAGCACCGCCAGCGCAGCGATCCATTGACGCAGTTTCATAGGCGTTGACCCCTTTCCGTTTCCGTTCTGATTGTATGTATATGGACGAAACCGAAAAAAGTTGCACAAATCCGCCAAAAGGTATTTATTTTTGCGGCAAAAGGCAATATAATGGATAGACGATACCACGCAGAAAGGAACAGGAAGCTATGACCGATCTGAACCACCCGCTGGAGGGGGTACGCCGGGTACACTTTGTGGGTATCGGCGGCTCCGGCATGAGTCCGCTGGCGGAGATCCTCCACGCCAAGGGCTATCAGCTCAGCGGTTCCGACAATAACGAATCCGACAATCTGAACCGCATCCGGGCGCTGGGCATCCCGGTGACCATGGGCCACGCCGCCGCCAACATCGACGGCGCCGAGCTGGTGGTGTATACCGTCGCCATCCCCGCCGACAACCCGGAGCTGACGGCTGCCCGGGAGCGGGGGATTCCACTGCTGGAGCGGGCGAAGCTCTTAGGCTGGATCACCCGGCAATACAAGACCAGCGTCGCCGTGGCGGGCACCCACGGCAAGACCACCTCCACCTCCATGCTCAGCCAGATTCTGCTGCAGGCGGGCGCCGACCCCAGCCTGTTCATCGGCGGGCGGCTGCCCCTCATCGGCGCCAACGGCCATGCCGGCACCGGAGATACCATGGTGTGCGAGGCATGCGAATTCAAGGATCATTATTTGGAGATGACCCCCACCGTCGGTGTGATCCTCAATGTGGACGCCGACCATCTGGACTATTTCGGCGATCTGGACGGGGTGATCCGGTCGTTCCACCGGTTTGCCGAGCAGACCACCGATACGGTGATCTATAACGCCGACGACGCCAACACCCGCCGGGCGCTGGAGGGCATCACCGGCAAGACGCTGGTATCCTTTGGCTTGTCCGACGGCTGCGACTGGCAAGCCAAAAACATCCGCACCGAGCGGGGCGCATTCGGGGTCTATGACCTGTGGCACGCCGGAGAGCGGCTGGGCGAGATCCATCTGGGGGTGCCCGGAATGCATAATGTAGGCAACTCGCTGGCGGTAGCTGCCGCCGCCCATCGGTGCGGCATGGATTTCGCCGCCATTGAGGCGGGCATCCGCTCCTTCCGGGGCGCCGGACGGCGGTTTGAGTTTCTCGGCGACTACGCCGGGGTGACGGTGGCGGACGATTACGCCCACCATCCCACCGAGATCGCCGCCACCCTCAAGGCGGCGAGAGAGCTGGAGCATCACGAGGTGTGGGCGGTGTTTCAGCCCTTCACCTATTCCCGCACCGCCCGCCATCTGGAGGGCTTTGCCGAGGCGCTGGATCATGCCGACCACGCCGTGGTGAGCGATATTATGGGCAGCCGGGAGGTCAACGAGTGGAACGTTCACGCCCGGCAGATCACCGACCGGATGCAGCATGGGATATACCTACCCACCTTTCCGGAGATCGCAGACTATGTGGCGGCGCAGGTGCAGCCCGGCGATCTGGTGCTGACCATGGGCGGCGGCGATGTATATAAATGCGCTCGCATGATCATCGCCAAGCTGAAAGAAAAGGAATAACCTATAAACACAGGGCTGCGGTCATATGACTGCAGCCCCTTTTGTTTTTCGCTCACCGCAGATGCTCCCGGGGAACACCCCCACGCACCAAAGCGCCCCGCTCCCGCCGGAAATGGGTGTCTGCAGACCTCCGATACGCCGAAAACGGGCATTGCTTTGCCGCAATGCCCGTTCTTTTATTGGGATTCGTTAGCGATAACGGTTATTCTACAATTGCCGTATTTCTTTTCCAGCAGCGTTTCGGCGTCCGGGGCGCTGTAAGCCCGGATCACTTCCTCTGTGGTCACGTTGTCCACCTTGAACCGGACCCGGTAGGTGCGCAGTGCTTCTTCCATAGCCATTCCCTCACTGTGCCCGCCGTTTCTTCCCGGCCATGACCGCAGCCAGCGCCGCCAGCGACAGCAGCACGGCCGCCCCGCACACCGCCGTCACCCGGTCGGATACCCCCGTCGGCACGGCAGGGGTGCGGTCGGCTGCGCCGCCGGTGCTGCCATCCGAGGAACCCGCTCCGCCGGCGGCAGCGGTATGGCACAGCGCATAGGTGCTGAAATGGGTCAGGGTAGCGGTCACGGTTTTCGCCGTCGGGTCCACCGTGACGGGGATCGCCTCCGTGGTGCCGTCGTCGGCAACGTAGTACAGCTTCAGCCCCTCCGCCGTCCAAGAGGACGGCAGCGAAAAGGTGACCGTCACCCCGCCGAACGGCTGCAGCGGCTGTCCGTCCAGCAGCGCCTCGATCGCATAGACTGCCGTGTTGTCCCCGGCAGCCACGGAAACCAGCGCCTGATTGACGGCTGTCAGCGTGTTCGGGTCCTCCACCGGTGCCACCCGGACGGTCGCCCCCTCCGGGAACGCCTTACCGCCGTCCACCCGGACGCCCTCGCACAGCTCATAGGTGATCTTTCTTTCCCGCGGTCGGTTTGCCGTCTCGATCATATCGTCCGGCAGGTGATCCGTCGCTTCCATGCCGAGAATCTGCACACAGCCGTCATTTTCCCGGATCGTCACCTTGCAATAGTCCCCCGCACGCCAGACATAAAGCTGTTTATAAAAATAGTTTTTCTCCATATAGGAACGATTGGTTTTCAGCAATTCCTTAAATTCGTCGATGGGATACCGGATATACTCACAATCATACCCAAACACATTTTCGCCATTTGTAATTGAGTCATATTGGTCAAGCGTGTTATACTCTTGCCCGTCTATCCATTGCCCCAGCCAGAGAACTTCCCCTCCTTGATAGTATACGGTATAAGTTGCATCATCATTCTGCGTATAGCCCATTCTGAAAATACGCTCATCATATCCTCCTTTTCTATCTATGTCATCAATTAGGTATGCATTCATAGACTCGATATATAGCAGTTCTCCATCCGCCATATAGTCAGGCTCCCTTTCAGTCCTTTTCTCCTGAAAAGCAATCACCGCTTGGCGGTAATCGCCTTTGTATGGTGTGCACTTCTTTACATACTCATCAAACTTGTCAGCTGGAACTTTCACCGTCCAACAATTTGTTACGTTCCCCGTAAACGTCTTTCCATCCCAGTTGCCGCAGACATAATCCGTTCCTTCTTCGGTACATTCCTCATAATTCATCAGCGTCCACCGGGTGATAACGCCCCAAAGATTAAGTGTATCCATGTCTGTACCCACAAAGTGTCCAAAGGATTGGTGCCAAACCATATCATCCAATGCTGCTGTCCAGTTCCGTCCGGTTGTTTCTGCTCCGACGGACAGTGTGCCGCTCACCAGCATCGAGCAGAAACACGCCGCCGCCAAAATTACTGCCATCCATTTTTTCATTTTCATTACCCCTTTCGCAAAATTGCACTTATAAAATAACACTATGGTTTCAATTTGTCAAGATATTATTTCTTTGGTTGATTATAATAATTAAAATAATTTATATAATAGTTATAAAAAGGAGGCGCACCTATGAGCGATTCGCTGCTGACCGATATGGGAAAACGCATTGCCGCACGGCGCAAGGAGCTGCGGCTGACGCAGGAGACCGTCGCCGAGCGTATGGGGCTGAGTCTGCAATCCGTTTCCTGCTTTGAGCTGGGGAAAAAAGCCATTCGCCCGGAAAATCTGGTGAACCTCTGCCGTGTGCTGGAGGTCTCCCCCAACTATCTGCTGACCGGCGCACGGGAGCCGGAGACGCTGACCGCTCTGGAGCGGGAGCTTTCCCAGCTCCCGAAGGACGAATACGCTCTGGTGGAATCGCTGGTGCATTGCCTGCACCGCAAAACGACAGAAAGCCCCCGCTGATGCGCTGCATCTGCGGGGGCTTGGCTTATTCCGTCGTTTCATTTAGACAAAGCCATCGGGTAAAAATATGGACCCCCCGTTGTCCCGCTAGGGACAACGGGGGTTTGCTGTTCTCGGAAAGCGCTCCCAAAAAATGGCGAAACCCGGCTATTTTCATTCTCCAAAGGCGTACCGCCGGCACCGCCGGTGCGCCTTATGCACCCACGGTGGGGGTCAGCCCCAGATACCGGCACAGCCCCTCATAGATGGCGTAGGCAAAGGCATATTGGTCATTCACCAGCTTTTGCACATCCTCCTCGTTGGTGATATACGCCAGCTCCACCAGAATGGCGGGCATCCGGGTGCGGCGCAGCACATAGAGGGACGGGTTCACCCGCACCCCGTTATTCTTCGTCCCCAGCCGGGCGACGATCGCCTCCAGCACCTGCTGCGCCAGCGCCGCCGCCACCGACCCCTGCCGGTACACATACACCTCCGAGCCGTTGGCGGCGGGGTTCTCGCTGGCGTTGCAGTGGATGCTGATGAAATAATCTGCTCCCCACTCGTTGGCACCCCGCACCCGGGCGGCTAAGCTGGTGGCGTTGGAGGTGCCCAGCGATTCCTCCGGCGTGTTGCGGGAATTGCGCACCTCAAAGCGCCCGTCCTCCAGCAGAATATCCCGCAGATAGATGCCCACGGCATAGGTGATATCCTGCTCCCGGTAGCCGAAGCCCTCCGCCCCGGCGTTGATTCCCTCCGGGTTATGTCCCTGATCAATATAGATTTTTGTCGGCATGGAAAAATCCCCCTTTCCCGGTATCTATATGCGGGAGAGGGGGATTTTATGGTACCGATTTCCGGCGGCCGCACAATGCCGCACGTCAAGCCTTGCGCCGCCCGTTACGGCTCATCCAGCGCCGCCAGCAGCTTTTCCAGTGTGCGGGATACCGGCTCGTTCTCTGCCTGAGGCACCGTCACGGCAGCATACTGCCGATACAGCGGCACCCGCTGGTCGTAGAGATCCCGGAACGTGAATCCCTCCGGGATCGCCACCCCCCGCACCCGGGGGTCACCGATGCGCTTTTGCAGCGTGGGGAAGGAAATATCCAGATACACCACCGTGCCCAGCGCCTGTAAATGCTCCATGGTGGGGACATCGTAAATCACGCTGCCGCCGGTGGCGATCACCTGCTTTTCCCCCGTCACCGACAGCACCGCCTGCCGCTCCCGCAGCCGGAAGGCATCCAGCCCCTCCCGGTCGATGATGTTCTGCAGGGTGCAGCCGTTCTGCTGCTTGATCACCTCGTCGGTATCCAGAAAGGTATAGCCCAGCCGCCCCGCCAGCCGCCGTCCTAAGGTGCTTTTGCCGCTGGAGGGCATTCCGATGAGAATAATGTTTTTATCCATCCGCTCATTCCGTCCTTTTCATTCGTCTTGCGGGGACGTTTCCGTCCCCAATGCCCGCTGCAGCGCCTCCGCCGCCGGGCGGGTCATCCCCTTGACCGACAGCAGTTCCTCCATCGACGCCTGCCGGATATTTTTCAGTGAGCCGAACCGCCGCAGCAGCTCCTTGGCCCGGGTGGGACCGATGCCGTCGATCCCCAGCAGCGAGGAGGAAATGCTGTTCTTCTTCCGCTGCTGCCGGTGGAAGGTGATGGCGAACCGGTGTACCTCCTCCTGTATGGTGGACAGGAGGGTGTATGCCGCCCGCTTCTGCTGGATGGCAATTTCGCCGCCGGAGAGGGCGATCGCCCGGGTGCGGTGGTGGTCGTCCTTCACCAGCCCAAACACCGGAATCCCCAGTCCGTAGCGGTCGATGACCGGCTTGACCGTCGCCACATGCCCCTCGCCGCCATCCAGCAGGATCAGGTCAGGCTTACGGGCAAAGCCGGCGGTCTTCCCCTGCTCCTGTCCGGCTATATATTCGTCCAGCCGCCGGGTCAGCACCTCCTGCATGGAGCCGTAATCGTCCTGCCCCACCACCGTTTTGATCTTAAATTTGCGATAGGCGCTGCGCAGGGGCTTGCCGTCCTCAAACACCACCATGCCCGCCACATTCTCGCTGCCGTTGGTGTTGGAGATATCGTAGCATTCGATATACCGGGGGGTGGCGGGCAGATCCAGCAGCGCCCGGATGTCCTCCAGCGCTGCGCTCTCCCGCCCGGTCATCCCCACCTGCTGGGCGATGCGCTCGGCGGCATTGCTGCGGCACATCTCGACGAGCTGCGCCTGCTCTCCGATCTGGGGCTGGACGATATGCACCCGCCGCCCCGCCTTGTCCGACAGCCATTGCTCCAGCAGCTCGGTGTCCTCCGTCTCTCCATCCAGCGTAATACGGGGCGGCACCCGCTCCCGCATGGAATAGTATTGCTGCAAAAACTCCTGCCGGGCCGCCGCCGGATCCTCTTGGGGCTCCAGCAGGAAATGCTCCCGGTCCGTCAGCCGTCCGCCCTCGAACCGGAACACCTCGAAGCATGCCTTGCCGCTGCCCTGCGCCAAGGCGATCACATCCTGCCGGGGGATTTTCGACAGCACCACCTTCTGCTTGTCCCCCAGCTTTTTGATGGAGCGGATACGATCCCGCAGCCGTGCCGCCTGCTCGAAATCCAGCCGCTCCGCCGCCTCCTCCATGCGGCTCTGCAGCGCCGTCATAGTCTCGGCGCTGCCCCGGGTCAGCAGCTCGATGGCGCCCTCCACCCGCTCCTGATAGGCAGCGGGCGGCACCCGCCCGGAGCAGGGAGCGCAGCACTGCCCGATATGATGGTTCAGGCAGGGGCGCGCCGCCCCCGCCTTGCCATAGCTCAGCGTCCGGGCGCAGGCGGACAGAGCGAACACCCGGTTTGCCTCGTCCACCGCCTGCTTAACGGCGTAGCTGCTCATATAGGGACCGATATACCGGGCGCCGTCCTCCGCCTTTTGATGGGTCACGCTCAGGCGGGAATAGGGCGGCGGCGATACCCGGACATAGTGATAGCCCTTGTCATCCTTCAGCAGAATGTTATATTTGGGACGGTGCTGCTTGATGAGAGAACACTCCAGCACCAGCGCCTCAAACTCGCTGCCCACTACGATATAGTCAAAATGATCCACATGCGCCACCATCTGGCGCACCTTTTCGGTGTGGTTGGTATCCGAGCCGAAATACTGGCTCACCCGATTTTTCAGTTTTTTTGCCTTGCCGATATAAATAATGCGATCGGCGGCATCCTTCATAATATATACGCCGGGCTGCAGAGGCAGCGCCATCGCCTGCTGCCGCAGGGCTTGCAGTTGGGGTTGGATCATAGCATTACCTCGTCTGCCAATATTTCCGGTCTAAGCTGCGGTATTGCACCGCCTCGGCGATATGGGGCGTGTCGATCACCTCCGAGCCGTCCAGATCGGCAATGGTACGGGCCACCTTCAGCAGCCGGTCATAGGCACGGGCGGACAGCCCCAGATGCTCAAACGCCCCCCGCAGCAGCGTGCCGGCGCCATCGGTGAGAGGGCAGAGCTCCCGCAGCCGACTGGTAGGGATCCGGGCGTTGCTGGTGATACCGGTGTCGGCAAAGCGCTGCCGCTGGATGTCCCGGGCGGCGTTCACCCGCTGCCGGATGGCGGCGGAGGATTCGCCCTTTTGTCCGGACGCCAGCTGATCGTATTCCACCGGCGGCACCTCGATATGCAGGTCGATGCGATCCAGCAGCGGCCCGGACACCTTGCTGAGATACCGCTGCACCGCCTGGGGCGAACAGGTGCAGGGGCGGGTGGGATGCCCGTAATAGCCGCAGGGACAGGGGTTCATCGCCGCCACCAGCATGATGGAGCAGGGATAGGACAGGGACGCACTCACCCGGGAGATGGTCACCCGACTGTCCTCCAGGGGCTGCCGCAGGCACTCCATGGAGGTGCGGGAGAATTCCGGCAGCTCGTCCAGAAACAGCACCCCGTTATGCGCCAGCGACACCTCGCCGGGGCGGGGCGTCACCCCGCCGCCTGCCAGCCCCTGAGGGGAGATATTATGATGGGGCGCACGAAATGGCCGATGGGTCAGCAGCCCCACGCCGCCGGGCAGCACCCCGGCGATGGAGTGAATTTTCGTACATTCCAGCGCCTCCTCCCGGGTCATATCCGGCAGGATGGAGGGCAGCCGTTTTGCCAGCATACTCTTGCCGGAGCCGGGCGGACCGATGAGCAGAATATTGTGAGAGCCGGCGGCGGCGATCTCCATCGCACGCCGGGCGGTCTCCTGCCCCATCACATCGGCAAAATCCGCCTGCAGCGGCAGCATCTCCGACTCCGGATCGGCGGGCTGCAGCGGCGTCATGGGAGCCGCCCCGGTGAGATGCTCCAGCAGCCCCGCCACCGTCTCCACCGGATAGATCTCCAGATCATCCACCACCGACGCCTCTGCACCGTTCTCCGCCGGAACATACACCCGACGGATCCCGGCATCCCGGGCTGCGATCACCATAGGCAGCACCCCCCGCACCGGGCGTACCAACCCCTGCAGCGACAGCTCACCGATGAATGCCGAGCCGTCCAGCGCCGCCCGCAGCTGCCCGCTGGCGGTCAGCAGCGCCAGCAGCAGCGGCAGATCGTAGACCGAGCCCTCTTTTTTCACATCGGCGGGTGCCAGATTGACGGTGATGCGGCTGACGGGGTAGGTGAAGCCGGCGTTTTTCAGCGCCGCCCGCACCCGGTCCCGGGATTCCCGCACCGCCGCATCCGGCAGACCCACCACGTCAAAGCCGGGCAGACCTTGAGACAGATCCGCCTCCACGTCCACCATGAAGCCGTCGATGCCCCGCAGACCCATGCTCTTTAAGCTGGCAAACACGCTATTTTCAGTCCTTTCTTGCGGAATTCTTATTCCTCGCCGTGGCTCAGCCGCCGGATGAGCTTAGCCAGCTCCATGACCGGCAACGGTGCCAGCGACAAGCCTGCCACCAGCCCCCATGCCCGGGCGCCCATCGCCACCACCGAGAATACGCCCTGCACGCCGGGAATGAGTAGCACCGCCAGCATCAGCAGCAGCGACACGCCGAAGGCACCCAGCATCGGACGGTTAGATCCAAAGCCCACCCGGAAAAGAGAGTGGGTGGAACGCATATTAAAGGCGTGCACCAGCTGCGAGAGGGACAGCACGGCAAATGCCATGGTTTCTCCCAGCTCCACTTGACCCCACACCCGGGAGCCGACAAAATAGGCGATCAGCGTAATGAGAGCGAACATTCCTCCCTGCAGGGCCGTCGCCACCCACCCACGGCGGGACAGAAGCGGTGCGTCCGGGTCACGGGGCGACCGCTTCATTACATCCAGCTCCACCGGCTCCAGCCCCAGCGCCAGCGCCGGCAGGCTGTCGGTGATCAGATTCAGCCACAGCAGCTGGATGGGCAGCAGCGGACTCTCCCGCCACAGGAGCATAGCTACGAATACGGTAGCAATCTCTCCCAGATTACAGGACAGCAGGAACCGCACCGCCTTGCGGATATTGTCGTAGATCCCCCGTCCCTCCCGCACGGCGGCGACGATGGTAGAGAAATTGTCGTCCATGAGGGTCATATCGGCGGCGCCCTTAGCCACATCCGTGCCGGTGATGCCCATGGCGCAGCCGATGTCCGCCGCCTTCAGCGCCGGGGCATCGTTGATGCCGTCGCCGGTCATGGCGACCACCCGCCCCCGGCTCTGCCACGCCTTGACGATGCGAATCTTATCCGCCGGAGTCACCCGGGCATACACCCGGTAGCGCTCGATATTTTCCTCCAGCTCCTCCTCCGGCAGCGCCGCCAGCTGCGCCCCGGTGAGGGCTTCCTCCCCCTCGTGGAGAATGCCCAGCTCCCGGGCAATGGCGGAGGCGGTCACCACATTATCGCCGGTGATCATCACCGTGCGGATACCGGCGGTATCGCATTGCGCCACCGCCTGCCGCACCTCCGGGCGAGGCGGGTCGATGAGCCCCACCAGCCCCGCCAGCGTCAGATCGCACTCCAGCTCCTCCGGCAGCAGCTCCGCCGGGGGCGTATCCAGCAGCTTATAGGCGATCGCCAGCACCCGCAGGGCATCCTCCGCCATCTGGGTGTTAGCAGCCGCTGCCGCCTGCAGATCCCCCCGCACGCACAGAGGAAACAGCAGCTCCGGCGCCCCCTTGACGATCACCAGCGTCTGCTCCCCCGCCCGGTGGACGGTGGTCATTCGCTTGCGCTCCGAGTCAAAGGGAAGCTCCCCCAGCAGGGGCATATCCCGCAGCAGCTCGTCCTTTTTCACACCGTGCTGCTCCAGCCAGACAAGGATCGCCGTCTCGGTGGGATCGCCGATCTCCACCGTCTGCTCCCCCTGCCGGGTCACCACTGCATCGGTGCACAGTGCCGCCATCTGCAGCATATTGAATACGCCCTCATCGCTCTCCGTCTCCGGGTCTGCCAGCCGGTGCCCGCAGAACACCTGCCGCAAAGTCATCCGGTTCTGGGTAAGGGTGCCGGTCTTATCCGAGCAGATGACCGACGCGCAGCCCAGCGTCTCCACCGCCGGCAGGCGGCGGATGATGGCTTGCTTTTCCACCATGCGCTGCACCCCCAGCGCCAGCACGATGGTGACGATAGCGGGCAGTCCCTCCGGGATCGCCGCCACCGCCAGCGACACGGCGGTCATAAACATGGAAAGAAGCGGCAGCTTAAAGCACAGCCCCACCACGAAGATGATACCGCACACCGCCAGCGCACCCAGCCCCAGATATTTGCTCAGCTGCGCCATATTCCGCTGCAAGGGCGTAGCGCCCTCGTCCTCGCCCTTGAGCAGCGACGCCACATGCCCCATCTCCGACTGCATTCCGGTGGCGACCACCAAGCCCAGCGCCTTGCCGTTGGTGATGGCGCAGCCGGCATACAGCATATTGGTGCGGTCTGCCAGCACCGTAATGTCTTCATACACCGGGCTGGCGGCCTTTTCCGCCGGAACGCTCTCCCCGGTAAGGGCAGATTCGTTGCAGCGCAGCGTATGTGCCTCCAGCAGCCGGCAATCCGCCGGCACCAGATCGCCCGCCTCCAGCTCCACCACATCTCCCGGCACCAGTGTATCTGCCGGGACGGTGGTGACCGTCCCATCCCGCCGCACCCGAGCGGTGGGCGCCGACAGATCCCGCAGCGCCGCCAGCGCCGCCTCCGCCCGGCTCTCCTGCACCGCCCCCAGCACGGCATTGAGCAGCACGATGGCGACGATCACCACCGGATCGACCCAGTCGGCGGGCTGCCCGTTAATGAAATGGTCGTACAGACATACCGCCAGCGATACGGCGGCGGCGATCATCAGGATGATCACCATGCCATCCTTCAGCTGCCCCAGAAATCGCCGGAACAGGCTGACCGGCTTTCCCTCCTCCAGCCGGTTGGCGCCGTATTCCTCCAGCCGCCGGGCAACCTCCTCGCCGGTGAGACCGGTCTGCCGGTCGCTGTGCAGCTCCTGCAATGCGTCCTCCGCTGTATGACTATGCCAGATCATAGGCGTATCCTCCGTTTTCTATGCTGATACAGATTTACTCTGTATCATACCATAGTTTCCCGAAAAAGCCAACACCCACGCAAAAAATTTCCGGGCTCCTCCCCAAAAACGGCGAAGAGTCCGGAAACCGGTCAGGTGACGGAGGGCTCCCGCCGGTCAGCGCCGGCGTTAAGCCCAAAGCTGACCTGCAGCGCCCGATCCACCCGATTCATGGAGCGGTCATCCAGCCGCCCCATATGCTCCTTGAGCCGCCGCTTGTCCAGCGTGCGGATCTGCTCCAGCAGCACGATGGAGTCCTTTGCCAGCCCGCTGCCGGTGGCTTGCAGCCGGATATGGGTGGGCAGGGGCGTTTTGCCCTGCTGGCTGGTGATGGCGGCGGCGATGACCGTGGGGCTGAACCGATTGCCCACATCATTCTGGACGATCAGCACCGGGCGGATACCGCCCTGCTCCGAGCCAACCACCGGACTGAGGTCAGCATAATAAATATCTCCCCGATGTACTGTCATATTGTTCCACGCTCCTTTACACCGGAAGTATGGGCAGAACAGGGGAACTCTATTCCGAGCCGGACAAAGACGGTGTAAAAAAACAGCCTGTCCGTCCCTCACTATCACTATATGAGCCACCGCACCAAAACGTGCGCCGCCGGGCCAAAGCCCGACGGCGCACAGTTCGCTATCGTGTTTTTATGCGGCATCCACCGTCTCCTGCCGGGTGAACGTCGCCTGCAGCCCATCCTCCGGCACCGACAGACTGCCGGGCATTCCGGTGACCGGATCAAACACCAGCGTAAACGCCCGGTCGTCCAGCTGCCCCGTCACCACATAGCCCTCGTCGGTCAGCTGGCCGCCGGTGGGGGTGGCAGTGAGCGCCCCCAGCAGCAGCCGGATGAGCGCACTCTGCGGCACCCGTTCGGGCTCCAGCTTAAGGCTCATCCCCGCCAACTCCATGGTCACCCGGGAGCCGTCGTAGCCCAGCGTCACCCCGCTGAGGGAGGCAGGCTTGTCAAATTGCAGCCGCAGCGTATCCGCTCCGGGGCGGGTCAGCGTCCCCGCCACCGTCATGTCGCCGTAAGTCGCCTCGATCCGGCAGGAAAAGCCCGCCGTCACCGGCTGCACCGGCTTACTGCCGCCACTGCCGCAGCCTCCCAAAAGCATCACGCACAACCATCCGCTCACCAGCAAAGCGCCGATCCGTTTCATAGCAAAGGCTCCTATTTCTCAAATTTCAGAAACAGACCTCCCAATTCCTCCACCAGATCCGACGGCAGCATACTATGCTGGGATCGGCGGGCGGCGGCGGCGTCCCCGGCGGCTCCGTGGAGCCACACGCCGCAGGCTGCCGCCTCAAGGGGCGCCAGTCCCTGCGCCGCCAGACTGCCGATCATTCCCGCCAGCACATCGCCGCTGCCGCCGGCAGCCATCCCGGGATTGCCGGTGGGATTGCACCACAGCGGCTGTCCCGGTGCCGTCACCAGCGTGTGGTGACCCTTCAGCGCCAGCGTCACGCCGTAACTGTCCGCAAAGCGGCGGGCGATCTCCTCCCGGCGTTTCTGCACCGCTCCGGTGGAGGTATCCAGCAGCCGAGCCATCTCCCCCGGATGGGGGGTCAGAATCAAGGGTGCGGAGGCTGTATCCTCTAACAGCATATGCGGCGTAATGGCATTTATGCCATCCGCATCCAGCACAAGCGGACACAGGCACCGCCGCCGCAGCGCCCCCAGCAGCTCCGTCCAGCGCTCCGGATGCCCCAGCCCACAGCCTGCCACCACGGCGCTCGCCTTTTCCGCCGCCTCCAGCAATTGCCGGGTCGCCTCCGGCGCCAGAACCCCCGGCTCCTGCTCCGACAGCAGCAAAAACACCGCCTCCGGCAACGCCGGCGCTAAAATCGGGTACAGCGACTCCGGAATGGCCAACTCCACCAGCCCGGCGCCGCAGCGCAGCGCCCCCCGGGCGCACAGCATGGCAGCCCCCGCCATGCCCCGGCTGCCGCACAGCAGCAGCACCCGTCCGAAGGTACCCTTATGGCTGTCCGCCGGACGGGGACGGATGCGCTGCCGCACATATTCCTCGGTGATCCAGGCGGCACCGGCGGGTGCCGGCGGCGCCTCCTGCCCCAGCACCGTCTCCACGATCGAGGCGGGGATCCCGATATCCAGCACCTCCACCCGCCCGCATTCCGGGGCGGCGCAGCCCACCTTTTCCGCCGTCATGGTGAGGGTCACATCCGCCGCCGGGGTGCCGGGCGCCGCCTCAGCGGAATCGGCGGATACGCCGCTGGGCAGATCGATGGCGTATTTCACCGCCGCAGACAGCCCCATCTGCTCAATCAGAGGGCGGATCCCGGCGGGCAGCGCCCCCCGAAACCCGATGCCGTACAGACAATCCACCAGCACCGCCGCCTGCCGCACGGCGCTGTGGCACACATACGGCTCTCCGGCATATTCCAGCACCGCCGCCGTCCCCGGCAGCAGCGAAAACGCCCGGCGGGCATCCTCGGTGACGGGCTGCCCGGCAGCCAGGATCACCGTCACCGGGCGTACCGCCGCCAGCGCCCGGGCGATCACGAACCCGTCACCGCCATTATTGCCCTTACCGCAGAGCACCACGGCGCTCCCCTCCGGGGTCAGCTGCCGGATGCGGGCGGCGGCGGCTTTCCCCGCCCGCTCCATCAGCCCGGCGTAGCTGTCCCCCGCCTGCACCGCCAGCTCCTCGATCCGCCGCATAGCCGCTGCAGTTGCCTGTTTCATCCTAAGCACCTCCACTATACCAACAAACGCCGCCGCTGAATATCAGCAGCGGCGCTCATTTTCCTGCGTCACTCGCCCCGACGGGGGTTCTTCTCCACGGTGATTCCCTTTTCCCGCAGCGCCCGGTCGGTCTCCAGCCGCACGGTGGTCTGCAGACCGCTGTACAAAGCGCTCAGCACCCGGTTGTCCGGCTGAAACACCACAGCAGTATGCCCGTTTTTCTTGCTGTGATAGGTGAAATACCACAGCTCCGGCTCATTCATCGAGGGGGCAGCCATCACCACCCGCTGGTAGTCTGCCTCCCGGAACCGTTCGCCCTCAAAGGGCAGCAGCCGCTCCACCTTTTTCCCGGTCACGGACACGATGCGCTTGCGCTTGCGGCGCCCGATGATGGTATCGATATCAATATCCCCGTTGGTGACGGAATATTCAAACTCCTTGCTCTGGGCGGTGATCAGATAATACGCCCCAAAGCCCGCCGCCGCTACCAGAATCATCAGCAGCGGAATAAACAGCATCAGCACCACCAAGACCAGCAGTCCCAGCACTGTAGCGACGATGATGGCATACTCGCCGGCGGTCTTTTTCTTCTTAACGATCTGCTCATTGAATGTATCCATCGGAAACCTCCTGCATTTGCACTTTTCTCCTGTCATTATAGGCGATTGATCGCCATTTTGCAATCCCCCGGCGAGTTTTTAAGAAAAAAGTTTACAAATAGAGCGGCTCTCTGTGGAGTTTCCACAAAGAGCCGCTGCGGTTTCTGTTAATTCAGCAGAGACGATGCCGTTTTGTTATCCGGCTCCGCCAGAGTGCCGATGTTATCGGCGATCACACACTGGGGATTGTCGCCCCGCACATCCAGATTCTCCACCAAAGAACCCCGCCGCATGGTGTTATCCTTCACCACGCACTCGCTGCAGCCCTCGATAATAAAGTTGCGATCGGGGCTGAGCACACCGCCGCCGCCGTCGTTGCGCCCGACCCGCATGGTGTTGCCGGTCACCACCGTACCGGTGCAATGGCGCATCCGCACATGGCAGCTCATGTCCGCATCCGCAAAGGGCTCCCCCTCCGGGTGCGCTCCGCTGCGGCGGAACACGTTGCCGGTCACCGTCACCAGATCCACGCCGCCGTCATCGGTGCCCAGATCCACCGCCGGGCCGAAGCTGCGGTCGAAGAAGTTGCCGGTGATGTTATAGCTGTCACCGTAGGGCAGCACGAATCCGCCTCGGCGGTTCCATTCCACCCGGTTGCCGGTGCAGGTGATGGACGCCACCACCGGACCGCCCAGAATGCCGCCCTTGGCATTGGCGGTGAACCAGTTGTCGATGATGAACGCATCCCAGCCGTCGATATACAGCCCGGCGCCGCCGTTACGGTGCAGCATGGAATGGCGCACCGAGAAGCACCAGACATGGGCGAAATGCAGCCCGTCGCCGGAGAAATTGCCGATCCGGCAATCGTCGATGGTGGGGGTGTCCTCCTCACTGCCGCCGTTATACTTTTCCCACCACAGCTTGACGCCGTGAATGCTTTCCCCCAGCCGGCAGCCGTCCAGACACATACCCCGGATGGCGCAGCCAAAGGCGCCGCTGATGTCGATCATGCAGTCGGTGTCGGCGGTGTTGAGCCGGAACACCGATGCCCCGTCGGAGCGAAAGCTCCACGCCGAGCTGCCCTCCAGCGACACGCACTGGCCGTGGAAATGGAGATGTCCCACCATATACACGCCCGGCGGAACCACCACCTTGCCCCGGCAGCCGGAAGCCGCCTCGATCGCCTCCTGTACCGCCGCCGTGCAGTCGGTCTTTCCGTCCCCTACGGCGCCAAAGGATGTGATGTCAAATACATTGGTCATGCGATTTCCCTCCTGTTATCGTATGCTTGTATTTTGCTCGGGGCACCGCCCCGATGGGTCACTTATTCTATGCTCATGGTCGCCGCCGCATTCAGCTCCATCCCGGCGGTATGCCCCGCCAGCAGCTCATAATAGCCCTGCGCCGCCACCATCGCCCCGTTATCCCCGCACAGGGACAGGGGCGGAGCAAACAGCCGATAGCCCGCCCGGGCGCACGCCGCCTCCATCCCGGCACGCAGTCCGGAGTTGGCTGAAACGCCCCCCGCCAGCACGATCGTTTGCGCCCCGGTATCGGCGGCAGCCCGCATGGTATTCTCCACCAGCAGCTCCGTCACCCGGTGCTGAAAGCTGGCGCACAGATCCTCCCTGCATACCGTCTCGCCCTTTTGCTGCGCATTATGCAGCAGGTTGATGACCGCCGTTTTCAGACCCGAAAAGCTGAAATCGTAGGGACTGCCCTCCACCCGGGGGCGGGGCAGCGTATAGGCGTGGGGATCCCCCTGTGCCGCCAGCCGATCCAGCGCCACGCCGCCGGGATAGGGCATCCCCATCGCCCGGGCGGCTTTGTCGTAGCATTCCCCCGCCGCATCGTCCCGGGTATGCCCGATCACCCGAAAGCGGGTGTAATCCTCCACCTGCACAATGTGGCTATGCCCGCCGGACACCACCAAGCACAAAAAGGGCGGCTCCAGCTCCGGGTGTGCCAGATAGTTGGCGGCGATGTGGGAGCGCAGATGATGGGTGGGGATCAGCGGCTTGCCCGTCGCCAGCGCCAGCCCCTTGGCAAAGCCCACCCCCACCAGCAGCGCCCCGATCAGACCGGGGGCGTAGGTGACGGCGATGCCGTCCAGCTGCTCCGGGGTCTTTCCCGCCTGCTCCAGCGCCTGCCGCACCACCCCGCTGATGGCTTCCGCATGGCGGCGGCTGGCGATCTCCGGCACCACGCCGCCGTAGAGCCGATGCTCCTCCACCTGCGACGCCACCACATTGGACAGCACCCGACGGCCGTCCTCCACCACGGAGGCAGCCGTCTCATCGCAGGAGGATTCAATACCTAATATGTACATGGTCGTTCCACCTCATCGATTCGGACAATACTTGGAATAGATGGCGGCGTCCTCCCGAGGCTCCCGGTAAAACCCGGGGCGCACCCCGTCCCGGACGAATCCGGCACCCTCGTAGAGAGCGATGGCGGGGGTATTGGACACCCGCACCTCCAGCGTCAGGCGGGACAGCCCCCGCTCCGCCGCCAATCGCTCCAGCGCCGCCAGCAGCGCCCGTGCCACTCCCTGCCGCCGGGCGGCAGGCGCCACCGCCACATTGGCGATCTGCCCCTCATCCGCCACGCAGTAGCAACCCACATAACCCAGCACCTGTCCGGTCCCGTCCACCGCCACCTGAAAGGCAGCATGAGGGTTCTCCAGCTCCTCCACCAGCGCCGCCGCCGACCAGGGGACGGCAAAGCAGGTGCGCTCCAGTGCCGCCAGCGCCGGAATATGCTCCTGTGCCATAGGGATCACGGTCACAGCCGTTTCCGCCTTTCCGCTTATTTTGACAAAAAGGGGCAGAGACTCCCTCTGCCCCTTTTCACTGCTCTGCAGCAGCTTTTACATATTTTCTTCGATATAGGACACCAGCTGCCCCACGGTATGGATCTTCTCGATCATCTCATCCGGCACCTCGCCGATGTTAAACTCGTCCTCCAGCGACATGAGCATATCCACCAGATCCAGAGAATCGGCGCCCAGATCGTCCACAATATCCGTCTCGGCCGTGATGGACTCGGGATCCACCTCAAACTGCGCCGCCAGAATTGCTTTCAGCTTTTCAAATACCATAATCCCCATTCATCCTTCCAGAACACCGGCGGTCAAGGGAGTGACCGGCGGAGCATGTTTTTATGGAAAGGCACCGTCGCCTTTCTGCCTTTCCATATTATGCAATGCAGCGGCGTTTGTCAATCCCTTTTTCGTAAATTTTCTTTTTTTCTCCCGGAGACGCTCCTACTCCGCCGGTTTTTCCCCCATCGGATCGGTCAGATAGTCGTTGGAGCTGTACACCACCGTGCCGTCCTCCAGTTCCAGCCGGGACCAGCCCTTTTCCGCATTGACGCCGGTGCGGCGGAACCGCTGTCCCTTGCGTCCGGTGGCGTACCGGTTGGGCAGCGCCGCATCCGGCGACAGACGCAGCCCCAGATGGTTGGCGGTGGCCTCCACCGTGTCCTCCACCGGTTCAAATTCCATCGTCACCGGCCATTCCGGCTCCTTCACATACGTTTCGTCACACTTATACAGATCCTCATAGGCGATGTTCACATCCACTCGCCCCCGGATGCCGTCGATCTGCCCGTCGCTGGCGCACTGCCACACGGCGTGGGGGCCGCCGTACCGCTTGGCAGACAGCTGGTTGACGTATTGCGCCATCCAGATGCGGTACTTTCCCAGCCGCCCGGTCTCAAACTGCCGCCACAGCGTATTCCGATAGGTGTACAGCATGGGCGTGTAGCCCGCCTGAGCGATATATTCCATGAAAGCGATGGCGTTATCGGTGACGTCCGAATAAGAGGTGATGCGTCCCTCTCGGTTCAGGATCCTTTTCTGCTCCTCTGTGGGGGCATCCGGCGGGTTCAGGCACAGCTGCACCCGCCCCAGATCGAATGTCTCAAAATCGTATGCCACCGGCCAGGTGATCTGCTCCCGATAGGGCTGGAGCTTATCCAGCACAAACTGCGCCTCCTCCAGCGCTTCCTTCTCTGTGATCGCCGCTGAATAAAAATACACACCCACCTGAATCCCCGCAGCGATGGCGCCCCGGATGTTTTCATCGAATTTGGTGTCCTCATAGATGCCGCCGTTTTCCGCAGCCGTCCCCCAGGAACGCCCGCCGACCCGAATGATCGCAAAGGTGACCCCGGCTGCCTTGACCCTCTGCCAGTCGATGGGAGCCTCGGCGGCGGTCTGCCGCCACACATCCACCCCCAGAATATGCCCGGCGCCGCCCAGCTCCTGTCGCACCCGCTCCAGCGTCATGGGCTTGGAATCCTGCGGCTGACTGGGGCGCTCCGCCTGCTCCTGCTTCGGATCCGAAGGCGCCGGCACCGTCACAGGTGCCGTCACCTTCGGGTAGGTCTTGCTGGTGGTGGTGCGCTTCCGGGTGGTCGTGGTCGGAGCAGCCGTCGTGGTGGCGGGGGGCTCCGTGGGTGCTTCCGTCGTAGTCGGTGCCTCCGTGGTGGTGGGCGGAGCGCTGTCCGCACTCACCGTCGATGCCAGCGGGATCCCCGCAGGCTGCACCGGTCGGCGCAGCCAGACGCTTACCCCCCAGACAGCCCCCGCCGCCAAGGCGGCAGCGGCAACGCCGGCGACCGCCGGCAGCAGCCAGCCGGGCACTCCTGTCCCGGCGGCGTGTTTTTCCACAAATTTCTTCATATGACACCTGCTCTCCCCAATTCCGGTGCACCTTTCGCTGTTTATCGCCCGCTGCAACCCACTATAATTCGACAGTATACCAGCTTATAGAATAAAATACAACTGGTCATTTTGTCATGAAAGTGCTTACAATACAGGAATGGTGAATAATCATCACATTTTTTGGCACTCTAATCGATTGTACTTTTAGCACAATCATGGTATGATTGTATCCGGTGTTTAGTCGCACCTACACCTTTACAGTGAGGAGGGTTTCGATGGACGAAGAACGGTCATCCGTATTTCCTGCCCGTCTGCGTTGCTTACGGCAAGCCAGCGGCATGACGCAGCAGACGGTTGCGGACAGTCTGAACATCCACCGCACTACCTATACCAAATATGAAACCGGCAGAGCTAACCCCGATCAGGACAGCCTGTTGACTCTGGCACGGCTCTTCCATGTATCGGTCGGGTATCTGCTGGGGCAGGAGGATGCCCCCGACGGCGTGCTGGAAAACGGCACCGGGAGCACGACGCTGTCCCCCCGGGAGCAGGAGCTGCTGCAGACATTCCGCCGCCTGTCCGAGACGGAGCAGAAGCGGCTGCTGTCGCAGGCGCATGCCCGCCAGACCGCCGCCCGCCAGTCCGACCGCAAGGAGAAATGATCATGACCCCTTTGACCTGCACCCCTATCGCCCGCATCCGCACGGATTTTCCGGATAAGTTTGGTGTTCCCCGGCAGAGCGGCATCGTGCCGCAGCTGGAAGCGACCATCGTGTTTGAGCCGGAATACCGCAACCCGGACGCCCTGCGGGGGCTGGAGGGCTTTTCCCACCTGTGGCTGATCTGGCACTTTTCTCAGGTGCAGAAGACCGGCTGGTCGCCTACGGTGCGTCCGCCCCGGCTGGGCGGCAACACCCGCATGGGGGTATTTGCCACCCGCTCCCCCTATCGTCCCAATCCCATGGGGCTTTCCTCGGTGCGGCTGGAGCGGATCGTGCCGGACACGCCGGAGGGGACGGTACTGGTCGTCAGCGGTGCCGACCTGATGGACGGCACCCCCATTCTGGATATCAAGCCCTATCTGCCCTATACCGACAGCCATCCGGATGCTGCCGGCGGGTTTGTCACCGGGCTGCAGCACAGCCCCCTGACGGCAGAATGTGATCCGGCGCTGCTGGCACTGCTGCCCCCCGCCAAGCAGGAGGCGCTGCTGGCGGTGCTGCGTCTGGATCCCCGTCCCTCCTATCAGCAGGATCCCGACCGGGTATACGGTATGGATTTTGCGGGCTTTGAGATTCATTTCACCGTGCGGGACACGGTTTTGACCGTGCAGGATATTCAAATAAAAAATAACACTTGACAAATGGCGGATTTTGGCGTATCCTGTCAGTTGTCAACTGAATAGTGGCTACGAACAAGGGGTGCTGCCCTACGGCGGCTGAGAGTGCGGTGTGACCGCTCAACCCTATGACCTGATCCGGGTAATACCGGCGGAGGGATGTTTTCGGGCGGTGCGGCTGTGGTCGTCCGCCGTTTTCAGACCTTCGCTGCGGCGGGGGTCTTTTTCATTGCTCCGCAGCCGCTCACCAAGGAGGAAAAATTCATGAAAGAAAACACAAAAGTCCTGCGCTTAGTGGAAAGCGGTCTGCTGCTGGCGATCGCTACCGTGCTGAGCCTGATCAAGCTGCTGGATATGCCCTATGGCGGCAGCGTGACGGCGTGCAGCGCCCTGCCCATCCTGCTCATCGCCTACCGCTATGGCACCGGCTGGGGGCTGTTCAGCAGTCTCGTATACAGCCTGCTGCAGCTGGCGCTGGGCGCCAGTGCGCTGTCCTATTGCACCACGCCTCTGTCGGTAGTGGCGGTGATCCTGCTGGACTATGTGCTGGCCTTCGCCGTATACGGTCTGGGCGGCGTATTCCGCAAGGAGGGACGTTCGCAGGGTCAGGCGCTGGTGCTGGGCGCTCTGCTGGTGCAGGGGCTGCGGTTTGTGTGCCATGTGATCTCCGGCTGCACCGTGTGGGCGGGTCTATCCATCCCCACCAATGCAGCGCTGATCTATTCCATCGGCTACAATGCCACCTACATGCTGCCGGAGCTGCTGGTCACCATGCTGGGTGCCTGGTACTTCTCCCGGGCGGTGGACGTGAGCGGACAGCGTCCCACCCGTGCCGCTGCCAATCAGGGCAACCCGGTGCTGGGTGTACTGTATCCGCTGACGCTGGTGGCTACCGTAGTGACGGATATTCTGCTGATTTTCGCCCACCTGCAAAATGCCGACGACGGCAGCTTCACCTTTGCCGGGCTGAGCGAGGTCAACTGGACGGCAGCCGCCATTGTAACGGCGGCCGGTCTGCTGGCGACGCTGGTGCTGTATCTGCTGGATCGCAAGCAGAAAGCCGCTCAAGCTTGACAGCGCCCCGTTTATTTATTGCTTTACCGGTTTGTTTTCCTCTTCGAGCCGCCGCTCCGGATGCTTTCGGGGCGGCGGCTCCCCTTTTCTCCATGCAGAAATACAGCAGAGTTGTCCATACGGATAGCCTCGCTGTTTGTTTTTATTGCACTGCCGGCTGCTCCGCCGGGACGAATCCGCTCGCCTGCTCCACCCGATACACCCGGTCGGCATAGGACAGCAAACTCTCCCGATGGGTCGTCACCACGCAGATCCGACGGGGATCCTGCGCCATGATCCCCTCCAACACCCGGCGCTCCGCCGCCGCATCCAGCGCACTGGTGGCTTCGTCCAGAATCAACAGAGGAGCGTCCCGCAGCAGCGCCCGGGCAATGGCGATCCGCTGCCGCTGCCCCTCGGAGAGATTGGCACCCTTTTCCGTCAGCGGCGTATCCAGCCCCTGGGGCAGCGCCGCCACAAACTCCCGGGCATCCGCCGCCGCCAACGCCGCCCACAGCTGCGCCTCGGTGGCATCCGGGCGCACCAGCCGGAGGTTGTCCGCCACCGTGCCGGAGAAGATGCCGTTGCCTTGGGGAACATAAGCGCACAGCCGCCGGGTGCTGTCGCTCACCGGCAGGCTCAGCCCACCGGCGGACAGCATCAGCTGCCCGCTATCCGGAGACAGCAGCCCCAGCAGCAGCTTTAACAGGGTAGTCTTACCCTCGCCGGAGGGGCCCACCAGCGCCACCGTCTCCCCGGGGCACACCTGAAAGGATACCCCCTGCAGGGTGGGCTGGGGAGCCTCCCGATAGGTAAACGCCACCGCTTCCACCGTCAGGGTCAGTCCGGTCTGAGCCGCCCGGTTCGCCAATTCCAGCGCCCGAGCTGCATCCGCATCCTTTTCCGTCGGCAGCTGCTCCAGCTCCATGAGCCGCCCGGCGGAGGTGGCGGCGGAAACCGCCGTCGGTGCCAGTCCGACCAGCGTGGCAAAGGTGCCGGTCAGCGTGCCGGACAGCTGCAAGAACATGGTCATCACGCCAAAGCTGATGGCACCGTTCCACAGCTGATACACCCCCCAGCCGTAACACAGATAGGATACCACCATACCGGTAAAGGACAGCAGCAGATTGAGTACAATGGACAGACGGGAATACTCCAGCCGCAGCGTGCGGTATTCCCCCAGCAAAGTTCCCAGCCGCCGCAACTGCTCCCGCCGCAGATCAAACGCCTTCACCAGCTGGATATTCTGCAATACCTCCTCGTTAAAGGACAGGATCCGCCCGTTGACCTGACGGATCTCCTGCTGCCGCTTGCGCATGATCCGCAGCGTCCACCGCCCGATCAGCAGCAGCACCGGAGCGCTGAGCAGCGACAGCAGCGCCATCATCGGGTCGTAGTAAAAGATAATGCAGAACACACCCAGCAGCTGCGCCGCCCGGGTGATACAGGTAGGCACGAACCCCACGACGCCGCCGGCGACGGTGTTCACATCCCCCTCAAGACGGTTCAGCACCTCACCGGAATGGTATGCCTCCAGCGGCTCCCACCGGGCGGACAGCAGGCGGGTGAACATATCCTCCCGCAGCTCGTTCACCACCCGGATCTGGATGTGGGCGCTGATGCGGGAGGTGACGGCGCCGGCGATCAGCTGCCCCACCGTCAGCAGGGCGAGACCCGCCACCGTACCGAAGATGCGGCTGTTGTCATGCGCCACCACCATATCCACCAGCGTTTTCCCGGCAAGGCTGATGACCAGCCCCAGCCCTACCTCCAGCAGCCCGATGAGGATATACGTCAGCACCCCCGCCCAATACCGGCGGACATACCGCAGCATCCAGCGCCACTCCCGCAGCATCGATCGCAGCGGGGGCAGCGTGGAGCTTCCCTTTGCGTTCAAAACGGCACTCCTCCTCCGTATAGCCGATCAGCGATCCATCTCTGAGCCGCTGCCGCTTTTATGCTGCCGAATCACCCGGTCGATCTCCCGTCGGTTACAGGAGGGCAGATCGCCGGGGATGGTATTCTTTACGGCGCTGGAGGCGTTGCCGTATTCCAGCGCCTTGCGGCAATCGCCGCCCTCGCACAGCAGCCCGTACAGCACCCCGGATATATAGGCGTCGCCGCTGCCGATCCGATCCACCACATCGATATCCCGATACGGCTCCTCTTCGTAGAATTTGCCGCTGCGGGCGTCGTACAGCACCGACCCGAAGGTGTGCCGCTTGGGGCTGTGCACCACCCGGTGGGTAGACGCCACGATGGAGAGGGGATAGTCCTTAGCAAAGCTTGCCATCATCTCCCGGGGAGTCCCCTGCTTGCCAAAGGTAAGCCGGGCGGTGGTCTCCGAGCAGAAGAATACGTCCACATAGGGCAAAATCTGCTCCACATACCGGCGAGCCTCTGCCTCCGACCACAGATTCGCACGGAAATTCACATCAAAGGAGATCAGCGCCCCCGCCGCCTTAAACCGGCGGATCATCTCCATGGCGGTGCTGCGCACCCCCTCCCCCAGCGCCAGCGTGATGCCGGTGGTGTGGAAGCACCGGGTCTGGCTGTAAATGTCCGGGGGCAGATCGTCCACCGTCAGCCCCAGCATAGAGGAATGGTGCCGGTCATAGATCACCGCCGGCTTGCGGGGCGCCGCTCCGTTTTCGTAATAATAGATGCCCAACCGGGCGTCGGAGGAGCCGTCATACACCAGATAATCGTCGCTGACCCCACAGAAGCGGATGTAATTCTTCACGAAATAGCCGATGTCGTTATCCGGGATCCGGGAGATGACCCCGGTGCGCAGCCCCAGCATGGCAATGCCGGACGCCACATTCAGCTCCGCTCCACCGGTCTGCTTGCGCAGCAGATCCCCCCGCACCAGCCGCTCGTTGTCCGGCGGCGACAGACGCAGCAGGATCTCCCCCAGCGTCAATACGTCAAAGCTCTTTTTCTCCTCCATACCGTCGGTCATCCTTTCCCGCCGCACCCGGACCCGCTGCCGGGGCGGACGCATACTTCTGTTCGCATTATACCCCCTGCCCCGGCTGCCTGTCAATGTGCAAAAAAGGGGAAAAGGCGGGCATATCCGCCTTTTTCCCTTACGCATTTCTCTTTATTTCAGCTCGGCAAGAAACTCCACCTGCCCGTCGGCGGTCAGGCCCGCCCGGATGGAGCCGTGGTGCCCCTCGGCAATGCTGCGGGCGATCGCCAGCCCGATGCCGAAGCCGCCGGAGGTACGGGAGTCCTCCGCCCGATAAAATCGGTCAAACAGCCGGGGCAGCTTGTCTGGCTCCACGTTGGCACAGGCGTTGACCGTGCGCAGCTGTACGCCCTTTTTCGCCGCTGTCAGCGACAGCTGAATGGGCGTGTCCGGATCGGCGTATTTGACGGCGTTATCCAGCAGGATGGACACCAGCTGCCGCACGGCGTATTCATCGCCGGTGTATTCCAGCCCAGGCGTCACCTCCACCGTCAGCGCATGCCCCCGGGTCGCCGCAAAGTCCCGAAAAGATTCCGCCGTTTCCCCCACCGCCTCGCTGACGGCAAACGGACGCATGCGCAGCGGGGATTCCTCCTCATCCATGCGGGACAGAGTCACCAGCGCATTCACCAGCTCGGTGAGCTTTTCCGTCTGCGCCTGCGCCTTGTCGATCCATTTCTGCTTGCCGGTCTCCATCTCCAGCACCTTAAGGCTGGTGGAGATCACCGTGATGGGGGTCTTCAGCTCATGCCCGGCGTCGGTGATGAACTGCTTTTGCTGCTCGATGCTTTTCACCACCGGGTCGATCGCCCGCCGGGAGAACAGCGACACCACCGCCAGCACCAGCACCACACATACGGCGATCGCCGCCACCGTCAGCAGCGCAATGCCGGTCAGCGACCGGGTCTTATCATAGCAATCCAGAAACACCGCCATACGGCGGCTGCCGCCGGTGCTCACCACCAGATACTTAAACCCCTTGGTATAGCCCCGTCCGACGCCGTGCTGCCGGGCGATCTGCAGATAGCTCTCCACATCCTCCTCGGTGACGGAGGCGATGTTATCCAGTTCCGCCCGATCCAGCTCTCCGTTCTCGGTATAGCGCAGCACAAAATACCGGGTGGTATAGGGAGTCTCCATAGTAAACTGCCCGCCCCGGTCGCCGCCGGGATGACCGCCGGGGGGCGCCGAGGGCGCCCGCCCCTGATTTTCGCAGATGGCGTCCAGCATCTGGTTCAGCTCGTTATTGACGGAGATATAATTCGCCAGATTCAGGATCAACCCCAGCACCAGCAGCACCGCCGTCGCCGCCAGCGTTGCAAAGCGGATAAACCGCAGCCGCAGTCGTTTAATCATGCTCCGCCTCCAGCACATAGCCCATACCCCGGTTCGCCCGGATGGTCAGCCGGGAGCCGATGGAGCGGAGCTTTTTCCGCAGATTGGAGATATGCACCCAGACCACATTGATCTCGGCGTCGCTGTCCCAGCCCCACACCCGCTCCATGATCCGGTCGGCGGACAGCACCACCCGGGGAGAGCGCAGGAACAGCTCCATCACCTGATATTCCCGCCCGCTGAGCCGCACGCTCTGCCCGCCGCAGAGGAGCGTCCCCGCCGCCGGGTCCAGCGACAGATCCTCGTATTGCAGCACCGTGGGATGGTATTCCCCGCCCCGGCGCAGCATCGCCCGCACCCGGCAGATCAACTCATCCGGCTCAAAGGGCTTGGGCAGATAATCGTCCGCCCCGGCGTTAAAGCCGGTAATGCGGTCATTCTTCTGGGATTTGGCGGTGAGCATCATGGCGGGGGTGCGGATCCCGTCCGCCCGCAGCCGCCGCAGCACCTCCACCCCGTCCAGCTTCGGCATCATCACATCCAGCACCAGTGCATCGTATTCGCCGGTGGATGCATAGTCATAGGCGGACGCCCCGTCATGCACCGTGTCCACCGTAAACTGGTTCTTCTCAAAAAAGACCGTCAGCGCCTCAGCCAGATCCACTTCATCCTCTGCGATCAATAAACGCATAGCGATTCACCTCGGCTTTCAGTATACTACAAACCCCCGGCAAAAAGCAAGTGCTTACAGCGTCTCCCGGGAGACCTCCCGCCCGCAGGTCACATTGAGGTTCCCGTTGCGGCAGCGGATCTCGTCCAGAAACGCCTTGGGTACCTCCGGCGTTTTCAGCGTCACCCGGTACTGCAGCTCATACAGAGTCCCCATGTTGGCGGTCTTCACCTTCTCCAACGTATAGTCAGACGTATACTGACGGAACAGATCGTCGAACAACCCGTCATAGTCGAGATTCTCCGGGATGGTGATGCGCAGGGAGCGCTCCGCCGGACTTTCGCCGCCGAAATTCAGCAGCGTCAGCACCAGCATCACCACCGCCACCACCACGAAGAACAACACCGCCAGCACCACATAGCCCATGCCGGTAGCCAGACCGATCGCCATCGCCAAAAAGATCACACCGATCTCCCGGGCGGTGCCGGGAGCGGAGCGGAACCGCACCAGACTGAAGGCACCGGCCACCGCCACACCGGCGCCCACATTGCCGTTCACCAGCATAATGACCACCTGCACGCTCACCGGCAGTACCGTCAGCGCCACGGCGAAGCTGCGGGTATGCTTTTCCCGGAACATGCCCACCAGCGCCGTGCCGAAGCCCAGCACCAGCGACACCGCCGTACACAGAAAGAAGGTCGAGAGGGTGATTTGCGTATCAATGACAGAATTAAGCACAGTAATGCGCCTCCTTAATAAAATTCGGATTCAGATAACGGGCAAAGCAGGTGCCGTATTTGGAAAATGACGTGGGATACAGCTGCAGCCCGGTCAGCATCCGGCTCAGCCACAGGGGGCAGACCCCCGGCAGTTTCAGCTCCATCAGGATCCGGTCGTCCCCCGGCAGGATGGGGCTGCCAGCATCCCCCAGGCACAGATCCAGCGCCGTATCCCGCCACCGCAGCCGGGTATCAAAGGTCACCCGCAGTGAGGGATCCCCGATGCCCGCCAGAGCGATCCGGTCGTAGGCGATAAACACCCGGGGAGCGGTGCGATACTGCCGCTGGAACCAGCCGATCTCCCGTCCGATCTGTCCATAGGTCTCCGGCGGCTCCAGCCCTCCCAGAAACGGTTCCACCCGGTACGCCTCGGTATGGATCCGGCGCTTATACACGATGCCGTCGTATTTTTTCTTCAGCTCCACGAACACCGTGCCGTCCTCCGCCGGGATCCCATAGCTGCGTACCCGCAGCTTTTCCTTATAGATGGGCTTTTCCAGTGAGCGGCGGATCAGCTCCCAATCCTCCGTATCATAATAGATGTTGCAGATGGCGGTTTTACCGTATTCATCCTCCTGCATATACGCCGCCAGCTGCTGCCGCAGCCGCTCATATTGCGCCGGGGTGAGCAGATACTTCTTTTCCACCCGCTGAAAGGAAAACTGTACGGCCTTTGCCATGGCGATCACCTCCCGTTGCCATCCAGCATACCGGAGCCACCTAAAGAGAACCTAAAGAAAAATCGGCTGTTTCCTTTAGGTTGCCTTTAACTTGCCGGGGTACACTATAGTCAAATCCCGGGCGGCACCGCCCAGAAGGAGGCATCGTTCCCATGAGATCCTTAAAATTACGGTTGACCGCTGTAGCCGCTGCGCTGCTGCTGCTCACCGCCTGCGGCAAGAGCGTCACCCCCACCGTCAGCGACGTCAGCACCAACGGCGGCGCCATCACCGAAAACTCCGACGGCTCCGTCGTGATCGAAAACGAGGACGGCTCCGTCACCACCAGCTATCCCGACGGCACCATCGTGGTGAAAAAGACGGACGGCTCCGTCATCACCACCAAGCCCGACGGCTCCGTCTCCGGCGAGACGGCTGTATCCGTCTCCGACACCGCCACCGCCGAGGGGGTCACCACCATCACCAAGGGCGGCACCTACACCTTCAGCGGCAAGGTAGAGGAGGGGCGTATTCTGGTCAACGCCCCCAAGCAGACGGTCAAGCTGGTATTCAGCGGGCTGGATATGACCTGCTCCACCGGCAGCCCGGTATACATCTATAAAGCAGCGTCGGTGGAGATCGTGCTGACCGACGGCACCGCCAACCGGCTGTGCGACGGCAGCCGCTACACCTTCAGCGACGAATTCTCCTCCCAAGCCGACGAGGAGCCCAACGCCTGTCTGTATTCCAAAGCCGACCTCACCATCTCCGGCGGCGGCTCTCTGACGGTGGAGGCGAACTACAATAACGGCATCACCGGCAAGGATACCCTCACCATCACCGATGCCGCTCTCACCGTTCACGCCAAGAACCACGGCATTAACGGCAAGGACTGTCTGGTCGCCAGCAATGCCAGCTTCACCGTCACCAGCGGCGGCGACGCTCTGCGCTCCACCAATGACAGCGACTCGGCTCTGGGGTATATCACCCTCACCGACTGCCGCCTGTCCCTCACCGCCGGGGAGGACGGGATCCAGGCAGAGACGGCGCTGACCGTCTCCGGCGGCTCCGGCGCCATCACCACCGGCGGCGGCGTGGACGGCACCGTGAGTGCCGACACCAGCGCCAAGGGCATGAAAGCCGGCACCGACCTGAAGCTCACCGGCGGTACCTATTCCCTCAACTGCTGCGACGACGGCATCCATTCAAACCAGAATGTGCTGCTGGCAGGCGGTTCCTACACCGTCCGCACCGGCGACGACGGCATCCACGCCGACGAAAACGCCAAGGTCACCGGCGGCACCCTTAAGGTGCTGCAAAGCTACGAGGGGCTGGAGGGCGCCACGGTGGACATCACCGGCGGCACCATCGACATCACCGCCAGCGACGACGGCATCAATGCCGCCGGAGGCAATGACAGCAGCGGCTTCGGCGGGCGGCAGGATACCTTCGGGGGCAATTCCGACTATGCCATCCGCATTTCCGGCGGCACCATCCATGTGAACGCCTCCGGCGACGGGCTGGATTCCAACGGCGACCTGTATGTGTCCGGCGGCACCGTCTATGTCAGCGGCCCCACCGATAACGGCAACGGCGCTCTGGACTATGACGGCACCGCCGCCATCACCGGCGGCACCGTGATCGCTGCCGGCTCCTCCGGCATGGCGCAGAATTTCGGCAGCAGCTCCACTCAGGGCAGCATCCTGCTGACCTATTCCTCGTATTCCACGGCTGCCGTCACTGTAAAGGATTCCTCCGGCAATACGCTGGCGACCTTTACACCGGACAAAAAATACAATTGTGTAGTCGTCAGCACACCGGCGCTGAAGCAAGGCGGCACCTACACGGTGACGGCTGCCGGACAGAGCAGCTCCGTCACCCTAAGCAGCCTGATCTATGGCAGCGGCAGCGGTATGGGCGGCGGCATGAGCGGCGGGCAGGGCGGCATGGGTGGCCGCCCCGGCGGTCGCTGAACGCCCCATGCAATACAACAAGGAGGTATAGACTATGAAACGAACTATACTCGCTATTCTTTGCACACTGACGCTGCTGGCAGGTCTGACTGCCTGCGGCAAGCAAAAAACCGTCACCGGCAAGATCACAGCTATTGACGGCACCACCGTGACCTTGCAGCTGGGAGAGCTGTCCGATGATGAGGATAGCTACGGCTCCTCCGGTACTCCCCAAGGTGAGCCCCCCGCAAAGCCCGACGGAGACAACTCCAACTCCTCCGGCGCTCCTCAGGGCGAGCCCCCCGCAAAGCCCGACGGAGACAACTCCAATTCCTCCGGTGCTCCCCAAGGCAATCCCCCCGAAATGCCCGACGGGGACAACTCCGACTCCTCCGGCGCTCCCCAAGGCAATCCCCCGGCAAAGCCCGACGGGGATAACTCCGACTCCTCCGGCGCTCCCCAAGGCGAGCCCCCCGCAAAGCCCGACGGAGATAGCTCCAATTTCTCCGGTGCTCCCCAAGGCAATCCCCCCGAACTACCGGGCGGCAGCGGCACAAGCACCAATTTTACCGCCGGAACCGAGACACTGACCGTGGAACTGGGCAGCGCCACCATCACCAAGAATAACGCCGCCGCTGCCGTCAGCGATCTGTCTGTGGGCGATGTGGTGCAGGTAGAGCTGAACAGCAAAAGCAAAGCAGCTGCTGTAACGGTAGTGAGCAGCGGCTTCGGCGCACCCGGCGGTGGCTTCGGCGGCAGCGGCACGGTGCAGCAGGGCAGCAGCGCCAATACCCTCTCTGAAGACACCACCGTCCATGGCGAAAGCTACGCTTCCACCGGCGACGACGAAAACGCCCTGCGGGTGGACGGCGCTTCCGTCACACTAGAGGGCATAACCGTCACCAAAAGCGGCGGCGCCTCCTCCAACACCGAGGACGGCGATTTCTATGGGATGAACGCCGCCCTGTTAGCCACCAACGGCGCCACCGTCACCATCCGCAACGCCACCGTATCCTCGGCAGCCCAGAACGGCAACGGCGTATTCAGCTACGGCAGCGGCACCACCGTGAACATTGCCGACTCCACCATCACCACCACCGCCGATAATTCCGGCGGCATCCAGACCACCGGCGGCGGCACCACCAACGTCACCGATCTCACCGTATCCACCGCCGGCAACTCCTCGGCTGCCATCCGCTCCGATCGGGGCGGCGGCACGGTGACGGTGACCGGCGGCACCTATGAGAGCAGCGGTTACAATTCCCCGGCGGTGTATTCCACCGCCGCCATCACTGTACAGGATGCCGTCCTGACAGCGAAAAACTCCGAGGCGCTGGTGATCGAGGGGCAGAATTCCATTGCCCTCACCGATTGCACCGTCTCTGGCAATATGAGCAAGACCAATGGCTCCAGCTCCGACGAAAACGTGCACACCGTGATGATCTATCAGTCTATGTCCGGCGATGCCGCCGTAGGTACCTCCAGCTTTTCCATGACCGGCGGCTCCCTGACCGGGCAGAGCGGCGACCTGTTTTATATCACCAACACCGCCTGCACCCTGTCGCTGTCCGGCGTTACGCTGGAGACCAAGAACAGCACCGGCAATCTTCTGACCGTCACCGGTAACTCCGCCTCCAAGGGCTGGGGGACCGCCGGTAAAAACGGAGCACAGGTCACGGCAACCATGGATGGACAGACCCTGTCCGGCGCCATCGTGGTGGACAGCATCTCCACCCTGTCCCTGACACTGAAGAATGGCAGCCGGTTCACCGGCACGGTGAATATCACCGAAAATGCCCAGAACGGCACCGCCGTATCGGATAATGCCGTCGTCACCGTGGAGAGCGGCTGCACCTGGACGCTTGCCGATGGCACCGTGCTGCAATAATCACCACAACACAGCCGCCCCTGCTGTAAAAGCAGGGGCGGCTGGTGGCTTTTGCTCCATGTAACGCAGCCCTATCGCAGAGACGCCCGCATTTTTTACCGGAAATTTGCAAAAACCCGCTTGGTTTGGTTGACAAACCGAAAAAACTTCTGTATAATACCGGATGGACACGGAGAGTTGTCCGAGTGGTCGAAGGTGCAGCACTCGAAATCAGATTTTTTCGGTACGCTGCCGCAACAAAACTTAATATGGAGAGGTATCGAAGTGGTCATAACGGGGCTGACTCGAAATTTCGGCGGGATCTGGGAATTTCGTCCCCTCGAAAACTCCTGCTAATTCCGGGTTTTCAAAATTTCAAATCGAATACTTTTATGTTTTCTCTCCTGCTTTTCTCTCCAAAAGATTTTGCGAGTTAAAAGCAGGCGGAAATATACGGAGATGTACCCAAGCGGTTGAAGGGTCCGCACTCGAAATGCGGTAGGTCGGCTCAAACCGACGCGAGAGTTCGAATCTCTCCATCTCCGCCATAAAAGGAACATAAAAAAGATATGTTCTGCGAAAACCCCGATTTTATCGGGGTTTTTTGCTGCCCAAATGCCGGGTTTTCGAGATGCATATTTGAAGATGTAAAACCACTGTTTTCCCTTTGGGTGCAGTATCGAACTCCCGTACAACTGAATATTCGCAGACGGCGGACAAGCCAAAACTTGTCCGCCGTTTTGCATTTTCCAAGCCCGAAGTTTTGCAAAAGACTTCGGGCTTTTTCTATTTCACGAAAAAGGAGCGATCAAAATGTACTTCACCAGCACACCAGCCCTCAACAGTATGGAGGCCATCATGAAGCAACCACCCGGTGGAAATCAGCGGGGCGGCGGCAGGCTCCGTGGGGCGTATCCATTCAACAAAGCGGACTGCGATTGCAGGCTCTGCCTCTACTACAGAAAAAAGAAAGGCTGCTCCATGGAGGTCTGCCCGGTATTAAATATCAGACTCTCCTGCGGCGCTGCCTCTCTTCATGAAGCCGTTCATGCGGCATTCGCTGACGCACGCCATATCCCGTTTCAAAGACGGCTTTCACATCTCTACGACAGAAAGGATGATGCCCCTATGATTTTTCAAACCGATCAGCACAACCAGCGTTTTGAGGCGCAGAAATTGCACCTGCGAAAGCCGGATCATCGCAGCCTTGCTGTGCTGTATCTTCTGACTGCGGACCACACCTTGTGGTCCAAGACAAGGCGATACTTTTCCAACTGTGGCGAAGTCGATCTGCAGGCAGTACGCCTCGGCGATGTGTCCACAGACTGCTATGCTATTTGGAAAGCGGTCAAGGAATTGCAGACCGGCCAGCGGCAGATCTCGCTGTGTGAGCTGGCCGACAGCAGCGTGATCTCAGATCGAGCCTTTCGCCTGATCGTGCAGGCTGTCACAATAGCCCGCTTCGGTGCGGCGGTGCTGAAAACGGAGGTGCGCCATGCTTAAAGCCGTGATCTCGCACAACGAACAGGCCGCCATTGTGGAGCTGCCCATGGATCGCTTGAGTCTGCAATATGAACTGTCGCAGATCGGTATCCGCAGGCTGGCCAAGGACATTCCGATCATGGATGAGGAAGATCAGCCGATCTCCGTCAAGCTCTATTCCGAGGCGGACATTGGGCAAAATCTCGCCGCACTGTTCCGACCGTCCCATTCGCTGGAGGACGCCAATGTATGTGCTCACGCTGTGGTACACGCCAGACCGGAGGTGCAGCATGAGATCGAGCAGAGCATCGTCTATGGACAGTATCACTCGCCGCAGGCGGTTCTGGCGGACATTCAGGCAATGACGGCGGACCTGATCGCCGTAACCGTCAACTACTACTGTCCGCTTCAGGTCCGTATGACGGACGAGGAATACGGCGATTGGTATGAGGTGGACAACGGCTATGCGCTCGACAATGAGCGAGCGATCCGGGAGCTGCTTCAAAAGGAGCAAAACGAGGATCTGAACGATATGGCCGACTACTTCGACGGCAGCGAGTCCGCTAAGGCCAAGATCGTCTCTGCCGTCTGGGATGTGCAGGAGGTCAACGGAGAACTGTTCGGTGTGATCTGTACCGGGCTGCGGGAAGTCCTTTCCCCGGCAGAAGAACAGGAATGGATCGACGAGCTGATCGGGCAGGCAGCAGACGGCTTCGGTGAGGGGCTGGAGCAGCGCCCTATCCGTACTGCCGACGGTGAGATCTATGTTTCCTTCTGGAACAGCGGCAGCGACTACTTCATGGAAAATGAAACTGCCTTCCACCAACGGATGTCTGCCGGTCCCGAACTCGAAACAATGAAACTGGAATGAAAGGAGTCACGACCAATGAACGATCAACTGTGTGAACGAATGAGGACTCACTACCCGCCCGGAACACGGGTGCAGCTGCTCCGGATGGATGACCCGTATGCACCGGTTCCTTCCGGAACGAGAGGCACGGTGACCCATGTGGACGATATGGGTCAGCTTCAGATGCGTTGGGATAATGGGCAGTCCCTCGCCCTGATCCCTGAAGAAGATGTTTTCCGCAAGCTTACGGCAGCGGAGCTGGCGGAAGAACAGACGATGCAGGAAGTACAGGGCTTTGAGATGAAAATGGAATAGGAGGAAGACTGTGTGCCAAACCATGTAACAAATGTGCTGACGCTGCACGGAGAGTCGGATCAGATCCGAGCCATGCTGGAGGCCATCCAGTATGATGATCTTGGAATCGGCTCGGTGGATTTCAACAAGATCATCCCCATGCCGGAGAGCTTGAATATCGAGGCAGGCAGCCAAACGAGTACCGGCCTGAAAGCCTATCAGGATTTCATTGAGGTCTACACCCTCGGCGGAACGATCCATCAGGACGATCTGGAGAACATTCCTCGTAAAAGTGAGGACGCTTTCCTTCGGCAGCGCTCGGATATTCGTCCAAAGGAATGGAAACTTGGAAAAGCCGCTTGGAACAACATTCGCCTATACGGAGTACCGACGTGGTATGGGTGGCGTAACCAGCATTGGGGCACCAAATGGAATTCCTACGGCTACGGCGAGGCGGAAGTAAACTATCAGGAGGGGGATGCCCTGAACTTCCTGACGGCATGGTCTGCCCCGCACCCGGTAATGGAAAAGCTGGCGGAGATGTTCCCCAATGTGGAGATCGAGCACGAGTGGGCTGATGAGGACATCGGCCATAACTGCGGAAGATACCGCTATCAGAACGGAGTACGAATCGAAGAATGGCTCCCCGAAACAGAGCGGGAGGCCATTGATCTCAGCTGCGAGCTGATGGGGCTGGAACCGCTGGACTATGGACTCGCTCTGAATGCAGCCGGGACAAGCTATATCAATCTGGAGGACGATGAATACGAGAAAATCGAGCTACTCGGTAAAACAGCGCTGTTCTCGAATGCCCGACTGACGGATGCAGACATTCCGGAGGGACTGTATTGCTACCACCTGCGCCACAGCGATGACGGCGGCAAATTCTGCTCCGTAGAACCGAGGGTCGGCGTCAACCACGGCGGCTCTGTAATTCTGAAAGAGCCGCTGGACTTCGGAGAAAGCGGGTATATCTCTCTTGACGAAGAAACAAGCCCGAACTTTTCCGGAGAAAGAGAAAATTTCTCCGATTTCCTTTCTGACACCTCCCCGCAGGAGGCTGAGGAAATGAAGCTCTGCTAAAAGCCTAAATCAAAGAGGTCGTTTTGCGTGTATGGATGTTCCGTACATGGAAAACGGCTTCTTTCTGTTTTCTGCGGAACCTTTGTATGCGCAGACGCCTCCGCAAAGGAGGTGATTCCATCAACAGCTTTATGGCGTGGGTCGGCGGGAAGAAAGCCCTTCGGGACGAGATCCTCGCCCGCTTCCCACGAAACTACAAACGGTATATCGAAGTGTTCGGCGGGGCCGGATGGGTGCTGTTCCATAAGCCGCCCGGCAATGATTTTGAAGTGTTTAACGACTTCAACGGTAATCTTGTGAACCTGTACCGCTGTGTCCGGGAGCAGCCGGAGGCCCTGCGGAACGAGCTGCGGTATATGCTCAATTCCCGTTTGGACTTCGAGTATATGAAGGGAATGCTGCATTCTCAAGCCGTACTCCCGGATGTACGGCGGGCCGCCTATTACTATGCGCTGATCCGGTACAGCTACGCAGCTGGGACCTCGACCTTCGGCAGCCAGCCCCATGCCATGTGGAACAACTTTCCGCTGATCGAATCGGCAGCAGGCAGGCTGCAAAAGGTCGTCATCGAAAACAAGGACTGTGTGAAGCTCATCCGGCAGTATGATCGTCCGGAGAGCTTTTTCTACTGCGACCCGCCGTATTACAACGCAGATCAGTATTACGAGGCGGTTTCCTCAGACGGCTTTGACCATGCTGGACTTGCCGATGCGCTGCTTGGAATCAAGGGGAAATTTTTGCTCTCTTACAACGATTGCCCGGAGATCCGGGCACTGTATGACCGCCCCGGCATTGTGGTCGAGGGCATCTCCCGACTATCCAACATTGCGCAGCGATACGAAAACGGAAAACAGTACCCGGAGCTGCTGATCTCCAACTACGACACCACGGAGCTGGCCCGATCCTGCGTGCAGCTCACGCTGTTTGACCGGCTGGATTCCCAGGAAATTCTGAATGAAAGGATACTCTACCATGAAATATGATTTTGAACTGATCCCCGTCCCTACTGATGCGCTGGAGGCTGTCGGCATCATCCCCGGCGTTATGGCGGAAGCCTTTGTGGACGGAAAACGCATCGTGATCCAGAAAGCAGAGGACGATGCCTTCTGTAAAAGCTACAACGAGGATTGCGAGGATTGCCCGTACTGCTGTCCCTGCTGCGGCGAATGCCTGAAAGAGCAGATGGCCGGAGGTGACGGGGATGACTAAGCTGTACCGCATCCTCGGAAAGCGTGGGCGTATCACCATCCCCTATGAGATCCGCAAGCGGGTAGGCTTTTCCTACAATGACATTCTGTCCTTTGCCGAGCAGGATGACCGCACGGTGATCGTCCGGAGAGAAAAGCTCTGCAACGATTGCAGAAAAGCCCCCGGCACTCCGGACAAACCGGAGCCGGAGGGCATCACGCTTCTGGATTTTCTGGACAGCCTTTCTGCCAAGGAACAGCGGGCGGCGCTCATCCACTTGTCGGTGCGCTGGGCGGAGCAGCAAGGCGGTGAACCCAATGTCTAAGATCCTTCGTGTTGTCATGGTGGAACCCCATGAAGCTCCCTATAAGCTGAACATCACCGACCAGCTTGAGGATCTGCAGGAAACGGTCGGCGGCATGATCGAGGTCATCGGCAACGGCGACGGCACGCTCCTCGTCTGCAATGAGGAGTCTAAGCTCATGGGGATGGACGGAAACCGCCGCCTGAACGGAGATGTGATCGCCGGGCCGTTCTTTGTCGTTGGTACAGACGGCGAAAACTTCCGCTCGCTGACAGATGCGGAAGTGGAGCGATACAAACAGCGCTTTGCGGAGGTCGAGGACATTTTCCCGGAGGAAGTGCAGGAGCATATGGGCTTTACCTTTTTCGCATGGTAAAACAGAAAATGGAGGTACAACAATGAAGATCAAAGCACAGATCGACCGCATGGTCGGCGAAAACAACCGCATTAAAGCATACGCCAGTGTGATCCTCGGCGGCGAATATGTCGTGCGGGACATTGCAGTCATGGACAGCAAAAACGGACTGTTCGCCCGAATGCCATATCGCAGCTATAAGGATAGGAACGGCGATATGAAGTATTCGGATACCGTGTTCGCCATGAATGAAACTTCCCGCAATGCTATCAACGACGCTGTCCTTGCCGCATACGAGCAGCGTCTGCACATGGAGCAGGATGAAGCACCGGACGTGGAGGAATCTATCGACGAAAGCCCCGGCATGGTGCACTCGATGTAGTCTCCGTAAAAAAGTTCCGATTCTCGCTGGACTTTCAGCCTTGCATCGGTATCCTTGTAGGCAGAGGTGATCAACATGAAACAACGCAGAATATTCGTGCTCCTCCTTGCAGGCTTGCTTCTGATAAGCACTGCCGGATGCGGTGCAAAAACGACATCGCCTGCACCTACAGAAGCGCCTGCTACTGCATCGTCCGCTGCTGTGCCATCGGAGCCGACACCATCCAGCACATCGGACGCCGATGCCCAAGTTGAAACAGTATCAGCACCGGAAATGCTACCGGCAGAAGAAACGGAACCATCGACGCAAGTTTCCGAACCACTGGTGTCGGAAAGCGTACCAAGCACATCTGAGCATCCGGAGGCATCACAGTCGCCTGCTCCAGCAGAGCGACCGGCAGAGCCATCACCGGTCGAACCGGAACCGGAGCCGCCGGTTGAGGATACTTCTGAGCCGCCAGCCCCTGTGCCAACAGGACCGGCACCGGAGCCTGCATTCGATGTGGGATATTGGGTGGATTTCGCCAAGGCCTATGCCAAAAGCGTCGGCTTGGAGCTGGACAGTGAGGCCGTAAGCTGTTGGGATAATCCCACCATCGCCAGCAGTGCCAGTCGATATCTGGAACGGGATCTGTGCGGGCTGCTGAACAAATACAGCCGGGATGCAGACATCACGGCTGTGTGGATATGGGCTGAGCCTCGGACAGAAAGCTCGTGGGATATCTATATCGGCTATGCATGACCATAAAACAAAATACAAGGCAGAAAGCGCATCGACATTCGGTGCGCTTTTTCCTATCTGAAAGGAGTTTTTACTATGTTTGCTACGACCTGCAAAAGGGGCCTGTCGCTGTTTTTGGCGGTGCTCCTGTGCTTTACCGCCGTTCTCGGCTTCGGCACCACAACGGCTTTCGCAGCCGGAGAACAGTCGGATGTCTATCTCGTGGCGTATCCCCGTGAGGGAGATGCCAACCTTGACTACAGCGGAACTTGGGGACATGACAATCTCCGGTATATGAACGGGTGGTCCTCCGGTCGGTCACTCTTCACCATTGTCCGGGCCATGGGCTCGTATGAGGGCAACATCTGCTACTGCATCGAACCCGGTGTTCCGTTGGAAACCGGAGATTCCCTTTCCAAATGGGGCGAGGACTTTTGGGAGAACTATCCCTCTGACTACAACCACACCATCGAGCCGTATGAGATCAAGCAGTTTATCGGCAGAATCATGCAGTACGGCTATACCGGCAGCATTTCTACCTCATGGAGAAGTCAGAATGAGGGAGCCGACAAGCTGGCCTACGCCGTTGCAACGCAGCTTCTCATTTGGGAAACAGTCGTTGGTGAAAGAGATTCGGACTTTTCCCATGTCAGCACCGGCGGCTACAATGCTGTGACCGAGCAGATCGGCGCAAGCCATCCGCTGCGCAGTCAGATCTTCAGCTACTACAGCATGATCGAGGCCAATGTGCAGAGCCACAGCAAGATCCCCAGCTTTATGAGCAAATCCAGCAGCAGAGCGCAGGACATCGAGCTGGAATGGAACGGCTCGGAATACACGGCGACACTGACCGATACCAACGGCGTCCTTGGCAATTACAGCTTCAGCGGCAGCGGTCTCAGCTTCTCCGTCAGCGGCAATACACTGACCATCACGGCAAAAACCGCACTGGAGGACACCGTCACCATTACGGCAGAAAAGAAAGATTCCCAGCGCCGTGGGATCATCACTTGGAGCGACGGCCACTACCTCCCCGGTAACGCTACGCTGCAGGATCTGGTCACCTATGCGGAGTCGGTGAACGACCCCGTCACGGGCTACCTTCATGTCAAGGTATCCTACGGCAGTGCCAAGATCATCAAAACCTCCGAGGACGGTATTGTGTCCGGCATCCGCTTCACGATCACTGGCAACGGGGTGAACGAAACCGTTACGACCGGAGAAAACGGTGAGATCCAGATCGACAACCTTACCCCCGGTGAATATACCGTCACGGAGCTTGCGGATGACCGCTATGTGCCGCAGGAGAGCAAGACCGTGTGCGTAGTCAGCGGCCAGACTGCCATCGTGGAATTCGGCAACATTCTTAAAAAATTCAGTGTGACCCTGACCAAACGGGACAGCGAAAAAGGCTCGCCGCAGGGCGATGCTGTGCTGTCCGGTGCCGTGTATGGCATCTATCACGGCGATGATCTGGTCGACACCTATGAAACCGATGCCTCCGGCAGCTTTACGACAAAGGAGTATGTGTGCGGCAACGGCTGGACGATCCGTGAGATCACGCCCTCTACCGGCTACCTTTTGGACGAAACGGTCTATCCCGTCGGCGCAGAGGCCGGAAACTTTACCTTGGAGCACAACGCCGTTGCCGTCGATGTGGGTGAGGATGTCATCAAAGGCAGCATCGCCATCATCAAGCATACGGATGACGGCAGCACCAAGATCGAAACGCCGGAGGCCGGTGCCCAGTTCCAAATTTATCTCAAAGTCTCCGGCAGCTATGATGCCGCCGATCCGGACGAGCGAGATGTGCTTGTCTGCGGCGAGGACGGTTTTGCCCAGAGCAAGGCGCTGCCCTACGGCGAGTATGTGGTGGAGCAGACCAAGGGCTGGGATGGCCGTGAGCTGATGTCTGCCTTTACCGTCCAGATCTCCGAGCACGAAAAGACCTATCAGTATCTCATCAACAATGCTGAATTCAAAGCCTATCTGAAGATCGTCAAGGTCGATGCCGAAACCGGAAAAAACATCCCATACGCCGGTGCGGCCTTTGAGATCTACGATCCGGACGGCAAGCTGGTGGAGATGACAACCACCTACCCGCAGCCGGAAACGCACTCCCGTTTTGTGACCAACGATGGCGGCTGGCTCATCACGCCGGAGATGCTGCCGTATGGCACGGGGTATTCCATCGTCGAGGTGCAGGCACCCCACGGGTATGTGCTGAACCCTGAGCCGGTGTATTTCGATGTCACGGCGGAAAACGCCGAAAGCGCTGACGGCATCACCCTTGTGATCGCAGAAAAGCCGAATGCCCCGCAAAAAGGAAAGATCCAGATCGTCAAGACCGGCGAGGTGTTTGCCTCTGTCACGGAAAAGGACGGCAGATATACCCCGGTCTATGGGGAAAGCGGCCTTGCCGGTGCGGAATTCGAGATCTGCGCAGCCGAAGATGTGTTCACGCCGGACGGCACGCTGCGCTATGCCAAAGGCGATGTGGTCGATACACTGACTACGACCGCAGATGGCACGGCAGAAAGCCGAGAGCTGTATCTGGGTAAATATGAGATTCAGGAAACCAAAGCACCTTACGGCATGGTCAGGGACGATAGCGTCCTCACCGCCGAGCTGGTCTATGCCGGTCAGGAGATCAGTATCACCAGCACCTCCGTCGCTGTGTTTAACGAGCGCCAGAAAGTGGAGGTCAAGCTGTACAAGGATCTGGAGAAGGACGAGCTGTTCCAGATCGGCAGCGGCGATGAGATCCTTCATGTGTATTTCGCCCTTTATGCGGCGGAGGATCTGACCGCAGCGGACGGCTCCGTGATCCCGGCAGACGGCCTGATCGAGATCGCCGGTGTGCAGGCGGACGGCACGCTGGTGTTTGCCTCAGACCTTCCGATCGGCAGCTACTATGTGAAAGAGTATGCCGTTGATGCGCAGTATCTCATCAGCGAGGAAACCTATCCCATCACCTTCACCTACGAGGACGATACCACTGCCGTGGTCAGGATCGAGGTAAACAACGGCGAGGCCATTCTGAACCGCATCATTCGCGGCAGCATCACCGGCATCAAGGTGGATGAACAGGGCGAGCCGCTCCCCGGTGCGGTGTTTGGACTGTTCCGTGCCGACTGCACAGACTTTACGGAGGAAAATGCGCTCCTGACTGCCGAGTCCGCCGAGGACGGCAGCTTTTCCTTTGAGAACATCCCTTACGGTGTTTGGCTGGTGCGCGAGATCGCAACTTCGGAGGGCTATGTGCTGTCGGACGAGATCTTTACCGTGCAGGTCAGCGAAAATGGCGCTGTGATCGAGCTTGGAAACTTGGAAAACAAACCGATCACTGGTGAATTGGAGCTTACCAAGAAAGACATTTCAGACGGGAAGCTCCTGCCGGGCGCAGGCTTCCGTATCAAGGACGCAGACGATAATGTTGTCGCCGAGGGTTATACCGACGAAAACGGCATTGCCAAATTCACGCTGCGTTACGGGAAATACACCTATGAGGAATTCGACGCCCCGGAGGGTTACCGCATTGATACGACACCCCACGAATTTGAGATCACCGAGGACGGACAGATCGTCAAGGCAGAGATGACCAACGAGAAGATCCCCACGCCGGATGTACCGCAGACTGGTGATGAAAGTAACCTCGGTTTTTGGATCGGGCTGGGCAGCATTGCCCTTGGCGGTGCCATCGCCTGCGGCATTCTGTTTGCCAAGCGTAAAAAGGACGATGACAGCGACGAATGAAAAAGGTGTATCTGTGTGCGCCCCTCGGCGGTGATGTAACCGCCAACCTTGAAAAGATCCGACAATACTGCAGGTATGCTCTGCTGTGCGGCACGGCTCCGGTCGTGCCGCATTTCTATGCGGAATGCCTTGATGACAGTGTTCCAGCAGAGCGTGAGATCGGACGCAGTGCCGGGATGTCTCTCTTATGGTTCTGCGACGAGCTTTGGCTGTTCGGCGATACTGTGACCGAGGGCATGGTCGCCGAGCTGCAGTTTTGCAAATATCTGAACATTCGTATCCGGAGGATTCAGCAAAATGAAATTCAAAAAGTATTGGGAGGTAACGCATGATGAGAAAGAAAGCAATGCGGGCACTGCTCCTTGTGGGGCTTCTGGCCGTGATGATCTCGATGTGCTCCATGACTGCATTTGCCGCAGGCGATGTGGCTGGAGCCATCGAGCAGACTTGGAACACGGCGAAAGCCCAGATCCAAACGGTAGTCAACAATGTGGTGTTCCCGGTGGTGGATATGATCCTGGCGATCCTGTTCTTCGTCAAGGTCGGTACCAGTTACTTTGAGTACCGAAAACACGGGCAGTTTGAATTTGCAGCGCCCTGCATTCTGTTCGCCTGCCTCATTTTCACCCTGACCGCACCGCTGTATATCTGGTCTATCCTCTGATCCGTCACGCGGGGCCGCTGCGAAAAGCGGCGGCTCTGACGGGAGGTGACCAACTATAAGAAGTCAAGAGGAAGTTGAAATATTTTGATTCAGGCAAAAAGGGCGCACAGAACCAAGCCCTCTTACGAGGACTTCAAAAAGAAGTTGGTTATAGTTCAGCGAACGAAGTCTGGATTATAAGACAGTTCTTTCGTCTGGAGAGTATAAATAACCCGTAAAAGCTTTTTGGCAACATGGGTAAGCGCAACGCGGTGTTCCTTACCCTCAGCACGTTTCTTGGCGTAGTAGGTTGCAAAGGTTGGTTCGTTGTTGATCACTGTCTGCGCACAGTTCATAATGGCGTAGCGCAAATGAGAAGATCCGTGCTTTACCATATTGCCCGCGCATTCTGATGTGCCGGATTGGAAATATCCAGGCTCCATTCCTGCGAAGGAGAGCAGCTTGGACGGATTTTTGAACTTGGAAAGATCACCAAATTCGGAAAGGATCACTGCTGCAGAGGCTACCCCGATTCCGGGAATAGTCAGAATGGGTGGAGCAAGCCCAAGGACACAGTCATTGATTTGCAGTTCAATTTCCTCCACCTTGCTTTGGAGTTGGTTGTAGATGTCAATCGTGATCTCCATTTCCTGAAGCAAATAGTCGCTGGTTGAACCGACTGTATTTTTTGCCAGTGTCTTGAGCTCAACAAAATCCACCATGGAGAACTTGCCCCGAGAAAGACGCCGCAATGGTTCGTAAGACTTGGAATTCATATTGGAGATTTTCTCCGGCGAAGCGTAATGCGAAAGGATATACAGAGCTGTTACCGAAAATCTTCCTTTGAAAAATGGTTTGAACTCAGGGAAAACTTTGTCAAGGATGTTAGTTAATTCTACCAGTTGCTTGCTCCGATACCGAATCAGGCTGTCCCGAAATCTTGTTAGTGACTTTAGCTTTTCGAACGTGTAAAATGACGGTGGATAGGGCTTGTACTCTACCGTCATCAGATATTGGGCGATCATGAGAGCATCGATGGAATCCGTCTTTGTTTTTCTGAGCGATTTGCTGCGAACAAATCGGTTGATCAGAAGCGGATTGAACTCCATGAACGAGAAGCCGTTGTTTTCGAGGAACAGCTTCAGGTTTTGCCCATAATGACCGGTAGCTTCAAGTCCTATCTTCTTTTCGCCATCGAGGGCATCAAGCAACTCCCTAAGCAAAGAAAATCCCTCGCAGTCATTTTGGAACGACCACGAGGGCGTGGTGACATCGCCAAGTTCATCGATGATGGCGCAGTCGTGCTTGAATTTTGAAATGTCGATTCCTACAAAGTACAATTGGTTTCCTCCTCTATCTGTTTTTAGCACTGCTGTTTCCACAGAAGGCTTGTCCATGTATTCACGCAAATGAAACGTCAAGCGTTACCCAACTGATTACCAATTCAGACAAACCACTGCGGTTTGAGTCACCTCCAAACAGTCTGAGCCGTAGAGCGAAATTTACAAATCCGCAGTGCTTGTTCTGATTATAAAGCAGGTAGCTACTCCTGCAATATAACTTTTGAGGAAAGGAGAAATAATTAAAACCACCCCTTTCGAGATGGTTTTAATTATACGTGAAGTGATTGTTTGATTGGTTAGGGGATATTTTTTCCGGCATCGGCAATGCCATCGGGAGTACCTTTGAGGCACTTGGCGAGCAGATCTCCAATGTGATCTGGAACACCATGCTGCAATGGCTCTACGAAACGATCTATAACGCCGTAGCCGACTTCTTTACTATGATGGGCAACATGGGCGCTGACATCTTCCAGCTGGACTGGATACAGGCAACGATCCGGCTGTTTACGCTGTTCGGCTGGGCGCTGTTTGCCGCCGGTGTGGTCGTGGCGATCTTCGATGTCGCCATCGAATACCAGTGCGGACGGGCCAACATCAAGACAACGGCCATCAATATTCTGAAAGGCTTCTTTGCCTGCTCCCTGATCGGCATCGTCCCGGTGGAACTGTACAAATTCTGCGTCAGCCTGCAGAATACCTTCTCCCATGATCTGTCCGCTATTTTCGCCGGTGGCCGAAGCATTGACCTTGCCGGAGAAAGCACCAGCGTACTGGTCGGCAGCTTTTCCGTAGCGAACAATGTCAGCTTCAATCTGTTCAACATCCTTGCGCTGATCGCTTTTGCCTACTGCGTGATCAAGATCTTTTTCGCTAATATCAAGCGCGGCGGTATTCTGTTGATCCAGATCGCAGTCGGGTCACTGTATATGTTCAGTGTACCAAGGGGCTATCAGGACGGTTTCAACCAGTGGATGAAACAGATCGCAGCGCTGTGCCTAACGGCGTTCATGCAGACCAGCCTGCTGTTTTTGGGGCTTCTGACCTTCCCCGGTAATATGCTGTTGGGACTTGGCGTCATGCTGGCGGCCAATGAGGTGCCCCGCATTGCGCAGCAGTTCGGGCTTGACAGCTCTGTGCGTGTCAACATGATGAGCGTTGTCCATGCCACGACAACCGCAGTCAACCTGACCCGCAGCGTTGCACGAGCCACGGGTAAATAACAGGAGGAGCCAGTATGACACAATATCTGTACCCGCAAAACCTGAAAGCCACGGCCAATCTGTGGCTTTGGGGCCTGCGGGATTTTTGCATTCTCGGCATTGCGGCGCTGCTGTCCATTGTGACCTTGGTGCAGCTCGGATTCTTTCTTCCGGCAGCAGCAACGCTGTGCTTCGGATTTCTGACTATCCGCATGGATGATACCACTGTGTTGGATTTTATCAAATACGCCGTGCGGTACTTTATCAGCACACAACAGTATTACGAATGGAGGTGAACCCATGGCAGAAAAACAGCAGAAAAAGAAAAAGGGCCGCTCGGTGCAGGAGCTTCTCGGCATCCGAACCTTTACCAAGTACGGCCTTGCAGTGGGCAAATATGAGCTGCTCTTTTATCTCGTAGCGCCCACCAATATTTCGGTGCTTTCTCATACGAATATCGAGATCAAGATCCGCCATCTGATGATGGTGCTCTCGGCCATTCCGGACATTGAGATCACCTGCACCGACTCCTCGGAATGCTTTGACGATAACAAGGCGTACCTGACCGGCAGGCTGGCCGAGGAACACGATCCCAAGGTGCGGAAGATCATCAAAAAGGATATCGATCATCTGGACCACATTCAGATGGAGATGGCCACAGCCCGGCAGTTTCTGTTCATGGCCCGGCTGAAAAACACAAAGGACAAGCAGGTTTTCGATGCCGCCAACCGGATCGAGAAAACCATTTCCGAGCAGGGCTTTGAGGTGCATCGTATGAAAAAGCCGGAGATCAAGCGCTTTCTCGCACTGTATTTCGAGGCCAGTATGAACGGCGAAGCCATGCCGGACGCAGACGGTGAGCAGTTCTATGAGGTGGATGAGGATGACGAGGAAGATCGCACTTAGCGTTCTGTGCCTACTGCTGGCTGTACTTTCCCTGTTCTCCGGCTGGAAGATCTACAGCGAGCTTTCCGCCCGGCAGAAAGAAAAAGATGAGTTTTCCGCTCTCGCAGCCTTGGTAGAGCCACCGGCCACAGAGCCTTCTGCAGCAGTTGTGCCGGAAGAAGCCACTACCCCAGAGAAAAGCACGGAACCGGCAGCGGAGCTGCGTGACCTGACGGAGCTGTTTGCACAAAACCCGGACTGCATCGGCTGGCTGTGTGTTCCCGGAACCCAGATCGACTATCCGGTCATGTTCACGCCGGAGGAACCCCAGCGGTACCTGCGCCGGAGCTTTTATGGCGCATACAGTCAAAGCGGTGTGCCGTTTATGGACTTTCGGTGCGATGAAAACAGCAATCTCATCCTCTACGGGCACAACATGAAAAACGGCACGATGTTCGGCAACCTCACCGGCTATACCGATGCGTACTTTGCCGCCGAGCATCCCGTGATCGATCTGCAAACCGCTGCGGGTCTTTCACGCTATACGGTGTTCGCCGTGGCTGCGGTGCAAAAGACAGATCCATGGTATGACTTTATTGAGGCAGGCAGCAGTGCGGGATTTGACGAACAGGTCGCAGATCTGCTATGCAAAGCCTGCTATACGACCGGCGTTATTCCGGCCTACGGTCAGCAGCTTCTCACCCTATCCACCTGCTACGGCGGCGGGAACGGCAGGCTGATCGTAGCCGCCGTAAAAACTTAAAACATGACAGTCGTTTTGCAGATGCGGAAGCGACTGCCGGTTACCTCCGCTCTGCATGACGGTAAAAGGAGGCAATATGTTCAAACGAAAACCAAAGGTACTGACGCCGGAGCAGGCCGAGGAACTCCGCACCAAGGACTTCTTTGATATGATCCTGCCCGGCACCGTAAAATTTCTCTCGGACCATTATATCCTCGGCGACAGCTATCGCTGTGTGTGGGTGATCCGGGAATACCCGCCCTCCACTGAGGAACAGGCGATCCTTGCCCAGCTCGCTGACCGCAGCGGCGTGACCCTGCGGATCTATCACAGATTGGTGGAGGCTGGCGAGCAGCGCAAGATCATCCAGAATGCCACCCGCCGCAACAAGCTCAAAAGCGGCGGCAATGATGTAAACGAAACCATCGAGGCTGAGGGTAACCTGCAGGATGTGGTGGAGCTGCTGGCCAACCTGCGAAAGAACCGGGAGCCGCTGCTTCATGTATCGGTATTCCTCGAGCTGAAGGCCCGCAGCATGGAGGCTCTTCGGGAACTGCAGTCTGACATTGCCATGGAGCTGACCCGGTCCAAGATCTCTGTAGATCGTCTGACCCTGCGGCAGAAAGAGGGATTTCTCTCTGTTCTGCCCGTGGGCGCAAACCAGTTCGGTGCGCAATATGAGCGTGTGCTGCCCGCTTCCAGCGTGGCGAATCTGTATCCCTTCAACTTCTCCGGCAAAACGGATCCGCAGGGACTGTATATCGGGCGTGACAAGTTCGGCACGAATATTCTGGTCGATTTTGACCGCCGTGCTGAGGATAAGACCACCAGCAATATCCTCATTCTCGGCAACTCCGGTCAGGGAAAAAGCTATCTGCTCAAGCTGTTGCTCACAAACATTCGGGAGTCCGGCAAGGCGGTCATTTGTCTGGATCCGGAATCGGAATATGAGGAACTCTGTGCATCCCTCGGCGGCTGCTATATCGACTTTCTATCCGGCGAGTACACCATCAATCCCTTGGAGCCGAAAGCGTGGTCGGATGGCAGCGGCGAGGTGGACAGGACAACGCCGGAGGCATTCCGAAAGGTTACCCGGCTGAGCCAGCACATCGCCTTTCTGAAAGATTTCTTTCGTGCGTATAAGGACTTCACCGATACGCAGATCGACACCATAGAGATCCTGCTCTCGAAGCTGTATGCCCGGTTCGGCATTACCGATAGCACGGATTACAGCATGAAAAAGCCATCCGACTTTCCCATCATGGAGGACTTCTACAAGCTGTGTGAGGAAGAATTCTATGGCTACGACAAGCAGCGCAAGTACCTCTATACCGAAGAAACGCTGCAGGAGGTCTGTCTCGGCATCCATTCCATGTGCGTCGGCGCAGAAAGCAAATACTTCAACGGCCACACCAACATCACCGGCAGCGACTTCCTGGTGTTCGGCGTGAAAGGCTTGCTGGATACCAACAAGCGCCTGAAAGACGCCATGCTCTTCAACATTCTGTCCTTCATGAGCAATCAGCTTTTGGGCCGGGGCAGCACAGCCGCCAGCATTGACGAGCTGTATCTGTTCCTCACCAATATGACCGCAATCGAATATATCCGCAACGCCATGAAGCGTGTGCGTAAAAAGGACTCCTCGATCATTCTGGCCAGCCAGAACATCGAGGACTTTTTGATTCCCGCCATCCGGGAGTACACGAAGCCGCTGTTCTCCATCCCGACCCATCAGTTCCTGTTCAACGCCGGGCAGATCAACCCGAAAGAATATATGGATGCATTGCAGGTCGAGCCGAGCGAATTTGAACTCATCAAATACCCCGAACGGGGCACTTGCCTCTATCGCTGCGGCAACGAGCGGTATCTGCTGCAGGTCATCGCACCGGACTATAAGGCAGCACTGTTCGGCAAGGCGGGCGGACGATGAGCGCAACGGTAGCCGCAGCCCTCAAGAAAATCGCCGTCGCATTGCTGACGGACAAGAAAGCGCTCAAGACGATCGGCGGGATCGTGCTCGGCGTGCTGATAATCATCATCATGCCCATCGTCGCCGTGGTCAGCCTTTTTAACGGCGGAATCGAGATCGACACGGATCGCTTGCAGACCATGGTGGTTGAAAATCTGTCTGCCGAGGAACAAGCTAAGCTGCAGGCAGTGGAAGATACCATGTATGCCATCGAGGATGCCATGCTCGCCGCCGGTTTTCCGGCACGAGTGAAAGAGGCACAGGTGCTCTATGTGCTGGCGCTCTCTGATTTTGCCGATGACAACGGATTTGTAGAAAAGCTGGTGGGCTGTTTCACAGCAGAACAGACGGATGCACAGCTTATCTCGGCGGTAAATTCCGCCTTCGGAACAAGCCTTGCCCCGGAGGATTTCACACAGGTGATGCAGGCGATCCGGGCTGTGTATATCGACACCTCTCACTATACGGATCCCTCGACCAAGAACAATCTGGATCTGGTCCAGTGGGCCATCGCCGCTGAAAAAGCCGGATGGGGCTATGTGTGGGGCACCTTTGGAGAGGTGCTGACGGAAAGCTATTATGAGGCAAAGGCCGCACAGTACCCGGACGAAGTCGGCGGCTACGAGGATTTCATCCGTCAAAACTGGCTGGGCGGGCGTACTGCCGATTGCGTCGGGTTCATCAAGGGCTACGGTTGGCTGAATTCCGATACCCATGAGATCGAATACGGTACAAATGGGATGCCGGATATCGGCGCAGACGCCATGTACGACAACGCCACAGAGAAAGGTACGATCGACACCATCCCGGAGATCCCCGGCCTTGCGGTCTGGCACGAGGGGCACATTGGAATCTATATCGGGAACGGTCAGGTCATCCATGCCTCCGGCACCAAGGTCGGTGTTGTTCAGACACCAATCGGCAGCAGCGGCTGGACGCACTGGCTGAAGATCCCCTATATCACCTATATCGAAGAAACGGAGGAAGAAACCCCATGAATAAAAAACAAAACCAACTCGCCACACCTACCGAGCAGCGGCAGGAGCAGGAACGACAGACCAACGAGGCGCTGCTGGCAGAGGACGCTGTGCAGACAACTGCCTATCTTGCCAATGCGCCGGATTGCTGCTCCGGCGCAGAGCAGCTGGATCATGTGCTCGGAATGCTCGGCTCCGATGTCATGGATGACGGCATCTACCACAGCGAGGATCAGCATCCGAAGCGGAACGATCATTCCGATCCCGTTCTCTCGTTATAAGGCGGTGCAGCATGAAAGGAAAAATGAGGACCCTATACGGGATCTACAAAAAGCATGGCCGGGATGCGTTTCTCGATGCGGCCAAGGACTACTCTGCCCATGTGAGAGATACCGTGGAAGATACCCTTGCGGAGATGGAATCCCGGTGGTATGACGGCGGGCATACCATGACCGAAGCTGAGAAAATGGTGGATGATTATAACCATGGGCTGACTGCTCTGAATACGCAGCAATATGCCGAGCCGGTCATGGCACAGCCCGAAATGCGAATGTGAGGTGAATCAAATGAAGAAAGCAATGATCTCTGTGGCTTTCGATGCGGAGAAGCTCTCCGCTGCAAAGCTGTATATGGCACAAAAGGATCTGTCCTTTGAGGACGAGCTGGAAAAGGCGGCGGAGGCGCTGTACGGCAAATATGTGCCTGCGGGTGTCCGGGAATTCATTGAGCTGAACGCAGAGAGCAAGGCGGCAGCCAAGCCGAAAAAACCTCGCCCGGCTCCTTCTTCTGCTGTGGGCGTGCCGTCTGCAACCGGCGGTGATCCCGCTTGAGAAGCCAGAACTTCGGCATTGAGATCGAAATGACCGGCCTGACCCGCAGCGCAGCAGCGCGGATCATCGCCGGTCACTTTGGTACGCAGGCCACCCATGTAGGCGGCGCTTACGATGCCTATACGATCCGCGATGAGCAGAACCGGCAGTGGAAAGTGGTCAGCGATGCCTCCATCCGCTGCCGCAATGGAAGCAACCGAGCGGCAAGCCGGGACTACTCGGTGGAATTTGTGTCGCCCATCTGCCAGTACGAGGACATCGAAACGGTACAGGAACTGGTGCGGAAGCTCCGAACCGGAGGCGCCAGAGTCAACGACTCCTGCGGCATCCATGTTCATGTGGATGCCTCTGCGCATACGCCGCAGACCCTGCGCAACATTGTGAATATCATGGCTGCCAAGGAGGACCTGCTCTATAAAACGCTGCAGGTGAAGGTCAACCGAGAGCACTATTGTCAGAAAGCGGATACCCGCTTTTTGGAAGATCTGAATCACAAGCGGCCTAAGACCATGGATGATGTCGAGGAACTGTGGTATAACGGCAGAGGCGGTCGATACGATCATTACGACAACAGCCGCTACCATGCCCTGAATCTGCACAGCGTGTTCTCCAAGGGCACCATCGAATTCCGACTGTTCAATTCCACCCTCCATGCCGGTGAGGTGAAAAGCTATATTCAGCTCTGCCTCGCAATCAGCCATCAGGCGCTGGTGCAGCGCGGGGCTTCCCGTGCCAAGACCCATCCGGAAAATGAAAAATACACCTTCCGCACATGGCTTCTTCGCCTTGGGATGATCGGGGACGAATTCAAAACCGCACGGCAACACCTGCTGAAAAACTTGGAGGGCAACATCGCATGGCGGGATCCAGCGCAGGCCGAAGCGCAAAAAGCCCGGCTTGCCGCTAAGCGGTTAGAGGAACAGCAGGCGGCGCTGCCGGAGTCCGAACCGGCAGCACCGTCCGACGAGCAGGAGCAGGATACGCCTGCTTTCACCATGTCGATGGGATAAAGGAGGAAGAATATGAGCAAACGACTATATGTTGCCTACGGCAGCAATCTGAATATTCAGCAAATGGCGAGCCGTTGCCCCGGTGCGAAGCTGTACGGGACAGGTGTGATCGAGAATTTTGAACTGCAATTCAAAGGTCAGCCTCACGGTGCGTTCGCTACGATCGCCCCCAAGGATGGAGCGTCGGTGCCAGTGGCCGTGTGGGAAATCTCCAAGCGGAATGAGCAGGCACTCGACCGGTATGAGGGCTATCCCTCCCACTACTTCAAACAGGATGTCCCTGTGCAGCTGGACGGCAAAGAGGTCACGGCCATGGTGTATGTGATGAATCTCAAAATGGACTTCGGTCTGCCAGCGCCGTATTACTACGATGTCGTCCGGGAGGGTTATGAGGATTGCGGACTGGATCCCGCCGCCTTGGAGCAGGCGCTCCGAGAGAGTACCGCGCAGTTTTACGGCTCTCATTGGCCGCACCAAGAGTCCATCTTTCGTTTTGAAAGCGATGCAGAACCGGACGAGGACGAACTGGAGGAAGATGACGATCCGGATTTAGACGAGGATGAACCGGAGCTGGACGAAACGGATCCGTTCTATTTCTCGGAGGGAATGCACCTATGAGCCGCAAAAGAGAATTGCAAAAGCAGCTTGGCAGCGGTTATATCTATGAGCGCTATCTGGATGAGCGGAGCCTCCGGCAACTGAAAAGGCAGCCTCCGGAGGACTTTTCCGAAATGGTCATTGCGGCTCTGACTGTGGGCTGCCTTCGTCTGAACGCCGTGCTTTATCGCTCAGATGAAACGCTGATACAGGGATATGATGTGCTGGTCAAGGACGATCCCTCTTCCCCGGAATGGATCTTTTACGATGGCATCTCTGACACAGCCAGCCCTAAAGAGGTCGAGATGCTGCGCATTCTCGATGGCGCTGCAAGGCGGCACGGGCTGTCCTATACTGAAAGTTGCTTTACCCGGTTGGATGGGAAAGTCCCACGCAAGCCAAAGCCCCGCCCGTAAGCCACCGTGTGGCCTCGTGTGGAGCTTTCAGCGGAGAAGCGGGACGATACCCGCCAAAATGAAAACGCAGCAAAACGGCGGCTTTGTGGGGGCGTGTGCCAAGACGGATGCGGCGCCAAATCCGCTGGCGTTCGCCTGCGATTTGGTTGCAGGATAAAGGCGGGTGGCTGTAAATGCCGCCCGCCGCTCCACAGCAGCCCGCAATGCGGACTGCGTTCAGGAGCTTTGCGCATTTTGAACTTTTCCGCTTTAGGTACACCTGTATGAGGCATTTGCCAATTACGGGTACACCGGCTGCCCGTAAAGCGCCCGCAAATCCATGTATTTGGAGGTGAACATCCTGAAAGAAAAGAAGATCCGTATCCCTCTGTGGATCTACCCATCTACAGAGGAGAAAATATTGAAAAATTATGAGGCGGACAACTGCAAAAGCCCCAGCGAATTCATTGAGAAAGCGATCCTGTTTTACTGTGGGTATCTGGCAAGCACAGAGTACCGGGCCTATCTGCCCGGCGTGATCGTCTCCACCATGCAGGGCAGCCTCGACTCTTTAGAGGATCGGATGGCGTCGCTGCTGTTCAAGATCGCTGTGGAGCTGTGCATGGTGCTTCATGTCACTGCCGCAGCTAATCAGATCGATGAGGACACCCTCTCTCGGCTGCGCGGGTTATGCGTGGAAGAAGTGAAGCGACTGCGGGGTGCGGTGCGCTTAGAAGATGCGGTACGATTCCAAAACGGAGATGACTGATGGCTCGGATCATTTTGAAAAGCCGGTATCTCCGTGCGGGCAGCAAGCAGCACTCCGAGCATCTTATTCAGTATATTGCAAAGCGCGAGGGTGTGCAGAAGATCGATGACACATGGAAGCATCAGCCTGCCACCAAGGAACAGAGAAAACTGATCGGCGAACTCCTGCGGGACTTTCCGGAAGTGAAGGACAGCTTTGAATATGCCGACTATCTCGCCAAGTCCAATAAGGGAACTGCTTCCGAGCTGATCTCCCGCGCCATCGATGACAATGTGGATCTCATCGGCAAACGGGAAAACTATGTTTCGTATATTGCCAAGCGCCCTCGTGCCGAGCGGCACGGCACACATGGTTTATTTACCGATGCGGATGTGCCGATCAACCTTTCTCAAGTGGCGGCGGAGGTCGCAAATCACGACGGCAATGTGTGGACGCATATCATTTCTCTGCGTCGGGAGGATGCGGCCCGCCTTGGCTACGACAACGCCTATGCTTGGAGAAACCTCCTGCGCTCTCAAGCTGAAACCATTGCGGAGAACATGAAGATCCCGCTGACAGATCTGAAATGGTATGCCGCCTATCACGATGAGAGCTATCATCCCCATGTGCATATGGTGGTCTACTCTACCGGCAAAGAACCCTATCTCACTAAGCAGGGGATCCGCAATCTCAAGGCGGCCTTTGCGAAACAGATCTTTCGCCATGACCTTCTACAGGTCTATGTAGAGCAGACCAATCAGCGCAATGAGCTGACCGGGCGGAGCCGCGACATTCTCTCGGACATCATTGCCCGCATCAACTCCGGCAGCTATGACGATCCGGTGGTCACGGAGCTGCTTCTGAAATTATCCCAGCAGATGCAGAACCACAAGGGCAAAAAGGTCTACGGCTATCTGCCGCAGGCCGGGCGTAATCTGGTCAACGCCGTCGTGGACGAGCTGGCAAAGAACCCGGAGATCGCAGCGCTCTATGATCTGTGGTACGCACAGCGGGATACGATCATCGGAACCTATCAGGATACGCCAGAGCAGCGCATCCCACTGTCACAGAACAAAGAATTCAAGGCGATCAAAAATGCGGTCATTCAAGAGTCCCTGAACATTTTGTATGACCGCATCACCTTCGAGGACAGCCTCTCGAATTCAGAGGAGGATGCACCGGAACCTCTGGAGCAGGAAGAAGCTCCGCAGGAGAACGCCGGGAAGAAAAAGTGGAACGATCCGAATGATCCGCTGTTTCAGTATTGCAAGGTAAAATTGTACTTGGACAAGGACAGTCCGATCTATGATCCGGTGGAGGCAGTTCGCTGGTTGGAGCTTTCAGCAGACCAAGGCTATGAGTATGCGCAGTACCGACTCGGAAAGCTGTATCTGGCCGGGACAGAGGTGGAGCAGAATGTAGCTTATGGCCTGCAGCGTGCATGGCAGGCCGAGCAGCAGAACAACGACTGCGCACAGTATCTTTTGGGCAAGGTCTATCTTAAAGGAGAACTGGTCGAGCAGGATCTGGCGCAGGCGGAGGCACTGTTTGAAAAAGCCTCTGCACAGGGAAACAGCTATGCCAAATACTCTCTTGCCAAAATGCATCTTGCCGGGCAGACAAGCGTCAGCGACGAGCACAAGGCGATCCGCCTGCTGAAAGAATCCGCAGAGCGCAGCAATATGTGGGCACAGTATCTTCTCGGCAAGTTTTTCTTTCGTGGAGAGCATACGGAAAAGAATTTGGCAGAAGCGGAGCGCCTGCTCATGGCTTCAGCGCTTCAGAAAAATAGTCAGGCGCAGTATCTGCTGGCAAGGCTCTATCTGTGTGAGGACGGCATTCCAAAGGATGCGGAAAAGGCGCTTCATTGGCTCAATGAATCTGCGGCGCAGAAAAATCAATATGCACAGTATCAGCTTGGGAAGATACTACTGTTCGGAAAAGAAGTCAAACGGGATACAGAGGCTGGGATCGAGCTGCTGACGGCAGCCGCCGAGCAAGGCAATGTGTATGCCGCCCGGCTGCTGCAAGGCTATTACAGCGGCAGGCTGCGCAGCCCGTCGGTAGGTATGGCGTCCTTGCGTCTGCTCTCTCGGCTTACCAGAATGTTTGAAGATCGGCTCAAGAAAGAGGATAGGCAACGTGCGGCCATCGACCGCAAGCTGCGCCGGAAAATCGAAGAAAAGAAACAGCTGCACGGATTGCGGATGGAGTAAATTTCCCGGCTGTCCTGTTTTCCTTTGCAAAATGCGGTATAATAAACCCATACGGCATTTCAAAATTTTCTTTTTTCATGGCCTATTCTCGCTGGACTTTCAAGGGCCAGCTTTGTATCGTTGTAGCAGGAGGTGTTACCATGACTATTCTGGAAAAGTTATATGACGGTGAGATCATCCCGTCCGAAACGGCAGTCCCCGGTACGGAGGAATACCGGGAAAAGCTGCAGAAGAAAACCCGTATCATGCAAAGTATCCGAGAGGCACTGCCCGCAGATCGGCAGGAGCTACTCACCGAACTGAATGCGCTCTGTCTGTCGATCGCCGAGGATGAGTGCCGCTGCACCTATGCCGAGGGGGTCCGCTTCGGGATCGATCTTATGGTCGAGATACACGGCAAGGACAAAACAGCTCCAGTCATTCTTCCGCGGCTCGACAAGTAAACAAATCAAGATCAGCAGCCGCCCGTATCACTATGATGCGGGCGGTTGCTTTGGCAAGGAGGGGCTATGGCTACTCAATATATACACTTTACAGAAGAACAAAAACAGACAGCCCGGCAAACGGATATTGCCGAGCTGCTCCGCAGGCAGGGTCAGACACTGAAACGCTCCGGCAGTGAATACGAATGGAAAGATGGCAGCGCCAAGGTCACGGTTCGAGGTAATCTGTGGTTTCACCAGTATGACCATGAGGGCGGCGACGCCATCGATTTTGTGCGCCGCTTCATGGGCAAAAGCTATCCGGAGGCGGTCGAATTTTTGCTGAGCGGCTGCGGAGGATCGCTGACGCTGTCTCCGCCGATCCAGAGGCAACCGCCCAAACCATTTGTGCTCCCAGAGAAAAACGAGGATATGCGTCGGGTTTATGCGTACCTACTGCGCTGTCGTGGCCTTAATCGGGATGTGGTAAATGTGTTTGCGCAGAAGAATATGATCTATGAATCCGCACCTTACCACAACGCCATATTCGTCGGTTACGACCAAAACGGAGTGCCTCGCCATGCGCATAAACGCGGCAGCGGTTCCCAGAGCGCTTACAAGGGCAATCAGGACGGCAGCCTGCCGGAGTATGCCTTTCACTGGCATGGGCAAAGTGACTGCCTCTATTTATTTGAAGCGCCCATCGACCTGCTGAGCTTTCTCTCCTTGTACAAAGAGGATTGGCAGGCGCATAGCTACGCCGCAGCCTGCGGTGTGTCCGATCAAGTGCTCTGGCAGATGATGAAAGACAACCCCGGCATCCGGCGAGTCTGTCTTTGTCTCGATCACGATGAGCCGGGGCAAGCAGCGGCAAGGCGTATTGCAGAAAAATTAAAGGAACACGGTATCCCAAGCGAGATCCTCGTCCCGATCCAAAAGGATTGGAATGAGGATCTTTTATTCTCACAGCAGGAGGAAATACGATGCCCAACCTTACAGCTCTGATCGTTGTTGCGACGGTCATGTTTTGCGTGCTGGGTGGCGTGACGCTCCTTGCACACATCTACAATCTGAACAACATCAAATCCAAAACCGTAGGCGACGGACAGCATGGCACAGCACGCTTCTCCACCAAAGCCGAGATCCGAAAAGTATATCGGCAGGTGCCGTTCACACCGGAGAAATGGCGCAGGCAGGCAAAGCAGAATGCGCTGCCAAAGCTCCCGCAGGGGATCATTGTCGGCTGCCAGAACAAGGGCGGTGAAACCGTCGCCCTTGTGGATGATGCCGATGTGCATTGTATGATGGTGGGTGCCGCTGGCTGCGGCAAGACGGCCTACTGGCTGTACCCCAATCTGGAATATGCCTGTGCTTCGGGAATGTCCTTCCTGACCACTGATACCAAGGGCGATCTCTATCGGAACTACGGAGCGATCGCCGAGGAGTACGGGTATCAGGTGGCCGTCATCGACTTGCGAAACCCCACCAAGTCAGACGGCAACAATTTGCTTCACCTCGTCAACAAGTATATGGATCTGCACAAGGAGGATCCGGGCGAGGTTGCATACCGGGCCAAAGCGGAGAAGTACGCAAAGATCATTGCCAAGACGCTGATCTACGGGGACGGCGATGCTTCCGCCTACGGTCAGAACGCATTTTTCTATGATTCTGCAGAGGGGCTTCTGACCGCTGTGATTTTATTGATCGCAGAGTTCGCACAGCCAGAGGAGCGGCACATCGTGTCTGTGTTCAAGCTCATACAGGAACTGATGGCTCCCAGCGGTGTCAAAGGGAAAAATCAGTTTCAGCTCCTCATGGATCGCCTGCCGCCGGATCATAAGGCCCGCTGGTTTTCCGGCGCAGCGCTGTCTACCGGCGACCAAGCCATGGCCAGCATCATGAGTACTGCAATGTCCCGCCTGAACGCATTTCTCGACAGCGAGATGGAGCAGGTCCTGTGTTTTGACACGGCCATTGACGCCGAGCGGTTCTGCCATGAAAAGTCTGCGATCTTTCTTGTGCTTCCGGAGGAAAACCCCAATGCCTACTTCATGGTGAGTCTGCTCATTCAGCAGCTATACCGGGAGATCCTTTCTGTAGCAGACGAAAATGGCGGCAGACTGCCAAGCCGTGTGTTTTTCTACTGCGATGAATTCGGCACCCTTCCGCCCATACAGTCTGTGGAAATGATGTTTTCGGCGTCCCGCTCTCGTGGCATGAGCATCGCTGCGATTATTCAGGGCTACCAACAGCTTGAAAAGAACTATGGCCGGGAGGGCGCAGCTATCATTCAGGACAACTGCCAGCTCACCATTGCGGGCGGCTTTGCGCCCTCCAGTGAAACGGCGGAGGTCATCTCCAAGGCGCTTGGCTCCCGCACGGTCATGACCGGCTCCGTATCCCGGAGCAAAAACGATCCGTCCCAGAGTCTGCAAATGACGGAGCGGCCTCTTATGACGGCGGATGAACTGAAAAGCATGAAGAAAGGCTCCTTCATTGTGATGAAAACCGGTGCGCACCCCTTTGTCTCCCGGCTCAAGCTGTTTATGAAATGGGGCATCTCTTTTCCGAGCCAAGCCTATACCGTGGAGGATCGGGGCGCTCGACGGGTGCAGTATATCTCCCGTGAAAGGCTGATCCATGCCATTACGGATCAGTTCCCGCAGGAAAGAAGAACACCATCTAAGCCACGCACGGCAGCGTCCGGTGGCCCGACCATGACCGAGCCGGTAGAGGCGACACCGGAGCAGGAGCTGGATCATATCGCAGAGCAGACGAAAACGCCAAAGCCTCTTCGGACAGGATAAGGCGGTGGTCCAATGTCCTATTTTCAGAAGCTATATGAAAACGGCGAGCTGCCGCACCGGGCCAAGCTGGTGTATCTCTATCTGCATGACCGGATGGATAAGGAGCGGAAAGCATGGCCGGGGATCAAAACGATCGCTGCGGATCTGTCGCTGTCCCGCAGCACCGTAAAGCGAGCTATTCGGGATCTGGAAAAAGCATCCCTCATACGAAAGGAGCCGCACTACCGTGAAAACGGCAGTGCGACTTCCAATCGCTATTATATTCTCTGAAACTGAAATTTTACGCCAAGGGGGTGGTATGCCCAAACGGTGGGCCCAGCCCCGGTCCACCGTGAGCCTCCTTGAAAAGCCTACTCTAAGGAGATTACAGCAGAAAAGGATGAATATAGCGGCACAGTTAAAGGAAATTCCGGCGATAGCTGCCGACAGAACCAATATCCCGTGGGACATTATGAGATCCTTGGGTATGGTGTCCCGTCATATTAAAAAATGGCAAAGGAGAAACAGAGGTTTTCTTTCCTCTGTTTGCTCTTTTGCCTTACATAACTATTGTTTCTTTCGTCCATAAGCTCACCACCTTGTGTCTGTAAAATTGTATCCTATATATTTTACAGAAAAGAGGCTTGGCTGTTTAAGCCTCTTTTGAGGAACCTATTGCATTTCCTCTACTCCTATGCTATAATAAAAATACACTCGTAACGCTACGGATGTATTCACAAAGAAAAGGAGTACGGTTATGCCCCGAAGCTATATGTTTACAAAAGAACAGGTGCTTGATGCCGCAATCGAGCTGACACGAGAGAAAGGATTTTCCGCTGTTTCGGCACGGTCGCTCGGTGATAGACTCGGCACGACTTCCCGCCCGATTTTCAGCCATTTTGAGAATATGGCGGATGTGCAGAAAGGAATTATCGGTGCGGCGAATAAACTTTATCAATCCTTTCGGGAAGAAGAAATAAAAAGCGGGAGGTATGTTCCGTATAAAGCGAGCGGAATGGCGTATATCCGCTTTGCAAAAGAAGAAAAAGAGCTGTTCAAGTTGCTCTTTATGCGTGACCGTTCGGGGGAGCAAATCAAAGAAAATCCCGAAGAAATGGAAGCGCTGATCGGGCTGATCGCCAAGCAGGTCAACATCGACAAGGAAGCAGCAAGATTTTTTTATCTTGAAATGTGGGCATACACACACGGCATTGTGTCAATGATCGCAACGGGTTTCTATGAGTGGGATGAGACGCTTGCAAGCCGAGCTTTGACTGATGTGTACGAGGGATTAAAGCATCGTTACGAAAACGGAGGTATCCGCAATGATTGAAGCAAAGGGTGTTACTAAGTCTTACGGCTTTGGTGAAAGCAAAGCCGATATATTGAAAGGCATTGACCTGCAAATTTCGGATGGTGATTTTGCCGTGATTTTAGGGGCGTCGGGGTCTGGAAAATCGACACTGCTGAATTGTCTGTCGGGGCTTGAAAGGGTTGACGGCGGAAGTATTGAATACGACGGCTTGAATATTGCGGAGCTTTCCGATAAAGCGCTGACCAAATTCCGCAAGGAAAATATCGGGTTTATCTTTCAGCAGTATTATCTTCTTCCCGATATGACCGTTGATAAAAATGTCCGTATGGGCGCAGA
>CAKTVV010000004.1 GCA_934630515.1 uncultured Eubacteriales bacterium | reverse complement strand
ACGCTTTCCTGTGAACTGTCCGACCGAGAGATGGAGACTTTGCGCTTGCTCTGTGAGGGAAAAACCAATGCCGAGATCGCCGTAAAACTGAATGTGGCCGAATCCTCGGTGCGGACCTACATCAACCGAATGCTGGAAAAAACAGGCTATACGAACCGCAACCGCCTGATGATTGCAGCCGTCGGCAAACGAATGGTGGTACCCGGGAGCTGGCTGGAAGAACACAACGAGACCTGATATATATGCAACAAGTGAGATAGTATATGCATTTATATGCATTTGCGCAAAGCCGCCCGGCTTATAAAAAGCCGGGCGGCTTTGCTGTTGTCTGAAGTGAAAATGGCCATGTGTTCATAATTTGTTTACAATTTAAGCCGCTTTTGTCCTCTCTTTTGAGGACAGACAGAGCCTTTTTTCTTGATATAATGATACCGGAAAGTAAGATGAAGTAGATTCATCGGATATATCATGAAGGAAAAGGAGGAATGGTTCGATGAAAAAAATCGTGGTCGATATGCAGAATTTTCTGTTCGGCGATTCCATAGCGGCTGCTTTCAAGAATTCGAACTATGATATCGACGTGGTTCGGGCGGAGACCCCGCAGGATACCGTCGAACTGTGCCGCGTGTACAAGCCGTTTGTCCTTGTAATGGAGGTTACCGCCTATACGCCTTGGCTGCTCTGTGAAAGGATGAAGCTGCGGGACGAGGTAAAGGCGATGTGCCCCGACTGCAAGATAGCCCTCATCGTGGATTCCAACACCGAAAAACAGGCGGCAAAGGATATCCGGGATGCGAAGAAAAACGGTATCATCGACCAGTTTTTCTATGGCTCGATGACCGCCGAATATCTGATGGATCAGATTTATGCGATGTGATCAGTCACGAAGAAAGAGGGGGTGAAATACAGTGAACAAACGAAAAGGGCTTAGTTTTCTGTTGGCTGTGATGATGCTTCTTTTAATGGTACCCTTCTCGGCAGCGCCGGTCAGCGCAGCGAATGGCACGGTAGAGGTCTCCACATGGGAAGAGCTGAAAAGGGCTCTGGATTATACAACGAATTGCTCGGTGGTAAAGGTTATTGCGGACATCGAAACAGAAGACCTGAACGGATACACCGGTCTGCATCAGAACAACATCATCTTCATGTCGATGGCCATGGACAAGGTGCTGGATCTGAACGGACACACCGTCCATGCGTATGCGAAATACTATTCGGAGGTTGCGCAGGGGTATCTGATCAATATCTGCGACAAGGATGCCCGCCTGACTATCCGCGACAGCGTGGGGGGCGGCGCCCTGATCGGCGAGTTCAATCAGGAATTCTACTATGAGTTTATCAATGTGAGTAAAGGTACGCTGGTGATGGAGAGCGGCACGGTCAAGATGCTGTGTCCCTCTAAAGATGATCAGTATACGAAGTGCGCCATCAGTGTCTCCGGTACGGCGATCTTTAACGGCGGCGAGGTGCTGACGCAGGTGACCAGTTCCGGGGGCGAGAAGGAGGAGCGGTATCTTTCCCGCCGCCTGCAAGCCATTCGGGGAGAAGCAGGCGGCAGCGTCACCATCAACGACGGCACCTTCGACCGGGTGGTTCTGCACAGCACCCCCACGCCGGAGAATCGGGGAAAGTATGAGCTGGTGGTCAACGGCGGCTTTTTCCGGCAATCCATCGCCCAGATATTGGTTGGGGATGTGTATGCCAGCCATCTTGACCATCTGACCATGCAGATCAACGATGCGTATTTCATGCGCACCACCGATAAGCTGGACCCGTGCCGTCTGGTGATAAGCGGGAAGATGCAAAGTTTTTATGACAGAAACTGGGATTACCGGTTACTTTATAACGATATTCCGGGCGCGACTTTCGATGATGCACTGAGTATGATGGATGATCTAATACCGCACCTTATCAGTGAAAACGGCGCAGTCTTTACCGATGTGCACGACGGAAACTGGTATGTGCGGGGCAATATGCGCCAGTGGGTTAAAAACGGCGGGCCGATCATGATTTTCCAGGGTACGTCGTTCGGCGTGCAGGGCGGCATAGCCAAGGTGATCTCCAACGCCTACGGCGTGAAGGAGGTTCTGCTGGACGGCGAGCCGATGGAATACGGCGAGCGAGGCTTCAGCGCACCCCAGGTGGATACCACCGCAGAGCAGGAGCATCAGGTGAGTTTCGTGATGTATCCGATTTCCCCCATGCTGCGCGTGCTCGGGTACAGCTATTCCAACGAATATTCCACCGGATATATTCGGATGTTCGTTAGTGACCACCATACGGGAGAGGGCATGGTGCATTTTCCCAGTGTTCCCGCGTCGGGGAACCAGCCGTTTTCGGTGACTTACTATATTGGTGAATCCGATGTGGATGCACTGACCACCATGGAGCTGCAATATGACCTCATGCTGGAAACCAACGGGGTAAAGAAGCAGGTTTCGACCGGCTACAAGGGCGCAAAGGTGGTGCAGTGGGTGGATCATACCCAGACCATCGACACCGTCTATGTGAATATCAGCCAGCCCCTGGTGCAGGGGGATTTTACCAGCGGCGCCATCACGGTGGATGGGAGTGCCCTCTATACCGTCGAGGATAGGACGGGCTACTGGGAGCACGAGGATATTTGGGACCTGAACGGAAACGGCAGCGTTCCCGCGATATTGGGGGACCAGTATTATCGCTTCATCCGTGTGTATCTCAAGGACGGCTATGAGGGGTATAAATTCGATAAGAAAAACCCGCCAAAGATCAAGATCCGGGGTCTCAACCGGGAATGTGACAGTATAGATGTTCGTGTCGCCAATGATGAAAGGTCCATGGGGGTGTCCCTGGCCTCCCATCCCTCCGAGCTGATTCAAAGCGCATGGGGCACCGTCACCGGGCTGCGGGCGGGAAGCATGGTCGGGGGAGTGAGCATCCGACCGAAAGACAGTCACTTTGATTTTGAGATAAAGGGAATTCAGCGAATCAAAAACGGCACCGTCTACAGCACGAGCCCGGCCGATACGATCGATCCTGCGTACACCTATCGGATTAAGCTGGTGGGCACGGGCAAACAGGGGAAAACCTTCAGCAACGGTCCGGAGCAGTACGATATCACATTTCACTATTATCACAACACGAATGTCAAGCTGCGGATGTACAGTGATCCCAACATTGCAGAAAATTATCTTGAAGTGCCGTATGATGCATCCGCCCAGGCATATGTAATAGATTTGGTACCGGAACCGGATGTGATTCATTATGACTATCTGTCTTTGGGCGTGCCACTTCCGTGGGCGGGCGAAAGACCGATATATAACAATAATCTGGTTGCGGGACTGCCGGGCGGCGTTTCGGTTGTAAACTATACATGGTATGCTTCCGCTACGGGGGAGCGGATTCAGGCTGATATGACCTTTATCGCAGGCAGAAGATATCACGTAAACGTGATTTTACAGTGCGAAGAGGGCTATTACATAGCTGACGACGAGGAGCTGGATGCTTATGTGAACGGGGCAAAAGCGTATATAAGCGCGCAGGACGGGGACAGAACAACTCTTACCGTAGGATACTCCGTTCCCGTTGCTTCGGGTGTACACGGTCAGGTGGAGAGCTTTCTTGACGGCAGCGATGTGACCGTCGCCCTGTTTGTCGAAGGCAGTACGGATCCCCAATACACCACGACGGTGCCCGCCGGGGAAAAGAACGGCGGAAAATATACCGCAGTCTACGACATTCCCTCGGTTGCCGCCGGCACCTACACCGTGAAGGTGTCGAAGAATAATCATGTCACCCGGGAATACACGATCACAGTGGGTGCGGAAGCGGTGACGCAGAACGCAGAGATTTGGCTGCTGGGAGATGTGAACGGAGACGGCCGTGTGAATGCCATGGACTGCACGCGCCTGCTTATGCATGTGAATAAGACGCAGCCGCTAACCGACGCCTACGCGCTGAAGTGCGCCAATGTGAACGGAGACAGCCGCGTAAATGCCATGGACTGCACGCGCCTGTTCACGCATGTGAACAAGACCCAGCCGCTGTGGTAACCGTTCTTTTCAAGGCTTAATACCGGCGCGCCTGCTTCATACACCTTATGAGGGAGGCACGCGGTTTAAGAAATAAATCGGAGAGAAATCTCCCCACCCCGACTGCAACTAAGCGAGGCTGCGGCAGGGTGCGTATCAACTGCCCCGCAAATAAAGAAAAGGAGCTTGGTCATGAACAAGCGAATTACAACCCTATTCCTTTGTCTCGTTATGGTTGTAGCAATGCTGGTATCTGCAGTACCCGTATTTGCTGAGACGTCGGTCACATTTACAATCAAACCGGACAAAACCACCGCGCAACCCGGCGACACCATCACCTATCAGGTATTTGTGGGCCCGGTTGAAAAACTGAGAACCGCACAATTTGAACTGGTGATCCCGGATGAGCTGGAGTACACCGGCGGCAGTAGCCCGGACGGGCTGAAGGCTAAACTGGGGGCAACTTCAGCGGAGTACACACCCGCCAGTAAGATGTTTGTTCTTTACGGTGCCGGAGAGTATACCAGTACCGAGGATACGCTGCTGGCAACCATTACCTGCAAGGTGAAGGAGGGCGTGGCAGCCGGGAAGAAACCTGTCGTTACGGTTATTGATGGTGAAGAAAACTTCTTCTTTGCCGATTCGAGCGACAAATACTACACCATCAACTATGATCCCAACAACTCTGCGGTCACCATCGCCGCCGCACCGAAGCCGGCGACCGGCATTTCCCTCAATAAGACGACGCTGTCTCTCACCGTCGGCGGCTCGGAGCAGCTGAATGCCACGGTGGAGCCGGCGGACACGAGCGATACGGTACAGTGGAGCTCCGACAAAGCGACGATTGCCAAGGTCGACAACACCGGTAAGGTAACTGCAGAAGCCCCCGGAACGGCCATCATCACCGCCAAGGCGGGCAGCAAGACGGCCACCTGCACGGTCACGGTGACCGCGGCGCCGAAGCCGGCGACCGGCATCACCCTCGATAAGACGGCGCTGGCTCTCATCGTCGGCGGCTCGGAGCAGCTGACCGCCAAGCCGGAGCCGGCGGACACGACCGATACGGTGCAGTGGAGTTCCGGCAATACGGATGTTGCCAAGGTAGACAGCACCGGTAAGGTCACTGCGGTGGGCATCGGAACGGCGACCATCACCGCTAAGGCGGGTGACCACACCGCCGAGTGCACGGTCGATGTGGTAAAGACCGTCCGCATCGAGCTGCCCTATAAGCTTACTGTGAAGAAGACCGGCGAGATGGATCCCGGCAAGGAGACCTTCAAGTTCATCGCCGAGAGCTTCGGCGCTCCCACCAACTTTACGCTGGTGCAGGACAGCATCATGACCGAAGGGGAAAAGACCTATGACGGCAAGTTCATCTTCGACATTCCCGAGACGATGCTGGGGAATCTGTCCGAGGGCTTCCGCTTCCGTCAGGTCAAGGGCGATGCTGCCGGCTGGACCTACGATGAGAAGGTTTACTATGTCGTGCCTAAGTTCGAAAACGACGGGCTGTCCGGCTGGCGTTTCTTCAATGCCGAGGAGATTCCGGGCGATCCGAGCGTAAGCGAACCCGCCCCCGATGTGATCGAGGAGCTGGTGTTCACCAACAGCTACAACGCGAAGAAGCCGCTGGATCCTCCGACACCGCAGCAGCCCGAGGTTCCCAAGACCGGTGACAGCAGCATGCTCGGTCTGTGGCTTGCGCTGTTGTTTGTGTCCGGTGCGGCTGTGGCGACGACGATCCTGATCGTCCGCATGAAGAAGACCAACAGCTGATAAGCGACCATAGCCAACCCTGAAGAGATAAGCAAAGGGCGGGGCGGAAGCCATCCGCCTCCGCCCTTTTGCTTTTCCCGAGGGAATCAAGCGATTGGTTCCTTTGGGAAAGGTAAATAGGCTCGCTCGTCACGGAAAGCCGCAGAACCCGTCCCGACTGCCGACACACTGTTTTTGATGGATAAGGAGGAAATGAGATGAAAACACGCAAACGAATGAAACGCCGCCTGTGGAGCCTGCTGCTGGCAGCTGTCCTGCTGGTTGGTATGCTGCCGCTGACGCCGCTGCTGCCGGCCCGGAAAGTCTCCGCAGAGGCCTATCCCAAGCTGACCAATTTGGTCGAGGGAACGGAGATAACCTACGGGTACGTCTATTTTTTCTATAAAAACGGCAAGGTGGACCAACGTTCGGTCTCTTTAGACCTGGCGAGGTGCAGGAATAACAAGCATTTACTCGAATACTATAGCAGCACTACAAATCTTCAGCGGGTTGTGTCCTACGATAACGGCATTCTTATGTATTGGTCGCGCAACGAGAATGATTTTCTGGATCTTTCGGGGCTTGAGGGTCGGTCTCTGACGCTGGTTCTGTTCGACCATCTGGAGCTGTCCGCCCTGTATGCTCCCGGCGTCGATCTGAAGCTGATGCTGACCGACGGCGCCATTGTCACCTTCCGCCACAGCACCCGGTATAAGAACAAGACCGCCTACTGTCCCCAAAACGGGGTGACCGGCGCGGTCATCGATCTGGCGCAGTCGGAGGGAAGCCTGAACGGCTGCGGCGCCTTTGAGCTGCTCGGAAACGGAAAGCTCCGTATCCTCACGCAGAAATCCCCCAAGAAAACCAGCCCCGACTATGCCATCGTGGCGAAAAACACATCGGTTCTGGAGGATACCGAGCTGGAAATTTCCTGCGGCAACAGCTACAGAGGTGTGGTTACCCTGATCCAGACGATCACATTCACCATCGACACCACCAAGGAGGTTAACCTTGATGTCGCAAACCCCAATTTTATCGCCGCCCCGTGGGGTTGCCATATGAATAACTTCAAGATCCTCAACGCAGAGGAGCTGAACGTCTACGCGAAGCGGGGAGCCGACGGATTGAAATTTTTCGGCACCAACGGCGAATCCGACCCGGTGAAGATGTTTAAGCATTACAGGAGCATCGGCAAGATCGGCAGCGAATGGAATATATCCGGAAACACCAACAGCGCAGGCCGCTATATTCTGACCCTGAATCACGGCAACGATAACCCGCGGATACGCTACAGCCTCAACCTCAAGGAGGTGAAGGGCGGCACTGTCATAAGGGATCTGGAGGCGGGTCTGGGCTATGAGATGTCTGCGGAGATCCTGTATATGCCCCAGTGGATGCAAAAGCTGAAGGACGCAGGAAGGATCAATTTCTATTTCTTCGGACGCCTGTCTAATCCGGGTGTGCAAGTGGGCTATGAAGCCGCCTATTTGCATGATTTTTATGTGGACCGCATCGGAAAACACAGTATAGAGTTCTACTGGGTCTGCAAGTCGGCGACCGATCCGGACGACGATACTTTCAGGTTTACGCATTTGCTGAAGGATTATGAACTCACATATGCGGGAACCCTTTATTATGAGCGTATCTACTTTGATGTGCAGATGAACAATAAGGTCGGCGGTACTCGCTACATATATAACGTAAAGCTTCAGCAGGCGAACGGCGAATTTACCGAAGCGACCAGTGCCACCCACAAGATTTCCATGCATCCGGAGACATTGAAAAATTGCTATCACAATCCGTCATGGCAGGGTATCCCCTCCAAGTGGAAATATGATTCCCTATATGATGCGTATACTATGGAATTCTATCTATATCCACGGCACGGATACGAATTCAGCGAGTCGTCTGTGTTGTCATCCCAAGGAATTAGGCTGAATGTGGAGAATACAAAGGTTACAGAAAAAAGACTTGTCAAATTCGAATCTATCCCAGGATCTGTCGCAGTCCTAAGCGTCAGCCTTGTGGCAAAGCGAAGGCTGACCGATGTGCGCGGCACGCTCAAGAATTTCCGCTACGGTGCCAACTCCGTTTTTACGGAGCTCGTATCGAATGAGCCGAAAAAGTATACCTTCAAAGATATGGTGGTATACGATTCCGGCTTTGGCAAATACGGCGTGGAGGCAGGGTATATCGACGACCGAAGTTTGTATTATATCTACTTCGATGTTGAGCCCGGTTTTGGCTATTATCTCCCCGAGAACGCTTCGGTAAAGGTGATTCGGCCCGCGGGCTACGGCAGCGGAACAGAGCACGATCCGTTGACATACAGCACGGTCTATAAGGGCGATTGGTACAGCTACTCAGATATACTTCGGAAATACCGGACCAAGTACTCGATGGAGGCAACCAGCGAGATGAAGGAATACGGGACCAATATCCTTATAAAGGAGCCTAAGCTGGGAGACCGCCCCGCTGCCTTTGTCGGCTATGATAAACCGACAAGCCTGCCGAATAATATGAAGGTGCTGTCGATGCAATGGCTGGGACCCGATCAAGAACCGATGAGGACATATGACAAATTTGAGATCGGAAAATCGTATTTTCTCGATCTTCGTATCGGATTTGAGGGCGGCGAAGAATTGGGTCATGTATACCCGAAAAATAATAGAGCTTTCAAGGTGAACGGAAAGTACGTAAACGCATGGATGGATAATATGGACTTTACAGACGGGCATATCTGGCACGTGTATGAATCCTATAAGCTGGTTGACCCCAGCGCCAACGGAACGCTCAGCGGCACGGTGAAGAGCTTTAATTCCACCACCGACCCGGTGACGGTGCAGCTGTTCAAGAGCGGCTCCTCTGCGGCGGCATACAGCACCACCGTCAGGGGAAATTCCGCCTCCTACACCATTTCCGGCATTGCTTCCGGCACCTACACCATGAAGGTGTCGAAGAAAAATCATGTCACCCGGGAGTATACGGTGAGCGTGACCACCGGCACGAAGACGCAGAATGCACAGATCCATCTGCTGGGGGATGTCAACGGCGACGGCCGTGTGAATGCCATGGACTGCACGCGTCTGCTTATGCATGTGAATAAGACGCAGCCGCTAACCGACGCCTACGCGCTGAAGTGCGCCAATGTGAACGGAGACGGCCGCGTAAATGCCATGGACTGCACGCGCCTGTTCACGCATGTGAACAAGACCCAGCCGCTGTGGTAAACGAAGGAATATCCGGCTCCCTGTGCGGCATAGTGTAGGTGGAGCGGGTGCCGGGGCTGCCGTCCGGCATAAAGTCGGATGGCGGCCCCGGTCGGGGAACCGAAAGCGCTGCTTTGAAAAGGGCTCCCTGTGAGCCCCTTTCCGAAAGCCGGCGATCGGAGGATGACCGGCTTTCGGAAGGCATATCGTTGCGGCGGCGACGCTGTCGCCTCGTCGGACATCGGAATGTCGACGAGCCGTGAATATCGATGGAGGCTGTTTCTATGAAGCAACGAAAAATACATCTGTCTGTGCGGCTGCTGAGCCTTGTGCTGGCGGCGGTGTGGCTGCTGGGCGCTTTGCCGGTGGGCGCGGGTGCCGCGGCGGGGCATTCCCCGGCGGCGGCGGTTGGTGCTGCGCCGGACTATTACGGCAGGAGCGCCCTGTCGCATTGTCCGAATAGCACGGCGCTGCTGTATGTCTATGACCGGATCGTGGAGGGCGTGGAGCGCGGCGCGGCGACCATCCCCGTGTATAACGAGGATTACCCGATCCCCGGGAAGGAATTGAAGACCGTATTTGACGCATACCGGCGGGATTATCCCGAGCATTTCTGGATACGGAACGGCTATCGCTACAACTATAATTACGACACCGGCAGCGTGACCGAGGTCTATCCGGACTATAGCCTGTCCGGTGCCTCGCTGGAGACGGCCAAAGCCGCCTTTGACGCAGCGGTATCGGAGATGGTGCGCGGCATCTCCGGCTCTATGAGTGAATACGACCGGGAAAAGCGGCTGCATGACCGGGTGGCGGAAAAGGTCGTCTATGACGGCTCCAATACTCATGCCCACAGCGCCTATGGCGCTCTGGTGCAGGGCAAGGCGGTCTGTGAGGGCTATGCCAAGGCATTTCAGGTGGTGCTGCGCCGGGCCGGGATCCAGTCCTTCCTCATCACCGGCTCCAGCGTAAACCCCTCCACCGGCAAATCCGAGGGGCACGCATGGAATGCGGTGCGCATCGACGGCAAATATTACCACGTGGATGTCACATGGGACGATCAGGGAGAGAATATCTTTTATGCGTATTTCAATAAATCCACGGCGGCGATCCGGGAGGATCACACGATCGATGAGCCCGCTTACGCCCTGCCCGCATGCACCAGCGAGGCTGCCGATTATTTCGTGGTGAACGGCGGCAGACTGCCGGTGTTTGCGGTGGAGGCGGTTGCCGATCGGCTGCGCGCCGGAGGCGGCACGGCGAGACTGTATTGCACCGGCGATCGCAAGGCGTTTGCCGCAGCGCTTGTAGCCGAGGCGAATGTCCGTGCGTTGGTACAAGCGCTGGGCTACACCGGAAGCATCCAATGCAGCTATGTCACGCTCGGCAGAGAGTTTATTTATACGCTCCGGGGGACGGACGGCTCCCATGGGACGCTCACCGGCACGGTGAGGAGCTATAATTCCGCCACCGACCCGGTGACGGTGCAGCTGTTCCGGAGCGGCTCCTCTGCGGCGGCGTACAGCACCACCGTCCAGGGAACCTCCGCCGCCTACACCCTCTCCGGCATCACTCCCGGCACCTACACCATGCAGGTGTCGAAGAAAAACCATGTCACCCGGGAGTATTCAGTGACCGTGACCGCCGGCACGAAGACGCAGAATGCGGAAATTTGGCTGCTGGGAGATGTGAATGGGGATGGCCGTGTGAATGCCATGGACTGCACGCGCCTGCTTATGCATGTGAATAGGTCTATGCTGCTGACCGACGCCTACGCGCTGAAGTGCGCCGATGTCAACAGAGACAGCCGCGTAAATGCCATGGACTGCACGCGCCTGCTCACGCATGTGAACAAGACCCAGCCCCTGTGGTAAAGCCGCCTGCTCGCTGCCGGGATACCGGTGCTGCGGGGCTGCCGCCGCAGGTATGGCCGAAACTATTGCGGAAAAGGAGAGGATCGCATATGAAACGAGTTTTTTGGCTGCTTTGCGCGGGGATATTACTTGTCTGCTTTTTATGCGGATGCGAGATAACGATCCGTACCGGTTCTTCGGACCCGGACAGCGGCAGTCTTACGGACAGCAGCGCACCGGACAGCAGCGCTCCTGCCGGCTCCGGCAACGGGTCGGAGCCCGGAAACCGGTATTCCGGTCTGGAGGCATTGCAGCAGAAAATCAATTATCGTAGCAAGGGCGCGGGCGTTGCTTTTATCGGCTATGTGGACAGCGAGAGCTCCGAGGTCGATCTGCGCGCCTATTATGCAAGCAGCGAAACGGGAAAGGCCTATCCCGACTTAGTGCATGCACCGCTTTACATGGCTGAGGGGCAGGAACTGTATGCAATCGTGCCGCCCTGCGCGGCGGGCAGTATTACCGTGTATGCCTCCGCTATGAACGAGAACGGTCAATATGCGGACGATCGGGAGCATCCGCTGCACAGCGGAAACCTGGGCGAGCCGCTTTTGCTGCGCTGCAATCTCAGCGAGATTTATTCAAATGTACTGATAAGCGCTACCGACGGCGGCGGCGCCATCCTGTACCGCCCCTCCGTCTCTCTGGAGAACGGGCATCTGGCGACGGAGCAGTCGGTGTACGATTTCTCAGTGTATGAAAAGCAGCCCGATGAGCGCGCGGCGGAGGCCGCCATGGAGCTGCTGCGGGGACAAAAGGAGATTCAAGAGGCGCTGCAGCGCGGGATGAAGATCATGTATACCGGGGATAAGCAGATGATCCACGGGCGCACCTGTATGCTGTTCGCTCTCGGAACCGATCGAGAGGATCAGTTTGTCCGAGAGCGCTATTACGGCGTATGCGATAATCTCATCTATGCCTATGACGCCGTGAGCGATACATGGGCGGCTCTCGGGAAGCACTAAGATGAAAGGAGGAAAAATGCGCAATTCAAAACGTAGCGGCAGTTTTTTTCCTTGTCTCTTCATCAATATGCTGATGAATATTGAGGGACTGCTGCCGGCTGTGATTTTATTGGTTTTGCATTTTTGGCTGAAAATATCGGTGTGGTGGTCGGTCGGTGCATTTATCGCATGGCTTTTATATTTGATTATGTGGATGGTCTTTATCGGCTGGGCAGGTAAATGCGGCTCGGCGCGCGATTTGCCGAAAGAAAACAAGAATCCGTATTCCGCAGGGAGTACGGAAAACAAACGGTGATCTGCCGGCTTCGGTCGGAGAATATACAGATCGTTTTACAATTGGAAAGGAGCGATTTTTATGGGTCTTATTAAAGCGGGTATCGGCGCACTGGGAGGCACCCTTGCCGATCAGTGGAAGGAATTCTTCTACTGCGAGTCTATGCCTAAGGAGATACTCGTCACGAAGGGTCAAAAGCGGGTTGGCGGCCGTTCCTCCAACACCAAGGGCAACGATAATATCATCTCCAACGGGTCCGGTATTGCCGTGGCTGACGGGCAGTGCATGATTATTGTTGAACAGGGTAAGGTCGTGGAGGTCTGTGCGGAACCCGGCGAGTTTACATACGACACCTCCACCGAGCCGTCCATCTTCTCGGGCAAGCTCGGCGAGAGCATCAAGGAAACCTTCAAGACCATCGGCAAGCGCTTTACCTATGGTGGCGACACCGGTAAGGATCAGCGGGTGTATTATTTCAACACCAAAGAGCTCATCGACAACAAATTCGGTACACCGAATCCCATCCCCTTCCGGGTGGTGGATTCCAAGATCGGGCTGGATCTGGATGTGTCGGTGCGTTGCTCCGGTGTTTATTCCTATAAAATTGCAGACCCGCTGCTGTTTTACACCAATGTCTGCGGCAATGTGGAGCAGGAGTATTCCCGTGAGGAGCTGGACAGTCAGCTGAAAACCGAATTTGTCAGCGCTTTACAGCCGGCATTCGGACGGCTTTCCGAGCTGGAGCTGCGCCCCAATCAGATTGTAACGCACAATACCGACCTTGAAAACGCCATGAATACGGCGCTTTCGGAAAAATGGGGAGAGCTGCGAGGATTAAAGGTCGTCAGCATCGCTTTGGGCTCGGTTACGCTGCCGGACGAGGATGCGGAGATGATCAAGCAGGCGCAGCGCACCGCCATCATGCGGGATCCCACCATGGCAGCGGCGACCCTTGTGGGCGCTCAGGCGGACGCCATGAAGACGGCGGCAGGCAACGAGGCGGGCGCCATGACAGGTTTTTTGGGCATGGGGATGGCTATGAACGCAGGCGGCGGAATGAATGCGCAAAATCTGTTTGCCATGGGGCAGCAGCAACAGCAGCAAGCCCCGGCTGCTCCCGCAGCACCTGCGGCTGACGGTTGGAAATGCGCCTGCGGAGCTACGGTAAGCGGCAATTTCTGCCCGAACTGCGGCGGAAAAAAGCCTCAGCCACAGCCTGCGGCAGGTGCTTGGAAATGCAATTGCGGCGCTATGGCTACAGGAAAATTCTGTCCCGAGTGCGGCTCTCCGAAACCGGCGGATGCAGATGGATGGACCTGCACCTGCGGCGCGGTGAATAAGGGTAAATTCTGCCAGAGCTGCGGTGCCAAAAAACCCGAGGGCGCACCGCTCTACCGCTGCGATAAATGCGGCTGGGAGCCGGAGGATCCGACTAATCCGCCGAAGTTCTGTCCCGAATGCGGAGATATATTCGACGATAACGATAAAAAATAAAACTGCCGCTTAGAAGGAACCGTATTAACGGGAGTGTTATTTCGGTCAGGTATGAACGGCTTAAGCAAAAAAGCCGTTCATACCGCCGAAAGGTTTTTGCGCAGCAGGATAAGTTTCCCTGCCGGCGAAACGGCAAAGAATTTTTCGTATGATTTGTTAAGGAGTGGTTTTATATTTGCTTGCAAAAGGAGATCCTGTTATGAGTAAAAGAAAAAAAGACACTAAAATGACCATATTTATCATGGTCGTCGGCATCGGCTTAATTGTTGCCGGAATTATCGGTATAATTTTAAGTCGTACCGACAGCAGGGAATATAAAAACTCAACCGATATACAGAAGATTTCCGCTGTCATTGATGACTTTTCAACCTACGACAGCAAGGATGATTCCGGCGATGTTAAGTATACAACCTATAAATTTAAAGTTTCATATGTTATTGACGGAAAGACCTATAAGGGAAAATATGAAGAACGTGTCTGGTCAAGTTCAAGCAGCTACGCAAGAAAATATACCTATGATAAATTGAGAAAAGGCGACACAATCGATGTCGAGGTTTATAAAACCTCAAAAGGCAATTACAAGCTTTCTCCTGAGGGAAATCCCGTTGATTTTCTGCTCTATTGTGCGGCAATCCCCGTCGGCTTGTTCTTTGTTGTTATAATGATATGCGACGTTGCAAAAGACAATCGAAAAAAGAAAAGCGAAAGCGAAATGATCGACGGGCAGTAAATCAGAGGTATTTTTATGGATTTATCACTATCCCTGTTTGTTGCGGCTGCATTTGCTGTATTATGTACAGTCTATATCGGTAAAAGAATACTCACAATAGATTTTTCGGAATACTGTTCCAAAAATTCCAAAAAAGCCAAACTGGAAAGATTGCTTGCAAAACGGGAGACCCCTCTTCATGATTCCAAAATCCGCAGGGATATGAGAAAGGCCTTTGAAGGAGTTTTAATTCCGCTCGGGAAAGCGGATCAAAAGCTTCTCCCCGCAAGAATGGACAGGGCATTCCGAAGAAAAATCGTCAGTCAAATCAACAGACTTAACAGGAATAGGCTTTGCCGCAAAATTTACGTCACGGATGTTGTTCCCGTTCCTAAAAATGACTTTGAAGCATGGAACGATGACGGCAGAGAATGGCGGGAGTCGGTTTTGAAGTGCAGCACACTGGAGCGTTTTGAGTCCACCGAGGACGACAAGGTTCAGCATGAGATATACCGTAAAAATTCGTATCTCAGAATACTTCAGTCAAGACACATACGCAGTGCCGACCGAAAAGAAAAAAAGAAAAGCTATTATTCCGATAAGTTAAGAATAACATGTCCGTCCTGCGGTGCAGACGTAAAGCTTGACAGTCAGCAGGTGACCTGCGAATACTGCGGCGCCGTTATTAAAAACGAGTTTTACGATTGGCAGACCGAAACGTTTGAGATTTACGAGTCTATCAGTACAAACCTGAAAAGATTTTTACAGCTTCTTGTGTCCGGCTCCATACTTTTCTTATGTGTCTTTCTGTGCTTATATTTAATCGAGGACACCGAGATTTCTCTTGCTGCCGGAGTCGGTGCGGCGGTTCTGGCTTTCGGAGGAATCATCACACCGATCATCTGCGGGAAAATCAGGCAAGAAAGGCTTGCCGGAAAAATCGCAAGATGTTCCGAAAATTATCTCAGAGCCTGCTTAAACGAATATTTTTGGGAAAATGAAAGCGACGAAGATCTGCTTGACTTCAGCGTTGGTACAATCAAGCTATTAAAAGTTGCCCACACGGAAGAAACAACAACCGTTACGGCTGACATTTTCGGAACAAAAACCTTTCTTCCCGAAAATCAAAAGCCGTATACAGAAAAATTTAAAAAGAGATTGATCATGCAAAGGGCAAGATATCCCGAAAAGCGAAAAGCGGACGGCGAGTTCTTTACCGAAAAGGATTGCCCGTCCTGCGGCGCCAATTTTATGCCTGATGAAAACCACTGCTGTTCGTTCTGTGGGTTCGGCTTACAGGTCAACAATGCAAAATGGAGCGTACAAAAAAATAAATTATAGACGGAGGATCACATTATGGGACTGTTTGACAAAAAATACTGCGACATCTGCGGTGAGAAAATCGGACTTCTCGGAAACCGCAAGCTGGAGGACGGAAATCTCTGCAAGGACTGTGCAAGAAAGCTCTCGCCGTTTTTCAGCGAGCGGCGGAACTCGACCGTGGAGGACATCAAGCGCCAGCTTGCTTACCGTGCGGAAAACGAAAAGAAGCTTGCTGATTTTTCCCCGTCGATCACCTTTGACGGGAGCAAAAAGGTATACATCGATCCTATAGGAGAGCGGTTCATCGTTACCGGGCTTTCCAACTGGCGCAGCAGCAACCCTGACCTCATTGCGTTTTCCCAGGTGCTGGGGGTGAATACGGATATCCGGGAAAACAAGGAGGAAATCTTTTACGAGGACTCCGAGGGAAATGAAAAGAGCTATGAACCGCCCCGCTATGCCTGCGACTATGAGTTCAATGTGACGATTCGGGTGGATTCTCCATGGTTTGATGAGATAGAGCTGGAGCTGAGCGACGGCAACCGCCCCGACAGCCCCTATACTGACCTGTACCGCCAATATGAACAGAGAATGCACGAGCTTGCGGATATTCTGATGCGCCGGGATAACAGAAACCGGGTTTGGGACGGCAGCGGCATGATGAATCAGGTGGATAACGGGAACATCCGCCCGGAAAGACCCGCCTCCGCGCCTAATGCAATGGGCGGTGAGTCATGGGTATGCCCGTCCTGCGGCGCACAAAACAGCGGAAAATTTTGTGCAAACTGCGGCGCTGTAAAACCCGTAGCGTGTTCCTGTTGTTCCAATTGCGGGTGGAGGCCGGCGAATGGGCAGAGCTTGCCGAAATTCTGCCCGGAGTGCGGCAGACCGCTTCAATAAAACAATGAAGCACACCATATGTAAGGTCGTGACTGTTGTGTTGGCTCTCTTGCCGATTTTCGGGCTTTTCGGCTGCGGTGGAAGTAAAAAATACACTTCCGATGATGTCGTCTTGATCAATACCGCTTATTACGGCACGGAAAGGAACCCCGTGTATTCCTTCGCCCTGAAAAAAGAAAAGGACGGCTGGTTATTCTCTGCAGACTGTCTTGTGGGGAGTCTGAAGGATCATTACACCTCGTTCGGTTCCTTCCCGATAACGGCAGAGGATGCGGAGGCTTTCCTTCACATTATCTGTGAGGACGGCGAAATAGAAAAGCTTTACAAGCATCGTAATCCGATACGGATTTTTAGAAGCTCCGATGCACCGGTGCGCAGCTCCGGAATGACCTTCTCTGACGGAAACACGATAGAGAAGGAAACAATGCTCGGTGACAGGGCGCTTAACTATCTCTATGCGCTTGCCGACAGGTATTACGAGGCGGCTGAAAGTTCAGCAGCCACTTCGCCGGATACAGCAACGAGCTGAACAGCATCCTGCCAAAGCAGGAAAACTGAGAAACAAACCGACGATGTCGGAAAAAGGAGGAGAATTATGGCTAATCAATGCGCCATCTGTGGTGCGGATATCAATCTGATTCAAACCCAAAAGCTGTCGGACGGCAACTGTATATGCCGCAGGAATTGCAGAAAAAAGGGCTTCAAGGCATATGACTATGTGCATAGCGATCTTTCGGGTGTCAAGGCGCATCTTGCACAGGTGGAGCGCGGCACCAAGCTGTGGGAGCACTATTTCATTCCGCAGGAGAAAACAAAGGATAAGAGCAAAAAACTGAAGCGCTTCGGCACCTATCTCTATGTGGCGGAAGATATCGGTCTGATGGCGTATATCCAGAACGATTACAAGTTTATGATGTTTGGCAAGACCACCCGTGCCTGTGTATATCGCATTGCCGACCTGCGCAGCTATACGTATGAGGAGCAGCTCGTTAAAAACGGTGATAACACCGAGAAGAAGCCCTTTGTAAGGCTCAGCTTTACCAATACGCAGGGTCTTTACGAGTTTGTTCTCCCTATGAATAATTTTAAGGATTTCGAAAAGCTTAAAAAATATTTCGACACGCTGTTCGGCATACAGAATACACTCGGCAACGCCTCAAATGTTTGGAAGCAACAGATGACTGCGGTTAAGGATATAGCGTCAGGGTTTTCTGCCGCAGTAAAGGGAGAAGCCGATGCCGGGGACAAGGCGGCGCAGGCGATCGACTCCCTGGATGCCGCAATCTACGGCGACCGCACCGAGTGGATTCGGAAAGCAGATGCGGCCCTTGCGGCGTTTAATGGTTGAAATTCTTTAAGAGAGGAGATCTTTTCATGCAAACCTTGCAGGAATATAAATGCCCCTGCTGCGGCGGTGCGATAGCCTTTGACAGCACGCTCCAAAAGATGAAGTGTCCTTTTTGCGACACGGAGTTTGAAATGGAGGCGCTGGCAAGCTACGACGCAGAGCTGCAGAACGAAAAATCCGACGATATGGAATGGGAAACCGCTGCCGGAGGAGACTGGCAGGAGGGAGAAACCGACGGCCTGCGCTCCTATGTGTGCAAGTCCTGCGGAGGCGAGATCGTCGGCGATGCCAACCTGGCGGCTACCGCCTGTCCCTTCTGCGGCAATCCCGTGGTGATGATGGGTCAGTTCTCAGGTGCTCTCAAGCCGGATCTTGTCATTCCGTTCAAGCTGGATAAAAAGGCGGCAAAGGCGGGGCTGATGAAGCATCTGACCGGGAAACGGCTGCTGCCTAAGATTTTTAAGGATCAAAACCATATCGATGAGATCAAGGGGATTTATGTTCCCTTCTGGCTTTTCGATACCGACGTGGATGCGCAGATTCGCTATCGCGCCACCCGGGTGCGTACCTGGAGTGACAGTGACTACAATTATACGGAAACCAGCTATTATATGGCGCATCGCGGCGGCAGCATTGGCTTTGAGCACGTTCCGGTGGATGGCTCGTCAAAAATGGCGGATGACCTTATGGAATCGATTGAACCATACGATTTTTCCGAGGCGGTGGACTTTCAGACAGCGTATCTTGCAGGGTATCTGGCGGATAAATACGATGTGACGGCCGAGGCGAGTATTGACCGTGCCAACAAACGCGTCAAGCGCTCCACCGAGGATACCTTTGCCGGAACGGTGCAGGGGTATACCACGGTCACGACGGAAAACAGCAGTGTGCAGTTCCGCGGCGGTAAGGCACGTTATGCGCTGTATCCCGTGTGGTTGCTCAACACAACGTGGAACGGAAACCAATACACCTTTGCCATGAACGGACAGACCGGGAAATTCGTCGGCGATCTGCCGGTGGATAAGGCTGCGGCGACACGCTGGACATTCCTGCTGGCGGCGATATACAGCGTCGCTACCTATGGTGTGGCTTGGCTCCTGCACCTGATCGGGCTATTTTAAGGAGGAAACAGAATGAAAAAGAAATTGTGGACAGTTCTGTTCGCTCTTGTGCTTTGCCTGTGTGTGGCAGCTCCTGCTTTTGCCGAGGGCGCCGCCGGTTTCGCAGGGGATAAGGATCGGGTCGTAGATGATGCCAATCTGTTGTCCGACAGCGAGGAGACGGCGCTGCGGGAAAAGCTCGAGGAGATCCGTGTGCGTCAAAAGATGGACATCGTCATCGTGACTGCGAAAACGCTGAACGGAGCTACGCCTGCCGACTATGCCGATGACACCTACGATTATAACGGCTACGGTTACGGCAACAACAGGGATGGTCTGCTGCTGCTCATCAGCATGGAGGATCGTGACTGGTACATATCCACCACCGGCTACGGCATCACGGCATTCACCGATGCGGGGATTCAATATATCGGAGATAAGATAAAGGAGCATCTGTCGGATGGCGATTATGCTGACGCTTTTAATACCTTTGCCGAGCTTTGCGACGATTTTATTACAAAAGCAAGAACCGGAAAGCCATACGATTCCGGCAATATGCCTAAAGAACCTATGAAACCGGGCTGGATACTGGTGGCGATCATAGCCGGCTTTATTCTGTCCTTTATCACGGTGGGCGCTATGAAGGGTAAGCTCAAAACCGTGCGGTTCCAGCCGGCGGCGAACAGTTATATGAAAGCAGGCAGCATGAACATCACCGAGAGCCGCGATCTGTTCCTGTATAACACAGTCACACGTACTGCAAAACCGAAAGATAACGATTCGGGCGGAGGGAGCAGCACACACACCTCTTCTTCCGGCTCATCCCATGGTGGCGGAGGAGGCAAGTTCTGATGCCGTCTTCGCCCGCAAGAAAAAGCGGCAATAAAAATATTTTATAAAGGAGAGATGACCCATGAGTATCTTTGACAAACTGAAAAGCACAGCCCAGCAGGCGGTGAGCACCGCCGCACAATCCATCGGAAACAAGCGGGAGACCTTCACCTTTTCATCGCTGCCGGAAAGCCTTGCCGAAATGCAGGCGCTACCCGAGGCAAGTCTCGATACGCCGTTCAAAACGGCAGCACTTACGGTTCTTGCCCTCTGTGCATATGCGGCGGATAAGAACATCGGTACCGAGATGCTGAATTGGCTGCGGGGTCCCCGTCCCCTGAACGGACAGGAAATCTCCTTCCTGAACGACCGTTTCCGCGACGGCAAGACCTATCTGCCCTTCACGTATTTCTCCGGCTCCACACCGGAAAACAACTACACCCCTACCGAGCCGTATACAATTGTCGTTGAAAGCAATCACGTGTCCGGCGAGGAGCAGGGCTATATGAAGCTGTTTATTCCTTGCGGCGGTGCGGACGATCCCCGTCCCATTAAGATGCGGCAGCGCGGCAGCGACGGCAAGTGGTTCTTATGGGAGCAGTATCTGCTGACCGGCGTGCGTACACCGAAGTCAGCCGATCCGTGGGCTTGATGATTTGATGAGAAGGAGGAAATAAAGATGGATATTCGCGGTATTTGGAAGGTTCGTGAAGTTCATGTACCCACACCGGAGGGCGAGCGGATCTTTACGCCGGACAATCCGCCGGAGGAGGAGCGGTTTGAGAGCTGCATCGAAATGATGCAGTGTCGGACGGAGTTTGCCGAGGACGGTGTGCTCAACACGCTCATGTTTGTGCCGGAGGATATGCGTGAGGAGGCTGCCAAGCACGGGGCGGTTGTCCGCGAGGACGGTTATGCCGCTGTTGAAAGCACGGTATGGAAGGAAGAGAACGGAAAGATCTACTATGACACGAAGATCGAGGGTGAAGTCCTCGGTGAGCCGGTCGATTCCTTCTCGGAGATTCCCGTCACGGAGGATGGCTGTCTGCTGTATGGCCTCGGGATGATCGTGCTGGAAAGAGCCTGACCCGACCATTTACGACGGTGAAGGTGATACAATGAATATTGATAATCCATATAACCTCAACCTGGAATCAACAGAATCGCAGACGGTAAGCGAAAATCGCGCCGATGAATCGGTTTTGAAAGAGACTTTCAAGGATTTTTTCGGAGAATTGAACTATTTCTTTGCCACAGAACAGGCCGATTTTACCCTTGAGGATGTGATTGCACATATCGGTGTTGATCCTTCGGAGTACCGTTACGATGCTGAGCGGGAGGCGCAGATTTATTCATGGTATGCTGCGAAAAGCAAAGCAAGAGTGCTGCATGTCTGGTTTAAGGATGGCAAGCTCTACGCTTGCGGCGCATACAATCTCGGTTTTCCGAAAATGTAATAGTCTGTGTGCGGGAGAGGCTTGCTGCGGCAAGTTTCTTTCCGAAAGGCACCGAATGGAATTCGGTACCTTTCGGAAAGGAAGGATAAATGAAAAAGCTACTTTTATGTTTTATCTTAATATTCATCTTTTTAATATCCGTTTCCGCTTGCGCTTCAAAGCATAATAATTGTAGTAATAATGATAATAATTATTACGGAGGGGATCCTATGGATTTCAAAAGCTTTAAGCTGGTGCAAACCGATATGACGGCACAGCGCCGTGTTTATGAGGGATACAAAACGGAAAACGGCGTTCATTTAGAGTATTACATCAGCACGGAAATGTGGGATGATAAGACCTCCGAAAATGTGGAATGCCGCGATACCATCCGCAAAATTGACGGAGACGAAAAGCTTTTTCAAAAGCTGTGTGAATTATTCGGTAATTGCAGAATAGAAAAATGGGCAGACTTTCACGGTTACGATTCTCAGGTGCTTGACGGAACCAGTATGTGCTTTGAGGCCGTGTTGGCGGACGGGACGGAGATAAACGCCAACGGAACCAACAGTTTCCCGAAAAACTATTCGTCATTTGCGCAGGAGCTTTGTAAGCTCATAACGACCGAAAAAATAAGCTCGGTGCGGTTTTCCGAAGGCACCTATGAGATCACACTGCCGGAAAGCTGGGTGGGTACCGTTACGGCAAGCTTTTCCGAAAACCAGGTGGCGTTTTATGTTGATAAAACCGATGGAGGAGATCTCACATTTTTTATAATTGATAACGATACATACGGTTATTCATCAGATTCCTATAAAGGAAGAATAGAAGTCGGGCGGCTTGTTTCGGACGAAGATGTCAGATTTATTACGGCACGGGATAATTACGCCATTGCTTCTTATGCGGCTGTGGTTTCGGAGGAGGCGCTGGGACTTTGGAAAAATTATGAAAGCGATAAGCTTGCCATAATTGAAAGTCTTTGCGGTGTAAACGGGTATGAGTTTTATCCTGAGGACGGAACGGTCCTATACTACGCAGATGCGAGAGAAATGGCAGATGAAGCGAGAAGCCTTTGGCTGAGCTTGAATTTTGCAGGTGAGTATCCGGGCAGCGCAAAGCCTCTACGGTTCAAGCGGAAGAATTATGTGCCTATGTTTCCTCCGTATGATTATATAAACACGATCGAAGGTGTACGCAAAAAATTCTTAAAGGTTTTTTCGGAGGAATTTACCGATAAAACGCTTAATCGTGCGGTTGCCGATAAAGAACTGATCGAATATAAGGGCGATGTCTATGTAGCTTGTAAGAAGCGCAAGGGCGAAGCCTCTTACAACAGCTGTGTGGACAGCGTCCGGGATGAAGGCGACGGAAAATTTACGGTTGTGATCGCTGTGAAAATGCCGCCAAGCGGCAGCAAGCTCTATGTTGACCTTCCAACGGAGAAAAACGCCGCAGGAGAGTTTGTGTTTACGGATTATCCCTACTGGGAAAAAAGTGAATGATCTTTCCTTTTTGAACTGGAACATACCGAGATCTTTTCTTGGCAGATGGTGAGATTACTGAAGCATTTGATTGGAAACGGCCTTTATGATATGGATTTTTCAGATCCCGAGGGGCTATTGAAATTCGGGAACAAATTAAAACCATACGAGAGGTATGAGGAGCAGATATGAAAAAATTTGTTTTTGCTTTTATGTTTGTATTGGCATTTGTGGGATTTGCTGCCGCACCGGTCAGTGCGGCGGGCCTGGCGAAGCCTGTGATCGAAGGGGAAATGCCGGATTGCTATATGACTATCGGCGGTGACGGTATTATCCTGTTCACAAATGTCAGTGTGCCCGACGGTGGCACACCGATATATCAGTGGTATGTCACGGATATAGAAAACATGGCGATGATCCGTGCCATCGACGGCGCAGATGGGGACAGCTATAAGGTGCCGGAGGAAGTGGGCGTGAAATGGTACTGTTACGCTGCCTGGAATGTGGTCGGAGGCTTAGAAAGTGCGCCGACATACAGCCGTCTGATCCGTGTGGAGTTTTATGAAAACAGTTCCCCGCACACCCACAGCTTCGGCGAGTGGATGGTGACCACAAAGCCAACCTGTACGGAGGCGGGCATTAAGACACGGGAATGTGATTGCGGTGTTACCGAACGGGCCGAAGTTCCTGCTACCGGACATAATTGGGATGCGGGAACAATAACAAGAGAACCTACTTCCGAAGCCGATGGCGAAAAGACCTATACCTGCCTTGTCTGTAAGGCAACTATGACAGAGCCGGTAAAATACAGCGGGAGTCTTGAAAGCGACAATGATGAAAAAAGCGGCGTTGAGCCGGATAAAGACAGGAGCACCGATCTAAAAGAAAATAGCGAAAACAGCACAGAACAAACTTCTCCTGTGGAGAGCGATAAGTTTTCTTTTCCGTGGTGGATCGTTGCCGTTATCGCCGCAGTGGTGATTGGCGGGGGTATTTTGGCAATTGTTTTAATTCGAAAAGGCAGTGATAAATGATGAAAAGATCGTTCTGGACATTCAGAGCAATATCCATGCGCACACCATGGAGCGAATGCTGATGCAGGAGCTGGACGATTGCCAGGTTGTGATCTCCGAGTCGCCGGATTCCACCGCCGAGTGGTGCAAAACGCATCGGCCGGATGTGCTTTTAATGGAGGTCAAAATGTTTTCGCCCTGGATGTTCTCCGAGCGTATGGCGATCCGTGATAAGGTTAAACGCAGCACGGAAAACTGTCGAGTCGTTCTTTTTGTGGATGACGAAAGCAAAAAAAATCTTACCGAGGAAGTACAGCAGGCAAAGCGCAAGGGTCTTATCGACGCTTTCTTGTTCGACTCGGTTTCCGAGAACTACTTTGCTTCGGTGATCGACAGCGTTTAAATCAGACAACGGCAAAACGCAATAAGCGGAAAAGACAAAGGCAACCGAGTTCTGTTTGGGTCAACTCGGTTGCCTTAATTTAATCATATAAGTTTATCACAAATAGGTGATGGGAACAACACGGTCGTTGCCCTTCAGCGTGATAAGCCTGTCATAAAGGCAAATGACTCCGCCCGGACTTCGCTTTATATCGAAAGCGAGGGCATAGCAAAACCTCCTATGGTAGTTGTTTTTATTCTACCATAGGAGGTCGTTTTTCTATTGTCCGTTTTTACTGGACTTGTTCAAATACGGAGAGGGGCGTGATATCTTATTTTCCCAGCCGTGCGGTGAGTTATTGTCAAGCAAACCCCCGGGTTGTTTGACAGACTGCCTACGGCACTGGTGCCGCAGACTCTATTTCAGTTATGAACCCCCGACCGTGCCGGGGGATTCTTATTCTGCTGTTAAAGAGGGCGCTTTTCCGGTTCTTTCGACGAAAAATGTAAAAAACTGGATGAAAATTCATCAAAACATTGCGTTTCTTATCGCATTTTTAGGCGAAAAATGTCTGTGGTAGCATAATACACAAAATGGATTGCGCATCGTTTGGCTGGATGCTATACTTTGTACAACGAATATTAGAATTGTACTATTGAATCAGGAGGGAGAACCTGTGCGAAAATTTGATCTGGCTTTTGTAAAGCGAGGGCAGCGGTTGGTGCGGAAAAGCTGTGCGGCGGTATTGGCGTTGATGCTGCTGCTGCAGTACATACCGTTCAGCGCCGGCGCTTTCAGCGGCTTTTTCAAGCCGCTGGTATATAACGGCGATTTTGAGGAGACCGGCACCTACGCCGTGCCGGCGGGCTGGTGTTATAAAAAGCAGAGCGAGAGCGGCTCTCTGAAGCTGGAGAGCGGCAACGGCGCAGAGGGACAGTATGTGCGGATGGAGCCGGCGGACGGCGCCGCACTGCTGGAGACTGCCGGGGATAGTTTGATCGCTCTGGAGGGCGGGGAACGCTATACCCTGACGTTCCGTGCCTATAGCCACGGACAGCTGCATCTGGAGATGGAGATGTATACCGCAGACGGAACCGCTTGCGGCGAGGATCTGTCAACCGAAGGCTGTCTGGTATCGGCTGAAGCGGAGTGGGTAAAGCGTACCCTGACTTTTCGTGCGGATAATGAGGCTCGCTATCTGCTGCTGCGGTTTGTGGCGGAGAATGGTGTAGCAGGCGTTGATTCGGTGGTGCTGAAATCAAGCGCTGCCAAGGAGACGGCGGCACGGATGACGCCGCTGTACACCGCCGGAGCGCCGACAAATCAACTTACCAATGGCGATTTTTCTGCATATACGGCAGGCGCTGACGGACAGGTGACGGCGCTGACAGGTTGGGAACTTGGTTCACTGAACAGCTGCAATATCGCCGTGCAGGAGGGAACCAAATACGGGAATGCGTTGGAGATCACCATCCCGGCTTCGATCACCTACAATCCCCGCCTGCGGCATACGGCTACCAATTTACAGGCGGGTAAGACCTACGAATTCTCCTATTGGATCAAGACCACCGCCGCATCCGCTGCGGACGCACGGGTGTATCTGGTGCTGCGCAAAAGCGACCTGACCGGCAGCGCTATTATGCTCACCTCCAACCCGGATACCCGGGTGTCGGTGACGAACGGCGGCTGGAAGCGGATGTATTTTGAATACACCGTGCCGGACGGCTACGACCATACGGTGATCGACTTCCAGTTTGAGAAAAAGGGCAAAGAGGTTACCTATTCCTTTGCAGGCTTCACGGTGACAGAGCCGGAGACGGATACGGCGCCGATACAGAATGGGGATTTTGCCCGCCATGTGCTGGACGATAATGGGAATATTCTGGTGCTGAAGAACTGGGATGTGACATCTCTGAACGGCTGCGGCTTGACTCTCGGCAGCGATGCGGCGCATGGGGTGACGCTGGATATGGCGGTTCCCGCCTCCATCGGATATGCGCCCCGGCTGCGGCATACCGCCACCAATTTACAGGAGGGCAAGACCTACGAGTTCTCCTATTGGGTCAGCACGAATGTGGCGGATGCTGCGCTGGCGGAGATTTATATGGTGCTGCGCAAGGCGGATCTGACAGGAGAGGCGATCGCCTTTACCTCCGCCGATACCTATGACAGCCGGGTGCGGGCGACCGACGGTCAGTGGAAGCTGATCTGCTTCGACTACACCATTCCGGCGGGGTACGGCAACGCCGTGGTGGATTTCCAGATCGGGCGAAAGAACGCCGTCACCTATCGACTGGCCGCCGTGTCGGCGCAGGAGATCGACAAGGACCCGGCGCTCATCACCAATGGGGATTTCAGCCGCTATCGGCTGGATGAAAACGGCGCACTGCTGTCGTTGACCGATTGGAAAACCGAGTATCTCGGGCAGGCGAAAAACTATGGGCTGGAGCGGGATGCCGACCGGGGCATGGCGCTCAAGGTCGTAAACAACAATAAAAAATCCTGCAATTTCAGCCATCTGCCCACCTCTATGCGTGAGGGGGAAACCTATAAGATCACCTATTGGGTCAAGACGGACGCCACGGTCTCCGCTGACGCCAACACCTATCTGGTGCTGCAGAAGAAAAAATACACCTCCAACGCCGACAACATCATTCTGACCACCTCGGCGGGCAGCGATGTGAACACGGCTGTGTATGCCACCAACGGCGAATGGCGCAAGGTCACGGCGTTCGTGCAGATCCCCGCCGGATGGGATCAGGCGGCGCTGATGATCGTGATCGCCAACCGTCCCGATTCGAGCCGAGCGGAGACGACCTATTGGTATGCCGGGTTTATAGCGGAGCAGAAAGCCGATCCGGGAGATAATCTGGATTTCGAGAGCGACGATGTGGATGCCGAAAACTGGTCGGCGGCTACCTCCGGCACCGGCGATATCCGCATTGCGGCGGGCGAAAGCTACAATGGGTCGAACGCTCTGTGCGTGGCAAACAAAGGCCGTCTGGGGATCACCTATGCCGCCTCCCGGAAGATCCCGGTGAAGCCCTCCGCCACCTATGAGGTCACCTACTGGGCGAAGCTGACCGGCACCAGCGATGCCAACGGCTGGATCCAGCCGGTACAGTATAATGCCTCCGGCAAGCCTGCCAACGGCGCCAGCTTTGATAAGGATGCCACCGATAACCGGCTGCAGAAGACCTCCGGCGATATCACCTATCGCTGGGAGTGGCGTATGGTGGGAAATACCGCCTGGACCCGGGTGAAGCGAGCGTTCACCGTCGCTAACGATGCTGCGTATATCTACCTGCGGTTTTTGACCAGCGGGGCGGGGACGGAATTTTATATCGACGATATTACCCTGCGGGAGATCGCCCCTACCCAGAATTTCGACTTTGAGGAGACGGACGGGGACGGGATGCCCTCTTACTGGTATTTCACCGATGCCCGGGCAACCGAAGCGACGGTGGAGACGGATGAGACCTATTATCATTCCGGCAGCCGCAGCGTGCATATCACCAAGGCATCGCTGACCTCCTATAACGCCTTTGAGACGGCGTACCGGTTTCTTGTGCTGCCGGGGAACACCTACGAGTTTTCCTTCTGGATGGCGTCGAGGAACGCCTCGCCCCACCTGAATCTGCGCCTGAATATGGTGTACTACGACGATAACGGCAACCGGGTGTATAAGCCCGACGGCTCTCATTCCATCACCTACGGCACCATGACCTATCTGAACAGCGACTCTGCCATCAGCGAGTGGACGCAGGTCATGACCCGCAGTGTGGTGCCGGAGGGGGCGTCCAGCGCCGTTTTGCAGTTCTACTCTCAGGAGGGGGAATACGAGCTGTGGCTGGATGACCTCTTTGTGGATATCGTGGAAAACGAAAAGGATGTCATCGCCGAGCATAACGATTTCCACGCCGTCGATCAGGACGGCAACATCGCCGGCTGGCAGCTCCGCCCGGTGACGGGCAGCGCAGACTTCCGGGCGGATGAGGGCTACGGCACGCTGGTGAACCGCAGCGGCGAAAACTATATGGAATTTACTACTACCGCATTGGAGACCTCCTATCAGTATTATCTGGTAGGCAAATATAAGACCGATACCGATGCGGTGGCGGAAATGCACTTCAGCGATTGGGCGGGCAGACCTGTGGAGACAGACGCCGTGACGGCGGCGCTGCCCGCCAACGGAGATTGGACGGTGTTTGAGCTGTCCTTCACTGCCCCCAGCTGCACCACGGCGCAGCTGCGTGTCGGCACCCGAAGCCCCGGCACGGTGCAGCTGGACGATATCCTCATCTATATGGTGGGCAAGCCGGTCACCGCCGGCGACTGGAAGGGCAACTGGGTGTGGTTCCAGGAGGAAGCCACCACCGATGCACTGTATCAGTCCCGGTATTTCCGCTATGAGATCGATCTGGACGCAGAGCCGCAGTTCTGCCCGCTGCAATTCACGGCGGACGACCGCTATACCCTGTATGTCAACGGGACGGAGATCGCCTCCAATATGGGCGCCAGCGGCGACACTTGGTCGTCGGTGCAGGTGGCGTATCTGGAGCCGTATCTGAAAAAGGGGCGGAATGTGCTCTGCTTTGAGGTGTGGAACAATGCGGCAGAGGCGGCGCTGCTGTTCGACGGAAAATGGACGCTGCAAAATGGCAGCCAGGTGATCTGCGCCTCAGACGCCAGCGTGAAAAGCCGCCGCTCGGTGGAGGGCGTGTCCGACTGGATGACGCCCGACAGCGCCGATACCCGCTGGATCCCCTGCCGGGTCATCGGCAAGCCGCCGGTGGCGCCCTGGGGTGCGATCTTCTATAACTCCTCCATCTATTCGGAAACCAGCTTTGAGATCCTCTCCATCGACGGGGACGGTGCAGCGGCCAAGGACGGAGTGTTTGAGTTCTCCATGGATATCCGGCTGAACAACGCTCTTACCTCCAATTTCCCGCTGAATGTGGACATCTGGCAGAAGAACTCGGTCAATAAGGTGTCCTCCTCCTCGCTGACGCTGGTGACCCGGACGGATATGGTCAAGTGGCCGGTGGATGAGCGTTTTACGGTCAAATTCCGGATGGATGTGCCGTTCTATCTGACCACGGGCAGCTATACCCTCCAGCTGGACGATAAATATATTTCCATTTCCAACAAAGACATAACCGATGCGAAATTTATCAGCTTTACGCTGGAGCAGGAGGTGTCCACCGAGGCGTCGGTCTCCAAGATCGAGACAGTCAACGGAGCCCCCACTCTGGTGGTGAACGGGGAACTGACGCCGTTCTACGCTTATTCCCGGCCGGACAGCAATTCCCGTACCCGGGACTATGAGCCGTCCATGAAGAAATCCGGGATCCAGCTCTATGTGGTGCGGCAGGGCTGTCTGGGGAAGCCGGACTATGACTATTGCTGGTCGGCGGACGGCGTAGTGGACTATGAGGCGTTTGACGATCCCATCTATGAGACCCTGTCCAACAACAATGACGCTTATCTGATCGTGCAGGTGGGTATGTATGCCCCCGACTGGTGGATCGAGGAGAACCCCGACGAGCGGGTGGTGGTGAGCAACCGGGACGGTTCCTTCTCCACCTATACCGAGGGCGGCTCGGTGTCGGCGTGCTCGGAGAAATTCACCCGGGAGGCGGGTGAGGTGCTGCGGCAGCTCATGGAGCATATGAAGACCCAGAGCTACTATTCCCGCATCGTAGGCATCAACCTGTGCAGCGAGAAGAGCTTTGAAAATATGTACTGGGGCGCCAAGACCACCGATTATGCGCCCGATTACAGCAAGCCGGCGATCCAGAAATTCCGGGCGTGGCTGCGGGAGGAGTACGGCACGGTGGAGGCGCTGCGGGCGGCGTGGAACGATGCCACGGTCACCTTTGACACCGCCCAGCCGCCCACCTTCGCAGAGTGCGGACAGATGGGCGCCGCCGGCGGTTTCGTGGATGTGGAGACCCAAAAGCGGGTGCTGGATCACAACCTGTTTCTCAACGATGTGGTCACGGAGCGGCTGCTGTATTGGGGCAATATCATCAACGAGGTCCATAACAACAATATCGTTCTGGGCTGCTTCAACGGCTATCTGTTCTCGGCGGGCAGCTATATGGACATCGGGGCGCAGCACACCTCCTTCTATAAGCTGCTGCAATCGGATACCTTCAGCTTTTTCGTATCTCCTGCCAACTATTCCGAGCGGCTGCTGGGCACGGCGGACACCTATATGGGCTGTCAGGATGCGGTGCAGGCATACGGTAAGCTGGTGGTGATTGAGGAGGATCACCGCACCTGTCTGGTGATGCACTATGCAGGCACCAGCTGGGATGCTAAGACCGACGAGGGCGTGGGCGGTACCCACACCATGCAGGAAACGCTGCTGCAAATGAAAAAGAACGTGGCAAACGCCATGGTGAGCGGCAACGGCATCTGGTTCTTTGATATGCACGGCGGCTGGTTCGACGACGATCAGTTCTACAGCCTCTCCCGGGTGTGCGCCGACGAATATCTGGTGTCCCAGTATAAGGATAAAACGCTGGACGGCAGCGATATCGCCTATTATATCGACGATGAATACCTGTCCTATTTTCTGGCGATATCCGACGGTCAGGTGTATCCCTCCAATTTCATCACCTATTCCGGCTTCCGGCTGCAGCGCAAGCAGCTCAACCGCATCGGCCAGTCCTATGACGTGTATCTCATGTCCAATCTGGCGGCGGGCAAGGTCAAGGGGCATAAGATCAACATTATTTTCTGCTCCTATCAGATGACGCAGGCGGAGCGGGACGGCATCCGGCAGCAGCTGCAAAAGGATGGACAGATCGTGGTGTTCCTCTATGCCAACGGCGTGTCCGACGGCAAAACGAACGATATCCATCTCATGGAGGAGATCACCGGCATCCCGCTGTGCTATGAGGTGGGCTGGGGCAATCTCAATGTGGAGATCACCGCCGAAAGCACCATCACCGCCGGGCTGGTGGGTAAGCAGTACGGACCCCAGGGGGCAGCCGGCTCCTTTGATCAGCAGAATCCTCTGATTTATGCCGATACCGACCGGGATCCCTCGCTGACGGTGCTGGGCACTCTGGTGGGCACCGATAAGCCCGGACTGGTAATCAAGGATATGGGCGACTGGACCAGTATCTATTCCGCCAGCGCCAATCTGCCCTATCAATTGCTGCGCAACCTCATCGGGCAGCAGGGCGGCACCTTCTATTCGGATAACCCCAACGACATCATTTGGAATAACGGCTCCTATGTGGCGCTCCATTCCACCACGGCGGGGACAAAGACCCTCCATCTGGACGGGAGCTACGCCGTATACGATGTGTTCGCCGGAGAGTTCCTCTCCATGGATACCGATACCGTCACCTATGAGAACCGGTCGGGAGACACCCGCCTGTTCCGGCTGCAGCAGCCTCAGCGGTACGAGGTCACATCGGCGGTACGGGGCGGTCACGGCTGCATTTCTACCGCCGGGATCACCCCGGTGGCACGGGGCGGGAGCTTCCAGCTGAAGATCACCCCGGATGAGGGGTACACTGTCCACAAGATCCTGCTCAACGGAGCGGAGCAGCCCATCGCCGATACGGTGAGTCTCACGGATATTCAGCAGAACCATTTAATCCAGGTCAGCTTTAAGAAGCTGAGCGCAAAAGACAATGAGGATCCCGTCACGCCGGTGGAGCCAACGCCCGCACCGGATAAAACGCCCGATGGGAATGGTACGTCGAACCCCGGAGCGGATGGACCCGCCCCCGACGGAAACGGCACCCATACGGAAACGGTGAAGCGGGTGGAGACCCGCACGGTGAATGTGCTGGGCGCTTTTGAGCTGCCCCTGTGGGCGATGCTGACGGCACTGGCGGCGATAGCGGCGGGCATCGTCCTGCGGATCGTGCTGGCGAAAAAGCGCCAAAGGAGGAAGGAGCAATGAAGCATACGATGAAACGCCTGTGGTGTTTTGCTCTGGCGGCGCTGCTGTGCGCCGTTTCCTGTGGCTGCCGGGTGATTTACAGCGATGAGGAGAGCACCGTCAGCACCGTGTATTACGATACGGTGACGGTTTCGGATGAGAGCCGCGACCCCGGCGCAGAGGAGCCGGGGAGCTCCGGAACCACCGATGGCGGCAGCCACGCCGCTGCCCGTCCGGGCAGCAAGACCACCCATACCACGGCGGCGACCCGGCAGGAGCCGAAGCTCTCCGGCAAGCTGGAGATTCAAATTTTCACCAACGAGTCTCAGACCGCCGATAAGGGCTGGACCGAGGTGATCAATGCCTTTGAAAAAGCCACCGGCGTGCAGGTCAACGCCATCATCGGCTCTCAGGTCAATACCCAGATGAGCACCCGGTGGATGCAGAACGACCCGCCGGACATGATCTGGATCGACGGTACGGGTATCCCGGACGCCGTATACCGGGACAGCGGCAAGTATATGGACATCACCTCCATTCTGGAGAATGACTATGTATACGGCACGGATACCCGTCTGAGATCGGTCATCAATTCCGGGGCGCTGATGAAGCATGACGGCAGATACTATCACGCCCCCATTATGATGGCGACCCACGGGATCTGGTACGATGCCGCCTATCTGAAAAAGCTGGGGCTGACGGTGCCGACCCATTACAGCGACTTTGTGGAGGTATCCAAAAAGGCAGTGGCGGCGGGGACGGCGGCATTCACCTTCCCCGGTCAGTACACCAGCTATTGCTTCGGCGGTCTGATCATGCCCGCCATCGGCGCTTACGGACAGGCGTATCTGGATGCGGTGCTGCGGGCGGATGCGGCGGCGTTCACCGACGAACGGATGCGGGACATTCTGACCCGCTACCGGGACTATTGCGCCAATACCGGCTTCGTCCTGTCGGGGACGACCACCATGGATCACACCACCTCTCAGGTGCGCTGGCTGGGACATAAGGCGCTGTTCATCACCAACGGTCTGTGGCTGGCGGATGAGGTACGGAAATCCACCCCTGCCGCCTTTGACATGGATTATGTGACCTCGCCGCTGGTGACCGACGCCCAGCCGCAGACGGCGGTGTTCTACACAAAGAATATGGCGATCGCCGCCAAGGCGAAGAACCCGGAGAACGCCAAGGCGTTCCTGCGGTATCTCTATCGGGAGGACGCCCAGAAGCTGCTCATGTCCAGCTTCGGCTATATGAGCACCCGCACGGACATCGACTATACCAACGCCACCACCCATATGACGAAGGCGGCGGCACGGGCGCTGCAATACGTCAACAGCGGCAAGGTTAATATCGTGTATATGCACGACGATTGGGGCGACGTGGGCGAGATCTTCTATAATCAGATCAATGCGCTCACCGACGGCAAGACCACGGTGGACAAAGCTATGCAGGCGATGGATAAGGCATGTCAGGACTACCACGGCTAAGGAGGGAGGCTTTCTGTGAAAATGGGGATTCAGCGAAAAAGAGGGTCATTGAACGCCTCTCAAAAACGGTTTTTGTGGTTCTGGGTGGTGCCGGTGTTCCTGTTGTATCTGTATATCTGCATTCTGCCGGTGGCGGAATCGGTGGTCAACAGCTTCACCCAGTGGGACGGTTATTCGGAAAAGCAGTGGATCGGATTGGGGAACTATGTCCGGATCCTGAAGGATTCCGTTTTCCATCAATCGGTCATCAACGATATTCTTATCGTATTTTTCAAAGAGCTGATCATCGTGGTGCTGGCGGTGACCTTTGCCATCGCCCTCACCCGTATCCGGCTGAAAAAGCCGGAAAAGCTGGCGCTGCGGTTTCTCTACTATCTGCCGAATATCCTGTCGGTGATCGTAATCTCCATGGTGTGGAAATTCTTCTTTAATCTGGAGCTGTTCGACGGGATACTGAAGCTCCTGCATATCGGTGCCACCAGCCAGAATGGCTGGATCTCGGATTATCCGCTGCCGATCATCATTTTTGTGGCATCCTGGTGCGGTATCGGCTCCTTTATGATCATCCTGATCACCGCTATCAACAATATCTCGGCGGAGATATATGAGGCGGCGGAGATCGACGGGGCGGGGCAGCTGCGGCAGCTGACCAGCATCACCATTCCGGCGGTGCTGCCCCAGATCCGGTATGTGATCGTCACCATTCTTACCAGCTCTCTGGCGGTGAATATGAACCTGGTGCTGCCCTTTACCAACGGTGGGCCGGGTACCCGCTCCATGGTGATGGGGCTGTATGTGTATAAGAGCGCCTACACCAGCTATGAGGTGGGGTATGCCAATGCGGCGGCGGTGCTGCTGATGCTCATCAGCGTGACCCTCGCCACGGTCGTGAACGTGACGATCTCCCGAAAGGAGGAACGGTAATATGGCGGGTAAGCGACGGCTCCTGCAGCGGGAGACCGCCGGGACGGTGATCGGTCGGCTGCTGCTGCGGATACTGCTGTATCTCTGGGCGCTGACGATCCTGTTTCCGGTGATCTGGATGCTGTATTCCTCCTTTAAGACCCCCAAGGAGTTTATGACAAATGTGTGGGGCTGGCCCCAGGATCTGTATATCGTCAATTACATTAAGGCCTGGGTCAAGGCGGACATGGCCAAGTATGTGCTGAACACCCTGTTTCTGTCGGCCTGTACGGTGGTGCTGTATTTTCTGTTTGTATCCACCACCGCCTATGTGCTGTCCAAGTATAAATTCCGTCTGAGCGGATTTTTCCGGAGCTTTTATTTCATCGCCATGATGATCCCGTCGGTGCTGGTGCTGGTGCCGCTGTATTTCCAGCTGGAGTCGCTGAGATCGGGTATTACCGACAACCTGCTGACTCTGATCGTGGTGTATTCCATTCAGGCGATCCCCGGCGGAATATTTCTGCTCAGCGGCTTTATGCGGGGGATCAATAACAGCTTCATCGAGGCGGCGGTCATCGACGGTGCCACCGAGTGGAAGATCTATACCGACATTATCATTCCCTTTACGAAGCCGATCCTGTTTTTCCTGTGCCTGACGAACTTTATGGGAACATGGAACGAATACACCACAGCGCTGACCTTTTTGACCTCCAAGGAGCATTATACCATCTCCATCGGCGTGCAGCGCATGACCAGCATTTTCAGCTATAATAATGAGCACGGGGCGGTGTTTGCCGGTCTGGTGATCTCCATGCTGCCCATCCTGATCCTGTATGCCTTCTTCCAAAAGCAGATCCTGCGGGGAATGGATACCGCCGAGGGGCTGAAATAAGGGCTTGTATTCGCCGGATGGGATCCGGCAGATTCAAATAAACAGCAGAAAGGACATGAGCGTATGAAACCATTTTTGCGCACGTTTTCCCTGGTTCTGGCAGCGGTCGTGCTGGCATTTGGCTGCATGAGCCTGCCGACAGGTGCCGTCGGCGCCGTGACGGCGGACAATGCCGTTGTCACCACGTCCGATGACCTGTTTGCGTTTCCCAACGGCGATTTCGAGTGCGGAGAGATCTACGGCTGGTCGCTGTATTCCGCCGACGGCAGCAAATCCACTCTCTATAAAATGATCGACGCCGATAACACCAAGGCGGTCACCGAAGAAAAGCACGGCGGGCAGTATGCCATGCAGGTGGTACGCACCGATACCGGCTCCGACTATCTGGAGCTGCGGGCGGAGCTGCGCAATCCCGTGCCGGGGACGGCGTATGCCTTCACCTACTACGGCAAGACCACCGACAGCGCCAAATTCCACAGCGACATCTTTCTGCGGTATCTGGACGATGCCGGCGATCCGGTGACTCTGTTTCACATTGCCCATGCCGATGCGGCGGACTATATCACCGCCACCGGCGTCTGGGAGCAGCGCTCCTATCGGTTCCTCGTGCCGGAGAGCTACGGCGATCATGGAGATCTGAGCCAATTGGATACCCTGTATGTGGATTTCCGGCTGGTAGAATACGGCGCCGGTACGGTCTATCTGGACGATGTGACCGTGGAGGAGAGCGCCGAGCCGACCTACGGCTCCAATAAGATCGACAGCAATTTTACCAGCGCCGGCTGGCGTGCCAATGGCGGTGCGGTGACCGATGCTGCCGAGAAAAAAGCGCCGTATACGGTGTACAGTCAGGATTTTGCGCAGGGCTTGGGGTATTACACCGGCAACGGCAAGGCGTTTTCGCTGGGCATCGACCCGCTGAATCCGGCGAATCAGACTCTGCGGTATACCGGTAAAAATGCCTGGGACTATGAGGGGCAGTACAGCGGCAGCTTATTCACCGCCGGTGAGGAATACACCCTGACCTTCCGGTATTATGCCATCGATATGAAGACCGCCACCTCTCCGGTGACGGTGCAGTGCGGCTTCTCCGGTACGCTGACGAATATTCTGACGATCAGCCGGGTGAACAGCACGGAATGGACGGAGATCTCCTACACCTTTACGGCGGGAACGATCGCCAGTTCCACCCGTCTGTTTCAGGTGGTGAACGGCGGCGACGGCACCTGCGAGGTACTGTTTGACGATATCCGGGTGACCCATCTGACGACGCCCTATTATGAGATCGAAGAGACCTATCAGCAGGATTTCACCAAGGGTCTGGGATACTACACCGGCAACGGTCCGGCATTCTCGCTGGGTACAGACCCCTGCAATGCCGCCAACCAAGTGCTGCGGTATACCGGTAAAAACGCCTGGGATTATGAAGGGCAGTACAGCGGCGGCTCATTCACCGCCGGTCAGGAGTATACCCTGACCTTCCGGTATTATGCCAAGAGCATGACCGGTGCGGCGTCTTCGGTGGTGGTACAGTGCGGCTTCTCCGGGAAAATGGAGAATATCCTCATCATCAACCGGGCAAAGGACGATACCGGCTGGATCGATGTGTCGTACACCTTTACGGCGGGGGCGATCACCAATTCCACCCGTCTGTTCCAGGTGGTGAACGGCGGCGACGGTAAGTGTGAGGTGTTCTTTGACGATATTGCCGTGACCCGGACCGTCGTGTACGATGAGCCGGTATACACGGCGGGACGGTATCAAACCGCCGACGGTGTCTGGGTGCTGAATACCGAGACGGGCGGCGAATTTTACCGGGACAGCCTGACCATGACCCCCGGTCATACCTACGTCATCGATTATGAGGTGCAGACCGGCGGCTCTTATGTGACCCCGTATCTGATGGATCGCACCAATGGCAATAAGCGCACGGATCTCAATGCCTACAAGGTGGCGGAGAACACCGACTGGACGGCGGTGCATATCGAGTATGTCTGCGACGGCACAGACAAGGCGGTGGATGCCAATGGCAATATCGTGTACCGCCTGGGCTTCTTCCGAAACAGCGGGGGCGGCACCGCCGCCATCCGCAGCATAGCGCTGCGGGAGCTCGTATACCCGGAGGTGAAGACGCCGGCGCTGCGGGACGGGTCGATCCTTCCCGCCGATTCCGCTATGGCGGAGGATGCACGGATCTTCTGCGGTAAGATCACGCTGAAGACCACGCTGGGGGTTCCCACCGGCGCCACCTATGAGGGCGGCTCGGTGAACGCTGCCGTCTCCGGGCTAACCGCCGGAAAGCCATATGTGCTTACCTACAAGGTACTGACCTCCTATGGCGATGGAAATTTTGCCATCTCCGGCAGCATCGGGGATGCTCGGTGGTCACTGGCGGACTTCGGACAGGCGGACGGCTGGCTGACGGTGCGGGTGGCATTCACGGCGTCTGCCGACGGGGACGCCACTCTGACGCTGGCAAACGATAATTATGTGTTCTACCGGGACATTTGTCTGAACCGGGTGTATCCATACGGCGATATCAACGGAGATGATACCGTGGACATCCGGGATCTGGTGGCGTATACCGCCTATCTGGAGACGGAATATCGACCGGCGACATTAGCATATGCCGACATGGATCGGAACGGAACGATCGATGCGGCGGATACGGCGCTGCTGCGGCGGGCATTGTTACACATAGAGTAAAAAACAGGGCGGGAACGACAAAATGCCGTTCCCGCTCCGGAATGGATCAAGAAAACGGAAAACATTGCAACAGGGGGAACAGATCCGATGGACCGATACGGAGAGCTACTGAAAATCTGGTGTGACAGCCTACTGAAACGGCAGCTGCGGGGCTATGGCGCCCCTCATGACGGCGGCTTTTTGTGCGATGCCTGTACGGTGCTGCACGGTCGGGCGGATAATGCGATCTTCCCAATGGTCTATCTGTATGCGGAAACCGGCGAGAAGCAGTATCTGGACAGCGCCCGGCAGCTGCTGGAGTTTCGGCGGCGGCTGACGCAGGGGGACGGCTCGGTCTATAACGACGGGCAGAATTTCTGGAAGGCTACCACGGTGTTTTCTGCCATCGGGCTGTATAAGACGCTGCATTATTGCGCTGCGTGTCTGCCGGAGGAGCTCCGGCATGAGCTGGAAGCTTTGCTGTCACAAAATGCGCAGTGGATATACGAAAATCTGCGGATCGGTTATGCCTCCAACATCAATTATTATGCAGCCGGTGCGGCGGCGTTGGCAGCCTGCGGGAGCTACTTCGACCGTCCCGACTATCGTGCTCTGGCGCATACACTGCTGGATTACTGTATGCAGCGGTTTACCGCCAACGGACTGCTGGCGGGCGAGGGGCAGCCCCACGACGAGACCACCCCCAAGGGCTGCAAAGCCATTGACATCGGCTACGATATGGAAGAATCTGTGCCTTGTCTGGTGGCGGCGGCGCAGGAGCTGAAGCAGAAAAAAGTGCTCTCCGCTCTGGCGGAGCATACGGAGAAAATGTTGGCGTTCCTGCTGCCCGATGGGGGCTGGGATAACAGCTTCGGCAGCCGGAATAACAAATGGACCTATTATGGCAGCCGCACCTCGGATGGCTGTCTGGAGGCGCTGCTGACTCTGGCGCCCTATAATCCGGTGTTCTATGAGGCGGCTCGGCGGTGTGTCGATCAATATGAGCGCTGCACTGTGGACGGACTGCTGGCGGGCGGCCCCCATTATGGGCGTCTGGGACAGGCGGCGTGCGTGCATCATACCATCTGTCACGCCGCCGGGCTGGCGGATGCACTGTGCCGTGGGCTGAGCGAGACCATGCCCGCCGGACAGCTGCCCTGCGATGATACCCGGACCCGGGTGCAGTATTTCGAGGAATTAGACACCTATCGGATCTCCATCGGCAAGTGGCTGGCGACGGTGACAGGCTATGACTATCGGACGACCACCTACACCGAGGGGGCGGCGCACGCCTCCGGCGGCAGTCTTTCGCTGCTGTATCACCGGGAGTATGGCCCCGTGCTGGCGGGCTCCACCTACGCCTATCGCCTGACAGAGCCACTGAATATGCAGCAGCCCCACGGAGAACGCCGGCACAGCAGTCTGCTCATGCGGCTGGAATACGAGGATAACGGTGAGCACTACACCACAGCGGTGGATCCGCAAAGCACCATCCGGGTGAACCATATGGACAATACGGTGATCGCCTTTGTGACGGCGCATTTTGTGAAGCCGGACAGCTGGCAGCGGGACGCAGCGGGACGCACCGCCAAGCTGGTGTATACCTTTACGGAGGACTCGGTGCAGATTGCGGTGCGGGTCAGTCCCGGCAGCACCGCTGTCCGGCTCCTCCTCCCGGTGATCGAAGATACCGCTACCGTCACCGCCGACCGTCCGTATCAAAAGGAGCCGATCTATTATCTGTCCGGCGGATTTGCTGCCGAGGAATACCGCTTTGACGCTGTGGAACAGCTTCGCATAGAGCTGCGCTGAAGCGAAAGAGCCGTTTTCCCTCAATTGAATAGGTCTAAACGGATAAAAAAGCACAGCCTCCTGCGGCAGAACGAAAAACGCTGCCATAGGAGGCTGTGCTCTGCTGTCCGCCTATACTGGGCAGATCCATTTCCGGCGGCTGATCCTGGTTATGGCATGACCGTGTGCGCATCGACTTTTTCTCCGCCGAAGTCCTTATCGTTTTTCGGCGAGTGTCCAAAATATTTGATGTACGCCCGATAAAAGGTGGAATAGTTGTTGAATCCGCATTTTTCGTATACGGCGACCGGCTTTTCTCCGATGGAAAGAAGCTTGCGGGATAAGAGCAGCCGCTTGGTGGTAATATAGTCGTTTACAGTCGAGCCGGTGGCTTTTTTGAATCGGCGGCATAGCTGCGCCGTGCTGATATAGTATTTTTCGCAAATCCTCTGCAGATTAAGATTTTCTGCGATGTGATTGTTGATATAGCGGATGATCTCGTATTCGATGGAGCCTTTTTCCGGATTTTTCTTGGAAACAGAGCCGAATGCGCTGTGAAGTCGGTTCAGAAGCGGCAGCAGCTGTGCGATAATATTCAGGCGCTCATTATCGCAATGCTGTACCATGGAATAGATCCACCGGCTGTAGGAATCGTCGCCCATATCCGTGCTGTGGTATTGGTTCAGGTGTCCGGCTTTTCTTTCGGTGAAGGGGCGCAGCAGGTAGCCGTCCGGGTCCAGGGAGCGGAACAGATCCGGCTGAAAGCTGATGACGATGCGCTCATAGGGAACAGAGGGCTTGATCTCCAGATAATGGGCCTCTAACGGTCGTGTGATGAGAATATCGCCGTGTTTCAGATCATAGCTTTTTCCTTCAATGTGAAATGTTCCTTTGCCGGAAATAACATAGAGTACTTCTGCATTTGAATGGGTGTGGGGCTTAAACTCACTTTGGTTCGGCATCTCATCCAAGCTGTGGGAAACCACAAGATCCTTGTCATGAAATATATATTTCCACATACAGCATACCTCCCTCGATCGGTATGATCAGTATAAAAGAATTCGAGAAAAATTGCAATATATTTCTTCCAATTCCCGTATTACATTACGATCTTACCGAATATACTCAAATTTCATTACGGGAATCTGCGGCTGGTGCTGGGCATGATCAATGGTCGCAAACCGACGCAAGTGCTCACGGAAAGTCCTACTTATACGCTCTTCCGATAGAATACTGACCGATAATGTGTTTGAGTTTGATACAAATGCAATAGTTCTGATGTTCAGTTTCGGTATGGTGCACCTTGCCGTTTGGCTTATCGAGGAAAAGGTGTTTTTCAGAAGGACGTTTTAATGAGATCAGAGCCCAATAAAGCGAAAAATCCCCGTACCTCTTGCGAAGTACGGGGAGGAGCGTGATATTTTATTTTTCCAGCCGCGCGGTGAGGTTTTGCACGGCTGTTTGAAACCTTTCTAGGGGTATCAATGTTATCAGCAACGGGTCGCCCACTCGTACGGGTCATTGCTGCGCTGAATGTTCTGTTCGGATTTTAGCAGCTGTTTGATTTTCGTCTCATCGGTAACGAGCGTTCCTGCGACCTGCCTTTGAAAGCGTAGATTTTCAGCATTTCGGTGCAGCGGTTGCGCTTTTTAGTGTATTCGGCGGTTTGTTCGGGCGTTTTTGCGCTGCGCAGTTTGTTTTTCCAGTATTCGCGATAGGCTTGAACCTCGGCGATTTTCAGCTCGCGGTCGGAAATATAAGCCCGCACCTCGTCTGCGCTCCCGAATTTCTCCTGAGAGAGCAGCATCAGCTGCTGCGTGTACCGTTCGGCAAACCGCACGGCTTCACGCATTTCAGGCGATTTCGGTTTCACACACGCCGCAATAACGCATTCGGGTACCTGCGTTTCGGGCAAGAGAAGCTCCACGGCTGACTTGATTGTCTGGACCGTCAAATCCAAAATCAGCACAAACAGCACTGCGTAAATTTCAATGAGCGATGCGCAGTCAACATTAAAGCTGTATAACGCTTTCCGCAAATTATATTCCGGCGGCGGTGGGTGCTTGTCCACCCAAGTACAGGTGAACTTATAAAAACGGGTTTCATACCGCTGATTGGTGTTCAGTCGGTCATATTGCAGATTTTCATCGAGCCTTTTAAAAATTGCCGGTCGGTCGTATTCTTCCCCGAGCCTGTAAAGCCGTGTTTTGCGCTTTGAGCCGAGCGAACGAATTGTCGCATGCTTCACATTGAATCCGAGATATATGCGGTAGCCGAGCTGCCGCAGCGCAGTCTCAAACTCCGCCTCGCTGCGCTCATAGCGGGCCGCCTGCGTCAGCGACTCCGCCTCCTTTTCCAGCAGCTCGTTCAGGGTTTCCTCCACGCTGCCGCGGACCAATTCCTTGATTTGCCCCTTGATCATTTCCTCATTCAGCTGTACAATTTTCTCGGACATAGTTTGCTTGCTCCTTTCGAATGTTTGTGTGGTAACTTCATTCTACCAGAGCCTGCAAGCTATGTCTTCTTTTTTGCTCTTTTCAATTTGCGCAATTAATTGTACATTATCCATTCGAGACAAAGGGAAAGAGCAGTACCAGTATTTGATCGAAGTAAAAGAAAATGGACATCGGTCAGCCATACAGCCCCAAAAGAGCCTCGGGCGAGCATTACCGATGTCCACTAACACCGTACCACAGAATGGCTCTGGTGTCAATACCCAGTCTATGCAAAATTCCGAAAATAATTCGTCGGACGGGCAAAAATCGTATCTTCCCGCCGATTTGCAGGAGCGGGAGAACGCCGCCGCCGAAAAGGCGGAGAATGCCAGACGTCTGGCGGAGGAGCAGAGCGAGAAGCAGCGGCAGCAGGAGACACAGACCCGCCGGCAGCGGGAGGAAACCGCCGGGGAGCTGCGGCGGCAAAACGCCGAGCTGCGGAAGCGGCTGAAGCGGGCGCAGCGGGAGACCCGGGTCACCACCGAAAAGACGGTGCGGGAGGAGGATGTCGCCAAGTTGACCCGGAGGATCCTGCGGGAATACTCCAGCACCCTCAAGAGCGACAGCATCCTGGACGCCATGCAGACGCTGGGCGACACCATCGTGCAGGGGGAGCAGCTGAACTATGACACGCTGCACGGACAGGCGCTGGACATCGCCCGGCAGATCGTCGATCATTCGGAAGCGCTCATCGACGACGGCGAGGGCGCCACCTACGACGGCATCCGGCAGTATCTGCGGGAAAACAAGATCGCCGTCAGCGAGGCGGAAAAAGCCGACATCCAGGACTATGAGGCATGGCGGCGCCGCAACCAGCGGCGGCTGAACCTCTCCCGGGAGGAAACGCCGGTGGACGTGATCTACGGAGAAATGCAGGAGCTGTTCGGCAAGGGACTGCTGCCGGACATATATATGCGTGCATACCCGGTCAGGCCGAGGCGGTCGTGTCGCCGGGCAGCAGCGTAACATCGGTGATGATCGTTTTGGAGACGGTGTTTTGCTTATTGAGAATCTCCAGCATCAAATCCGCCGCATTTGTGCCGATCCCAAAGAAATCGTGCTTGATGGTCGACAGGTGCTTTTGGTTCGGCAGGGGCATATCCAAGCCGTCAAAGCCGACGATGCCGACCTGCTCCGGGATGGACAGCCCCAGCTTGCATACGGCCTTATACACCCGATAGGCGAAATAATCGCTGACGCATACCAGACCGATGCGCTTGCCCGGATATTTTTTGATCATGGCTGCCAGCGCATCCGTGATCATCTCTTCGGTCAGAGAATTGTTGTCGTCGTTCAGGAAGACATGATCGAATTCCCGCTCGTTTTTGATGAGGGCGATGGCTTTGCGAAAGCCGAGATACCGCTCCTGAATGGATTCGTTCTTGGCAATCTCCAGGTCGGACCAGAAGCAAACCACATCATAATTGCAGTCGAGCAGATGCTTGGTCGCCATAGAGGCACCGGCGACATTGTCCACCTTGACGCAGGGCAGCTGCAGACCGGTGATGGATTTATCCAGCAGCACGATCGGGCGGTTGTCCAGAAAAATATCGTAGATCTCATCGATGTCATCCAAATTCTGCGCCACATATGCGATGATGCCCTCACTGACCGACTCCTTGACCTTGTGCATGGTGGCGAAAAAATCGGCGGCTGTATTGCGGCAATAGTGAATCATAAGATTATAGCTGTTGAGACTCAATTGCTGCTCGATGCCCTTTATGATGTTGAGCTCATCCAGACGGCTGGGGTTCTTTTGATCGGCAAAGGGCATAACAAGGGAAATGATGTTCGGATTTTGCATCAGGGTGTTTTGATAGTTGGCGTTAACGAAGCTGCCCTTTCCCTGTATTTTATAGATCACGCCTTGTCCCGAGAGCTTATCCAGCGCCTTGACAACCGTCGGACGGCTGGTGTTGAATTTCGCTGCCAGCTCCATCTCTGTGGGCAGCTGGTCATTGGCACCGTAATGGCCCGAAACGATCTCGTTACGGACATAGTCGGCGATTTGTATATATAACGGAGTTTCTTTCATTTGCAACACGTCCTATTATTATGGATTATTTATGTATACCGGGGGTCTTTTCTTTGTATTCCATTATAAACCGCTTTTCGCAACTTGTCAATAAAATATGTAAGGTATCTGCCGGAGCTTGTCAACACATACGCAAATCTGCTTGTCATTTTGGCTAAAATTCCCGGATTGAATTAGCAAATATTGCTGCGGTGCGGTACCATGGTGAAACAAAGTCGTCGGTTTTGGGACGGTTTTCTCCATTTTGGAGGACAAAAGCGGGATAAGAGCCCCTGCATTGACAATACAATTTTTTTGAAAAGGTAGAATGACAAGTAAAAATTTCCGGAAAATCGAATGAAATCAATCGCAGCTGTATAGATTGCATAAAACTTTGACGAAAATACTATATACTGCACAAACTTTACGGCGACTTGCAAAAGCAGGAAAATATATGTTGCATTTACAAAGCGGGTGTGATAGAATAAAACACACACAAGTCAGGGGGCTTCTTTTGCGCATTATTGGCGAAACCGGGAAAAGCGGTGCCCGTTTCTTATCACTTGCATATTCAAGCACACTGACGGCGTATATCCAAAATGCACGGAGCGCTTACATTAAAAGGAGGTTTTATCCAAATAGGATTTCAAGAGGAAACACAGCGGCTGTTTTCGAATCCTGCAAACCAATATTGTAAAAGGAGCGAAACCGATTCTAATACCGCAGCAGAATCGTACAGAATTATGATGAAAACGAATGGCACACTCCCTGCCGTGGGAGAAATCCGGGCAGAAGACGGCTTCCTTTTTTTAGAGGACAGCACCGATGGTATGTTTTCTGCGGGCAAAAACGGCGTCACCGACATTGTGTCGACCGGAGACCGGAAGATGGAAATGATCGGATTTGAAAACGGCAGCACCCTGGCATATGTCAAATCGGAAATGGGATACCCCGCCTATTATCCGCTCCACGCAGCGGAATATCAGAAGCCGGTCAAGACGGTTCTGATGGATCTGGACGGCACCAGCGTCCATAGCGAGGAGTTTTGGATCTGGATCATTCAGATGACGATTGCCTCGCTGATGGGACACCCCGGATTTGAGCTTGAGCAGGCGGATCTGCCGTATGTATCCGGACACAGCGTGTCGGAGCATCTCAGCTACTGCATCCGTAAATATTGCCCGGATAAGTCGCTGGAGACTGCGCGGCAGTATTATTTCGAGCATACCAACCGGGAGATGCGGGCGATTATGGAGGGACGCGGCCGTCGGGACGCATTTGTACCGGCGCCGGGTCTGAAGGAGTTTCTGTATACGCTGAAGGCGAAGCAGGTGAAGATCGGCTTGGTGACCTCCGGGCTGTATGAAAAGGCATGGCCGGAGATCCTGTCGGCGTTCCGTACCCTCGGGATGGGCGACCCCAAGGAATTCTATGATGCCATCATTTCCGCCGGCTATCCGCTGCGCAAGGGCGAGCCGGGGACGCTGGGAGAGCTGTCTCCCAAGCCCCATCCGTGGCTCTATGCCGAGACTTGCCGCATCGGTTTGGGGATCGGCTTTGAGGAGCGCAATCACGTGGTGGGGATCGAGGACAGCGGAGCCGGCGTTTGCTCGATCCGCCTGGCCGGCTTCCCGACGATCGGCATCGCCGGCGGAAACATCGAAAAAAGCGGCACAAAAGGACTTTGCAATGCATATTGCAATAATTTTGAGGAGATTTTACATATCCTATTCTGAAAAAGGGTGTGCAGATGAACACATATTATATCGACACCGCCGGTCGGAATACAAACGACGGGCTGTCGCCGGAGACTGCTTTTGCCGATTTTTCCGTGATCAACACCATGACGCTGCAGCCGGGGGATACCGTCCGGCTCAAGCGCGGATGCGTGTGGAACGGCCTTCTTGAGCTTCGCGGAAAGGGGACACCCGAGCGGTTTATCGAGGTGTCCGACTATGGCGAGGGCGACCTGCCCATGATCCGGCGGAACGGGGATATCGCAGAGCGCTGCATTCGGGTGAATAATCCGTCCTATTTCAAGATGAGCAACCTCGAGGTGTGCAACGCCGGCGCCGGGATCGTGCTGTTTTACGATCACGATTTCGACAACCGTTCGGTTTATCTTGACAATATCACGGCACACGACTTTTTCGGCATCTACCGTGCCAGCGGTGCCTCCAGCGCCGATCCGGCATGGCAGTCGTATCGGTGCGAGGATCGGGTGGGCTTTTCCTTCGGCATCTGCGTCACCGGGAACGATACGGAGGAGACCAAGCATCGGCTGGTTTTGTCCGATTTCCGGGTGAGCAATACCGAGATCTACCACACCGGCGGCGGATTGGGTCTGGATTGGTGCGACCATAAGAATTGCGACGGCACGGAGAGCGGACCGGATAAATTCCGGGATGTAGTTTTTGAAAATCTGCATCTGCATCATAACAATGTGCCGGACGTCTCGCTTTCCAGCCTCTTTATTCAGTGCGTCACCAACGCCGTTTTCCGCAATTCGACAATCGATGTCGGTGCGGGCGGCGCTCCGTGGGGGGCTGCGGGGATCCATTTGCAGCTGGTGCGAAATGTGCTGATCGACCGTGTGACCATCAAGAATATGCCCCATACCGGAACCAACGACGAGTGCGGCATCGACTTTGAAACCGATGTGGACACCTGTGTGATTCTCAACAGCACCTTTGATAATAACGCAGGGGCAGCTTTGGAGTTTTTGGCAAATCAGGGCGGGGTTATGACGCCGGTCAGCCGGAATATCAGCATCGTCAACTGCGTCTTCCGCAACAACAACTGGGCGAAGATCTATCCCAACGCCGGTCAGATCCAGATCGTAAACTGGGATGTGGACAACCGGCCGACCGGCGTGATCTGCGGCTGTGCCTTTGAAAACCCGGAGGCGGTGGCCTTCGTCGACGGAGACGGCGATCTCAGCGGAATGATCCAGCTGGATAACCGGGATATGAATTCTGCAAAGTGGGGTATGGTATATGAAAAAGCTGCATGTAATGTCTAACTCGCACCTGGATCGGGAGCATCGGCACGGATTTCAGGAGACCCGCATCATGCTGGTCAAAATGATGGACGAGCTGATTGAGATTATGGAGAATGACCCGGAGTATCGCTTCTTCACTCTGGACGGTCAGGCGATTGTGCTGGAGGATTATTTGGAGGTCAGACCGCAGATGCGGGAGCGGCTGACCCGACTGATCCGCGACGGCAGAATTCTGATCGGCCCTTGGTACAGCTTGGTGGATTGCTATTCGGTGAATCCGGAATCCATCGTGCGCAATTTGCTGGTAGGGGATGCATTCTGCAAGCAATTCGGCGAGCCTATGAAGCTGGGCTATTCCATCTTTTCCTTCGGACAGATGGCGCAGCTGCCGCAGGTCTATGCCGGCTTTGGCATCCACGATATCGTCTTTTACAAGGGCGCCTCGGTGCGGGAATTCCCTCAGAGCGAATTCATCTGGCGTGCGCCGGATGGGACAAAGGCGTTCGCTACCCGCTTGGGAAAGGAAAAGCGCTGGAATTTCTTTTTTGATTTTGACATTCCGGTCATTTTGGGCGGAGACGCCAAGAAGCCGGGCTGGCAGAGCAAATTCAACGATACGGTGCGGCTGTGCCATATGAACGACGAGGCGTTCCGCAACCAGTATGCACTGGAGCTGCAGACCGATATCCGCATCCGCGAGGAGAAGATCGAGGAGTCGGTCAACACCGTGATGGAGCTGCTGTCGGAAAGCGCCGCCGAGCATGTGTTTCTCGCTTTTGAGGGGACGGATTTCACCTCCCCGCTGAAGGAGATACCGGAGGCGCTGAAAATGGCGAACCGGATCATGGACGGAAAGGTGCAGCTGGTGCATTCCAATCCGGTTGCCTATTTTGAAGAGGTTAAGCAGGATATCAATCTTGCCTCCCTCAAGGAATATGAGGGCGAGATGCGGTTCGGCCCCATCAATCATGTCCATGCGGAAACCATGGGCACCAACTCGGAAATTAAGCAGGCGATGTTTGCGGCGGAGAACACCATCATCCACTATGCGGAGCCGCTGTCCGCTCTGCTGCTGGCTCACGGCGGCGTGTATGAGAAGGATATTCTGGATCTGGCATGGAAATACCTGCTGGCGACCCAGGCGCACGATTCCGTACACGGCTCCGGTGATCCCAAGATCAAAACCGACAATCTCAACCGTTTGGCGCAGGTGCAGGAGATTGCCAATTCGGTCACACGGCGGGCGGTCGAGGGAATCTGTGAAAGGATCCGTCTGTCCGGCGACAAGGAGGATATTTCGGTCGTCGTATTCAATACGACCCCCTATGAGCGGGACGATACCATTCGCCTGACGCTGGATATCCCGCAGGAGGAGCGTGTGGAGGACTATTGGCTGGAATATCTCGACGGCAGACGGGTGGAATGCTATCAGCTGGGGAAAAAAGAGTTCAACCTGGCTATGGTTCACCGCAAGAATCGCCCCAAATCGGTCTACTGCGACCGCTTCGAGGTGATGGCGTACATCACGGGCATTCCGGCGATGGGCTACACCGTCTTGAAGCTGAAGCGGAAGAAGGGGGATATTGCCACCTCGACCAACCCCTTCCCGCTGGGATACTTTCCGTATGATCCCATCGCCAAATCGGGCAATGTGCTGGATAACGGATTGCTGCGGATCACCATTCAGCCCAACGGGACGCTGGACGTGTATGACTATGAAACCGAAAAAACGGTCAGCGGGCTGAATACCCTCTACGATATCGGCTCTGCGGGCGATTTCTGGGTGCATCGGGAGCCCTATTACAACAGCATCCTTTCCAACAAGGGCGGTGCGGCCCGGATCGAGCTGATCGCCAATTCGTCGCTGTCTGCGACCTATCGCATCACCGTCACGCTGGATATTCCCGAATCGCTGGATGAGAGCCGTACCGCCAGAAGCCACCATACGGTGCCGACGGAGATCGCCACCGAGGTCACCCTGAAGAAGGCGTCCAGAAGGGTCGATTTTGTGACCAGTCTGGACAACCGGTGCGGGGATCATATGATGGTGGCGAGCTTCCCGACCGGCATTGCGGCGGAGCAGGCTGATTGGGAGAGCCCCTTTGAGATTCGCCGGCGTGATGTGGACAAGTTCACAAACGAAAACGGGAAAAAGGGACCGGAGCTGGAGCGGCAGGCGATGCAGAATTTCCTGCATCTGTCCGATGACACGGCGAGCTTTTCGCTGTTCACCAAGGGTCTGAAGGAGGTCGGAACCACCAGCGACCGGGGAGCGGTGATCAATCTGACCCTGTTCCGTGCGGCGACCAACACTTTCCCGATCCACAACGATTTGCTGATCGGATTTGAAAATGAGACCTCACAGTGCTATGGAAAGCAGCGGTTTGAATACGCCGTGTACGTCGGAAAGCCGGAGATGACCACGGCGCAGGTGATTGCGGAATCCCGCAAGTATATCACACCGCCAATTGCGGCGGAGCTGGGCGCCGGTACCGGCGGACAGCTGGCACAGGAGCTGTCCTTCCTGAAAAAGGAGAATGACCGGGTGGTCATCTCCTGCCTGAAACGCTGCGAAAAGGACGAAAAGGCGCTCATCCTCCGTCTGTATAATCCGACGGATTCCGTGCAGCAGGATCACCTTACCTTTGATAAGCCGATTCGTTCCGCCGTGCTGACCGATATGAAGGAGGAGCCTGTCGAGACGCTTTCGGCGAACGGCACACAGCTTTCGGTGCAGCTGAATGCCTATCAGATCGTGACGCTGAGGCTCGAAATTGAAGCGTAATATACGCAGGCAATCCGTCACAGCATAAGAGACTCGCCGTCCGCCGGCTCGTCCGGCGGACGGTAATCTGTATGGAATGGAGCTGGATGTATGCAAACCTATTTGTATCAGAAGCAGCTGGAAAACATAAGCGACTACGATGTGGTCGTCTGCGGCGGGGGACCGGCGGGCTACTGTGCGGCGGTGCAGGCGGCGCGCTTGGGCGCCAGGACCGCCCTGGTGGAGCAATACGGTGCCTTGGGCGGCGTGATCACCTCCGGCGGAAATCCGGAAATCGGATTGTTTTACGCCCACGGCAGGCAGATCATTTCCGGCATCGGCTGGGAGACGGTTATGCGGCTGGCAGCGGACGGGTTTGCGCAGATCCCGGATTTTTCTCCCGGTATCCATCACAGTCTGATGAATGTCTCGGTGGATCCGGTTATGTTCGGCTGTCTCGCAGACGAGCTATGCCGGGAGGCCGGGGTAGATTTGTATTTCCATCATTTTCTTGCGGATGCCGTGGTTTCCGAGGACGGGGGAGCCGTAACGGCGATCGTCGTGGCAACCAAGAGCGGCTTAAAGCGGATTTGCGGTAAGCAGTTTGTGGATGCGACCGGCGACGGAGACCTGTCGGCGCACGCCGGCGCCGCCTACGAGCTGGGCGATCCGGAGAATAACGACTTGCAGCCGGGGACGCTGCGGTTCTATTTAACCGGGTACGATCTGGCGGACATCGACCAAAAGCAGGTGGAGGCGGCTTTCGCACAGGCGCTGCGCACCGGTGAGCTGCAGCGGCACGATTTTTGGCCGGTTGACGGCTCGCCCTATGAGATTTTCCGTGCTCGCGGCAATAACATCAACCATATAGCCATCAACGGCGCAGACAGCCGGAGCCGCAGCGATGCCGAGGTGGAGGGCAGGCGGTCCGTTGCAAGGGTTTTGCGGTGGGCACGGCGGTATGTCCGGGGGGCCGAGCAGGTTACCGTTACGGCCTGTGCGCCGGAGGTGGCAGCCCGTGAATCCCGCAGGATCTGCTGCGATCACCGCATCACCGTGCAGGAATATGTCCGGGCGGCGGCCTATCCGGACGCCGTGTGCTACAGCTATTATCCGATCGATCTGCATAAGGCAGGGGCGGAGTCGCTGCACAATGTTTTTCTGGAGAACGGCGTGGTTCCGACGATCCCGCTGGGCGCAATGCTGGTCAAGGGCAAGGAAAACCTGCTGGCGGTCGGACGGTGCGCCTGCGGCGATCGCCTTGCCAATTCCGCTTACCGCGTGAAGGCTTCCTGTATGGCGATGGGGCAGGCGGCGGGAGCGGCTGCGGCGCTGGCGCAGGAGAAGCCGCTGCGCAGCATCGACCCGGAGCGGCTCCGCACTTGTCTGGAGGAGGCGCACGCCATTGTGCCCCGGTGATCACGGCAGGAGGTATCTGAGAGGCGCATGATCGACCGAGCAGCAAGAAGAAAAAAGTCCGCATCGGGGTCTGAGAGAAAGAGAACGGTTTTTACTCTTGTGGTTTTGGGAGCTGTTGCCGTCGGCAGCATGGGGCTGATGCTTTGGCGGCTTCTTCCGCAGGAGCAGGCGGTTACGCCCATCGGAACGGTTGACGGACTGGAGATCACCCGGGAAGAGCTGCTGCTGTATGCCGAGGGGCATCGGGCGGCGGTTGCCAAGCATTTTGCGGAGGCCTACGGTGTCAAAGCGGTGCAGGATTTCTGGTCTGCATCCTTTGATGGAGAATGTCCCGGCGAGATGGTGAAGGAACGGGCTCTGGCGGATCTGAAACGAACGAAAACCGAACAGAAATGTATGCTGGAGCAGGGGATTCTTTCGGACGCCGGCTATGATGGGTTTTTGCAGGGTTTTTTTGAAGAGAACCGCCGCCGCCGGGAAACAGCACCGCTCCTGCCGGCAACGGAGGACAGCCGAATGCGGACGGACTGTATATTGACACCTTTTATGTCGATTCCAAGGGTGGCAGCGACGACAACGACGGACTCAGCCCGCAAAAGCCGTTTCAGTCGCTGTCGGCGGTGCCCAGCTATGACCTGGGCCCCGGCGCCCGGGTGCTGCTGAAGTGCGGCAGCGTCTTTGAGGAGCATTGGACGATCATCGCACAGGGGACGGCGACCAAGCCGGTGATCATCGGCTCATACGGCACCGGCGCCAAGCCGATCCTCAACTGTGCATATAAAGAGGTCGTGCTGCTGCACAATTCGCAGTATATCGAAATCAGCAATCTGGAGATCACCAATATCGGCACCGGCAACACAAAGCAGCGGCGGGGCATATACATCACCACCGGCGGACTTCAGATGACCACCCCGGTGCTGTCGCACATTTATCTGAAGAATCTGACGATCCACAATATCCACTCCGACGCCAACCGGCAATCCGCCGGCATTTTCGTTCAAAACCGGGAGGCCGGGGTAGACAATAAATTCGACGACCTCCGGATCGAGGGATGCACGCTCTTTGACATCAGCGGCTGCGGAATCATCATCAGCTCTGTGTTCGGAAAGCGGGACGGAATGACGTGGGATATACAGCCCAAGCCGTATCTTCCCTGCACCAATGTGGTGATCCGGAATAATGTACTGCACGATATCGAGACGGATGGAATGTGGATCAGCACCACGGACGGCTGTGTTATGGAGAACAACCTGCTGTACAACAACTGCTTCAATAAGAGCTTCCCCACCGCCGGGATGTGGCCGCACAACTCGGACAATGCCGTCATGCAGTATAACGAGGTGTATCAAACCCGACTCGCCGGGGGCGACGGGCAGGGGATGGATGTGGATATCAATTGCCGCAACACCCTGGTGCAGTATAATTTCAGCCACGATAATGAAGGCGGCTTCTTGCTGGTCTGCACCGACAGCGACGGACATTGGAACCGGAATACGACGGTGCGGTACAACATCAGCCAAAACGATCAGAACAGCCTGCTGTCCATCAAGGGCGAGGAGGTGTCCGGCCTGAAGGTATATAATAACACGTTTTATACCGAAAAAGGTTACTCGAACGGCACGCTCGATTGCCTGCTCTGGACAAGGAAAAACGATGCGGTATTCACCAACAATATTTTTGTCAACCACAGCACGCAGAGCGGCGGGTCATACGGCCGGTTTGTGGATAACAAGGACGGCAACGGAAACAGCACCGCCAACACGGTTGTGCAAATGACCTTTGAGAACAATCTGTTTTTCGGCAAGAGCCCGGCACGGGCGCCGCAGGCGGAGGGGGATATCCGCCTGGGTAATGGAAATCAGATCGGAGTGGATCCGAAGCTGAAGGCACCGGGGACAGCTACAGAGAAAAAGAAGGTACAGGGCTATCAGCTCACCGGCGACTCCCCCTGTCTAAAGGCCGGTAAGGCCATCCCGAATAATGGCGGGAGAGATTACGGAGGGAAAAAGCTCCCGAGCGGCGCACCGGATATCGGTGCGTGCCAGTATAACGGATGAGCAAAGGCCGCTCCGGGACTCTCGCATCGAGTGAATCCGGAGCGGCTCTGCGTCGGCGGGGACGCCGTCGCCTTTTCGGTTTTTTCACACAGCGTGCGGATACGCACAAAAACAGCACCGGCGGAGCCTCCGCTCCGCCGGTGCTGTTTTGCGGTTACCGGTGCCGCTTGATGCGGGGAAGCGCCTACGGCCGGCGTGTGCAATCGGCACTCGAAAGGGGAGTGGCTAAAGGGCGCTCCTTTCGCGGTGGAGGTCGGAGACGAGCAATCAGTCGGCGGGTGCGGTGGTATCACCGAGCTGCAGAGAAACGTTGGCTTTGCCGATCTCCGGCTTTTGTTGGGGCGTCTCCAGCTGGCAGATGATGATTTCCGCGGCGCTCTTGCCGATCTGATAGAAATCCTGCGCAACGGTCGTCAGACGGCACTCGCCGGGCAGCACCAGCCCCAGGCCATCGAAGCCGATAATGCCGATCTGCTCCGGCACCTGCAGCTCCATATCGCAGCAGGCGCAATAGACACGCTGGGCGAAAAAGTCGTTGGCGCAGAACAGACCGATGCGCTGCCCCGGGAATTCGCGCACCAGCTGCCGGATGGCCTGCTCGGCGGCTTGGGGATTTTGCTGTTCGGATTCAACCAGCCGATGACAATAGGTGAAGGAGCCGTCGTTTGCGCTCCTTTGTATCTCCTCGCAGAACCCCATATACCGCTCCCGGCTGGATTCACTGAAGGTGACCAGCTCTGCGTCTGTCAGATAACAGATGACAGTATAGCCGCATTTTTGCAGATGCCGCACGGCAATGGCGCCGCCGGCGGCGTTGTCCGGGCGGACGCAGGGCAGGTGGGAGCCGATGAGCGGCTTGTCGATGAGCACCGTCGGACATCCGGAGGAAAACAGACTGTAGATATTGGAGCATTTCATCAGGTTCTTCGCCACATAGGCGATGGTTCCTATGCTGACGGAGGACTCCGCCTCGCTGACGACCCGCAGGAAATCATCGCCGTCATCCTTGCAGTAGTGGAGCATCGTATAATAGCCCCGCTGACTCAGACGGCGCTCGATCCCTTTTAATATGTTGGTCTCGTCCAGGCGGGCGGTGTCTCGGTATTGGGCGAAGGGAAGCACCACCGAAATGATCTTGGAGCGGGCGTTACCGGAATCGGAGGCGGCGAAGGTGCCCTTTCCCTGTATGCGATAGACCAGTCCGGCGCTGCGCAGAAACTCCATCGCCCGGACGACGGTGGGGCGGCTCACCTCAAACTGCTCGGACAGCTCCTGCTCGGTGGGCAGTCGGTCGTGCTCCCGATAGGCGCCGCTTTGCATTTTTTCAGTCAGATAGTCGACGATCTCCTGATATTTGGATGCGCTTTTCTTCTCCACAGACCCATCTCCTTAGGAGGTCGTTATAGGATCACCGGCACCGCTGCCGGTATTTTAGCTAAATTCTTGACTTTACAATTGCATTATACATAAGAAAAAACGAATTGTCAACGGTTAGCAAATAAAAATACGTCTGAAAGATGACTTGTCAATTGTCGCCGCAAAATCCGGTTGTTTAACGGCAAAATGCACAAAACAAACCGGTTTTATTGGGCAAACTACAACAAACTCCGTCTTTTTCCAAAGAATTTGTGGAAATGTATTGAAAATACAAATTGCTCATGCTATACTGATAACGACGTAAGGTCAGGAATCCAAAGCAGCCGCTCCGGACGGCTGCGGCGGAGGATCGTTCAATCTACTTTAGAAAGTGAGGAGTAAGTACACAATGAAGACTCGTAAGAAACTATTGTCCCTGTTAGCGACGGTAGCGCTGCTGGCGACGATGATTGCCGTGGCGATTCCGCTTTCTGCGGGCGCTGCCGCAGACCCGTATGAGGGTGCCGATGTTAAATGGGACGGCCCCCTGACGGTGAATACCGTTTCCTTCGGCGGGTATTTCGGTTCATCTACCGAGCAGAAGATTCCTTCGACGAACTTTGCCGGGAGAGAGTATCTGCTGTTTACCGCAAAGAACAACACCGGCGTGCCGGCACTGTTGTTCTATCTGACGCTCATTTCCCGTGAGGGCGCTTCCAACTATACGCTCAAGCCGGCGGAGGGTATGAAGTATGAGGTTATGGCATCCGGCGAGAGCACCTGGACGGAGCAGACCACCGCTACGGTGAATGTGGCCGGCGCCGGTCCGAATATTACGATGCAGGTCCCCGTCGGGGAGTCTGTGGTACGGATCCCGCTGGACAGCACCACACTGTCGGGCGCCGCAGCAGGGATGTCCAACGCCTCTGCCGAGAATGACCAGTATACGCTGAGCATGATCGACCGGCTGGAGGTATATGCCTGCGCTCCGGGCGCCGGTGCGGATAAGACGGTGTCTCTGGTGAAGTTTGCCGTGGGCGGCAAAAAGCTCGTTCCGGGGAACCCCGCATACAAGGGTGCCGATGTTAAATGGGACGGCCCCCTGACGGTGAATACCGCTTCCAGTGGCGGGCATTTCGGTTCATCTACCGAGCAGAGAATTCCTTCGACCAACTTCGCAGGGAAAGGCTATCTGCTGTTTACGGCGAAGAACAACACCGGCGTACCGGCACAGTTATTCTACCTGACATTCATTTCCCGTGACGGCGCCGCCGGGTACACCCTGAAGCTGGCGGAGGGTATGAAGTATGAGATTATGGCATCCGGCGAGAGCACCTGGACAGAGCAGACCACCGCTAAGGTGAATGTGGCCGTCGCCGGTCCGATGATCACGATGCAGGTCCCAGCCGGGGAGTCTGTGGTACGGATCCCGCTGGACAGCACCACGCTGTCGGGTGCAGCGGCAGGTATGCCCAATGCCTCGGCGGAGAATGACCAGTATACGCTGGGTATGATTGATTCTTTGGAGGTATACGCCTGCGCTCCGGGCGCCGGCGAGGACAAGACGGTGGCTCTGGAGAAGTTTGCCGTGGCTGAAAAGCCCGTAACCCCTCCTCCCGGCCCGGGGAATCCCGGAGAGTCTACATCCCCTGCCACTCCCGAATACGCCGAGACCGATGCGATTCAGCTCAATCCCGGCGAGAAGGCGTACTTCATCACCGGCTTTGAGGATGGCGACGGCATCGACTTCCTCTCCCCCACCTCTCAGATCAACGCAGCGATCGTGTCCGCAGGTGCGAACAACGGCAAGAAAGCGCTGAAGTTCACCTTTGTGGACGGCAGCCAGAACGGCTTCACCACCTTTACGCTGAATACCCAGCCGAAGGCCAATTGGTCGGGAGCGAAGTATATCCAGTTCTACCTCAAGAACGACAGCCGCGGCGACAGTCCTCTGCAGCTGTTCTATGTGAAGTTTGACGGGCGAATGCTGGATTATCCGGCGAAGGGCATCATGCTCTACGATATGGCGACGAGCAAGTGGACGGAAACGACCATGCAGCCGAACTTTGCACACTTTCTTCCCAGCCGTGAGGGTGAGCCCGGCTGCGATTCGGAGACCGGCACATACTATGTGCCCTCGATCAATATTCAGGCAGGCTTTGAGGGATATGTGCGGATTCCGTTGACGGACGGCAACTTTGACAAGGCGCTGAATCTGACGAATGTAAAGAACATCGAGCTGTACGCCATCATTCCGGGCGTGGCAGGCAATGCGGCGGCGTATATCGACGATTATGCGCTGGTGACCTATGAGGGCGATAAGGCTCCCGATTATGTAGACGGCAAGCCGAAGGAGGATCCGAATCCGACTCCCGGCGGCGATGAGAAGCCGGAGAAGCCCTTTATTCTGTCCGGTAAGATCGTCGATGTGGACGGCAAGCCGCTGGCAAACGCCGGGGTGACTCTGTCGACCGGCGCTGATGCGGTCAAGCGCACCTTTGTCACCGATGCTAACGGCCAGTTCCGCTTTGAGGATATGAAGGCGGGTCAGGTGGAGCTGACAGTGACCGGTGCCGACGGCAAGGAATACGGCAGCATCACCTACACCTTCAATCGCGTGGAGGGCGAGACCAAAGCAGTCGGCGCCAATGTGGATGTAAATGCCGATGCGGCAGGCCTGATCCTGCAGATCGGTATGGATGTGCTGGGACTGGATCCTGTCAGCGCGGCGGAAGGCGTGCTGGAGGTTACCCCCGGAACAACCGGCGGCAGCACGGATAACAACGATTCCTCGAATGTGCAGACTGGCGATGTCGCCCGGACGATCCCGGCGTTTGCGGTGTGCCTGATGGCTCTGGCTGCAGTTCTGGTCGTGGCGAAACGCAGAAAAGCATAACAAAACTAAGTGTCCGGCGGCTACGGAGGCGGATAGAACTACCGGCTTCCGTAGCCGCACGAAATCCGAAAGGAGCGTATGGAATGAAACATACAGAAGCTGCCCGTAAGTGGCTGGCGATCGCGTTGGTGTTGTGCCTGTGCGGCGCTTTGGCCGGGTGCGGAGTGAAGGTGAATCCTACGGATTCCACTCCGGGCGGAGACTCCTCTACCGGTATCAGTGATACCAGCACACCGGGACCGGCCGACGTGGAATCCTCCACCCCGGAGGATTCCTCATCCGCCACCCCCGATAAACCGAGCAGCGAAAACAAAAATCCCACCGGCAGCAATACTACCTCCGGCTCCGTGAACAATTTCAAAGAACCGGTGTACGATCTGAAGGGCCGGGTGATCAAGATCGTCCGTGAGGACGCTGTGCCGGATTTGAATGACGGATCGATCTTCTCCGAGAGTATCAAGCTGACACAGGAGAAGTATCACTGCACATTTAAGTTTGTCCAGAAGACCGACTATGTCGGACTGTATGAATCCCTCATCACCGATCATGCCGCCGGCAAGGCGTCGTACGATGTGGCACAGCTGCGCGGATACGATGTATTCCCCAACGCAGCGGTGTCCGGCGCCATTCTGGAGGTGGATTCGGTATACGATTTTGCCCATGATCCCACCTGGCAGGACAAGAATTTCAAGAGCATGGCGGTGTATGGCGGAAGATGGTATGCTATCCCGTATACCCCTAATGAGACCGGCGTGGGTATCTGGTATAACCGGGCGCTGCTGCGGGCAGCCAACGTGCCGGATCTGTGGGAATATGTGAACAATGGCACCTGGAACTTTGATACCTTCCGGGCGGTGTGCAAGAAGCTGACCCGGGATACCAACGGCGACGGTAAGCCGGATATTTGGGCGTTTACCTCCGAGGATCCGTGGCTGGCCTTCGTCAGTGCCAACGACGCCAGCCTCCTGACCACAAACAGCAAGGGCGAGCCGAAAATCACGCTGGATTCGCCCGCCGCTCTGGAGGGCCTGCAGTTTGTCGCCAATCTGATGCTGGTCGATAAGACGGTTCCGAACGGCGCTGAGCTGGGTGCGATCACCAACAGCCCCTTTAATGCTATGACCACCGGTAAGGTAGCGATGTTCCCCTATCACGCCCGGTATGGCTATGTGCTGGAGAAATACGGCATCCCGGCGGCGGACATCGGCTGGGTCTATCTGCCGAAGGGCCCCAATGCGAAGGGTTATACCACCTCCTGCGTGACCGTGTCGCAGATGCTGGTAATTCCCCGGCATGTGTCCGGAGCGAAAGAGGTTGTCGCCGCCGTGCAGGATATGTGTGCCTATTGGGACACCAGCCGTGCGGTCAAACGCGGTGTGTATGACAAGACCAACGAGCTGTATCAGGCTCTGAAGAGCAGTATGGACAGCAATGCCCGCAAGCTGCTGATCTATCAGGCGGAGAACCCCGTCTATACCTATCAGAACAACTTCGGCCTGGGTGAGATCCTTCAGAATGAGTTGTGGCCGTCCATTCTCAATCAGAGCAAATCGGTCAAGAGCGCTGTCAGCTCCTATAAGTCCTCCTTGCAGGAGAAGGCTAACGCCTCCTATCGAGGCACAGTGACCCAATAAAAACAGCATCACATTGTCGGAAAGGTCGGCGCTCTGCGCTTATGCAGGGCGCCGATTTCCGAAGCACGAATCGATGTATTTTCCGAAAGGAAGGAACTCCGTATGAACGCTGACCTCAGAAAATGGATCGCCGGTCTGATGGCCTGTCTTCTGCTGCTTGGCAGCGGCGGCACGGTCCTGGCAGCCGGACAGAATGGCGGGCACGCCTATTCGGAATATGCGGCGGTGCATACGCAGGAGTCCCGCCCGCAGGAGGAGATTCGCATCCGGGGCACGGAGTATTCCCGTGCGGACGATGCGGCGCTGACGGTTGTGGATTGCGCCGGAGTCCCCGGCTTGGCGACAGGGGACAACGGCTTTGTGGAATGGCGCTTTGATGCCCCCGCAGCCGGTTTGTATAACATGGAAATTTCGTATTACCCGCTGTCCGGCAAGGGCAATGCCATCCAGCGGGTACTGTATATAAATGATGAGGTTCCCTTTGATGAGCTGAGCTCCGTGTCGTTTCCCCGGGTCTATACAGATGCCGGCTCCGAGAAACGGTATGACGCAGCGGGAAACGAGTTGCGTCCGGAGCAGGTCGAGGTATTCCGTGTGGAAAAGCACACGCTTTGCGGCAGCGAGTATAATGCCGGCGAGGCGGTGTCCATCAGCCTGAAGGCAGGCGAAAATACCGTGGCGATGCGGGGGATTGCCGAGCCGATGGCGGTGTGCGAGATCCGCTTTCATCAGAAGCAACCGGAGCCCTCCTATGCAGAGGCTTCGGCGGCGTATACATTCCCGGTGGCGGAGGAACCGATCCGTCTGGAGGGCGAGGCGGCGACCTATCGCTCCGACAAGAGCCTGTATGCGGTATGCGATCGCTCCAGCGGACAATCCTCTCCGATGGCGCTCGGCAAGACGGTGCTCAACGCCGTCGGCGGCAGCAACTGGAAGGAGCCGCTGCAATACATTGAATGGGAATTTACGGTTCCGCGGGATGGGCTGTATCAGCTGGTGATTCGGGGAAAACAGGATATTACCCCCGGACAGATCAGCAGCCGCCGGCTGTATATCGACGGTGAGGTGCCGTTTGCTGAGGCGCGGGAGCTGTCCTTTCCCTATGGCCTGGGGTTCCGGAATTTTGTTCCGGGGAAGGATGGCACTGCCTATCGGTTTGCTCTGACGGCGGGACGGCATACGCTCCGGCTGGAAAACACCGTGGGCGCCATCGGCTCTCTGCTGGAAAAGCTGGACGGCTTAGTGGGAGAGCTGAATTCGGTGTATACCCGGGTGTTCCGTATCACCGGCTCCTATCCGGACGCCGACCGGGACTATAACATAGAGGCAAGCTTGCCCGGCCTGACCGAAGACCTGCAGCGTATTTACGATAAGCTGGAGGAATATCAGAGCGAGTACCTGTCTCTGACCGGCGAAAAAGGCGACGGATACGCCAACATGGATCGGATGCACGTGCAGCTGAAATCCGTGCTGAAGGATGTGGAAACACTCCCCGCCAAGCTAGATACCTTCCGTGCGAATATCAGCAATCTGGCGGCATGGCTGCTGACGGCGGTTGCGCAGCCCCTGCTGATTGACTGGCTGGAATGGCAGCCGGCCGACAGAGCGCCGCAGGCGGCGGATGCCGGCTTTTTCGGACGGCTTTGGTTTGCGATGCGCAGTTTTGTCAACTCGTTTATCTCCGACTACGATACGGCAGGAGCCGGCAGCGGTGAGCAGGAAACGGTCACTGTGTGGCTGGGCTCCGGTCGGGATCAGATGCAGGCGCTCAATCAGGTGGTGCTGACGGATTTCGTCCGCTCCCGTGGTGTTGGCGTCAACATCCGGCTGGTGGACATCAATGTGCTGCTGCCGGCGGTGGCGGCCGGACAGGGGCCGGATGTGGCGGTCGGCTTGGAGCGCTCGCTGCCGCTGAACTATGCCTATCGCGGCGCCGTGCAGGAGCTGAACAGCTTCCCCGGCTTTGCGGAGCTGACGGCGCAATTTCCGCAGCAGGCGCTGACGGAGTTCACCTACGGCAACGCAGTCTATGCCCTGCCGGATAAGTATACCTTCTATATGATGTTCTACCGGCAGGACATTTTGGATGAGCTGCACGCAACGGCGCCGGAAACCTGGGCGCAGCTGTTCACGCTGCTGCCGCGGCTGCAGACCCAGCATATGACGGTGGGGCTGCCGAATCTGGCGGATAATGTGATCGATGTGTTCACTACGCTGCTGTATCAGCGGGGTGGACGGGTCTACGATGAGTCGCTGAGCCGCTGCCTGCTGGACAGCGATGAGTCGCTGGCGGCATTTAAGAGCTTTACCGATTTTTATACGAAATACAAGGTGCTGCAGAAGATTGACGCATTGAGTTATTTCCGCACCGGGCAGACGCCCATCACTCTGCAGCCATACACATTCTATGCCAGCCTAGAGGCCTCTGCACCGGAGATTCAGGGACGGTGGGATTTTGCGCCGATGCCCGGCACGGTGCAGGCGGACGGCTCGGTGGATTACACCACCTCCGGCACGGCGACCGGCTGCTGCATCTTCTCCAACAGCAATCACAAGGATGCCGCGTGGGAATTTTTGCAGTGGTTCCTGAGTGCGCAGACACAGGCGGCCTATGGCAATGAGCTGGAGACGATTCAGGGGACGGCAGGGCGCTACGCCACCGCAAACCGGGCGGCGCTGCAGCAGCTGCCGTGGACCAATGCGCAGCTGTCCGCCATCCTGCGGCAGTCGGAAAGCACGCAGGCGATGCCCGAGGCGCCCGGCGGATATATGACCGGCCGCTACATCATCAGCGCGGCTACAACGGTCATCAACAACGGCCTGCTGCCGCGGGATACGCTGATGGATTATACGAAGAACATCAATGACGAGGTCTCCGCCATGCGCCGTAAGCTGGGGCTGACCGGAGAGGGGGCGTAAGCAATGACAAATCGAGTAGACGCCACGCGCCGCTATCTCAAGCGCTATGGCTCCGGCTATTTGCTGATGCTGCCGTATCTTGTGATTTTCACAGTGTTTACGGTATGGCCGGTGCTGATGTCGTTGGTGCTCAGCTTCACGACCTATAATGTATTTGAGGCGCCCCGGTTTCTGGGTCTCGAAAACTATATCAATCTGTTTTTCCGGGATTCGGTATTTCTGACGGCGCTGCAAAACACCTTTCTCATCTCTCTGATTGTCGGCCCCGTGGGATATTTGCTGAGTCTGTTTTTGGCGTGGATGGTGAACGAATATAAAAACCCGTGGAAAACGCTGCTGACGGTGGTGTTTTATGCGCCCACTCTGTCCAACGCTGTGTTTACCATCTGGCTGATTGTGTTCGACGGGGATATCTACGGATACCTGAACAGCTTTTTGCTGAGCCTGGGAGTCATCACGGAATCCATCCAGTGGCGCACGGACCCGACCTATATGATGGCGGTCGTGATCATCGTGCAGCTGTGGGTGAGCCTCGGCACCTCCTTCCTGACGCTGCGCGCCGGCTTCAATACGGTGGATCGTCAGTATTATGAGGCGGGAGCCATCGACGGTGTCCGCAATCGGTTTCAGGAGCTGTGGTTTATCACCCTGCCGATGATGGCACCGCACCTGATGCTGTCGGCGGTGCTGTCCATCACCGCCACCTTCACTACTGCGAATGTGGCGACGGTCATGACCGGCTTCCCGTCCGTGAACTATGCCACTCATACGGTGATGCACCATCTGCAGGACTATGCAACCATTCGATATGAACGGGGCTATGCCTCGGCGATTGCTACGGTGCTGTTTCTGATGTCGCTGTTGATGAACAAGCTGGCGCAAAGGGTGATCGGTCATGTCGGAAAGTAATTCGTATCGAAAGGAATGGTGTTTGTGAAAAAAATACGGCATAAGCGCTTTTTCGGTACGAATGTAGGGCAGCTCAGCCGCAGCCGCGCTGGCAGCGTGGTTATGTTCCTGTTTTTGCTGGTGTTTGCAGCGTTCAGCGCACTGCCGATCCTGCTGATTTTTGTGCAGTCGGTCAAGCCGCTGAATGAGCTGTTTGTATATCCGCCGAAATTCTATGTCATCTCCCCGACGCTGAACAACTTCCGGCAGCTTGGCTCGATTATGAGCGACAGCATGGTGCCGTTGTCCCGGTATGTGTTCAATAGTGCGCTGGTATCGGTGGTAGGCACCGTGGGGCATATTCTTTTGGCGTCTATGTGTGCCTATCCGCTGGCAAAGGTGCGACTGAAGGGCGGCAATGTGATTTTCACGCTGATTGTCACCTCTCTGATGTTCGCCTCGACCGTATCGGATATTGTCAATTATCAGACAATTTCCTCGCTGCATCTGCTGGATACATACGCCGCCATCATTCTGCCGGCGTTGGGCAGCAGCCTCGGTCTGTATATTATGAAGCAGTTTATGGAGCAGCTGCCGGACTCGATTATCGAATCGTCGGAGATCGACGGAGCCGGACGCCCCATGACCTTTTGGCGGGTGGTTATGCCCAATGTAAAGCCGGCTTGGCTGACGCTGGCAATATTCTCGTTCCAGGGGCTGTGGAACAGCACGAACAGCACATATATTTACAGCGAGCAGTATAAATCACTGCCGTATGCGCTGAATCAGATCGCAGCGGGCGGCGTGATGCGCACCGGTGTAGCCAGTGCTGTCAGTGTTATCGTGCTGGTGGTGCCGCTGCTGCTGTTTATTCTGACGCAGAGCCGGATCGTGGAGACGATGGCAACCTCCGGCATGAAGGAATAAGCCGTCACGGGAGGGGAGGACGAACGACTATGAAAAAACGACTGCTTTCTCTGCTGACGGTGCTGCTGCTGACGACGGTGTCGGTTGCGGCGGCGGAGCCGGTGTATGTACCCTATGAAAGCTATACCTATTCGACGCTGTGCGGTACGGCTGCTCAGCATTGTCCGACGCCGTACCGTCCGACGGCGACGATCGACCGCAGCAATCTGGGTGTGCCGCTGACAGCGCCCGAATGCATCGCCGAGGATCGGGAAGGAAATCTGTATATCACCGACAGCACCGCAAATGCGCTGTATGTGCTGGATGCCGACTATCGGCTGCGTGCGGCAGTGGATATGCTGGAGGACGAGGAGGGCAACCCGGATTTTTTCGGAAGCCCGACAGGCGTGTTCATTGACGATGTCAACGGGGAGCTCTATGTCTGCGACACAAATCAAAACCGGATTTTGGTGCTGGATCTGAAGACATACCGCATTCGGCGGATTGTCCGGGATGTGGTACCGACCGGGATCGCCGAGGACGAGGAATATCTGTTTTTGCCGACGCAGGTGGCTGTGGGCGAATCCGGCAGTCTGTACGTTTTGGTGCGCAACGACTATAAGGGTATTTTGCAGCTGGATGAAACAGGGCATTTTGTCGGGTATATCGGCTCTAACAGCGTTTCGTATAATCCGGTCACCCGTTTATGGAAACGGATTATGAGCAAGGAGCAGCGGCGGCAGATGGAGCAGTTTTTGCCGGTAGAATACTCCAATCTGTTTATGGATGAAGAAGGGCTGCTGTATACCGTATCCCGCTCCGGCGAGGATTCGCCCATCAAGCGGCTGAATCTGGCGGGCAAGGACGTCCTGACTCGCAGCGGCTATGTGGATGTGTGCGGGGATATTTACCCGGGCAAACAGAGTAAATCGAATTTTGTGGATATTACCGCCGACGCTCAGGGGATGGTCTATGCGCTGGATGCTGCCAAGGGCCGGATCTTTGTATACAATTCTGAGGGATTCCTGTTTTATGCATTCGGTAGTCTCGGCACGCAGGTGGGGTGCTTCTCGGTGCCGTCCGCAATAGCGGTGCGCGGCAGCGATATTCTGGTGGCGGATAAGGGAATCGGTCGGATTACGGTGTTTTCCCGTACCGCCTATGCCGATCGGATCGCTGAGGCGAACGAGTCCTATAATGCCGGTCAATACGACCGCAGCCTTGCCGCCTGGGAGCAGGTGCTGGAGGGTAACTCCAACTTCGAGCTGGCATATGCACAGATCGGTAAGATCTGGCTGCGACGGGGCGAGTACCGTAAGGCAATGGAATATTTTGAGCTGGGGAACTATCGGGGCGATGCGGTGACAAAAAATACCGGATATAACAAGGCATTTTCCGAATATCGATGGGAGACGGCGGCGCGCTGGTTCGCTCCGGTTTCCATCGGATGCGTGGTGATTGCGGCAGCTGTGGTGACGGTGCGGATCGTACGCAGACGCCGCAGCAAGAGAAAGAAGGGGGACGGAATATGATGCAGGCAACCGCAATAAAAGAGCAGATGCGCTTTGCACTGCATATTTCGACGCACCCGTTTGACGGCTTCTGGGATATGAAGCGGGAGAAAAAGGGGCGGCTGTCCTTTGCTCTGCTGTTGACGGCACTGATGCTGCTGACGCATGTATGGGCACAGCAGCTGGAAGCGTTTCTCTTTAACACGGATAAGTTTGTGCCCTACGATATGATGTTTGAGCTGACGAAGGTGCTGCTGCTGTTGGGGGTCTTCTGCGTGGCGAATTGGTCGGTGACCACGCTGATGCAGGGCGAGGGTACCTTTCGGGATATTGTGATGACCACCGGATATGCCTGCCTGCCGTTAGTGCTGATCCCGTTGCCGGCGGCGATCCTGTCGAATGTGTGTACATTCACGGAGCAGGTCTATCTGACCGCTGCGAATGTGCTGGCACTGATTTGGTTTTTCTTCCTGCTGTTTACGGGCATCATGACGATCCACCAGTATACGCTGGGGCGAATGCTGGTGACTACCGTCATCACGGCAGCGGCGATGATAGCGATTTTATTTATCGGCTTGCTGTTTTTTAATTTGTTTTCGCAGCTGGTCAGCTTTGCATACTCCGTTTATAAGGAGATTCTGCTGCGTACCTGATGAATAACCGGCGTTTTCCGGGAGGGATAGGTTTTTATGAAAAAGAAGCAAGGTATCGCTTTGGCGTTGGCGGCGGCAATACTGGCCGGCGGTCTGTGCGGCTGCCGCTCCTACGGAGCGGATGCGGCGGAGTATCGCAAGGCGGCGCCGCAGACCGCATATACCGCATACCCGGATGCCGGTGGAGATGCGGAGCCATCCGCTGTCGATGCGGAGCTGCTGGATGGCTATGAAACAGTCTGCGAGACTGCCTGCCTGCGGCTGTATGCGCATGAGGCAACGGCTGCGGTGGCGGTTTTGGATCGCCGCAGCGGTAAGATGTGGTACTCCAATACGCCGGCGCTGGAGAAGGATAGCGTCCTCGGGGCGGATTCTCTGCCGCTGTATCGCGCACAGCTGACGGTGCAATATGTGGACGGACAGAACGAAAAAACGCTGAACAGCTATTCGGCGAGTGTTTCCCGGGGAGAATACACCCTCACGCGCCGGGCGGATGGGCTGGATGTGGAATACCGGTTTGCGGATGACCGCACGGACGAGGGGGTCGCTGCCGGAACGGAGCTGTTTCGGTTCACCCTTTCCTACACCCTGAGCGGTGAATCGCTGATCGCCGAGCTGCCGATGGAAAAGGTGGTGTATAGCGGCGGAATTCAGCCGCTGGAGGTGACGGTGCTGCCGCATTTCGGCGGAAGTGCCGGCAAGGACGGATACCTGCTGCTGCCGGATGGAAGCGGCGTGCTGGTGGATTTTTCCGTACCGAAGGCGATGGGGGCATCGACCTATGTGGGACGGGTATACGGCCCGGATCTTTCGCTGGATATCACCAGTAAGCCGGCACAGACGCAGCCGGTGGCGCTTCCGGTGTTCGGTATTCGTCATGAGGGCCACGCATTTTTAGCCATCATTGAGGATGGAGAGGCGCTGGCATCGGTACGCGGTACGGCGGCGGGCAGCTATAGCTCCTACAATGAGGTGTGCGCCTCCTTTACGACCCACGCCTCTCAGACGGTGAAGCTGGGAGATACCGGCGGCAACAGCCGTGTGTTGAGCATACAGAATGCCGCCTATGGTGGGTCGCTGCGGCTGCGGTACAGCTTTATGGATGAGGCGGATGCCGATTATTCCGGTATGGCACGCTATTACCGGGGATATCTTATCGCCAACGGCTTGCTGCCGGAGAAGGGCGCCGCTCCGTATTCCCTGCAGCTGGAGCTGCTGGGCGCTGTGGATAAACGAAAATCCTTTTTAGGCTTTCAGTATACCGGAATGGAGCCGCTGACGGATACGCAGCAGGCGCAATCGATCCTGCAGGAATTGACCGATTCCGGCGTTTCCCATATCCAGCTGCGGTATTCCGGTTGGTTTAACGGCGGACTGGATCAGCAATTACCCTCGTCGATCCATGTGGAATCGGCGGTGGGCGGCGCCAAGGGCTTCCGAGCGCTGGAAAGCTATTGCCGGGATCAAGGGGTCACGCTGTTTGCCGATGTGCGGCTGCTGACCGCCAATGCACGCTCCGGGGGCTTGTCCCGTTTCCGTATGGTGGCGCGGCAGATCGACCAGAATAATGCAAAGGCCTATACCTACTCCACCGTAACCCAGGAAAATTCCGCCTACCGCTTCATTCTGAAGCCGGCGGCGGCTGCCGGGTTTTTGGAGCAGTTCACCAAGCGCACACAAAAGCTGTCCCTGTCCGCCTTGGCGCTGCAGGAGATCGGCACGACGGTGTATGCGGATTATACCAAGGAATCGGTGATGGATCGCCAGTCGGTGGTAACGTTGTATAACGGGATGCTGCGGAATGCGGCTGACGTCTATGAAAATCTGCTTTTCGACGGTGGTAATCAATACGTGCTGTCCGCCGCCGACCAGCTGTCCCGGGTGGCGCTCAGCGGGAGCGGCTATGCGATTGCGGATCGCTCGGTGCCCTTTTATTCGATGGTGGTGCATGGCTCGGTGGGTTATGCCGGGATGCCGCTGAATATGAGCGCCGATCCGGAGACCGATTGGCTGCGCTGTGTCGAATATGGCGGACAGCCGATATTTTTGCTGATGGCAGCGGACGGCTCGGCGCTGAAAAACACCGAGTATGACACCTATTGCAGCAGCTATTATGCCACCTGGCGGGATACGGTGATCTCCATGTATGATAGGGCGGCGTCGGTGCTGGCTCCGGTGCAGGACAGCGCCATGATCCGGCACGAAACGATGGCAAATGAGGTGTATCGAACCACCTATGCGAACGGCTGTGCCGTATATGTGAATTACGGCGCAGAGGCGGCGACTGTCGCCGGAGTCACGGTGCCTGCACGCAGCGCAAAGCTGGTCAAGGGAGGAGAGACGGCATGAGAAAAAGGGGTACCGGCAGCTTGATGCGCAAGCGAAATCTGACCGGCTATGTGTTCTGCATTCCGTGGGTTCTCGGATTTTTGCTGTTTTTCCTGACGCCGATTGTGCAGACGGCGCTGTATAGCTTCCGCAGCTTTGATAAGGTGACGCTGGAGGGAACCTTTGTGGGGCTCCGCAATTTCCAGACGGCGTTTGCCGGGGACGCAGAGTTTCCGCAGCGGCTGGTCGGCTCGCTGAAAAATATGATCGATGTGCCGCTGATCCTGGTGTTTGCGTATTTTGTGGCGCTGCTGCTGCGCAAGCCCTTCAAGGGCTCGGCGGCGGTCAAGACCGTATTCTTCCTGACGGTGATTTTGGCTTCGGACCTGTTTATGCGGCTGGAGAGCTCGGTGAGTGCGGTAAACAATGCGCAGATGAGCACCTCCGTCAATGAAACGCATGAGCTGTTCGGCGCACTGCAGGCGATCGATTTGACCCGGTATTTTGAGGGTATGGGCAAGCAGATGACGGAATTGATGGAATACATCAATTCGGCGATCGAAGGAATCTTCGACATTATGATCCGCTCCGGTGTGCAGATTTTCATCTTTTTAGCGGCGCTGCATGCGATCCCCACCTCCTTTTACGAGGCGGCACAGATGGAGGGCTGTACTGCGTGGGAGAGCTTCTGGACGATCACCTTTCCCATGACGTCGCCGATGATTTTGGTCAATGCCATTTACACCATCGTGGACTCCTTCGGATCATATTTGAATCCCACCATCACCTATATTAACGGCGTATCCTTCACTAAGTTTGAATACGGATATGCATCGGCGCTGTCCTGGATCTACTTCCTGTGCATCGCCGTGATCGTGACGGTGATTTTCCTGCTGTTCCGTCGCCGCCTGTTCTATCAGAATTGACGCTTTAGAAAGGACAAGAACCATGAGAGATTGCTCAATGACGGCGCAGAGCCGCGCCAGAAAAATAGCGAAGCTGGAGAAACACACCGGTCGTGCGGTGTCCGGTTTTATCAAGGCTGTCTTTCTGATCGGATTTTGCTTTGCTGTGCTGTATCCGCTGGTCACGATCCTTTCCAAATCCGTGATGGGGCGTATGGATTTGTTTGATAACACTGTGATTTTGATTCCAAAGACATTCACGCTGCAGAACTATCAGATCGCCGGGATGCTGATGAATTATTGGCAGGCACTCGCCAACACCACTTGGCTGTCCGCAATGGTGATGGTGCTGGAGACCATATCCTGCCTGTTGGTGGCATACGGTCTGGCACGGTTTCAGTTTAAGCTGCGGGGGCTTTTTCTGGCGCTGGTGGTATTTACGCTGATCGTACCGCCGCAGCTGATTATGGTGCCGATGTATGTGCAGTTCAGCGGCTACGATCCGTTGGGGCTGTGTACACTGATTTTCGGCGGCTCGCTGAACCTGATCGACAGCTATTTACCCTTCGGATTGCTGGCGGCAACGGCGGTGGGAATTAAAAACGGATTGTTTGTCCTTATCTTTTTCCAGTTTTTCCGCAATATGCCTCGGGAGCTGGAGGAGGCGGCGCTCATCGACGGTGCCGGCGCCTTTCGAACCTTTACACAGGTGATGCTGCCCAACGCCCGCACCAGCATCGTGACGGTGATGCTGTTCGGATTCCTGTGGCAGTATAACGATATGAACTATACAACCGCCTTTCTCAAGAGCACGCCGGTGTTCTCCAATGTGTATATGAACCTGGATCGGTTTACGATGGAGGTATACGAAATACTGGGCACCTCCCAGTACGATATGACGGTGACGCTGTATGCTCCGCTGGTGAAAAGCGCCGGTATTCTTATGATCATGGGGCCGCTGCTGATCATATTCCTGTTCTGTCAGCGGTTTTTTGTAGAAAGCATCGAGCGCGTGGGCATTGTCGGCTGATGGAAGGAGCAAGACATGGATAAAAAAGTGTATTCGGTTACGGATTTTGGCGCTGTGGGCGACGGAGTGACGGATGACGGGCTGGCGATCGGCAGAGCGCTGCAGGCCGTTTTGGAGGATCCCTTTGAAGGGATAAAGGAGCTGCGCTTCGAGTGCGAGCGGGTGTACCGGGTCTGCGAAACCCCGCCGACGTGCAACAAGCGCCGGTTGTTTACAATGGAAAAGGCTCGGCACATTCATTTGTGCGGCTGTGGCTGCAAGCTGTTGTTCACGGGGGACGCCAAGCTCCTGAGCGCACACGATTGTGAGGATATCCGGTTGTCCGGAATGGTGATCGATTACGAGCCCCGCCCGTTCATTTTGGCGACGGTGATGCGGACCGATCCGGAGAACGCCGTGCTGGAGCTGGAGGCGGATGAGGACATTGGACTGACGGAACGGTTTGACCCACCGGAATGGTGGTTCGCCTTCCCCAACCGGGCGGATATCCGCGGGCACTATTTTATTCGCCGTATGGAGCCCCTGGGCGAGCGGCGCTATCGGCTCACAATCCATGAGAATACCGCCGCACGTGTGCGGGAGGCTAAGCCGGGCGACAGATTTTTGCTGCCGATCATCGGCGGCAGCCATTTTGCCGGCAGTATGTGCGAGATACTGGGCAACAACGGCTTTGCAATCGAAAACCTGCGCATTTACAGTATGCCGGAGTTCGGTTTTGATGTGCGGCTCAACCGGGGTTCCTGCTCCTTTACCAACGTGGCGTTGTGTCCCCGTGAGGATGAGGAGGAGCAGCTGGTCTCCTGGCGTGACGGCTTCCATATCAAGGACAATTTGGATCCCATCGTGTGGAATCATTGCTATATCGGGCCTCTGGGTGACGATGCGTTCAACCTCTCCTGCGTCTATCTGGACGTGACGGCGGTCAGTGCGGACGGGGCGGAGATCCACGCACATCCGGCGGAGGTGGGGGATACCCGTGCGCTTGCGCCCGGCGATGAATATGTGGCGTACGATATGGCGCATGGACGGGAGCTGGGACGCGGCCGGGCGGCCGAGGTTTTCCCCAGTGATGTCGATGTACATTTCACGGTGGATACACCGATGCCGGCGCTGCAGCCGGGGATGCAGATTGCATTCTATAAATACGCCAATCCGAACTATTTGGTGAAGGATTCCACCATCACCGGTACGGTTCGGGTGCGCAGCAGCGGCACCTTCGAAAACTGCCGGTTCGATGTATTTTGGGTGCGTATCGAGAATGAGTTTTTCGTAGAGGGGCCGATCCCGCGGGATGTTACATTCCGGAACTGCACATTCACCACTCCTTACGAGGCGGATGCGCCCATATTCCATGTAGGAACCATCGGACTGAACGGCCTGACCGACTGCGAGTACAAATGCACGGGAATCCGGCTGGAGAATTGCGTGTTTGAAAAGGGCACAACGGAAATTGAGCCCGGCAACGAAGTGGTTATTTGCCCGTGACGGGCACTGACGATAAGGAGGTATGGATATGAAAGGGAAAAAACTATGGGCATGGCTGCTGGCGGCGCTGATGCTGCTGGGAATGACGGCGTGCGGCGGTCAGAAGGAGCCGAATTCGTCCGCTGCGGGATGGAATTCCTCCGATATTTCGGAGCCGTCCTCGACGCCGGACACGGAGAGCAGCACGCCGGAGAGCCCCGACTCCAGCAGTACAGGCTCGATGCCCGCCACGACGACGACTAAAAAACCCGCCACCAATCCTACGACCAAGAGACCTGCGGGAGGCACACCGGTCGCCGGCACAAAGGTGTTCAAGGTAGAGGACTACGGCGCCAAGGGCGACGGAAAAACGGATGACGGCCCGGCCATCGCCAAGGCGGTAGAGGCGGCGTGCAGAGACAGCAGCACCCAAAAGATTATTGAGCTGAAGGCGAACACCACCTATCGGGTGATGTCCAACGGTCATTCCGCCGATTCCTATCTGCTGCTGATCGAGGAGACGGACAACATCACGGTGCGGGGCAATAATACACGCCTGCTGATGAAGGCGCCTATGCGGGTCTGCCGGGTGGCGGACAGCCAGAATATTACCCTCAACGGACTGGTCATCGACTATTCTCCCAAGCCGTATGCCATCGGCAAGGTGGTGTCTGTTGCCTCCGATTATTCGTATGTAGATATTTCCAGCGACACCGATCTGGGCTTCACCGACACGGTGACACCCCCTAAGCGGGACTATTTTATGTTCCGGAATAAGACGGATGAGCGGATGCACTTTTTCCTCTCCAAGATGAGCAAAAACAGCAACGGCAGCTATCGGTTCTATATTAACACGGCGCTCACCTCGACCGCATTGGTCAAGAGCCAAGCGCCGGTGGGTATGGAGATGATCGTGCCGGTCTATGGCTCGGCGCACATCGAGAGTGGTATCCTGCTGGTGCAGGATACCGACACCTTCACCATGCAGAATGTAAAGATCCATGCGGCGCCGGATTTCGTGTATGGCATGCGGCGTTGCACCGGAAAGGTAACCTTCAAAAACGTGCGGCTGGAGCCGGCGGCGGGGTGTCCCCCTCTGGTTTCCTGGCGCGACGGCTTCCATATCAAGGACAACACCGCTAAGATTGTGTGGGATAATTGCTATATGGGGCCGCTGGGTGATGACGCTATCAACCTGTCCTGCGTTATCGGGTGCATCGACTCTGTGAACACTGCGACCGGGCTGATCAATATGACGCCGGCGGAGGATACGGCGGATCGGGCGGGATTGATCAATCCCGGCGACGAGATCGTTATCTACGACCTGAAGGGTGGCACAAACGACGCGGTATACTGCAAGATCGTATCGGTGCTGAACACCGCCGGCAACAGCATCTCGATCCGTGTGGATGCGGATCTGAGCAAGATCCCGAACATCAACACCCGGTATGTGGGATTCTATGCTTATAACAAGGATTATGAGATCAACAACTGTACCATCGAGGGTACGGTGCGGCTGCGCTGCAGCGGGACGATCAATAATACAAAGTTTAATGTCTTCTGGGTGCGGATCGAGAATGAGTCGGCGGTGGAAGGCCCCATTCCCAAGAATATCTCCTTCAATCATTGCGTCTTCTCTACTCCGTACAGCAATCCCAATACACCGGTTTTGGTGCTGAATACGCAGAAATCCAACGGGCAATCGGCTGCCTTCCGGGTACGCAACATCGTGCTGAACGATTGTACCTTCAACAACTGCATTTACGTCAAGGGCAATCACGAGCTGACGGTCAAGTGACGGGAGCTTCGGAACTGGGGGAGAAACAAGCATATGGCAAATACATATTATATCAGCGCAGCGGGCAGCAACGCTGCCTCCGGTCTGACGGAAGCGGAGGCGTGGGCGGATTTTGCTCCGCTGGCAGAACGGGAGCTGGCGCCCGGAGAACAGGTGCTGCTGCGGCGGGGAGATTGCTGGGATCAGCAGCTCACCGTCTGCGGCGGCGGCACCCCCGGTGCGCCGGTGGTGATCGGTGCCTACGGTGAGGGAGCATTGCCCCGCATCTGCCGCAGCGGAGATATTGCCGAGCGCTGTGTACGGCTGGAAAATGCCCATCATCTGATTTTGGAGGATCTGGAGGTCTGCCAGGCGGGTGCGGGGATCGTGTTGTTCTACCGCCACAGCTACGGCAACGAGGATGTTACGATCCGCCGGGTGGAGGCGCACGATTTCTTCGGGCTTTATCGTGCCTCCGGCGAGAGCAGCCGCAATCCGGCCTGGCAGAGCTATCGGGCTCCGGATCGGGTGGGATTTTCTTTGGGTATCTGCGTCACCGGCGAGGATTCGACGCCCTATAACGATGTGCGGGTGCTGACAGGCTTCACCGTACAGGATTGTCACATATACAACACCGGTGCGGGGATTGGCCTGGACTGGTGCGACCACCGCAACAGCGACGGCACCGTTACGGGATGCAATAAATTCGGAAATGTGCTGTTTGAACGGCTGCGCCTGCACGACAACACTGTGCCGGATGTATCTGTGACCAGTATGTTTCTGCAGTGCGTGACCGGGGCGGTGGTGCGCGATACCGTCATCGATGCCGGTGCCGGCGGCGCTCCCTGGGGGACGGCGGCCATTCATCTGCAGCTGGCACGGGATGTGCTGCTGGAGAATGTGACGGTCAGCCGTATTCCGCACACGGGCGTCAGCGATGAATGTGGGATCGATTTTGAGACCGATGTGGAGAATTGCACGATCCGTGGCTGCACCTTTGAGGATAACGCCGGAGCGGGGATCGAATTCCTGGCGAATTTTGAAATGTCCCCCTTTGCCGCCAGCCGGAATGTGGTGATTGAGGACTGCCTCTTCCGAAACAACAATTGGGCGCAGCTGTATGAGGAGCCCGGACAGATTTTGGTGAAGCTCTGGCAGCACGATAATTGCCCCACCGGTGTGGTGCGGGGCTGCCGCTACGAGAATCCCGAAGGCGTGCACTTTGTGGGCGGCGACGGGATCCGCAGCTGTTTCCGGGAGGAAGACAATCAGCCGCTGACGCCGGCGGCTGACGAGCAGGAAAGGAAATGCGCCGTATAAAATCATCACGCTGCGGGCGCAGGATACCATCGATACAGAAAGCAGCGGGGAATGCTTTACCGAGAGAACGGTGTGGTTTTGACCACGCCGTTCTCTTTTTGTTAAAGAAAACCCGAAAGCCCTTGAAAATAAAGGGCTTTCGGGTAAGTGGCGATCATTCCCACTCGCTCCCTGAAACGCTGACTTAAACGATTTTGTATGTATCGTTTCTCACAGTGTATCGGGATTATTTAGATTATCCAAGAATTACGGTGTATCGCAGTTTCTGTTGTCATGGTGTTGTCACGAAGACAGGTTGGTGCAGGACCAAGCTGTATAGACATTATAGCGCAGTGCTCTTTGAATTGCAATACCGCTTTTCAAAATTTACACGCAATATTTTCAAAAAGCGTGCAAAACATATTGATTTTTTGGAGCGTTGGTATTATAATATAAACACGCATAATGCAAATATTGCGTGCAGAAAGTTGGTGACAGGTTGAGCAAGTACGATATCGTCAACGAAGTCTTTGATACCATCGGAGAAATTGCAAAGAAATCGGATTTCATTTCTGCCGGACTCAAAGGCCAAGATGTATATGCGCTTTGTAAGCAGGGGTATCTCGAGCGTGTGAAGAAAGGGTATTACAAGCTGGCTGTCGGGGACGAGCCCAAAGAGGAGCTTATCCTTTCGAAACTGATGACGCACGGGGTCATCTGCGTTGAATCAGCTCTGTTCTACTACGGCTATAGCGACTTTGCGCCCAGAGAATGGTCGATTGCCGTCCCACGCTCTTATTCCAGAACGGTGAAGGCGATTCAGACGGAAGTGCCGGTGAAAGCGTATTATGTGCAGAATCCGATGTATCACCTGGGGGAAACAACTGGCACCTTCAATGACGTAACACTTCCAGTCTATGACCGTGAACGCACCGTCTGCGACTGCTTCAAGTACCGCACGAAGCTGGATAACGAGATATTCAACAAAGCCGTCAATGCTTATGTGGCGGATGAAAAGAAAAACCTTGCCAACCTTTCCAAATACGCAAAGGAAATGGGTGTTTATAAGAAAATGATGAGTGTGATGGAGGTGCTGCTGAATGGCTGACGTGGCTGCATCCGTGCTTGCACGGCTCAAAAACAAAGCCGCAAAAAGCGGCAGAAGCTATCAGCTCTGCTTACAGCTTTTCTGCCAGGAAGAGTTCCTGCGCCGACTGGAAAAGTCAAAATATGCGGAAAACCTGGTTCTCAAAGGCGGACTGTTCCTCTATTCCCTCACGGATTTCGATAGCCGTGTTACGGCTGATGTGGATTTTCTGCTCAGAAAGATGCCCAATACACCGGAACAGCTTCAAGCGATATTGGAGGAGATCATTGCAACCCAAACAGGCAACGATTTTATCACATTTGAAATCAAAAATGTGGCTCCCATTGCTGTGGCAAAGAAGTACGCCGGTATTGGTGCTTCCCTCGTAGCAAGGATAAAAAACACAAAAACTCATTTTGGCATTGATTTCGGTGTGGGGGACATCATCGTGCCGAGACAGAAAAAGCGGAAGATACCAACGCAGCTTGACGGTTTTGAGGCTCCGACGGTCAATACCTATTCGCTGGAAACGACCGTTGCCGAGAAGCTGGATGCAATTTTCAGCCTGATGGAATTCTCCAGTCGAATGAAGGATTATTACGATCTCTATTATCTTGCAAACAAGTTCGATTTCAACGGTGCAACGCTGACGGAAGCGCTGAAAAAGACCTTTGAAAACCGTGGACATAAGTTCACGGTGGAGCAGTTTGAGCAGGTCATGGCCTTTGGCAGCGACGATGCAATGCAGAAAAAGTGGAAAGCATTCTGCCGGAAGATTGACACAAAGACCGATGATTTTGATACGGTGCTGAGGACGATAAAAACATTCTTGGCAGATCCGTACAAGGCAGCGGTTACTGGCAACAACTACACAGAATCTTGGTCAGCTTATATTGGTAGCTGGACACAGGGAGGAAATAACAATGGCTAGAATTCAATCTGTCGAGCCGAATATTGCCGATCTTGCAAACGGCTGGATGAAAACATATAAACTGAACTATAAATTGGAACAAGAATCCCTTGCCCCGGATATTGATAAAGCCCTAAATGACTACTTCTCTAAAAATGGTGGTATTGGCGGAAACCGTCCCGATGCCAAACTATTGCTACAAGACAAGTATGGTCAGCGCTATCCGATTCTGATTGAGTACAAGGGCTATAAGGATAGGCTTGTAAAGCTTGACAGCGAAGGACATATCGAAAATAAGACAGCTAAGAACGAGCCTAACTTCAAGAATATCATTTCCATAGAGATGGCAAAGAACAGCATTGCTTTCGCAGAATAGCATTTTTCAGAGTTCCAATATCTGCCAAATATTTTTACGAGAACACCTACCTGTAAGTGACGAGGGAAACCGTATCCGGGCGATGAAACTTTTACGGATCGGAGGTGAAATCATTGCCGACCTACAAAGACGAAAAGACAGGGTTATGGTACTGTAAATTTGTTTACACAGATTGGACAGGCACCAAAAAGCAGAAAAAGAAGAAGGGCTTTCGCCTGCAAAAAGAAGCCAAGCAGTATGAACTGGATTTTCTGAGCAAAACTTCAAATTCCTGCGATATGCTTTTCAGCGATATGGTAGAGATCTATATGGATGACTGCAAAGCCAGAATCAGACCGACTACCTACAAAGGGAAAGAGGACATCATTGCGGTACATATTATGCCGTATTTCAAGAATTTGAAAGTCAATGAGATCCAGCCGATGAATGTGCGCCGCTGGCAAACCGAGCTGATGAACAATCAGAAGAATTATAAGCCAACCTATCTGAGAACATTGAACAGCCAGTTGTCTGCAATTTTCAATTTTGCAGTCAAGTATTACGGCCTCAGCAGCAATCCAGTACAAAAAAGCGGAACTATCGGTAAAAAGAATTCCGGATTGGAACAGATCTGGACAGCGGACGAATTCAAGTTTTTATTGATGCCGTCAGTGATAAGCTGCAGTCCAAGGTCATCTTTAATCTGCTTTACTGGACAGGAATGCGATCCGGAGAAATGCTGGCGTTGACCCTGAACGATTTCGACTTTGAGGAACGGACGGTTTCCATTACAAAAAACTATGTGCGTATAGATGGCGAGGACCTATTCCTTGACCCAAAGACGCCAAAAAGCAATCGCAAGATTACCTTGCCGCAATTCGTTTGCGATATGGTAAAGGATTATGCCGACAGATTGTACGGCTACGATCCGTCAGACAGACTGTTTGAAGTAACGAAGCATTATCTGAAGCACGAAATGGAAAGAGGCTGCAAGAAGACCGGGCTCCGGGAGATACGGGTGCACGATCTTCGTCACAGCCACGCCAGTTTGCTGATCGAGCTTGGGTTCGCACCGTTGTTGATCAGCAAACGCCTCGGGCATGAAAGCGTGACGACAACTTTGGAGATTTATTCCCACCTATACCCGACAAAACACGGGGAAGTTGCCGACCGTTTGGAGGCTTTCTCATAAGTTTTTCGTGTACCCGCCGTGTACCTTTCGTGTACCCGGGGCAAAAAAGAAACCCGAAAACCCTTGAAATAAAGGGTTTTCGGGTAAGCGGCGATCATTCCCACTCGACGGTTGCGGGGGGCTTGGTGGTGATATCGTAGACCACACGGTTGACGTGCGCCACCTCGTTGGTGATGCGGTTGCTGACCTTCGCCAGGATCTCATAGGGGATCTTCGCCCAATCGGCGGTCATAAAATCGTCGGTGGTCACGGCGCGGATCGCCACCAGATGGTCGTAGGTGCGGTGATCGCCCATCACGCCCACGGTGCTGACGCCGGGCAGCACGCAGAAAAACTGCGCCAGATTTTTCTCATAGCCGTTCTTCTGCATCTCATCCCGCAGCACCCAATCGGCATTTTGCAGGATTTCGATCTTTTCTGCGGTGATCTCTCCGATGATCCGCACGCCCAATCCGGGGCCCGGGAACGGCTGCCGCCACACCAGCTCGTGGGGGATCCCCAGCTTTTCACCCACCCGGCGCACCTCGTCCTTAAACAGGTCGCACAGCGGCTCCACTACGCCGAGAAACTCCACGTCCTCCGGCATTTTCACCTTGTTGTGATGGGTCTTGATCTTGTCGGCATCGCCCTTTCCGGACTCGATGCAGTCGGGGTAGATCGTCCCCTGCGCAAAAAATCCCTTTTCGTTCTGCTTGCGGATTTCATCCCAGAACACCTTATAAAACTCCGTGCCGATGATATGCCGCTTCTGCTCCGGGTCGGTTACGCCCTTGAGTGCCTGCAGAAAGTGCTGCTGGCAGTTCACCCGGACAAAATTCATATCGAAGAGGGAGGTGAAGGTCTGCTCCACGAAATCGCCCTCGTTCTTGCGCATCAGACCCTGATCCACAAACACGCAGGTGAGCTGCTTTCCCACCGCACGGCTGAGCAGCGCCGCCGCCACGGAGGAATCCACCCCGCCGGACAAGCCCAGAATCACCGGCTTATCCCCGATCTGCTCCCGCAGGCGGGCGACGGTATCGTCGATGAAGGTCTCCATCTGCCAGTCGCCGCTGCATCCGCATACCCGGTACAGGAAGTTTTCCAGCACCTTATCGCCATACTGGCTGTGGGTGACCTCCGGGTGGAACTGCACGGCATACAGCCGCTTGTTGCGGTTCTCCATCGCCGCCACCGGGCAAGCCGCCGTGGAGGCGGTCACGGAGAAGCCCACCGGCTCCTTCACCACCCGGTCGGTGTGGCTCATCCACACCACGCTGTCCGCCGGCACATCCGCAAACAGCGGAGAGGTATCGTCCTCCACATGGAGGGATATGGGACCGTATTCCGACTGCTCGGCCGTTTCCACCACGCCCCCCGCCATCCAGGCGGTCAGCTGGCAGCCGTAGCAGATGCCCAAAACCGGCACTCCCAGCGACAGGATCGCTGGGTCATAATGGGGAGACTCCGGGTCGAACACCGAATTGGGCCCGCCAGTGAAGATGATTCCCTTATACGCAGACGCCCGAATTTCCTCGATGGGGGTGGTGTAGGGCAGGATCTCCGCATACACCCGGTGATCCCGCACCCGGCGGGCGATCAGCTGGTTATACTGTCCGCCGAAGTCCAGCACCAGAATTTTTTCCATAGGTTAAACCTCCGTTTCTCAGCGCTCGATGATGGCTTCCCGCTCCGGACCGTTGGATACCATATCAATATGATGTCCCAGCTCATTCTCGATAAACTCCACATACGCCTGTGCTTCCGCCGGCAGCTCTTCGAATTTCCGGATGCCCCGGATGTCGCAGTGCCAGCCCTTGAGCATCTTCAGCACGGGCTTTGCCTTTTTCAGCCGGTTGGTGGTGGGAAACTCCCGGGTCACTTCGCCGTCGATCTCATAGGCGACGCATACCGGAATCTCCTCCAGATAGGACAGGCAATCCAGCGCCGTCATAGCGATCTTGGTGGCGCCCTGACACTCCACACCGTAGCGGGAGGCGACGCAGTCGTACCAGCCCACCCGGCGGGGACGCCCGGTGGTGGCGCCGAATTCGCCCTTGTCGCCGCCGTGGATGCGCAGCTCCTGTGCCTTGTCGGGGTCGAGGATCTCGCTGACGAATTCGCCGGCGCCCACGGCGGAGGAATACGCCTTGGTGACGGCGATGATGTCCTCAAACGCCATGGGCGGGATCCCGGCGCCCACGCAGCCGTAGCCCGCCAGCGTGGAGGAGGAGGTCACCATGGGATAGATGCCGAAATCGGGGTCCTTCATGGTGCCCAGCTGCCCCTCCAGCAGAATGCTCTTGTCTTCCTTCAGCGCCTGCTGAATATAGGCGTGGGTATCGCAGATAAAGGGGGCGATCTGCTCCCGATACTGTATGCAGGTGGCGAACAGCTCCTCCTCGTCCAGCAGGGGCTTGTGGTACACATGCTCCAGCGTGAGGTTTTTCAGCTCGCAGATGTTGTGGATCTTCTCCCGCAGCGCTTCCTCGTCAAACAGCTCGTTGACCTGAATGCCCCGCTTGGCGAATTTATCGCTGAAGAAGGGGGCGATGCCGCTTTTGGTGGAGCCGTAGGCGTTTTTGCCCAGCCGCTCCTCCTCATAGGTATCCAGCAGAATATGGTAAGGCATCAGCAGCTGCACCCGGTCGGATACCAGCAGATGGGGGTTCAGCCCCGCCGCCTTGACGTCCGCCAGCTCCTTGCAGAATTTTTCCACATCCAGCGCCACTCCGTTGCCGATGATGCAGGTCACGTTGTCATAGCACACACCGCTGGGCATGAGATGCAGCGCAAACCGCCCATGCTCGTTGATGATGGTATGGCCCGCATTGGCACCGCCCTGAAACCGGATGACGATGTCCGCCTGCTGGGCAAACATATCCGTGATCTTGCCCTTGCCCTCGTCGCCCCAGTTGGCGCCTACGATCGCTTTCACCATAAGAAACTACACCCTTTCTGTATTCGGGGACCGTCCTCCCGACGGAAGCGGTCTTATCCTATCCGAAAACACACCTTATTGTAGCACAACCCGGCGGACAACACAACCGTTTTTTCGATTTTTCCCGGTTTTTCGGCTTTTTTCTGCGGCAGGCAGGCGCCGGGCCGCTCTACGCAGCGTAGGTTGCCGCCGTTCCGATCCTGTGCTATGATGGATGTGCACGAAAAAGGAGGCATAGCATATGAACGAGAGCCGTACCGGCGGCGTCATTCGGGCGCTGCGGCAGAGACAGGGACTGAGCCAGCAGGCGCTGGCGCAGCGCCTGTGTATCAGCGACAAGACCGTTTCCAAATGGGAGACCGGACGGGGGCTGCCGGACATCGGGCTGCTGGAGCCGCTGGCGGCGGCGCTGGGAGTTTCCCCGGCGGAGCTGTTGGCGGGAGCGATCGCTGTCAACGGGAACCGTCATGCCGATCTGCGGCGCAGCCGGTGGTACCGCTGTCCCGTCTGCGGCAACATTCTGTGGGCGGTGGGCGCCGGGGCGTTTTCCTGCTGCGGGCAGACGCTGGAGCCGCTGGCGGCGGCAGCGCCGGACGAAGCCCATGCCATCCGGGTGGAGCAGGTGGAGGATGACTGGTATGTGACCTTGGCGCATCCTATGGAAAAGGCGCATCACCTGCAGTGCATCGCCTATGTGACCGCCGCCCGGGTGCAGCTGGTGCGGCTGTATCCGGAGCAGGCAGCGGCTGCCCGGTTTCCCCTTTGCGGCGGCGGCACATCTTAGCCATTTGCAGCCGTCACGGGCTGTCGGCGGTATCCGTGGGCTGACTGCCGGCGTCATCCGGAGCGGGCGGCGCTTTTTGTCCGCCGGACGCCTTGCATTTTCCGCCGACAAGGGGTATAATGGCAGCAAATACATCCTTAGGAGGTAGCGTCATGGCGGTTTTAGACACCCTTGCCCCCCGGCGGGTATTTCACTATTTTGAGGAATTGTGCGGGATCCCCCACGGCTCCGGCAACACCAAGGCCATCAGCGATTTCTGCATGGCGTTTGCCCGGCAGCACGGGCTGGATGCCGAGCAGGACGCTTACAATAATGTGCTCATCCGCAAGCCCGGCTCTGCCGGGTATGAGACCCATCCCCCGGTGATCCTGCAGGGACACCTGGACATGGTGTGCGAAAAGGAGCCGGAGCGCTCCATCGACTTCACCCGGGACGGACTGGAGCTGTTTCTGGACGGCGATTGGATCGGCGCCCGGGGCACCACGCTGGGCGGCGATGACGGCATCGCCGTGGCGATGGGGCTGGCGATTCTGGAGGACGATACACTGGCGCATCCGCCGCTGGAGGTGCTGTTCACCACCGACGAGGAGACCGGCATGGACGGTGCCGTGGGGCTGGACGCCTCCCGGCTCAAGGGGCGCACCCTCATCAACGCCGACTCCGAGGAGGAGGGGGTGCTGACCGTGGGCTGCGCCGGGGGCGCCCGGGCGGAGCTGCGGATCCCCGTCACCCGGGAGCCGGTGGATGCTCCCTGCTACACCGTGACGGTGGACGGGCTGATCGGCGGCCATTCCGGCGCAGAAATTCACAAGGGACGGCTGAATGCCAATATCGTCATGGGACGCTTTCTCCAAAGCCTGCCGGAGGGCTTCCGGCTGGTGACGCTGGCAGGCGGCTTAAAGGATAATGCCATCCCCCGGCAGACGGTATGTGTGCTGGCGGGGGACGATCCCACCGCCGCAGCGTCCGCCTTTGCCGCCGCTGCGCAGATCCCCGCCGATCCGGATCTGACGATCACGGTCGCCCCCGCCCCGGCGGCGAAAACGGCGGTGACGGCGGCGGATTCCCGGCGGGTGGCGGAGTTTCTCGCCACCGTGAAGAACGGAGTGCAGGCGATGAGCCGCCATATCGAGGGGCTGGTGGAGACCTCCCTCAATCTGGGGGTGCTGGAGCTGGAGGAAGCGGCGCTGCGTGCCACCTTCTCGGTGCGCAGCTCGGTGGGAGAGAGCAAGACGGCGCTGCTGACCGATCTGGAGCAGACCGCCGCCGCCTTCGGCGGTACCTACAGCAGCCACGGGCATTACCCTGCGTGGGAATACCGGGAGGTGTCTCCCCTGCGGGATGTGATGGTGGCGGTCTATGAGGAGCAGACCGGGGAAAAGCCGGTGGTAAAGGCAATCCATGCCGGGCTGGAGTGCGGGCTGTTCAGCGAGAAGCTGCCCGGGCTGGACGCCGTGTCCTTCGGCCCCCGGATGCGGGATATCCACACCACCCGGGAGCGGCTGTGCATCTCCTCCACGGAGCGCACCTATGCCTATCTGTGCCGGGTGCTGGAAAGACTGTGATCGCCGGCACGGTCCGCTGCTGAAAGCGGTGGTCGCCCGCTGCGGATCGTGCTCACTTTGCGGAGGTGACAAGACGTGACCCTCTCCCGATTAGCCAAGCTGGCGCATGTGTCGGTATCCACCGCCTCCAAGGCGTTTTCCATGAGCCGGGAGGTAAACGAGCAGACCCGGCAGATGATCTTTGCCGTCGCCCGGCGGGAGGGCTGCTTCAAACAGTTCTTCTCCGCCCGCTATCCGAAATTTGTCATCGCCATCCTGTGCCCGGAGCTGGACAGCCTGTATTATTCCGGGCTGGTGACGGCGCTGCATCGGGAACTGACCGCCCGGGGCTGCGACATCTGCACGGCGGTGACGGATTTTACCGCCGACACGCTGGCGCAGCGGATCGCCTATTACGATGCCTATGCGGCGGTGGACGGCATTCTGCTCATCGGTCATGAGGCGCATTCCCTGCCGCCCCATGAAACGCCGCTGGTGGCGATCGGCAGTCGCCGGGAGGATGCGGTGGCATCGGCGGCGGTGGATTTTACCGCCGCCATCCGGGCGGCGGTGGCGCATCTGTATCATGGCGGCGTGACGGACATCGGCTTTATCGGAGAGCCGCTGACCCGCAGCAAGCAGGCGGCGTTTATCGCCGCCATGGAGGCGGTCGCCGGCGGCGTGGACGAGCGCCGGATCGTGGTGAGCGACCAGCGGTTTGAGCCGGGCGGCTACCGGGCTGTGCAGCGGCTGCGGGAGAGCGGAGCGCTGCCCGGGGCGCTGCTGTGCGCCTATGACCGCCTGGCGTTCGGGGCGCTGCGGTATCTGACGGAGCAGGGGCTCCATGTTCCTGGGGATGTCCGGCTCATCGGCATGGACGATCTGGCGGTGGATGCCTACACCGTCCCGTCTCTGTCCTCCATCGGGGTGGATAACGGGGCGCTGGCTCAGTGGGCGGTGAGCCGGATGCTGGGGGCGCTCACCGGCAGCACTCCCGCATGCGGCGACCCGCCGGAGCCCCGGCTGCAGCTGCGGGAATCCTCGGCGTTTTAAGTCGAAAAGTTTTCGATGGCGTTTCGGTTGAAAAGTGAATAGCACCATGCTATCATAGCTCCGAAATCTATGTTTCGGAGCTGATTTTTTTGCAAACGACCGCATATCTGGGTATCATTCTGCTGGCACGGGTGGTGCAGGCGATCTTCGATAAGCGCTCCAGCAACGAGATGCAGGGGCTGGGCATGACCGCCGTGTATTCCGCCTATAAATTCTCCATCTCCGCCCTGCTGGGGCTGGTGCTGCTGGTGCCGGCGCTGGGGCAGGTGCAGGTCACCCCGCTGGCGGTGGGGATCTCCCTGCTCTCCGGACTGTCGCTGCTGGCGGCGGGCTTCTGCGGCATCTATGCCATGAAAAGCGGTACCGTCAGTCTGTCGTCTATGTTCGGCACGGCGGGGCTGCTGGTGCCGGTGCTGGCGGGGGCGCTGTGGTTCGATCAGCCGGTGCATCCGCTGCAGATCGCCGGGATCGGGCTGTTTTTTGTGGCGGCGTGGCTGCTGATGCGCTCCTCCCGGGCGGCGTATCCGGCGTTCAGCCTCAAGACCGTGGCGCTGCTGGTGGGGTCGATGCTGAGCAACGGCATCACCATGCTGGCACAGCAGCTCTATACCCGGTATGTGCCGTCGGGGAGCGTGGCGCTGTTTTCCTTTGTATCCTTCGCCTGTGTGGCGGTGCTGGGGTTGCCGCTGGCGCTGGTGCTGCGGCGGCTGCCGGAGGAGCACCACCGTCCGCTGCGGCTGAACCGGACGCTGCTGGTGTGCGGGGCGGCGCTGGCAGGGGCGCTGTTTGTCATCAATCAGCTGGCGACCACCCTCACCACGGCGCTGCCGCCGGTGGTGCTGTTCACCGTCATCAACGGCGGCGCCACCATCATCGCCACGCTGGTGGCGGCGCTCCTGTACGGCGAGCGGCTGACGGTACGTTCCGTCGCCGGGGTGCTGCTGGGCATCCTGTCGATGATCGTGATAAAACGATTTGGAGGATAAGCACATGGAGACATTGAGCTTTGATCGAGAGCATCCCATCGCAGCCCCATTCAAGCCCCTGAACTGTGTCAACGGCGGTCCCTGGCACAAGCGCCACGCCATCGACCAGTGGCGCACCAATCTGGCGGAGTATGCCGCCGCCCGGATCCCTTACACCCGGAATCACGATTCCAATCTGAGCGGCAGCACCTACGGCGGTCCCTACGCCATCGATATCACCAGCGTGTTCCCGGTGTTCGATGCCGACCCCGAGGATCCGGCGTCCTACGATTTTGCCTGCACCGATGAGTCGATCCTGGTGCCGCTGGAGGCGGGCACCAGAACCTTTTACCGGCTGGGACAGTCCATCGAGCATCAGATCAAAAAGCACGGTACCATCCCGCCCAAGGATTTTCACAAGTGGGCGGTCATCTGCGAGCATATCATCCGCCATTATACCGAGGGCTGGGCGGACGGTCTGCGGCTGGATATGCCCTATTGGGAGATCTGGAACGAGCCGGATATCGACCCGGAGGACAGCCCCAACAAGAAGATGTGGGGCGGCACCCGGGCGCAGTTTTTCGATTTTTACGAGGTTGCCGCCAAGCATCTGAAGGGCTGTTTTCCGCACCTGAAGATCGGCGGCCCGGCGCTGTGCGGCAACGAGAACTGGGCGGCGGATTTCCTTGCCGAGATGCGGCGGCGAGGGGTGGGCTTTGATTTCTTCTCCTGGCATATCTATACCACCGACCCCCGGCAGATCGCCGCTGCCGCCGTCCGCTTCCGGGCGCTGCTGGATCAAAACGGCTACACAGAGACCGAAAGCATCTGCAACGAATGGAACTATGTCAAGGGCTGGGCAGAGGAATATGTCTATTCTCTGGAGACCATCGGCAATCACAAGGGGGCGGCGTTCCTGCTGGCGACGCTGTGCGAGGGGCAGCATAGCCCGGTGGATATGCTCATGTATTATGACACCCGTCCCTCGGTGTTTTGCGGTCCCTTTGATTACTACACCTGCCGCCCCCGCAAGCCCTATTACCCGCTGCGCTGGTACGGGAAATTCTATGACTGCACAGGGGAGCTGCCGTGCCGGAGCACGGTGCCGGATGTCTACACCCTGTGCGGTGTGGATAAGGACGGCAAGGCGCTGCTGGCGCTCGCCTACTATTCCGATGACGATACGGCGCCGGATAAAACGCTGACGGTGGAGCTGGGAGCGGGGCGCACCTATGCGGTCTATCGGGTGGATGCGGCGCACAACGGAGAGCAGACCGACACCGTTACCGCTCTGCAGCTCACCCTGTCGGTCAACAGCTGCATTCTGATACAAGAAGTATAAAGGGAGAAGGCTCCCGGCGCCCCGACGGTATATGCCGTCGGGGCGCATCGTTTGGTTCGGGCATATGCCGCCCGGCAAAAAGGCCGGAAAAAGCCGGAATAGAACCGCCTGCTTTTGCCCATACTGGGGAAAAGGAGGTGATCCGGATGCAGGCATCCATCGATCGGGACGGATGTATCGGCTGCGGACAGTGCGCCGACATTTGCCCGGCGGTATTCCGTATGGCGGAGGACGGGCTGGCGGAGGCTTACGCCGTCCCGGCGGCAGCGGAGGAGGACGCCGTGCGGGAGGCGGCGAACTCCTGTCCGGTATCGGTTATTTCCGTGACGGAATGAGGAAAACGGTCGGCGGCGGAGGAACAGGTTCCTCCGCCGCCGACTGTTGCTTTTATTGTACGGCTGCCGGCGGAAGCGGCGGCTTGGACGGGCGGAAATGCGTCCGCACGCTCTGCGGCAGCCGGCGATATTTATAAATTAAGATATAAGACGCCGCCCGTCCGGGGGCGCATGGGGGCAGCGGCGCCGTCGCCATGACGCAAAAAGCCGCCGGCACAGGGAGCATATCCCCGTGCCGACGGTCTTTTTTCTGTGTTGCAGCGCTTATCCTTCCCCGTACAGGTTCATGCGGAACAGCCGGGACTCGTCGTCCTTATCGTGGCATACCACGGTGGCCTCCTCGATGGTCCCTTTGGAGATGGCGCCGGACAGCACCAGCAGCTGGGTCAGACGGCTCTTCAGGTTCAGCACGTCTCCCTCGGCGGTCTTGAGGAACACATCCCCCTTGGCACTGGCCGCAAACTCCATCAGCTTGCTGAAATCAAAATCGTGGATCTGGACACCTTCCATAGCTATACGCCTCCTTCATATGCGTTGGTTGTTCCGGACGGCGACTTGCGTGCCGCCCACTTCTCCAGTATATCCGATTTTTGCGGAAAAGGCAACTGCTTTTTTCAAAAATTGGCAGTTGCCGGTGGGAGAACGGCTGTCTGGAGCCGGATTCGGCGAAAAACTTTTGCAGGATTTACAAAAGGTTCATAATTGCCCCTTGACAGGGCAGGGTAAGAGTGGTAATCTTACGTTAGCACTCGGGAGCAAAGAGTGCTAACGTGGCAGATCAGGAGGTGCCGCTGTATGGATCTGGATAGCCGCAAAGCAAAAATATTGGCGTTGGTGATCGAGGCGTATATCGACACCGGGGAGCCGATCGGCTCCAAGGCACTGGCAGAAATGCTGGGCAACCGGGTCTCCTCCGCCACCATCCGCAACGACATGGCGGCGCTGACCGCTATGGGCTATCTGGAGCAGCCCCATACCTCGGCGGGACGGCTGCCGACGGCACGGGCTTTTCGGCTGTATATCGACCGGCTGATGGATCGTCACCCGCTGGCGGAAAAGGATAAGCGGGAGATCGACGAGATGCTGGGCGACGCCGGCGACCCGCTGCAGCTGCTGGAGAATGCTTCCCGGGCGCTGGCGGATGCCACCGGGCTGGCAGCGGTCGCTGCCAAGCCGGAGCAAACGGATACCTGCATCCGCCGTATCGACATCATGCAGATGTCGCCCCGCAATCTGGCGGTGGTGGTGGTGCCGGAAAACGGTACCCCCCGCACCCGGATGTGCCACTGCAGCCGGGATATTCCCGGGCAGGTGTCGGTGGCGCTGGGGGATTACCTGTCCCATAAGTTTCTCGACCGTCCCCTGTCCGGCGTGACCCTGGAGGCCATCCAGCAGGCGCTGGCGGAGCTGGGGGACGCCGGTGCGGCGCTGGTGCCGGTGCTGTCGGCATTCTACGGATTGGTGCAGGAATGTGCCTCTGGCGAGGTGCTGCTGTCCGGGCAGATGAATCTGCTGCGCCACCCCGATTACGAGCTGGAAAATGCCCGGTCGCTGATGAGCCTTTTGGACGAGCGCAGCCGGCTGGGGCATGTGCTGGCGCTGCAGCCGGAGGATGGTCTGCAGGTGGTGCTGGGCAGCGATAAGCTGCCGGAGCTGAACGGCTCCAGCATCATCACCACCCACTATTCGCTGGGGCAGCGGGGGCAGGGCACCATCGGGATCATCGGTCCCATCCGTATGAACTATGCCGACACGATCCCCCGCATTGAATATTTTGCCAACGCCATCGGCAAGCTGCTCAGCGAGCTGTTTGACGATGAATGATAAGGAGGCGTCCCCTCATGGAAGAAGAAAAGAAAACACCCCCCGCCCCGGAAACGGAGCAGCCGGCGGCAGCGGAAGAGACCGCAGCGCCGACGGAAAAAAAGGCCGAGCCGAAACAGACCCATGCCGCTAAGACAGATAAAAAGGTGGCGGATCTGGAGGCTAAGCTGGAGGCGGCGGAAAAAGAGCTGACCGCTCTCAAGGATCAGTACCAGCGGATGCTGGCGGAATACGCCAACTATAAGCGCCGCACCGAGCAGGAAAAGCAGCAGATCGGACAGTTCACCAAGGCGGAGCTGCTCACCGGGCTGCTCACCAGCCTGGACAATATGGAAAAAGCGGTGGATGCCCCCGCCGGGGACGAGTATAAGACCGGCGTGGATCTGGTGATGCGGCAATTCCGGGAGGCTCTGATGGCGCTGGGGCTGGAGGAGATTCCCGCTTTGGGCGAGACCTTTGACCCCACGATGCATCACGCCGTCATGCGGGAGGATGCCGACGGGGTGGAGCCGGAGACGGTGACCCAGGTGTTCCAGACCGGCTATCGGGTCGGCGAGCGGGTGCTGCGCCCGGCGATGGTCAAGGTTGCCAACTGAGACGGCGGCGCACAGCGTCTGTGCGGGGCGCCGGTGATTTTGGCTGACACGGAGCGCAAGCTCCGGTTGGATATAAATAAGTAATTTCATACACAGTGTTTGGAGGTATGCTTTATGGCTAAGATTATTGGTATTGATTTGGGTACAACGAATTCCTGCGTAGCGGTGATCGAGGGCGGCGAGCCTGTGGTCATCCCCAATGCGGAGGGTGCCCGCACCACCCCGTCTGTGGTGGCGTTCAAGAAGGACGGCGAGCGTGTGGTCGGCCGTGTGGCGAAGCAGCAGGCGGTGTCTGCGCCGGATCGCACCATCTCGTCCATCAAGCGGGATATGGGTACCGACCGCAAGGTGACCATCGATGACAAGTCCTACACCCCGCAGGAGATCTCAGCGATGATCCTGTCCAAGCTGAAGCAGGATGCCGAGGCGTATCTGGGCGACAAGGTCACCGAGGCGGTCATCACCGTGCCGGCGTACTTCACGGATGCTCAGCGGCAGGCCACCAAGGATGCCGGTAAGATCGCCGGTATGGAGGTCAAGCGGATCATCAACGAGCCTACGGCGGCGGCGCTGGCGTACGGCATCGATAAGGGCGCCGATCAGAAGATCATGGTCTACGATTTGGGCGGCGGCACGTTCGATGTGTCCATCATCGAGATGGGCGACGGCGTGCAGGAGGTGCTGGCGACCGCCGGTAACAACCGGCTGGGCGGAGACGACTTCGACCAGAAGATCGTGGATTGGCTGATCGCCACCTTCAAGGCGGACACCGGTGTGGATCTGTCCGGGGATAAGATGGCGCTGCAGCGGCTGCGTGAGGCGGCGGAAAAGGCGAAGATCGAGCTGTCCGGTTCTACCAGCAGCAACATCAACCTGCCCTTCATCACCGCTGATGCGACGGGTCCCAAGCACATGGACATCACCCTCACCCGGGCGAAGTTCAACGAGCTGACCGCCTCTCTGGTGGAATCCACTATGGGTCCGGTGCGGCAGGCGCTGAGCGACTCCGGCCTGACGGCGGCGCAGATCGATAAGGTGCTGCTGGTGGGCGGCTCCACCCGTATTCCTGCGGTGCAGGAGGCGGTGCAGAAGTTCATGGGCAAGGAGCCCTTCAAGGGCATCAACCCCGATGAGTGCGTGGCTATGGGTGCGGCGCTGCAGGGCGGCGTGCTGGGCGGCGAGGTCAAGGGTCTGCTGCTGCTGGATGTGACCCCCCTGTCTCTGGGCGTGGAGACCATGGGCGGCGTGATGACCAAGGTCATCGACCGCAACACCACCATCCCCACCAAGAAGAGCCAGATCTTCTCCACGGCTGTGGATAATCAGCCCTCGGTGGAGATCCATGTGCTCCAGGGCGAGCGGGAGTTCGCCAAGGATAATAAGACGCTGGGTATGTTCCATCTGGACGGCATTGCGCCCGCCCGCCGGGGCGTGCCGCAGATCGAGGTCACCTTCGATATCGACGCCAACGGCATCGTGAACGTGTCCGCTAAGGATCTGGGCACCGGCAAGGAGCAGCACATCACCATCACCTCCAACACCAATATGTCCAAGGAGGATGTGGAGAAGGCGGTGAAGGAAGCCGAGCAGTATGCCAGCGAGGATAAGGCACGCCGGGAGGCGGTCGATGCCCGCAACAATGCGGATCAGCTGGTGTACCAGTGCGAAAAGACCATGGAGGAGCTGGGCGACAAGATCGATGCCGCCGACAAGACCGACCTGCAGGCGAAGCTGGATGCGCTGAAGGAAGCCCTCAAGGGGGAGGATATCGAGGCCATCAAGTCCAAGCAGGAGGAGTTGACCAAGGCATTCTATGCCGTCAGCGAAAAGGTGTATAAGGCAAGCGCTCCCCAGGACGGCGGCGCTGCGGGCGGTGCGGCTCCCGAGGGCGGCGCTGCTCCCGACGGCGACGGCTACTATAACGGCAATGTGCAATAAGTAAGCGCCGAAGACCACCGGAGCTGCCGCTCTCATCAGGACGGCGGCTCCGGGTTTTCGGGTTTTTCGGCGGGGTGGTCTGTCTTTCAGCCGACGGTTTGTGGTGTGGCCTGTCAAGGGGATAACGATCCTGCTTTGCAAAGCAGCCGCAACTGCGCAAGGAGAGGCGCAGCAAAATAAATTTTGCTGCATGAATTGTGGCTTTCGCTGTCTGAATGACAGCAATTTTACTTCGTAAAACCAGCCGCAATTTCGCAAGGATCCGCAAGAGAGGAATGATGAGTAATGGCAGATAAGCGGGATTTCTACGAGGTGCTGGGAATACAAAAGGGCGCCTCGGAGGATGAGATCAAAAAAGCCTATCGACAGATGGCAAAAAAATATCACCCCGACCTGAATCCGGGGGATAAAGAGGCGGAGGCTCACTTCAAGGAGGTCAACGAAGCCTATGAGGTGCTGTCCGACCCGGAGAAGAAGGCACGCTACGATCAGTATGGTCATGCCGGTGTGGATCCGAATTTCGGCGCCGGCGGCGGAGCGTATGGCGCCGACGTGGATTTTGGCGATCTGGGGGATATCTTCTCTTCGTTCTTCGGCGGAGGCGGCGGCTTTGGCGGCGGACGCCGGTCCGATCCCAACGCCCCCCGGCGGGGCAGCGATGCGGCGGCGTCGGTGATCCTCTCCTTTGAGGAGGCGGCTAAGGGCTGCAAGAAAAAGGTCAGCGTGCAGCGCATCTGCACCTGCCCGGACTGTAACGGCACCGGGGCGAAAAAGGGCACCAGCCCCAAGACCTGCCCGGATTGCGGCGGTCGGGGACAGGTGGCGCACAACCAGCGCACGCCTTTCGGGGTGATGCAGACCCAGAGCACCTGCTCCCGCTGCCGGGGACGGGGACAGATCGTGGATTCCCCCTGTCCCACCTGCGGCGGGCAGGGACGGATCCGCCGCACCGAGGAGGTGGGCGTGAATATCCCGGCAGGCATCAACGAGGGGCAGGTTCTCAACATCCCGGGCAAGGGCAACGCCGGGCAAAACGGCGGTCCTGCCGGCGATCTGCAGATCGAGGTGTCGGTGCGTCCCCATCCCTTGTTTGAGCGGGACGGGTTCAACATCTGGTATGAAATGCCCATCACCTACACGCAAGCGGCGCTGGGCGCCGAGGTGGAGGTGCCTACGCTGGACGGCAAGATCCCCTTTACCATCAAGGAGGGGACGCAGCCCGGCGATGTGCTGCGGGTCAAGGGCAAGGGTATCCCGTATCTTAACGGGCGTGGTACCGGCGACCTGCTGCTGAAGATCGTGGTGGAGGTGCCTAAAGGACTGAACAGCGAGCAGAAAAAGCTGCTGCAGGAGTTTGAGGCCACCACCGGCGAAAAGAACTATCAAAAGCGCCGCTCCTTCTTTGAAAAGCTCAAGCGTGGGTTTTGAAGCTGCGGAATTGGTTTTGTTCTATATGCCAGTCGGCGGCTCGCACAGCAGTTGGCGTAAAGACAACGCTGCTGAAACTGCGTAATTGGCTTTGCGCCATCCGCTGGTTAGCGGTTCGCATAGCAGTTGGCGGAAAAACGGTGCCGCAGAAAGCTGCACGATCGTTTTATATCATACGCAATTCGTCGGCTTGCAGAACAGCAGACGGTTGCCGGTGGAATTTTTATGCTTTCTTCTTTGGGCGCACCATGGGTGCTGCCCCGATAACCATAAAGCACAGCCCGCCGTCGGGATCTCCCGACGGCGGGCTGCTTTTCTATGTTCTCATTCAGAGCTGCCGGGCAGAGCCCCACGCACAAGCTCCCGGCTGCGGCGGCGCCGCCGCATGCCGCTGTGCTCGGCGGCGGGGACTGGGTCTGTGCGGCAGGCAGGACGGCCCGGCTGCTTGCGGGACGGGTCTATTCGGCAAACTCCAGCCGGGCGACCCGGACGACCATCTGCTGGCCGTACCGATAGGGCGGGCAGTCTACCACCAGCGTATCGCCCTCCTGGGTGAAGGTCAGCTCCTGCCCGTTGTCCAGCCAGACCACCCGCTTGACCGGCTGGATGACGCCGGTGAAGGTGCGGGCGCCCGGGCGTCCCTCATACACCGTCACATGGCTGCCGCCCTGTATGTTCAGCTGGTGCAGATATAGATAGCCGCAGCCGTCTCCGCCCATGAGACCGAAGTTTTCCGCCTCGCCCCGGATCCCGGCGGGGTGCACGTCATAGACGGCGTCCCGGAAGGCGGCGACCCATTCGCCCAGAGTCTCCAGCGTGGCTTTTTGCAGCGGATATATCCCGCCTTGCGCCGTCGGACCGATATTCAGCAGGAAATTTGCCCCCACCTTGCGGCAGGCGCAGAGATCGCAGATGAGGGACGGCACCGACTTGTAGTTCCAGTCCTGCCGGGCGTAGCCCCAGTGGTCGTTCATGGTCAGGCACATCTCCGCTGCCACATATTTGGTCATGCCCTCCCGGTTCATGGGCTCCGCCCGTCCGTTTTCAAAGGTGACGCTGTCCAGCTGGGGGTTGCCCACGGCGCCCCGCTCGTGGATGCCGGAATTGTTGATGATCATAGCGTCCGGCTGATACCGGCGGATCATCCCATAGAGGGCGTCCTCCTCCCAGTCCGCATCGGTGCGGGACCAGTTGCCGTCAAACCAAAATCCGCCGATCTTGCCGTATTGGGTGCAGAGAATTTCCACCGAATCCCGCAGATATTGCTGATAATGGGGAAAGTCGTTCCAGAAATCCTCCCGATCCCAGTCCAGCGTGGTGTGGTAGAAAAAGGGAACGATATCCTCTGCCCGGCAGGCGTCCACAAACTCCCGCACCAGATCCCGGTGTGCGGGGGAATGGGGGGCGTCATAGGTGTTCAGCCCTCGGGTGTCGTAGAGGGAGAAGCCCTCATGATGGCGGGTGGTCAGCACGATGTAGCGCATGCCCGCCTGCTTTGCCAGCCTTGCCAGCGCCGGTGCGTCGAAATCGGCGGCGGTAAAGGTGTCGAACAGCCTGCGATAGTCCGCCTTGTCCATGTGTGCCTGGTCGAAGATCCACTCGCCTTTCCCCAGCTGGGAATACAGCCCCCAGTGGACAAACATACCGAAGCCCAGTTTTTCAAAAGCCGCCACATACGGAGCGGGGATGGGTATTGCCATGGTTGATTCCTCCCTGTCTCTTTCTAGGCGTTCCCGGCTGCCCGGTGTGTCTGCCTCGGCTGCCGCCGGTTCCGCCATGGGTTACCATATCACAAATGCGGGAATATTGCAATAAAAACCACAATCCTTTTCAAAATATGTACTATATCCGCTAAATGTTGTCCAAAATGGAAGATCCTCTTGTGCTTATGGGTAATTTATGGTAGGCTGGTCTCAACAAAACTGTACCGAATGGAGGAAGACTCTATGCAGATTCAGGCGTTACGGCTCAACAGCCGGGTGGAGCCGGTGGCGGTGGACGATCCGGCGCCGCTGTTTTCCTGGGAGATCACCTCACCCCGGGCGGGTGACCGGCAGGCGGCGTATCGGCTGACCGTCCGACAGGGGACGGTGCCGGTGTGGGACAGCGGCCGGGTGGAAACGGCGGAGACCATCCAGCAGGCGTATGCCGGGGCGGCGTTGGAGCCGCATAGCCGGTATACCTGGCAGGTGGAGTGCTGGAGCGAGGCAGGGGATCACGCTGTCAGCGCCGAGGCGCATTGGCGCACCGGGTATATGGGGTGCCCCTGGACGGCGGCATGGATCAGCCCCGATCCCACCGCTCATACCCAGACGGCGCCGCTGCTGCGGCGGGTGTTCACGCTGCCGGAGCAGCCGGTGGATGCAGAAATATCCGTCTATTCTCCCGGCTGGTTCCAGCTGTTCGTCAACGGCGCCGAAGCGGACGACCGTCAGCTGACACCGGCAGCGGCGCCCCAAGGGCGGCAGATCTATGAGACCTACAACATCACCGACCGGCTGCAGCCGGGAGAAAATGCGTTGGGGCTGTGGCTGGGGGACGGCTACAATGAGCGGTTCTGCCGGTTCGGCTGGCGGTATACCGGCCCCAAGCGGGCGATCGCCGAGCTGCGGCTGACCTTTGCCGACGGCAGCACCCGGCAGCTCTGCACCGATGGGGCGTGGGAGTATACGCTGGACAGCCCCCTCATCGATAACGGGGTGTACGACGGGGAATACTACGACGCCCGCAAGGCGTTTGACTGGGCGACACCCACGGCGTATCCCGGCCGGTTCTCGCCCGTCGCCGTGCTGCCCGATGCGCCCGGGGAGCTGGAGCCCCGGTTCACCCCGCCCATTCGGGTGGTGGAGACCCGCCCCTATCGGGCGTGGTGGCGCACCGCCCGGGGGACGGTCATTCTGGATTTCGGGCAGAATATGCCCGGCTTTGTGCGGCTGCGGCTGGCTCGCCCCGCCGGGACGGTGATGAGCCTGCATTATTCCGAGGAGATCGACCCCGCCACCCGGAAGCTGGATCCCCACACCAACCGCTCCGCCAAGGCGACGGACGTGTATGTGTTCAGAGGCGACGGAGTGGAGGAATACCAGCCCCGGTTCACCTATCACGGCTATCGGTATGTGGAGATCACCGGCTTGGAGGGGGACCCTGCGCCGGAGATGTTTATGGCGCAGGTGCTGCACACGGATATGCCCTTTGTGGGGGAGTTCCGGTGCGACGATCCCCAGGTGAATCAGCTGTACAGCAACATCCGCTGGGGCATCCGGGGCAACGCCGCCAGCTATCCCACCGATTGCCCTATGCGGGATGAGCGCACCCCCTGCATCATGGATGTGGTGAGCTACTGTGAGATCGCCTCCACCGTGTGGGATACCAGCAGCTATTGGAAGAATTTTCTTCTCAACAGTCTGGCGAAGGGCGGCGATCCCTGCTGGGACGGCGCTCAGCTGGCGCTGGCGTGGCATCTCTACACCTTCTACGGCGACCGGCGGCTGCTGGAGCAGGTGTATCCCACCATGAAGGCCTATATCGAGCACACCATGGAGCGGTGGCCGGAGGGGATCAGCGACCGGTTCTTCGGGGACTGGTGCGCCCCCAAGGAGAATGCCAACGGCGGCTATGAGTGCGCCTTCAGCTATGTGAAGCCGACTGCCACGGCGCTGATGTACTATCAGACCATGGAGCTGAGCTGGATGGCGCAGGCGCTGGGGGATACCGCTATCCTCCCCCGGCTGCAGGAACGGATGGCGCAGATCGCCGCCGCCTACGACGGAGCGTTTTACGACCCCGCCAACGGCTGGTATGACGAGGGGGAGCAGACCGCCGGAGCGCTGCCGCTGCTGTTTGGCATGGTGCCGGCGGAAAAGCGGGCACAGATCCTGCAAAGCGTGCTGGATGGTATCCGGGTGCGGCGAAAGGGACATCTGGACACCGGTATTTACGGCACCAAATTTCTGCCCATGCTGCTGGCGGACGAGGGGTACGCCGATGTGGTGCTGGACGCCTTTTTCCAGCCCACCTATCCCGGCTACGGCTACGAGCTGAGCAAGGGTGCCACCACCGTGTGGGAGCAATGGTGGGAGCGGGGCGACATGGCTTCCCATAACCACGGTATGTTCGGCGGCGGCGGAACCTTCTTCATCCGCAATCTGCTGGGGCTGCGGCAGGTGGAGGACGGCTGCCGCCGGGTCGTCATTCGTCCCTGTAAGACCCACCGGCTCCTCGAGGCGGAGGGTGCGCTCCATACCGTGCGGGGGGAATACCGCATCGCCTGGCGGCGTGCCGACGGGGAGCGGCGGCTGACGGTGACGGTGCCGTTCGGCTGTGAGGCGGCGGTGCAGCTGCCGGACGGCAGCCAGCGGACGGTGACCGCCGGTACCCATACCTTTACCTGTGCAGACGATTAACTTGACGTATATATAAGCGAAAATTCAACCGTCGGTATCTGCTTGCACAGATGCCGACGGTTGTTTTTACCGGGGTAAGCGCCTCTATTTTTATAGTATAAAGGAGAATGGCGCTGCCGTTCAAGCGGGATCCCGTTCCGGCGGCGCCGACCGCCCGTGCTCCCGGCAGGGTAGACCGCTTGCTCCGCCCCGTCCGGGTCAGATCCCCCGGGCGACGGACACCAGCTCCAGGGGCGCATAGGCGGGCTGCAAAGCGCCGTTGATCGCCAATGCCACCAGCCGCGCTGCCCGGGCGATTACCAGGTCGATTTCCCGGGGGGTCACCATCATGGGGGTGGCGGCCATCAGCGGCGGCTCCGCCGTTCCTGACTGATACGCCTGCACCAGCGTGGCGGCGTCCACAACGGTGGGGACCCCTATGCCGATGACCGGCACCCCCAGCGACTCCCGGTTGAGGGGGCGGCGATCGTTGCCCACGCCGCTGCCGGGGGCGATGCCGGTGTCGCACAGCTGCACGGTGCAACCCAGCCGCTCCGGACTGCGGGCGGCAAGGGCATCGATGGCGATGACGGCGGCGGGCTGCACCTCCCGGCACACCCCCCGGACGATCTCCCCCGTTTCGGTGCCGGTCTGCCCCAGCACCCCGGGGGTCAGCACCGCTGTGGGGCGGAGATCCTCCAGCCCGGCGGAGCGGGCGAATTCCCCCCGGATGTGGCGGGTCGCCAAGACCATATCGGCGGCAGCGGGGCCCAGCGTGTCCGGGGTGACGGTGCGGTTGCCCAGCCCCACCACCAGCACCGTTCCCGCAGCGGGCAGCAGCTGCTTCAGCTCCGCCTGTACGCAGGCGGCGTGGGCGGTCAGCTCCCGCTCGTCGTCGGACAGGGCGGGCAGCTGCACGGTAACGTATTGTCCCCGGGGCTTTTCCAGCCGCTGCGCCGCCCGGTCGGACAGCACCTCCAGCCGGTGGACGGTGAGCCGTCCCCGGCGGCGGCAGGAGCGGCGCAGGTCCTGCCCCTCCCGCAGAGCGGCGTCTGCCGCCGCCTCCAATGCCAGATCGGTGCGAAAATTCATGGACGATCCCTCCGTTTTTCGTGGTTTCCCGTCTTAAAATGCCCCGTTTTTCGGGAAAAACCAGAAAAATTCGTAAATCCCGAAAATTTTAGTTGCAATTCCGGCGTAATCGTGGTATTATGTCCTATGCGTGAATTGCTGCATATTTGATAACAGGAGGTGTCACCATGCCGAACATTCAATCCGCAAAAAAGCGTGTGAAGGTCATTGCGGTCAAGACGGCTCGCAATAAGGCGAACCGCTCGGCTCTGAAGACGGAGATCAAAAAGGCGAATGCCGCCATTGCATCCGGAGAGAACAAGGAGGAGGCCCTGCGGGCTGCCACCAAGAAGATCGATCAGGCTGTGGCGAAGGGTCTGCTGCACAAGAATACGGCTGCCCGGAAGAAATCCGCTCTCGCCAAAAAGGCGAATGCCTGAGCATAGCTTCACGAAACAAAAGGACCGCCGCTCCATTGGGAGCGGCGGTCCTTTTGCTATGCGGCCGCCCCACGGCGCCGGGGAGGGCGCACATCGCCGGTACGGCGCTTTTTCCCCGGGGAGCGGGGCGGTATGCCGGCACGGCGCCGGTCAGTAGCGGTGCATTTTCCGGAATTGGCGGGGGGTGAAGCCGATGGCTTGCTTAAACCGGCTGTTGAAAAAGCGCACATCCTCGTACCCTACCAGCTGGCTGATCTCCGCAACCGACAGCGTGCCGGAGAGCAGCAGCTGGCAGCTGCGGTCGATGCGCACCTTCTGCAGATAAGCAGAAAAGGTGATGCCCGTCTCCTGCCGGAATTTCCGGGACAGAGAGGGCAGCGAATAGTTCTGTTCCCGGGCGATCTCGGTGAGGCTCAGCCGCTCATTATAGCGGGTCTGGATGATCTGCAGCACCTCGGAGACGGTGCTCGTCAGCGGCGTTGACTGCTCCCGCCGCCCGATGCGCCGCAGGGTGATGACCAGCACCTGAATGAGCAGCCCCCGGATATATTCCAGATAGCCGTCCTCCTTGCGCACATATTCCTCTGCGATGTGGGCGATGAGATCGCCGATCCGCTGGTTGCTGTCCGACAGGGTGACCCCGGTGGGGGAGGAGCGCAGGGTCTGACAGTTGAATTGCAGCAGATAGGAGTTGGCAAGCTGGTGAAAGGTGTATTCCTTCACCAGCGAGCGGTCGATGAAGTCGGGGTAGAACATGATGTTCACCATCCGCAGCGACTCGCCGGGCAGCACCTGATAGGAGTGCGCCGTCCCCCAGTCCACGATGAAATATTCGCCGGCGTGGACAGTGCGCACGGTGTCCGAGCCGTGCTCGCCGTTTCCGTAGATGCAGTGGGAGATGGAGCCGGAAAAGACGTAGCCCACCTCCAGAAACTGGTGGTTGTGCTTCTCCACATTGCTGCCCTGCGCCCGCTGCACCCGCAGCTCACCGGGCGCCAATCCTGTCCGGGCGTGGCGAAACGCTAATGCTTCAAACCAATCCATGTTAAAATCACCTACAAAACGCAAAAAAATACCTCTTGTTTTATTATACAGAACCGAGTACAATAAAATCAATCAGAATACACCCCAAAAAAGACGATGAATATCGACGATTTTTTGTCGGTTTATGCCATTTGGCGAGCAAGGGAACGGCTTTGGCGGGGATCGGGTATGCGTACTGAAGGAGGGACGGCTTATGAACAGCAAGAAAGGGTTGGCGCTGACCCTGTGTCTGGCGCTGCTGCTGGGCAGTGTGGCGGCGCTGGGCGTGCTGCCGACGGCAGCGGCGGTCAGCGGGGCGACGGTGACGCCCATCACCGCCAAAAATCAGCTGCCGACGGACACCAATCTGTTGGCGGGCAAGCTGCCGCAAAAGGAGGATTTCTCCGGGACGGTAGCGAACCTGATCAACGGCGAGCAAATGACCGACGGGCGCTGGCAGGGGCTGGACGATGTGGCGAGCTATAAAACCACCACCGAGCGCCAGACCGTGAACGGCAAGGAGGCAGAGCCGGTGCCCGGGAAAGAGGGGGAGTACTTCCTCTATGTGAACGGCGGCTGGGCTGCCACCAATGTGGACGATACCCGGGCGGTGATCGCCCGGCAATATGGTGTAAGCGAGACCCGTTTTGCCTTTGATATGGGAATCACGGCAACGGTGGAGCAAATTGCCATCGGCTCCTCGGCGGAGCCGAAATCCTGGCGGATCGGCGGCGCCCCCACCACCGAGGGGTCGCTGCAGCAGCGGCTGACCGCTTATGAGCCGTCGGCTATGCTGTTGAAGGGCAAGGTCTATGTGAGCGACGATCCCGCCGCCCTGTTTGACGACAGCCATCTGGTGATGGACTATGATTACAGCAGTGCTCCTCTGGAGGCGCTGCGGAACCTGTTTACCCTGTCCGAGGCGAAAGCGGGGCGGTATGTGGGCTTTGCCTTTGCCCCCTATTCCAATCAGGTGCGGGTCAGCGAGCTGGCGGTGTACGGCAGCCCGGTGGCGGATCCCGTCAAGCCCATTACCGCCAAAAGCGACCTGCCGGACAGCGAAAGCCGGATCGCCAACCGGCTGCCGAAGACGGCGGATCTGTCCGGGGCGCTGACAAACCTGATCAACGGCGAGCAAATGACCGACGGGCGCTGGCAGGGGCTGGACGATGTGGTGAGCTACAAAACCACCGCCGAGCGCCAGACTGTGAACGGCAAGGAGGCGGAGTCGGTACCGGGGAAAGAGGGAGAATATTTTCTCTATGTGAACGGCGGCTGGGCTGCCACCAATGTGGACGATACCCGGGCGGTGATCGCCCGGCAATATGGTGTAAGCGAGACCCGTTTTGCCTTTGATATGGGGGCGTCGGTGGCGGTGGAGCAGATCGCCATCGGCTCCTCGGCGGAGCCGAAATCCTGGAAGATCGGCGGCGCCCCCACCACCGTGGAATCGCTGCAGCAGCGAATGACCGCCTATGAGCCGGCGGCGATGCTGAAGGCGGGCAAGGTGTATGTGAGCGATGACCCCGCCACCCTGTTCGACGATAGTAATCTGGCGGTGAGCTATGATTACAGCAGCACACCTTTGCAGGCGCTGCGGAATCTGTTTACGCTGGAAACGGCGAAAGAGGGGCGGTATGTGGGCTTTGCCTTTGCCCCCACCGGCAATCAGGTGCGGATCAGCGAGCTGGCGGTATACGGCGACTATGTGGGCGAGCCGCCCCAGAGCGTCTATATTCCCCACCGCATCACCAAGGAATCAGAGCTGCCCACAGCGGAAAATCTGCTGGCGGGTAAGCAGATAGATAATAAGTCTGCCGACTACCTCATTCCTACCGATAAGAATGGGGTGCCGGTAAAAACCGATGTGACCAATGGGCTGCAGAAGCTGACGGACGGTAAAATTTACAGCATCAACACCACCGAGATCAACAAATGCGATTTCTCCGGCGTCATCGACAGCGGCTTTGCCTACGATCTGCGGGGCACCGCTACCATTACCGAGCTGCTGGTATCGGCGGTGGGCGATAGCGACGCCGCCCACCGGATCACCTGGCTGGAGGTATACGCAGCAGACAGTCTTGCCGCTGTGTTCGACGGGGATCCGGTGGCACGTCTGGATCTGTCTGCGGACGGCGAGATCCTGCGGGCGGAGCTGAAAAACCCCGTTACTACTCAGTACATTGGCTTTAAGGCACCTCAGATCGGACCCTATGATGTGGTGCGCATCGGTGAATTGGGGGTCTACGGCAGCTATGCCGCTCCGCCCCGCCCCTTTGATACGGCGCTGATCGCCGGGCTGCAGCCCGCAGACGCCTATCTGGCGTGGGCGGGGACCCCGGATAAGGAAATGAAGAACAGCATCTTCACCGCCACCAACGAGGATGGAATGACCGCCGCCACCGACGGCAAGCCCGGCGACAAGCAGGCGGGCGGCGTTTTCCCGGGGCGGCTGGTGCTGGATACCCGCAACTGCCACTATGTGGAGGGCTTCCGGCTGTCGGAGGCGAACGGCGGCAACGGACAAAAGCTGGAGACCAACACCCCCTGGTCGGTGATGATCTATTATCTGGGTGGCACCGCCCGGGTGAATACCGTCCGGCTGATCAGCTCCGAGGAGCCGGGCTTCTATGTGGCGGGCGCCGACTTCTATGTGGGCGACTCCATCGCCACCCTGTTCAACGAGGAGAACCGGGTGCATACCACCCACGGCGAAAAGCAGACGAAGAATGAGTTCGGCGAGGCGGTGCTGGATCCCGCCTATGACTACACCCAGCGCATCATTTCCTGCGACCTGTATGACGGAGGCGGGAAAGAGGGACGGTATGTGGCGTTTGTCATCACCCGGGCATATCCGGTAAATACCAAGGGCTACAGCCTTGCCCGTATCGGTGAGCTGGAGGCGGAGGGCATCATGCTCCGCCCGGAGGAGCCCTTCGATTCCGACCGGCAGACCATCACCGATGCCGCCACCGGCATCTCGGCGACCATCAGCCGGCTGAATCTGGATGATAACGATTTCTTTAGCGGTCTGCAGATGACCGTCACCAAGACGGCGCTGCCCGCCGGGGTGGAGACCGACATCGAGCAGCACTGGCTGCGGGTGGATTCCGATGTGTATACCTTAACGCTGAAAAACGCCGCCGGGCATGTGTATACCGCCGACGAGGTGGGCGACCGGTACTGGACCATCCGGATCCCCAAGACCGGCAGCTATTTCCAGATGGCGGGGCAGCTGAAAAACGGCGCCGTGGAGCGGGTGCGCAATTCCCGATCAAACGCAGAGGAGACGTATGTGCTGCTGGGCAACGGCTACGGCAACGCCGCCACCCTGCACGGCAACGGGCTGCAGCTGGTGCTGCTGCGGTATAACGATGCCGCCACCATCAACGAGCGCAACGGCGTGTTGTACGCCGACGATATGCAGGTCTACAACACCAAAGGCGCCGCAAGCGCTGATAGGGAGGGAGTTCCCGCCGGCACAGCCGCCGGCATCGGCGGCGGCAGCCTGCTGCTGGCTGCCGGCGGCGCCGCCGGGATCGTTCTCACCCGACGCAAGCGGCGCTCCGGCAGAAAGGAGGCGGTCTGAATGAAGCGTCTGACAACGGTATTTTTCTCGGCGCTGCTGGCGCTGTGTCTGCTGCTGGGGGCTTTGCCGCTGACCGTCTCCGCCACCCTGACGGAGGAGCAGAGCGACGGCTGCGTGGCAGACCACCTGCTGCAGACGGTGAACCCCAATGCCAGCCGGGAGTCGAAGAATCTGCTGGCATACCTGTCCAGTCTCACCGACACCGATCGGTTTATCGTAGGACAGTTTGATATTTCCACCTCCGACGGCACCTGGAACAATATCACCAACCAGTTCGGCGTATCGCCGGGGCTGTATTCTAACCGGTATGTGTTTAACCACAAATACGGCGAAACCGCCGAGAGCGGGCTGCAGATCGGCTTCAGCAACGTGGAGCAAGCCAACAGTCTGCTGGAAAAGCACTATAAGCAGGGGGCGGTGCTGCTGGTGCACGCCGACCAGTTTGAGGTGCAGGATTATATCTCCCAAATCGGCATCGCCAGCGGACGGTATACCAATGACTGGAATATGATCGAGCAGCTGGACGAGACCAACCCCGACCGGGATATGGAGCTGTACAACATCTGGGTGCAATACTGCGAGGCGTATATCGAGTGCCTGCGGGATCTGGAGAGCCGGGGGGTCAACGCCTATCTCATGCGCCCCTTTGTGGAGTCCAACTATAAGGATTTCTGCGGCAAGACCCCCGATGCGTACCCCGCCTTTGTCCGGGTGTATCAGCAATTTGTGGAGCGCTGGAAAAACAGCGGGCTCAAGGGCTGGCTGATGACCTATTCCCCCGGCGGCATGAACGACACCTTTACCCGCTACCCCGGCAACGACTATGTGGATGTGGTAGGCGTTACCTGCTACTGCACCGATGAAATTGATGGGCGGCGGGGGCTGGATGGCTTCATTGACTACGACTGGTTCCGGCTCACCGGTAAGCCCATCGGCTTCACCGAGCTGTCCTGCCGCTCCGGCGGCGGGCAGGCGCCCCGCTCCAGCTGGTTTAATCTGCTGCAGAATGTCATCAACCAGTGGCCCCGCATCTCCTGGGTCAACTGCTGGGGCGACAGCTCCTTCTCTCTCCAGGATTACGATACCAACGGATTGCGCAACGCCGGGCAGGATGACGGCAAGGCGTTTATGCGCAGCCCGTTTACCATCACTCTGGACGGGGTGCAGAATTATCAGGAGGGCGAGTTTCTCCTTCCCGGCATCGTCCAGCTGTATGAGAGCAAGGACCTGACCGGGAAATACATCGGCATGGAGGAAAAGCTCTATACCCAAGCCGAGCTGACGGCGCTGGGCTTTTCCATCGACACGCTGGGGTCGTTCCATGTGAACCGGGGCTTCGGTATCCTGTTTTACACCGGCGATAACGGTGAGGGGGATTATTGGGGCTATGCCAACTCGCTGAAAAACGTCAGCGGTATCGGCGGCGGCAAGCCCATCCGTTCCATCCGCATCGTCCGGCAGCGGAATGCGGCGCTGGAGCCGGACGCCATGGCGTATGCCAGCGATAACGACGAGGAAGCGGTGAAGGCCATTGACGGTGTCGGTTCCCGTTGGACGGGGACGGGCGTCCCCGCCTGGCTGATGATCGATCTGGGGCGCAGCTATACCGTCAACCGGTATGCGGTGCGCCATGCCGGCTCCTCCGGAGAGCCGATGGGCTATAACACCCGGGATTTTCAGTTCCAGTATAGCGTAGACGGCGTAAACTGGATCACCGTGGATACCGTCACCGGCAATACCGGCAACATCACCGACCGCTATGTGGCGCCGTTCACGGCGCAGTATGTGCGGCTGTATATTACCACCCCCAACAGTATGTCCGGCAAGGATGCCGCCGTCAGCTCCGTGGCGGAGTTTGAGGTGTACGGCATCGACAGCGGCAAGGCGTATGCTGCCGAGGTAAAGCCCGCCCCGGTCATCGACAACACCGGGGATGAGAAGCCGGACGAAACGGCGGACGACCCGACCTCGGTGGATCCGGACGATTCACCGACCCCGGAGGGGCCCGGCGCCGATGACGATACGCCCCAGCCGGGTAAGCGCCGCCGGGTCACCCGGGTGGTGACGGTAGACGGCTTCCCCGTGTGGGCGATCGTGCTGATTGCGGTGGGCTCTGTGGTGCTGGTGGGCGGCGGCTTGACGCTGTTCCTGCTGCTGCGGAAACGGAAAAAACACACCGCTCCGCCGCAATAATCGCCTTTTTCTTCCCTGACCCTTTGTGACCGGGACAGCCGCTCTTCCGGAATGGCTCCGGAGGGCGGCTGTCTTGGGGTGTTTTGTAAGGAGGTATGTACTTTGATTCAATTACCCGCCAACGCTGCCGAAAAGCGGCAGCAGGTGCTGGAGGTCATTCGCAGCGACCATCTGAAGCCGGTGGCAGACGCCGACGGCCCGGTGTTTTGCATTTCCAAGCGGTATGCCGGGGTGTGGCTGGAGCATGTGCAGGATGCGGTGGTCTGGTCCCGCTATTGCGGCGATCCTACTGTGGCGCTCAACCACATCGGACTGTTTCTCAAGCATCAGAAGCCCGATGGGCAGCTGCCCATGGCGGTGACTCTTCAGGGCGGACCCGGCTACGGACAGATTCAGGAGTGCGTGGCGTTTATGCGGATGTGTCTGGAGACCTACGAGATGTGCGGCGACCGGGCGTTTCTGCAGCGGGCGTATGATGCCGGATGCCGGTGGGATGCTTGGCTGTGCCGCTGGCGCATGACCACCGGGCAGGGGCTTATCGAGATGTTCTGCGGCTACGATACCGGCCACGATAACAGTGGACGGCTGGAGGGCATGAAGTATCCCGGTAAGGTCTCTCCCGAGGCGCCGGATGCCCGTAAGCTGCCGGAGGGCTGCCCGGTGCTGCCGGGGATTGCTCCGGATATGAATGCGGTGTTTTACGGCGACCGGATGGCACTGGCACGCATGGCGGAGCTGCTGGGGCGCCCCGGGGAGGCGGCGGCGTGGCGGCAGCAGGCGGCGCAGGTCCGGCAGCGGCTCTATGAGGTGTGCTTTGACCCGGCGGACGAGTTTTTCTATGATGTGGATAAGCATGGGCAAATGCGCCGCATCCGCACCGTCGCCATCACCAATGTGCTGTGTGAGGGGATCGCCGACCGGGAGCTGGCAAACCGCATCTTTGACCGCTATCTGTGGAATGAGCGGGAGTTCAAGACCCCCTATCCGTTCCCGGCGGTGTCTATTGCCGACCCCCGCTGGCGGCGGAATCTGTCCGGCAACTCCTGGGGCTATTACAGTCAGGCGATGACGGTGCTGCGGGCGACCCGCTGGATGCCCGGTATCGGGCGGCGGGAGGAGCTGCGGCAGGTGCTGCGCATCTGGGTGGAGCGACAGTGCGCTATCGAAACGGTGCCCTTTGGGCAGGAGCTGGATCCCCTCAGCGGGGAGCCGTCGGATGCCTCGCCGTGGTTTTCGGCGGCGGAGCTGCTGTTTTTGGTGGCGCTGCAGGAGCTGGAGCGGGAGGAGTGACCGGGGCGCCGGGCGCTGGTTGCCGGCAGGGGGAGGACGCTGCGTCATGCGCTTGCGCACGTTCGCCATCCTCCGCCGCACGGCGGAGGGAGCGCATCTTTTCACCGATTGCCTGTAAGAGACGAAGCACCGGGGGGTTCACTCATTTTGAGGGACACCCATGGGAGAACGTGAGTTTTGCCCGGGGAAAAAGCGCCGACTTTGTCCGGCAAGCACACTATAAAATTTTGCCCGGCAAAAAGCGCCGACTTCGTCCGGCAAGCACACTATAAGATTTTGCCGAGGGGAGCCGGAACATATCCGGTCAATCCCGCAAAGCCACCCTGCCTCATCTTGCCGGATAAAAGCAAAAAAGAACGGCGGATACCGATATGTTCGGTATCCGCCGATTGCTGAAGCAATGTACTTACAGATGGCAGGCAACCACCTGATCGGTCTCTGCCGACCGGAACGCTGCCTCGATGACCTGCAGCACCCGCATCATCTGGGGGTGGGTCACCAGCTGCGGCTCCTCCCCGGCGATGGCTTTGACGATGTTGCGGTAGAAGTCATGCACGTCGGAATGAGGACGTTCCAGCTCATAGGTCTCTGTGGTCAGTCCGTCCCGGGGCGCCATGGTCTTGGTCAGACCGGCGGCGGTCTCCACCGGCAGCACCTCGCTCTCGTGCCAGTGGGTGCATTTCACCACCTGACACGGCTCCCGCCAGTCGGAAATGAGCGCTGTGCCCTTTTCTGCCCGGAGATAGAACCGGGGCATGGCGATGAAGTTGTAGGTGCCCACCTCCACATAGGCGGTCTTGCCGTCCTCAAAGGTCATATCCAGCCGGAAGCCGTCATCCACCTCTTTGTTGGTGATATGGTCGAATCGGCAGTCGATGGCGGTCACCGGCTGGGGGAACAGCTGCAGGATCTGGTCGATGAGATGCACGCCCCAGTCGTACAGCATGCCGCCGCCGTATTGCTTGATGCCCCGCCAGTCGCTGGGGATGCCTCGGGAGCCGTGGATGCGGCTCTCGATGCGGATGAAATCGCCCAGCTCGCCGGTCTCTTTGAGATGCTTCATGGCGAGGAAATCCACGTCCCAGCGGCGGTTCTGGTGGACGGTGAACAGCTTGCCCGCCTTGTCGGCGGCGTCGAATATCCGCTGCAGGCTGGCGGTATCCAGCGTCACCGGCTTTTCGCTGATGACGTTCTTGCCCGCCTCCAGACCTTGGATGCAGACGCTCTCGTGCTGGTCGTTGGGGATGGCTACCGTCAGCAGCTCCACAGCGGGGTCTGCCAGCACTTCCTCATAGCTGTTGTAGGCGTGGATGCCCCGGCTCTCTGCCAGCTGCCGCTTTTCCGGCAGAATGTCATAGATACCGGCCAGCTCCACCACATCGCTGTCCAGAGCGTGCTGGACGTGCCAGCCGCCCATGCCGCCATAGCCGATGACTGCCAATTTGCATTTTTTCATAACTCTCGGTCGTCCTCTCTTTGGGTCAGGGTAGATCAGGTCCACCAGGCGGCGGTAGGCTGCTCGGTGATCATCACATCTTTCAGGAACGCAATGGCTTTTTCCAGCCCCTGCTGTACGCTCATGAGGGCATCCTCATGCTCGATGCTCACCGACCGGTCATAGCCAATGAGCTGGAGGGTGGACATCATGTCCTTCCAGAGCTTGGTATCGTTGCCGTAGCCGATGGTGCGGAATACCCAGCTGCGTTCCGCCACCAGACCCAGATTCTTGGTGTCCAGCACGCCGTTGATGCCGGCGTTGTGCTTGTCGATAATGGTGTCCTTGGCATGGAAGTGGTAGACGGCGCCCTTGAGGGCTTTCAGCGCCTCTACCGGGTCGATGCCCTGCCAGATCAGATGGCTGGGGTCGAAGTTGGCGCCCAGGATGGGGCCCACTGCCTCACGCAGCCGCAGGCAGGTGGCGGGATTGTACACGCAGAAGCCCGGGTGCATCTCAAAGGCAATGTGCTGCACCCCATAGCTCTCGGCGATCTTCGCCGCCTCCTTCCAATAGGGGATCAGCACCTCGTTCCACTGATAGTCGAGGATCTTCGGATAATCGTCCGGCCAGGCGCAGGTGACCCAGTTGGGATAGTGGCTGTCGGGGCTGTCGCCGGGGCAGCCGGAGAAGGTCACGATGGTGTCCACACCCAGCTTCTGTGCCAGCTTGCAGGTGTTCACAAACACCCGATGGTACTCCGCCGCCACCGCCTTGTCGGGGTGAACGGGGTTGCCGTGGCAGGACAGCGCCGAGATCTCCAGATCGTAGGTCTTCAGCAGCGCCTTCAGCTCGTCGATCTTGCTTTCATCCGCCAGCAGTACGTCGGGGTTGCAGTGGTTGCCGTTGGTATAGCCGCCGGTGCCCAGCTCCACCGTCTGTACGCCCAGAGAATGAAGATACTTGAACGCATCCTCGGTGGACATGGCCTGCAGCGGGACGGTCAATACACCCAGTTTCATGTCAGAACGCTCCTTTATCACGAAATTTACCGTTTCTAATTGTCATTATACCGATTTTTCCGGGATTTGCAATAGCCGTTTTTCGTTGGTTTATAAACTATTTTACTTTTTTGTCCGTTGCCCTGCGGGAATTTCTTGACAGGGATAACTGAATACGCTACAGTGAGGTTACGAACGAAAGGAGAATTACAGCTATGTTGGAAGAAATGCTGCACAGCCGGGAGCTGCCGCCGCTGAGAAGCCGGGAGGAGATGGTGGAGATCCTCTGCCGGGAGGAATACGGCGATCTGCCGGATACGCCCTTTACGGTGGCGGTGAGCGAGCCGGTGATGGAGGAATACCGCTTTCCGCCCCGGGGAGTTGACCTGACCCGGGTGGATATGACCATCACCACCGCCTACGGCGCCCATACGTTTCCGGTGCATCGGCTGCTGCATCACGACAGCGGCCCCCATCCGTTTTTCATCTATATGGATTTCAGCCCCGAGTGTCCCTCCAAATATTATCCCATCGAGCTGGCGGCGGAGCGGGGCTTCAACGTGCTGTCCTTCTGCTATGAGGAGGCGACGCTGGATAAGGACGAATTTGACAGCGGCGTGGCGAAGATCCTGCTGCCCCACGGGCGGGATACCGGCCGCACCTGCGGCAAGATCGGGCTGTGGGCGTTCTGCGCCATGCGGGTGATGGACTATGCCCTCACCCTGCCCTGCAACGATCCGGCGCAGGGGGCGATCCTCGGGCATTCCCGGCTGGGCAAGACGGCGCTGTATACCGGGATGCTGGATACCCGGTTCCGCTACAGCATCTCCAACAGCGCCGGGTGCGCCGGAGACTCGCTGGTGCGGGGCGGCTTGGCGGTGCGGGGCGTGCCCGGCAAGCATGGCGACCCCGGCGAGTCGGTGCGGCGCATCTCTACCAAGTACGGCTATTGGTTCTGCACCAACTATGCTCGCCACGGCGAGACGAATATCCCCGAGGGCTTCGACCAGCACTATCTGCTGGCGACCATCGCCCCCCGGTATGTGGAGATCGGCTCCTCTGACGACGACGATTGGGCGGATCCTGATTCCCAGCAGCTGTGCTGTCTGGCGGCGGGCAAAATGTGGGAGGAGCGCTACGGACTGCCCGGGCTGGTGCATCACGACCGCATTCTGGAGCCGGGGGAGGAGCTGCTCGCCGGGCGGGTGGGCTACCACCGCCGGGCGGGGCAGCATTACCTGTCTTGGTACGATTGGAAGGCGTATATGGATTTTGCCGATCTGCACCGGGAGGAATCGGTTCCGGAGACCCGATAAATTCCCCATAAGCAACAGAAAAGCCCATCGGAGGCGGCGCTGCGGCGCTTCTTCCGGTGGGCTTCTTTCGGCGCATTTTCGGCTGCGCCGGGGCTTGTCTTGGCGGCGAGGATGGCGGCGATGGATGCGTCGCCGGAAAAGCATCGGCATGGGTATGGCAGCGGGCATTGTCTGCAAAAGATGCCGTCCGCTTTCCGGCTCGGATCCCACCGGTGGTTATGACCGGAGCGGGATCTGCCCGAGCTGCGCTGCCCGCACGGATCGGCTCGGACGAGACCCGATCCGGCGGATACCGGCGCCCGCCTTTCGGTTACTTCCGCAGCTCGCTGGGGGAATAGCCGGTGTAGCGCTTGAATACCCGTGAAAAGTAGTTCTGGTCGGCGTAGCCCACCTTTTCGCCCACCTGACGGATGCTCAGATCGGTGCTCTGCAGCAGGGAACGGGCGGAATTGACCCGCAGCATGGTCTGATAGTGACGGGGAGAAACGCCGTACTGCTTTTTGAACAGGTGCTGGAACCGGGAGGGGCTGAGCCGGCATTTTTTCGCCAGCTGCTCCAGATCGATCTCATAGCGATGGGTCCAATAGATCTCCTTGCGGGCCTCCTCCAGCCGGGGCTCCCACGCCCCCTTGCCGGCGGCGGAGGTCTGCCGCTGCCGGGCGATGAGCGCCAGCAGCATCAGGAATCGCCCCCGCAGCGCCAGCGAATAAAAGGGCTTGCGCTGGATAAATTCCCCCACCATGTCGGCGGTGAGCCGCTGCAGCTCTACCGTGTCCCCCACCGGCAGCGCTATGCCGTCTGTCAGCCCCAGCTGCTCCAGCAGCGCCGGGCAGTCGGTGCCGGAAAAATGCACCCAGCGGGTCTCGTAGGGCGCTCCCGGCTCGGAGTGATAGTATTGGGGCTGATGGGGGCGATACAGCAGCGCCTGCCCGGCGGTGAGCGGACAGTCCGTGCCGGCGGGGGTGCGGTAGGTCAGCTCGCCGCTGATGACCGTCAGCAGCAGATAATCCTCCCGCCCCTCGGGGCGCTCCACCAGAGCGGTGGAATCCGTCTCTTCGGTGCAGATACCGCAGGAATTGATTGCCAACGGCTCATCGGAGGCGGTGTTATTGTCCAGATACAGCTGCATTAAGTCGTCCATGACAGTCCCCCGGCTCTATAAGATGGGTCACGTTCTTCACAGCTCCAGTATACCACAGGTTTGAAAAAATGCAAGCGACTGTTTTATGCTAATTTGCAGCATTTTGTTCTATAGACAGAGTGTGGCAAATCTCGCTATGATAAACAGGATGGAAAATATACTTTTTGTGCAGTTTTGTGAGTCAAGGAGGAAGAGCGATGAAAAGACGTAGTGGAAGTCTGTGTCTGGCGTTGGCGCTGCTGGTGACCGTGCTGAGCAGCGTGTGGCTGCCCGCCGCCGCAGCGGCGGAGCCTGCGGTCACGGGCGGCACCGTGACGGCGGTGACCCGGTTCGGAGAGCTGCCCCGGGGGGATAGCCTGATCACCGGGAAGATTCCCTACATCGGGGATAAGTCCAATACGCTGGATGGCGATGTCACCTCCCTGTATGCGGGGCAGGCGGCGGCGCTGACGGATGGGCTGGTGCAGGGGCTGCACACCATCGCCACCGACGAGACGGTCACCGACGGGATGGCGGCGGTGACGGTGGCGCAGAACGCCTGGAGCGGCAGCTATAACGGCTGGGGCGACCATGTGTGGCTCATCTACGATCTGGGTGAAAGCCGGACGGTGGAATCGCTGCTCATCGCCAACAGCTTGACAGGCGTGCTGGACGAGGCGGAGGAAAACGTCCGGTTCGTGCGCAGCGGTGAGATTTATATAGCGGATACCCGCAGCGCTGCGGTCAATGCGGCGGCGCTGGTGATGAGCTTTGATTACAGCGATGCCGGGCAGGCGCCGGCGGTGTTGCGGCTGACACCGGAAGTGGCGGCAACGGGGCGGTATGCGGCGGCTTTGATGATGTCCTTTGACTATAGCGACGCCGGGAAAGCCCCCGCCGTTCTCAAGCTGACGCTGGATGCGGCGGCGACGGGGCGGTTCGTGGCGTTCCACTTTGCGCTGCCCAACGAGGCGGTGTTCAGCGAGACCGGTCTGAATGACGGCAACGGAAACTATAAGAACAAGACCGCCCGCCTGAGCGAGCTGGGGGTGTATGCTCCCGCCGGGACGGAGACGATCGACTGGCAGGACGCACCCACAGGGCAGTGGGCAGCCGCTGCGGAAAATAGCCTGGTCTGGCAGTGGGAGAACCGGCTGGCGGGCTTGAGCCTTCTGCGGACCGACGGCACGGCGCTGCGGATGACCGGCACGGAATTTCTGGCGGACGGGCAGCTGAACGCTGCGCCGGATCGGGCGCTGGTGAGCGGCAACGGGCTGTACGACTGGTGGGCGCCGCTGACCTTCGATCTGGGCGAGGAGTATGCGCTGGAGCGGTTTCTGGTGGCGGGCGGCTATGAGGATGCCGCCTATGCGCCCCATCGGGTGAAGATCTATGTCAGCGATACCCGGGAGACCCTGTATGATGCCGCCAGTCTGGCGGTGGATTCCGGCGCCATGGAGCGCACCGGCAAGCAGTGGCAGCTGCGCCCTGCCGCCGGAACGGTAACGGGGCGGTATGTGGGCTTTTCCATCTATGTGCCGGATGCGGACGTGTCCACCGAATTGTGCTTTGACGACGCCGGAAATAAGCTGTACGCCAACTGGTGGGGCGGCATCCGGCTGGGCGAGCTGGGCGTGTACGGTGAGGCCACCGGGCAGCCGCTGACGCCGGAGAAGCCCATGAAGACCGTGGTGTGCGTGGGCGACAGCGTGACCGAGGGCGTCTGGGATGACAGCGGCCGCCTGTACGGCGACAAGCGCTCCTATCCCCAGCAGCTGGCAGAGCTGCTGAATACGGAGGACGCAGCGTATTCCTATGCGGTCGTCAATGCCGGCTACGGCGGCAATGCGCTGGTCAGCGCCACCGCTGTGGGCAGCACCACCGAGAACGGCTGGATGGAGCTGCACCCGGAGGAGATCGTGGCAGCAGACTATGTGCTGATCGCTCTGGGCGGCAACGACGCCCCCTACTGGGGCAAGAACCGGGACACCTACCCCGACCTGTACCGGGAGCAATACCGGGCGCTGGTTGCGGCATTCCGGGAAAAGAACCCGACGGTGCAGATCTTCCTGCTGTCCCCCCAGTATATGAAGACCAGCCAGCACAAGGACATCATCGAGGCGGAGATCCTCGCCGTTCAGCGGGAGCTGGCGAAGGAGCTGGGGCTGTCCTTTGTGGATGATTATACGGCGACTAAGCGGTTCTGTGCCGAGCAGGGCGAGGATGCGTACTTTACGACTCCCACGCTGGGGATCCATTGCTCCGAGGCGGGGCTGGGCGTGATCGCCCGGAATGTGTACCGGGCGATGACCTCCGCCACCCGGGTGCTGGGCGCCCAGCGGCGGCTGGACGATACGGCGGACGGCACGGCGGCGCTGCGGTTCGGTATGGCGGTGGATTGCACCGGTGTTACCGTGGGCGACGGGTATGCCGCCGTCTATGCGGAGGATAGCACGATCACCATAGCGGACACGGCCTACCGGCTGGTGGGCATGGGCGGTGTGGCGGCTGTTGCCGATAAGCTGACCGATGCGGAGAACCAGCTGGTGCAGGGCGGCAGCGGAGTCAAGACCGTCCCCGCCGCCAAGCTGTACGCCGCCGGGGACGGACGGGCGTACTTCACGGTGACGGTGGTGCATATCCCGGAGAACGCCTATGACCGGCTGGTGGCGGTGCGTCCCTATGCGGTGTATGCCGCCGCCGACGGCACGGAGATCGTGGTGTACGGAAATATTCAGTACGCCTGCGTGAACGACTTTCCTTTAGAATGACCGTAAGGAGGAACGAACCATGACCAAACGCTGGGTAAGCCTGTGCCTGACGGCGGCGCTGCTGCTGTCTATGCTGGGGGCGGCGATGCTGCCGGCGGTGCTGGCGGCGTCCGCTTCCGTCACCGGGGGCACGCTCACCGCTGTGACCTCCTTGGATGAGCTGCCCGCAGAGGATAACCTGCTGGCGGGGAGGATTCCCTTCATCGGGGACACCGGCAACAAGCTGGATGGGACCAAAACCACCCTCTACGCCGGTCAGGCTGCGGCGCTGACCGACGGCAAGGTGCAGGGGCTGCATACCGTCGCCACCGCCGAAACGGTGGCGGAGGGTATGGCGGCGGTGGGCACCGGCAGCAATGCCTGGGTCGGCAGTTATAACGGCTGGGGCAACCATGTGTGGTTGGTGTACGATCTGGGCAAGGAGCAGACCGTCAACACCCTGCTGATCGCCAACAGCCTGACCGGGGCGCTGGCGGATGCCGCCACCGGCAGCCGCTACGTATACCGGGGCGAGATCTATGTGGCGGATACCCGCCAGAATGCGGTGAACGCAGCCAATCGGGTGCTGACCTTTGACCGCCCCGACGGGCACGAGGACGCTCCGGCGGTGCTGAAGCTCTCTCTGAGCGCTGCTGCCACCGGACGGTATGTGGCGTTTCACTTTGAGCTGCCCAACGAGGCAGCGTTCAGCGAGACCGGCGCCAACGACGGCAGCGGGAACTATCGGTATAAGACCGCCCGCCTGAGCGAGCTGGGCGCCTACTATGCAGAGGGCGGCAGCCAGCCGGCCGAGCCGGAGCAGATCGCCGTTACCGGCGGTACGCTGACAGCGGTGACGGCGGCGGATGGGCTGCCCTCTGGGGAGAGCCTCATCGCCGGCAAGATCCCCAACATCGGTCACACCAACAACACGCTGGACGGCGCTACGACCTCCCTGTACGCCGGCAGAGCAGCGGCACTGACCGATGGCGAGATCCAGGGGCTGCATACCGTCGCCACCGCCGAAACGGTGGCGGACGGTATGGCGGCGGTGGGCACCGGCAGCAACGCCTGGAGCGGCAGCTATAACGGCTGGGGCAACCATGTGTGGCTGGTCTACGATATGGGCAAGAGCCAGACGGTGGATACCGTGGTGATCGCCAACAGTCTGGTGGGCGAGCTGGCGTATGCCGCCACCGGCAGCCGCTATGTGTATAAGGGCGAGATCTATGTAGCCGACACCCGGGCGGATGCGGTGAGCGAGGCGGCGCAGGTGCTGACCTTTGACCGCACCGGCGGTCACGAGCAGGCGCCCGCTGTTTTCCGGCTGACGCTGGATACAGCCGCTGTCGGCCGGTTCATTGCGTTCCACTTTGAGCTGCCCAATGAGGCAGTATTCAGCGAGACCGGCGCCAACGACGGCAGCGGCAACTATCGGTATAAGACCGCTCGCCTGAGCGAGCTGGCGGTGTACGGCTCCGCCACGGCGGTGCAGTATCCCGTGGCGGGCGGCGTGGTGACCGAGGTGACCCGGCTGCCGGAGGAGCCGAACCGGCTGGTGGGGCTGACGCCGACGCTGGGCATTTCCGGCGAGCCGGTGCCGGCGACCGCCGGGCGGGACGATTGGAGCAAGCTGACCGACGGCAGCGTGCCCGGCGTGTACGGAGCGGGCACCGCCGCCGATATCGTGGCGGCGCAGGCACGGGGACAGGCGGAGGATACATGGGTGCAGCTGACCTATACCCTGAACCGCCCCACCGCCATCGCTTCCCTGCTGGTGGGCGGCGCCAAGGACACCACCGACGATTATCTGCTGCGGTGGGGCCGCATTTATATTACCGACGACCTCGCCAAGCTGTATACGGCGGAGAGCTTCGTCATGGACTATAGCGAAACGGCGCTGGCAGCCATGCGGCTGACGCTGGCGCAGCCGGTGACCGGGCGGTATGTGGGCTTCTCCTTCTACATTCCGAAGGACGATCCGCAATCCAGCTGGCAGACGGTGCCGGTCAACGGTAAGCGCTACGGCAAATGGTGGCAGCAGGCCCGCATCAGCGAGCTGGGCGTGTACGGGGAGGAGACCGACGCCCCGGCTGCGCCGGAGGGGACGATGCAGGTCACCGGCGGTACCATGGTGCCGGTGCTGGAAGCAGCCACCCTGCCGGAAAAGACCAACCTGCTGGCGGGGATCATCCCCACCACCGGCGATAAAAGCAAAAAGCTCAGTGAAAGCACCGTCCTCTACGGCGGCAACGCCGCCGCCCTGACCGACGGGCTGGTGCAGGGCGTCAACGCCTATGCCACCGCCGACACGGTGACAGCGGGCATGGCGGCGGTGGCTACGGTCAACAATGCTTGGAACGACAGCTCCAACGGCTGGGGCAATCATGTGTGGCTGGTATTCGATATGGGCGAGGAAAAGCCGCTGGATACCGTGCTGATCGCCAACAGTCTGCTGGGCATGGTGGGGGCAGCCCCCGTCGGCGGACGGTATGTGTATAAGGGTGAGGTCTATGTGGGCGCTACCCGCAGTCAGGCGGTCAACACCGACTATCGGGTGCTGTCCTTCGACAGCACCGGCGGGCATACCGCCACCCCGGCGGCGATGCTGTTCACGCTGGACGAAGCCAAGACCGGGCGGTATGTGGGCTTCCACTTTGAGCTGCCCAATGAGGCGATATTCAGTGAGACCGGCGCCGGCGATGGCAGCGGCAACTATCGGTATAAGACCGCCCGTCTGAGCGAGCTGGGGGTGTATTTCGACGACGCTCCCTATAAAGTAGCGCTGCTGCAGGACGAGAGCGACAGCGGCAAGCTCCCCACCGGGGAAAACCTGCTGCGGGGGCGTACCGTCACCACCGAGGGCGGCGCTGCGCTGGCGGCGGGCAACGGGGAGATGTCCCTGCAGACCGACTTTGCTTACGCCACCGACGGGGTGGTGCTGGGCATCACCCAGCCGGTGGGTGACCGACAGGATCCGGCGGCGGATAATAAATTCAGTTGGCGCACCTATGTGGACGGCGGCATCGCCATCGATCTGCGGGGCAAGGTGGAGCTGCAGCAGCTGCTGATCGCTGCCGATGCGTGGGACGACAGCGCCTATTGGATCAAGCGGGTGGAGATCTACACCGCCGACACGCTGAAAGCGCTGTTTGCCGGTGCGCCCGCTGCCACCGTGGAGCTGGGCGGCAGTCTGGCGGCGGTGGTGACGCTGCGGCAGGAGACGGTGTGCCGGTATGTGGGCTTCCGTATCCCCGCCATCGGCAACGTGGTGCGGCTGGGCGAGCTGGGGGTCTACGGTACCTATCGTTCCCATATGGGCGAGGTCACGAACCTCATTCTCAACAAAACGCCGGCGGAGGAATATCTCTGCGAGCCGCAGCTGCCGGATATCTACAATGTTCCGGAGAGCCGGCTGGATAACCTCAGCTGGGACGAATCCTCCCTGCGGCTCACCGATGGCGATCTGAACAGCCGCAGCGCCTGGACGGTCAAGACCGGTGACCGGTATGTGACGGTGGCGGAGCGGCAGTATATCCATTCCGACACCCCCTGGTCGGTGCTGATCTATCATCTGGGCGGCACCGCCACGGTGGAGAGCATCACCCTCACCAGCACCCATGAGGTGGGCGATTATTTCGTGGGCGGCGCTGATTTCTATGTGGGACAGACGCTGAAGACTCTGTTTGATCCCGCCAACCGGGTGTATACCACCGGCGGCGAAAAGACCCTGTCCGAGGTGGATCCGGAGACGGGCAAGCCCAAGCTGGATCCCGCCACCGATGTGCGGGAGCGGGTCATCCGCTGCGAGCTGGAGGAGCCCCGGGAGGGACGGTATGTTGCCTTTGTGGTGACCCGTCCCACCGCTTCGGATAAGCGGGGCTACAGCATTGCCCGGATCGACGAGCTGGAGGTGGCGGGCAACCTGCCCGCCGATAAGGTGGAGATCCCGCCGCAGAATACCTTTACGGATGCGGCCACCGGCATTACGCTGACGGTGGAGCAGATCAACTATGACGATATCGACTTCTTCGCCGGGATCGGCAGTCTGCGGGTCACCACCGCTCCCTGGGGACAGGCGAGCGCCCTTGTTTGCGGCGGCTGGCTGGAGGTGCGGTCGGATGTGTACACCTGCACCCTGCTGGATACCGCCGGGCAGGCGTTGTCCGCCGCAGCTCTGGGCGGGCGGACGCTGCGGGTGACGGTGCCCAACGGCACCGACGGCGAGCTGGGTCTGGGAGAGATCGTGGACGGTCAGGTGGTGCGGGTGCGCAATTCCCGCACCGTGAACGGACAGATCATCGGTAAGAACCTCACCGGATATCCCGTGCAGCTGGTGAAGCTGGGCTTCGCCGCCGACGGCGTGATCCGCAGCGGCGTTGCCGGCACGGACGTGTATACGCCGGGGCAGGTCGCCGGTGCGGCGCAGGTGCGCCGGCTGTGGTGGCTGCCGGTGCTGCTGGTGCCGCTGGCGGGCGGAGGCTATTGGCTATGGCGGCGCTATCGCAGAGAAAGGGGGTGCCGGGCATGAAACGGTTGGGTATGACGCTGACGGCGCTGCTGCTGGCGCTGTTCACCCTGCTGGGGACGCTGCCGCCGGTGCAGGCGGCGGAGACGGAGACATATGTCGCCCGGGAGCTGCTGGCACCCGTTAACCCCAACGCCAGTCAGGAGGCGAAAAACCTGCTGGCGTATCTCTCCATGCTCAAGGACACCAACACCTTTGTCAGCGGTGCCTTTGAGATGTATACCAACACCGATCTCCACGATCAGGTGAAGGAGCAGTTCGGCGTGGAGCTGGGGCTGTATTCCTGCCGCTATGAGGAGACGGTGAATCCGGGCTATACAGCCGACAACCACGATGCGGTGCTGATCACCAACGAGACGCAGGCGTCGGCGGTGCTGAAGGAGCGCTATGACCGGGGCGAGATCCTCCTGCTGCATTTCGACGGGGCGCTGCTGGGATGGCTGCAGGACTATGCCAAGGCTGCCTACGGCACCGAGGACGATATGATCGTCCATCTGGACGCCACCAACCCGGAGCGGGACATGGCGATGTATCTGGCTGCCGAGACCTATCAGCAAAAGCTGGAGGGGGTGCTGGGACGGCTGGAGGACAGCGGTGTAAAGGCGTATCTGTACCGTCCCTTTGTGGAGTTCACCAATCATAAATTCAACGGCGTCAGCGACGAGGGCAAGGAGGCGTTCAAGCGGGTCGCCCAGCAGTATTCCGACCGGATGAAGCAGTCCGGGCTGACGGGCTTTCTGCTGAACTACAGCCCCTCCGGCGGCTACTATTCCGAGGAGCGGTATGCGGGCAACGCCTATTTCGATGTGCTGGGAGCCACCATGTATTCCGATTCCGGCTTTGACGGGGCGCTGATTCCCCGGCTACAGTTTACCGACTATGACTGGATGAGCAAGACAGGGAAGCCCTTTGGCTTTACGGAGCTGTCCTGCCGCACCGGCTATTGGCAAAAGCAGGCGGCGGACGGGCGCAGCAGCTGGTATAAGACCCTCACCACCATGCTGCAATACTGGCCGGAGGTCACCTATGTAAACACATGGGGTCCCACCACCTATTCGCTGCTGACGGAGAACCGCTCCGGCTCGGAGATGGCGGGCAATGACGACGGCTCATGGTTTCTGTCCAGCCCCTACACCATCAACCGGGAGGATCTGCCGGATTACCGGAACGGCACCATCCCGTTTCCCGGGGTGGCGCAGGTGTATGCGACCCCCAATTACGGCGATAACGCCGGCAAGACCGTCCCCAGCCAGAATTTTCTGGCGCTGGAGGAGGGGCTGTATACCGAGGCGCAGCTGAAAACGCTGGGCTTTGATCCGGCGCAGCTGCAGAGCTTCCATGTGGGCACCGGCTGCGGGCTGGTGATGTATACCGGTGCCGACGGCACCGGCAGTCGCTATAGCTATATCGACGGCAGCGCCTATGCCGGTAACCTGCCTGCCTTCGGCAAGATCCGCTCGCTGCAGGTGGTGCGTCCGGGCAACATTCTGCTGGATGTGGCGGAGATCTACGCCAGCGACAACGACGATCAAGCGTGGAAGGCCAACGACGGCGAAAACTCCCGCTGGACGGGACAGGTAGGCGCCGACGGCACCGGCTGGCTGATGGCGGATATGGGAAAGGCCTATACGATCAACCGCTGGGCGGTGCGTCACGCAGGGTATGCCGGCGAGGCGGAGCAGTATAACACCCGGGATTTCCGGCTGCAATACAGCATGGACGGCGAGCATTGGCAGGATGCCGATGCCGTGACGGATAACACCGACCCCTATACCTCCCGGCGGCTGAGCCGTTCGGTGACGGGACGGTATTTCCGGCTGCGGATCACCGGTGCCAACAGTGTCACCGCCGGCGAGGATCAGGGACGCATGACGGTGGCGGAATTTGAGCTGTACGGCGTGGAGGCGGTGCTGTCCGCCGCCCAGCAGCCCGACGGGGAGGAGCCCCAGCCCGACACCGGCATCGACGAGGAGCCGGGGGCGGATGACGGAACCCTCGACCCGGCAGACCCGGATGCCTCCGACGATGACGGCAACGATACCCCCACCCCCGCCAAGCGGCGGCGTGTGGTGCGGCAAACGGTGACGGCCTATCTGCCTTGGTGGGCGTGGGTGCTGATCGCCGTAGGGGTTGTCGCTGTGGGCGGCGGAATCCTGTGGATCGTGCTGGCGGCCCGCCGCCGCAAAAAGCAGCCCCCGACGACGCCGTAAGATCCGGTTCGACCGGCGCCCCGTTTCTGCTTTGGCAGGGACGGGGCGCTTTTGCGCCGTTTTGGGGGCACCCGGCATGGCGGACAGTCCCCTTTTGCGGAAAGCTGCGCCCCCGGTGTCGCTGTCGGATCGGGTGCCGCCGGCGGCGCAGACGCCTGCGGATATTGCAGGCAAACGGGTCTTTCGTACAAAACCAGCGCCCCGTTTCCGATATCTCGGGAACGGGGCGCTGATTCTCGTCGGCTCGCCGGCGTCAGTTCTTCTTCATGAAGGACTGGCAGTCGGTGCATTGATCCATCTTCGGGTCAGTCTCATGGGTACCGACCTGAATGCTGTCCAGACTGCAATAATCCTCGCAGGAGCAGTGATTGGAGCAGGAGGTCACGGTGCAATGAATGCTCTTGTTTGCATGATCCATGTGAACGGTCTCCTTTCTGACGGATTGGCGGCGGATGAGCTCCGCCGCCACAGTCAGTATGTCCGCCGCTTTCATCGATTATGCGGTGCACAGATCGGAAATTTTTCCGAATGCATAGCCCATTTCCTCCCATTTGCTCAACAGCTCATCCAGAATGGCGGCGTTGGTGGCGGAGGTGCTGTGCAGCAGCACGATGGCGCCGGGATGGATTCGGGGCAGCAGCTTATCAAATGCCTGCTGTGCCGTGGGCTGCCGGTCGGCGTACCAGTCCACATAGGCGAGACTCCAGAAAAAGGTGCGGTAGCCCATGTCGCACGCCATTTCCAGATTTTTTTCGCTGTATTTTCCTTGGGGCGGCCGGTAATATTTTGCCATGGTCTGCCCGGTGAGCTGCTGATATTTTTCCTCCACCGCCTGCAGCTCCTGTTCAAAGGACGCCCGGTCGGCGATGGCGGACATATCCGGGTGGTGCCAGGTGTGGTTGCCCACGGTGTGTCCCTCCGCCACCATCCGCTGCACCAGCTCCGGGGCGGTCTCCAGAAAATGCCCCACCACGAAGAACGCCGCCGGGGCGTGATGCTTTTGCAGCGCATCCAGAATGGGGGCGGTGTTGCCGTTTTCATAGCCGCAGTCAAAGGTGAGGTAGATAGTCTTTTGCCCGGTATCGCCTAAAAAATAGGCGTTGTGGGTCTTCAGCGCCTCTCGGGAGACATTGCCGGTGGGCGGCTGTCCTGCCTCATGAAAGCCCAGTCCCCAGTTTCCCACGGCGGCAGCGGCGGATGCTGCCCGCTGCTGTCCGTAGGCGCTGACGCCGATGGCGCCGCCCAGCACCGCCACCGCCGCCGCTAACGCCAGCACCGCCTGCCGGCGCCGCACGATCCAATACATACAGATCCCCCTCCATACCCAAATGATGTGATACCATAGGGTATGGAGGGGGACAAACGGATTATGCCTCTTTTTGCGTATCCCGGCGATAATTCAGCGGGGTGGTGCCGGTGTAGCGGTGGAACATCTTGGTGAAATAGCTCACATCATTATAGCCGCACGCCAGCGCCACCTGCGTTACCGAATCCTCGCTGTACAGCAGCCGTCCCCGCGCCATCTCCACCCGATAGACGTTGAGATAGTCGATGGGGGTACGCCCGGTCATGGCGTGGAACAGGGTGCAGAAGTATTTTCGGTTCATGCCTGCCGCCCGGGCGAGATCGTCCAGCGTCACCCGGTTGGCGTAGTTGTCCTCGATGAAGGACAGCGCATTGCGCAGCGCCGACTGCTGGTTAATACGGCGGCGGGCGGTGTTTTCCAGCGGGCCGTACAGGTGATCCCGCACCACAACCCCCAGCCACTGGCACAGGTATCCCTGCACAAACAGCTCATAGCCGGGCTGCCGCTGCCGCATGGCGGAAAACAGCCCGTCCAGCAGCGTGTCCAGATCCTCCACCCCCCGGGGCATCCGGCTGGAGATCGCCAGCTTGTGGTTGAGGATGCTTTCCACCACGGCGGAGGCGCTGCGGGTGCCCTTGACGAACCGGTGCAGGTCGAATACCAGACACTCGTATTCGCAGTCCTCCGGCTCGCCGCTATGGCAGACGCCGTCGTTGACGATTACCGTGTCGCCCGCCTCGGCGGTGAACTGCACCCCGTCCAGATTCATCCGCATCTGTCCCCGGTGGATCCGGACGATCTCATATTCCGGGTGCCAGTGGAACATCATGTGATAGCGGGGGTGCTGCGCATTCACGGCATAATAGGCGATGGGGAAATCGAACGCCCCGTGGCGGATCGGTTCTTTGTAATCCATATATTTCATGTCGGATACGCTGCCTTTCTGTGAAAAAGTGAAAATCATCCTAATTTTTATCCATTATAGCACTTGCCTGTTCTAAAATGCAAGTCTATAATGAAAATACAGGCAGAAATTTTCTGTTACAGTGAAAGGATGCATACAGTATGGCAAACAAAAAACTCATCGGCGACTACCCGGCGATTGGCATTCGCCCCATCGTGGACGGACGGCGTGGGCCCATGCAGCTGCGGGAGAGTCTGGAGCCTCAGGTCATGGCGATGGCGGAGGCAGCGAAGAAATTATTTGAGGAAAATCTCTACTACTTTGACGGCACACCGGTAAAGGTCGTGATGGCGGATACCACCATCGGACGGGTGCCGGAGACGACGGCGTGCGCCGAAAAGTTCAAGAAGGAAAACGTGGCGATCACCCTGTCGGTGACCCCCTGCTGGTGCTATGGCGCCGAGACCATGGATATGGACCCCATGACCATCAAGGGCGTGTGGGGCTTTAACGGCACCGAGCGCCCCGGCGCGGTGTATCTGGCGAGCGTCTTGGCGACCCACGCCCAGAAAGGGCTGCCTGCCTTCGGCATCTATGGGCATGAGGTGCAGGACGTGAACGAGGTGACCGACATCCCGGAGGATGTGCGGGAGAAGCTGCTGCGCTTCGGGCGGGCAGCCATCGCCGTCGCCACCATGCGGGGCAAGAGCTATCTGCAGATCGGCTCCATGTGCATGGGCATCGGCGGCTCCATCATCGACCAGCAGTTCATGGAGGAATATTTGGGCATGCGGGTCGAGAGCGTGGACGAGGTAGAGATCCTGCGCCGTATGGAGGAGGGCATCTACGACCACGAGGCGTATGAGCAGGCGCTGGCATGGACGAAAGCCCACTGCAAGGAGGGCCGGGACGACAACCCCGAGAGCGTGGAGTTTTTGGGCGAGCAGCGGCGCATCCGCTTTACCCCCGAGGAAAAGGAAAAGCAGTGGGAATTCACCATCAAGATGTACTGCATCATCAAGGACCTGATGCGGGGCAACGACAACCTGCCCGCCGGGTTCATTGAGGAGAGCGTGGGACACAATGCGCTGGCTGCCGGCTTCCAGGGACAGCGCCAGTGGACGGATCACTGGCCCAACTGCGACTATCCCGAGGCGATCCTCAACTCCAGCTTTGACTTCACCGGCAAGAAGGAGCCTATGACCTTCGCCACCGAGAATGATGTGCTCAACGGACTGGGAATGCTGTTTATGCGGCTGCTCACCAACCGGGCGCAGATCTTCGCCGATGTGCGCACCTTCTGGAGTCCGGAGGCGACCAAGCGGGTGACCGGCTATCACCTCAAGGGCAAAGCCAAGGAGAACGGCGGCATCATCCACCTGCTGAATTCCGGCGCCGCCTGTCTGGACGCCTGCGGCGAATGCACCGACGAGCAGGGCAACCCCACTATGAAGCAGTGGTGGGATGTGACCGACGAGGATATCCAAAAGATGACCGACGCCACCGTGTGGTGCGAGGCGGGCTTTGATAATTTCCGGGGCGGCGGGTTCTCCAGCCACTTCGTGACCCGTGCCGAGATGCCCGCCACCATGATCCGGCTGAATCTGGTGAAAGGGCTGGGCCCGGTGCTGCAGATCGCCGAGGGCTGGACGGTGCACCTGCCCGACGAGGTGACCGACACGCTGATGGAGCGGACCAACCCGACGTGGCCCTGCACCTGGTTCACCCCCCGCTGCGACGGCAAGGAGGGCAGCCCCTTCAAGAGCGCCTATGACGTGATGAACAACTGGGGTGCCAACCACGGCGCCATCAGCTACGGCCACATCGGCGCCGACCTGCTGACCCTCTGCTCCATGCTGCGCATCCCGGTGAGTATGCACAATGTGCCCGCCGGCGACATCTTCCGTCCGGCGGCGTGGAACGCTTTCGGAATGGACAAAGAGGGACAGGACTACCGTGCCTGTGCCGCCTATGGGCCGCTGTACAAAAACATCCGTGGATGATCCTGTCTGCGGTTGTCATATAGGGAGGGAGTCGAGCCGTACCCGTTTTCGGGTGCGGCATCGGCTTTTTATGGGGGTGTACAGGTGGTATTCAGCAAAACCGGATAGGCAGAACGCTTTTGTTTATGGTGCTGTTCAATTTGGAGACGTATACCGGAGCGGAAAGTGCTTCTGCTTTTTTTCGCCTGCGTTAAGAAAAGCCGGCACCTTGTATGCAGCACAGGCGGCGGATGGCGGCAGCGGCGTTGAGGTGGGGCGGTCGATCGGCTGGGCGGCGCCGGAGAGGAATATCCTTGCTCCTCCGCCGGAGATCCGGCGAAACGACCGGCTCCGGCAGCCCCGGGCGGCGCTTTCGGATGACGGAGGAGAAAGGGGCTGCCGGGGGCAGCGGCGAGCCGCCGGGGACAGACAATTCCGGATCGCCCGCAGCGGACGGTGCGCCGGGAGCCGGCTGCAGAGACAACAGTCCGGCGACGCTCCGGCGCTTTGCCTGCCGCATACCGGTGGTAGGCGCCCGCAGCGGAAAGCATAAGGGACAGACCCCGGCGGGTCTGTCCCTTAGTGGTTTTATCTTGCCGTCACGCTTGTTTCTGAGCAGCTTCCTTGATATGAATGAGCCGCACCAGCGCCCGATGAGTGGGGGCGGCGATCCCGTATTGCTCGCCCAGACGCACCACGGCGCCGTTGATGAAATCGATCTCGGTGCGCCGTCCGTGCTCCAGATCCTGACACATGGACGCCCGCCCGGTGGATAGCGCCCGGGCGGTGTGCCACAGGCTTTCTTTGATGGCGGCGGCGTCAAACGTCTCTCCGTCGGCAGCGGCGACCGCCACCGCCTCGTCGATGAGTGCGGCAGCCAGCGCCCGGGCGTCCGGATCCTCGCCGATCACGCCGATGGGGCAGTCCAGCAGCGCCGTCACCGGGTTGATGGTCATGTTGACAAACAGCTTTTCCCACAGCAGATGCCGTACCCCGGGGCAATAGGCGGTCTCGATTCCGCTGGCGGCGAACGCCGCCACCACCGGTGCGGCGGCGGTCTCTCCGCCCTCCGGAGCGCCGATATGGGTGATGCCCGCCCCGGAATGATAGATGACCCCCGGGGCCTTTGTCACGCAGTTATGCTTGGTGGTGCCCAGCAGCACCCGCTCGCCGGGAACGAACTGCCGCAGGATCTCCTCGTTGCCCATGCCGTTCTGCAGAGACAGCACCCGGGTGTGGGCGCCGATGAGCGCTCGGTTTGTCTCCAGTGCGGCGGCGCTGTACAGATCCTTTACGAACAGGATGAGCAGCTCCGGTGCGGTCGTTCCCTGTCCGCTGAATTGCGCCGGAACGGAATAGACGGTCTGCGTGCCGTCCGGCTCGCATAGGGTGATGCCCTGCCGGTTGATGGTGTCCACCACCGCCGGGCTGACATCATACAGAGTCACCCGGTGCTGTCCGCTGAGCAGACAGGCGTACAGGCATCCCATGGCGCCGGCGCCGATAATGCCGATATCCATCGCTCTCACCTCACCGCACATGCAGGAGCCAGCCCTCCGGCGCCGGCTTTTCACCGTGCTGGATGGCAAGCAGCGTTTCGTATAGCTTGTTGATCACCGACTGTGCCGGGTCGGCGGCACCGAAATGGTATTCCTTGTCATGATCCACGATGGTCCCGACCGGGGAGATCACCGCCGCCGTGCCGCACAGACCGCACTCGGCGAAATCGCCCAGCTCATCCGCCCGCACCGGGCGCTCCTCGGCGGGAATGCCCAGATAGTGCTCCGCCACATACAGCAGCGACCGGCGGGTAATGGAGGGAAGAATGGTGGAGGATTTGGGGGTCACCAGACCGCCTTCCTTCGTGATGAAAATGACGTTGGCGCCGCCGGTCTCCTCCACATAGGTGCGGGTGGCGCTGTCCAGATACAGGTTTTCGTCATAGCCCTGCTCATGGGCGTCGGCGATGGCGTACAGACTCATGGCGTAGTTCAGCCCTGCCTTGATATGGCCGGTGCCGTGGGGAGCTGCCCGGTCATAGTCGCAGATGCGCAGCTTCAGCGGACGGGCGCCACCCTTGAAATAGGCGCCCACCGGGGTGGCGAATAGCCGGAATTCAAATTCCGTAGCGGGCTTGACGCCGATGACGGCGTTGGAGCCGAAGATGAAGGGCCGCAGATACAGCGACCCGCCGCTTGCGGCGGAGGGGACCCATTTTTCGTTGGCTTGCACCACCTGCCGCACCGCTTCCTCAAACATCCCTGCCGGCAGCGGCGGGATCATCATCCGCAGGCAGGAATCGTGCAGCCGGGCGGCGTTGAGGTCGGGGCGGAAGCACACGATCTCGCCGTCGGGGGTGCGATAGGCCTTTAAGCCCTCAAAGCAGGTCTGGGCGTATTGCAGCACACAGGCGGATTCGTTGAGGGTGACGGTGGCCTTGCGGGTCAGGCGGCCGGGCTGCCATGCCCCGTCCCGATATTCCGCTACATACCGCTTCCCCAGCTTGTGGTAGGCAAATCCGCTGACCGTTTTCTCTTTCATATGGATGACTTCCTTTCGCTGCGTTTCGTAAAACAGAAAACGGCGTCTTTGAGTCCTGGGACCCAAAGACACCGTTGCCTTCACATTAGGCTATTATAGCCGCTTTTTTTCATTTGTCAACCCCGGAGAGAAAATTTTTCGGTGGCGGATGCTTCCTGGTGTACGCAAATATTTCTGTGTTCCTTTCTTGACAAATCCCGTCGGATTCTGTATAATGGCATAGCTTGAACAAATGTTCTTTGCGTATGTCGGGAAACGGCGGCGCAATTTGGGATATACTATCCGGGAAGGATCGGCAAGGAGAGAGCGATATGGCAGAGCTGAAAAAAATAGTGGTCAAGGGCGCCCGGGCGCACAATCTGAAGAACGTGGACGTGGAGCTGCCCCGGGACAGTCTGGTGGTGTTCACCGGGTTGTCCGGCAGCGGAAAATCCTCGCTGGCGTTCGATACCATCTATGCCGAGGGGCAGCGGCGATATGTGGAGAGCCTGTCCTCCTACGCCCGGATGTTCCTGGGGCAGATGGAGAAGCCGGATGTGGACTATATCGAGGGGCTGTCGCCTGCCATCTCCATCGACCAAAAGACCACCTCCAAGAACCCCCGCTCCACCGTGGGGACAGTGACGGAGATCTTCGACTATCTGCGGCTGCTGTATGCCCGCATCGGTATTCCCCATTGCCCGGTGTGCGGGCGGGAGATCCGACAGCAGACGGTGGATGAGATCGTGGATCGCATTATGGCGCTGCCGGAGGGGACGAAGCTCCAGCTGCTGGCGCCCATCGTCCGGGGGCGCAAGGGACAATACGTCAAGGAGCTGGAAAATGCCCGCACCGCCGGCTATGCCCGGGCGAGGATCGACGGGGAGATGCACGACCTGCTGGAGCCGGTGACGCTGGATAAAAACAAAAAGCACACCATCGAGATCGTGGTGGATCGGCTGGTGGTGCGCCCGGATATGCTGCGGCGGCTCAGCGACAGCGTGGAGACCGCTACGGAGCAGTCCGGCGGGCTGCTGACGGTGGACGTGATCGGTGGGGAGGAGCTGACCTTTTCCCGCAACTACGCCTGCCCGGAGCATGGGATCAGTGTGGAGGAGCTGTCCCCCCGGATGTTTTCCTTTAATAACCCCTTCGGCGCCTGCCCCAAGTGTACGGGGCTGGGCATCTATATGTCGATGGATCCGGAGCTGATCGTGCCCCAGCCGGAGCTGTCTATTCGGCAGGGAGCCATTCAGGCCAGCGGCTGGAACTATAAGACCGGGGGCACCATCGCCCAGATGTACTACGACGGGCTGGCGGCGCACTACGGCTTTTCGCTGGATACGCCTTATCAGGAGCTGCCGGCGGCGGTCAAGGATGTGCTGCTCTACGGCACCAAGGGCGAGAAAATCCAGATGCAATACACCCGTGAATACGGCTCCGGCACTCATTATACCGCCTTTGAGGGCATCCTCAACAATCTCCAGCGCCGCTACAATGAAACCACCAGCGAGGGAATGCGGGAGGAGCTGGAGGGGTATATGAGTCAGGTGGAGTGCCCGGAATGCCACGGGCGGCGGCTGAAGCCGGAGAGCCTTGCCGTCACCGTGGGCGGGCGCAACATCATGGAGGCGTGCGACGATACGGTGGCGGAGCTGCTCTGCTGGGTGGAGGGGCTGACCCTGACCCCCCGGGAGCATACCATCGGTGACCGGATCCTCAAGGAGATCCGGGAGCGGCTGGGCTTCCTCAACAGCGTGGGGCTGTCCTATCTGACCCTGGGGCGGGGCGCTGCCACCCTGTCCGGCGGCGAGAGCCAGCGCATCCGGCTGGCGACCCAGATCGGCTCCTATCTGATGGGGGTGCTGTATGTGCTGGATGAGCCCAGCATCGGTCTGCATCAGCGGGATAACGATAAGCTGCTGGCGACCCTCAAGCACCTGCGGGATCTGGGCAACACCCTTATAGTGGTGGAGCATGACGAGGACACTATGCGGGCGGCGGATTGGATCGTGGATGTGGGACCCGGTGCCGGGGTGCATGGGGGACAGATTCTCTATTCCGGGCCGGCGGCGGGCATCACCGATTGCCCGGAGTCGCTGACCGGTCAGTATCTCAGCGGTAAGCGTCAGATCCCGGTGCCGCCGGAGCGCCGTTCCGGCGACGGACGGCTGCTCACCGTCCGGGGGGCGGCGGAGCATAATTTGAAGCACATCGACGTGTCCTTCAAGCTGGGGGCGTTCAACTGCGTCACCGGCGTATCCGGCAGCGGCAAGTCCTCGCTGGTGAATTCCATTCTGCTGCGGCGGCTCAGCCGGGATCTGAACCGGGCACGGTGCCGCCCCGGCAAGCACGATGCCGTGGAGGGGCTGGAGCATCTGGACAAGGTCATCGCCATCGACCAGTCGCCCATCGGGCGCAGCCCCCGGTCCAACCCGGCGACCTACACCGGGGTGTTTAACGATATCCGGGAGCTGTATGCCGCCACCGCCGACGCCAAGGTGCGGGGCTATGCCGCCGGACGCTTCTCCTTTAATGTAAAGGGTGGCCGGTGCGAGGCGTGTCAGGGGGACGGCATCCTCAAGATCGAGATGAACTTTTTGCCGGATGTGTATGTTCCCTGCGAGGTCTGCGGCGGCAAGCGGTATAACCGGGAGACGCTGGAGGTCAAATATAAGGGCAGATCCATCGCCGATGTGCTGGAAATGACCGTGGAGGAGGCGGCAGGCTTTTTCTCCGCCATCCCGAAGATCGCCCGCAAGCTGCGTACGCTGCTGGATGTGGGGCTGGGATATATTCAGGTGGGGCAGCCCGCCACCACCCTGTCCGGCGGTGAGGCGCAGCGGGTGAAGCTGGCGACCGAGCTGGCACGGCAGGCCACTGGCCGCACGGTGTATATTCTGGATGAGCCCACCACCGGGCTGCACACCGCCGACGTGCAGCGGCTGGTGGATGTGCTGCAGCGGCTGGTGGACGGGGGCAATACCGTCATCGTCATCGAGCACAATCTGGATGTCATCAAGGTGGCGGACTATGTGGTGGATCTGGGTCCCGAGGGGGGCGACGCCGGCGGGCAGCTGGTGATCGCCGGCACGCCGGAGGAGGTCGCTGCCTGCCCCGGCTCCTATACCGGACAGTATCTCAAAAAGCTGCTGCCGGCACCCGCCGCAGAGCAGTAAGACCCGTAAAATGTATGCCGCCGGAGCTTGAAACGCCAAGCTTCGGCGGCAGTTTCATTGTTAAGAAAAAACCACCGGCTGTGCCGGTGTGAAGTGCACTCCATTTGTTAGACTATGTAGTATAATGTTTAACTTTTTGGGGTCACTTCAGTGGAGGGACTCGGCAAAAAGGACTTCGCTTCAAGCGGCGAGCAAAGCGGGGCGGGAATACCCATCCGAAAAATGCGCGGGCGCTCGGTCCAAATGGCAGCTGTCCGTTTTCGGACGGCGAAGCAGGGGGCGCAATCAAAGGCTCCCTCCGTGTTTAGACTCCGACCGGTAAAAGCCCTTATGGGGCTTGATCCAGCCGCCGACTGAGCCGGCGGTCGTGATCGCAGCCGTATCCCATGGGGCAGTGCGGCGCTTTCTCTGCCCCGTCAGCGGATATGGCGCTCCAGCCCGGCGAGAAAGGCGGTGATGGCTTCCTGCTGATCGTCCCATCCTCCCAGCAGACGGGGCGCCATGCGCAGGGTGAGCCGCTGCCCGTCGGTCAGCTGTATCCGCAGGATATACTGGCGGCTGAGCAGCGTGCGCCGTACCCGCAGCGCCCGGATGGGCAGCGAGAAGCGTCGGCATTGGACGAGCTCCAGAGGATCCCGGAGGCAGGGGACGGCAAACAGCAGCGCCGCTGAGGTCAGTCCCCAATAGCCGAAGATACAGGCAGCGTTTAAGCCCCCCTGCTTCCGCAGCCCGCCGTACACCGCCGCCTCCAGCGTCTCGCCGGGTCGGGTCTGTGTGCGCAGAAGCTGCTCCATCTGCGCCCGGGTCATCGATGGGTTCACTGCCGTCGCCTCCGATCCAATATACGATACGGACAGTGTACCCGATTTTTCGGCGGATGGCAAGCGCTGCGCCTGTTTTCGGTTCTGACAAATAATATTTACAATTCCGTCATACTATTCCGGGGGCTTTGCGGTATCATAAAACCAGTAACAACAGCAACCGGGGGTGTTGCCGAGGTGTTCGGCTATGTGCGGCTCTACAAGCCCGAGATCAAGATGGGCGCATACGAACAGTACCGGGGCATCTACTGTACCCTGTGCCGTCGGTTGGGACGCCGCTATGGGCTGCACGCCCGCATGACCCTCAGTTACGACAGCACCTTTCTGGCGCTGCTGCAAATGGCGCTGGAGGATGCCCCGCCGGACTTCTGCCCGGGGCGGTGCAGCTTTAACCCCGCCAAGCGGTGCCTGAAGTGCCGCAACACCGCCGCCATCGACCGGGCGGCGGATCTGGCGGTGCTGCTGACCTACTATAAATTGCAGGATACCCGCCGGGATGAGGGCTTTTGGAAACGGCTGGGTGCCACCCTGCTGCTGCCGCTGGCGGCGCTGGATCGCCGCCGGGCGGCGAAGCGGCAGCCCGCCGCCGAAGCCCACATCGCCGCCATGATGGAGGCGCAGCGGGCGGTGGAGACGGCTGGTACCGCCTCGGTGGATGCCGCCGCCGAGCCCTTTGCCCGGCTGCTGGCGTGGATGGCGGCGGATACCGCCCGGGACGACACGGAGCGGCGGATATTGGAGCGCTTCGGCTATTGTCTGGGGCGTTGGGTGTATCTGATGGACGCCGCCGACGATCTGCCGGAGGATCTGAAGAAGGATCGCTACAATCCGTATATTTTCGCAAGGAATATACAAAAAGGTGACGAACAAGCCGTACGGGATGCCCGGGAATACGCCGTCGGAGCGCTGAACGCCAGTCTGGCGGAGTGCATCGCCGCCTATGAGCTGCTGGAGCCCCGTCGGTTTGACGGGATACTGCGAAACATTTTGGAACAGGGGATGCCCGCTGCCATGCGGCGGGTCATCGCCGGAGAGGACAAAGCCCATGAGCAAGGACCCCTATGAGGTGTTGGGCATCCGCCCCACCGCCACCGATGACGAGGTGAAAGCCGCTTACCGGGCGCTGGCACGCAAGTACCACCCGGATAACTATGCGGACAACCCCCTGTCGGATCTGGCGCAGGAGAAGATGCAGGAGATCAACGACGCCTACGATACGATCGTGCGCTCCCGGAAAGCCGGGGGCGGCGCCGCCGGACAGTCCGCCGCAGGCGGCTACACCGGCGCCGGATATGCCGGGGGCACCGGCGGCAGCGGCTATACGGACGTGCGGCGCATGATCCAGCAGAACCGGATCATGGACGCCGAGATGCTGCTGGATGGCGTACCCGCCGCCTCCCGCAATGGGGAGTGGTATTTCCTCAAGGGCAGCGTTCTCTATAAAAAGGGCTGGCTGGAGGAGGCGCATGCCCACTTTCAGACCGCCTGTCAGATGGAGCCGTCGAATATGGAATACCGGCAGGCGCTGAACCACGTCCAGATGAATCGGCGCACCGGCGGCTACCGCACAGCGGACAATTCCGGCGGCTGCAATGCCTGCGATGTTTGCACGGCGCTGTACTGCACCGACTGCTGCTGTGAGTGCATGGGCGGCGATTTCATCCGCTGCTGCTGATCGTTTATTGAGACTGAAAATTTGCCGCTCCACCGTCTGGGTGCAGCGGCATTTTTTGGAGGGATCGGGATGAAGAATAAAAGCGGTAAGCTGGCGCTGGGGGGCGTGATGACGGCGCTGGCGCTGGTGTTTTTGCTGCTCAGCGCCGTGCCGGTGACGGAGATCAGTCTGGCGGTGCTGGCGGGTATGGCGGGGGTGCCGGTGGTGATCGAGGCCGGACGGCGTGCCGGGCTGCTCCATTATGTCGCTGTCGCTCTGCTGGCGCTGCTGCTGGTGCCGACCGTGGAGGCCAAGGGGCTGTACATTGCCTTTTTTGGCTATTATTCGGTGCTGAAAGCGGTGCTGGAGGGCAGCCGCTTGCCCCGGCCCGCCGAATGGGGCATCAAGCTGGCGGTGTTCAACGGCTCCATGGTGGCGGCTTATTATATCATGCTGACCTTTTTCCATCTGGACAGCGACGCCTTTACCATCGGCGGCGTGTCGCTGCCCTGGGTGTTTCTGGCGGCGGGGAATCTGGTGTTTCTGCTGCTCGACTGGTGCCTGACCCGGCTGATCGCTCTATATATGGTAAAGTGGCACCCCCGGGTGCGGCGGCTGTTTCATCTGTAAAAGCGGTAGGAGGGGTGCGGAATGAACGGGTATACCTATGTGTCCGGGGCGGGCGTTTCGCTGTTTACGGTGACGCTGCTGCCGGGGGAGGGGCGCTGCCCCGTCCTGCTGATACGGGATCCGTATGTGGACGAGACGGAAACGATGACCGAGGAGGCGGCGGTCGCCCTCTATGCCGCCCGGTACGCCGCCTTCGTGCAGGCGGGCTATGGGGTGGTGCTGCAGCAATGTCGGGGGCGGGGGAAAAGCACCGGTGACTGCATCCCGTACATTTACGAGCGGGAGGACGGGCTGCGGCTGCAGGCGTGGGTACGGCAGCAGCCCTTTTATAACGGACAGCTGCTGCTGTATGGCGTCAGCTATCTGTCCTCCGCCCATTTCGCCACGGCGCCCTTTGCGCCGGACATCGTCGGGGCGGTGTTCCATGTGCAGGACTGCGAGCGGTATAATATCGCCTACCGTAACGGCTGCTTCAAGATCGGGCTGCACGGGGACTGGTATGTGGGAATGTATAAGCGCAAAACGCTGCGGGAAAAGCACCGGGACGGACATCCCTTTGAGATGCTGCCGCTGAGCGATTTCTCCCGCCGGGTGTTGGGCGAGCCGGCGGCGGATCTGGACGAGATGCTGCGGCATCCGGATCGAAAGGACGATTTCTGGAACACCCGCTGGGGCGGCGCCGACGCCCGCAGCGCCCTGCGCACGGCGCAGATACCGGTGCTGCTGACCACCGGCTTTTACGATATCTATACCGGGGGCATATTCGATATGTGGCGCAGCCTGCTGCCGGAGACCCGGCAGCGGTCGGCGCTGCTGGTCTCCGCCTACGATCATCCGGACGAGCCGAGCCCGCAGGGCATTGTATTTCCCGATGGCTCCAAGCGGGAGCATTTCGGAGAGCATTATGAGATCCCGTGGCTGGACTATGTGCTGGGGCGGCGGGAGTCCCCCGTTGCCACCGGCTGCGTGACCTACTATGAGCTGTTCCGCAACCGCTGGCGCACCGACGGCTTTGCCCCCGGCACGCCGATGGAGGTATCGCTGGGGTCGGAGACCCGCACCTATACCTACGATCCCGCCGATCCGCCCTCCTTCCGGGGCGGTCTGTCCTGTAATTTCGGCGGCTCCGTCTTTCAGGCGCCGCCCGGCGAGCGGGAGGATATCCTCACCGTCTATACTGCTCCCTTTGCCCGGGATACCGCCGTGCGGGGGCGGATGACCGCCCGGCTGACGGTGGCGTCCGATTGCGAGGATACCGGCTTCTATGTGCGGGTGAGCATCGAAAAGCCGGAGGGTGATCTCGGCCTGCGGGACGACATCACCACCCTCGGCTATGCGTATCCGGACTATACGCCGGGGCAGCCGGTGACGCTCGGCTTCACCTTTGATGAGCACGCCTTTCTGGTGCGGCGGGGAGAGCGGCTGCGGGTGGATGTGGCGTCGGCGGATCGGGCGCATTATGTGCGTCATACCAACGAAAAAGGGCTGTTCAGCACCCGCACCGCCTGCCGCATTGCCCACAACACCGTGTTTTTCGGCCGCTCCTCGCTGACGCTGCCGCTGGCGGAGACATGAGCGGCGCCGCAGGTCCCGATCGCCGTTTTTGCAGGATGGCGGTTGGGACTTGCATTTTTGCGGCACAGGGAGTATAATAGCACCCGGCAGCACTCCGAAACGAGGGCTGCAGAGGAGTTGAGGATGGTATGCGATCCAATCTGGCGGAGCTGCTGGCGGCGCATGAGCCGTCATTTTCCAAGGGGCAGCGGCGTATCGCTCAGTTTATCCAGACCCGGTATGATGAGGCGGCGTTCATGACCGCCGGTCGGCTGGGGCTGGAGGTGGGCGTCAGCGAGTCCACGGTGGTGCGGTTTGCCACCGAGCTGGGCTTTGACGGCTATCCCGGGCTGCAAAAGGCGCTGCAGGAGCTGATCCGCAGCAAGCTGACGATCGTGCAGCGCATGGAGGTGGCACGGGCGCAGATGCCCGACGAGCGGGTGCTGCACGATGTGACCGCCGGGGATATCCAGAATATCCGCCGCACACTGGAGGAGCTGGATGCAGCCGACTTCGAGAAGGCCGTAGATGCCGTGGTGCACGCCCGGCAGATCTATGTGTTCGGAGCGGGCAGCTGTAAGGCGCTGGCGGGCTTCCTCATTCATTATTTGCAGATGCTGCTGGGGGCACGGGCACATCAGCTCACCGCCTCCAGCCAGAGCGACATATACGGTGAGCTGCTGGATATCGGGCCGGAGGATACGGTGCTGATCATTTCCTTCCCCCGCTATTCCAGCAAGGCGGCAAAGACCCTGCAGTACGCCTGCTCCAAGGGCGCCCGGGTGGTGGCGATGACCGACAGCCGCCTGTCGCCCATTGCCTCCGGCGCCGATGCGCTGCTGCTGGCGCACAGCGGCATGGCGTCGGTGGTGGATTCGCTGGTGGCGCCGTTGAGCGTGATCAACGCCCTCATCGTGGCGGTGTCTCTGCGCACGCTGGAGCAAAACCGGCAAAAGCTGGAGGAGCTGGAGCGGCTGTGGGACGACTGTCAGGTGTATGAGCATATGGAAGAAACGGAGAAGAACTGACCCATGCAGGTAGTGATCGTAGGCGGCGGTGCCGCCGGATGTATGGCGGCGGGGGCTGCCGCCCGGCAGGGACATGCCGTCACGGTGGTGGAGCGCAATGCCCGCCCCGCCCGCAAGGTGATGATCACCGGCAAGGGGCGGTGCAACGTGACCAACCACTGCACGGTGGAGGAGTTCCTGCCCCATGTACGGCGGGGCGGGCGGTTCCTGTACAGTGCGCTGACCGCTTTTCCGCCTGCCGCTACAGAGGCGCTGCTGGAGGAGCTGGGAGTGCCGCTGAAGGTGGAGCGGGGCAATCGGGTGTTCCCCTGCTCCGACAAGGCGGTGGATGTAGTGGATGCGCTGGTGCGCTACGCCAAGGGCGGCGGCGCCCGGTTTGTGCAGGGGCGGGTCACCCGGCTGGTCATCGAGGCGGGGCGCTGCGTCGGCGTGGCGCTGGAGGACGGGACGACCCTTCCCGCCGACGGGGTGATCGTCGCCACCGGCGGCGCCTCCTATCCCGGCACCGGCTCCACCGGCGACGGTTACGATCTGGCACGGCAGGCGGGACATACGGTGCAGCCGCCCCGCCCCTCTCTGTCGGCGCTGGAATCCCCCGACCCCTTTTGCGTGGAGCTGCAGGGCTTATCGCTGAAAAACTGCGGGCTTACCGTAGAGGATACGAAAAAGCACAAGGTCATCTACACCGATCAGGGGGAGATGCTGTTCACCCATTTCGGGGTCAGCGGTCCCATGGTGCTCAGCGCCAGCGCCTATCTGGACGAGATGGCGCCGGAGCGCTACCGGCTGCACATCAACTGGAAGCCGGCGCTGTCCCCGGAGCAGCTGGACGCCCGTCTGGTACGGGATCTGGAGGAGCGGCATAATCTGGATATCGCCAATGCACTGGGCAAGCTGCTGCCCCGGCTGCTGATTCCGGTGATGCTGCGGCTGTGTGAGATCCCTGCCAACCGGAAGTGCCATTCCATCACCCGGGAGGAGCGCCGCCGGCTGGCGGCGGGGGTGCAGGATATGCCGGTGCGTATCGCCGGGTTCCGCCCGCTGAGCGAAGCCATCGTCACCGCCGGTGGGGTGGAGCTGCGGGAGATCGACCCCCGCACCATGGCGTCGAAAAAGCTGTCCGGGCTGTATTTTGCCGGGGAGGTGCTGGATGCCGATGCCTGCACCGGCGGCTTCAATCTGCAGATCGCCTTTGCCACCGGCATGGCTGCCGGAAACCATATTTCATTGTGAGTAAGGGAGTATACCTATGTCGTATGCCATCGCCATCGACGGCCCTGCCGGTGCCGGAAAGAGCACCGTCGCCCGCCATTTAGCCCGGGAGCTGCAATTCCTGTATGTGGATACCGGCGCTCTTTACCGTGCCATCGGCTATCGGATGCTGCGGGCGGGGATCGACCCCGCCGACGCTGCCGCCGTGGCGGCGGCGCTGCCGGAAACGGCGGTGTCGCTGCACTATGTGGAGGGGGAGCAGCGGGTGTTTCTGGGGGAAGAGGATGTGAGCGGCGCCATCCGCACCCCGGAGGTGTCGATGGCGGCCTCCGCCGTGTCTGCTATTCCCGCCGTGCGGCAGTTTCTGCTGCAGGTGCAGCGGGATATGGCGGCGCAATACTCGGTCATCATGGACGGACGGGATATCGGCACCACCATTCTGCCTCGGGCGGATGTGAAGATCTTTCTCACCGCCTCGCCGGAGTCCCGTGCCCGGCGCCGGTATGCGGAGCTGCAGGAGAAGGGCGTGGATACCACCTATGAGGCGGTGCTGGCGGATATGGAAAAGCGGGATTACGATGACGCCCACCGGGCGGCGTCGCCTTTGCGCCGTGCTGCCGACGCCGTGCTGGTGGATACCAGCCACGACGATCTGGCGGGCTCCATCCGCCGGGTGAAAGAGGTCGTTCTGGGCCGCCTGCCGGATATACGGGATAACGGAACGAGGTAAGGAGAGCGGTATGCCCATCTTATTAGCCAAAAGCGCCGGGTTCTGCTTCGGCGTGAACCACGCCGTGGATGAAGTGAATGCTCTGCTGGATGCCGGCGAGTCGGTCTGCACTCTGGGACCCATCATTCACAACCCGCAGGTGGTGGAGCAGCTGCGCCGCCGGGGAGTACAAACGGTGGATTCCGTGGCGCAGGTGCCCGCCGGGTCGGTGCTGGTGATCCGCTCCCATGGGGTTCCCCGGAGCGTGTATGAGGAGATCCGGGCGGCGGGTATCCGCTGCTGCGATGCCACCTGTCCCTTTGTCGCTAAGATTCACCGCATCGTCGCCGCCAACAGCGACGAAAAAACCGCCGTGCTGATCGCCGGCGACCCGGATCACCCGGAGGTCTTGGGCATTCGGGGGCACTGCGTCGGGACGTCTTTTGTGTTCCGCAACCGGGAGGAATTGACACAACAGCTAAAAATTATTCAGTCTGGCGATTTTACTTCGTGCATTATGGTGTCCCAAACCACCTTCCATACGATTGAATGGGAAAAGTGTACGGAAATCGCAAAAAAAAGCTGTACAAATCTCCAAATCTTTGATACAATATGTAATGCAACTGCAAATCGGCAGCAGGAAGCGATCCATTTGGCACAGCAGTGTCATAAAATGGTGATTGTCGGCGGTCGTGAAAGCTCCAACACAGCCAAGCTGCGGGATGTCTGCGCTCCGTATGGCGCCGCCTATCTGGTGGAGGATGCGACAGAGATCCAGCGGAATTGGTTTCGTGCCGGTGAGACGGTCGGTCTTACCGCCGGGGCTTCCACCCCTGCCGAGATTATAAAGGAGGTACACCACACTATGTCCGAAATCGTCAACAACAATGAGACCCTGGAGACCACCGCAGCCCCCGAAACTACAAATGAGGAGATGAGCTCTGAGGAGTTTGCCGCCATGATCGACGCAACTCTGCAGAACGCCACTGATGATAAAGTCCGTGGGTTGGTCGTGGCTATTGCGCCCAACGAGGTTCAGGTCGAAGTGGTTGGCCGCAAGCAGACGGGCTACATCCCCGCCTCGGAGCTGTCCAACGATCCCAACGCCAACCCCGCCGATCTGGTGAAGGTGGGCGATGAGCTGGAGCTGCTCATCATGCGCACCAACGATCAGGAGGGCACCATCATGCTGTCCAAGAAGCGGGTGGATGCGCTCAAGGGCTGGGACACCATCGTCAAGGCCGAGGAAGAAGGCACCGTGCTGGAGGGTGTCGTCACCGACATCATCAAGGGCGGTATGCTGGTGAACACCGAGGGCGTGCGGGTATTCGTGCCCGCCTCGCAGGCGTCTCTCAGCCGCATGGAGGATCTGTCTCCGCTGAAGGGGCAGACCGTCCAGCTGAAGATCATCGAGACCAACCCCCACCGCCGTCATGCGGTTGGCTCCGTGCGTCAGGTGGCGCAGGCTGCCCGCAAGGAGCAGGAGGAGGCTTTCTGGGCGCAGGCTGAGGTCGGTCAGATCTACACCGGCACCGTCAAGAGCCTGACCTCCTACGGCGCTTTTGTGGATCTGGGCGGTGTGGACGGCATGGTTCACATTTCCGAGATGTCCTGGAGCCGCATCAAGAACCCCTCTGAGGTGATGAATGTAGGCGACACCGTGACGGTGTATATCAAGGGTCTGGATGCCGAGAAGAAGAAGATTTCTCTGGGCTACCGCAAGGCAGAGGACAACCCCTGGGAGATCTTCAAGGCACAGTTCCCGGTGGACAGCATCGTGACCGCTAAGGTCGTGGGCATGACCACCTTCGGCGTTTTTGCCCAGATCCTGCCCGGCGTGGACGGCCTGATCCACATTTCCCAGATTGCCAACCATCGGGTGGAGAAGCCCCAGGATGAGCTGAAGGTCGGTCAGGAGGTCACGGCGAAGATCACCGCCATCGACTATGATCGCAAGCGCATCAGCCTGTCCATCCGGGCGCTGCTGGATCCCGAGGAGGCTCCCGCTGCGGAGACCGCCGAGGAGCCGGCGACGGAGGAATAAACTCCTCTTGCCAGCCGTTTGACGGCTGAAAACAAGTGCATTTGTCTGTTTGCGCACCTCCGGCGAGCTGTCGCCGGAGGTGCGCTTTTTGTTGCCCCGCCGCAGCCGGCGGGGCGGGACGAGCCATCCCGGCGGTCGGCGGAAAACGGCGGTGGGGGGGCTTGCATGGCGTGGCTTTTTGTGCTACCCTGTGAGCATGACACGGGGGGCGGAGACCGCCGCGCAGGGAGGGGAGCGGAAAACATGGATGATATTCTCTGGATAATAGCAGCGACGCTTATTTTCATTATATGTATTCTGCTTATTGGTCTTTTCAGCCGTCGTTCCGGCGGCTGGAGTACGGAATCGTCCCAAAGGCGAGCCGGACGGGCGGGAGAACGGCAGGCGACAGCGGAGATCCGGCAGGTGCTGCGGGAGGGGGATTACCTGTTTTCCAACGTGTCCATCGTCTATGGGGGAAGACCCGCCGAGCTGGATGTGGTGGTGGTCAACCGATGGGGTGTGTTCATCGTGGAGGTGAAAAACTACAAGGGACGGCTGGCCGGCACGGCGGAGGAATACAAGTGGAGGAAATACAAGCGAGCCCCCGGCGGAATCGTATATGTAAAGTCGGTCAAAAACCCCATCCGGCAGGTGAAGCGGCAGGTGTATCTGCTGGCGCACCACCTGCGCAGCCATGGGATATATGTGTGGGTGGAGGGGTACGTCCTGCTGCTGCAGGGCAACAGCCCCGTGGACGCCCCGTGCGTCCTTTCCACGCCGGAGAAGATCGACCGGGCGCTGCATACCAATAGCCGGACAGAGGTATCCCGGGAGACGGTGGATGCCGTTTGCCGGCTGCTGACTTGAATCAAGATTTTTTACTGGAGGGTCTGCCGGAGGCAGACCCTTTTTTTGTCCGGCTCTGTCGATCAGCGTCTGCCGGTGCCAAAAGGCTGTGTTTATTTTCCCGCAGCTATTGCTTTTTCCGGCGATCCGTGGTATAGTTTTTTAAGTAAACGATTATTCAAATACACGAGGTAAACGATCGATGAACACCGAGCAGCAGCATAACCCAAAAAAGATCGCTATGATGGAGAAATGCTTCGACTGCTATGCGGAGCATGGGCTGACCGGCACGGGTGTTAAAATGCTGGCGCAGGCGTGCGGCTGCAGCCCAGGCAATCTCTATGCCTATTTCAAAAACCGGGATGAGCTGATCCTTGAATCGACGGCGTACTGCATGGCAAGGGTGGAGGAGGACTTCATGAAGAAAGCCCCCGCCGATCCGAAGGATGTGGTGCGGTTTATTGAGGAGGTTCCCTACTGGACAGCCAAAAAGCATGGGAAAAAATACCGGCTCATGTATCAGGTGTACACCCTTCCGCAATATATGGAATACGGCAAGAAATTTTTCGAGGGGGTCAACGAGCGGTACACTGCCTATGCCAAGCAGCTGGAGCCGAAGCTCGGGATCCCCTATACCACGATCACCCCGCTGATCTTCGTTTTCGTCCGGGCGTGTGTCCACTACGCTATGTTTGAGGACGAATACTACTTAAGATCCCAGATGGAGGTCTTAAAGCAGGGGGTCGCCCTGTTTGCAGATAAATATCGCTCGCAATACTTGCACGGAGGTAATGGGAAATGAAGAAACGGATACTCGACGTTCTGCTCGTGCTCAGTATGCTGCTTTGCCTTATGCCGGCGAGCGTATTACCGATGCCGCTACGGAGGAGGCGCTGTTTACGGCTGTCCGGAGTGGCGGCGGCAATGCCCGGATGACGGATAACATAACCGTTGAGAGAGGCACACTGATCCTCAATTACAACACCGAGCTGGATCTGAACGGTCACACGCTGACCTTCCGGAAGCCGGGAATGATCTCAACCAAGCAGTATAACAGCGCCGGCGAATTCACATATACGTTCGCTGCCGGTATCGCCGTCAACGCAAATCTTACCATTACCGACTCCGGCGAAAGCAAAAAAGGCAAGATCGACGTATGGGGCGACGCCAGCACCGGAATATATGTAGGTCCCACGGGAGACATGAGCATGTGGGGCGGCACGCTCACCAATTCGTCTGTAACTATTCCGACCGGGTCGGAGGAAACGCCCAAGTACACCACCAGTATCGGCCTTTATATTCTGCGTGGCAGGGTATCCATGACCTCGGGCAGCAGGATCGAAAATGAATTGCAGGCAGGTGTTCTCGTATGCGGCGGTGATTTCAGCATGGCGGGAGGAAGGACCGTGATCTCCGGCTGCGGTACCCGAAACAGTAACAGACAATTTCTCGGCGGGGGCGTTTATGTATCCTCCGAGTATGATGAAAAAGGAAATACCGTCCTCGGCTCCTTTGCAATGAACATGGGCGCACGCATCGAAAACTGCTCTGCCTTCGACGGCGGCGGCGTGTACCTGTCACACCAGTCGGTGTTCACCCTGAATGCCGGCAGCATCACCGGCTGCAAAGCGAATCATGGCGGCGGCGTTTATGTGTCGAGCGTAGGAAAGTTCGCTGAAGAAAACGGACAGTACAAGTGCATTACGCCCGCTTTTACCATGAAGGGCGGAAGCATCGAAGGCTGCAGCGCCAACAACGGCGGCGGTATTTCCGTAGATAAGTACGGCACATTCCCATGTCCGACAAAGCTGCAATTACCGGCTGCAAAGCCACGGGTCTCACCGAAGACTCCAATCCCGAAGGCTATGGCGGCGGTGTATATATGTTCCCCGGCGGCAGTATCGATCTGAGCGGCGGCAGCATCACCGGATGCGAAGCCAACAAGGGGGAAAGCATATACAGCGATAACGCCCTCAGTTATTATACAAGCCAATACACCGTGACCGACGGCACGGTAGCCCCGACCGTATCCCTTGCGTATGTGAGCGGCTCAAAGATGATCCGCATGGAGGGGCTCGGCACCGCCGCCTATCCGTACCAGATCGGCACCAAGGAGCAGCTGCTCCTCTTCCGGGATCTCGTAAACGGTATCAACGGACAGACGCAGCACCTCGGCGCCTGTGCGGTGCTTACCGATGATATTGTGCTGAACGACGGCAGCTTTGACGACGACGGAAACTACACCTCCGGTCTGATCGGCGCCACCCCGGAGGAGTGGACGCCCATTGGCGACAGCCTTAACGCATACAGCGGCACCTTTGACGGCGCAGGACACACGATAAAAGGACTGTACTACACAGTCAGCAATACTTATATTGATTCTGAATACGCCGCCGCTCTTTTTGCCCGCCTTGATGGCGCCACGGTCATGAATGTAACGGTGACCGGCTATATACGGCGTGGCAGTAATGACCTCTCTGGCGCTGATCGACGGACGTGCCGCCGATGCGCACTCATGGGATGCCGAGGGCTGCAAGCCCCTGAGCGACGATGTGAGCGATACGACGGAGCTGCCTGTGCTTGCATGGATGCGGCTGACCGAACGTCACCACGGCGGCACGGCGTATTGCAATTCCGCCAAGCTCTGCGACGGCTGCGGTAAAGCCTACGGCGAGCCGGATGCCCATAACCACGCCGCTCTCAATCATAGCGAGGCAACGGCGGCGACCGAGGACGCCGAGGGCAATATCGAGTATTGGTATTGCGCCGGCTGCGGCAAGTATTATGCCGACGCAGCGGCAAGCAGGGAGATCACGAAGGCTGCCACCGTAACGGAAAAGCTATCGAATGAAACGAAATCGCCCCAGACCGGCGATGCCGGCAGCCGTATGCTGTGGTTCGCCCTGCTGTTCATCGGCGGCGGCGCAGGCACGGCACTTACCGTGAAACGAAAAAATTTGCGTCGATATGGAGGTAACGAGAAATGAGAAAACGAATACTGGCTATCCTGCTCACTTTGTGTATGGTGCTCTGCCTTGTGCCGACCAATGTGTTCGCCGAGGGGGAGGGGCTATCGGCAAATGCCGACATCACCGGCAGCGGCACGGCAGAGGACCCCTATCTCATTTACACGGCGGAGGGGCTGAAAGCCTTTCGGGATAAGGCAAACGCCGGTCAGCGAACCGCATGCGCCACACTGATGAATGATATTGTCCTGAACGACGGCACATTTGATGCGGATGGGAAGTATACCGCCGCAGACGGCAGCACCGCCGAGCCGGAAAAATGGACCCCGATCGGAACGGATAATAACCAATACAGAGGCACCTTTGACGGAAACGGCAAAACCATCAAGGGACTGTATGTCGATCCCGAAAAAGATGAACCCGCAGGGCTGTTCGGATCTACGGGAGGTCCGCAGATCAGAAATCTGACGGTGGACGGCAGTGTCACCGGAAGGGACTGGGTCGGCGGTATTTTGGGATTTTCCCACGGCGGTGTGATCGAAAACTGCACAAACAACGCTTCTGTTACAGTTGCGAATCTTGACAGTGACAGACATGCCTGTGTCGGTGGGATCGCAGGGGTAACCTATGCGAAATTGATCGGGTGCGGCAACACGGGGAAGATCACCGTTAAAAATGTTGCCCAGCTCGCCAATGTCGGCGGTATTGTCGGCCATCAAAATAACATGGGTTTGCCTATAATCTATGATTGCTATAATACAGGCGAGGTCAGCGGTGAGGCAGGCAAGCTGTATCTCGGCGGCATTGCGGGCGCAATTTCACAGGGTGTAATTTCCAACTGCTACAGCACGGGAAAGCTTGACAGCACCGGCAGTACGACTGTATATCTGGGCGGCATCGTCGGGTTGAACGGCGCATTGTACAACCACAAAAACAATTATTATCTTGAAGGCACGGCAGATAAAGCTGCCGGCAGAGATGAGATGGAGATGATCGACAAAAATACCGTAAAGCCGATGCCCAAGGAAGCGTTTGAAGACGGAACGGTACTGGACCTCGTGATCAACGGGCGTGAGGACGGTACGCACCCCTGGGGCGGCGCATGCGGATATGTGGAAAGCGCCGGCATGATCCTGCCGATACTGAAGAGGGAGAGAGATATTTACGGTCACGCACACTGCATCTGCAGCGGCTCGGCAGATGTGGGGGATCACACGGTGCATACTGACACCGACTGGACGCCCTGGACCTCGACCGACTCACTCCCCACCAAAGCGGGCAGCTATTATCTTATGAACGATGTCACCCTGACATACGATCTGGACAGGGGCGGCTTTTGGACAGCCAATGAAAACATCGATCTCTGCCTGAACGGCAAAACGATCTCCTCCAACGCCTACGCTTTGAGGATAGGCAGCTCTGCCACCCTTTCCGTGACCGATTGCGGCGACAGCGGCAAGGTCATCGGCGGCAATATATATACCGGTCAGTGGTTAGGGACTATACCGACCGTAGTTTGTGATGCCGGTTCGGTGTTCGATCTGTACGGCGGCGCTCTCCTCATGAATGAGGAGGGAAAAGGCAAGGGCATGAGAAACGTTATCGTGGACATGTACAGCGATATCGACCGCAACGGCGCTGAATTTAATCTGTACGGCGGCAGCATAGGTGAGAGCTCGCACATCGGCACGGAGGACGAGTGCCGATATCTTCAGGCAAAGGCAGATAACCGCTTCAACGCTTACGGCGGAGCGATCTACGGGCCTGTGTACTTAGGCTTCCGTGCAAAGGTCAATTTCGGCAACACTGCATTTGCGGTGGATGTACGCCACCGCAGAGACTATGCTTTCGACTTTATGGGAACGGAGCCTACGAATTTCATCGGTGACGCACGCATGGTCTGGGAGTATCCGTTTTTTATACTGGTCGGCGATACACGGATACGGATCGACGACCGCAACAAGGACGATATTCTCGGCGACGGCAGCGGGTCGTTAAAATACGAGTTTGACGAAGATTCGCAGATAGACGACAACGGCAACTTTGATGAGGAAAAAGGTCACGGCACGCTGACCTTTAATAATGCAAAGCTGGTGTACGATGCCGACAGCAAGTACGATGTAATAGACTTCGGCAGCTATTATTCGCTCGATATTGTTCTCAAAGGGAAAAATGCCATCGTGCCCGACGAGGGGGATGCAAATAGCGGCTCGGTCATAACCGGAAGAAAAAAGCTGACAATAAAGGGCGACGGCAGTCTTGATATTATTTCCAAGCGCAGCCAGTGCATAGGCTGCGGAGTCTCTCTCGGCGATGACAGTATAACGATCCTGACGAGCACAAATGCGGACGGTTCAGGTGCCGTGAAGACCGACGTGGGAGACGGCGGCGCTCTGAGTGCGGCAAAATACCTGAGGATCGGCGCTGATCATACCCACTGTGTCTGCGGGAATAACACCGAGGGGAATCACAGCCATACGGATGTTGTGTGGACGCCCTGGGCGTCTTCCGACTCACTGCCGAGCGCTGCCGGTAATTACTATCTGGTAGACGATGTAACACTGCCGGCAGGCGACAGCACGATCCCCGACGCTGTGACCATCTGCCTTAACGGCAACAGTATCCGCAGCACCGATGCCGACCATACAAGGCTGAAGGTCAACGGCACGCTTTGCATCACCGACTGCGAAGCTGTGGGAACGCTCGCTGAGATCACGCAATCCGGCGGTCGGCTCATTGTGTGGGGCGCTGAGATCAAGAGCGGTATATTTAACGGCGCAGTGGAAAATAACGGCAAAATTACCGGCGGAATTTTCTACGGCAGGGTCTCGGGCAGCGGAAAAATTGAGGACAGCGCAAAGCGCACCCTGACGTTTGATCCAAACGGCGGGAGCAAGGTAGATGAGATCAAGATCCTGCGGGGACAGACGGCAGCCGCTCCTGATGAACCGACAAAGAACGGATACAAATTTTCATCTTGGCTTAAGGACGGCGCACAGTACAGCTTTGCGGACCCCGTGCTGGATAATATCCATCTCACGGCACAATGGAAAGACGTCGAAAAGCCGACCGGTGAGATCCACATCGGTGAAAACAAATGGAGCCGTTTTCTGAATACGATCACCTTTGGTCTGTTCTTTAAGGATGCGCAAACGGTGACGATCTACGCAGCCGATAACGGAAGCGGTATAAAGACGGTTGAATACCGGCTGTCGGATAAGAAATTGACAAAAGCGGAGCTTGACGGCATGACCTTCACGGCATACACCGCACCGTTCGACATGGATCCCGATAACGAGTATATTGTTTATGCCCGACTGACGGATAATGCAGGCAACACGGACTACATCAGCTCGGACGGCATCGTGCTGGACGGCACAAGCCCCGTTATCACCGGCATTGAAAACGGCAAGATCTATTGCGAGGCACAGACCGTTACCATTGACGAGAAGTATGTGGGTACCGTTACCGTAAACGGCACGGAGGTCACGCTGGACGAGAACAACAGCTTTACCCTCTCTCCGGCAGACGGCGAGCAGGAAATTGTTGTTACCGACAAGGCGGGCAATACCGCCGAAATGACCGTAACGGTCCATGACGGACACATCTTCGGTGAATGGAAATCGAACGGCGACGGCACCCACACCCGCAAATGCACGGTGGACGGCTGCAATGGGGTCGAAACCGAAGATTGCTCCGGCGGCAAAGCCACCTGCATCGAAAAAGCGGTATGCCAGGTCTGTGGCAAAGCCTACGGCAAGCTGGATGCCCATAACCACGCCGATCTTAAGCCTGTCGGCGCAACGGCGGCGACCGAGGACGCCGAGGGCAATATTGAGTACTGGTACTGCGCCGGCTGCGGCAAGTATTATGCCGACGCAGTGGCAAGCAAGGAGATCGCCAAGGCGGACACCGTAACGGAAAAGCTGCCGGCAGAGCCGAAGTCTCCGCTGATGGGGGACACTACGGGGCTGGGAATGTGGTTCGCCCTGCTGTTTATCGGCGGCGGTGTGGCGGCGCTGGTGGGAAAGCGCCGGCGGAGCACCCAAGAATAACGGCGCAGCGCTGCCAAACGCTGCGGGGACGTTTCCGATTTTGATTTACTGTGCCGCTGCCGCCCGATCCGCCCGCCGGCGAATTGGGCGGCAAGCCTTGACAAATCCCGGTCGGCAGCGGTATACTAAGGAGCATCGGCACGGGGATCGACCCCGCCCAGCCCAGGAGAGGAGAACAGACGTCCATGAAGAATATTCCCGCACTGTTTGGCAGTATGGTATTCAACGATCAGGTGATGCAGGAGCGGCTGCCCAAGGAAACCTATCGGGCGCTCAAGCGCACCATGGAAAACGGACGCCGGCTGGATCCGGCGGTGGCGGCGGTGGTCGCCAACGCTATGAAGGATTGGGCGATCGAAAAGAGCGCCACCCACTATACCCACTGGTTCCAGCCCATGACCGGCATCACGGCGGAAAAGCACGACAGCTTCCTCACTCCCGTGGACGGTGGCAAGGTCATTATGGACTTTTCCGGCAAGGAGCTGATCAAGGGGGAGCCGGACGCCTCCTCCTTCCCCTCCGGCGGGCAGCGTGCCACCTTTGAGGCACGGGGCTATACGGTGTGGGATCCCACCTCTTATGCCTTTATCAAGGATGATACCCTGTGTATTCCTACGGCGTTCTGCTCTTATGGGGGCGAGGCGCTGGACAAAAAGACCCCCCTGCTGCGTTCCATGGAGGCGATCAGCAAGCAGGCGCTGCGGGTGGTGCGGCTGTTCGGCAACGAGGATGTCACTATGGTGCGCACCACCGTGGGACCGGAGCAGGAGTATTTTCTCATCGATAAGGCGGTGTATGACCGTCGCAAGGACCTTATCAACACCGGCCGCACCCTGTTCGGCGCCTGTCCCTCCAAGGGGCAGGAGCTGGACGACCACTATTTCGGGGCGATCAAGCCCCGGGTGGCGGACTTCATGCGGGATCTGGATGAGGAGCTGTGGAAGCTGGGGGTGCTGTCCAAGACCGAGCATAACGAGGTCGCCCCCGCCCAGCATGAGATGGCGCCGCTGTTTACCACCACCAATATCGCCGCCGACCATAACCAGCTCACCATGGAGCTGATGAAAAAGGTGGCGGCACGCCACGGCATGGTGTGTCTGCTGCACGAAAAGCCCTTCGAGGGGGTCAACGGCAGCGGTAAGCACAACAACTGGTCGCTGGCTACCGATACCGGCATGAATCTTTTGGAGCCGGGGGAGACCCCCCACGAAAACGCCCAGTTCCTGCTGTTCCTCTGCGCCGTCATCAAGGCGGTGGACGAATATCAGGATATGCTGCGGGTGTGCGTGGCGGGAGCGGGCAACGATCACCGTTTGGGTGCCAGCGAGGCGCCCCCGGCGGTGGTATCCATCTTCCTGGGCGATGAGCTGACCGCCATTCTGGAGTCCATCGAGCAGGGCTCCGCCTACGACGCCAAGGAAAAGGTGCAGATGAAGATCGGTGTCCACACCCTGCCCCGGTTCCCCCGGGACACCACCGACCGCAACCGCACCTCCCCCTTTGCCTTTACCGGCAATAAGTTTGAGTTCCGGATGCTGGGCTCCTCCAAGTCCGTCTCCGGTCCCAATGTGGTGCTGAATACGGCGGTGGCGAAGGAGCTGGATGAGTTCGCCACCGAGCTGGAGAATGCCGCCGACTTTAACGGAGCGCTCAATGCGCTGATCCGCCGGGTGATCAAGGAGCATAAGCGGATCATCTTCAACGGCAACGGCTATGACGACGCCTGGCTGGAGGAGGCGAAGCGCCGGGGACTGCTCAATCTGCGCACCACCCCCGATGCGCTGCCCTATTATATCCATCCGAAGAATGTGGCGCTGTTTGAAAAATACGGCGTCTACACCGAGACGGAGATGCGGGCACGCTACGAGATCCATCTGGAGAACTATGCCAAGGTGCTGCATATCGAGGCGCACACCATGGTGAGCATGACCCGCAAGGATCTGCTGCCCGCCGCCATCCGCTACGGCAAGGAGCTGGCGGATACGCTGATCAGCAAAAGGGCGGCGCTGCCGGATATGGACTGCCCGGTGGAGGAGGCGCTGCTGCGGCGGGTCAACGCCCTGACGGCGGAGCTGGCGGGGGCGCTCGCCCGGCTGCAGGAGCGGCTGGATACCGCCGACCACCTGTGCGCCGACGGGCAGACCACGGCGGAGTTTTACCGGGATGAGATCATTCCGGCGATGGAGAGCCTGCGTGCTGCCGCCGACGCTCTGGAGATATCGGTGGCGAAGGATCGGTGGCCGCTGCCCAGCTATGGAGACATCCTGTTCTCCGTTCGGTAACGGGACGGCAAGAGCCATCTGCGGCACCTGCGGCGCCGGAGCGTTTGCCGTCCGGGAATTATCGTCTGCAGAGAATCATCTTCCCAATGTCCGGGTTTCCGCCGATGGAGACCCGGACATTTTTCGGGAAAATCCATCGCAGAGCCTCCGCCGCAGACGGCTGCCGCTGCGGAAGTGAACTTTTTTTCGCAAAACCCTTGACGAAATGGCAGAAAATTGCTATACTATGCGTTGTCCCGATATGCTACTGTGGCTCAGCTGGTAGAGCAGCTCACTCGTAATGAGCAGGTCGTCCGTTCGAATCGGATCAGTAGCTCCAGACCGCCCCGTGTGCGCCCTGCATACGGGGCGGTCTTGCTTTTGCCGTAGCCGCCTGTCGAAAATGCTTGCAGAATGGCAAAAGCTATGGTAAAATACCCCATGAGACGACCTGTCGTCTGTAGGGAATAATTGTGAAAAAGGAGAATTGATGTATGGCAAGACCGATCGTGCTTTGCGCCGACAGCACCTGTGATCTGAGTCCGGAGCTGATCGAAAGATACCATGTCCATATCAAGCCCCTGCATATCATTCTGGATGGCAAGAGCCACGACGACGGCGTGGACATTACCCCCGACGAGATCTACACCACCTATCGGGAGAAGAAGATCCTCCCCACCACCTCGGCGGTGAATGTGGAGGAATATAAGGAAATGGCTCGTCCGTTCATTGAAGCGGGCAACGATGTCATTCACATCAATCTGGGCTCCGGTATTTCCACCTCTCATAACAGCTGCCGCATTGCCGCCGAGGAGACCCCCGGTCTCTATTCCATCGACTCCGGCAACCTGTCCACCGGCATGGGGCTGGTGGTGATCGCCGCTGCCGAGCGCATTGCTGCCGGAATGCCGGTGGAGCAGATCGTCGCCGAGGTCGAGGAGGTCACCAAGCATGTGGAGGCCAGCTTTGTGATCGACACGCTGGAGTTTCTGCATAAGGGCGGCCGCTGCTCTACGCTGGCGATGCTGGGTGCCAATATGCTCAAGCTCAAGCCCTGCATCGAGGTCAACAACGCCGACAGCACCATGACGGTGGGGAAAAAGTACCGGGGTTCGCTGGATAAGGCGCTGCAGGACTATGTCAAGGACCGTCTGGAGGGGCGCACCGACATTCGCACCGACCGCATCTTCATCACCCATTCCGGTATCTCCGAGGAGCGGGTGGAGCTGGTGAAGCGCACCATCGAGCAGTATATGCACTTCGATGAGGTACTGGTGACACGTGCCGGCTGCACCATTTCTTCCCACTGCGGCCCGAACACGCTGGGCATCCTCTTTGTGCGCAAGGACTGACGGAGAAAAGCCGGCGGTACGCTGCCGGGAAATTGCAATATATGCAAAAAATGGACATTCTCTTGTTCTTGGACAGAAAATGTGGGTAAAATATAATAAAATCATAAAAAAATATTCACAATTGGCAATTGACATTTTTCCGCCCAGCGCCTATAATCACAATAGGGGATGCGGACAGGCTGTCTGTATGCCTCGGAAATTTTAGTGATTGGTTGGAGAAATAGTATGGAGTCTGGATTGAATCTGAAGCTGAAAAAAGCGCTGTCCGAGATGCTTTTTCTCTCGATCCTGGCGGAGAAGCCCCGCCCGATCGTGGAGGTTATGGCTCTGCTGGATGAAAAGAGCGGCGGCGCCTGTAAAATGCAATTTCCCTATGCGATCATCTATCGTATGGAGAAGGCCGGATATGTAAAAGAAGACGGCAGCCGGATGACCCCCGAGCGGCGGCGCACGTTTTATTCCCTCACCGCCTCGGGCAAGACGTATCTGAAAGCGCTGAAAGAGGATTATGCTGCTTTTGTGCAGGGCGTGGACGGTGTGTTTACGTACCTGGAGGAGGGCAAGAAAAAGGCCAAGAAGTAAAGCGGCTTCGACACCGGCGGACGGCGGGCAATGATTGCCCTGCCGTCCGCTTTTTGTTCTGACCCCCCGGCTGTGCCGGGGAGCGCTGCTGCATCGGGTGACAGCCGGGGCGGCCGACGGGAATAATTTGCCGTCGGTGGGGTTGTATTTCCCGGCAGAGTTTGGTATACTGTGAGGGAATGTGCGGCGCAGCCGCCGACAGGAGGTATACACATATGGAAAAAACCAGAACCGGGCGCAAATGGCTGTGGTGGTTCAGTCTGGGCGGAGCGCTGATCATCCTCTATAAGCTGTCCGGCAGTCTGTCCGGCGTCTGGGGGGTGCTGGGGGCGCTGCTGGGGATCCTGGCGCCCTTTGTGGCGGGGTTCTTTCTGGCGTTTCTGCTGTACGGTCCCAGCAGCTGGCTGGAAAAGCGGTTCCTGCGCTGTAAAAAGAAATTCTGGCAGCGGCTGGCACGTCCGCTGGCGCTGCTGATCGTCTATCTGCTGCTGCTGGGGGTGTTGGCGCTGGTGATTTCGCTGGTGATCCCCCGCCTGATCACCAGCGTATCCGGTCTGGTGGTCTCCATCCCCAACTATATCGATGCGGCGCAAAACCGGCTGCAGGCGTGGGTGGATCCCGACGGGCCGCTGGGGCGGTTCAATCTGGCGGAGCGGCTGGATACCCTGTATCAGTCTCTGCTGGATACCATCACCCGCCTGCTCAGCACCGAGAATGTCATGAATGCGCTCAAGGGCGTGGTGAACGTGACCTCCTCGCTGGTGGATGTGATCATCTCCGTGATGGTCTCCCTCTATATGCTGTCGGGGCGGGAGAATCTGATCCGGGAGCTGAAGGCGGTGCTGGGCCTGTTCTGCAAGCCCCGGCATATCACCGTGCTGGGGCAGTACAGCCGCCGGATCGCCACGATCTTCTACGGATATTTCTACGGCGTGTTTCTGGACTCCATGGTGGTGGGCGTGGTGGTGTCCATCGGGCTGCTGATCTTCCGGGTGCCCTATGCGGTGCTGCTGGGGATGATCCTGGGGCTGCTGAATATGATCCCCTATTTTGGTGCGCTTATCGGTACGGTGGGCATCGTGCTGATCACCCTGCTGTCCCGGAATATCTACGCCGCCATCGGCGTCGCCATCTATATTATTGTGGTGCAGCAGATCGACGGCAACATCGTCCAGCCCCGGGTGGTGGGCAACTCGGTGGGGCTGCGCCCCATCTATGTGCTGCTGAGCATTACGCTGTTCGGCGGACTGTTCGGCTTCTGGGGCATCTTCCTGGCGGTGCCGCTGATGGCGGTGGTGCAGATGCTGGTCAAGGACGCCATCGCATGGAAAAAACGGCGGACGGCAGCCGCCCCGGACCCGGCGGCGCCGACCGGGGAGCCCCCGGAGACCGAGTGAGAATGGGGTGTTTTCACCGCCGAAAACCCGGTGCGGCGAAGAAAAGCCTGCCTTTTTTGATAAAAAAACCGATTTTTTGCCGTTTAAGTCTTGCAAAAAGGCGAATTATTGTGTACAATAACAGAGAGGTACTGCGTACACCCGTCGGATGACCGGCATGGGGTACCGGTTTTCCTCGTCACATAGCCGCCGCAGCCATTGCGGAGAGAGTATACAGAGCTTTGCGTGCAGGCCGCTGCGGCGCCGGAGGCTTCCGGCGTCGGGTGGGGTTGTCTGGCGGTGCATATCCATACGTATTTATTGCAGAAGGAGTAATGTATATGTCCAATCGGTTATTTCAGGGGATCATCCACCAGACCAGAGAGGCCATCGACCGGACGGTGGGCGTTATCGACGAGACGATGACCATCATCGCCTGCAGCGATCTGGGACGCATCGGTGCGACGGTGCCGGAGGCGACCACCGACGTGTTTATGACGCAGGAGCCGGTGGTGATCCACGACTGCACCTACCATGCGTTCGGCTCCCGCCCCCACAGCGAGTATGCGCTGTTTGTGGAGGGCTCGGACGACAATGCTGCCCGGTATGCGGCGCTGCTGGCGGTGTCGCTGACCAATATCAAGCAATATTATGACGAAAAATACGACCGGGGCAATTTTGTTAAGAATGTGATTCTGGACAACATTCTGCCCGGGGACATTTATCTCAAGGCCCGGGAGCTGCGCTTCAACAGCGACGTCAGCCGGGTGGTGCTGCTGATCCGGGTGTCCGCCCGCACGGAGGTATCGGCATTCGACGTGGTGCAGAACCTGTTCCCCGAGCGCACCAAGGACTTTGTCATCAACATCAACGAGACGGATATTGCGCTGGTAAAGGAGATCCGCTCCGGCATCGAGACCAAGGATCTGGAAAAGCTGGCCCGCTCTATTGTGGATACGCTCAGCGGCGAATTCTACACCCAGGCGGTGGTGGGCATCGGCACCGCCGTGGAGGAGATCAAGGATCTGGCGACCTCCTTTAAGGAGGCGCAGGTAGCGCTGGAGGTAGGCAAGGTATTCGATACCGAAAAGACCATCGTCAGCTACGACCATCTGGGTGTGGCACGGCTGATCTATCAGCTGCCCACCACCCTGTGCGATATGTTCCTGCGGGAGGTGTTCCGGAAGGGCTCCATCGACTCGCTGGATCAGGAGACGCTGTTCACCATCCAGAAGTTCTTTGAGAACAACCTGAATGTGTCCGAGACCTCCCGGAAGCTGTTTGTGCACCGGAACACGCTGGTGTACCGGCTGGAAAAGATCAAGCGCCTGACCGGACTGGATCTGCGGGAGTTTGACGATGCCATCGTGTTCAAGGTTGCGCTGATGGTGAAGAAGTATCTTAACGCCAATCCGGTAAAGTATTGATCTTCGGCAGAGAACAATCGGATCGGGCGGCCGCAGGGCCGCCCGCCTATACCACAGCCGTCGGCAGTGTCTGTCGGCGGCTGTGTTGGCAGTTTTTCCCGGAAGATCTTGATGCTTGTGCGGGTGGCTTTCCGTCCGCTATACTGGTGGGGGACAAGTGTAAGGCGGCGCCGAAAATGAAACCGGAACGATCGGCGCAGGGGTCTTGGCATGGGATAGGATGCGGCTTGGCAGGCATAGAACCGGGGCACGCTGTGCTCCCGTTGTGCCCTCGCTGCCGCCCGATCCGGGTGGACAAGCCCTGCGGCAGCCGTCGTGCGGCAGCGCCTGAAGCCACCGGCAGCATCCCGCTGCCGCAGCAATCAAAGGAGGCTCGGCATATGATCGAATTTCGCAGTGTATATAAAACCTACGGAACCAACAGTCACGCCTTGAATGACGTGAATCTGCATATTGACGACGGAGAATTTGCGTTTATTGTGGGCGCCTCCGGCGCCGGAAAGAGTACGTTTTTGAAGCTGATCGTCCGGGAGGAGGTACCCACCTCCGGCGAGGTGATCGTCAACAACTATCGGCTCTCCCGGCTGAAGCGGCGGGAGGTGCCCTATTTCCGGCGGAATCTGGGCATTGTGTTTCAGGATTTCCGGCTCATTAACTCCATGACCGTTTATGAGAATATTGCCTTTTCCATGCGGGTGACGGGGCGCTCTCCCCGGGAGATCCGGCGGCGGGTGCCGTACCTGCTGGAGCTGATGGGGCTGCAGGGCAAGGGCGACCGCCATCCGCTGGAGCTGTCCGGCGGCGAGCAGCAGCGGGTCGGGCTGGCACGGGCGCTGGCGAATAACCCCAAGCTGATCATTGCGGACGAGCCCACCGGCAACGTGGATCCCCAGATGTCCTATGACATTGTGGAGCTGCTCAGTCGGCTCAATGAAAAGGGCACCACCGTGCTGATGGTGACCCACGAGCATGAGCTGGTGCAGCAGTTTGATCACCGGGTGATCACGCTGGCGGACGGACGGATCGTGTCCGATACCGGCAAAAAGCCGGCGGCTCCGGGGCGGGAGTCGGCTTTGGCGGGAGGTGATCTCCTGTGATGCGGGCGAACGACATGAAATATCTGGTGGGCGAAGGTCTGCGCAACACCTGGCGCAACCGGTTTATGGCGCTGGCGAGCGTGGGCGTGCTGATCATCTGCCTGCTGCTGACGGGGTTCTCCTATCTGTTCTTTGTCAATATCGACCACCTGTTTCAGACCGCCTATGAGCAGAATGTGGTGGCGGTGTATCTGGTCGATGGGCTGGACGAGACGGCGACCGCTCAGGTGGGCGAACGGCTGCAGGCGCTGGGCAATGTGGCAAAGGTGAGCTTCATCTCCAAGGAGGAGAGTCTGGAGCGCTACAGTCAGGAGCTGCCGCAGGAGATCTATGAAAGCTATCAGGGGGAGGACAACCCCTTGCCGGATACCTATATCGTATCCCTGCACGATCTGGAGAATTTCCAAGCCAGTCTCACCGCCATTGAGCAGGTGGAGGGCGTGGAAAGCGTCTCCTACGACGGCGACATTGCCGCCACCCTGTCCCGGGTGCGGCGGATCGTGCTGGCGGTGAGCGGCGCTCTGATCGTGGTGCTGCTGGCGGTGTCGCTGTTTATTATTGTGAATACCATCAAGCTGACGGTGTACAGCCGGCGACTGGAAATTTATATTATGAAGTCCGTAGGCGCCACCGACAGCTTTGTGCGGCTGCCCTTCGTGGTGGAGGGAGTGCTGATGGGACTGCTGGCTGGCGGCATCGGCTATGGGCTGATCTATTTGCTGTATGGCTGGCTGGCGCAGCGGTTCTCCTTTGGGGTGCTGATGAGTCTGGTGTCCTTCCGGGCGGTATGGGCGCCGCTGCTCATCGGATTTTTGGCAGGCGGCGTGCTGGTGGGCGTATGCGGCAGCGCTATTTCCATGAACAAGTATCTGAAGCAGGAAGGGAGTATGCGGATATGAGACACAAGCGCTTACGGCTGCGGATCAAAGCACTGCTGATGGCGGCGGTGATGGTGGCTCTGTGCGCCGCCCCCCTGACCGCTTCAGCGTCCCAGCAGACGGAGCTGGAGAACCAGCTGCGGGAGCTGCAAAAGCAGCAGGACACCATCAAGAAAAACCTGTCCAAGGCGAAAAGCGATCTGTCCGCCAGCCAGCAGCGGCGGAATCTGGTGAATTCCCAGATCTCCAATCTGGTGAAGCAGCTGAATATCATCGCCAGCCAGACGGCGGAGCTGGATAAGCAGCTGAGCGAGACCCAGACCCAGATCGCAGCCACCGAGCAGGACATTGCCGCCAACGAAGCCTCGGTGCAGGATACCAAGGATAAACTGGCGCAGCGGCTGCGGGCGCTGATGAAGAGCGGCAATGTGACGACGATCCAGATGCTGCTTAATTCCCAGAGCTATACCGATTTCTTGCTGAAATCCGAGGCGGTGAAACGCATCTCCGCCAACGATCAGGGGATCATCGATAGTCTGGAGACGGAGCTGAAGGAGCTGGCAGCCAAAAAGCAGACGCTGGAGGACAAAAAAGTCCAGCTGCAGCAGGACAAGCAGGCGATGGAGAGCAAGCTGGCGGATTCCAACGCCAAGAAAAAGGAGCTGGATTCCCTGTATGCCACGGCGCAGAGCGAGGTATCCAGCGACCAGAATGCGGTCAACGACTATAACGATCAGCTGAAAAGCAATCAGGACGCACTGGAAAGCGCCAACAAGGCGCTGGAGGAGCTGCTCAAGGGCGGCGGCACCACCGGCACCTATAATGGGCAGATGATGTACTGGCCGGTGCCGACGGTGCGGGCGATCTCCTCCTATTGGGGGGAGCGCTGGAACAAGATCCACCGGGGCATCGACATTGCCAATGGACCCATTAAAATCTATGGACAGAATATCGTGGCGGCGGCGGACGGCACCGTGATTCTGGCGAACTATACCAGCACCTGGGGCTATGGCTGGAGCTCCGGCTACGGCTACAGCTGCGTGATCGAGCACGGCAAGAACAGCGCCGGGCAGACGGTGACCACTTTGTATGCTCATTGCTCGGAGATGTACGCCCGGGTGGGGCAGAAGGTGGTGGGCGGCAAGACCGTCATCGGCAAGGCGGGTAACACCGGCAATGTGACCGGTCCCCACCTCCACTTTGAGGTGCGCCTGAACGGAAAATCCGTCAATCCGTATCCCAACTACGTCCATCCCAACGTGAACTAAAACGGAGTGAGTCGATGAAGAAAAAGATTACTGTCAGCACGGCGGTCACCCTCATTATTCTGACGGTGGCGCTGACCGTGTCCATTACCATGCTGGTGGCGATCCGGTATTTCAACCGGCAGGTGCAGGACGTGTCCCAGCGGCAGGCGATGTATACCCACATCAACGACGTGGACAAAAAGGTGCGGGAATATTACACCGATCTGGATGAGGAGGCGCTGCGTCGGGGGATCACCGAGGGCTATATCAAGGGTCTGGGCGACCGCTATGCCGCCTATTTCTCCACCGAGGGCTATGTGCAGGAGAAAAACCGTCTGGCCGGCCGCTGCGGCGACGTGGGTCTGGGCGTCTGCGTCAACGCCGCCGGGCAGCTGGTGGTCTGGCGGGTGGATGCCGATTCCGCTGCGGATAAGGGCGGCGTCAAGGTCGGCGATGTGCTGAAGGCGCTGGATAACGAGGAGGTCGCCGGCAAGACCGAGGCGGAGATACAGGCTAAGCTGGACGCCGCCGCCAAGGTGCTGCTCAGTGTGGAGCGGGAGGGCTCGCCGCTGGCGTTTGAGCTGTCCGCCTATGAGCATACTCTGCGCTCTGTGCAGAGTGAAAAGCTGGGTTCTGTCGGCTATGTACGGGTGACGGCTTTCTACGAGAATACTCCGGAGCAGTTCAAATCCACCGTATCCTCTCTGGTGGAGCAGGGGGTGACCGGACTGGTGTTTGATCTGCGGGATAATGCGGGTGGCCTGCGGTCGGCGGCGGAGGAGGTCATTGCCTATCTGATGCCTCTGGGGCAGTACGGCACGGAGACCGATAAAAACGGCACCGCCACCAGTCTGGTGTCCAAATCCAACAATCAGCTGAGCCTGCCCACGGCGACCCTCATTAACAGCGGGACCGCCGGTGAGGCGGAGTTCTTCGCCGGGGTGCTGCAGGAATTCAGCTTTACCACCGTGGTGGGCGAGACCTCTGCCGGTAAGGCGAAGTATCAGGAATACTTCACGCTGGAGGCGGACAACTCCGCCATCAAGCTGACGGTGGGGGAATACAGCCGTCTGAAGAACGGCAGCTGGCAGGATCAGGGCATCACCCCCGATCTGGAATCGGCGCTGACCGACAGCCAAAAGGCGAACATCCGGCTGACCGCTGTGGCGGACGATCCCCAGGTCAAGACGGCACTGTCCCAGATCGGCAATCCGGTAACGCCCAAAACCGGCAGCGCCAATAAAGCCAACAGTGCAGCCGCAAACGGCGGCTGAGCGGATGACGGTCTGTATCCGCTGATTTGATTCCACGGATGGAAAACCGACTTGCCTGCGGGCAAGTCGGTTTTTGCTTTCGGCGGCGGCTTTCCTGTGGGGCATGCCTCCGGTTTGGCAGCCGTGAGGTGGGGACAGAACGCCGGGCGGCTGCCCGGTCGGAACGATTTTCGATCCGGTGAAATATCCGAAAGGATACCGAAACACTTGCAACAAAAGTAATAGTGTGATATAATATGCAAGGAAAGGATATCTTTTGTGGTGCTTCAAGCAGTGAAAAAGATAGGATTTTCAAAGAAATACTTGATATTATATTTTCAAAAAAAGGGGATGTTGAAAGTGAAAAGTGGAAATATAGGCATGTATGTGAAATGTCTTTTCATCTGCATTGGTATAAAGTTTTAATAATTTATCTTTTCCAAAGGTCTTACACAACCATTTGACATTTGCCTTTGTCCACTCGTTTTTATCAATTTGATTTTCCATTTCAGGTGAAAAGGTCAAAACAAATTCAGTTAATACAATGGCATCTTTTCGCACCTTTTTGCCCGTTGCTTTCTCTTGAGCTTTAATTGCTCTTTTTAAAGTTTTTCGCATTGTTTCATTATATTGACTATATGAAATATTTTCTTTTTCTCTTTCGGGGTGTGCTCGGTTGTGCAGTCGCTCTCTATATTTTTGGTGTCGCTCAATATTTGCCACACTACCGAGTTTATATTTTTGAAATCGCATTATTGCATAATTGCTCATATCAAAAACTCCTTTGCTTTTATTTAAGAGCAAAGGAACGGCAACACACACGAAAGGAAATGTGTCGCCGTTTTAACCTTTCAAAAAACCACACAGGGATTCGGTGCTTTTTTGTGCGGTCATATCTCTGCTCTACAAAATCAGTATGTATAATCTCGTTTTGTTTCGAGCAGAAATATGACTTACTACGGTTTATACTAAACCTGTAAGGTCTTGCAGACCGCCATTTACAAAAAAATATATCATATTTATTGTAAAGAAAACGGAAAGGAGCAAATGAAAATGAACGAAACACTTTACGATTTAGAACAAAAAAGAAAAGCGGTAGAGCAAGATATTCAAGCATTATATGAAACCTTACAAAAGGAACTTAACGAACAAAAAAAGATATGAGAGATTTTGTTTTCTCACATATCTTTTTTCCTTTAAATTAAATTTTTTAATCTTTTTTCTTCTGCTTCCGCCTCAATATCAAGCCCCATTTTTTTAAGTTCTTCAACTATCTCTATTGAAATATTTTTACACTTTTCTTTTTCGCCAATTTGTGCATAATAGTTTAATTTTGAATACTTAGCATCAAGGCAAGTGTTATCAAGTTCAACTGCTTTATCCCAATACGATAATGCTTCATCATATCTGTTCAACTTTCCGCAAATATCACCGCCTAATGTATATATTATCGAATCATTAGGAAACTTTTGAATTGCTTTAATAAAATATTCATAAGCATTTTTTATATCCTTATCAAAAATATATGCCTGTATCAAACATCTCCAATCAATTACATTGTTAGAACCTTTTTTAATATTGTCTAATGACGATACAACACTTTCCTTACTTTTTCCAATTTGCGAAAACAAAAGCATTTTTTGAGTTTTGGTTTTCCAAAAAACATCTGGATTTATATCTGCACCCTTATCAATTACCTTGTCAAATAAATCTATCGCTTTATTTATAGAATACTGCATCATAAAATGGTGCAAAGTTCCATATGTCCATATATCTTCTGTTGAATATTCACCGCTTTTAATAAGTTTTTTGAACTCATTATCTGCATAAATAAAATCTTCGGGGGTTCGAGTTGTTTCGTAAATAGATGCTAACCGTTGAGCATAATTTTCATATGCTGAAGAATTCGCTTTAAATAGGTCATCAACTGTTACACAGTAAAGTTTTGCAATTTCAGGTAACAACATAACATCAGGGTATGTTGTATTACACTCCCATCGAGAAATTGTTTGAGAACCGACACCTAAAAATTCCGCAACTTGTTCTTGAGTGAGTTTCTTTTGTAATCGTAATTTTTTGAGATTGTTAGCAAAAATACTATTCATAATCAATTCTCCTTTATGCTTTTTATCGAGGCCTCTAATTTAATTATATTTATATGCTGAAAAAAGTCCATATCTTATTTTGTGAGCAAACTCGCAAAAATTGTTTAGTTTATAATTCTTTATGTTTTCGATTTTCAATAATAACAAACATACTTAAATCAAATTGAATAAAAAAAGACCTAATTCCACGGAATTGGAATTAAGTCTCGGTTCATTACTTGCCTATAAGCAATGAACTTTGATATAAGTATGATAAAGCACTTAAAAATTCAAAGTCCTGTCGGTAAGTAATTGACAGGACTTTTTTCTTTTGCTTGATTTAGGCGGTGCATAACACCGATAAGCACCCTAAAATAATTCGTGTGTGGGCGAGCATAAGTAATAAATCGTCTCGGCGGTTTGAGTGTGGTTTCTTAAATTGTCGTCAATGGGAAAGGTTGTCAGTAAATCGCCATATAAAAAAAGAGAACTGTGCGGGTGGAACCTCTGAAAAAGGAACTATTGTGTAAAATCAAGGGCGGAGTGAGATTTCCCGAAAGGGTTGCAAATAGTAGGCAATGAAAAAACCTAACTCTTAAACCACAATGCGAACGGAACGAAAGCGAAAGCACACCGTTTCACTACTTAGAGTTTTTCCTTGCTTTTTGCAAGGGGAAACTCTGTCATCTGCTTCACTCCACTCTGCTCTGCTCCCGTTTGCACTTTTTAAAATTAAATCGAAGATTGAGCATAACATAAAACACAGTAAAAATAATAACATAAACCTTTTGAAACGAGCATCAAGCGAAGTTTCAAACCCTTGGTTCTTTGGGGATAAAGAACGAAAGGGGTGAATAGAGCGAGGCACCGCCTCGCTCTAGAGGGGAAAACAACAAAAAATATTATATTACTTTTGTTTCGTATGTTGACAAAGCGGACTGGACAGGAGCGGCGCTGCAAGCTCCCCGCCGGGGCGCCGCCGAATCCGGGCGTTTCGGCGGGCGGGACAACCGGATAGGCCTGCCGGAGCGGGGACATTGCCATGCGCTGCCGGAAAAGTTTCCCGCCGGGGGTTTTCATTTGCCGTTCAATGTGGTATGATGAGAAAAACAACACCCATGGGGAGGAACGGCCAATGAAACGATGGAGCGGCTGGCTGGCAGCAATCCTGTTGCTGGGGCTGACAATGACGGCGGCGGCAGAACCCGCCGAGTCGATGACGCCGTCGGAGCCGGCACCGGCAGCAGCAGATGGTGTGGCGCTGCTGACCGAGCCGGAGACGCTGCCGCCGGAGCTGACCTATTATCGGGGCGACACCCAGCTGGAGACGGAGAATCTCACATGGGTACCCGGACGCCCTGTGTCTGAGCAGGAAACGTCCGGGCAGGCGATAGCGCTGGCGGCCGGAGAGACGCTGCGGCTGGAGGGAATGACGCTGCCTGCGGAATTTACGCTGGATCTTTGGGTACAGTGGACGCCCACGGAGGCGGAGACCCAGCCGGAGCGGCAGCCGACACTGCTGACGCTGGAGGGAACGCCGGGGTTCCGGCTGGCAGCTGCCGGACAGGACGGCAGCTTCGTATACAGCCCGTTGCTGCAGGTGACGGATGCCGCCGGGGCGACGCAGACCCTGTCGGCGGAGGGCGCTGACGGACTGACCCACGGCGTATGGCATCGGCTGACGATAGTCGCCGGCGGCACGGGCATCCGGTTCTATCTGGACAGCGTGCCGGTGAGCGAAACGCCGATAGCGGTGACCGGGACCGACGCAGAGCAGCAATTGTGCATTGGTGGCAGCACGGCGGAGACCGGGGCGACGATGCTGGTGGACGAGGTGTATCTGTATGACCGGGCGCTGACGCTGCCGGAGCTGACCGGCAGCGCCGCCGGGACGGATGCCGATGCGTGGGACCCCATGGCGGCAGCGGATAAGGCCACGGCGCCCGATCCGCTGCAGCCCCACAACCGGCTGTGGATCCTGGCGCTTCCCGGCGGGGCGATCCTGCTGCTGGCGCTGGGTGTCTGGTGGCGCATGAAAGCACAATCCCGATCATAAGGGCGGATAAGACCGATACACAGGACCGGCGGAAGGAATCTGCCGGTCCTTTTTTGAAATTGTCTGTGAGGTTTTGGAGGGCTGGAGCGTGTAATAGGTGAAAAAGGTCTTTTTCACATGAGGAGGGTACGATGGATCGAGGGGCAGAGAGCTATCGCCGGTTCCGGGAGGAGGGCGATGAGCAGGGCTTGGCGGAGATCATCCGGGACTATCAGGACGGGCTGATCCTGTATCTCCATACGCTGGTGGGCGATATGGTTCTGGCGGAGGAGCTGGCGGAGGACACCTTTGTGCGGCTGGGGACGAAAAAACCCCGCAACAAGGGCGGTAGCGCCTTCCGCACGTGGCTGTATACCATCGGGCGGCACATCGCCGTGGATCACTGGCGGCGTCGATCCCGGCGGCGGGAGACCTCGCTGGAGGAGGCGGTGCAGCAGCCGGGAGAGCTCGCCCAGCCGGAGCAGACCTACCTGCAAAACGAGCAAAGGCGGCAGCTGTACACAGCGCTGGCAGCGTTGCCGCCGGACTACCGGCAGATTCTGTGGCTGGTGTATTTTGAGAGCTTCTCTCTGCGGGCGGCGGCAAGCGTCATGGGCAAAAGCCCCCACGCTGCCGAAATGTTGGTCTGCCGTGCCCGGTCAGCGCTGAAAAAACAATTGGAGCAGGAGGGCTTTGTGTATGAAAACCTATGAAGAAATGACCGCCCGGGTGCTGGAGCGGGTACACACCTATGAGCGGGCGCGGCGGCAAAAGCGCCAGCGGCTGACCCGGGGCGCAGCGACGGTGGGCTGCGTATGTCTGGCGGGCGCCGCCGGGCTGGGAATTTGGCGCAGCGGGGTGTTTCGCCCCCTGCCGGGGATGGAGAGCAGCCAGCCGAACACGCCCCAAGGAGAGCCGGCGGAGGACGCCGTCATCACCGCCCCCAACAGCGAGGGTCAGACGACCACCGCTCCCGACGGCAGCGGGGAGCAGACCACCACCAGCCGGTCGGCAACCGTGAACGATCCCCAGAGTCCGACGGAGAGCAGCCAAGCGCCGGCAAAGCCGGACGGCAAGATCATCTGGTGTGTGAATGTGGTGACCGGCACGGCGGAGCAGGCAAGGCGCTGGGATCCGGAGCAGTGCGTGACGGAGCGCCGCACCGCCGCCGAAACGGCCGTTTATTTTGGGCGGGATCTGCGGCAGGCGCTGGCGGATTTCTGGAAAAAGCAGGCCTATCCCGGGTCGTATACCCGGTGCACAGTCACGCCGGTGGAAAACGACGCCTATTCTCTGGTGCGCCGCCGGGAGGACGGGCAGATCGTGGACGATATAGCCACCTATACGGCGGAGATGATGCAGCTGTATGAGGGGGCGGCGTTCTCGGAGCGGTTCACCGTGTCCGTGACCGCCAGCCGGATCGCTCCCCCCGCCGCCTTTGCCGACCGGCGGCTGTTGAGCGAGACCGATGAAGTCAACCAATTCAAGGCTTCGGACGGCGAAACGTATGATGTAAAGGTATACGAAGTCGGCAAAGATAAGGTGGTGGCGGATCTCGCCGTCCACGGCATCTATTATCGGGTGACCGCTGAGGGCGAGGTGAACCATGCGGCACTGCGGTGTTTTATCGAGCTGGGGATCGCCGGATAAGGCTTGCACCCGGCGGAAAAATGTGGTATGATACCTCTTGTAAGTTGACTTTTTCCGTTTAAGGAGGTATCCGGCGTGCCGAATTTTACGAAAACGGCCATAAAAACGTCCTTTATGAAGCTGCTCAACGAGTATCCCCTGAGCAAGATCAGCGTGCGCAGCATCGTGGAGGATTGCGGCATCAACCGCAACTCCTTTTACTATCATTATCAGGATATCCCCACTCTGATCGAGGAGATCATCAAGGAGGAGGTGGACGGGCTCATCGCCACCTATTCCTCCATCAGCTCTCTGGATCAGTGCGCCGAGCTGGCGTTCCAGTTTGCGCTGCAAAACCGCAAGGCGGTGCAGCATATCTACAATTCCGTCAACCGGGATGTGTACGAGCGGTATTCTCTGGCACTGTGCGAATACGTCATCACCACCTATCTCAACACCGTCTACGGCGAGGTGCCGCCGGGGGACAAGGAGCGGGAGCTGGCGGTACGTTTCTTTAAGTGCGAGCTGTTCGGACTGACCATCGACTGGATCGCCGGAGGGATGCGGGACGATGCCACCGAGGAGATCGGGCGGATCACGGCGCTGTGCCGGGAAATTTCGGCGGAGGTGTTCCGCCGATCCACCGCTGCGGAATAAATCGGATAGGATAAATAACGCTCCCCGGCGGATCTTCCGCCGGGGAGCGTTTGCGGTGCAGGGTGCTGCCGGGCGGGAGGAATCCCCCCGGCGCCCGGGGAAAAGACCCGGCGCTCGGAGATTTTTGCAAAACCCGGTAGACAATCCTCCTAAAATGCGGTATGCTTACCGTCAGTGAGAGCGGTGAAGGGAGCGAAAGCCATGACACAAGCGGGTGAGACGGAATTTGCGGTGCTGACCGCCGTAAAGTGGGTGCGGGAGGGACCGTTTGCGGTAGGGATGCACTTCCATCAGTGCTATGAGCTGGTGTATTATATGCTGGATGAGGGTGAAACGGTGATTGAGGGGCAAGCCTACCCGCTGGGGGCGGCGGTCTTTGCCCTGATGCCGCCGGGAATGCTGCACGGGGAGACCCACCGGGGGGATTCCTCCCTGCTGGTCGTGCAGTTTACCAGCCCGGTGCCGCTGCCGCTGACCGTGGGAGTGGATGGCAGCGGGCAGCTGTACCCCGTGCTGAAAACCGTGCTGCGGGAGCTGCTGGAGCAGCCGGAGGGATACCGGCTGATGCTGTCCGCCAAGCTGCGGGAGCTGGTGGCGCTGCTGCTGCGGTGGCAGCCCAGCTCCCGCCGGCATATGCACAGAGATCTTCAGTTTGTCATTCAATATCTGGACGAAAACTACCACGAGAAGATCGTGTTTTCGGAATTGGCGCAGCAATTTCATTACGGCTATGATCATTTCCACCACTATTTTAAGCAGGTGACCGGGCAATCTCCCCGGGCATATTTGCTGGAGCGGCGGCTGCAGGCGGCCTGCCGGATACTGGAGGACCCGGCGGTGAGCTGCACGGAGGCGGCGTACCGCTGCGGGTTTTCCACGGCGCCCCAATTTTCGGCGGCGTTCCGGCGGCGCTTTGGCGCTGCCCCGGCGGAATACAGAAAAAGCCACTCCGTATAAGAAAAACAGCCATTGGACGATAGACACGCCCGCCCCGGATCCGGTATACTGTTCTTACCAACGACAGCTGAGGTGAGATAAGTATGACGTATGCACAGTACCGAAAGAATCTGGATGCGCCGACAGAGCCGGTGGATGTAATTCTGGATACAGACGTCTCCAATGAGATCGACGACCAGTTTGCCATCGGATATCTGCTGCGCAGCGAGGAACGGCTGCGGCCGGTGGGGCTTTGCTCCGCCCCGTTTGCGACGAAGGAGATACCCGACCCGGCGCAGGGGGCGGACAAGACCTGGGAGGCGCTGCAGCAGGTGGTAACGGTGGCAGGGCGGACAGATCTGCTGGAGCGGTGCCATCCCGGCTCCCGGGCGTATCTGCCGGACGAAAAAACGCCGGTGGAGTCTCCGGCTGCCCGGTTTATGGTGGAGACGGCACGGCGGTATTCCCCGGAAAAGCCCCTGTATCTGGTGGGCATCGGGGCGCTGACCGATATTGCGTCGGCGCTGCTGCTGGAACCCGCCATCGCCGAAAATGTGGTGATCGTATGGCTGGGCGGCCATGCCCACCATCTGCCCCGGATCGACGAGTTCAATATGGCGCAGGATATAGCCGCCGCCCGGGTGGTATTTGACAGCCCGGCGCCGCTGGTGCAGCTGCCCTGCTTCGGGGTGGTGGAGCCGTTTCTCACCACCCGGTATGAGCTGGAGCATTGGCTGGGCGGAAAAGGAGCGCTGGCGGACTATCTGTGCCGGCTGACGGTGGACGGGTATCGCAACGAGGCGGTGGAACGGCCCTGGAGCCGCACGCTCTGGGATGTGACCGCCGTGGCATGGCTGATGAATGACGGCGATCGGTTTATGACCGGGGATATACGCCCCACACCGGTGCCGGAATACGATTCCCGCTATACCTTCGATCCTGCCCGCAAGCCCATGCGGTACATCACCGCTATCCGGCGGGATGCCCTGTTTGACGATATGTTCCGGCGACTGGCAGAATAAGTCCTGTTTGGCTCCCCGGCGGGTTTCCCGCCGGGGAGCATTCTGTTTTTATCGGGGCGCAGGGATAGCGGTCAGGCACACGGCTCACCCGGGTGCATCGGCTCGGACGGCAGCAGCCTGAACTGCTGCTCGGACAGCCAGAGCTGCTGCCCAAGCAGCAGCTCATTCAAAATGCCCGTATCGCTGCGGCGATCTCCGCCATCCCCTGTACGCTGGGATGGCCCGATTGCTTGTCGATGTGCGCAAAGGCGAGACAGGTCTGACCGTAATACGCAGCGGCTTGCCGGATACCGGCGGAATAGTCCTCCCCCAGCTCCGTATTGATCAGCCAGCAGACCTTGGCGGTCGGGGCGCTTTCCGCCAGCTGCGCAGCGATGGCGCAGCAAGCCGGCACGAACGCCAGCAGGTCTTGCTCAGTAAAGGGAGCGGTCTGGAATTGCCCCACCGGTGCCTGCGTCCAGTGGTCGTTGGTGCCGCCGAAGACCAGCACCGTGTCCACCGGATTTTTGACGAAGAAGCCTCCGGCGACCAGCGCCTGCAGCCGGGACACGAACGAGGTATCCACGGACAGCTCCGGGCGGACGGTGTTGCACACGGTGGCGCCGGAAAAGCTGTCGTTGCGCACCAGTATGTTGTTTTGACCGTCCAATAGCCCGTACCACCAGGTGTCTTCCACCCGCTGCACGTCATTGCCGTCAGCCTGTGGGTACCAGGCGTGAAATCCTTCGGGAATATACCCGGCAAAGGTCGAATAGCTGTCACCCAAAATCAGTGTTCTTCCCAATTGCATAAAACATCCCCCTGTTCATTTGCCCATCGTCTGTCAACCAATCGGTTATCGGATCCAGTATAAAGGGCTTTCTGCTGTTTGTCAAGCGGTCCGGTGCCGGCTCGCTTTATCGCTTAAAAGCGCAAAATTATTTTTGCATTTTCTCTTGACAAACCGGCAAAAACGGGGTAGAATACCCCTTGTGAACTTTACAAAGGAAAGGGTGAGCAGGTTGTTCGGGTATCAGAGCGGACGATTTTATCTGTATACGACGGACTGTCTGTACACCGGGGAGCGGTAAACCGCTGCTTTCCTTATATTGTACGGACAGCCCGCAACAGCTCATGCATTTTTTTTGCAGGAGGATGGTTGCGGGTTTCATTTTTATCTTGAGACGATCAATGGGGGCATAGGATATGGCCAATGAATCGATGGCGGCACTGGGCAAGCATCGCTCGGTGATCCGGGAGATCTTTGAATACGGCAACCGCCGGCGGGCGGAGATCGGGGCGGAGAACGTGTTTGATTTCAGCCTCGGCAATCCCAGCATTCCCGCCCCGGCGGCGGTGACGGAGGCGATGGAGCGGCTGGTACGGGAGACCGACCCGGTGGCGCTCCACGGATATACCTCTGCCCCCGGCGCTCCGGCGGTGCGGGAGAAGATCGCCGCCGCCATCCGGCAGCGGTTCGGCGTGGCAGCGGATAAGGATGACCTGTATCTCACCTGCGGGGCGGCTGCGTCCCTCACCATTGCGCTGAAGGCGCTGGTCACTCCCGGCGAGCGGGTGGTCTGCCCGGCGCCCTTTTTCCCGGAATACCGGGTGTTTGCGGAGACGGCGGGGGCGGAGTTTGTTACCGTCCCCTGCCGGATGGGGGATTTTCAGCCGGATGTAGCGGCGCTGGAGAGCGCCGTCACGGAGAATACCCGGGTGCTGCTGCTCAATTCCCCCAACAATCCCACCGGGGCGGTGTATACAGAGGAAACCCTGCGGGCGCTGGCGGCGATGCTGGAGCAAAAGCAGGCGGCTTACGGGCACCCCATCTATATTTTGGCGGATGAGCCCTATCGGGAGCTGGCATATGACGGAGAGGTGCCCTACATTCCGGCGCTGTATCCCAATACGCTGGTGTGCTATTCCTACAGCAAGTCCTTTTCCCTGCCGGGGGAGCGGATCGGCTATATCTTTGTGCCGTCGGCGTCGGCCGACGCCGGGGAGGTATATGCGGCGGTATGCGGCGCCGGACGGGCGCTGGGCTATGTGTGTGCCCCCAGTCTGCTGCAATACACGGTAGGGGAATGTGCGGCGCTGCTGCCGGATATTTCCGTATATCGGCGGAACCGGGATCGGCTGTATGGAGCGCTGACCGCCTGCGGCTATGCGGTGACCCCGCCGGCGGGGGCGTTTTATCTGTTTGTGAAAGCCCCGGAGCCGGACGCCTATGCGTTCTGTGAGCGGGCGAAGCGGTTTGAGCTGCTGTTGGTACCGGGGGACGATTTCGGCTGCCCCGGCTATGTGCGGATCGCCTATTGCGTCGCCCCGGAGACCATCGAGGGGGCGCTGCCCCGCTTTAAGGCATTGGCGGAGACCTATCAAAACAGGGAGAGTGCGGTATGACAGAGCTGGAAAGCGCCCGATTGGCGATCAACGACATTGATAAGGCGATGGCGCAGCTGTTTGAGCAGCGCATGGCGGCGGTGCGCACCGTGGCGCAGTATAAGAAAGCCAACGGGGTGCGGGTGTTTGACGCCGCCCGGGAGGCGGAGGTCATCCGCCGCAATGCGGGGCTGGTGGCGGATGAGGCGCTGCGCCCCTACTATGTGGATTTTCTGCGCAGCACCATGGAGGTGTCCAAGGCATACCAGCACCGGCTGCTGGAGGGGATGCGGGTGGCATACAGCGGCGTGGAGGGCGCTTTCGCCAACATCGCCGCCAACCGGGTGTTCCCCGACGCCATTGCCGTGCCCCACGGGGATTTCAAGGCTGCCTACGATGCCGTGGTGAATGGCGCCTGCGACTGCGTGATCCTGCCCATTGAGAACAGCTATAACGGCGACGTGGGGCAGGTGATGGATCTGGCATTCTTCGGTCCGCTGTATATCAACGGCATCTACGATATCGAGGTGGTGCAGAATCTGCTGGCGGTGAAGGGCACCACCATGGATGAGGTGAAACGGGTGGTGAGCCATCCCCAGGCGCTGGGGCAGTGCGCCGCCTATATCCGCCGCCACGGCTTTGAGCCGGTGGAGGCGGTGAACACCGCCGTCGCCGCCCGTCAGGTGGCGGAATGGGGGCGGCACGATACCGCCGCCATCGGCAGCGACGAGGCAGCCGCCAAATTCGGGCTGAAAAAGCTGGAGGCGCACATCAACGAGAGCGGCAACAACACCACCCGCTTTGCGGTATTCTCCAAGACCCCGAAAGCCCCCGGCAAGGCGGATAATCAGTTTATCATGCTCTTTACCGTCGCCAACGAGGCGGGTGCATTGGGCGAAGCGGTGGCGACCATCGGTCAGTACGGCTTTAACCTGCGGGCGCTGAAAAGCCGCCCCACCAAGGAGCTGATCTGGAGCTATTATTTCTATGCCGAGGGGGAGGGCAACATCCACAGCGACAAGGGGCGGGAGATGCTGCGCTGCCTTAAGGAGAAGTGCAGCACCATCCGCATCGTGGGCAGCTTTGAAAAGGAGATCGTGCTCAAGGGCGAGGACGGCTGAACCCGGTTTCATTCCGTGAGCAGGGAGGAGTACAGGATATGATCTTAACGGTAAAGACCGCCGGGGGCAGCTATCCCATCCATTTGGAGCGGGGCGGCTTATCCCGGGCGGGGGAATATCTCCGGCTGGATCGGCAGGCGCTGATCGTCACCGACGACGGGGTGCCCGCCGCCTATGCCGCCGCTGTGGCGGCGACGTGCAGCCAGCCTGCGGTGGTGACGCTGCCTCAGGGGGAGCCGACGAAATGTATGGCGCAATACACCCGGCTTTTGCAGGAGATGGCGCAGCGCCGGTTCACCCGCACCGATTGCGTGGTGGCGGTGGGCGGCGGCGTGATGGGGGATCTGGCGGGCTTTGCCGCTGCCACCTATATGCGGGGGATCGATTTTTACAACATTCCCACCACGGTGCTGTCTCAGGTGGATTCCTCCATCGGCGGCAAGGTGGCGGTGGATTTTGAAGGCTACAAAAATCTGGTGGGAGCCTTTTACCCGCCCCGGGCGGTGCTGATCGACCCGGATACGCTGCACACCCTCCCGCCCCGGCAGATCGCCAACGGGCTGGCGGAGGCGGTGAAAATGTCCCTCACCAGCGACCCGGTGCTGTTTGCTCTCTTCGAGACGGCGGATGCGGGAGAAAACATCGACCAAATCATCGAAGCCTCTCTGCGCATTAAGCGGCAGGTGGTGGAGCAGGATGAAAAAGAGGGCGGTCTGCGGAAGATCCTTAATTTTGGGCACACGCTGGCGCATGCCATCGAGAGCGAGTGCGGCATGACCACCCTCTATCACGGGGAATGTGTGGCGCTGGGGATGCTGCCCATGTGCGCCCCGGCGGTGCGGCAGCGGCTGCTGCCGGTGCTGGAAAGGCTGGGGCTGCCCACCACCTTTTCCGGGGAGAAGGAGCGGCTCATCGACGCCATGCGCCACGATAAGAAGCTGGCGGGGGGCGACATCACGGTGGTGTATGTACCGGCGGTGGGGCAGTGGGAGCTGCAGACCCTGCCCTTTGATGTGTTCGCTGACCGGATCCGGGAGGTATTGCCATGAAGAACGTGCTGGGTACCAATCTGACCCTGACCCTCTATGGGGAGAGCCACGGGGCGGCGGTGGGCGCCGTGCTGGATGGGCTGGCACCGGGTCTGCCGGTGGAGGAGGACTATATCCGGGCGCAGCTGAGCCTGCGCCGCCCGGTGGGGGATATTTCCACCCCCCGGCAGGAGCCGGATCGGTTCGTCATCGACAGCGGCGTGTACCGGGGCAAGACCACCGGCACGCCCCTGAGCATCCGGATCCCCAATGAAAATGTGCGCTCCGGCGATTACAGCGCCATGGAGCATATCGCCCGCCCGGGGCATGCGGACTATACCGGCTATGTAAAATACCGGGGCTGCAGCGATCCCCGGGGCGGCGGGCATTTCAGCGGCCGGGTGACGGCGGCGCTGGTGGCGGCGGGCGCTATCGTGCGCTATGCGCTGGAGCAAAAGGGCATCGTCATCGCCAGCCATATTGCCCGTCTGGGGGGTATCGACGACCGGGCATTTGCCGATTGGAGCGCCGATGCAGAGGTGCTGAACGGGCGCCCCTTTGCTGTGCTGGACGAGACGGCGGGGGAGAGGATGCAGGCGTGTATCCGTGCCGCCCGGGCCGAGGGCGACAGCGTGGGCGGCGTGCTGGAGACGGTGGCGCTGGGGGTGCCCGCCGGGGTGGGTGAACCCTGGTTCTCCTCGGTGGAGAGTGTGCTGAGCGCCGCCCTGTTCGCCATCCCTGCGGTCAAGGGCGTGGAGTTTGGGGACGGCTTCGCTCTGTGCGACCGCCGGGGCAGCGAGGCGAACGATCCCTTCCGCATGGCGGGGGAACGGGTGGTGACCGTCACCAACCACAACGGCGGTGTGAACGGCGGCATCACCAACGGGATGCCGGTGCTTTTCCGCACGGCGGTGAAGCCCACCCCCACCATCGGGCGGGAGCAGGATACGGTGGATTTCGCTGCGGGAGCGGACACCACGCTGCAGGGCAAGGGGCGGCATGACCCCTGCATCGTCCATCGGGCACGGGTTGTGGTGGACAACGTGACGGCGCTGGTGCTGGCGGATCTGCTGGTGGGGCGCTGGGGCACGGATTGGCTGGCGTAGAGCGGCAGCCGGGCAACAATTATGCAGGAAAGAGACGGTCTGGATCATGGAATACGGCTGTATCGGGAAAAAGCTGGGACACAGCTTCTCCAAAATCGTCCATAATCAGCTGGCGGACTATCCCTATGAGCTGGTGGAGCTTCCGCCGGAGGCGCTGGACGGGTTTATGCGCCGGGCGGATTTTAAGGCGATCAATGTCACCATTCCCTATAAGGAGGCGGTGATCCCCTATCTGGATGAGGTGAGCGACACCGCCCGGCAGATCGGAGCGGTGAACACCATCGTCCGGCGGGAGGGCAGGCTGTACGGCTATAACACCGATATGGCGGGAATGACGGCGCTGCTGCGCCGGCAGGGGGTGTCCCTCACCGGCAAAAAGGTGCTGGTCACCGGCAGCGGCGGCACCTCCAAGACGGCGGTAGCCACCGCCCGGGCGCTGGGGGCGGCGCAGGTGGTGCGCCTGTCCCGCACCGCCCGGGAGGATGCGGTGACCTATGCCGATGCCCCCCGGCTCCATGGGGATGCGCAGGCGCTCATCAACACCACCCCCTGCGGGATGTATCCCCATCTGGGAGATATGGCGCTGGAGCTGGCTGATTATCCGGCGCTGACCTCGGTGACGGATGCGGTGTATAATCCCCTGCGTCCGGCGCTGGTGGTGGAAGCCCGGCAGCGGGGTTTGAATGCCAGCGGCGGGCTGTATATGCTGGTGGCGCAGGCAGCCTATGCGGTGGAAAAATTCATCGGGCAGCCGGTGGCGGATGCGGCGATCGAGCGGGTGTTTACCGCCATTGAGACAGATAAGCGCAATCTGGTGCTGATCGGGATGCCCGGCTGCGGCAAGACCACCCTGGGGCAGCGGGCGGCGGCGGCGCTGGGCAAGCGGTTTTTAGACTCCGATGCGGAGATCCGACAGCAGACCGGGCGCACCCCGGCGCAGTGGATCGCCGCCGAGGGAGAGCCGGCGTTCCGCCGGGTGGAGGCGGAGGTGATCGCCCGTCTGGCGGCGGAGCAGTCCGCCGTTATTGCCACCGGCGGCGGGGCGATCCTTGACCCGGAGAATATCCGCCTCCTGCGGGAGAACGGCACGCTGATCTTCATAGACCGCCCGCCGGAGCGGCTGGCGGTCACGGCGGATCGCCCCCTGTCGGCGACCCGGGCGCTGCTGGCGCAGCGGTATCGGGAGCGCTATCCCCTCTATCGGGCGGCGGCGGACGCCGTGCTGGCGGCGGTAGACAGCCGGGAGGACAACGTGCAGGCGTTGACGGCGCTGTGGCGGCAGGCAGCGGAGTAGGAAAGGCGGAGCGGATATGAAAATTTTAGTGATCAACGGACCGAATCTCAATATGCTGGGGATCCGGGAGCCGGGCATTTATGGGCAGGAGAGCTATCCCGCTCTGTGCGACCGGGTGCGGCAGTATGCCGCCGCCCACGGGGTGGAGGTGCGGCTGTACCAGTCCAACCACGAGGGCGATCTGGTGGATGCCATCCAGAGCGCTTACGGGGACGCCGACGGCATCGTGATCAATCCCGGGGCGTACACCCATACCAGCGTCGCCCTGCTGGATGCCGTTAAGGCGGTGGGGATTCCCACCGTGGAGGTGCATATCTCCGATGTGGCGGCACGGGAGGACTTCCGGCAGGTGAGCTATATCCGGGCGGCGTGTGTGAAAACCATCTGCGGACACGGCACGGCGGGGTATACCGAGGCGATGCAGTATCTGCTGGACAATTACGGAGATACGCTATGACGATAACGATCCATCCCGGGCGGGCGCAGGGAACGGTGGCGGCGCCCCCCTCCAAAAGCATGGCGCACCGGTATCTCATCGGCGGGGCGCTGTCGGCGGGCAGCGCCGTGCAGGGGGTGTCCGGCTCCGAGGATATGGGGGCGACGCTGGACTGTCTGGCGGCTTTGGGCGCCGCCGTTTCCCGGCAGGGGGATACGGTGATGCTGGGGGGCGCTGACCCCCGGCGGGGGGCGGCGCAGCCCCTGTGCTGCCGGGAATCCGGCAGCACCCTGCGGTTTCTGATCCCCTTGTGCCTGCTGGGCACGGAGCCGGCGACCCTCATCGGCAGCCCCCGGCTCCTGCAGCGCTCGCTGGGGGTGTATGAGGAGCTGTGCGCCGAGAGGGGGCTGTTCTTCCGGGCGGAGGAGCAGTCCGTGACGGTGCGGGGACCGCTCCCCGCCGGTGCTTACCGGGTGCGGGGGGATGTGTCCAGTCAGTTTATCAGCGGGCTGCTGTTTGCGCTGCCTCTGCTGGCAGGGGACAGCACCATTGAAATTGTGGGCGGTCTGGAAAGCGCCGCCTATGTGGATATGACTCTGCGGGCGATGGCGGCTTTTGGCGTCACGGTGGAGCGGGACACCCCGCTGCATATGCGGATCCCCGGCGGGCAGACCTATGCCCCCTGCCGGCTGACGGTGGAGGGGGATCATTCCAATGCCGCCTTTCTGGAGGGGCTGAACCTGCTGGGCGGGGCGGTGGCGGTGACGGGGCTGCCGGAGGATACCGCCCAGGGGGACGCCGTCTACCGGCAGTGGTATCCGCTGCTGGCGACGGGCTGCCCCACGCTGGACATTGCCGACTGCCCCGATCTGGGGCCGGTGCTGATGGCGCTGGGGGCGGCGCTCCATGGGGTGCGGCTCACCGGCACCCGGCGGCTGCGCATCAAGGAGAGTGACCGGGGTCACGCCATGGCGCAGGAGCTGGCGAAATTCGGCATCCGCTGCACGGTGGAGGAAAACGCCGTCACCGTGGAGCCGGGTGTGCTTCGCTCCCCTGTCGCTGTGCTGGATGGGCATAATGACCACCGCATCGTCATGGCGCTGAGCCTGCTCTGCACCGTGACGGGCGGCTCCATCGCCGGGGCACAGGCGGTGGCGAAGAGCTTTCCGGATTATTTTGAACGGCTGGCTGCTTTAGGCGTGCCGGTGACGGAGGATACCCCATGAAGCTGGAAAAGAATATGCACATACTCATCGTCGGCTTAGGTCTGCTGGGCGGCAGCTATGCCGAGGGGCTGACCGCCCGGGGCTATCGGGTGGATGCCATCACGAAGGAACAGTCCTCGGTGGATTTTGCGCTGGAAAAGGGCATCGTCCGCACCGCTGCCACCCGGGTCGATCCGGCGTTGGTGGGGGCAGCGGATGTGGTGGTGTTTGCGCTGTATCCCCATGTGCTGCTGGAATGGCTGGAGGAATACCAGACGCTGCTCAAGCCCGGTGCCATCCTCACCGATGTGACCGGCGTCAAGGGCTGCATCGTCGGACGGGTGCAGGCGATGCTGCGCCCGGATGTGGAGTTCATCGCCGCTCACCCCATGGCGGGGCGGGAGGTCTGCGGGGTGGAAAACAGCACCGCCGCTATGTTTCGGGGCGCCAACTATATCGTGGTGCCGACGGAGCAGAATACCCCCGCTGCCATTGAGCTGTGCCGAGATCTGGGGGAGACGCTGGGCTTTGCCCGGGTGTCGGAGCTGTCGGTGGGGATGCACGACGATATGATCGCTTTCCTGTCCCAGCTGACCCACTGCATCGCCGTGTCTCTCATGTGCTGCAACAATACCCCCGGGCTGGAGGATTATACCGGCGACTCTTTCCGGGATCTGACCCGTATCGCCCGCATCAACGATGAGATGTGGAGCGAGCTGTTTCTGGACAACCGCCCGGCGCTGCTGGGGGAGATGGAACGGTTCCGGGAAACGTTCAATCAGTTATATGACCGCATTGCCGACGGGGATCGGGAGGGCATCCGGGAGATGATGCGCCTGTCCACCCAGCGGCGTAAACGATTCGATAAACAAGTCTGATCGGAGGAAATAACGATGAATATGACCTTTAAGCGAAAATTACCTATTCCCATGCAGATCAAGGAGATGTACCCCCTCACCGACGATCTGGCAGCGATCAAGGCTGCCCGGGACGAGGAGCTGAAGCAGATCTTTGAGGGAAAGTCCCGGAAATTTGTGCTGGTGATCGGCCCCTGCTCGGCGGACAGCCGGGAGCCGGTGCTGGAATACATCTCCCGCCTGTGCCGGGTGCAGGAGCAGGTGCAGGACAAGCTGCTGATCGTGCCCCGCATCTACACCAACAAGCCCCGCACCACCGGGGACGGCTATAAGGGGATGCTCCACCAGCCCAACCCGGACGAGACCCCGGATATGCTCAAGGGCATCGTCGCCATCCGGGAGCTGCATATGGCGGCGCTGAAGGATTACGGCTTTTCCTGCGCCGATGAGATGCTGTATCCCGATAACCACCGGTATCTGTCCGATCTGCTCAGCTATGTGGCGGTGGGCGCCCGGTCGGTGGAAAACCAGCAGCACCGGCTCACCGCCAGCGGGCTGGATATTCCCGTGGGGATGAAAAATCCCACCAGCGGCGACCTGACGGTGATGATGAACTCCATCACCGCCGCCCAACACAGCCATACCTTTATCTACCGTGGCTGGGAGGTGGTCAGTCAGGGCAATCCCTATGCCCATGCCATTCTGCGGGGGTATACGGACTTTGCGGGCAAGAGCGTGTCCAACTATCACTATGAGGACCTGGTGAAGCTGCACGACACCTATGCCGCCTCCGGGCTGAAGAACCCGGCAGCCATCATCGACACCAACCATGCCAACTCCGGCAAGAAGTATCTGGAGCAGATCCGCATCGCCAAGGACGTGGTCTACAGCTGCAATCACAACGAGGACATCCGCTCTATGGTGAAGGGTCTGATGATCGAGAGCTATCTGGAGGATGGCGCCCAGGAGATCGGGGAGCATGTATTCGGCAAGTCCATCACCGACCCTTGCTTGGGCTGGGATAAGACGGAGCAGCTTATTTTTGAGATTGCCGACACCCTGCGGTGAGACGGCGCAGGATATATGCAGAACGAGGGCTGTCGCACACAGTGCGGCAGCCCTTTGGTCTTATAGTGAATCCAGCCAGTCAGAAATTTGTGGCAACAAATATGCAAGAGCAAACAAAGAAATGAATGCCAGAAGAACTAAGATGATCACCAAGGCAGGGGGAACAGGCTTTTTTCTTTGGCTTTTGATGACAGGAACCGAATAGGGTGGGATAAAAGCGGGTATGGGTGCTGTATTCCTGGTGTTGGGCACAGGTGCCGCTGCCTCCGAGAAATGATGCACCCGCGCCGGAGGTGTCTCCAGTGCCTCGGTCAGCCGTTTTTGAATATAGTCCGGCTGTACCCCGTACGACGTCCACAGGGTGACTAACGGCAGACCGGCTTCCTCGCAGATCTGTCGCACCTTTCTGTCCCGTTCCCGTCGGTCGGCGTTCTGGTGGGTCCGATCGTTGATCTCTACGGCGATCTTCGGGGTAAAATTCCCGTCGGTTATCAGAAAATCTACATTGCGGAACAGCTCGTTGCAAAACCGGGAGTGGTCGGTGCGTTCGATGACCGCCGCTAGATTTATTTGGGGATAGACATGGTATCCCGGGGGCAGCGCCGCCTGTATGGCGGTGTAATATCCCTGCTCATTGGCGGAAACCAGCCGGTTTCGCAGTGCATACAGATAGGGCGTGTCGGGAGCGGTGGATGCCGGTGCATCCCCGGTCGGCGCTCCTGCCGGTGCAGCCGGACAAGGGGCGTCGGTGCGGTGCCACCGCCCGCATTGCCCGCATTTGGCGACCAGACCCTGCTCCCGCAGCTGGTTGCAGGCCTTGCACAGGGGGTATTTCCCGCTTTCGGCGCCGCAGACTTGACAGTGCATGGACTCAGCTCCTTTTTGTTCCTGTGAGCAGTAGTATAGCACCGGGTGGAAAAATGGTCAAGAACCGGATGTGGACGCAGAGCCGGCGGCTTCATTCCGCTCTTGCCGCCGCAGGCTGCCGCCGCACTGCGCCGCCGCTATGCCCGCTGCGGGCGGTCGGGCGCACCCGCCCGGCGGGCGGCGCAAAAAAATCTTGAAACGGCGCCGGTTTTCGTGTATAATACTTAAGATAGGCGGTAGTGTCCGCCGAAACTGCGGGGAGAGGAGGACGCCCATGCGATTCGGAGAATTTGTCGGCAATGCGCCGCTGAAACAACAGCTCTCCGCCGAGGTAGACGCCGGGCGTTTCCCGCAGGCGCTGCTGCTGGAGGGTGAGCCGGGCAGCGGCAAGCGCACGCTGGCGATGCAGCTGGCCCGTGCGGCGGTGTGCGGCGCCCCGGCGGGGGCGGAGCGTCCCTGCGGGACGTGTGCCGCCTGCCGTAAGTCGGTGCATCCCGACATCGCCGTATACGGGGCGGAGGGACAGACGATCACGGTGGATCTGGTGCGGCAGCTGCGGCAGGAGGCGTATGTACTTCCCAACGAGGCACCCTGCCGGGTGATCGTGCTGGCGGGCGCACAGTCCATGACTGCGCAGGCGCAGAATGCGCTGCTGAAGATTTTGGAGGAGCCGCCAGCGCTGGTGCGGTTTATTCTGACCTGTGAGAACCGGGCGCAGCTGCTGGAGACGGTGCGCTCCCGCTGTGTGTGTCTGACGCTGCAGGCGGTGGAATGGGAGGCGGCGGCGCCTCTCCTGCGCAAGCGGCTGCCTGCTGTTCCTGAGGAGCAGCTGCAGCAGGCACACAGCCTGTTTTCCGGCTATATCGGGCAGGTGATCGCCGGGATCGGCGACGGGGCGTTCCGTCAGGTAGTGGAGCTGACCCCACAGTTTGCCCGGGCGCTGTGTGCGCCCGCCGAGGGGGAGCTGCTGCGGCTCACCGGACGGTTGGAAAAGCAAAAGGAGCTGCAGACCGGGGTGTTGTCCGGCTTGCAGCTGGTGTTTCGGGATGCGCTGGCGGTGCGCTGCGGCGGTACACGGCTGCTGTCCACGGCCCCGGAGGAGGCCCGGCGGCTGGCGTCCGCCCTGTCCGGCAGACGGCTCATGGCGCTGGCACAGACTGCGGAGACGCTGCAGCAGAATTTGCGGCAGAATATGAATCAGACATTGTTTTTGACCCGGATGAGCGCCTGCCTGCGGCAGGCTGCCGGGCTGTAAGAAAGGCAGGGATATACACAATGGGGAAAAGCGTGGGCATCCGTTTTCGGGAAAACGGAAAAATATACGACTTTGATACCCGGGGGATGACGCTGCTGCCGGGCGAGCTGGTGGTGGTGGAGACCGCCCGGGGAGCGGAATGCGGCCGAGTGGTACGGCTCAATCGGGACACACCGGAGACGGAGCGCTCTCTGAAGCCGGTGCTGCGCCGGGCGGACGATATCGACCGGCGCCGCAAGGAGGAGAACGAGCAGAAAGAGCGGGAGGCGATGCGTATCTGTCAGGAGCGCATTGAGGCACACCATTTGGACATGAAGCTGGTGGATGCGGAATACGCCTTCGACGGGACAAAGATCCTCTTTAATTTTACCGCCGAGGGGCGGGTGGATTTCCGCAGCTTGGTGAAGGATCTGGCGGGAGCGTTCCACACCCGCATCGAGCTGCACCAGATCGGCGTGCGGGACGAGGCGAAAAAGCTGGGCGGCATCGGCATCTGTGGGCAGCCCTTCTGCTGCGCCCGGTTCCTGAAGGATTTCCAGCCGGTGTCCATTAAGATGGCGAAGGAGCAGGGGCTGTCCCTGAATCCCACGAAGATTTCCGGCTCCTGCGGACGGCTGATGTGCTGCCTTAAGTATGAGCAGAGCGTGTACGATGAGCTGTGTAAGCTCAGCCCCCGGGTGGGTGCGGTGGTGACGACCCCCGAGGGACGGGGCGTGGTGACCGAGAGCGCCGTGCTGACCGGCCGGATCAAGGTGCGGCTGGATAAGACCCCGGATTCGCCCCCCATTGAGTTGACCCGGGAGGATGTGCAGGTCATCCGCAGCAGCGGCGGCGGTAAGCCCCGCCCCGAGGGAGACAGCGGAGCGGTGACCGCCGCTCCTGCCGCCGAAGCCGGGAGCAAGTCCCGTACCGGCGGCAGCGGCAGACCCCGTTCCCGGAACGGGCGGAGCGAAAACGGCGGCAAAAAGCCCGCCGCCCCGGAGGAATGAGCGGCTGCGGACCGGATTTTTCGGTTCGGCGGAAAAAAGTTGCGAAAAGCCTTGATTTTTTGCGATTCTGTGTTATGATTAGGAATAAGTACCGGATTGGGAGGTGTAAAATCATGGCTTATGCGATTTCGGATGCGTGCATCGCTTGCGGCGCTTGCGCCGAGGGCTGCCCGGTGTCGGCGATCTCCGAGGGTGACGGCAAGTATGTCATCGATGCGGATACCTGCATCGATTGCGGCGCTTGCGCAGATACCTGCCCGGTGGGCGCTCCTGCCGAGGCGTGATCTCTGTGAGAAAAGGGGCTGTCGTGCCCGGGCGTATTGCCCCGTGCGACAGCCCTGTTTTCATTTATGCTGTATTTGTCAGGAGGGAGCCGCCATGGAGGAGTCGGTGGTCTGGGAGCCGGTCTGGGGACAGGAATCGGTGGCGGTGACCCGACAGCACGGCTTCGGCACCGATGCGGTGCTGCTGGCGGATTTTTCCGCCCCCCGGCCGGGGGAGCGGGTGGTGGAGCTGGGTACCGGCTGCGGCGCCATTGCGCTGCGCCTGTGCGCCGCCGGGCGACCGGCGGCGGTACACGGGATCGATATCGCCCCGGACGCCATCCGGTTGTGCTGCCGCTCGGCGGCGGCTTTTTCCGGCACGCCGGTTCCCACCTTTGCCGTGGGGGATTGGCGGCAGCCCCGCTCGCTGGGAGCCGCCGGCTCCGCCCGTCTGGTGGTGTGCAATCCGCCCTATTTTCCGCCCCGCTCCGGGGCGGTGTCCGAGGATGCCGCCCGGCGGCAGGCACGTCACGCCGACGGGGATACGCTGGCGGCGGTATGCGCCGCCGCTCGTTGGCTGCTGCAAAACGGCGGGCGCTTTTGCCTGTGCCATCGGCCGGAGTTTCTCAACGCTGTATTCGGAGCGGCGACGGCTGCCGGGCTGGAGCCCAAGCGTCTGCGCCCGGTGCAGGAGACCTCTGCGTCTGCCCCGTGGCTGTTTTTGCTGGAATGCCGCAAGGGCGGTCGCCCCGGTCTGCGGTGGGAGGCACCCGTGTGCCGGTATTCCGCTCCCGGAGTGGAGTCGGAGGAATGGCGAAAAATATACAACGAGTAATTTAGAAAATGATTTATCCGGATAGGATGTGACGATATGGAGGAACAGCGACCCGCCGTGGGGCGGTTGACGCTGGTGGGTACGCCCATCGGGAATCTGTCGGATCTTTCGCCCCGGGCGCTGGAGGCGCTGCGGCAGTGCGACTTCATCGCTGCCGAGGATACCCGGGTGACGCTGAAGCTGCTGAACCACTTTGGGGTGTCCCGCCCGCTCATCAGCTATTTTGAGCATAATAAACGGGAGCGGGGGCAGATCATCTGCGCCCGGCTGCTGGCGGGGGAAAACGGCGTGCTGGTCACCGATGCGGGGATGCCCGCCATCTCCGACCCCGGGGAGGATCTGGTGGCGCTGTGCCATGCGCAGGGCATCCCGGTGGGCGTGGTGCCGGGTCCCACCGCCGTAGCGACGGCGCTGGCGGTGGCGGGGCTGCCCACGGGCCGATTCTGCTTTGAGGGATTTTTAAGCGTCAATAAGCGCAGTCGCCGGGAGCATTTGGACAGTCTGCGGGGGGAGACCCGTACCATGGTGTTTTACGAGGCGCCCCATAAGCTGCCCGCTACCCTGCGGGACTTGGCGGACGCCTTCGGTGACCGCCCGGCGGCGCTGGTGCGGGAGCTGACGAAGATCCATGAGGAAGTGATCCGCACCACGCTGGAGGCGGCTGCCCGGCGGTTTGCGGAGGAGACACCCCGGGGCGAGTTTGTGCTGGTGGTCGCCGGGGCGCAGCCGACGGAAGCCCCCGCTATGACGGCGGAGCAGGCGGCAGCGCTGGCACGGCGCTATATGGAGGAGGGCATGTCCCCCTCCGAGGCGGCGAAGACCGCCGCCGCCGATTCCGGATTGAAAAAAGGGGATATTTACCGTCTGCTGACGGAATGAAAAAACGGCTTTATATGGTAAATATCTTAATTGGTGAAAAAAGAAATGCGATGCGCTATAGCGCAGCAAATTATTATCTTGCGTCTATCATCTATTGCGTTGTCTATTGCTCACAATAAGCAATCTCACATATTATCTCATGGCAAATATAGCTGCGCAGTGGAAAATAATCTCCAGACTTTGTGCTGGAAGTGTAACAGAACCAAGAGAGATAAGCTCGGGTGAGTATAAGGGATCCTCGCTTATTTATCGTGCCGTTTCCTTTGGCTGTCCACAGGAGATCTTGGATATTTGAGGTGAGAAGGTCAAGGCATAAGCGGCGGGGGAAATGTTGAAAATGTATCTGACTATTTTAAGGAGATGAACGGAATGAATTGGGATTGGAAACAGCTGGTATTGGTGGTGGTGCTGGTGGTTCTGCTGCTGGTGCTGCGTAAGCTGGGCAGCAAAAAGGGAAAGGAGAGCCGTGCCGCCCGCATGATGCAGAAATACGGGCATATGACCCGGGAGACCTTTGACGCCATCCCCGCCGGCGAGCGGGTAGACGCTGTCATCAGCCGGGTGCTGGCCCGGGCGGAGGAGCTGCAGCGCCCCGATCCGGTGCAGGCGTTGGGGGAGCTGGGCAACGGCTCTACGGTGGTCTATTGTGTGTGGGCGGTATGCCGGGAGCTGGCAGCAGGTGACGCAGCCGCTTTGTTGGCATCGCCCACGGCGACGATTCTGGATCTGGCGGCGGAGAGCTTCCGGGCGGTGGGTGCCCCCGGCTGCGGCGACGCTTTTGCGGCGCTGCTGGAGCAGCCCCGGGAGGATGCGGCAGCGCTGCAGGCGACGGAGCAGGTACTGCGTCAGGCGCTGGAAACGGAATGCCCGTTATCGTTGTGTGAGGATTATATCGCCGACCACGCCGATGAGTTTGTGGACGAGCCGAAAAATAACTGATCGTACAAAGCGTTCGGTTTATACAGGTTGTATTGTGTAAAACTCTAAAAAAATCCCCCGGACAGCGCATTTTGAACTGCACCCCATTTGTTAGACAAAGTGATATAATGTCTAACAAGTGGGGTGATTTTTATGCCAAAGGGAGCACCGAACAA
>CAKTVV010000003.1 GCA_934630515.1 uncultured Eubacteriales bacterium | reverse complement strand
ACATAGCTTTGACCTCCATAAAAATGAAACTTGTGTGTACAGGCTAATTATATCACCTAAATGTTCTTGTGACAATATGGCAAAGATAGGCCTTGCCGGTTTCTTTATCCATGATCGTATCCTTCTTTCGCTGTCAGCATCCATCGATGGATACGGTCGCGGATAAATCCGCTGTCGAATCATGCCCTACGTAAATCTGAAACTGTCCCGGTTCCACCACATACTGCATTTCCATATTGTAGAATCCCAGCTGAGAGCAGGGCAGATGCAGCAGAACCGTCCGCTCCTCTCCGGGAGACAAAAGCACTTTTGTAAAGACTTTCAGCTCCCGCACCGGACGTTCCCGGCTCGCCAGCACATCATGGACATACAGCTGCACCGTTTCCTCACCCGCCACAGAGCCGACGTTCTTCACCTGCACCGCAGCGGTCAGAGTTTCGCCGCAGCAGGTGACCTGCAGATCGCTGTAGACATACTCGGTGTAGCTCAAGCCGTATCCGAAGGGAAACAGCGGACGAATGGGCGCATCCATATATTTGCAGGAATGTCGGATGTCGGAGGTGGGTCTGCCGGTAGGCACGTGATTATAGTAAAGCGGACACTCGCCCGCATCGTGCGGGAAGGTGGCGGTCAGCCGTCCGCTGGGGTTATAATCGCCGAACAGGATGTCGCACACGGCATTGCCGGCCTCGCTGCCGCCATGCCATGCTTCCAGAACCGCATCCGATAACGCTACGGTCTGCGGCACCGCCAGCGGTCTGCCATTGAACAGCACCGTCACCAGAGGCTTTCCCGCTTCATGCACCGCAGCCAGCATTTTCTCCTGACCGCCCGGCAGACCGATATGGCACAGAGACGAAGCCTCTCCGCTCATATCCGCATATTCCCCCACGGCAGCGATCACCGTATCCGCACTGTCCAGCACCTGCTGCAGCGCTGCCAGATCCGGCTCTCCCGTTACTGTGCAGCACGGCTCATAGATCAATTCCGCTCCGCAGTTTTTCAGCCCGGTCAGCAGATCCACCGCTTCGTCCCCCCGGCCCATAGCGGCCCATGTGCCCAGCATCTCCTTGGGGCAGGCTGCCAGCTCACCGATAACGGCGATGCGCTGACGATTCTTCAACGGCAGCACACCGGTATTCTTGAGCAATACCATGGAGCGGCGGGCGGCATCCCGTGCAGCAGCCCGGTGGCTGTCGCACAGGTAGAGCGTCTCACCCAGCGACTCGTCGGTATAGGGGTGCTCGAACAATCCTAAGGCAAATTTTACCCGCAATATGCCCCGCACAGCCCGATCCAGATCCTCCATACGGATTCGCCCGGCTTCCAGCAATGCCTTCAAATGCTGGGTATAGCAGCTGGAATTCATATCCATATCCATACCGGCGAGCAGCGCTTGTCCGGCGGCATCGGCGGCATCGGCGGCGGTGCCATGATTGACGCACTCACCGATAGCGCCCGCATCGCTGACCACAAAACCGTTGAAGCCCCATTGCTGCCGCAGCACCGTATCGTACAGATACCGATTGGTGGTGCAGGGGATGCCGTTCAGATCGTTGAACGCCCCCATAAAGGTGGCTGCTCCCGTCTCGGCGGCGGCGGCAAACGGCGGCATATAGGTCTCCCACAAGCTCTGCATACTCATATCCGCCGAATCATAGTCCCTGCCGCCGACGGCGGCGCCGTATGCCACAAAATGCTTGGCGCAGGCCGCGATCCGCTCAGGGTCGGATAAACGCTCTCCTTGAAAGCCACGCACTTTAGCCGCTGCGAAGCGGGAGGTCAGATATGTATCCTCGCCCGCTCCCTCGGCAATCCGCCCCCACCGGGCATCCCGCGCTACATCCACCATCGGTGCAAAGGTCCAGCTGATGCCGGTGGCGGCTGCCTCCCGCGCTGCAATGGCAGCGGAGCGCTCGTACAGCGATTCATCCCAGCAGCAGGCTTCTGCCAGCGGTATCGGGAAAATGGTGCGCAGCCCGTGTACCACATCCAATCCGAAAAGCAGCGGAATACCCAGCCGGGATTCCTCCACGGCGACCCGTTGCAGCCGATTGCATTTTTCTACGCCGCGGACGCCTAAAAAGGCTCCAATCTTCCCTGCGCGCACATCTGCTTCATGCCGGTCGGCGCAGAAGCCTGCCAGATTTCGTTCATATTCCTCGCGGGTGATCCGCTTTTCCCGCAGCATCAGCTTCAGTTCTTTGGGGGGGATTTCAAATCCGCCCACCGGCGACGGCCCCACCTGATGCAGCTGGCCGATTTTTTCCTCCACGGTCATCTTCCGCATGAGCGCATCGATTTTTGCTTCTGTTTCGGGAGTTACCAGCTCTGTCTGACGATTCATTTCACAAATTCCTCTCCGCTTACCCCTTGATGCCGGTCAGCGTCACATTTTCCACATAGTTTTTCTGCCCGGCGGCAAAGGTGATCAGTGGCACTAGGGACATGATCACGCAGGTCGCCATTTGCACATTCAGCGCACCGGAGCCGACGCCGCCTGCCACATCCGTGGAAGAAACCATATTCCGCACGGCAAGCGCTACCGTCCATTTTTCCTTCGTGTTGATGTAGATCATCGGTTGGAAATAATCCCCCCAGGCGCTGTTCACCGATTCCAGCACCAGCATAAAGATCATGGGCTTCAGATTCGGCATCACAATATCCCAATAGCAGCGCAGATGACCGGCGCCGTCCAGCCGGGCGCTTTCCAGCAGGGTGTCCGGGATGGTGGATTTAATAAACTGGCGCAGCAGAAAAATGTTCATAGCGCCGCCGCCAAACCAGACCGGGATCCACATGGGATTCAGCGTATCCAGCCACCTGAAATTCTTGTACAGGGTGAATAGGGGGATCATCGTCACCGAGCCGGGAATCATCATGGTCGCCAGAATACCGAAGAAAATGATTTCCCGACCGGGGAATTTGATTTTAGCAAAGCCGTAGGCGCACAGTGTGCAGCTGAGGATCATGCCCGCCGTTTTCATCACCATGATGAACAGCGTGTTTTTCAGAAACAGCGGCACATAGGACGCTCCGGACTCGGTATAGCCAAAAGCCGACCAGATGTTCTTAAAATTGCTCCACTGGGGCGACTCCGGAATCCAATGGGGCGGGAATAGCTGCAGCTCCTGATAGCTCATCAGCGACAGCATAATCATATTGAAGAAAGGGTAAACAAACACCACGGTGAGCAGGCTCAGAACCGTGTATACCAGAACCTTGTAGCTCAGCGTCTTTTTCACGTTTCTTACTGCTCCTCTCCGTAAAATACCCAGCTGTTGGTCTTGAAAATCACCGCCGTCAGCGCAAAAATAATCGCAAATAAAATCCATGACTGAGCGCAGGCGTAGCCCATATTCATCTCCGTCAGACCGGTGTTGTAGATGTTCAGCACCAGGAAGTTGGTGGAATGGAGCGGGCCGCCGCCGGTGGTCAGATAGGCATTGCCGAATGCCTGCAGTGCGCCGATAACGCTGTTGACCAGCTTATAGAATATGATGGGGGAGACCATGGGAATTGTCACATACCACAGGCGATGGTACCATTTGGCTCCCTCGATCGCCGCCACCTCATACAGCGCAGTGGGGACGCTTTTGAATCCTGCCAGCCACATCAGCATACCGCCCGCCAGCCCCCACAGAGACATAATGATCATGGAGTTCCAGGCGGTGTCGGGATGATACAGGAATGGGTACGGTTCAAACCCAAGCGCGGTAATGATTTGGTTGATGCGTCCGGCAGCCGTGGGGTTAAACAGGTCTTTCCAGATCATGGCGCTTGCCAGACCCGGAACCACACAGGGCAGGTACAGCAGCACCCGATACACCGAGATGCCCCGCACATCCGAGTTCATCAGCAGCGCAAACCCGAAGGAGAGCACCATATTCAGCGTCACCGACACGACCGCATACTTGCAGGTGATTTTCAGCGAATTGAGAAAGGTCGGGTCGGAAAACATTTTCCGATAGTTATCCAATCCGATCCATTGGGGCGGATTGATATTGTCGTATTTGGTGAAACCGAAATAGAGGGACAGCAGCACCGGCGTCAGCGTAAACAGCAGCACGCCGATCACCACCGGCGCCGTGAACGCATATCCGGCGATGGAGTTTTTGGCGCGTTGTTTCAGTCGTATCATAGAGCCATCCCCTTATTGCGCCGCAAAAGCGGATTCCATTTCCTTCTGCCCCAGAGCGGCGCCATCCTCCGGGGTCATGATGTTGGACAGCACTGCCGAAAAAGCATTTTTCCAAGCGGAATCATATTTCAGACTGGCGGAGTCGCTGGTCACGCAGATAGAGGGCTGCAGGATATCGCTTTCCGGCGAATCCACGAAGGGCTGCCAGGCGATGCCGGGGATGGAATTCTGCCATGTTTCGTCGGATGCCAGACTCTTGAGCACCGGCACGCAGGAGCCGGTTTTCATAAACACCTTCTGCCCCTCCTCCGAAATCACATAAAACAGGAATTTGACGGCTTCCGTCTTGCATTTGGAGTTGTTCATGACGGCATATCCGCTGGTGCCGCTGCCCACCAGATGGCTTTCCGGCAGCACCGGGAAGGTGGTCACGCCCAGATTTTCCGCGCCGATGGATTCGGCATAGCTGGCGCAGCTGGAGCGGGTCTGGAAGGCCATGGCAACCTTGCCGGAATCAAAACCGCCGATGTCGTTATAGTATTCGTTCACCAGAATGCCGTCGTCGCACAGCTTCTTGAGCTGGGTCAGTGCCGCCACGCTGCCCGGCGTGTTGAAATTCGCCGCCGAGCCGTCCGGGAACCGATCGGTGATGGTGCCGCCCAGCCCTACGAACAGAATCGGAGCCGTGGCGCCCCAGTTCAGGAAGGCCTGACAAGCGCGACGGGTGTAGACGCTGCCCTTTTTCACCGGCAGCTTATAGGCCACATCCAAAAAGTCCTGCCATGTCCAGCCGTCTTCGGGGAATGGGATGCCTGCCTCGGTAAAGATTTTTTTGTTGTAATAGGTCACCACGTGGTTATAATCCCGCGGAATCATATACTGCTTGCCGCCATACTGCCCGCAGCGGAGCATGGATTCATACACATCGGATTGGTCAAAGCCGTTCGCCGCATAGTAGTCCTCCAGCGGCGTCAGCAGCCCCTTGGATGCCAGCAGCCGGGTGTTGATGTCCGACACCCAGATCAGATCCGGCGCCGTGCCTGCGGATGCCTGCGAGATGAGCTTTGTCGTGTAATCTCCGACGATCGGCTCCTCTTTGAAGGCGATGTCCGGGTTTTTGCTTGCAAATTCCTTGAGCAGATCCGCTGCCTGTTCGCTGATGGCTCCGTCCGGGATGGATACCCGCACCACCGTCTGTCCGTTTTCATTGACGGTTTTGCCGTCGTCGGCGGGGCTCTTTCCGCAGCCGGAGAGCCCCAGCGATGCCAGCATTGCCACCGCTAAACTGAGTGCTGTCAAACGAACTGTTTTTTTCATGCTGATTTCCCCTTTCGGATACACTAATTGTGATGGTTTTCCTGTATGCTTTCCCGTATCACAAAGTCGCACTTAACGACTGTGCTGTCTTCTTCCCAGCGCTCGCGCTGGAGTATTTCCGCAAACTTCAGCCCCACCGTGTGAAAATTTTTTTCGATGCTGCTGAGCTTCGGAGAGGTGGATTCACAGATTTCCTTATAGTTGTTGACGCCAACCACGCTGATGTCCTCAGGACAGCGCAGCTGACTCTCCCGGATGGCCATGAGCGCTCCGTAAGCGATGTTGTCATCGGCACAGAATACTGCGGATGGCAGGCCGTATAGGGCGGAGCTGTAGAGCATATCGCTCATCTTGGCATAGCCCTCGTCGGCGATCGCCAGATTGCACCAGCGCACCAGATAGCCGCTGATCGGCAGCCCGGCGGCGGTCATGGCATCCTGATACCCCTTATAGCGCTCGGCGAAATCGCCGCCGGAGGCTGCAGAGCCGATATAGGCAATCCGTCTGTGCCCCAAGGAAATCAGGTATTTGATTGCTTTAAAGCAGATGGCGCGGTCATCGTTATACACACAGCACACATTCAGCGCTCGATAATTGCCGAAAACGACCACCTGCTTGCCGCATTCCCGCAGCAGCCGAATCAGGTTTTCGGTGATACCGCCGAATATGGCCACGCGATCCACGTGCGCCAGCAGCGTGTTCTCGAAATTATTGAATATCTCGTCCCGATAATAGGAGCCGTTGAGAACCTCTGTCTCCGGCGGCAATGCCGATAGACTCGAGTGGCGGATGATGGAATTCCAGCCCTCCTCCACCAGATTGCCGAACCGGATGTTCGCCGGGATGATCCGTTTCACCGATTCAATATCGTTGCCGAGAATGTCCAGCAGCAGCACCTTGCACCTGGATCCCCGCACGGCAGCAGTGCCGGCCACTTCTGCGCGCCTGCCTTTGCGTCGGATCACGTACCCCTGCTGCTCTGCAAGGGTGATCGCCTTTTTCATCGTGATCAGGCTGACGCCGTATTGCGTACACAGCTCCTGCTGCGGCGGCAGCAGCTCGCCGGGTTTATATCGCCCGGACCGAATTGCCTGCACAATGGAGGCGCATACCTCTTTATACAGTATTCTGCCGTTCAACCCTCTACCTCCGGAATGTCTATCTCGGTTTCTTCAATGCGACGGTCACAATGATGACCGCCGCCGCCAACAGCACCGCGACAAAACCGGCAAGCACCCATCCGGCTTTGGCGACGGCTCCGCTGCCATCAGCCTTCAGCGCCTCGGCAAAGGCGGCGACCAGCCCGGTTTTTGTGCCGGAATCGCTGTCGCCTGCGGGCTTATCGCTGAGCCATTCCCGTGACTGGCGGGCGATGAGCGCTGCGGCGGCCTCCTCCGTCCCGTCGCCGTTCTTCTGACGCAGACGGGCGATACCCTCTTTGGTGATTTCCCAATACATGGAGGGATTCAGTGCGCCGGTGTCATCGTACCACGGCTCCGTCCAATTGGGGTCGCAGCCGGAGGTATCTGCCGTGAAGACTGCCGTATCCTCATTATAATCGTTAAAGGAGGCAATCAGCACCATTCCGGGGGTGATGGAGCTGTTCAGCACAGTTTTCCAATCGTTTATGTAGCTTTGCCCATTGTTCCTGCGTTTGTTCGGCTGCGTGCCGGAGTGATTCCATTGTCCCGGCGATACCGTGACCGCCTCCTCCGTGACGATGGTTCCCTCCGTCGGGGTATACCAGGAAATACCGGTATCCTCCATGGGGGTGGACAGGCTGCCCCGCATCGTGAAGCGCTCGCCGGAATCATGATCGGTCATGGAGGACGCCACATAGTTATTCCAGCCGTTTCCGATAGTGGCGGGGTTCTCCCGGCCAAAATCATGCAGCACCATCAGGGGCTTGCCCTCCACGGTGTAGTATTCCTCTTGATAGCGGCTGTAAAACAAGTCCCAGACGCCTTCCGACTGATATTCTGCCGCCTCACCGATGGATAGGCTGCCGCGCAGATTCGCATACACGCCCACCGCCACGGCATACCGCAGCTTCCAATCATGGGTGGCATTCCATTCCCGGATACGGGCACAGGTCTGCAGGGCAGAATCGGTGATCCAGTTATTGCCGCCCCAGCCATAGGGGATTTTCTCCGTCAGACCGCCGTTGGTCAGGTCAAAGAGGATGAAATCCACCTGCGCCTGAGCCAGCTGCTCCAGCTGAAAATCAATCACGCTGTCATCCAGACTGTCCGGAATACCATAGCTGCCATCGGGCATCAATACCCGATATTTGATGGGAATTCCGTTGCCGAAATTGTTGGCCCACATCTTCTCGGTGTTATAGGTCACAAACCAGGCGCCCACATCCGTCTTGCCGCCGTTTCCGTTGGTGTCCAGCGGTGCGGCAGCGGTTGGAATTCCCGCCAGCATAGCCATTCCTGCCAACAGCAGTGTTGCCAGCCATACAGAAAGCACACGCTTCATTGCACAACCTCCCCGTTCTTCTCGCGCAGCTGTCGGATACCATCGATCGTCATATCCCAGTATAAAGAGGGCGCCAGTTGACCGCTTTCATCCCGCCATTGCTCCTCATAGTCATTCTCACAGCCGGAGGTGTCGGCGGTGAACAGGGCGCTGTCCTCGTTATAATCATTAAAGGAGGTCAGCATCACAATACGGGGAGAGGGGTTGGACAGCACCGTCTCCCAGCCCCGGCGATAATACCGTCCGCCGTCCCGCAGAATGTTGGCTTTCTTTCCTCCGTGGGTGTTCTGACCGGGGCAGATCACCTCCACCTCCGGATGCACCAGCGTCCCATACCGGGTCTGCCAGCCATAGGTGCCCGGCTCGCCGCCCTGTCCGTTGCGCACCGTGAATCGATCGCCGTAGGTGCGCTCTCCGGCATAGGCATTCCAGCCGTGAGGGACGGTGAGCACATTTTCGCCCCAATCGTGGATGATCAGCAGCGGCTTTCCGTCGAGGGCGTAGTAATCCCCGCCGTAGACAGGGTCGGCCACAAACTGCTCATACACTGCCTGCGCCTGCCATTCGGTGCATACGCCGATGGAGATGCCCTCCCGAATGAGCTGTCCATCCTGATATTTGTTGCCGCGGATGGCTGCATAGCAGCCCACCGCCACCGCATAGCGGATTTGCCATTCGTGGGTGCGGTTGAACCGGGCGATACGCTCGCAGGTGAAGCGGGCATTATCCACGATCCATTCATTGTGATTGGAGCCATAGGGGATTTTATCGGTCAGACCGCCGTTGGTCAGGTCAAAGAGGATGAAATCTACCTGCGCCTGAGCCAGCTGCTCCAGCAGAAAATCCACCACCTGAGGATCGTCGCTCCGGGGGATTCCATAGCTGCCGTCGGGCAGCAGCACCCGATAGTCGATGGAGCGACCGCTGCCAAAGTTGTTTGCCCACATCTCCGGGGTGTTATAGGTCACAAACCAGACGCCCACATCGGTCTTGCCGCCGTTTCCGTTGGTTTTCATTACGCATCCGTCCATCATTGACCGTCCTTTTTCCCGGCAGTCTGCGGCAGCCGTCTGTTCAGGAACAGGATGAGGAACACGAATCCGCCGACAGCCACTGTAAACAGCACCGCCAGAGCGATAATCACCAGCAGCAGCACCGAGGAATCCAGAGAGCCGCCGCTCGCAGTGCCGGCATTCCCGGTATTTCCGGTATTTCCGGTATTTCCGGGAAGCACACCGGCGCTTGCATCCGTCTGCGCCGGTGCGGTGGTGGTCGCCGTCGGCTGAGAGCCGGTGAAATCCAGATCGTTGACCTTAGATACGGTGATGGTGGCTTTTTCTCCCTCGGTGGATACCGAGGCGCCGAAGGCGAAATACCCGTCACCGTCCAGATCGGTATGGAACTGATAGTTCACCGGAATCTCAAATTTATAGGCTTGCTTGCAGTTGTCAAAGGTGATTTCATAATGCTCATCGTCCACCACCTTGCCGTGCATCACCAGCTCTGCCGTGGTGTCCACATCGAATTCCGCATAGCTTGGAGAGAGCAGATATCTGGTATTCAGGATCTGCCCTTCAATCCGCAGAGAGCGGCCGCTGGTGGGGAATAGCAGCAGAAACAGCCCCTGCGAGCCGGAGTGCGCCGCCTTATTGGTCAGCAGGATGGAATAATAATACTGGTGAGAGCCGCCGTCATGACCGTCCCAATAATTCTCCTGCTCCAGCGTAAAGCGGCAGGTGAAATCCCGCACATCCACCACGTCTTTGGTATACTTATAAAAGCTGACGCCCTCTGTGGCCGTGCAGGTGATACCCGCATCGGAGAGGGAGATTTCGGCAGGGCCGGTCATACGGGTCCATTCTTTCTCGGTGGTAGCCGCCGCTGCCGATAGGGTTAGCAGCAGCACCAACAGCAGCGCTGCGGCAATGGACAGAATTCGTTTCATATTCAGTTCTCCTTTCCAATCGATACACGGTGTGTGCGGGTTGATTTTCCGAGCTTCTCCAGCAGCCACGCATCCCCCGCAAGAAATACGGCTGTGACCGCTCCCGCCGCTATCAGCAGAACCGTCAGCAGGGTTCTTACACCGGAGCCCGCTTGGGTATCTCCGCCGGATGCCGGTGTTGTCGGCGGCTGAATGGTGCCGGTGCTGCCGCTTGAAGCGGGCTTGGCGGGCTTTTTGCCGTCATCCTTTTTGTCGGTGCCGGGTTTGGTCTCTTTTGCCAGCTCCCGGAGCTTATCCTCGGTGATGTTATAGAGCGTATTGCGATCCTTTTCCGTGCCGGTGTACTTCTCTGCGGGCATTCCCGGCCAATAATATGCTTCCAGCTCCAGCAGGCGGAAATTGGCGGAGCTTTCATTCCGATTGGCGTTTCCTGCCACCCGGAAAGCCACTGCCTCCTGTTCGGGGAAGTTAAAGGTCAGATCGTGCACCCCTTTATACTCTATGGCGTGCCGCTCCGCAACCCGGACATACTGCCCATTTTTCAGCTTCACATCCACCGCCATATCCTGCGGCAGAAACTCGGTCTGCCAGCGGCTGAGGTAGACCTTCACCTGATTGATCCTCGTAGCCTGCGGGAAGGTGACCTCATACCAGCCGCATTTGGTGGCGGTGATCCACTTGGTGATGGCGGTATAGGCGGTGGCGCTGTCGCAATGATATTCCTTAAAGCCGTCCGTCAGCCGTGCCGCCTCATAGATCACGCCGTTGGCGCTCAGCGTCTCGTTGGCCGTCACCGGCATTCCCGCCGCCAGATTCGTGAGCTTCGGATCCGGCACCTCGATGTTAAAGCGGGCGTCGCTGTCCGGCGTCGTGCCGGTATAGTCGGTCTCCGCCATCATCGGGTTATGATACACTTCGATTTCCATCAAGCGAAAGTTATCGGAGACCTCGTTCCGGGCGCGGCTGCCGGTCACCCGGATCGCCACTGCCTTCTGCTCCGCAAAGCGGAAACTCAGCTTGCGCAAATCGCCATAGGCGATATTGTGCCGCTCCGCCGCTCGGATGTATACGCCGTTCGCCAGCCGCACATCCACGGCGATGTCCAGCGGCAAAAATTCCCGCTGCCATTTAGTCAGGAACAGCGACACCTGATTGACGGCGGTTTCGGTTTCAAGATCTACCTCAAACCAGCCGGTGTTCGAGACGGTATTCCATTTGGTGATGGCGTTCCGGTTCGTCCCGGCGAAATATTCGCTGTCGCCGTCGGTCAGGAGCGCTGCGTCGTAGGTCACGCCGTTGGCACTCAGTGTCTCGTTTGCCGTCACCGGCTTTCCTTTTGCGAGATTTTCAAGAATCGTCTCCGGTACGGCAATGTTGTACCGGGGATCGGCATCCGCTGCGGTGCCGGTATAGTCTGCCTCTGTCAGGGCGGGGTTAAAATACACTTCAATTTCCATCAGGCGGAAATTATCGGAGCGCGCATTCCGGGCGCGGTTACCGGTGACCCGGATCGCCACCGCCTCCTGCTCGGCAAAACGGAAGGTCAGCTTTTTGCAGTTGGTATAGTCGATATTATGCAGCTCTGCCGCCCGGACATATACGCCGTTCGCCAGCCGTATGTCTACTGCCATATCCAGCGGCAGAAATTCCGGCTGCCATTTAGTGAGAAATACGGCGACCTGATTGATGGCGATTTCGCTGCCCAGATCGATTTCAAACCAGCCGGTGTTGTCGGAGGTGCTGTAGTTGGTGATGGCATTCGTATCCGTCCCGGCAAAATACTCGCTGTTGCCGTCGGTCAGGAATGCGGCGTCGTAAGTATGCTCGCCGGCGGTGAGCGTCTCGTTGGCAGTCACCGGTTTTCCGGCAGCCACGTTGGTCAGTATCGGTTCCGGTACCGGAATGTTGTACCGAGGATCGGCATCCGCCGCAGTGCCGGTATAGTCCGCCTCTGTAAGACCGGGATGGTAATAGGCGGCAATTTCCATCAGACGGAAATTATCGGAGCGCGCATTCCGGGCGCGGCTGCCGGTGACCCGGATCGCCACCGCCTCCAGAGGGGCAAAGTCAAAATTCAGTTTTTCCACCCCTGCATAAGCAAGGTTATGCAGCTCTGCCGCCCGGACATATACGCCGTTCGCCAGCCGCACGTCTACCGCCATATCCAGCGGCAGATATGCCGTCTCCCATTTGGTGAGGAAAACCGACACGCGGCTGATTTTCTCAATCTGCTTCAGCTCGATTTCAAAATAGGAGGTATCGGTTGCGGCATCGAACCGGGCGATGGCGTTGGTATCCGTCTGTGCGTTAAAATCCTCGTTGCCGTCGGTGAGGCGGTTCACATCGTATTCTCCCAGCTGCTCGTTGCTGGTCACAGGACAGCCTAACGCCACATTGAGCAGCAGGGGATCGGGCACCGGTATATTGTATCGCTCCGTCTCCGATTTAACTGTGCCGGTATAGTCCTCCGGGACAATCCCGGTGTTGAGATATCCCTCCAGCTCCACCAAGCGGAAATTATTGGAGTTGGTGTTGCTGGCACGGTTGGCCGTGAGGCGCACAGCCGTGCCGTCCACAGTGGGGAATTTGAAATCCAGCTGCCGCACCCCGGCGCTGTTGGCGCCCTTCACGTCATAATCGATGGCATGCAGCTCTGCCGCCCGCACCCATACGCCGTTTTCCTGCAGCACATCCACCGCCAGATCCTTGGGACGATTGGCGGGCTCATAGGTGCTGAAATACACCCGGACATGGTTGAGCGCCGTGACCTCGGCCAGCGTCGCCTGCATATAGGAGAATCCGGCGGTATTATAGCGGGTGATGGCGCATTCGTCCAGCAGATTGTTTTTTCCATCCGTCAGCCGCTGAATATCAAAATTGCTCAGCTGCTCATTGGCGGTGACCGCTGCTCCGGCCAGCCGGTTGATCAGCAGCGGCTCCGGAACCGGGATATTATAGGCGGCATTTTCGTCGCTCTCTGTGCCGGTATAGTCCTCCGGGACAATCCCGGTGTTGAGATATCCCTCCAGCTCCACCAAGCGGAAATTGTTGGAGTTGGTGTTGCTGGCACGGTTGGCCGTGAGGCGCACAGCCGTGCCGTCCACAGTGGGGAATTTGAAATCCAGCTGCCGCACCCCGGCGCTGTTGGCGCCCTTCACGTCATAATCGATGGCATGCAGCTCTGCCGCCCGCACCCATACGCCGTTTTCCTGCAGCACATCCACCGCCAGATCCTTGGGACGATTGGCGGGCTCATAGGTGCTGAAATACACCCGGACATGGTTGAGCGCCGTGACCTCGGCCAGCGTCGCCTGCATATAGGAGAATCCGGCGGTATTATAGCGGGTGATGGCGCATTCGTCCAGCAGATTGTTTTTTCCATCCGTCAGCCGCTGAATATCAAAATTGCTCAGCTGCTCATTGGCGGTGACCGCTGCTCCGGCCAGCCGGTTGATCAGCAGCGGCTCCGGAACCGGGATATTATAGGCGGCATTTTCGTCGCTCTCTGTGCCGGTATAGCCGGCCGGATCCGTCGCCGTATCCCGATAGGCCTCGATTTCCATCAAGCGGAAATTATAGTTTGCCGTCGGTGCGTTGTTTATGTCGCAGGTTCTCTGGCGGTTTCCCGTCACCCGGAAGGCGACGGCTTCGCTGTCCGCGAATCGGAAGGTCAGCCGCTGTACCGCTGTACCGGCATCGGTATAGGAAATGCCGTGCAGCTCCGCCACCCGTTCATACACCCCGTCGGCATGACGCACGTCCACTGCGATATCCCGCGGGCGCTGAGTCGGTTCAGCCTGATTGAAATACAGCTCGACCCGGTTCAAAATCGTTGCTTTATCAAAAGTGATTTCAAAATATCCGTAGCCGGTGCTGTCAAACGAGGTGATGCCGGTCTGATCCACCGGCCGTGTGGAGGGGGTCGCTCCGTCCGTCAACCGGTTCACGTCATAATCCCCCAGTTGTTTGGTCGCCGTTACCGGGCACCCCCGTGCCAGATTCTCGGACGAAGCCCCGGCCAGCAATGAACAGCCGGAAGCCACCATCAGCAGGCTGAGCAAGCCTGCCTGCCATCGCCGTATACGTCTCATTGTTATCATACCTCCTCATAGAGCATTATCGCAAAAATCATGAAATAATTATAGCATTTTTCGGCGCCTTTGACAATTGTCAAAGGGTTGGAAAATGGGGATGTACAATTTCGCTAAATAGCTATGTGCGAGCCAAACATAGCTTATTTTTGTGGGTTTGATTTTAATATTTTAATCTAAGTTTGAAAAATAAGCTAAGTTTTGTCCGGAAAAACCGCCGTAGTCCGAACCTTTTTGCACGGTTCTCATACGGCGGTTTTTGTACGAATCGACAGAATGGCTGCAGGGGTATCCTCGGCGGATATCCATGCAAGCCGGGTCAAAATTCCCGTTTATGCTTATGCGGCGGTGTCTGTGGCCATAGCGACATACACCAGATCCCGTATGTCCGTTTCTCCGTCATAGTTCGCATCGCAGGCGTATATGCCGGAGGCCCCCAACAGCACTGTGCGCGTGAGCGCCACATCTTCCGCGTTGGCAGCCAAGTCGTTGTTGACATCGCCCGGCATCGCTGCCATATATTCCGTTGAATCGGGCAGAGCCACACCGGTATACTCCGTAATGTTCCGGTCATTACACGCCTCCAGCTCCACCGCACGGAAGTTATCCGCTCCGTTGCGGGCATTTGCGGCCACTATGCGCACCGCATACGCTGTCATGGGTGCAAAAGTGAATACCTGCGTGCGGTCTGCCTCCCGCATGGTGCCGTCCTGTTTCACGCCATACGTGATGGCGTGCTTTTCGGCAACGCGAATCCACCGGGCGCCGTCATAGATGTCCACACCGATATCCTGCGGAGCTTTCCACGGTTCATATTGGCTGAGATGCAGCTTCACGGAATTCAGCTGACGTGCTGCCGCCAGATCCACCCGATAGTAGGCAAGCCCGTCAGTATAGTTGATGATGCCGCAGGGAGCGTTCCGGCTGCAGTCGCCGTCCAGCAAACGGTCGGCCGGATAGCTTGCTGCCAGAGCAGCATTGGTGTTGGAGGAGGAGATGGTTCCGCCCGCCAGCTGGTTCAGCGACGGGGAATAGGGGATTTCGCTCCCTTCTACGGTGGCTGTTTCGATGCCGGTATACATAGCGGTTGTCACCGTCGTTTTGTAGTCTGCCTGAATCTCCGCAGGAGATACCAGCGGCGTGCCGCCGTGCAGGAAACCGCTTTCCTGCACCTTGTTGTATGTGATACGCACACCCAGCGCCGCCATCGCGGGGAAATAATAGTCGGTCTGCGTGCAGCCGGTGGAGGTGCGGGGATCCGGGATATTATGCCGTTCCGCCACCCGTACATATTCGCCGTCCGGCGTCAGCACGTCGATTGCTACATCGCGCGGATTTCGCTTCAAATAGGAGCCGGTGTGTTCATAGAGCTGGTAGAGAGCCACCCGGTTGATGGTGGACACCTGTTGGAAGGGGATATCCACATACACGGTGTTGCTGCCGGCATTGAAATACAGCAGCACGTTAAACTGGTCACCGGGCCATACATTGTTTGTCACCAGATCCAGCCCTTTGGTGCCGCCGTGAGTGCTGTCGGTGGTTGCCGGCTGTCCGCGGGAGGGGATACATTCCGACAGGGGATTGATGCTGTATGCCGTCTTATCCGGATCTCCGATACCGGTGTAATCCGAGAGACCGGCGGTATAATATGCCTCAATCTCAGTGAGACGCCAATTATAGGTGCTGCTGGAGCTGTTGATATCTCTGGTGCGCTGACGGTTGGAGGTCAGGCGCAGTGCGGTGCATTCCACCGCCGGGAAGTTGAATTCCAGTCGGGAATCCGTTACCACACCGTCTTTGGCGTTGGTAATATTATCGTGCACATAGTCGATGTCATAGCGGGCTGCCATCCGCATCCAGCTGCCGTCGGACAGCCGGACATCCACCGCGATATCCCGCGGACGCATATATGTCTCTTGGGTGCTCAGATACAGCTTCACTTGATTCAGTTTTGTCAGCGTATCAAAATCGAATTGATAATAGGTTTCGTTATAGGCATTGGTGTTGCCGCCGCCCGCGCCGTAGAGTACATATCCCTGAGAGGCGGTATAGCTATGATTTCCATCGGTCAAATTGGGGATACCGCCCTTGGAGTATCCGGGGGTGGAGGAGGTCATGCCCAGCAGCCGGTTGGTTGAGGTGCGTTTTTCGGCGGTATTCAGCACATCGCCGTTCTTGGTGCGCAGCTGAGCTATGTACGAAACCGTCATATTCCAATATTTATATGCGTCCTCTTCGCCGTCCGTCAGCCAGTGTTCTTCCGCTGTGCAGTCGGCGGTATCGGCAGGCCAGACGGCGGTATCCTCCATATAGTCGTTGAAAGAGGAAATCATCACGATCCGTGGGGTCTGCTCCAGCGCCGCCTCCCAGTTCTGCACATAATGGGCGCCATCCTCGCGGCGGGCGTTGGGGGTCGAATTCCCGCCGCCGTGGTTAAACTGGCCGGGACAGACCAGCATCACCTCACTGTCGGCCACGGCGCCGCACCGGTTATCCTCTGCCACGGATCCGGCGGTATACCAGCCATAAGAACCGGCGCCGGCACGGGAGTTGCTGCCGCGCACGGTAAATTGGCTGCCATAGGTTTTATCGCCGGTATACGCCGCCCAGCTATCCGTCGGAGAAGTGGTACCCGTCTCATGCAAAATCAGCAGCGGTTTTCCATCCAGCGTATAATAATATTTTCCATACGTGCTGTTGTCCAGAAACTGCTCCTTTACGGCCTGCGCTTGCGCCTCGGCAGCTTCTCCGATCGAGGCGGCGCGCGTGCCGTCTCCGTCTATGTACGAATTGCGCAGCCCCGCATAGACCCCCACGCCTATGGCATAACGGATCTGCCAGCGGTGGCTCTCATTCCATAACGCCAGCCGTTCGCAGGTGAGCTTGGCGTTTTTCACGATAAAGGCAAGATTCTCTCCGCTGCCGTAGGTCAGCTTAGCAGAGAGCCCTCCGTTCGTCAGGTCGAAGACAAGAAAGTCAATACCTGCCTCTGCCATCTTTTGCAGCTGAAAATCAATCTCTGCAGCGCTGCCGCTGTCCGGCAGACCGAAGGAACCGTCGGCACGGAGTGCCTTGTAGCCGACCGGCGCAGTGCTTGGGTCGGAAAACCGCCCGTTTGTCCCCCAGAATGCCGCCGTGTTGTAGGAGGTATACCACGCTCCCACATCGGTTTTTCCGCCGTTTCCGTTTGTGGAGATCTCAGCTGTTTCCGCTTTGGCGAACGTGCCCGGCAATCCGGAGAGAATCACCGCGACGCAGAACAGCAGTGTCAGTACCCTTTTCAGATTGGATCGTTTCATTTGCAAATGCCTCCTCTGTTTCTTGTTTCTGAACTGTCCCTTTGTGATGCAACGCAAATCTTTCCCGAACCGATGTATCCGAGAATGCGCCGATCCTGCAAATGCTGGATGCAATCAGCACACTCTCTACGAAATTATTTTAACATATTTATCACAATTGCACAATTATGAGTCTGTACGATAATCAAAAAGCCATTTTTGACAGATTTCCCGCAAAAAGAAAAACCTATCCTATTTTCGGGGAAAAATTCCGTCAAAATAAGATAGGCGTTGATGCGCTTCCGCCGACGGAGCTTCTGCTGTATTGCGGCGCAGCCGGTATGTTGTATCTTCGGCTGATGCAATGCCTGCAACTGTTCGTTTTCTCATAGCTGCCTATCGTCGGGAGCCGGTTTCATTCGCAAAAGTGCGGTGTTCGTGCGGATCGATATTGCCGGAATCCATATGTTCGGGGATACTCGCGGCTTTTGCCCCTTCCGAAGCCAAACAACATACCGCAGGCGGCCTTGCTTCGGAGAGTATCCGTTTCCAGGCCGGACGGGTCAGGGAGTATATCTCGTCAATACTATCCTCTTCATGTTGAGGTGAGGAAAAGGCTGTCCCGCTTTCTAAAAAATTTAACTTCCGTTTATACATTTTCCGTAAGAAAGTAGTATGCTGTTAATATCCGTGAAAGAAAGCTGGTGTCGGCGTGACGATAAAAAGACGGCTGTTTTGGTCGAACCTTTTGATGATCGCAGTTCCGGTCATGGCAACTGCCGTCGTCGGTATTCTTTGTATCGGCTTTATTTGGATTAGCTTTATAAACGGTTTCGGAATCAAGATTCGCGATTCAGAGGAATTCAATATCGTATGTGCGTTGGTATCCGAAAAAGCGGAGGACGCAATTAAGAAAGCTTCTGATTTTTCCGCTCTTGCGCCGCTGCTGGACAGCAACGGTATGTCTGTCAGAATTTGTTCCGGCACGGAGATCTTATACACCTATGGGGAGCAAAACACAGACGAAGCGCTGTATACGGCGGCAGACAATTTAGGCGGCGGCGCTACCGTAACGCTAAACGGACGGACCTTGCACAGAAGTGAATTGAAGGCAGATGGCACATCCTATACACTGTATCTCGCCGGCGGATACAATACCATCCGCTCCTATGACAACTTAAAGATTGTCGCAGTGTTTGCCGCAATTTTGATTGCATTTACGGTTTTTCTGTCTGTTTTACTTACCAACCGGTTCTTGACCCGATTTGTCCTGAAGCGGATTGAAGAACCGTTGGAGCTTTTGGCGAACGGTGTTCATGAGCTGCGGGACGGGAATCTGGATTACCGCATTGTCTATCCTCATCAGGATGAATTCCAACCGGTTTGCGAAGATTTTAACGAAATGGCACGCAGGCTGAAGAAATCGGTGCAAAAGCTGCAGCAGCAGGAGCAGAGCCGCAAGGAACTGATCGCCGGGATTTCGCACGACATTCGTTCGCCGCTTACCTCCATCCAGGCATACGTTGAAGGTCTTATCGACGGCGTTGCCTAAACGCCGGAATCCCAAAGTCGCTATTTGCAGACGATTAAAACCAAAGCGGAAGAGTTGGAGCATCTGGTTTCTCAGCTTTTCTTATATTCGAAAACGGAGCTTGGCGAATATGCGGATCATTCTAAAGATTTACGGCTGGATTATGTAATCACCGATACCGTTTCGCCCCTGCAGGCAGAATACAACCAAAAGGGACTTGAGATTTCTATGAATCTGGAGCCGGTCGCACTGCACGCCGACCCGATTCAAATCGAGCGTATCGTGACGAATATCCTGGAAAACAGTCTGAAATACACAGATAAAGAGCCGGGACACGTAAAAATCACCTTGCAAAAAACAGCGGCCGGCTCCCGCTTATCCTTTGCCGATGACGGCCCCGGCGTATCGGACAATGAGCTGCCCCGATTGTTCGAGGTGTTTTACCGCAGTGATCCGGCAAGGCAAAATCCAAATCAAGGAAGCGGATTGGGGCTTGCCATTGTTTCCAACATGGTGGGGCATATCGGCGGAACTGTCCGTGCGTTGCACAGCGAGCTTGGCGGACTGGAAATTTGTATAGATTTTTTCAGTGGGGGAAAAGACAATCCGCAATAAAGAGAACACCCTTGTTCTCTTTATTGCGAATAATTGCGGTGATCATATTACATTCCTCCCATCGTCATAGGCTCGTCCTGATATAAGATGTCCAGCAGGCTTGTGTCGGTGTCGTTGTAGATGAAGCCACCGTCGACAAATTCGCCGTAGTATGCATCGCCGATATACTTTCCAAAGGCTTTGTAATCGAAGAACTTTTCTACTGATGGATTTACACTGAAATCCGCATTATTCTCCGTTACATATATTCCGACTTCCTCATAATTGCTTGCATCTATAATAAAGGTAAAACAATCAAGATTTTCAGCAAGCCGTGAGAGTTGCTTGGCGTCCTCGGCCTTGCCGTATTCGGCAACAGCCCACAGCTTTTCTAAGTCCATATCGGCGCTGTTGACGGCATTTGCGAGGCGGTTTACCTCGTAAACACCTTCCTCGGCGGCGATCTCTTTGAATCGTCCGACCCACTTGTCGCTATCAATGTGAAGTCCACACAGCGATAAAGGTCTGCCGATTCTTTTTCGGAGAAGAGACGGGGCTTGCTGACGAGACCGGAACGCACGGCAAAGGCTTCCTTGGCATATTCATAATTCGGCGAGTAATCTCCCCAGAACACCGAGTCGCCGTCTGCATTCTGTTTCCATGTGCAAAACATAAAGCCGTTCTTTTCGCTGTAGGTCGCAGCCAACACAGTATCTCCGAAGGCGGCAAGTTGTCTGTAATCGGAGACGCCGTCGGCTTTCATCTGCGGTGCGTGTTCGTAAAGCCCAACATATTCCCGCACCGTAGAGATCTCATCCTGAATGTCTGCAATTTTACTGCGGTATTCATCGGAGAGGTTTTTGTCGGCATTGCTCAAATATTGACCGTTGTATTTTATCCGGCAGAGGGGAACGCCGTCCGAGGACACCTCCAGCCATTCGTTGCCGTCCATCTTGGTGTCGTACCGAGCCTTTAGCCGTTTGGCTAATTCTTTCTGTAGCATATTTGATTTCTCCTTTTTGAGGGTAATAAAAAAGGCAGATAGATTTTTGATTTCTATCTGCCTTGCGTATCATTATTCGGTTGTGTGAGAGTTCAAGACATCCAACAAAGGGAAAACGACCGATTTACATCTACAAAATCGGTCGCTGAAATTTTGCCGTATAAAACGGTGAAAACCCCGATAAAATCGGGGTTTTCACGGGCTACATCTATTTTGTAGCCTCTTGATGGTGCGGGTAAGAGGACTTGAACCTCCACCGAATTGCTCCGATATGAACCTGATGGTAATGACACCTCGGTGACAAGTCAAATTATCCGTACCGGGCAGCCGCATTCACTTCTTTTGATCTCCTGCCCGCGTTTTCGCTACCCATTCATGCCAACGGGAATCTGCCTGCATTTCATGCTTTACGAACGAATCTTCGGGCACGCACCACCATGGCCAATCTTCGGCAAGGCTTGCATACGATATCGGCGGGTGGAAATCATAAAATGCCGTATCCGGTTGAATCAAGCGTACCAGAGGCGCGGTATAGCAGTGCGCGCCTTTTGCACATGATTCCTCAAAACGTTTGAATTGCGTAAGAGCGCAATCCAACGCCTCAAATGCGTCGTCTTTTTTGCCGTCCAGCCATAAATACACCGAAAGCAACGTATAGATTCTTGCGATGTAAGGATGGTGTATTCCGTAGTTTCCGTCGATGCAGACATTTCCGAAAATCGCGATGGCTCCGCGCAGGCTTTGTGCCTTATCGGCAGGAGACATATTATTTCCGGAAGCAATGACGCCGCTTACCATAAGCTCAGAACAAGCTGTGACTGTTTTCAGCAAAGCCTCTCCATAGGCTCTTGCGCGTTCCTTTCCGTCCATTGCCTTTGTTTTAAGAAATTCTCTTGCGCCGTAAATGTCCGGAGCGGTCTCAATCACGGCAAGTGCCTTTGCCTGTTCTCCGATATTCAGATACAACTGTGTAAGTTCGCGGATTACACGGTGGCGCGGCTCTCCGTCTTCCATGATTTTCAGCAATTTCTCATAAAGGGAGATTGCCTCCCTCCATTCCGGATAGGTCCTATGCCTTTCGGTATCCAGTACATCATATCCTTCACTGTCCGTTAAATGATGTTCCCCATAACGGACATATCCCGCATTATACAATACAGAGGCGAGGCAGAGCATGATTTTTTCATTTCCCGGAAATTCGATTAATGCGTCCCTTGCCAATGAAATGCATTCACCGATGTTTATATCCACGCCGTTATTTTGAAAATTCATAGCTTCGATTTTTTCAGCCAACGCGTCGATTGTTTTAGAACGTTCGTTGTTGTAGCCGAAAAGCTCGTCGATTGAAACGCCAAAATAATGAGCAATGGACGGAATCATTTCCATGTCGGGGTATCCGCCGTTTGCTTCCCATCGTGAAACCGCCTGCGACGTCACGCCGATTGCCTCGGCAAGTGTCTCCTGTGTACGACCGTCACGCTGGCGAAGCTCGCGTATTTTCTGTCCTAAATTAAGCTGCATAAAGCACCTCCAAATTTTATTTCACCGGTGTGACGATAGGATAGCACAGATTTTTTCAAAAAACAATAATCAATTCATTGTTTCAAATCCAAGTAATCATTGGATTGAGCGTGATATTGCCTGATAGCGTATAAAAGCGATTGAAAATCGGCAGACACACCGCCATAGGTGGTGCGTCCCCCCCGACCGCCGTGTGACAACGGAAAATAAAAAGCAAAAAGCCTTGAAAACTCAGTGTTTTCAAGGCTTTTTGGTGGTGCGGGTAAGAGGACTTGAACCTCCACCGAATTGCTCCGATATGAACCTGAATCATACGCGTCTGCCAATTCCGCCATACCCGCATATTGTGTTGTCTGTCGCTGTCATTTCCTCAAGCGACGAGCGTTATTATACACAACTCCGGCGGAAATGTCAAGAGGTTTTTCAAAAAAAATTCAACTTTTTTCTTGCGGTGATCGTGCCGGGCGGGGCAAGGGGAGGGGCGGATGGGAAAAGCGGCAGCGGAGCAGAGGCAGCGGCGTCCGTTCGGCTGTGATGGTGTGGGTGCGTCACCGGCGCTGACTTTGCCTGCCGTGCATGGGACCGGCTCGCCGGTGGCACTATCCGCCGATCGGACAGCGCCCGATCGATAAATTTCTCTTGACAAATCGAAATGACAAGAGTATACTGCAAATTGACAAGGATGCTTGTCAATCGGACAAATAAAATTGTCAACCGGAGGCGTTGTATGCTTTTGCGAAACCGATTGAAAGAGCGCAGAGCCGCATTGAATGTCAACCAGCAGGAGATGGGGCGCTTATGCGGCGTATCCCGGCAGACGATCAGTCTGATCGAACGGGGCGATTATTCGCCGTCGGTCACCCTTGCGTTGACGATCGCACGGGTGTGCGGCGTGACGGTCGAAGAGGTCTTTTATTTGCAGGAGGAAACAGAAAATGAAAAATGATGCGATCCGGAGAGCCAACCGCAAGGCACTGCCGAAATTTATAGCGGTTGCGGCGGTTCTCTTAGCTGCGGGCTTTGCTCTGGGCTTTCTTGCCTCATGGTATGGACTCAATACATGGACCGCTGCGCTGAAAAATGCCGCAGCCTTTTTCGGAGCGTATATCGCCCCGTGGCTTACGGTGGCGCTGGCGGTCATTCTGCCGATCGTCTGCCTTTTTATCTGCCGAAGCGCCGGGAAAATGCTTCGTGCGTGGGATGGTGAGGACGAAAAGACGGCCGATGCCATCGAAAGAAAGCTGTCCACGGCGACCTGGCTCACCGGCGCCTGTCTGATCCTTGCCTGTTTTCTTATGGCGGCGGCGTATTCGGGCGGATTCGCCATCTTTGAAAGCAGCGAGCGGACAGCCCTGTACTTTGTATCGATCGCAGCATTCCTTGTCCTTGTGATCGAAATGCTGATCATCGGACAGAAATGCGTGGATATGACCAAACGGCTCAATCCCGAAAAAACAGCATCGTTCTACGACATGAAATTCCAGAAAAAATGGATAGAGGACTGCGACGAAGCCGAGAAGCTCCGGATCGGCAGATGTGCGTTCAAGGCGTATGCGGCGACCAATAGGGTGTGCGCCACTCTTGCGGTTGCGCTTGCGGTTTGTGCGCTGCTGTTTGACACCGGCTTTTTGCCTTCTCTGGCGGTATGTCTGGTTTGGGCTGTCAATCTGACCGTATATTGCAGGGAAGCGATCCGGTATTCCAAGGCCGGAAACAGCATATCCTGAGTCTGTATCGAGAAAGGGGAAAAGAGCATGGCAAAGAGCAAACGGGAAGAGCGGTTTGTAAAAATTCTGTCCGAGGGTTCCACCTTTACTGAGAACCGTATGCTGTATGTGGACAGAGCAACGGGTGTGACCTATCTGTTCGTGAAAGCAGGCTATGGGGCGGGCATCACACCGCTGCTGGACGCCGACGGCAGACCGGTCCTCACAAGTCTGTAAGCCCTGAGCGGCCAAGCCGATGGGAGGACAAGATGGAAAGCTATAGCTGGCTGCTCCCTCTTTTGATCTGTATGATCCTTTTGATACAGCAGCGAAAAAGAAGAATGGCAGCGATCCGCCATGTGTTGGATCGAAAAAAACGAAGCAAGGAGAACAGTCCAATGAAAGAGCTGGCAAAGCGGTTTATCGGGAAAGAGTGCATCATTCACACCGTGATGAGCATGGATTCGGGCATTCAGGGCACCATCCGGGAGGTGTCTGACGGCGGCATCCTCGTCGAAAAGAAGGATGGAGTGGAGGCGGTCAATCTGGAATATGTCACCCGCATCCGTGAGTGGCCCCGCAACGCCAAGGGGAAAAAGAAGCAGATCTTTACCTAAGGACCGATACCCGGAATTGGCTGGAGGCGGCTTATCGGATAGGACCGGATCCCAACAAGCGCTATTCCAATGAAGCTCCGCAGCATTAAAGCGTAACAGCCGGTGCTTGTATTTTCGGCCGTTTGCCCGCCGGTCACAAGATACAAACCAAAATGGTATAAACCAAGCGAGGGACAGCGCAATTTCCGTTTTGTCAATTGACAAAACGGAAATTGCGCTGTTTTTTATGCCGGTGCGTGCTATGATGCCATTGTGTATGCAATTCCACGCAGGAGAGGTGCTTATGAAACACGAAATTCGGAGAAAACGCATGGTAAGGCTGCCGGCGGCTGCTGTTGCGCTGACTGCGGCGGCACGGGAAACCGGCCGGACCGTTTTGAAGGATAGCTACTACTACCCGGACGATCCGGACACTCCCAAGGTGCCGGGACTGACTTACCGCTGTAAATATCAAGGAAGTAAAATGGTCGCATACTATGTGGAGGAAGAAAACGACCTTTTGCGGGAGATCCCCGGCGTGGTCGAGCGTGTCGGCAATAAGCTCCGCTATGTCAAGGGCTATTACTGCCCCGATTGCTACGGGCGGTTTGCAAGCGGAAAAGCAGTGGCGGGACGAACCAGCTCAAATAAAACCAAGGAGCAGTTGGGCATAGAAGGAACTGCTCTGTCCGATTACTTCCAATACCTCAGCGAGCATGACCGTGCTTTCCTTTTCGACTGCGGCTTCTATTACGGCGAAAAAGACGATATGGAGAATATCCCGAGCACGGGCGGCACCGGCACCGGCGGCAAGACCTATGCGCCGACATTCGACGAAAGCGCATCAATGATGCCGAACGGCAACAGCCTGTTTACCAAAGCGCTGCCGGAGCCGATCGCCAAGCAGCCGGACACGGATGACCCCATCGGCAACTGGGATGTTGGCCGAAGCCTGGACATTCTATCAGTTTTACTATACAGGGATGCGGCAGATCGTCAATATGCCGTCCAGCGCCGACGATCCGGCGTGGAAAACCGTCCGGGACATGACCCGTATCTACTATATGCAGCGCCAGATGGATAATCAGATTTATGCCTGTCGTGTAGATAACACACTGAATTATTACCGCTATGACTTTTCCAAGCTGGCGGACTGGCGCATAACCGATGTCATGGTGGAATACGCCACCGGCGAGGTCTGCGGTTATGCGATCTATGTAGGCAGGGACAGCGAGGTCGCTGTCCCCGAAAAGATCAACATCCCGGTGTACGGCGATGTGAAGGTCGTAGGACTGGATGTGGAAAATCACGGACTGACCAAGGTGTATGTCAACGACAACGTCACCTGTATCCGGCGGCTTAGCTCGGTCAATCTGGAGGAGATCTCCGGCTGCAAAAATCTGGAATACATTGAGAAATATGCCTTTCAAAACGATGTTTCTTTGACTGTGCTCCCCGAAATGCCGAAGCTGGACTGGATCGCCATGGGTGCGTTTGAGGGCTGTATCTCCCTGCGGGATATTAAGCTGCCCGACAATATGACCTTCATCGACTTTACTGCCTTTGGCTGGTATGACACAGTCATCGGTAACTATGACATCGGCATGGATGTGGATAGCTGGCAATGCCGGTGCCGAGGCCGCCCTTGCCCGATACAGAGAAATGATCGAGCGATTTTATACCGGTAAGGGGGAGCAAAATGAAATTCACATGGAATTATCTGATGATACAGCGGCTCGGTGAGATGGCCGGTCCGGAATACAACGACATTTCTCCGATGAACGAGATCGCTCCCGATATCGAAGCTCTTATAAACGGTTTGCCCGCCGATGCCGTCAGGGAAACCGATAAAATGCTTAAAGAATTAGGACTGGCGGACGGCGAAATGAAGCCCGCAAAGCCGATAAGCGCCTTTGTAAAGGCGCTGTTCGCACCCGAAAAATGCTGGCGTGCCGAGCTCAAAGAAGAAAGCGGCAGCTCGGATGTATACTTCATCCCGTTTGACGGCGCATGGCTGATGATGAATGCCAAGCACGGCGAGCTGACCGTGGCAGGTCCCGTCTCCGACGAAATTGCAAAGCAATATCTTTTGGCGGCGATGAATGCGGCACTGGAAAACGGAGTTCTCAGTGCACAGTACCGTGATGAAAAATGCAACCGCAGCGTGACGGTCACGAATGCCGAGGAGGGCTATGGATTTTTCGGCAGTCTGTTTGATAAAGCCGAGGGGAAAGAGCGTGTGTATGTCCACTCGTTTGCAAAGACCGAGGAAAACAAAGCGCACATCGCCAAGCTGCTGACCGGCGAGAGCGGCTTTGCACTGCCGGAGGGCGAAAAAGAACAGGAACAGCTGAATAAGCCATCGGTCAAAAGAGTCCTTCGTGGTATCGGCATCGCCCTGCTCGTCAATATCTGCGCAGCCGTTATCGTTGCTGTGCTGAAAGCGGTATTGTGAGGTGAGCCGTATGAAAAAGATAAAAGAGATCCTCACAAACGTACTTTCACTACCCGGAGCAGCCCGAAAATAACCAATTTTCAGTTCCGTTACGAAAGCCGGTAAAACGGCAGAGTATATTTTTCAGACGTACTTTGGCAGGCAGCGGTACGCTGCGGAAAGGAGCAACCATGAACGCACTGTCCACAAGAAACAAGCTGCTGGCGCTTCTGCTCACCCTCTGTATGCTGCTGGCGCTGGTGCCGATCACGGCATTGGCGGCGGCTCCGGCAACAGAAACAGCGGACTTTACCGTCGGGAGAGGCGAAGCAGCCATAAAGCTGCTCAATCAGTATAAGACCGGCTCGGCGGACTCCCTCTGGTACTACGAGACCAAAACTTTGGATCTGTGGGGCATTGACTTCACCACTACCGCCCCAACGGCGGTGAAGCTGCCCGCCGGGTCCACTATCGTCCTCAAGGACGGCACAACGAATACCATCCAAAGCGGCGATGTTACCCTCAATGTGTCCGGCGAGCACAAGAACCAGACCTTTATCAACGCTCTGGATGCGGCGGGCAGCCTCACCATTCAGGGCGGCACGGCGGGCACCGGTACGCTGTCCGTCTACGCCGGCAAGGTCACCAATGAGGGTGACGCCTGGACCTTTAGCTCCGGCATCGCCGTGTACGGCGATTTCACCGTCAAGGGCGGCCATGTCACGGCCCGGGGCGGCCATATCGAGGGCAAGGACAGCGTATTCTCCATCGGCGTCAACATGGATAACGACATCAGAAACAAGGCTCTGCTGGTCACCGGCGGCACCCTCACGGCCATCGCCGGCGAGTCCTACGAGATCCAGGATGACGGCTCCAAGCGTGCGGTGTTCTCCCGGGGCGTGTATATGTACCGGGGCAATGTCACCGTGTCCGGCAACGGCGGTCTCCGGGCTGAGAGTGTGGAGAAGATGGCAGACGGCGGCGTCCTGTCCGATGGTCTGTATATCTCCTCCGGCAGCCTGACCGTGGCGAACTCCGCCGAGGTGGCGGTGGCCGGAGCCTATGGCGCCTATATTTCCGGCGGCAGCCTCGCCCTCAGCGGCGGCAGGCTCACCGCCGTCAGCACCCAGACGGAAACCGGCTACGGCAACGCCCTGGATGTGGAAGTGGATAAAAATGTCGCCGACTCCGGCAACATCACCGTCACCGACGGCACTTTGGAGACCAGCAACGGCGCAATTTATGTGTCCACCTACGGTGCCAAAGAAAATCAGGGCGTGTTTACCGTGACCGGCGGTTCCATCGTAAATAACGGCCAGCTGTATGGCCCTAAGAAGCTGGATATTTCCGGCGGCACTGTGCAGACCCAGCGTATCGACGCCGATGCGCTGACCCTGTCCGGCGGTTCTCTGACCATTCGGGAGCCGGTGCGCAAGAGCTTGTATGACGGCGAGCTGTATGCCCTCCCCACTTTGGATGTGATGACTCTTGCCGTCAGCGGCGGTACATTGGATGCGGCGTGGGATTGGGGCAAATACACACCGATGGTTCTGCCTAAGGATGAAGAGTACAACGATGTGGGAATCTTGGTGCGGATACCTTATGATGTCAATACGGCTACCTTTACCGGCGGCACCACCATTCTCGACACCGGCTTCGCCGGCAACACGGCACTGCTGATCAAGGGGCAGCTGACCGTGGGCGACGGCATGGCGGAGACGGGTGCGGACAGCAGCCATCGCCAGCTGGGCAGCGCCCCCGTTAGGTTTGCCGCAGCAGTGCCGAGCGTCTCCATCCCCTCCGCCACAGTCGAAAATGCAAAATTCGACTATCAGCCGGGGGATGTCCCGCAGGCAACGGCACAGGTGGCAGCCGCCGATCGTGACAAATATGAGATCGCCTATGAATGCTGGCAGCAGTTTGAAAACAACGAGCCGGTTGCCGCATGGTATTCCGATAACGGCTCCCACGGTTCCTTGCCCACTATCACAAATTTTGAAAACGGCAAGCGCTATGTATATTCTCTCATGCTGCAGCCGAAGGACGGATATTCCTTCAGCAGTGAAACCGTCATTACCGTGAACGGGAAAAGGGTATCGGCGCCTTTCGTCGGCGGTTCCATGTATCTCCCTGCCGTTAAAACAATTACGCCGACCAAACAGACCGGCGCCATCACCTCCGTGGATGTGGAGAATGTGAAGCTCAACTATCAGCCGGGCGACGCTCCGCAGCCTACAGCCAAACGGACCGGTGCCGAGCAGGACAAATACGATATTCTCTACGAGTGCTGGGGAAAACGGGAGAAGGATGCCAACGAGACCATCAACACCGTTGCTTACTGGTATTCCGATGAAGACTGCTATTCGGACGGCGACAGCCGGTTCAACACCTTTGAAAAGGGCGGACGGTATCAATATTCCGTGAGACTTCGGGCAAAGGACGGCTATATCTTTGCCGAAGATTTAAGCAATGAAAATGTCACCCTGAACGGGCAGGCGCTGCCCTTCGGCTCTTGGGTCAATGTGCTGGATAACGGCAAGACCTGCCTCATTACCTACGGGACGGAGATACGTCCCGGTCAGGTGGTGGAGTCCATCCGTCTGGATGCTTTCATAGACTTTGAAGCCGGAGATGCGCCTCGTTTCAGCACCGGTGTTATGGATCCTATTGTCGATACCGATCATCAGCGTTGGGATGCCAATGACGGCAGCGGTTACGGCATCACCTCCAGCGATTTCTGGAACACTCGTTATAACGGCAAGCTCATCACCGCTTTTGAAGACGGCAAGGGCTATACCTATGGCGTCTATTTCAAGATTTCCGACTTAGGGCTGGAAGAGGGCTACCGCTTTGATAAGAGCACCAAGCTCTATATCAACGGTCAGCAGATCACTCTGACGCCCGATCAGATCGATGTAGACGATAGCGGCGAAACTATTTGGTTCAGCAATGTTCTGACCATGACGCCGACCCCGGTAAAGTCGTGGGAGAAAATTGATGTGATTGAGATCGATGGTGCCACCATCAGCTTTAAGGCTGGCGATAAGCCTGCCTTTACCGGCAAGACCCCCGAAAACGCCCCCTATATCTACCAGTTTGAATGCTGGGAGACCAAGGACGGAGTCGGTGTAAACTCCGCTAAATTCTTTGATGATGCCTACGAAAAGCACATCACCGCTTTTGAAAGCGGCGAAGCCTATCAGTATATTTTGTATTTTAAGGCAAAGGAAGGCTATTATTTTACTGGGGATACCAAGATAAAGATCAACGGTACTCTCTATGGCTACCGGCTCGTTAACGTGGATCCGGACTACGATTCCAGCGGAAGAATGTACACTTTCTGGGCCTACACCGACCTGACTATGACGCCGCAGGCATCCGGCACAACACCCGATTATAAGATCACTGAGGGTGCAAACGGCTCCTGGACGCAGAACAGCGAAAGCACGCTGCAATTTGTTGCCAACGGCGCTCTCGCCCAATTCACCGGTGTTAAGGTGGACGGTACGCTCATCGCAGCGGATAGGTACACTGCCGTATCCGGCTCTACGGTGATCATGCTGAAAAAGGATTATCTGGATACGCTCCCGGTCGGCAAGCACACCCTTACCGTGGTCTATAGCGACGGCGAGTGCAGCACGGAGTTTGAGATCCGGGCGGTTCAGAGCGGCGGCAATGCTACGCCGGACGGCAATGCGGAGTCGCCCAAGACCGGCGACAGCAATTACCTGATGCTATGGCTGCCGGTGCTGTTTGTCAGCGGCGGCGTTGTGACCGCCGTGGCGGTGCGCTCGAAAAAGAGACGCACCTCTGCCAAGTAGAGCAACGTAAGCGGCAGGCTCGTGGATAAACGAGCCTGCCGTTTTTTCTGCCCTTTGGGATCGGGCGGAGCCGCTCCGGGTATCTGGGGTTGACGGCGCACGGCTGCCGTAAGGGGCGCTTGTGTGCGGCATGACACGCCCGGGGAAATTCCCGGAAGGTTCCCGAAGCAATTGACTGCCGCCGGGTATATTGGTATAATAGCAGGGAAATGGGCGGCCAAAGGAAAGCAAGCGACGCTATGCGTCCGCTTGTGCGAAAGCCGTAACAGAACATCGAATGGAGATGCCTGCTATGCAGGTCGAGCCCTATAGCGAGCGGTATCGTGAGGCGGTGTCGGCGCTCATTCTATAAATTCAGAACCGGGAGGCCAAGATTCACCTGTCCCTTGCGGAGCAGCCGGATCTGTTGGATATAGCCCGGGCGTATCGCACCGGCGGCGGAGAGTTTTGGGTGGCGACCGAGGACGGACAGCTGGTCAGTACCATTGGGCTGCTGGTTAAAGAGAATGGCTGCGGTGTGTTGAAGAAGTTTTTTGTCCGGCAGAGCTGCCGTGGACAGGGCGTTGGCTCGGCGCTGTACCGGGAGCTGCTTGCCTACGCCCGCCGCAGTGAGATCCGGCACCTCATTCTGGATACGCCGTCGGTGGCGGCAGCAGCCCGGCGGTTTTATGTGGCGGCGGGCTTTCGCCGGGTCAGGGCGGAGGAACTGCCGGTCGTGTATACCTACCCGGATCGGAACAGCATTCTGTACCGGCTGGAGCTGTAAACGGTCCAGGTGGAGCGGCTGCCGTTTTGCGCTGTATCCGCCAAAAAAGTGCCGTAACCCGACAGAAAATTCCCTGTGTGTTGTTCCCTGCATCGACCGTCTCCGGTATACTGTAGACATCACAAGAAAAGGAGACGATCCCATATGAACACAGACAAGATCTATGCAGAACAGCTGGCAAACGAATATGCACCCAAGGACACCTCGGCGGTGGTCGCCCTGCGGAAGCTGGACGCCCGTGCCAAGCTCCCGGCGCATATCGTCACCTATACTCTGGGGGTGGCAGCCGCTTTGCTCTTCGGCACGGGCATGTGTCTCGCTATGGGGCAGATCGGCAGCGGAACGACCGGCTCGTTTGTCCTCGGCGTCCTCGTGGGCGTTGTCGGAATGGTGGGCATGGGCATCAACTACCCGCTCTACAGACGGCTGCTGGAAAACGGGAAACGGAAATATGCCTTTGAGATCCTGAAGCTGGCAAAGGAGATCAGCGAGAAATAAGCGATGAAGAAGCTGTGGACGCTGGTCAAAAAATGGCTGTATCCGCCGAAATGGATCCTGCTTTTGGTGCCGGTTCTGTCGTTCGGGCTACTGATCCTCGTATTTGTGTCCGGAAGCACCGAGTGTGCGCCGGCATACGGGGTCTATGGTATGGCAGCCTATTCTCTGACGATATGGATCGCTTCTCTGCCGCCGCTGGTGCGCCGCCTGCAGGCGGCGGTGGAGCGCAGTCGCCCGGTGCAGGCGGTACGCCGCTCGGCGCTGGGCGAACGGTATGGGAGCGACAGCGCTTTTCGCCGGGTCGTGCGGATGTGTCCGGGCATGACGGCCAATCTCTTGTATGCCGTGTTTCGTTTGGCTGCCGGTGCCTTGTATCGCTCGGTGTGGTTTCTCTCTATGGGGGTGTACTATCTGGTACTGGGCGGCTTGCGGGTGTATCTGTTCATCGGCTATCGCCGCCACAGCCCATCATCGGAGCGCCGCTGCTATCGTCGGACGGCGTGGCTGCTGTTCCTGCTGAATATTCCTATGGGCGGCATGATCTGGCTAATGGTGCGGACCGATGCCGGGTATTCCTATCCCGGCTCGCTGCTGTATTTGTCGGCGTTGTATACCTTCTATTCCATGACCGTATCGGTCATCGGCGTGGTACGGCTCCGTGGAGCGGGCAGCCCCACTGTGTCTGCGGTACAGGTGCTGAATGCGGTGGCGGCGATGATGTCGGTTCTCGGTTTGCAGACGGCAATGATGGCGCAGTTTTCGGCAGAGGATGCACTGTATCGCCGCCGCATGAATACGATCACCGGCAGCTTTCTGTACGGTATAGTGCTCTGCGTGGCACTGTATATGCTGTGGCATAGCCGGAAACGGAAGGAGAGGACGGACAGCCATGAATAAAGCGGAGAGCCGGTATTTTCGCACGGCGGTCAAGATGGATGAGGCGTTTTTGGCGCTGCTGGAGAAAAAGGACTTCGCCTACATCACCGTCAAGGAACTCTGCTCGGCGGCGGGCGTCAACCGTTCCACCTTTTATCTCCACTATGAGACGATGGGGGATCTGCTGGCGGAATGTACCCGGTATATGAACGACCGGTTTCTTGCGTATATGCAGCAGGATTCCGCCGCCTTCGCCGCCAAGCTGCATGACTGCCCGCTGGCGGAGCTGTATCTCATCACGCCGGAGTATCTGATCCCCTATCTCACCTATATCCGGGAGAATCAGCGGCTGTTCCGCACGGGATTGGATCATGCCGCCACGCTGCGTCTGGACGAAAACTACGCCGCCCTGCTCCGCCATATTCTCACGCCGATCCTGGAGCGGTACGGGGTACCGGAGCGGGATCGTCCGTATATGCTGGCCTTTTATATCAGCGGTCTGATGGCGATCATTGGGGAGTGGCTCCGGCGGGAGTGTGCAGACCCCATCGAGCATATCGTCTCGGTCATGCAGGCGTGTGTGCAGCGTCCTTGAGAGCGCTGCCCCGACTGGTGCGCAGCTGTCTTGTGACGGCTGCGCATTTTTATTGGCGAAAAAAGGCCACCGGCACAGCCGGTGGTCCTGTCTGCAGGTATTTCGTTTTCACAGCAAAGTGACGATCCCTGCCGCTAATGCGGCGACAGCGGCAAACAGAGGGATCCCCCGCACAAAAGAGCCGATGTGCTGCGCCGGGTGTTGCGCCACCAAAGCAGGTCGATGACGAGCAGGTCAAACAGCCCGAGCCCCTCGCCCAGCAGAAGCAGATAGCAAAAGGTGACCTAATACCCGTCCAGGTGCAGTACGCCCTTGAGCAGCAGACCCAAAACGGAAAACAAAACGGTGAATAGCAGCAGATTGCTCAGCAGGATGGCAGTCAGAGAGCGTTTCTGCGGAACGGCATCGGCCAGCCGGGGATCGCTCCGTACACGCTCCTGCACCGCTGTGGGGTAGGAGCGCAGACCGAGCAAGTTTTTCCGATCTGTTCCCGTAGACAGGAAGCAAATGCCCCAATACAGCAGATAAAAAGCAGCCGCAACCAGTATTTTCACTTTATATCACTCCATTTCACAAAAACGATCCCGCCCGACCGGATGCGTTTTCCGCTGCCGGCATCGTAGGGGGAGACCATCGGCACACAGACGGGGCGGGCGCCCGTCGCTTATTCCCGGTGGGCTTTTTGCGCTTTCGGCAGTCTCGCCAGCAGCCCGCCGAACATCCAGAGGTTGCCGATAGCGATCCATGCGCAGAAAAGTCCGTTGAGAACGGGCAGGTTTCCCGCCAGCTTCGGCAGCCACGCCGCCAGCATCCCCACCGGCAGCGAGAATATCCAGCACCAGCCCGGATAGGGTGTCCGCCCTTTGGCAAAGGCGGCGATCTGCGTCGCCTGCAGCACGGCGAAGAATATCCAGAACAGCGCCAGCGCCGGCAGCAGGAAATACAGCGAATAGCGCTCCGCCAGCGCCGGGGCGAGCCCGTGTTTCGTGAGGAACACCAGTGCGTACAGCGGCACATGAAAGCCGCAGGCACCGAACAGCAGATAGCCGAAGATCCCTGCCCGGTAGCGGTGGGCGTCCCGGGGCGCCTTGGCGGCGATCAGCCAGTAGGCGCCGAAATACGAGAGTCCCTCCAGCGTCATGCCGAACAGCCCCAGCAGAGCGGCGGCAAAGATCCTGCCGTCGGAGGCGGCGGTGTAGGCGGAGAGCATCCGATCCAGCCCGGACAGCGTTTCGTCCTCGACGCCCCAGCCGAGCAGCATATCCCCGATGCAGTGCGCCGCCGAGGCGATCAGTCCGATTGTGAGCAGCTTTCGGATGCGCTGCCAGTCCAGCTGGCGGGAGATACCGATGTCATTGAAATCGTTCATAGAGCTTACCTCTTTTCTGGACAATTATGTATTTTTCGGCGGTCCGCATGATGCTGCCGCCGGATCAGGGCGCTTTACCGTTTTTTCGGAGGATTGCCACGGCGCAGGGGATCCGCCCCCGGCAGAGTATGTAGCGGGCGTCTGTATACCCGGCATCTGTGAAGAACTGCCGATAGGAGCCCGGCGTAAATTCCCGCTTGAACTCGGCCCCCGCTCTGCCGATGGCGCCGGAGACACGGTTGGTTCTTCCCTGCTCCGTTCGGTTCATATAGGTGGGGAGGATGAGCCGCCCGCCCGGTTTGCAGACCCGATCCAGCTCCCGCAGCGCTGCATACGGCTCGTCCAGCAGGTGCAGCACGTTGGCGGCGACGACGGCGTCGAAGCTGCCGTCCGGGAAACGGAGCTGCAGGATATCCGCCGGTTCAAAGTGAGCATTGGGGTATTGGCGGCATTTTTGCTTTGCCCGTTTGAGCATAGGCACGGAAACATCGGTGGCGATTAGCTCCCGACACCGGGCAGCGATCACGCCGCTGAGCAGCCCGGTGCCGCAGGCGCATTCCAGCACCCGGTCGGTGGGGGTGATCCATTCCCCGACCGCAGCGCACAGCGCCCGGTTGGCTTTGCGGTTGATGCCGTTGGCGAAAATATCGTACACCCCGGCGACCCGATCCCAGAACATATGCAGCTCCTCCTATTCTTTGGGCTGTCGACCGGCCCAGATAGCGTTGGCGGCCATCCAGAGCGCCAGCGCTGCGTTGCCCGAGCCTTGGCTCAGTACAAAATCCTAAGTGGAGACCGGCGCACCGAGCAGCTGGCGTATATCGGGAATGAGGATCAAAACGGTCTCCCAGACCAGCAGGTGAAACACGAGCATCCAGCGGGGCAGCACGGTCTTTTTCGTCAGCACGGCAAAGGCATTACTGAAGATCAGCAGGAGCACGCCGGCGTAGGGAAGCAGCATAGCCGGCATCAGCCGGTCATACTGCGCCTGTATCAGCGCCGCCGTGTCTGTGCGCCCAGCAGCGGGGAGAGGGTGCCGGTCCAATCGGCAAGACTGCCGATGAAGAAGTGCAGCGCCCCGGTCGAGGTGAGGTAGATCACGCCGCCCGCCAGCACCGTCGCCCTTGTTTTGCGGTGCTATACATCGCCCTAACGGTGAAAAAGCCGAGCGCCATACCGCAAAGCCCGGTGGCGAGCAGCAGCGGCAACCGCCAGCTCTCATACGATCCGTTCAGATAGGCTTCCCGCATAAACAAGCCGCTGTCGCCGGCGCTTGCGGGGATAACGCTCAGGCACAGATCGCCCACCAGCATCAGCAGCGCTCCCAGCGTGCCCAGCCAGCAGTCTCTTTGATAGGAGCGTCGATCCATTTAGCTCATCTCCCTTGTCTTTTGCGGTTAGTTTACGCTAACTGCTGGGACTTAGAAAAGCCGCCCGCAGGCAGCGAGTATGGTTTCTGTAGAACTGGCTGCGGATATCCTCCGCCCAAGACCCCTCTGAACGGGGACTGCCCGACTGTAACGCTTGAAACTCCGTGGATCGTCCGATTCATGGACAGCATAGCATAAACGGTTTCGTTTTTCAATAGGTGAGCTTCGTTTTGTTGGAAATCTGTAAATAAAATGCCGGGCGGCAGCGGAACGGTCCGCCTTGACATCCGGTGCGGAACGTGCTACAATATACTGCGGTGTGTTGCGGGCAGTCTGTCTGCGGCATGAATATGGAATGTGGAGAGATTCAGCATGACCTACGATATTATCATTGTCGGCGCCGGTCCTGCCGGCATTTTTACTGCTCTGGAGCTGCTGCGTCGGGGCTATACCATCGATGCCGACCATCGCATTCTGCTGGTGGAAAAGGGCAAGGCGGTGGAAAAGCGTCATTGCCCCAAGGCGGAGGTGGGACACTGCGTGGGCTGCAAGCCCAGCTGTGCCATCACCACCGGATTTTCCGGCGCCGGAGCTTTTTCGGACGGGAAGCTGAGCCTGTCCTATGAGGTGGGCGGCGACCTGCCGGAGCTGATCGGTGAGGAGCTGGCGCAGAGCCTGATCGACTACACCGACGGCATTTATCTGGAGTTTGGTGCTGCCCCCGAGGTGGAGGGTATCACCGATAATGAGGAGATCAAAAATATCCGGAAAAAGGCGATTGAGGCGAGCCTCAAGCTGGTGGATTGCCCCATCCGCCATTTGGGTACCGAAAAGGCACAGGAGCTGTATCTGGCGATCCAGAACCACCTGCTGGAGCAGGGGATCGAGATCCTGTTCAACACCGAGTGCGATAATATTCTGCTGGATGGCGCCACCTGCACCGGCGTAGCGCTGCGGGATAAGACCCATAGCTGGATGGAGCAGGGACGGGAAGTGGTGATCGCCACCGGACGGCGGGGCGCCGACTGGCTGGAAAAGCTGTGCGCCGAGCATAATATCGCCCATGCCCCCGGCACGGTGGATATCGGCGTGCGGGTGGAGTGCCGCAACGAGGTCATGGAGGTCGTCAACCGGGCGCTGTATGAGTCCAAGCTCATCGGATACCCCAAGCCGTGGAAAAATAAGGTGCGTACCTTCTGCCAGAATCCCGGCGGCTTTGTGGCGCAGGAGAACTACGACAACGATCTGGCGGTGGTGAACGGTCACAGCTATAAGGATAAGAAAAGCTCCAACACCAATTTGGCAATTTTGGTGTCCCATAATTTCACCGAGCCGTTCAATCAGCCCATCGCCTATGCGCAAAAGGTAGGCGAGCTGACCAATATGCTGGGCGCCGGACACATTCTGGTGCAGCGGTACGGCGATATTCTGGACGGTAAGCGCACTTGGGCGAGCGAGCTGGCGCACAGCAACGTGCGCCCCACCCTGCGGGATGCGGTGGCAGGGGATATCACCGCTGCCATGCCGTACCGGGCGATGACCAACATCATTGAGTTTATCAAGATGCTGGATGTGGTGGTGCCGGGCTTTGCCAGCGACGAGACGCTGCTGTACAGCCCGGAGCTGAAATTCTACTCCAACAAGGTGAAAATGGACGAGAATCTGGACACCAACATCCGGGGACTGCACTGTCTGGGCGATAGCTCCGGCTGGACCCGTGGACTGATGATGGCGTCGGTCATGGGCGTCCTCATGGGACGTAAGCTGATGGAAAAGGAACGCTGACCTATACAGGGAGCTGTCACGACGGTGGCGGCTCCCTGTTCTGTTTGACAATAGAGGGTACGGAGCGTATACTGAAACTGAATGGGGGCGGATTGAATGGAGGCAGTCTATCGGTATTGCCGGATTCATCTGGACGGTATCGGACGGGATTTTTCCTATCGCACCGGGGAGGAAACGCTGCAGGCGGGCGATTTCGTAGTGGTGCCTTTCGGGCGGGAGAACCGGGAGCGGGTAGGACAGATCGTGTCGGTGACGCTCTGCACGGCGGCGGATGCTCCCTATCCGCCGGACAAGACCAAGGAGATCCTCCGCCGGACGGAGCGCCCGGCGCATTGGGGCGAGCCTAAGCCGCCGAAAAAGGTTGTCCGCCAACCGGAGGCTCCGTCGGATGCCCCCTCTCCGGCACCGCCATCGGCGCCCCGGCAGCCGGAAACAGCGCCGATTTTACCGGCGGCACAGAAACCCGAAGAAAATGCAGCGGCTGCAACCGAACAGCGCCGGCTGCCCGGTCGCAAACGCATCCCCGCCCGCACGATTGGCGTTGCGGTGGCGGTGCTGCTGTGCGTGGCAGGCGGAGTTTGGCTGCAGCGGCTGTACAGCTCCCGATATACGCAGGCGGCGGCAGCCTTTGAGACCGGGTCATATACCCAGGCGCAGACGATGGCGCAGCGGGTGCCGAAATGGTTCCGGGATGATGGTGCGCTGCGTCAGCTGGTATCGGCGGCGCAGACGGCGACCCGGAGCGCTGACCCGGACGAGCTGGCGGCGGCGCTGGAGATCCTCCGGACGGCGGCGCCGGAGGATGGTTCTCTGGCGGCAGCGGCGCAGGTGTTGGAGCAGCAGACCACGCTCCGCTGGCAGCAGGCGACCTATGCGCAGGCACAGGAATATTTAAGCCGGCAGTGCTATGATAGCGCCGCAGAGGCATTGCAGACGATCACCGGCTATGGAGATGCGGCGGCGCTGTGCTGTTATGCGCAGGCGATGGAACTGGCACGATCGGCGGAATTGTCCCAGCTGCAGCGGGCAGCGGCGGTATTAGCGCAAATTCCGGATACCTATGCCGGCGAACGGTCTGCGGAGGTGGCGGCTCTGCGAGTGCGGCTGCCGGAGCAGATCGCCGCCGCCCGGGCGGCGATCGAGCAGGCGCAGCGGGAGGAGCAGGAGCGTATCGCCCGGCTGGAGGCGACGGGACTGCCCTATGTGGGGCTGAGCGAGGAGCGGGTGCAGTCCACCCGCCAGCTGGGCAAGGCGTGGTATTCGTTCACCCGTAAGACGCAGGAGCGGGCGGAATCGGGAGGGTATGTTTCCCACGAATGGAGGATCTATAAATGGTTTCAGGAGGGCGGCAGGGAGGTCTTCACCGCCGTATGCGAAAACGGCACGGTGGTGAAGGCATACCCCTCCAGCCCGAAATGCTGGAGCGGAGAGCGGCTGTTGGTGCCGTTGGGCAAGCCGAAATCCACCTTCGGCTCCGGCGAAAAGACCTCTCACAGCATCCGGGACGATTACGATAACCCGGAGGATCTCTACGAGGATAACCCGGATTGGTACGACGATGAGGACGAGGCATACGAGGAATGGGAGAACGACTGACCGACAAATATCGCCATTCCGGCGGAAAGCTCTTGACCCTGCGGATCGATGCGTGTATAATACAAGGGAAGATGTGCGAAAGGATGACGGCTATATGGAGACTGTGCGGAAGGTTACGCTGAATATCTGCGGCACCGACTATGTGGTGACCACGGACGAGGCGCCGGGATATATGCAGGAGCTGGGTGCCAAGGTGGACGCCCGCATCCGGAATATGATGAACGGAAACGAGCGCACCTCGCTGGTGATGGCGTCGGTGATGACGGCGCTCATGGAGGCGGATGAGGCGCAAAAGGCGGTGCTGGCGGCGGATAATCTCCGTAAGCAGCTGAAATCCTTTTTCGACGACAATAACCGTTCCCGGTCGGAGACAGACAGCCTGCGGCGGGAGGTCGAGCGGCTGAAACGGGAGAATGAGGAGCTTCAGAAGAAGCTGGCGCAGCGGTGAGCGCACCGATCGAGGTGTTGGCTCCCGCCGGATCTCCGGAAACATTGGTGGCGGCGGTGCGTTGCGGCGCCGCCGCTGTTTATTTAGGGGTGGGGGAGTTCAACGCCCGGCAGGCGGCGCATAATTTTACCCCGGAGGAGCTGTCCCGGGCGGTGGCGTATTGCCACGGCCGGGGTGTGGCGGTGCATCTGACCCTCAACACCCTGCTGCGGGAGGAGGAACTGCCCCGGGCGGAGGAAACGGCAGCGCTGGCATACGCTGCCGGGGTGGATGCGCTGATCGTGCAGGATGTGGGATTGGCACGGCGGCTGCGGGCGAGCCTGCCGGCGCTGCCCCTGCATGCCTCGACCCAGCTGTCCTGTCATACGCCTGCCGGGGTGCGGTTTTTGCGGGATGCGGGATTTTCCCGGGTGGTGCTGTCCCGGGAGATGAGCCGGGAGGAGATCGCCGCCTGTGCTGCCTTGGGTGTGGAGCTGGAGGTGTTTGTCCATGGGGCGCTGTGCATGAGCGTGTCGGGACAGTGCTATTTTTCCGCCATGCTGGGCGGACGCAGCGGCAATCGGGGGCTGTGCGCCCAGACCTGCCGCCTGCCCTTTGCCCCCACCGGGGAGGTTCCCCGCCCGGCGACGGCAACACAGGCGGCGCTGAGCCTGAAGGACAATTGTCTGGTCGCCTATGTGGGAGAGCTGGCGCAGCTGGGGGTCGCTTCGCTGAAGATCGAGGGACGTATGAAACGCCCGGAATATGTGGCCGCCGCCACCGCCGTATATGCGGCGGCAGCAGCCGGGAGGACGGTGGCGCCGGAGGAGCTGGAGCGGCTGAAAAGCGTCTTTTCCCGCACCGGATTTACGGACGGATACTATACCGGGCGGCGTGGCTCCGCCATGTTCGGTGTGCGCCGCCGGGAGGATGTGACGGCGGCGGCGCCGGTGCTGCGGGAGCTGCAGCATACCTATGACCGGGAGACTCCTCGGGTGCCGGTGACCGCCCGGCTGACGGTGACCGCCGCCGAGACCCGCCTGACGGTGGAGGACGGAGCGGGGCATTGCGCTGTCGCCACGGCTGCCGGCGGGGAGCCGGCGCTGCATCGTCCGCTGGATCCGGAGCGGGCGGAGGAGCAGCTGCGCAAGACCGGCGGCACTCCCTTTTTCATGACCGCTGTGACGGCAGCGGCGGAGCCGGGGCTGACCCTGCCTATGGCGGTGCTCAATGGGCTGCGGCGGCAGGCGCTGGAGGCGCTGCTTGCCCAGCGGGAGACGGTGCTGCCCCGCCCGCCGGTGCAGGCTGTGCCGCAGGCACTGCCGGTACATACGCCGCCTGCCGCTCCGGAAAGCTGGGCGGTGCTGCAGCGGGCGGAACAGTGGTCGCCTACCCTGCAATGTGATCGGGTGTTTTTCCCGGTGGATACACCGCCGGATACCCTTGCCGCCGTGCGGCAAACGGGACAGGCGGTGGGGGTTTCGATCCCCCGTGGGCTGTTCGGTATCGAGGATGCCGTGCGCCGTCAGCTGATCGCCGCCCGGACGGCGGGGGCGGAATGGGCGCTGTGCGGCACGGTCAATGCGCTGCCGCTGGCATTGGAGGGCGGCTTGCTTCCGGCAGGGGATTTCGGTTTGAATCTCACGAACCGGCAGGCGCTGCAATTCTATGCTGAGCGGGGTCTGGCTGCCGCCACGCTGTCTATGGAGCTGGCGCTGGGGCAGCTGCCGCTGCCGGCGCCGCTGCCGGTGGGGCTGTTGGTATATGGACGGCAGCCGCTGATGCTCACCCGGAACTGTCCCCGTCGTGCGGCGGTGGGGGGCTGCGCCGGCTGCCACGGTCAGGGGCTGACCGATCGCACCGGCACGGCATTTCCGGTGCTGTGTGAGGCGGGCTGCAGTCAGGTGTTTAATTCGGTGCCGCTATACTGGGGGGATCGGCTGGCGGAGCTGCCGCCGGTGGATATGTACCTGTACCGATTCACCGTGGAAACAGCTGCAGAGACAGCCGCCGTGCTGGAAGCCTACCGTTCGGGGGCGAAAGCCCCAGCCGCCATCACCCGGGGCTTATACCGCCGGGGCATTCAGTAAAAAGGAAAAGGCGCTGCATCCTGTTAGGATGCAGCGCCTTTTGACTCTTTGAGATCCGGCGGTCAGAATTTTCCGCCGCCGCCGCCAAAGGTGGAGTCAGAGGTGGTATGTGTGCTGCTGCCGGAGGAGCTGTCGTTGTCCTTGGGACGAGCTACCTGACTGACGGTGCTGTATAGGAACAGGTCGCTGGACTCGGTCACCTGCATGCTGTCCGGCGTCACATAGCTGTCCGCCGCCGGCTGGAAGCGCACGCTCTTCAGCTTGTGCTTCATCACCGCCACCGCAATGAGGGCAATGATGAAGCCGATCAGCAGGCAAATGGGTAAGTAGATGAGCGGGGGATAGAAGGTGTCCTCGCCCTCATAGCTATTTGCGTCCTCATCCAGATAGAATTCGCACTTGTTGAGATAGGTGTCAAAGGCGCTGGCAAAATCGTTATCCGCCAGATCGCCGGACATGCTTTCGCCCAGCGATTGAATGATGGAATCGGTGAAGATAGAGATGGCACGTCCGTGAGTGGCGATGTACCAGTCCCGGCTCTCCATGCAGACCACCAGCAGCACGCCGTCCTCGTCCTCGCCCTGCCCGAAGCCATAGTGCAGGAAGGTGTAGTCGGCAAATTTCTGCGGGGAATAGTCGCCCAGCGTAGGGGCGGTGACGATGACCAGATCCATCTGATACTGCTCGCTGAGGGTATCCAGCCGGGTCAGCAGCTTCTGCCGCTCGCTGTCGGACAGCCGATCGTCCTCATCCATCAGGCGGGAGGACTCCCAGCCCTCCCACGGCTCGTCGGCCTGCACAGAGAATGCCAGCCCGCAGCCAAGCAATAGGACCAGCAGAACGGTCAACAGCCGGTATGTAGTATGTTTCATATGCGCCACCCTCCTTACAGCGAGCCCAGCAGCCAGACGATCCACAGCAGGGCATAAGCGCCCAGACCGCAGATGAGCGTCAGCAGCAGTCTCCATTTACGGGCGGCAGCCTTATCCACCGGCAGATCGCCGACGAACTTACCGGTCTGCCCGTTCATGGCGAACAGGTAGCGGTTGCCGTTCCAGGTGGTGGACAGCAGCCATACGGGAAACAGTGCATACCGGGTCTTACCGCCGTGCAGCCGGATATCGCTGGATTCGGTGGTGACGCTGGCGTAGCCCTGCACGGTGGCGGCGAAGGCGCCCTCTGTGGAATGCTTGATGCGCTCGTTCGCCCGGTCAACGCTCTGCTCGGCGGTGACGTCGTATTTGTCCGCCATATACCCCGCCAGATAGGCGGTCTGGAAATCCACCGCCTCCTGCATGTTAAACGGCTCGATGGATTCCATCAGGTCGTCGGGCATTTTCACAGAGCCGTCCACCGGCACATGGGTGAAGCCGATGCTGCCGGCCCGGTTGACCGCATAGTAGCTGGTCTCGGTGTAGTCATAGTCGTCATCGCTCCAGGTGCGTACCGTGGTGGCACGGTAGCGCACATGGGCGTCGGCGTCGGCGTCGAACAGCCAAAAAGGGACGTACATTCCCTTGATCTCGTCGATGTGGTTCTGATCCTTGAATACCTTGGGCAGCAGCCGCTTGCCGGACAGGTGCTTAAGCAAGCCCGCCTTGGCAGCGGCCTTGTCCAGCTTGAAGGGGATCACCAGATCGGGCTTCAGCACGCCGGACAGCCGCCCCATCATCACCACCGGGTTGCCGCAGTAGGGGCAGGCGGTGGCGGTGGTGGTCTCCTCGGCGACGATCTCGCCGCCGCAGGATTGGCATACATAGCTGTATAGCCCCTCCTCCTCGCCGGATTGCCAGTCGCCGCCGGCGGGGTTCTCCCATTGGAGATCGTCCGGCTGATCCTGCTTCAGAGCGTCGTCATAGCCTTTCAGCGTCTCCATGGCAAACTCCGTGTCGCAATAGGGACACTTCATTTTTTGCAGAGAGCTGTCAAAGGCGATGGCGCCGCCGCAGCAGGGGCATTTGTACTCCTGCAGAGTCGTCAAAGCGTTTCCTCCTTACCCCGTGTCAAACGGTGCTTATTGCTTGTCATTGTCGTCGAACGGGTCGCCGCATTCGGGGCAGAATTTCGGGGGATTCTTCGGGTCCTCCGGCATCCAGCCGCACTTATCGCAGCGATAGAGAGGGGCGTCCGCCGGCTTTTTGGCGCCGCAGTTCTGGCAGAATTTCCCCTGATTCACAGCGCCGCAGGCACAGGTCCAGCCCTGTACCGGTGCGGGCTTCGGGGAGCCGCACTCGGGGCAGAATTTGCCCGTGGCGGTGGCACCGCAGCTGCATTTCCAGCTGCCCGCTGCCGGGGCTGCCGCCGGGGCGCTGGGCTGCGCCTGCTGTTGCTGCTGCTGCCCCATGGCAAACAGGTTCTGGGCGTTCATGCCGCCGCCCGCATTCATCGCCATGCCCATGCCCATGAAGCCGGTCATAGCGCCCGCCTCGTTGCCTGCTGCCGTCTTCATGGCGTCCGCCTGAGCGCCCACAAGGGTCGCCGCTGCCATGGTGGGATCCCGCATGATGGCGGTGCGCTGCGCCTGCTTGATCATCTCCGCATCCTCGTCCGGCAGCGTGACCGAGCCGAGGGCGATGCTGACCACCTTTAAGCCCCGCAGCTCGCCCCATTTGGCGGAGAGGGCGGCGTTCATGGCGTCCTCCAGCTCGGTGGTGTGGGTGACGATCTGATTCGGGCGCATCTCCAGCTCGGACAGCTTGCCGAACGCCGGCTGCAGGGCACTGATAAACTCGGTCTTCAGCTGGCCGTCCAGTTCCGACCGGGTATATTCCTGCTCCACATTGCCGCACACATTGGTGTAGAACAGCAGCGGATCGGCGATCTTATAGGAATAGACGCCGGAGCAGCGCACCGAGACGTCGATGTCCAGTCCGATCTTGGAGTCCACCACCCGGAACGGGATGGGGTTCGGGGTGCCGAACTTGTTGTCGATCAGCTCTTTCAGGTTGAAATAATACACCCGCTGATCCTTGCCGGTGTCGCCGCCGTAGGCGAAGCGCTTGCCGATGGTCTTGAAGGTCTCCACGATGCTCTGTCCCAGATTGCCGGCGAAGATGGAGGGCTCGGTGGAGGCGTCATATGTAAATTCGCCCGGCTCGGCGCAGACCTCCACCACTTTGCCCTGCTCCACGATGATCATACACTGACCGTCTGCCACGGCGATGCCGGAGCCGCTGGAGATGATGTTGTCGTTACCCTTGGTGTTGGAGGAACGGCTGGTGATGCGCTTTTGCCCCTTGGTCACCAGCACCTCCTTGGAGATGGATTCGCAATAGAAAAATTCCTTCCACTGATCGGCTAAGGTGCCGCCCAGTGCGCCGACTCCGGCTTTGATCAGTCCCATACTACTTGCTCCTTCGTTATACTAAATTTTCCGGTGGTTTCCGGAATGCTACCGTGATTAGGGCTGTGCCAGACGCTGGCACAGGATGGGGTCGGGATCTACATAGGCGGTGTGATTGTCGGTGTAGATCACCATGCCCGGCTTGGCTCCGGCGGGCTTTTTCACGAACCTTGCCAGCGTATATTCCACTGGCACCTGTTTGGAATCCGCCGCCTTGGAATAGGTGGCGGCGAGGATAGCCGCCTGCTCGATGGTCCGGTCGGGGATCGGCTGCCCCTCGGCGCAGACGATGACGTGGGAGCCGGGGATATTCTTGGTATGCAGCCACAGATCGCTGCCCTTGGCGGTGCGCAGGGTCAGCTGATCGTTCTGTCGGTTGTTGCGCCCTACCAGAATGAGAAATCCGTCGTCGGAGAGGAAAGAAAGCGGCTTGGTGGGGGGCGGCGGCTTTTGCCGTCCCTTGCGGCGGCGCAGGTATCCCTCCGCCTCCAGCTCCTGCCGCAGCTCCTCCAGCTCTCGCTCCGAGGCGGCACGGGACAGGGCATCTGCCACCGAGTCCACATAGGTCAGCTCCTGCTCTCCGGCGGCGATTCGCCCGGTGAGCATCTGCTCGGCGGTCTGCGCTTTACGGTATTCTTTGTAGTATTTCTGCGCATTGGCAGCTGCCGATAGGGCGGGATCCAGCGGTACCGTTCGGGTGGCGCATTGCTCGTCGTAATAATCGATCAGTTGAGCGCTGGCCGCCCCGGGTGTGATCAAATGCATATTGGCATGGATCAGATCGCCGTACAGCCGCCAGATGTCCCGATCGGCGGCGGCTGCCAGCTCCCGCCGCTGGTTCTCCAGCTTGCGCAGGATACGCTCGTGGGCACTTTGCAGCACCCGGCGCAGATCCCGGGAGCGGGCACGAATCCGATCATCCGCCGATCGCCGGGCATAGAACGTATCCAGCAGAGCGGAAAAAGAGGGCATTGCTTGCCCCCGGGCATCCAGCCCATACTGGATCAGCGGCTGAAAGCTGAACTCCAGCGGGCTGCCGTCGGGACGGGTCACCAGATAGGGCGTCCGGTTTTCCCCGGTACAGACGGCGCATCTGGTGCGGTCGATGGCGGCGGTCAGCCGCTGCCACTCCCCGGCGGTCAGGGTGCTGACCAGCGGATCCCGGTCACCTGCCGTACGGCAGGCGATCTCTCGGCAGGTAAGGGGGGAGAGACCTTGACTTGCTTTTTGCAGCGCTTTGGACAGGGGGGCATCCGCCCCGGCTTTCACCGCCGCCACAAGCGCCCCGGCCTCCGCCCGGGACAGATCGATCTTTCCGGCCTCCTGAGGCGGAACCGTGTAGGTCAGCCCCGGCAGCATGGGGCGCAGGGCGGACATAGCCGGATCGACCCGTTTGATGGCGTCGATCACCTTGCCTCGCTCGTCGATGAGGATGATGTTGCTGCGCCGTCCCATGATCTCTACGGCTAAGGTCAGCCGTACCGGGTCTCCCAACTCGTTGATGCAGTCGAAATCCAGATACAGCGCCCGTTCCAGCCCCTCCTGCCGGATGGCAGCCAGCTTGCCGCCGGTGAGCCGCTTGCGCAGCAGCATGCAAAACATCGGGGGCTGCGCCGGGTTTTCGGGCGTTTCCTCGGTAAAGTGGATGCGGGGAGCGTCTGCTCCGGCGTTGAGATACAGCCGCCGGGCGCCGCCCCGCCAGCGCAGGGCAAGGATCAGTTCCTCCCGCCCGGGCTGATGGATCTTATCGATGCGTGCCTCCGTCAGCTGCTCCGTCAGCTCCTGCCGCAGACACGCCAAAAATGCACCGTCCAGTGCCATGGGATCACCTCGTTATCGTCTCATAGGGCGGTTCACCACGGAAAGCGGCGACCGTCAGCCGGGGGAACGCCTCGCCGAGCCAGCGGCACAGGGTGTCCACCACCGGTACCTCCGTGGCGTAATGCCCCGCCTCCAGCACGGTCAGCCCCTGCTCCTCCGCCAGCAGCCATTCGTGATGGCGCACCTCGCCGGTGACATACGCATCCGCCCGGGTGCTCAAGGAGGGGATGAACTCTCCGCCGCTGCCGCCGCAGACCGCTATCCGCTGCACGGGACGGTCGCCGTTCACCCGTACGGCGGTGCGCAGCCGCTCGCCCACCTGCGCAGCGAAATGGCGGGCGTCGATGGGGGTAGGCAAAAGCCCGATGCGGCTCATGCCGTCGTCGCCGGGCTGCACCCCGGTCAGCCCCAAGAGCGCCGCCAGCGTATCGTTGACGCCGCCTGCCGCCTTGTCCAGATTGGTGTGGGCAGACAGCACGGCAATGCCGGCGGCGGCTGCCTGATAGGGGATCGAGGCGGCATCCAGCGCCCGCAGCGGGCGGAAGATCACCGGATGGTGGGTCACCAGCAGCTGGGCGCCTATGCGCTGTGCTTCCGCTAAAGCGGCGGGGGTGGCATCCAGCGCCACCAGCACCCGCTCCGCCGCCGCTGTTCCGGAGCCGATGAGCAGTCCGGGATTATCCCATTCCTCTGCAGTGCTCCGAGGGGCTTTTTCCTCCAAAAAGGCAACGATATCCTGTACCTTCACGGACAACCACCCTCCCTTAACCGACAAAATTTTTATAACAGTCCCATTCTAACATATATGCGGTGAAAATTCCAGTAAAACCGAAAAAATCCGGGTTACTTACCCGGATTTTTTTCCGATTCATCGATTCCCGGACGGTATTCCCGGGCGATGTAGACCGGACGGTGCTTGGATTGAATATAAATGCGGGCGATATAGGCGCCGATGATGCCCAGCATCATCATCTGCAGCCCGCCGATGAGCAGGATCAGCACTACGATGGTGGCATAGCCGGGGATGGCGATGCCGAAAGCCAGCTTTTGTACGATTACCACCAGCATATACAGAAGCGACAGAAACGCCGTGATGGCGCCCGCCACCGTTGCCAGCTGGAGCGGAAAGGTGGAAAAGGACACGATCCCCTCAAAGGCGTAGCGGCATAGCTTTCCGAAGGACCAGCTGGTTTCCCCGGCGTGACGCTCCTGAACCGTGTAGGGCATATAATAGGTCGGAAAACCTACATAGGAGAAAATTCCTTTGGAAAACCGGTGGTATTCTCCCAGCGACAGGATCGCCTGCACCACCGGCTGGCGGAGGGTGCGGAAATCGCTGGCGTCCGGGCGGAAATGAATGTCGCAGGCGGCATTGATGAGCTGATAGAACCGTTTTTTACAGTGGGCGAGAAATTTTCCTTCCCGCCGTTTATCCGGATAGGCAGCGACGCAGTCGTAGTCCGGGTTGGCCTCCAGAAACCGCACCATCTCCAGCACGGCGGCGGGGGGCTGCTGCAGGTCGGCGTCGATGAGGGATACATAGTCCCCCGTCGCCCGCTGCAGACCCGCCAGCATGGCTGCTTCCTTGCCGAAGTTGCGGGAAAAGTCGATCAGCTGCACCCGGCAGTCGGCGGTTTCCTGCACCGCCAGCAGCGCCGCCCAGGTGTCGTCCCGGCTGCCGTCGTTGACGTAGATCAGCTCGTATTCCACCCCTGCCGGAACAAAGGTATCCCGGCAGCGCTCATAGAGCGCCGCCACATTGGAGGCTTCGTTATAGCAGGGAATGACCAGTGACAGCTGCATGATCTCCCGCTCCTTTCCGTTGCATTAGAACAGTCCGGTGATGCGCCCGTCGGCGTCTACATCGATTTTCTCCGCCGCCGGGATCTTCGGCAGACCGGGCATGGTCATGATATCCCCTGTGCGCACCACTACGAAGCCGGCTCCGGCGGAGATGCGCACGTCCTTGACGGTTACCGTAAAGCCCTCCGGCGCTCCCAGGCGGGTGGGATCGTCGGAAAAGCTGTATTGGGTCTTGGCGATACAAACGGGGCAGCGCCCGAATCCCAGCTCGGTGAGCCGGTTGAGCTGCTTTTCCGCCGCCGGCAGCAGGGCAACGTCGGCGCCGCCATAGATTTTCCGCACCACGGCGTCGATCTTATCCCGCAGCGGCAGATCGTCCTCGTAGGCGTAGGTGAAGTGCCCCTGCTCCTCGTCGCAGAGCCGTACCACCTCCCGTGCCAGCGCCTCGCCGCCCTTGCCGCCCTCCGCCCATACGGTGGACAGCACGGTGTTGACACCCAGCGCCCGGCATTTTTCCACGATGAAGTCGATCTCCCGGTCGGTGTCGGTGGGGAAGCGGTTCACCGCCACCACGCAGGGCAGATGGTAGACATCTTTAATGTTGTGCACATGGCGCAGCAGATTGGGGATGCCCCGCTCCAAAGCGGGGATGTCCTCGGTGACCAGCTGCTTTTTATCCAGACCGCCGTGCATTTTGAGTGCCCGCACAGTGGCGACGATCACCACCGCATCGGGAACCAGTCCCGCCATCCGGCACTTGATATCCAGAAACTTCTCCGCCCCCAGATCGGCGCCGAAGCCCGCCTCGGTGACGGTGTAATCCCCCATCTTCAGCGCCATACGGGTCGCCATGACGGAGTTGCAGCCGTGGGCAATGTTGGCAAAGGGACCGCCGTGCACAAAGGCGGGGGTGCCCTCCAGCGTCTGGACCAGATTGGGCTTGAGGGCGTCCTTGAGCAGCGCCGTCATGGCTCCGGCAGCCTTCAGCTGCCCGCAGGTGACCGGCTCATCGGCATAGGTGTAGCCGACGACGATGCGGGCCAGCCGCTCCTTCAGATCGCTCAGCGAGGTGGCGAGACACAGCACCGCCATGATCTCGCTGGCGACGGTGATGTCAAACCCATCCTCCCGGGGGGTGCCGTTGACCTTGCCGCCCAGTCCGCCCACGATGTGGCGCAGCTGGCGATCGTTCATATCCACGCACCGTTTCCAGGTGATGCGGCGGGGATCGATGCCCAGCGCATTCCCCTGCTGGATGTGGTTGTCCAGCATCGCCGCCAGCAGGTTATTGGCGGCGCCGATGGCGTGAAAATCTCCGGTGAAATGGAGATTGATGTCCTCCATGGGCACCACCTGAGCATACCCGCCGCCGGCGGCGCCGCCCTTAATCCCGAATACGGGTCCCAGCGACGGCTCCCGCAGCGCTACCACCGCATCCTTGCCGATGCGCCGCAGCCCGTCCGCCAGTCCGATGGTGGTGGTGGTCTTGCCCTCCCCCGCCGGGGTAGGAGTGATGGCGGTGACGAGGATCAGCTTGCCGTCCGGGCGATCGGTATCCCCCAGCAGCGCCGGGTCGATTTTGGCCTTGTAGCGCCCGTAAGGCTCGATATATTGCTCCGCCACTTGCGCCCGCCGGGCGATGGCGCCGATAGGCTCCATCGTACAGCCTTGGGCAATTTCGATATCGGTTTTGTATGCCATCGAATTCTCGCTCCTTATGCGTAGATGGGGAACCGGGCGCACAGCGCCTGTACCTCGGTGCTGACCCGCTCCCGGCTGCCCTCGAAGTCTGCCATCACATCATGGATAAACCCGGCGATCTGCTCCATCTCCGGCTCCCGGAAGCCCCGGGAGGTGACCGCAGGGGTGCCCAGCCGCAGCCCGCTGGTGATGAAGGGGCTTTGCGGGTCATTGGGCACCGTGTTCTTGTTGGCGGTGATGTGCACCTCGTCCAGCCGCTTTTCCAGCTCCTTGCCGGTGATGTCGGTGTTCCGCAGATCCAGCAGCATCAGATGGTTGTCGGTGCCGCCGGAGACCAGCCGCAGCCCCTTCGCCTGCAGCGCCGCCGCCAGCGCCGCCGCATTCTTGACGATTTGCCGCTGATAGGTCTTAAACTCCTCCGTCATCGCCTCGCCCAGCGCCACTGCCTTGGCGGCGATGATGTGCATGAGCGGGCCGCCCTGAGTGCCGGGGAAGATGGCCTTGTCGATGGCTTTCGCCAGACTCTCCCGGCAGAGGATCATGCCGCCCCGGGGACCCCGCAGGGTTTTGTGGGTGGTGGTGGTGACCACGTCGGCATAGGGGACGGGAGAGGGGTGTACCCCCGCTGCCACCAGACCGGCGATGTGTGCCATATCCACCATCAGATAGGCGCCCGCCTTATCGGCGATCTCCCGGCAGCGGGCGAAGTCGATGATGCGGGAATAGGCGCTGGCGCCCACCACGATCAGCTTGGGGTGGCATTCCAGTGCGATTTTCTCCATGGCATCATAGTCGATGCGCTCGGTCACCGGATCCACGCCGTAGGGCACGATATGAAAATACTTGCCGGAAATGTTCACCGGGGAGCCGTGGGACAAATGCCCGCCCTCGGACAGATTCATGCCCATCACCGTGTCTCCGGGATTCAGCAGCGCAAAAAACACCGCCAGATTGGCGTTGGCGCCGGAATGGGGCTGCACATTGGCGTGCTCGGCGCCGAACAGCTCCATCGCCCGCTGCCGGGCGATATCCTCCACCACATCCACATACTGGCAGCCGCCGTAATACCGCTTGCCGGGATAGCCCTCGGCGTATTTGTTGGTGAGTACCCCGCCGGCGGCCAACAGCACCGCCTTGGATACGATGTTTTCGGAGGCGATCAGCTCGATGTTATGCCGCTGCCGCTGCAGCTCATCCTGACAGGCAGCCGCTACCTGCGGGTCGTAATTTTGGAGTTCTTCAAAGAAATTCATGGATTCGTTCCTCCTTGCTTCAATTACACATCAGTATAGCAGAGATCAGCGTCTCCGTCAACCAAAAAGGCGGAGAAGACCCGCTCCGCCCATTCCGGCGGGATCCACGACCAAGGGGCGGCGGTACGCTCCGGGATACAGGCGGTGGACACGGTTTCCCCGGTGACGGGATGGGGAAAGGTCAGCCGGCAGCTGTACAGCGCCAGCGGGCATCCCCGCACCCCGCCGTAGCGGGGATCTCCCAGCAGGGGCATCTGCCGGCTGGCAAACTGCACCCGGATCTGATGGGTGCGCCCGGTGTGCAGCCGCACCCGCACCAGACTGACGGTGCCGCCTGCTGCCGCAAAGCTGCACGCCACCTCATAGGACAGCGCTGCCTGCCGCACGCCCCGACGCTCCCGGCGCACCACATAGGATCGGTTGCGGCGCACATCGTGATAGAGCAGATCCCGCAGCTCGCCCCGGGGCGGCTGGGGGCAGCCGGAGAGCAGGGCGATGTATTCCTTTCGGAATATCTCGTGCTGCCCGACGATGGCGGACAGAGCGGCGGCGGCCCGCTTGGTGCGGGCGTAGACCATCACGCCGCCGGTGTCTCTGTCCAGCCGATGCACCGGCAGCACCGGCAGCCCCTGCTCTGCCAAACGCCGGGGCAGGCTGTCGCCCCCGGCGGCATCCGCCTGAGCGGACAGACCGACGGGCTTTTCCACTACCAGCAGGTCGTTGTCCTGATACAGTATCCGAATCATACGCTATGCCTCCGTAAAAAATGCCCCGGCAGTGGAGAGCCGCTGCCGGGGCGCCGCATTTTACCGCAGCATCGTGGCGAGAAACGCCCGGTGGGCTGCGTATACGTCGATCTTGGAGACCACCTCATAGGGGGCGTGCATACTCAGCACCGGCACTCCCAGATCCACGGTGTTGACATCCAGATTGGCGATATACATGGCTACGGTGCCGCCGCCGCCGGCATCCACCTTGCCCATCTCGCCGATCTGCCACGGCACCTGCGCCTTGTCCAGAATGGAGCGGATCTGCCCCAGATACTCGGCGGAGGCGTCGTTGGTGCTGCTCTTGCCCCGGGCGCCGGTATACTTGGTGATGCACACGCCGTAGTTGAGCTTGGCGGCGTTGGAGCGTACCAACACATCCGGATAGATGGGATCGAAGCCGGCGTTTACATCCGCCGACAGGCAGATGGAGCGGCTCAGCACATGATGCCCCTTGGCGCCGAAGGCGGCCGCCAGATCGTCAATGAAATATCGCAGGAATGCAGACTGCATCCCGGTATTGCCCACCGAGCCGATCTCCTCCTTATCCGCCAGAATGGTGACGGCGGTGTAGCCGGGGGTGCCGCACGCCAGCAGCGAGGTCACCGCCGGATAGGCGCACACCCGGTCGTCATGACCGTAGGCGCCGATCATGCTCCGATCCAGCCCCAGATCCCGTGCCTTAAAGGCAGGGACGATCTCCAGCTCCGCCGACAGAAAGTCAGTCTCAGTGATGCCGTATTTTTCCGACAGGATGCGGAGAATGTTCAGCTTGACCAGCTCGCTGCCCTTGTCCCCCCGGAACGGACGGGAGCCGATGAGCAGGTTCAGATCCTCGCCCTTTACCACCTCGGCGGCGGGGCGCTTCATCTGCTCGCCGCCCAGATGGGGCAGCAGATCGGTGACGCAGAATACCGGATCGGTGTCCTCCTCGCCGATGTTTACCGTCACGGCGGTGCCGTCCTGACGCACCACCACACCGTGGAGCGCCATGGGAATGGCAGTCCACTGGTATTTCTTGATGCCGCCGTAGTAGTGGGTATCGAAATACGCCAGCTCGGAATCCTCATACAGCGGATTGGGCTTCAGATCCAGCCGGGGGGAGTCGATATGGGCGGCGGCGATGGTCACGCCGTCGGTGATGGGGCGCGTGCCGATGACCGCCAGCAGCAGGGCTTTGCCCCGGTTGTTGCAGTATACCTTGTCGCCGGGCGCCAGCGGCATCCCCGGCTCAAAGGGGACGAACCCGTGCTTTTCCGCCATGACGATGGCGGCGGCGGTTGCTTCCCGTTCGGTTTTCGCTTCATCCAAAAAGCGCTTGTAATCCTCGCAATAGGCATCGGCGGCGGTCAGCTCGTCGTCCGGCAGGACGGCGGCGGCATTCTCCGGCTTGTAGCACAGCTTTTCCCGCAGCTCGTCGGCGGCGGATCTCTTGGTTTCTTCCATGACGATCGTTCCTTTCTAATTGATATGATACAGTGTCTGGTAGCGCTTTTGCGCCTCCAGCACACGCTTGACATAGGTGTTTGTTTCCGGGTAGGGGATGCTGTCCAGCCGTTTGCCGTCCGCCGATAAGGCGGGATCCTGCAGCCAGCTGCTTACCCGTCCCTGTCCGGCGTTGTAGGCAGCCAGCACGGTCTCGGTATACTCGAATTGTTCCCCCAGCAGAGACAGGACATACACGCCGTAGTGAATATTGACGGTGGGATCGTACAGATCCTCGGGGGTGTATTTGCCGGCTTCGCCCGCCCGGCTCAGCGCCCAGTTAAAGGTGTCGTCGGTCAGCTGCATCAGCCCCTTGGCGTCGGCGGGGGACAGCGCCTGCTCCTGAAAGCTGCTTTCCGTGTGAATGACGGCGAAGATCAGTGACGGCGGCAGATCGTATTCCGCAGCGGCTGCATTGACCAGCGAGGCGTGCTCCATGGGGTAGACTCGGGTCAGATAGTGGTGATAGCCCCGGTTGAGCAGCAGCACCGCCAATACCAGCAGCACCACACTGCCGCCGATGCGCAGCAGCATACGCCCGGCGCTGCGCCGGGGAGCGGGTCTCTTATCGGTCACGGGGTCAGCCACCCCCTCGCCAGCCGGGCGGCGCTGTCCTGCAGCTCCTTTTCGCTGCCGGCGTTGTGCAGCACCTGCACCCCCGGGCGGGCATAAAACCCGTCCGGCTGCTGCGCTGCCATGCGGCGCTGTGCCTGCTCCGGGGTCAGATTGTCCCGTGCCTGAATACGGGCAAGCCGCTGCCCGGTCGGGGCGAGGACGGCGACGACCGTATCGCACAGGGCATCGGCGCCCGCCTCAAACAGAGTGGGGGCGTCCAGCACGGCTGTGCCGTATCCCGCATCGGCGGCGTCCTCCAGCCGCTGGCGGATGAGGGCAAGGATGGTGGGATGGGTGATGGCGTTGAGCCGGGCGGTGGCGTCCGGAGAGGCGAAGGCACGCTGCGCCAGCAGCGCCCGGTCGAGGGCGCCGTCGGGGCGGCGGATATCGCCGCCAAACGCCTCTGTCAGTGCCTCCAGACAGGGGCTGTCCGGCTGCGTGACCTGCCGGGCGAGAGCGTCGCAGTCGATGACCGGCAGACCCATCTGCCGCCAGACCTCCGCTGCGGTGGACTTTCCGGCGCCAGTGGGACCGGTCAGACCGATCACCCGGATGGTGTTGACGATATCAAAGGCGGCTGCCCGGATCATGCGGTTGTACACCGCCAGCCCGACGCCCTTCGGTCGGGGGCAGGCAGCCAGCACGGTTTCGGCTCCCATCTCGTCCAACCGCCGCAGTGCGTCGAATACCTGCTGCGCCTGCTCCAGCGGGGCATCCCGGTGGCCGTAGGACAGGGCGGGCACGGTGAGATAGGGAATATCCTCATCGAAGCACAGCGCCGCTGTGCCGGGGGCTTTATGCGCCTCCACATAGGCACGGTAGGCGGCAGGGGTGCCTTTCACGAGCCGCACCTGCGCCTTAGGGGCGTAGTGCTTGTATTTCATGCCGGGGGAGGCGGCGACGGCTCCGGCTTTCAGCGCATGAGTCACGGCGGGGTCGATGGCGATCGGCCCCACCACCGCTTCCAGCATTTCCGGCGTGATACCGCCGGGGCGCAGCAGCCGGGGCGGGTCGGAGCATAGATCCACCACGGTGGATTCCACCCCCACGGCGCAGCTGCCGCCATCCAGCACGGCGGCGATGCGCCCCTGCATATCCTCCATCACCCGGGCGGCGTTGGTGGGGCTGGGGGCGCCGGAGCGGTTGGCGGAGGGAGCCGCCAGCGGGCATCCGGCGTGGAGGATCACCGCCTGCGCCACCGGGTCGGCGGGAAACCGCACCGCCACGGTAGTCAGTCCGCCCCGCACCTCCGCCGGGATACAGGCGGCAGCTGGCAGGATCATGGTCAGCGGACCCGGCCAGTAGGCTTCTGCCAACCGGCGGGCATTGGCGGGAATGGAGCGCACCAGCGGCGCCCAATCCCGGATGTCGGCGATGTGGACGATCAGCGGATTGTCCATCGGTCGCCCTTTGGCGGCGAAGATAGAGGCGACAGCGGCGGGATTGAGGGCGTCGGCGGCGAGACCGTAGACGGTCTCGGTGGGGATGGCGACCAGTGCCCCCGCCCGCAGCAGCCGGGCAGCCTCTTCAATGCCCTCCGGTGTAGGGGATAATAAGCGGGTATTCATAACAGCATGACCTCGGTGTATCAGTGTAATGAGGGATCTTCCGCCTGCCGGAGCTTTTCTGCCCGGTCGGCGGTGATGAGGGCGTCGATCAGCTCGTCCAGATCGCCGTTCAGGATGGCGTCAATCTTATAGAGCGTCAGCCCGATGCGGTGGTCGGTGACCCGCCCCTGAGGGAAGTTATAGGTGCGGATGCGCTCGCTGCGGTCGCCGGTACCCACCTGTGCCTTGCGGTCGGCGGCGATGGCGGAGCGCTGCGCCTGCTGCTTTTGCTCCAGCAGACGGGAGCGCAGCACCCGCATGGCTTTGTCCTTGTTTTTGTATTGGCTGCGCTCATCCTGACATTCCACCACCGTGCCGGTGGGCAGGTGGGTGATGCGGATGGCGGATTCGGTTTTGTTGATATGCTGGCCGCCCGCTCCGCTGGAGCGGTAGGTGTCAATCTGCAGGTCGCCGGGGTCGATCTCCAGCTCTACCTCCTCCGCCTCGGGCAGTACGGCGACGGTGGCGGTGGAGGTGTGGATGCGTCCGCCGGTCTCGGTCTCCGGCACCCGCTGCACCCGGTGGACGCCGCTCTCAAACTTAAAGCGGCTATAGGCGCCATCGCCGGTGATGAGAAAGCTCACCTCCCGGTAGCCGCCCAGCTCGGTGGGGGATTCGCTCACCGGCTCCACGGAAAAGCCTCGGCGGGCGGCGTACATGGTATACATCCGATAGAGGGCGGCGGCGAACAGCGCCGACTCCTCGCCCCCGGCGCCTGCCCGGATCTCTACGATCACGCTGCGATCGTCGTTGGGGTCCCGGGGGAGCAGCAGCACCTTGATCTCCTCCTCCAGCCGGGCAAGGATGTCCTTCTGGGCGGCGTATTCCTGCGCCGCCAGCTGGTGCAGCTCTTTGTCGGAGCCGCTCTCCTGCATCAGCTCCTCTGCTTCGGTCAAGGCAGCCTCGGCGGCGGCATAGGCGGCGACGGCATCGGCCAGCGGCTGCAGCGTCGCCCGCTCCTTCATCAGCCGGGTGTATTCCGCCGGATCGGCGGCAGTGGCGGGGTCATATAACCGCTGGGTGATCTCCTCGCAGCGGTTGGCAATAGCGGTCAGCTTGGCATTCATAGCGTTTCCTGCTTTCTGTCGGTTTATAGCTGCATAAAGAAAAAGCAGGGCGCTAATCCTCGGAGGACTTATGCTCCACCCGGCGGATGTTTTTTTCCGCCTTGAGGCGGGGCAGCATCATCTCGTGGCCGCAGCCCAGGCAGCGCAGCCGAAAATCCATCCCGATGCGCAGCACCTCAAATTCCCGGCTGCCGCAGGGGTGATTTTTCTTCATCTCCAGCTTGTCGCCCAGGCGAATGTCCATGTGTGAACCTCCTTACGGATACTGTCCCTCCATTATACTACACTTTTCCCCGGTGTGCAATATTTTCCTGCGGCGTGCCGGGAACTGTCCGGAAAAACGATCCCCGGTTGGGGGCAGCCCGGTTTTGGAGCGGGCGGCAAAGGCGCAAGCAGTCGCTCGACCGGCAGCTGCATACCGGGAAACGAATATCGTATACTCATTTTCGGAATAGGGTGGTATACTACGCTTAAAAAGCACCTTTCAATACGGCTTACAAATAAAGAGCGGATCGCTTCAGCAATCAAAACAGCAGAAGCGGAGCCGACCGGACTTCAATGCCGCCGCAGGAGCCGGGCAAGGCTGTGTGCGTAAAATATACGCCGCAACGGAGATCAAAATTCCGTTGCGGCGTAGTTGTCAGCTTAATCGGCAGCCTCATCGCCTGCGGCGGCGGTCGGCGCCGTGGTGGGGGCAGTGGTCGTGCTGTCTGGCTGCGTTACCTCCGCCGGAGCCGTGGTCGATGCCGAGGACTCGGGTGCGGTGGTATCCTCCTGCGCCGGCGTGCTGTCCGGCGTGGTCGGAGACGTAGGCTCCTCCGCAGACGGATTGACCGTGATGGTGTTGTTCGGTGCGGCGGTATCGTTTTGCGTGGCGCTGCCAATGGAGATCGTGGCGCCCGACTCGGTCAGCGCTGCGTCGGGCATACGCTTCTGGACGTCGCCCCAGATCGGTTCGAGCTTTACGGTGACGGCCTCTGTTGTTTTGAGCGTGAGGGTAAAGCTGCCGTCGTCGATGTTGGCGGTATAGTAGGTGGTTCCGGCGGTTGCGCCGTTTTCAAAGACGGTGATGCAGCAGTAGCCTTTCGAGGAGGTGCTGCTCTCCGCCGTTTGAAAGCGCAGCGTATAGGTGTTTGCCGAAAGAACCGCACTTTCGTATTTTCCGTTTTCGTCGGGCAGCAGCGGGATTGGCGCCATATCGTCCGGCGTGAGCTCTACATTTTCGATTTGAAAGGTTGCGCTCTGCACCTTGGTTGTGCCGGTCGTGGTGGTGGCGGTGAACCATGCCCAGCTGGCGCCGCACAGACAGACGGCGCACACGCAAATGCCGATGAACGACGGGGCGAGAATATGCAGGATCCCGTCCGGGCGTTTTTCCTTAGTGGAGTGCTTGGCCCGGTGGAATAGGCGGTGATACAGCCCTGCCACATTGCGCTCGTTCACAAACGGAATGAGACACAGGTAATGGCAACGCAGCTCTCTGCGCCAATAGCGGTATTCGTTGTAATCCTCGGCTTGGCGCAGTTCATCCAGAATCAGGCGCTTTTCCCGCCTGAAGGTCTGTGCGAACCGTGCGAGCCTTAATAGAATCAACAGAAAGACAGATACGGCTATTGCGACCAAGATAAATATGATGCGGTTCTCGTTTTCCATTGTATAATGTATCTCCTTTCCGCTGCTTTTTGCGGGCAATGATTTATCCGCAGGCGCATCGACGGGTATTGCTTGACGATCCAAAGACACAAACACGCTCGCTTGTGCCCTTGGATCGCCCCTCCGCCCCGGTTGGGGTGGAGGAGACGGAATGCCTTATTTAGAATAGGTGCCTGCGGTTTCGGTACCGTTCGTGTTGCCGGTGAAATGGCCAACCTTGACATGACCAAATTCGGTATTCCCCTGCACTTCATCCAAGCCGAAGTACACATTGGTTAATGTCAGTGTTCTGCTGCCGTTTTCATCGAAATCGCCACGCACGGCGTAGCCAATGCCCGTGTTGTTTACCGCCCAGGAATTGACCTTGGTGTCCTTGATGGTGATGTCGCCCTTGGTTCCGTACAGCTGAATGGCATTGCCACGAACACCGTTGATGGTGCAGCCCTCCACGAGGAGAGAGTAGCTGTCTGCCTCGTTTCCGCCGCCGGAAATTGCGTTGAGCCCGATCGCATGGCCCCGTTTCTTTTTAATAGTATCCACGGAGCCATTTGCATTGTAACGCAAGCCCTCGGCGGACAGCGTATTGTCATTCTCTCCCACGAAGGTGCAGTTTTTCACGACAAAGTGGGTGTTTTCTGCTTTTGTCTTAGCCTGCTCCAGATTCAGGCACATTCCGGCGCCGGTATTCGTCAGAATATTGTTTCTGCTGTTATTCCCGGTACCCTTGTCATCGGTGATACCCAGCGCCGCCGCTGCCTTTTGCTGGTCGCAGGCATAGAAGGTACAATCCTCCAGCGTAATGGTGGTATCTGCACTCTTCACAGTGAAGGAGGCGCCGTTTTTGAAGGTCACGCCCTTGATGGTGGTATCGGAGCCAAAGTAGTAATCCGCCCAATTCTCGACAACCGTCACGCCTTTGCCGTCCAGAACAATCGGCTCGGTATTGGTGCTGTCAGAGCGGAAATTCACGTCAGGGAATGCTTCCTCGATCGTTGTGACAGCTGTAATAGTCGGGTACTCAGCATCCTCATCATAGGTGGGACCGTAGCTGTCGTTTTCAACCGTGTCCTGAGCAGCCACAACGGTGATCCCGATGCCATCGATGGAAAGGTTCTGATAATCATTTCCGGCGGTAGTCTGCATCTGCCCCTTGATGGTGAAGGGGGCGCCCTTCTGCCCGGCGGCCAGATGACCCTCGGTCAGATCGATGGCTGCGTCATTGATCGTCCAATCGATCACCTCGTTGAGCTTTGCGTTGCCCTGAATACCGGAGATCTGAATCTTGTACTTCAGAGCAAGGGTATCGTTGTTGACAATACGGAGCTGCGGAAGCTCGTATGTGCAGCCCGGTTCCCAAAGGATCTTCTCGCCCTCAGCCTCTTTTGCTTTCAAGAAGTTGAGCGTGATCCCTTCGGCGCTGACCCACTTCTCGCCGTTCCACATCTCCAGCGCCACGTCCAGCTTACCGGAGACGATTTTGTTTACCGCCGTGCTGGCGGTGTCGGTGAACCACGCAAAGGTGGTGCCGATGAGCATCGCCACGCACGCCAGAATCGCCAGCGCACTGGTGAGCAGTGCCCGTTTGGTGTTTTTGCTGTTTGCCATCGTAACTTGACCCCTTTATTCCGTATTTGCTTTTGTGGGAATATGTAGGCGCAGCCCGCCTCTCCCTGTGACGGGAGAGGCAAGGCGTCCGAGCTTACTTGTACTCGACGATGTCGTAGCGGCTGTTGTTGATAACGTTGAAGTCCGAACCGGAAGCGGGATAATGGGAACGGACATCTACCACCAGATAGCTGGGCGTGGTAATATCAATGCTCGCATCGCCAACTCTGCCGGCTGTCACCTTGCCGGTGTTGGTCAGGTTGATCACAACGTCCTTGCCGATGGTGGTGGTGCCGGCACGCATCAGGACGCCGACGCCATCGGTAACATTGAAGGTACCGCCGTTGATCGTCACGGTGTCTTTATTGGCAACGTAAACACCGCAGGCGATATAACCGGGAGAGGTGATATTGGCATTAAAGACGCCGCCGTTGATTGTGATTTCGCAGCCGTCAGCGGAAGAACCGTTGGTAGCCACAACGTTATTGTCTTTCGAGGTAAATGTGCCGCCGTTTATGGTCATCTTGCTGCCGCCAAACAGAGCGCAGACGGCTTCCTGCGCCGTAAAGTTACCGTCGCTTACAGTGACTTCGCCGCCCTCAACGGCAAATACATAGCGACCGGAATTCACCGTACCGCCGGTAACGGTCAGCCTGCTGTCTTTTTTAACAGTGACAAAATTTCCGGTAGCGGTTACGGTTTTGCCATTAAGGTCAATGGTGATTGCTTTGCCACTGGTTACGGTAAACGGACTTGCGAGGGACAGGTTGTTTTTCAGGATCACGTTCTCCCCGGCGTTAACAGCGGCTGTTAACTCGTCAACCGTGCCGACGGGCGTTGCATACTCGGCGTCCTTATCGTACTGGTTGTCCTTGCTGTCGTATTCCACGGTGTCCTGCGTGGCATAGACGGTGAATTTCACGCCCTTCAGCGTCTTGTCCTGATAGTCGTTGCCGGCATCCTTGTCCATGCTGGCGGAAATGGTGATCATCCCGGTTTCCTCTCCGACACCCAGACGCTTTTCGTCGTCAATGGGAAAATCGTTGCCGTCTGCCGTTTTATAGGCGAAGTGGATCACTTTCAGCAGCGGGGAATCGCCGTTCAAGCCGGTGATGACGATCTTATATTTCAGCGCCAGCTTGCCGGTGTTGACAATCTTGAACGGGGTGAGCGTATAGGTGCAGCCCGGCTCCCACAGGATGTCGTCCTGCGCACGGTTGTCTGCCGCTTTCCAGTCCAGATCCTCGATCTTTTCGCCTGCCTCGTCCTGGATCTCTACATGGAGATTACCGGACACGATCTTGTTCACCGCCGTGCTGGCGGTGTCGGTGAACCACGCAAAGGTGGTGCCGATGAGCATGGCTGCGCACGCCAGAATTGCCAGCGCGCTGGTGAGCAATGCCCGTTTGGTGTTTTTTGCGTTTGTCATTGTTGATTTTCCTCCTCGTTTTAACTTTCAATGGAAATATGTAAACACGGCTTTCCCGTGGTCACACCAAGGCGATCCAAAGACACAAACGGATGCTTGTGCCCTTGGATCGCCCCCTCCGCCCCGCAAGGCGGAGGAGACAGAATAGGTGCCAAAAGCTCAGTTCGCCATATACGCCGCATCAACAGCAGTCGAAAATACTCCGCCGGTAATAAACCCGGTGCAGTTTTCGCTGTAAACAGCATTGGAGCCGCCGTTGATGGTGTTGAATGTGCCGCCGGAGATCGAGAGCTTTACCTTGGCAATAGCCTCGGCATCGTTCTTCTGCGGATTGCTTTGATGCAGAGCGGTATATCCATTGATCACACCGTCGGTGACGGTCAGCTCTGTGGGCAGCTTCGTGCCGTGCTGCGCCACGGCAATACCGGCGCCGATCGTGGTTGCACCGTTGCCGTTGGCTTCCACACTCGTGGGGATGCCATTGCCGGTGATCGTGCCTCCGGTAACATTGAGCTTGCCGGCACGGAGCTCAATACCGGTATGGCCGCCGGTAACAGTGCCGCAGGTGTTGTAGATGGCATAGCCAGCGCCATAGATACCATGACCGGTACCATTCAGAACTGCCGTTTCATTGATGTTGACTTCAATTGCGGGGTTTTCACCGATATTCTGGCCGTTCACATACAGGCCGGCGCCGACGTTGCCGCTGGCATCGTTCTGACCGATCAGTGTGCCATTGACATTGATGACCGGAGCATACTTGTTGGTGTTAGAGTAAGCGTTTTTCGGGTTGATCATGATGCCGGACCAGCCCTTGAGGGTCACATCCTTGCCGACTGTCACAACAGCGGGAGCTTTATCCTTATGCATCACAATGATGGGCGCATAATTCGGCGTATTCTCCTGCATCACGCCGGTTCCGGTGAGCGTCAGCTCGCCCATATACAGCTTGAAGAATTTGTTGTCATTGAAGGTGATCGTGTGCCCGTTCAGGTCTAAGGTGAGCTTCGCATCCGCCTTGTTCATCGTTGCGCCGTCGGAGGTGAAGTTTCTCAAAACGGTGATGGTCGCACCGCTCTCCGCACCGTATACCGCAGCAGACAGAGTGGGGTAAGCCTTGCCGCCCACGATGGCGACGGGCGCATCAAAGGTCACATCAAAAGCGGAGAAGCTGGCTGTTTCAAAGGTTACCTTGCCCCCAGAGTAGGTGCTGTCAATCAGCGAACCCTCGTGGTAGACCTTTACATTCGACAGATCTTCACCGACCCACAGATCGACCGTGAAGGTCTTCCCATCGGCGGCGGTGACGGCATTGCCGTTTTCGTCGAGCAGCTTGATATCATAGGAGTAGGAGGCCTCATCGGCTCCGACGGTAACCTTGCTGTCGGTCATGGGGGAGATCCGCAGCGTGTAATCGCCGGCGGGCAGAGAGCCCGCAGGTGCGCGCAGTTCCGCTGTGGCATCGCTGTTTGAAAACAAGGTATCCGTCGTCGGATCGACGGTCTTGGTCACATTGGCGGTGACCATCTGATCCAGATTGTCGGGGGTCATATCGGCATCTTTATCATACTGGTTGCCAGTGCTGTCATTCTCGTAGGTATACTGCGTGGCAAGGACCGTAATGCCAAGGCCGTCGATGGACAGACCCTGATACTCGTTGCCGGCATCCGTGCGCATTTTACCGGAGATGGTGATGGACTTGGATTCGTATACATCCTCGCCTGCGATCGGGGTGGCATCCTTGGGAAGCAGTACGCCCTCCCAGTCTGCCAGCGCAGCGGCCTCGCTCTCGCCGTCCTTGACCATCGTGAAATCGATGGCCTGCAGCAGCTCAGAGTCGCCCTTGATACCGTTGATGATGACCTTGTATTTCAGTGCAAGGCTGCCCTTGTTCACGATCTTGAAGGTATCCAGCGTGAAGGTCGCACCCGGCTCCCACAGGATGTCGGTCTCGCCCCTAACATTCTTGAAGCTGAGAGACTTTCCGTTGAGCGACTCATTGTTCTCGCCAACGATGTCCACGTCCAGCTTACCGGAGACGATCTTGTTTACCGCCGTGCTGGCGGTGTCGGTGAACCACGCAAAGGTGGTGCCGATGAGCATGGCTACGCACGCCAGAATTGCCAGCGCACTGGTGAGCAATGCCCGTTTGGTGGATTTGCTGTTTACCATGGTTAAGTTCCTCCTTTAATTTTTTGCCGGCAGAGGCGTTGCGGGATACGCTCCGCTCTGCCGACAAAACGGAGGTATCACAAGCTAAGAATTTCTTCGCCCATCGGGTTAGTCAAAGTGACTAAATCAGGGTAGACAGTACCCCCCTGTGGTGCAAATTGCCGATTGTGCAGTTTTCATATGAAATTCCTCCTTGCATTCGGCTTGCCCGAAATTGTATGTATCCGAGCGATCCAAAGACACAAACACGGCCGCTTGTGCCCTTGGATCGCTCCTCCGCCCGGGGGCGGAGGAGACAGGGAAATGATTATTGAGCGGTGACCTTCCAGACGCTTCCGTTCTGCACCATTTGGAGTCCGTCGGCAAGGAAGAAGTGCGCCGTATCATCGGTAAAGGTGACCGGTGCGTCGGCGGCTATGCCCAGCTTAAAGAGAGGATAGTTGTATTTCGCTTCCATCGAATAGATCGGGTTGGTGATCTCGCCTTTTATCAGGTTGATCGTGGGCAGCTCCGTGTTGACACCGCTGGATTCAAACTTGATCCCCTTTACGTTCGGGGTGGAGGCTGCATCAGCCGAGCCGATGTTGATCTCCGCCTCGCCCTTGGCGTGGATCGCATAGCTGGTGCCGTACGCATCGCTTCTGCCATCCTGCGCATTGGCGATCAGCTTACCGCCGCTGATGTTGGAAACGGAGCCGGCGTAAGCATCCAGAGCATACAGACCGCCGCTGATCGTGCCGCCGCTGATGTTCACGGTCATGCCGTTGCTGGCGCTGATGGCACGGCTCGTGGTCTGCCCATCGGGGTTGGCGACGGTGCCGCCCAGGATATTGACGGTACACGCTTTTTTCTTGCTGTTGCCGATGGCGAGAGAATAGAGATCATCCTTCGCAGTGTTGCTTTGCACCGTGCCGGATTCCAGCGTGAAGACAGCTCCCTGCCCCTGCAGATCGACCGTTATGGGGTCAGCACGGCCGCTGTAGGTGTTGGTGATCACACCGCCGGTAACGGTCACATTGGCGCCGGCATTGAGCTTGAACGTGTTCGCAGCGGAGCTGGACAGCGTATGTCCCTTCAGGTCAAAGGTGATCTCTTTGCTGATGGAGAGTGCGCTGGTGGTGGTAATGTCGGTTCCCAGATAAATGGTGTCGCCGGCTTCGGCAGAACGGATCGCTTCCGTCAGCTCCGCCGGGCTTTTGGCGGTCGCACCCTTGACGACCGTGTACCACACATCGCCGTTCTCCTGTGCTTCGGAAATGACAGAATATCCGGCTGCCACATAGGACGTGCCGGCGCCCTCCGGATTATCCGAGGGATCAAAGTTCACGAAGGTGCCGCCCTTGATCGAGATCTTGGCGGAGCCGTCCTTATAAGCGGCGTCGATGCAGTTGACGACGTACTTGGCGTAGTGCGGCACCTGCGCCTTGCAGGTGGGAGCCATATCGAAGAAGCCGCCGTTGATCTCCAGCTCGCCCTTCTGCACCTGAACGGCTGTGATGGCGCCGTAATACCTGCCGCCGTTGATAACGACCTTACCGCCGTTGACGTTGATGCCGTAGACCTGCTCTTCGCCGGCCTCGCAGTTGATCTCACCGTCGCCGTCGATGGTCAGCGTGCCGTCCATGACCGCTATCAGCACCGGGGAGGCTGCGCCGAAGCCCTCAGCAGCGGCTTCCGGATCCACGCTGAGCGACTTGCCGGACAGATCCAGATTGGTATCCTTGGAGACGCTCATGTGGGGAACCAGTCCGCGGTTCGTTTTATCGGGAACGTCAGGTGACAGTGGGATGTCGTCGCCCAGAATGATGTTGCCGCCCTTTTCCAGCGCAGTTTTCAGCGCATCGCCAGCGGTCGGATACTCGGCATTCTCGTCATAGGTGTTGTCCTTGCTGTCATACTCGTGGGTATACTGGGTCGCATACACGGTAACGGCAATGCCGTCGATGGACAGGTTCTGATATTCGTTGCCGGCGTCCTCCTGCATATGACCGCTGATCACGATGGGATCGGTCACGTCGCCGTTTTCACCGGGGAGCATGATACCGGCGATCGAGTTTTGGGTCGGGGACAATTCCTCGCCCCGTCCGGCTTCGTACCTGCCGTCCTGCAGGCTGTACTGATCGTAGTTCCACTGAATGACCTCGTTCAGCGTGGCGTCGCCGGCGATGCCGCTGATGACGATCTTATACTTCAGAGCCAGAGTGCCGTGGTTGACCAGACGCAGCTCCGGCAGCTGATAGGTACAGCCCGGCTCCCACAGAATATTCTCCGTGCGTCCGTCGGCTGTTCTGAAATTGAGCAGGCTGCCCTCGGCATCGGCCCATTCGGTCGGTGCGCCGGTCTCGGCATCCCATGCCTTGGCATACTGCAGCTCCACGTCCAGCTTGCCGGAGACGATCTTGTTCACCGCCGTGCTGGCGGTGTCGGTGAACCACGCAAAGGTGGTGCCGACGAGCATCGCTGCGCACGCCAGAATAGCCAGCGCACTGGTGAGCAGTGCCCGCTTGGTGTTTTTGCTGTTTACCATGGTGCATTTTCCTCCTTGCTTTGTATTCACAATGGTAATAGGGAAACAGGACCGCTCCGGGATCCTATCGGAGCGATCCAAAGGCACAAACACGGTCGCTTGTGCCCTTGGATCGCCCCTCCGCCCAAGGGCGGAGGGAACGGGACTGCTTAGTTGATGATCAGGGTCCCGGCAGCGGAATTCCGACTGTACTTGTTGCCAACCAACCCGTTATAGGGGAATGCGGTCACCGCACCGGTCGTGGTATTGGTGCTGGACAGCTTACCGGTATAGGTGCATCCGGTAAGCGTCACCGTCTCATTAGCCGTATTCAGCCATACACCGGCAATGCCGCCGATCTCCAGCTCGTCGCTCGCATCGCTGGCCGCCAGCAGCGTCACGTCGCCGGAGCTGTGGCAGTTGATGAACGTATTGCCGTAATGGGCGATACCCGTGATGCCGCCGACATCGCAGGTCGAGCCGATTACGTCAATGTTCGAGGTCACGTTTTTGACGACCTGCTTGCCCTCGCCCATAAAGCCGACCAGACCGCCGACATAGGTGCGATAGTTCTGGGAGTTCGCCTTGACATAGCTGCCGTCCGCCACATTGATGGTGAGGTCGGTCAGATTCGCATACGCATTCTTACCCAGCATACCGCCGACGTAAGCATATCCGTTCACCTGCACTTTGCCGGTGAGCTTGATGTTGGTATACTTCGAGGTATAGGGGGTGCCGGCGACGGCGCCGACATCGAGATAGCCCGTCACCTGCGCATTGTGCAGGGTGAAGTTCTTGATTTCGCCGTTGGTCGTGAGGCCGAACAGACCGACATCGCTCATCCGGGAATTGTTAAACAGCAGATTGCTGATGGTGTGTCCGTCGCCGTCGAAGACGCCCTGGAAGGTGCTGCCGCTTTTACCGATCGGGACCCACATATTCTCCTGCAGGTCGATATCCGCCGTCAGCTTGACGGTATAGCCCTGATAGCTCGTTCCCGCATTCACCTGCTTGGCGAGCAGCGCCAGCTCCTCGGCGGAAGCGATGGTCACGAGCTTGGCGTCCTTATCCACCGGCGTATCGTAATCCTCTTTTGTGTTATTCCCCCAGCTATCCTTGGCAAATACCGCCGTGAACGGGGAGAAGTGGCTCACCTTCATGGTGACATAGCCGGTCGCACTGTCGTACACGAAATGATCCGCCGTCTCCGTCAGAGAGGGGCTGTCCTTTGTCATTTCCACACCGTCATGATACAACTTCACGCCGGTGCGGTTTTTCCCGATGAACAGCTCCACCTCGAACAGATGCTCGCCGGACGCCTGCACCGTGTTGTTGTCCTGATCCTTGAGGGTGACCTCGTAGCTCTGGCTGCTCTCCGTCGTTGCCACCGTGACCGCAGACGGAGCAGCGCTCTCGACCACTACCAGACTGACCTTTTCCGCACCATCCACGGAGCCGGCCGGGATCGTGACCTGCACGAAATGATCCTCGTGCTTATCCTTCAGCACGGTATCTGCATCCGTCTTGATGTCTCCATCGACCCGCACCGGATAGGTGGCGTCTGCATCGTACTGGTTATCCTTGCTGTCATACTCCACGGTGTCCTGCGTAGCCACGACCGTGATGGCGATGCCGTCGATGGACAGATCCTGATACTCGTTGCCGGCGGTGGTCTGCATCTGACCCTTGATCGTCAGCGTGTCGAATACCTCGGTATCCCCGGTTTTGGCAACCAGATGGCGCTCGGTGCCCAGCTCAGCGACGTCATCGCCGCCGGCGCCGACAACGCTGTAGGTCCAGTCGATTACGTCCAGCAGCATGAGATCATTCACGCCGTTGTTCGGATTTGCATCCTTGGCGCCGGTAATGACGACCTTATACTTCAGTGCCAGATTGCCGTTGTTGACGATGCGCAGCTGGGGCAGCTCATAGGTTGCACCCGGCTCCCACAGGATATCGGCGTTCTGCACCTGCTCACCGTCCTGCATCTGCAGGAAGCTCAGAGTCTTGCCCTCGGCGGAGATCCATTCCTTGGAACTCGCATCGGCGGGGTCATACGCCGGGTTCTTCATCTCCAGCGCTACGTCCAGCTTGCCGGAGACGATCTTGTTTACCGCCGTGCTGGCGGTGTCGGTGAACCACGCAAAGGTGGTGCCGATGAGCATTGCTGCGCACGCCAGGATTGCCAGCGCACTGGTGAGTAATGCCCGCTTGGTGGATTTGCTGTTTGCCATTGTTTGTTGTCCTCCTCATATAAGATTCAATAGAAATATGTAAACACGGCCGCTCCGTGGTTACACCAAGGCGATCCAAAGACACAAACCGATTGCTTGTGTCCTTGGATCGCCCCTCCGCCCCGAAAGGCGGAGGGACAGGGGAAAAGATATTAGTTCTGATACACGACGGTTCCGTCTACGGTTACGGTACCATTGACGAGAAGTCCATTACCATACGGATCCTTGTGCTTCAGACCGTAAATGCCCTGATAGTTTGTCTTGCCGGCAACATTCTCAGCAGACGTGGTGTTTCCGCCCGCCTGGCTGCATCTGTTGAAGGAGACCTTGTAGCTATAGCCATTATAGGTCTGCGGAGCGTTCAGCATCACTGCGCTCTTGACATCGCCTGTGGCGCTGATGCTGAATGTGCAATCGTTAAATTCAACATTAATGTCGTTCTTCAACGATTCGGTATAAACGTAAACGTTTCTGTCAACGCCCTTAAACTGGCAGTTGTTCAGCTTGAAGTTTTCGCCGCCATAGAAATCAATCAGATATTGACCCTTGGTGTCGCTTTCAAACACACAGTTTTCGCAAGTCAGATTGCTGTAAGTGGTCATGAAGCCTTTGATCGTGCAGTTTTTGAAAACCACCTCGTTGCAAACGATTCCCTGATACGAATCCGAACCGGCGATAATTGTCATGTTTTCAAAAACGAAAGAAGAACCTCTTTGGTAATTCAAGTTATGGCCGTTTTCGCCAACATCTGTCGTTGTGATGTTCATCGTCTGGCTGCCGTCACCCTTAAAGGTGATGTCACGGCTCTTGGTGCTTTCATTGGCGATGCCGTTATCCAGCGAAAGAGTGTTGTCCTTGGGCAGTACTACGGTGACGTCCTTGGTGGTGGACTCCGTGATACCCTTATTCAGATCCTCCTGAGTGCCGGCAACCACACCGGTGCCCTTGACCACGGTGTACCACACATCGCCGTTTGCCTTGGTCTCGGCGATCACGGAATAGCCCTCCGCCACGAAGTTGCCGCCGAGATTGTCATCGCCCTTAGACGGATCGTAGTTCACAAACGTGCCACCCTTGACGGTGATCGTACCGGGCTTGTTGTTCTGCTGGTTCAGCACATAGTAGAAATTTCTATACGCATAATTCGTGTAGAAGAAACCGCCTTCGACGATCACGGTACCGCCGTTGCACAGTACCACCGAATTACCTAAACCGGTGGCATCGCCGCCAACGGTAAAGGTACCGTCCTTGATAATAACAGTGGCGCCTTCATCCACCTGGATGCACCGGTTGTCGCCCTTTTCGCCGCCGTTATAGAAACCGCCGGTGATGGTAACCGCAGTGCCTTCGCCACTGACAAGCACAGCCACATCATTGGGATTCAGAGCCACGCCGCCCTTATCCAGAATGTGCGTGCCGCTGGTGAAATCCTGCGAGCCCTTGTAAGCAGCATTCTCGTCGTAGGTGTTATCCTTGCTGTCGCTCTCATAGGTGTACTGGGTCGCATACACGGTGATGGCGATGCCGTCGATCGTCTGCTCCTGATAGTCATTGCCGGCGGTGGTCTTCATGGTGCCGGCGATGGTGAAGGGCTCGGACTCATACACAGCCTCATTGTCCAGCCGCTTCTCCGCACCCTTGGGGAGCAGCACGCCCTCCCAGTCGCTCAAAGGAGCTACCTCGGCGTTGTCGGTCTCGGTCTTCGTGGCTACGGTGAAGTCGATAGCCTCCAGCAGCTTGGCGCTGCCCTTGACACCGGTGACCTTCACCATGTATTTCAGCGCCAGATTGCCGTCGTTCACCACACGCAGCTGGGGCAGCTGATAGGTTGCACCCGGCTCCCACAGGATGTCGGCATTCTGCACCAGCTTACCGTCCTGCATCTGCAGGAAGTTCAGGGTCTTGCCCTCGGCGTTTTCCCACTTTTCGCCGTTCCACATCTCCAGCGCTACATCCAGCTTACCGGAGACGATCTTGTTCACCGCAGTGGATGCGGTGTCGGTGAACCACGCAAAGGTGGTGCCGATGAGCATCGCCATGCACGCCAGAATTGCCAGCGCACTGGTGAGCAACGCCCGTTTGGTGGTTTTGTTGCTTGTCATTGTTTGTTTTCCTCCTTACTCTAAATATTCAATGGCAATATGTAAACACGGCCGCTCCGTGGTTACACCAAGGCGATCCAAAGACACAAACACGTTCGCTTGTGCCCTTGGATCGCCCCTCCGCCCCCGGTGGGGGTGGAGAGGTCTGGGAATCATTTGTGATCGTCAGTTAATCCGCAACAACATTGAACCAGTCGCCGTTTTGCTCTACATGGTAGCCCGCCGCAACGACAACCTCGTTGTCGCCGAGAGTCGGGTTGGACGGATTATACTGGTAGAAGCTGCCGCCCTTGACGGTGATCTTCGCATTGGAGCCGTCCTTGCAGTTCAGCGTGTTCGCAGGCGTCACAGCCTTGAAAGTACCGCCGTTGATCTCGATCTGCGCATTGCCGAGCGCATAGATCAAATCACAGACCGGATCGCTATCGGGTACACTGACCTGACGGAAATCACCGCCGTTGATGACAACCTTGCTGTTGCCGTCAGCCTGAACAGCCATAGCTCCGCCAGTTTTACCGCTTGCATCTTCGCCGTATACGGCGTACACATCAGCATTGATTGTAAACTGAGCATTTTTTTCAGCCTGCACTGCACCCCAGCGTCCGTTCGCCTGCATGTTCTCGGTAATTTCATGAGTTCCGGAAGAAAAGCTGATTGCAGACAACACCTCAGGAGCCGCTTCGTCGTAGGTTTTGCCATACGAATCCGATTCGGACATTGCCTGCGTAGCACTTACGCTGATACCGAAAGAAAGCTTTGCCGCCCAATACGGATCTGCATTCTTCGGGTTCGCTTCATTGCCGACTTCCGTAGGCATATAGACTACCATTGCATATGTCTTGACATCCTTAGTTTCAAGGCTTGCACCGACGACACCCGTGCTCCCGATATCTCTGATGGTCTTGGCTTCTGCATTGACAGCATCGATCGCTGCATCACGATCCGCATACGCAGCAGTGGCTTCCACCGCACCCAGCTTCACAAAGTTGCTGAGGTAATAATAATCTCCTGCCACATTTTTTCCTTTGCTTTCGTAGAGGTTATACAGACCGAGAGTATACTTCAGTGCAAGAGTGCCTGCGTTCTTCACACGGAGATATACGATATCCGTATGACCGGGTTCCCACAGGGTGCTGTCCTCAAATACCTTGGTGGTGTCGTTCACCTTTTTCCACTCGGAAAAATCCTTGCTGTACTCCAGCTCTACATCCAGATTACCCGATTGGATCTTGTTTACCGCCGTGCTGGCGGTGTCGGTGAACCACGCAAAGGTGGTGCCGATGAGCATCGCTACGCACGCCAGGATCGCCAGCGCACTGGTGAGCAATGCCCGCTTGGTGGATTTGCTGTTTACCATTGTTGAGTTCCTCCTTCATTTTTTGCCGACAGAGGTGCTGCGGGATACGCTCCGCTCTGCCGACAAAACGGAGGTATCACAAGCTAAGAATTTCTTCGCCCGACGGGTTAGTCAAAATAACTAAACAAGGGCGAACAGTACCCCCCCCCCGTGGTGCAAATTGCCGATTGTGCAGTTTTCACAGGAAATTCCTCCTTGCATTCGGCTTGCCCGAATTTGTAGTATGTATTCGGGCGATCCAAAGACACAAACACGTTCGCTTGTGCCCTTGGATCGCCCCTCCACCCCGGGTGGGGCGGAGAGGAAATAGCAGACAGGCAACTGTACATTACACCGTCGCTGTATCCGCCGCCGGTTCATCCTGCGGTTTTGGCGCATCGCCTTGCGCCGCCATCTGGGCTTTCATCTGCAGCAGCTCCTGCATCATGCGCTGGGTCTCGGCACGCTCGGCTTCGATCTTATCCCGCTCGGCCTGCAGCTCCGCCTGCTGCTCGGCCTTATACTGACGGAACAGACGAATGCAGCGGATCCCCTCGATCAAGATCAGCGCCAGAAACGGCACGAGAATGCAGACAATATAGCCGGGAGTGGATTTCAAAAACTGAAAGAATGTACCGACCTTCGGAATGTGGGACTGATATTTGCCCAGCACATAGGGGTAGGTGACGATGGTTTCGTCGTCCGTGTCGGTGGTGGTACCGTAGGTGATGAAGCCCGGCTCGCCCTTGGCGTCGGTGGTGAGCTTGCGGATCTTGTGGGTCACGGTCTCGCCGTAATTCGCCGAATTCTGCGAGGTATAGGCGATGATGTCGCCCTCCTGCAGCGTGGCGCAGTCCACGTCTTTCACCAGCACCAGATCGCCCGCATTAAAATCGGTCTTGCTCATGGAGTCGGACAGGACGATGAAGGCTTTATAGCCGAACAGATTCCGGTCGGCACGGTCAAAGGTCGAGACCGACACAATGGTAAATACCATCATTGCAGCGGCGAGGGCTACGATCAGCCAGACGATCACACTACGGAGAATTTTCAGAGCTTTCATTTGCAGGACTCCTTACAGCTTTCATTTTTACTTGAACAGCTTATTGGGATTATTCTTGGTCTGGGTCGCCTCGGCGCACAGGGTAAAGGTGAGATCCAGGTCTTGCGTATCGTTGCCCATGGTCTCGGGATAGTGGAAGACCACCGTCAGCTCCCGGCGCTGCCCGATCTTCAAGGTATCGTCGGCGGCGAGGACATTCTGCTTGGTCAGCTCGTTCGCCGTGCCGGAGTAAAGGGTTTTGCTGCCGTCCGTGACGGAGACCTCCAGCACATCGGCAAGGCCGCCGGTCACATTGTCCAGATACAGCCGGTAATACACGTCCCAGGTGCTGTCGTTCTCAATGAAGAAGTCCTTTTTCACGGTCATGCCCGGCTCAAACAGAAATTCATGCTCCTGAATGACCGGCTTGCCGTCGTTAAGGTTGATCCGGACCTCGCCGGTGCGGAACAGGTTGTTCTCTACCGACACGGAGGCGTATACCAGCGCAAAGGTGGTTACACACAGGCAAAGGGCGAGGATAACGATGGCGACAATGCCGCCGGTCAGGCGTTTAGCGGTTTTGGTTTCAGTCTTGGTCTCAGTCATGGTTTTTTTCCTCCTTGCGTTTACGGGCTGCAAGCAGGAGGATCAGCAGACTGCCGGAGCAGACGGCGATCACCGCCCACAGCAGCAGAGCGGAGGTGTCGCCGGTCTGCGGCGAGTCGTCGAGACGCCCCGTCTCCTCGACCCACCACCGGAAGTCGGCGATCAAGTCCTTATTCTGATAGTCGTTGCCTACGCTTGTATCCAAGTACGCCGTGATCTCATAATACAGCTCATCGGTGGTGGATCGGGCAGACGCCAGCTTATGTGTCAGGCTTTCGGGCATATCCCGCATGAGACCGTCGTACAGCGTCTCGCCGGTGGTGAGCAGCTTCACCCGCACCTGCAGCACCTCCGCCAGCTTTTCATAGCCGGGGCGGACCGTGGCTTTGTAATGTACCGTGACCGTGTCGTGGTAGGAGACCTGCACACGGAAATATTTCGTTTCGCTGTCGCCGGGGAACATATTGCCCACCTGAAACGGTGTGTTTTCCTCCGGCTGCTTGTTGTACAGGGCGATGGTCGCCGCCTTTTTCGCTGCGGCGGGTGTGCTCTGGGCGCCGTCGGCGGAGCTGTCCGGCGCTTGGGGCGTATTGCTGTCGGTGCCGGAAGCCTCGTCCGGTGTGATCAGGTTATCCGGCACGGTGACGGTGGCGGGGGTTCTGTTCGCCAGCTTGTTATACAGGAGTGTGCCGCCCAGCGCCAGCAGGCTCAGCCCGAGTAGGATCGCCAGCACGACGATAATGATTTTTGTCTTTGGTTTTTGCTCCATTCAAGCTCGCTCCCTTAGTCAAAAAAGTCAAAATTCCGATCGATTTACGAATGGTTGTTCAGCCTGTCCGTCCGGACGTAATTCTTAATGACGCTGAAGATCAAAAAGAAGGTCTTGGTTGCGGCGATGGCGTTGTCTTCCTTCGGTGTGTCGATATGCTTCATCGCTTCGACGAGCAGCGTATCCAGAATGTGGTGCAGCACGGTCTTCACATCCACCGTATCAGGAAAGGCGGTCTTGAGCTTGTCAAACAATCCGACATACCGCTCCATGTGCTCCCGGTACGCATACTTCTGAAAGGAGGAGGAGTAATAGTAGCGCACATAAAAGGTGATGTCCTTGGGATGAGCCATCAGGTAGTCCCAACACTGCATAAACAATACATGGCAGCGAGCCTCATAGTCGATGCTTTCGTAGTTCAGTACGGTACAGTTATTGAGGATCTGCTCCAGAAACCGTTCGTCCACATAGACGAAGGCTCTGGCGATCAGATCTTCCTTGTCCTTGAAGAAACGATAGATATACGCCACATTGATGCCGCAGGTCTGGCAAATGGCGTTGGTGGTGGTGTTCTCCAGCCCCAGAGCCGCTACGGTTTCGATCGTTCCCTGTATCAACTCCCGCTGCAATATTTGGTTTTTATCCTCTTGCGGAAGCATTCTCTGCGTCTCCTTTGTATAGCAATCGCTTATTTGCTTTTTGGAAAATCGGCGGCGTTTTTTTGTGGGGTTTACCGCTTTGCGAGAATACACCACCTTTTTTAGCGTCCATATTGTAACATTATCCGGCGGAAAATGCAAGTGGAAATCCCGTTTTTTTCCATTTTGCTGCAAAGAGCCCTTGAAGGCCGGGGCATATTTTAAGTAAATGCTATATTGGGGCAGTTATGTATGCAGTTACGGCTTCGGGTCGCCCGGATACCACCCTGTGTGGGTGGGAATATTTTTATTTCATGACGGACTATACCGCAGCGCTGTGCCGCCGTTCGGCAGGGGCCAAGCCGCCCTCATCCGGGGGAGCCGGAGCGACCACAGCCGGGCGGCGCAGGCCTATATCGAGGCGGGCGAAACGCCGGAGAATGCCAGACGTCTGGCATGGCGGGACGACGTGCTCGACGTGCTGTGGGCGGGCTATGGCGGCGCCGTCTCCGGCGGACTGAGCGCTGCCGCCTATGGCGGCGTCGGCACCATGCAGAATATCCAAGAGGTCAAGCAGATCGGGCAGGCCTATCTGACCGAGGGCAGCGACGGCAAGACCCGGCTGGGGGACGCCATGGAGATCGGGCTGAGCAACGCCACCGGGACGGAGGCGCTGGAAACAGCGCAGAGGATCCAGAACCAGCTCCAGCAGGGGAAGCAGCCCACCGCCTATCAGATCGGCAAAATGCTGCTGGAAAGCAGCACGCCCCGAGCCATGCGGGCCCGGGTCATTGAAGCGGACATACTGGACAGCGCCCGGGAAAACGGGGTGAACGACAAAACCGCCCAAGCTGTCGCCGCACTGATGGTGCGGGCAGATCGGGCGGCACGGTTCGTCTCGCCGGAGACGCTGCAGACCACGGGGGAAAACGGTGGGTCGTATAGCATCCTGACATTGCCGAACGGACAGACATATGTGTCAGTGGATGTCGATCAGGAATTGTTCGATGGGCTATCCGATGTAGAAAAGCTCAAAATGGCAGAACTGGTTATTCGGGAACGATTCGTTGGGAAAATACTCGGAAACGAAGTAACCGCTTTCATAGGGAAAAGCAGCGCCAAGGAGTATGCTCATCCGGCAAAGTTTTTGCGTGAAAGTCAGCTTATCGATGCAAAGGCGAGAGCAGCTACTGAATTGGATAATCTGTTGGATACTGCGACCGGCTGGCACGATGTCGAAGATGGACGACACGGACATGAGCACAAGCAGGCTACCGGAGGGTTCAAGCACGGAACCGTACTGTTTGAAGTGGGCGGCAGAATGTACACCGGAACAGTTAACGTGATGGTGACCGACCGGGGACGGCTGCTCCGGGATATCACACAAATAAAAGAAATCGCCAAGGGCGACTACCCATCATCCGAAATATCGGAGCAGGTATCCCAAGGCGATCTCTCTGACACCACAATACCACAGAATGGCTCCGGTGTCAATACCCAGTATATGCAAAATTCCGGAGAAAATGCACCGGTGTATCAGGCTGCGGGACGATATACGGCGGACGGGGTGGTGGAGCTGGCCTCCAACATCACCACGGACGAAGCGATGGACTTCGTGATCAAGCACGAGCTGACCCACGCCATCGAGGGCAGTGAGGCCTATGGCAAGCTGAAGCGGTTGGTGCAGCAGAGCCTGGGCGAGGCAGAATACGCCGCCGCCGTGGAGCGGGAGCGGCAGAGCCGCAGCGCCAAGGGAGACGCACAAGGCGCCGCCGGCGCCGAGGCGGAAGTGATCGCCGACTGGGTAGGCGAAAACCTCTACAACGGGGACATCGGAACCGGCTTCGCCCGCATGATCCGGAACATGGACCGGGGCGCCGCCGTCCAATTCCAAGCGATCCTCGACGGGTTCCGGCAGACGCTGGGACTGACCAAGAGCTACCGGCAGGCGGCAGCGCTGCGCTCTGCCGAGCGAGCCTTCGCCGAGGTGCTGGACAGTGACTACAGCAGCGCAAACGAAAACACCGCCGCCGAAACCGGCGACGGTGGGAAGTATGCCCTACGCACAGGTGCCAGGGAAGAAGTGGAGCGGGTGCTGGACGGTGAGCAAGTCCGTGGCGATGTGCAGCTCACAGATACAAGCCCCGCCATCATTGTGGAGCAAAAGGGCGCCCGCAATCTTCCGCTTATGATGAAAGCCTCACACATCCGGGAAAATGTTTTCACGGAAGCGGAGGCGGCGGCTAAAGGATTGCGCATCGACAAAGGAATTAACTATCACGGGTTAGGCAAAGATCTGTTTCTACAGGTGATTGATGGATTAAACGATGTGACCGTTGCCTATCGAGGAACCCAAAATGCAGACAATCCGGCACGGCGTGAAAACTACTTTCTGCTTGTTTCTCAATACAAAGACGGTGACGGCAACATCATCAATGTGCCGGTTTTAATCAATGAGACCGGCCAATACAATGAGGTATTCATCGACACCAACAAAATTGCAACCGTCTTTGGAAGAACTGATTTTTACCAATATGTGCAGCGGGAAATGCAAAAAGGAAATCTTGTACGAATAAAAAGAAAAAACATCCAAGCCAGTGAACGGAAGGCACCAATTGCCAACGGTTATAGCGAGGATGTTTCGTCTAACACCACGATACCACAGAATGGCTCCGGTGTCAATACCCAGTCTATGCAAAATCCAGAAAATAATTCGTCGGACGGGCAAAAATCGTATCTTCCCGCTGAACTGCAGGAGCGGGAGAACGCTGCCGCCGCCGAAAAAGCGGAGAATGCCAGACGTATGGCGGAGGAGCAGAGCGAGAAGCAGCGGCAGCAGGAGGAGACCGCCGGAGAGCGGGAGGAGACCGCCGGAGAGCTGCGGCGGCAAAACGCCGAGCTGCGGAAGCGGCTGGAGCGGGCGCAGCGGGAGAACCGGGTCACCACCGAAAAGACGGTGCGGGAGGAGGATGTCGCCAAGCTGACCCGCAGGATCCTGCGGGAATACTCCAGCACCCTCAAGAGCGACAGCATCCTGGACGCCATGCAGACGCTGGGCGACACCATCGTGCAGGGGGAGCAGCTGAACTATGACACGCTGCACGGACAGGCGCTGGACATCGCCCGGCAGATCGTCGATCATTCGGAAGCGCTCATCGACGACGGCGAGGGCGCCACCTACGACGGCATCCGGCAGTATCTGCGGGAAAACAAGATCGCCGTCAGCGAGGAGGAAAAAGCCGACATCCCGGACTATGAGGCATGGCGGCGGCGCAACCAGCGGCGGCTGAACCTCTCCAAGGAGGGAACGCCGGTGGACGTGATCTACGGGGAGATGCAGGAGCTGTTCGGCAAAGGACTGCTGCCGGATATCCTCAACCCATCGGAGCAGCTGCAATATCTCGCCGAGCTGCGGGACAATATGGAGCCGGAATACGGCAACCCCTACGACAGCAATCTGGAGCAGGCGGCGGAGGCCTGCGCCGGGGACATCCTCGACGGCATGCTGAGCGCTCAGGTGCGGCAGACCTCCCCCACCTATGCCGACAAGGCACAGGCGCAGCTGGAGCGGCAGAAGAACCTCGCCCACGCCGCACTGGAGCGGGAGGTGCAGCGGCGTCACAGGGCGCTGGAGACCCAGCGGAGCCGCTACCGGGATCTGCTGACCCGGGAGCGGGTGCGCACCGCCGAGGCACGGGTGCAGGGCGAAAACGCCGTGCGGGAGACCAAGGCCGAAAACCGGCAGCGCAACCGGGAAGCCGCCGAGCGGCGGAAGAGAACCGCCGAAAAGCAGCGGGTGGGCCGGATGCTGGACAGCCTCGAAGCCATGCTGGCGCACCCGGACAAGAACCACCACATCCCCGTCGCCGCCACCGAGGCGGTGCGGGACCTGCTGGCGGCGGTGCGGGAGGATCCCGGCGACATCCAAGCCCAGATCAACGAGCTGCAGCTGCGGCTGCAGGACACCTCCGACGGGCGGCAGATCGCCCGCATCCGGCGGCGCATCGCCGAGCGGCAGGCACGGCTGGACAAGACCACCAGTCTGTACGAGGCGGTGAGCAAGGTACAGGACCGCTACGGGGACATCGCCGGGAAAACACTGGACGACAAGCCGGGCAATCCGGGCTTTCAGCACTATCTGCAGGAGGTCAAGGAAATGGTGAACGGCCGCACGGTCAGCGACCTGTCCGCCGCCGAGATGCACGAGCTGGTGGAGGTGATGAAAGCCGTTCACGGGCAGCTGAAGCAAATGAACACGCTGCACGGCAAGGGCTTCCGGGAGGGGGCGCAGGAGACCGGCCTGCACATGGCGGAGGTTTAGCGGCGTTCTTTGCCCATATCAAAAGAAAACACATGCCGGATGGGACAGTCAATAGATGTATGACTGTCTTTTTTTCGCACTTTTTCAGATTGCTCTTGAAAATAGCGCAGCTCTATGCTACACTATAAATAACTGATCGGTCAATCAAAAAAAGAAGTGGTATATACGAGGACAACAGAGGAGCGGCACAACGAGCGTAAGCGGGAAATGATGGAAAAATGCTTTGAATGCTATGCGGAAAACGGTCTGACGGGTACAGGCATCAAGGCTTTGGCAGCGGCGTGCGGCTGCACTACGGGAAATCTGTACTCCTATTTCAGCAGTGTGGATGAGCTGATCCTTGAATCCTCCGCCTATTGTATGGCAAAGGTCGAGGACGACTTCATGAAAAAAGCTCCCACCGATCCAAAGGATGCCATGCGGTTTATTGAGGAGATCCCGTACTGGACAGCCCAAAAACACGGCAAAAAATATCGCCTGATGTATCAGATCTACACCCATCCGAAATATATTGAATACGGCAAGAAGTTTTTCGAGGGCGTGAACGAGCGCTACACCGAATACGCAAAGCTGCTCGAACCGAAGATAGGGATTCCCTATAAGACGATCACGCCGCTGATCTTTATATTCGTCCGGGCGTGCGTCCACTACGCTATGTTTGAGGACGAATATTATCTGAAAGCCCAGATGGAGGTCTTAAAACAGGGGGTCGCCCTGTTTGCAGATAAATACCGCTCGCAATATTTGAACGGAGGTAACGAGAAATGAGAAAACGGTTGCTCAGTATCCTGCTCGCCCTGTGTATGGTGCTATGCCTTGTGCCGACGGCAGTGCTGGCGGCGGATGAGGTTTCTGCAAAGGTCAACGGAATTGCCGTGCCCGCAGCGGGCGGAAGCATCACGGGCGAGGGCATTTCGGGCAGCGTTGTTTTTGATGCGTCCGCCAAAACGCTGACCCTTGAAAACGCCACAATCAACGTGACGACCGAAGAAAAAGCCATAGAAATCCGCAGCGGCATTGACACGCTGATCCTTAAAGGAAAAAACGAGATCAAATGGGCAGACGAAAGTGATAAGAAGACGAGCATTTATGTGATCTCCGCCTCAAGCAGTTCCTTTCTCATCAAGGGAAACAGCCGTGAGGACAGCCTGACGGTCACGCTTCCCGGAACGACGGGCGGGTATAAGTACGCTTATGCCATTTCAATGGGAAAATGTGAGATCCGTAACTGTTCGTTAGACATCACGGTGGTTGCCGGTATGCAAAATGCCGGCGACAACGTTGCAATCCGTGTGTCCGACTTAAAGGTAAAAAATGCGGCGCTGGATATTATCGTCGGCAAAGACCGACAAGGAAATGTGCAGAAAGCGACGCAGGGCGCGTGTGTGTTTGCCACCGGTAGGATCTCAATCGAAAACTCGTATGTTCATGCGGGAATCTATTCGGCTTTAGGGCAAGGTGCAGCCTACTACGCAACTTTGCAGGGGTACGGCGGAATCACCTGCACAGACAGCGTGGTTTATGCAGAGTCGGACGTTTTGCGAGCGGGAAGAACCATATGCTTAGACGGCGGAGACACGACTTTTTCCGTTAAAAACAGCGTATTAAAGGCAAAAGGTAATCAATACGCAGTCTATGGCTACAGTTATGCAAAACCGACTTTCGAAAGCAGTCTGGTGGAGCTTGCGTCCGAGGACGTCGTGATGAGCGGTCCCACTTTCGGAACCATAAGCGGTTTTACGAAGATCACCGCCACCGACAAGAACGGCAAGGACACCACATATAAGCCCGGAGACGATCTCAGCACACTCAGCGCCGATTCACGCAAGGTCGTGATCGAAAGTCAGATCCACTCTCACTGCGCCTGCGGCGGAGAAAATGCGACAAAGGGGCATACGGTGCATTCTCCGCTTATGTGGACACCTTGGACAAAGACGGATTCTCTCCCGACCGCAGCAGGAAACTACTATCTGACGGGCAATGTGCTTCTGAAATCCAACTCCGATTATTCTATGCCCGACGGGGTGCAAATCTGCCTGAACGGATACACCATCCGCGGCACGAGAGCCGTGGAGGACGGGGAGAGTGCATCGACACTTTATGCAAACGGCGGCACGCTGACCGTAGCCGACTGCGGCACAAGGGGAGCCATCAAGGATATCAAGATGTCGTCCGGTGAACTGCTTATGTACGGCGGCAGATTTGCCGGGGAGCTTATCATCGGAGAAACCGGCGCCATTACCGCGGCGGACAGAGTCAGTATTGGTGCCGAGGTGACGAATAAAGGCGTCATTTTCGGTGGAATATTTAACGGTGCTGTGATCAATGACGGCGGAACCATAGAAGGAGGAACCTTTAACGCCAGGGTCGATCTGAAAAGCGGCGATGTGATCGGCGGCATCTATCACGGAAGGGTGACATACGGCGGAGCGGTTATCCACGACAGCGCATGCCGTTATCTGACCTTCGACACCGACGGCGGCAGCGCAATGGATGCGCAGAGAATTTTGCGCGGACAGAAGGCGACGCCCCCGACCGAAAAGCCCGTCAAAACGGGATATATTTTTAGCGGCTGGACAGCGTTTGATTATACGAAGCCGATGCTTGAGAATGCCAAGGTGACAGCGATATGGACGGTGTGCGACCATTCAGGCAACACCACGCAACTCACCTGCACGGAGCCCGTTGCTTGCTCGGTCTGCAGCGGAACGATCGCAGCTTTGGGTCACGATTTCTCCGCATCCGCATGGCAGCATGACGGGGACACCCACTGGAAGAAATGCGCCCGCTGTGATGCAAAGAATGACGAGAACCCTCATGATTGGGACAGCGGCAAGGTGACCGTGCCGTCTACCTGCCTGACGGAGGGCGAAAGAATATATACCTGTGACGAATGCGGTGCGACAAAAAACGAGCCGATTCAGGCGAGCGGTCACAGCTGGGATCAGGCATGGCAGCACAATGCGACGCATCATTGGCATGAGTGCCTGAATGCCAACTGCGATGTGAAGAATAACGATTCCGCAAAGGACGGATACGGTGAGCATACCGGCGGTACGGCTGCCTGCACCGAAAAGGCAATATGCGAGTACTGCCATCAGTCCTACGGAGAAAAGGATCCGTCCAACCATGTGGGCGGTACGCAGGAGTGGACAATAAGAACCGCTTATGTTCACGAGCAAAAATGGAGCTGCTGCGGCGCTGTGATCGTGGCGAGCGAAGCCCATGAGTGGGCAGACGGTGTGTGCAGCGAGTGCGGATATGCCTGCCTGCATACCGATGCAGACAACAACCACATTTGTGATATTTGCGAGAAGATCATTTCTAATCACGAGGATGCTGACAAAAATCACATCTGCGACTACTGCGGTAAGACGATCAGCAATCACAAGGACGCTGACAAAAACCACATCTGCGACATTTGCGAGAAGATCATCTCCAACCATAGGGATGCGGACAAAGATCATATCTGCGACTATTGCGAGAAGGCGATTTCCAATCACGAGGATATGGACAAAAACCATATCTGCGACTATTGTGAGAAGATCATCTCCAATCATGAAGATGCGGATAGAGACCATATCTGTGATTTCTGCAGAAAGACGATTTCCAATCACGAGGATACGGACAAAAACCATATCTGCGATTACTGCGGTAAGACAATTACGAACCACACCGGCGGCAAGGCGACCTGCATCGAAAAAGCGGTATGCGAAGTCTGCGGCAAAGCCTATGGCGGGCTTGACGCCGATAACCACGCCAACCTCAAGCATATCGAGGCAAAGGCAGCAACCAAGGATGCCGGGGGGAATATTGAGTATTGGTACTGCGAGGGCTGCGGAAAGTATTACAGCGACGCCGATGCTGCCAACGAAATTACTAAGGCCGACACTGTAACGGCGAAGCTTCCGGACGATCCGAAGTCTCCTCAGACCGGCGACAACAGCGACCTCATGCTGTGGATCGCACTGCTCTTTATCGGCGGCGGCGTTTGCACGGCGCTGATCGTAAAACGCAAAAAATCGTATTGACAGGAGGTAACGAGAAATGAGAAAACGGTTGCTCAGTATCTTGCTCACACTCTGTATGGTGGCGTGTGCCCTTTCACCGGTGATGCGCTACGCCGATCCGGGAGTATCCGCATCCGGCTCGGGGGCATACGGCGCACTGCTCACGCCCGACACAACTCCCCCCGCCGGATGGACAGAGGATGAAAGCAATCCGTACGGCACAAAGAAGGGGCAGCCCTTTGCCATCACCCCGTGGTATGAGCCGATCATTTACAGCTACCGCAATGCGGAGGGGCAATCGGCACAGGATCATACCAAGGTGTATGACAAGCTGACCCTCGGAAAGAATATTATCGAGTCGCCGAGCGGTACATACGGCATTTCCTCGGTCGATAACGTCGCCTTCGCTGTCGGTTTGGCTTACGATCCGCTCGGCACCGGCAGAAACGATCACGCTATCTTTGTCGGCCTTTGCGATATGGATAATAAAAATCTCACGGCGAAGGTCTGCTATTGGGTGCAGAACCTGGTGACCAATAAGCGCTCCGAGCTTCAAAAAATTGCCGATGCGCCGAAGTGGGCGTGCAAGGATACCCGGTACGGCGAGTTGGAGTATCAGGAATTCCGCCACTATTTCAATGTCACGGCGGGCGACTATGACGGCGACGGCAAGATGACCGCCGTTATCACCTACGTCGGCAATGACGATCTCTGGGGCATTGCCGGAACAGGCATTGCAGGTGAACAGGGTCTTTCAAGAAAATCATTTGTGAAGTCCAAGGACACTGACGATGCTTACTTCGGCGGTTGGGATACGACCGAATATGAAAGAGATCAGATCACGAAATCCCTTGCTTCCGCCGATATAGACCGTGACGGTTGTGATGAGCTTTTTGTTTATGCCGGCGTTGCCGAGCCGGATAAAATTGACGGCAAGGACAAGGAACTTTCAAGCGATTCCTTCCGAAAAGCTGTTTCAAAGCTCTCGGTGTACAAAGCCAAAAGCGGAAATCTCAAGAGAATTGATCAAAAATCTCTGATGACCCTAAACCGCGAGGACGAAAAGGCGGACGGCAGCCGTTACTACGATCATATCCGCTACGGCAATATCACCGCAGGAGATGTCGACGGCGACGGTTGGCAGGAAATTGTTGTTGCCGGATATTACCGTGAGGTAAAAGAAGAAAAGCAAAAGGGCTTTATTTGGGATAAGAAAACCGACGGCGACAATATGGGCTTTGCCGTTTATTACGGGCAGAGCAATTCAATAACGAATGTGCAAAAAACCTCCATGAGCAGTTATACTGCAAACGGAACAAATGATCTCGGCGTAAAGCCGAAGCCCGCTATGACAAGCGTTGCGATCAACGGCAGGGGTACGCCTAAGCAGGTATGGATCGCAGGCGGTCTGTACGAGGTCCAGCAAAACGGCAGTATGAATCTTCTCTGCGACACTGCACGCATCGACAACTCAAGTGCGAAATGGTGGTGGTACCAGGATGTGATCGCAGGCAACTTTGATCATAATACCGAGGGGCGAGAGCAGGTGATCGCTCTTGCCGCCGAACGGCAAGACAACCCCATCACCCGCCCCAACGCAAGAAAGTTCGACCTCTTCACCGATGTTTTCTACGGTGAGAACTTCGGCAGCGGCGCTCTGTCGACCGCCGGCAAGTATACGGCGACAGCCGAGAAGGACGAATACTCAAAGCTGTGTCACGATGCCGACCTCGCATGGGATATGCCGTATAACTGCATCCTGCTTGCGGCGGATGTGAACAAGGATGGTCTGTTTGCCCGCTATGAAGGCAAGGGCTACGGCTATTCCGACGCACAGGTGCAGGCGGTGCTTCAGGCAGCCCCCTATTTTTCGGAGATCGGCGACTATGACCTCGATTTCTCCGACGGCTCTACCACATATACCTTCTCCTCCGGCTATTCGGACACGAAATCCTCGTCGCATAATACCTCCTTCGGTGCGTCCATTGTCGTGCAGGGGGATCTGAAGGTGTGGCGATACGAGGCGACGCTGGGCTATACCATGGACTTTACCAAGAGCACGGAGGATACGCTTTCCAAGGAATACAGCGTTTCCTTTAATGCCGGCGGCAACGATTCCGTGGTGCTGTACCGTGTGCCGGCAACGACCTATTATTACTCAATATATGACCCTCAAAAGGGCGATTTTGACCTAAGCGAGAAGAATACTATCGCATTGATGATACCCGGTCAGCCGGTTTACACCATGCTGGACCGTGAATATTACGATGAGTTTGCGGTACTGTATAACGAAACCTACAAGAAAGACATTGCAGCAGGAAAGGCAAAGGCTTTGCCGATACTGACCAACTCTGTTTTGCCGGAGAACGCCGAGGGCGACCCGTTCGCCTATTGGTCGAATCCGGGCTCAACCGACGAATCGGTTACGAAATTTGAATCGCTGAGCAAGCAGAAATACGAGCTCGGCTTCGGTGCGAGCAGCATTACAAACGAATGGACGGTAACCTCTGAACACGCCGAGGGCGTTGAAGTGGCGCACGGATTCTCTGCCTCGATGAAGAATACTTGGGGCGTAGACGCTTTCAATATGGGTTTTGTAATCGATTTGAGTTACAGTAAAGCAACAGGCACGGTCTACACCACGACCGAGAGCAGCGGTGCCAGCGGTACGGTCAACAATATCGACCGCCGTTCGCTTCTGTCCTCCTACGGGATCGGCTATGATGTTTCCAGCCAGTACGGCTTTACTTGGGATTTCGGTATGCGTACCTGGACGGCAGGCGATCAGAAGATCCCCGTGTTCGGCTATGTGCTGACCAATCTTCGTGCCGCACCGCCCGTTCCGACGCTGACCGGTGTGTCCGTCACGGATAATCAGACGGCAAGGATCACCTGGGAGGCGCCGAAGGAAGACATCCGGCGTCCCTTTGCCGGGTATCATATCTGGATGCGCATGGACGACGGAGAGTTTGAGTGCGTGACCGAAGCGCCGCTTTCCCCGGAAGAGCTGTCCTATACCTACCCTTCGCTGCAAGCAGATACTACCTATACCTTTGCAGTCTCCGCCGTGGGCAGCAACGGAACGGTATCGGCGCTGTCCAACACAAAGACCTTCTCGACCTTTGCGGGAGCCGGCGGCAGAGAGATCGAATTCCGCAACAACGGCAGCAGCATCCAGTGGCGCTATGCGGGTGAAAGCGACGAGGCTTACCGGGATCTCGTCTCGCTCGCCGAGCTGACAGGAAAGGACGGCACAGACGGAAAGCAAATTGAGCTGCGGGTATGTAACGGATTTGTACAGTGGAAGTACAGCGATGATTCCGTCTGGAACGATTTGATCGCCTTGTCGGAACTGAAGGGCGAAAAAGGTGATAAAGGCGATAAAGGCGATACGGGCGATAAGGGGGATAAAGGCGACAAGGGTGACCCCGGAGAGACCGGTGCACCCGGACAGGACGGAAAAGACGGTGTAACGCCGAAGCTGAAAATAGGGGATGACAACTACTGGTACGTCTCCTATGACGACGGACAAAGCTGGATCTCCCTTGGTGTAAAAGCCACCGGAGAGAAGGGCGATACCGGAGAGGCCGGACGACCGGGCGAAAAAGGCGACAAGGGCGACACCGGTTCGGCAGGAAAAGATGGCAAGGACGGAGCGAGCGGTGTTAACGGTGCAAACGGCGCTGACGGTAAAAACGGGAAAGACGGGAAAGATGGTAAGGACGGAGTTGGGATCGCCAAAGCGGAGATCAATGCAAATGGCGAGCTTATCCTCTCCTATACGGACGGCACAACGGTCAATCTCGGCAAGGTTGTCGGTGCAGACGGTAAGGACGGTCTGTCCCCTCGCATCGGTGAAAACGGAAACTGGTGGATCGGTGAAAACGATACCGGTGTGAAAGCGGCGGTGGATGCAGCCGTTCCCGCAGGCTCCGGAAACGTGTCTGCGACCTCGCCTGCTTTGCTTGCTGTCGGTATTGTTGCGGGACTGGCGCTGCTTGGCAACCTCGGCTTGATCTTATATATTGTGCTGAAAAAGAAAAAGGATCTTGCATAAGGTCTTTGTATGAGGAAACCGTCATACTTGCTTTATGTATGATGCTCTGCTTTGCGCCGGCGGGCGTATTTGCTGAGGGCAAGACAACGAAAAGGCGGAGACGGTGCGAAAACTGTTCAACGCAGCGGCGGAGGATACAGATTTTATAAGTACCCGGGTTTTAGCAAAAGCAGGGCTGCTGCTGCGTGTTTTTATAATCGGAAAAGTGAGAAAAACCGCCGGGCTGCCGCCCTGAACTGCACCCCATTTGTTAGACAATGTGGTATAATGTCTAACAAATGGGGTGATTTTTATGCCAAAGGGAGTACCGAACAAACGATACATACCGGAATTCAAGAAACTGGTTGTGGAAACCATGCTGAAGGAAAAGTTAAGTTACTGCGAGACAGCGAGACAATTTGAGGTCAGCGATGACAAGCGTGTTGCAGCATGGGCAGGTCCGGAACGCAGCCGAAAGAGGTAGAAGAAGATCTGCTGGCAGAAGTCCAGCGACTGCGAGCGGAGAATGAATACCTAAAAAATTGCAAGCCTTGGTTTTGAAAGACGAGCGACGCCGGCACAAAAAGCGCTGGTAGTTCAGGAACTAAGGCAAAGACACGCACTCAATCTCCTTCTCTCAATCGCTCAAATGCCCCGTGCAACCTTTTATTATCACTTGAAGCAGATGCAGAAAGTGGACAAATACACGTCTGTCAAGGATGAAATTACAGCAATTCACCACGAAAACAAGGGAAGGTACGGCTATCGCCGGATCACAGCGGCACTGCACGGTCGAGGTTTCTCTGTGAATCACAAGACCGTCCAGCGGCTTATGAAGGAATTAGACCTGGTTTGCCGTGTCCGAATGAAGAAATATCGTTCCTATAAGGGAGACGTGGGTAAAATTGCGCCGAATCTGCTGAATCGGGATTTCCACGCAGACAAGCCAAATCAGAAATGGGTCACGGATGTGACGGAGTTCAGCCTGTTCGGCGAAAAGCTGTATCTGTCGCCGATTCTTGATCTGCACAGCAGCGATCTGGTCCGCTACACGATCACAGAGCGTCCGGTGCTGAGCATGGTAACAACCATGCTGGACAAGGCTTTTGAAAAGATTCCGGATGCCACGAATCTCATTCTCCATTCTGACCAGGGCTGGCAGTACCAGCACAGGCAGTATCAGCGAATGCTTCGTGAGAAGGGTATCCGACAGAGCATGAGCCGCAAGGAAAACTGTCTGGACAATGCGGTAATTGAAAACTTCTTTGGAGTACTCAAAAGCGAGCTGCTGTATTTGCAGGAATTTCAATCCATGGAACACTTCAAGCAGGAGCTGATTGCATATCTGGACTACTACAACAACCGCAGACTCAAGGCAAAGCTGAAGGGCTTGCCGCCTGCGATTCACAGACAGCAAGCCCTTTCGGTTGCTTGAACAGTTTTTCTCCTTATTCTTTGTCTAACTTTTTGGGGATCACTTCAGAACGTCCGCTGTCCGGTCTTTCTCTCGCTCTACAGTACAACGTCTGCGAGCGCCAAAGCAGCCGCACGCCCCGCCGGTGCATTCCCGTCGGGAATGCTGCTCTTACGCAGCAGGTGCTGTCACATCCAGCACAGAGCGGCTGCTCGCCTCGCCGTAGAGATACGCCACCGTGGTCCTCGTCTCGTCGGTATAGTAAGCGATATACGGGCGGACCACGATCGATGTGCTGCGGTGCGCAGCCGGGATGCGGACCACGGTGATATAGTAGGTCACCGAGCCGCCGTCCGCCGCTACGTCATAGAGCTTTTCCGCCGTCCGATCCACGACGTAACCACCGGCGGCATCCTCCACCGTCAGCTGCGCCGCATCCGCCACACGGTCGGCACGGGCGACCACAGCCCCGGCGTGCGCCACGGCATACGTCTGCGCCCCGATGGTCACCCGGCTGTTCGCATAGTCCGCCGCATAGTCCTCCCCCTTTACCGTACCGGGAAGCGTCGCCCGGATTCCAAACCGCAGCGCCGCCGGAGCACCGTCCTGCAGCTCGCTGCGCAGCTTGGCGCCTAAGAACGTAAGATTGGGCGCATAGAGGGCGATCTCCCGGATGGAAACGGCATCCGCATTGGCGATGGAGGGATAGTCCGTCCGATTGCCCAGATCCACGAACCGGAAGTTGACCCACAGGATCTGCTGCGCCAGCTCCTCCGTCAACCCGACAAAGCCGGACAGCGGAATATACGCCTTCACCACATTCGCAGAGCCGGTCTGGAACGTCAGCGTGCGCTCATACATAGACGACTCCGGCACTACCGTCTCCTGCAGCGTCGGGGAGCCGTTGTCGTAGAGGATGCTTGTGCCGGGAGCCAGCACCATATCCAGCCGGTTGCCGGCAGCATCGCTCACCACCATCTGCACAACGGAAACAAAGGCACCGGTCACGGCATTCCGACGGAAGGTGACCGCCAGATAGTCGGCGCCCGAAAAGTCATGGGTCGCCAGCCGGCGCACAGCAATATTATTGACGGCGCCCTGCCCCCGGTCATCCCCAAAGGTGCCGTTATCGGCGGTGGTATCCCCAAAGCACAGTCCCCGGCTCTCGTGCAGCGTGGGCGGATACGTCCACCACGGGCTATACCACACATCCGCCTCGTCCGAGTCCGCAATGGTCAGTGCCTCCGTAAAATCCTGCAGCACCGTCTGCTTCTTCCCCTCTACCAGCTGATCGCCGGCGGGCGTGGGGTCGCTCGCAGTCTTTTCGGTATACACGGCAAACTGCCGTATGGAAATTGCCTCTGCATTTTCCAGAGAGGCGTCATTTTTATTGCCAAGATCGGAAAAAAGGATCTGGATATTGGTTACATCCGCCCGATCCGCCGCCGTCATCGGCGCTTTTGTATCGGCACGGACAAACTGAGCGATCGGCAGATACACCGTCACCGTCTCCGCAGACCCCACCGTATAGGTGCGCACAGCGCCGCCCCGGGTGGACAGCTCTCCGGTGGCGGCTCCCGCCTGCCGCAGCGTGCCGTCTGCATCGTACGGGATCGCCGCATCCTCCGGCAAAATAAAGGAATAGCCGCTGGTACCCAACCCAAAGCAGACCGCAAACGAGCCGGTCACGCCGTTTTTCCGCAGCTGCACCGCCAGATATTCGCCCCGCACAAAGGTTTTATCGGCGTCCGTGATGTACACATCGTATTCCGCCGTGCCTTTTTTGTTGCTTTCCGTCTGCACATACAGCCCCTTACCGGCGCCGTCATTCTGCAGCAGGACACCCTGATCGGCGTTATTCTCGTTCCAGCCGCTCCACGGATACCCCCAGATGGTGGTGGGGTGTACCGGTGTAAATTTGCTGAAATCCTGCAGCGTCACGCAGGGCATCCCCTCGACCAGCGCAGCAGCCGTTTGGGGCGCCTCTGCCGTTGCCGAAAAAAGCGTCAACGGCACCATGGACAGCAGCAGCGCCGCTGCGACTGCAATTGTCAAACCTCGCTTTTTCACGCTCATTCCTCCTTATCTTGACGGCACAAAGCCGGCGCTCGCCAACGCCGGTCTTCCACCGCTCTTACTAAGGAATATAGCAAGTAACCATATGGAAAACAATGGTGAAAAGTTGATTTATTTTATCAAAATGTTTGCAATTTGTTTTATCCACCTTTGATTTTTGTGCAAAACAGAAGTTTTGGATCGCTTCAAGCAGAAGCCGATCGGCGGGAAAGCCCCGTGATAAAGCCCGGGAGATCGCCCAAGCAGGCGGCAGTCGCCCCCATTGTACTGGCCGGCGATAGCAACAGCCGAAGCGCCGCTGTTTCTCCGTCCGTTCACATCCTTGATCCCGTCTGCCCGCCATTTTCACCCGCAAAGGGGATGGCGTCCGAAAAAAGCACAAAAAATAAAAAGCCCCCGGCGCAGCCGAAGGCTTACTCTTAGCAAAAGATCCCGTCCCAACCGAAACGGTCGGGACGGGATCCTCAGTTGTCTGTCTGCACCGGATCAATCGGTGACAAAGGGTACCAGGGCAACCTGACGGGCACGCTTGATCGCCGTCGTCAGCTCTCTCTGGTGCTGGGCACAGGTGCCGGTCACACGCCGGGGCAGGATCTTCGCCCGCTCGGACATATACCGACGCAGCCGAGCCACATCCTTATAATCAATGTAGTCGATCTTATCGACGCAGAACTGGCACACCTTGCGATGACCCTTCCGGCCACGCATGGGGCGCTCGGGTCTCTCGGTTCTTTCAGCCACGAAAAAGTCCTCCTTTACTCAAAAAATCAGCGGTTCCCGATCAGAACGGCAGCTCCTCATCGCTGAGGATCTCCTCAAAATCGCCGGTGTTGGCGGTGGAGAAAGCGGGCTTCGCCTCGCTGGGCTGCGGGATCTGGGAATCGTAGCTCGGAGCCCCGGCGGACTGACCGCCCTTGGACTCGCAGAAGAAAGCATTGTCCACTACGACCTCATAGGCGGTGCGCTTGCTGCCGTCGTTAGCGGTGTAGTTACGGGATTGCAGAGAGCCTTGCAGAGCGATGCGGTTGCCCTTGTGGAAGAACCGGGTAATAAACTCGGCTGTCTGCCGCCAGGCAACGCAATTGATGAAATCGGTCTGCCGCTCCTGATCCTTGGAGCGATAGGCACGATCCACCGCAACACTGAAGCTGGTAACCGAGATCCCGTTTTGGGTCGTTTTCAGCTCCGGCTCGCCGGTCAGGCGACCCATCAGACAGATGGAATTCATGCAAGCTCCCTCCTTTAGTTCTCGTTCTTACGAACAGCCATCGAGCGCAGCACGCCGTCGGTGATACCGCTGACACGCTCCAGCTCTGCCGGGAAGGCCGGACCGCTGACAAAATTGTACAGCACATAATAGCCTTCCGCCTCGTCGTCGATCAGATAAGCCAGCTTACGCTTGCCCCAATCGGCAATCTCACCGATCTCTGCATTCTGCTCGATCAGCGCACGAAACTTCTCCTTGAGTTCAGCGACAGCCTCCTCCCCGTTCTTCAGAGAGAAAACGAACAGCGCCTCATAGGATGCTTTTACTGTGGGCATAGATTGCACCTCCTTATGGTCTAATGGCCTTGTCTCTATGGGCAAGGCAAGGATAGCCCGTATTTCACGAGCCTGTCTATTTTATCATTCTTTGCCTGACAAGTCAAGAAAAATTTTCCGAACCCGGCTTTTTGCCGATAAAACCGCCCGTCGTCCCGGAAAATTTTTCTTCCGCCCTTGATTTTGCCCGAAAAACCGTATATAATTATAAGAAATATACGATGAAAGGTGGTTTCTTGATGATTCTGGATCAGATCGCCAACGCATCCTGCTATTACGGATTGGGCTCTATCTGGCAGCAGGCGCTCCATACCATGGAGACCTGTCGGTCCGTCGATTTTTCCGACGGAGCGCAGGTGGACGACCGGGGGATCCGCTTTCTCCCCTCCTCCTATGAGACCCGGTATCCTGCCGGCAGCTCGCTGGAGGCGCACCAGGTGTATGCCGATCTGGTGTTTCTGCTGGAGGGAGAGGAAACCATCTATTACAAGCCTACCGCCGCCTTGCGCCGCATCACGCAGGACTATGACGCCGACCGGGATGTGCTGCTGGCCGAGCTGGACAGAGATGCGATCCCCATCACCCTGAAGCCCGGGTATTTTGCCATATTCATGCCGCAGGATGCCCATTGTCCCGGCTGTGTCAGCGGCGCTCCCCGCTTGGTGCGCAAGGTAGTTATGAAGGTCCCCGTCGGGGAATGATCAGCAAGGAGAGAACAAAACTATGCATTTACAGGAATCCGGGGAAATGTATCTGGAAACCATCTGGGTGCTGTCCCGTCAGCAGCCCCATGTCCGTTCCATCGACGTGGGCGAATACATGGGGTATTCCAAGCCCAGCGTCAGCCGGGCAGTCGGGCTGCTGAAATCCGGCGGCTTCATTCAGGTAGACCATGACGGATTCATCACCCTCACCCAAGAGGGCGCCGCCGTTGCGCAAAAGGTATATGAGCGCCACACGGTTCTGTCCGCCTGCCTGGAGCAGCTGGGGGTCGATGCCGAAACCGCCGCTGCCGATGCCTGTAAGATCGAGCATGTGATCAGCGATGCGACCTTCGACGCCATCAAGCGGCATATGCACAAGCACGAATGAAAACTTGGGAAAGCAGGAGCTTTTTCGGCAAACCGCTTGTGGGCTTTGCCGAAAAGCTCCTGCCCCAACCGTAAAAATACCACCGAAGCACTTGACAAATACAGTCGCAGTCTGTATAATGTCTCCTGCGATGTGTTTTGAGTGAGCTTTTCCGCTCATTCCATTCGCTGGTTTAGCTCAGTTGTGTAGAGTTGCTCTACCAACTGTCCGCTTTCCCGCTCATTTCATTCGCTGGTTTAGCTCAGTTGGTAGAGCAGCTGATTTGTAATCAGCAGGTCGGGGGTTCAAGTCCGTCAACCAGCTCCAAAAAGTGCCTTAGTTTACGAAAGTAAACTAAGGCACTTTTTCTTTGCGCAAAAACGCCGGAATTCATTGTGAACTGCACCCCATTTGTTAGACAATGGGGTATAATGCCTAACAAGTGAAGTGCAGTTCACAGCGGTGTTTTCTCCGGGGGCTTTGCTGCTTATTTGTGGTTGTGCGCATATTGCCCGGGGGCACAGCCGTAGTGCTTTTTGAACGCCTTGGTAAAGGAGTAGATGTCCACATAGCCGCAGGCGGCGGCGACCTCCTTGACGGTCAGGTTGCGCTGAACCAGCAGCTTGGCGGCGATCTCCATGCGATAGTTGGTAAGATACTCCTTGGGGGAGATGCCCACCTGCTTGCGGAACAGAGAATAGAGGTACACCCGGTCGATATTGATGTACTGTGCCAGATCACTGATGCGGATCTGGCGATTGTAAAAATCGTGGATGTAGGACAGCGCACTGTCCACATACTGCTTGGTATGCTTTTGGGGCAGGCTTTGGGAGGGCGGCTCCGCCATAATGGCAAACAGGTTCAGCAGCTCGGCACAGACCGCATAGGAGTTGTTGAGCTTTTGTTGTGCCATCAGCAAAATGTTATGAAAAATGGGATTCAATCGGCTGTCGGTGTAGCAGTATTCGCCCTCCTTGAAAGGCTTGGCGGTGGTTTGAAAATTGGCAAAGCAGTAGTACCATGGATCCTCCTTGTCGGCTACATACATGGCAGTCTCATCCGGAAAAATGACAAACATCTGCCCCTTGGAGATGGGGTGGGCGCCGGAGGCGTTATACAGCACGCCTTTCCCGGAAAAAACGTAATGGATGACGTAGTAGCTGCGGGCAGCCGGTCCCCACACCATGCCCGGCCGAGCCCGCTCAAAGCCGAAGCCGGAGCAATGCAGCTGAAACGAGCCTGTGTCGGTCAGAAAAATGTACGAGTTTTGTTCCATGGGTAAGCCTCTTTTCACAAAAGCGTAGGATGATGGGCAGGTTCATTGCATATAGTCTACAGTTTTTAACCGATTATGACAACCGTCTCCGGTGAAACGACAACATTTTGACAAATGAAACAAACTTTTAACCATTGAACGGGGTAGTGGAAATGATTAAAATGTAGGCAAAAGGGTGCAAAATTCACGAAAAATCTTGAATTTGTTTGGTAATTCGTCAAAGCCAAATGATAAGACCGGGAGCAGCGGCGAACGTGGGCGGCGTCGGATTGTTTTCGCCACCGGTTGCGGACGGAGGGATACACGATGAAAAACACGATCTGGTTCGGGCTGCGGCGGCGCATGGCCGGGGTGCTGACCGTCTGTCTGGCGCTGTCGCTGGCGGGCGGATTGGCTTCGGTGCAGCCGGCAGTGCAGGCGCAGACCGTGTCTGCCACCGGGGAAACGTCCCGGACGGCTTCATCGGGATCTGCCGAGCCGGATTATACCGACTATGCGGCGGCGCATACCGGGGTGGACGTTGGCGCCGCACCGATCGTGCTGCCGGGCGCCGCTTATGCGGTCGATTCCGGCGCCGGGGTCGCCCCGGAGCCGGACGCTGACGGCGCCATACGCTGGAGCAGCGAAGCCGGAGCGGTGTCTTGGCGCTTTTCGGTGGATGCCGACGGCCTGTATACGGTGCGGCTGACCTACTGTCCGCTGCCCGGTCGGGCGGGAGATATCCGGCTGGGGCTGCGGCTGGACGGCAGCTATCCCTTCTCCGAGGCACGGGAGCTGTCCTTTCCCCGCTTGTGGACGGATGCCCGGCGGCAGACCGACAGTCAGGGAAACGAATCGGTTCCCGAGCAGATAGAGGTGGAGCAGTACACGGAGCGGGCGGCACAGGATGTGGTCGGACGGCATAACGGTGCCTATGTGCTGCGCCTGACCGCCGGGGCGCATGAGTTGGAGCTGGTCGCCGTATCGGAGCCGTTCCTGCTGCGCTGCATTTGTTTGGAGCCGGCGGCGGCAGCCGTCCCGTATGCACAGGTACAGCAGCCCGCCGGGGTGGATTACACCGGGGCGCCGATCGTCATCGAGGGGGAGGATGCCCTGTATAAATCCGCCTCCTCGCTGCTGCCCCAGGCGGATACGGACAGCGCCGGGATCCGCCCGACGGACCCCACCCGCACGGTGCTCAATTACATCGGCGGCACGGGCTGGAAGAGCCTCGGGCAAACCGTTGTCTGGCGGATCACGGTGCCGCAGGATGGCTATTACCGATTGGGCGCCACCTATCGGCAGAATACCGTCGTCAACGGCGTGTCCTACCGCTCCCTGCAGATCGATGGGCAGACGCCCTTTGCCGAGGCGGAGACGTGGGCGTTTTCCTATGAAAACGGCTGGGCATACACAGATTTTTCCGCCGGGAAGGGGGAGCCGTACCGGCTGTATCTGACCGCCGGGGAGCATGAACTGTCCCTGAGCGTCAGCATTGGCTCCATGGCAAGCTCCCGCACGGCGCTGGAGCGGCTGGTGGAGGATATCGGCGACCTGTACATACAGATCCATATGATCACCGGCGAGTTTCCGGACGCCAACCGCAGCTATGAGCTGTTCCGGCAGATCCCGCAGTTTAACGAGACGCTGGAGGATATCGCTGGTCGGCTGGAGCAGCTGGCGGCGCAGATCGAGCAGCAGACCGGCACTCACAGCGGCAATCTGGTGGCGTCCCTGAACAACATGCGTCGGGTGATCACCATCATGCTGGAAAATCCCTATGCAGCGCACCAGTATAAGAGCAATTACTATTCCAACTATAACACCGTCAGCTCCTGGCTCTATGAGATGACTTCCATGCCGCTGGCGATCGATGCGCTGTATCTGCAGGCGCCCGGCACGGAGGGGGCTGCCCGCAGCACCGGATTTTTCCGCTCTCTGCGCTATACCGTGCAGCGGTTTGCCCATTCCTTTTCCCGGGATTACGGGACGGCGTCCGGCGGAGACACCGGCGAGCGGCTGACGCTGTGGCTCAGCAGCAGCTTTGATCAGGTGCAGGTGGTGCAGTCTCTGCTGCGGGATTCCTTCACGGCTACTGAACACATCGAGGTGGATGTGAAGCTGGTGAATACCTCGCTGGTGCAGGGGCTGCTGTCCGGTGATTTCCCCGATTGCTCCTTCGGAATGGCGCATGCCGATCCGGTCAATCTGGCGATTCGGGATGCGCTGCTGGATCTGACACAGTTTTCCGACTTTGACGAGGTAGTCGGGCGGTTTCGTGCCAATGCCTGCCTCCCGTATCAATATAACGGCGGCTGCTATGCGCTGCCGGATTCCCAGAGCTTTCGGGTGCAGTTCTACCGGCGGGATATTTTTCAGGCGATGGGGCTGTCGGTACCCCAGACCTGGGAGGAATATGCGCAGGTGGCTGCCGAGCTGATGCGCAACAATATGCAGGTGGGGCTGCCCTATACCGCTCTGTCCGGTCCGGAGATGATGAGCTCCGGCATTGCCGGTATGAGCCTGCTGCCCACCATGCTGCTGCAATACGGTGTGCCGCTCTATAACGAGGAGCAGACCGCCTGCCGTCTGGGCGAACCGGATGTGCTGGAGGTATTCACCCAGCTGACCGATTTTTATACGAAAAAGGGCTTTCCGCTGACGGCGGATTTCTATAACCAGTTCCGTTCCGGACTGATGCCGCTGGGCATCCAGCCGTATACCCTGTATACGACGCTGGATGAGATGGCGCCGGATATCCGGGGGCGGTGGGATATTGCCCCGCTGCCGGGCGTGCGGCAGGCGGACGGCACCATTGACCGCACCGATGCTGCCTCCGGGTCGGGAGCAGCCATCGTGCGCCGCTCGGCGCACCCCGAGGCGGCGTGGAAGCTGCTGAAATGGTGGACATCGGCGGATACGCAGGTGCGCTATTCTCAGGGGATGGAGAACCGGCTGGGCGCCACCGGGCGGCAGGCGGTGTCCAATCAGGCGGCGCTGAGCCGCCTGTCGTGGAAGGCGGAAACGCTGAAGACCTTGGAGCAGCAGGGGCAGAGCGTGGATGAGTATCCCGAGCTGCCCGGCGGCTACTATATGAGCCGTGCCATCGATCAGGCATTCTGGAATGTCACCAGCAACGGCAAGCGCCCCAAGGATATGCTGTTTAAGTGGAGCGAGATCGCCAACCGGGAGATCGCCCGGAAGATGCGGGAATATCCCGCCGGGGATCGGTGACCGGCTGTAAAGGAGGAATTTCATTTGAGGCACAAGACCGTCCGGCGCAATGCTGCGGACTGGAAAAACGAGTTGGCATATCTGGTTATGCTGTCGCCGTTTTTTATCCTCTTTTTCATTTTCATCCTCCTGCCGGTGGGGTCGTCGGTGGTGCTGAGTCTGTTCCATTACGACACACTGACTCCGCCCAGCTTTGTGGGCATGGAGAACTATCTGCGTATGTTTATGGACGACGAGGCGTTTCTGACGGTGTTGAAGAATACCCTGTTTTTCGCCATCGTCACCGGTCCCGGCGGCTTTGCACTGGCGTTTCTTATGGCGTGGTGCATTAACGAGTTTCCCCGGGGGCTGCGCACGTTCTTCTCGTTTTTGATCTATTCTCCGGCGCTGGCAGGCGGAGGTTATCTGTTTTGGAAGATCCTGTTTTCCGGCGACAGCTACGGTTATCTGAACAGCGTTCTGCTGTCCTTCGGGTTGATTACGGAGCCGGTTCAGTGGCTGCGGGATTCGCAGTATATTACCGGGATCGTGCTGCTCGTGCAGCTTTGGTCCAGCATGGGCATTTCGTTTTTAGCCAATATGGCGGGTCTGCAGAACGTAGGCGAGGATATGTATGAGGCGGGCGCTATCGACGGCATCCGCAACCGCTGGCAGGAGCTGTGGTATATCACCCTGCCCTCCATGCGCAGTATGCTGCTTTTCAGCGCCGTGATGCAGATCGCATCCAGCTATTCTGTCGGCGCCGTTGCCAAGGAGATGGCGGGGTATCCCAGCGTCAACAACACCGTGGATACCATCATCGCTCATTTGGGTGAGGTGGGCACGGTGCGGTATGAGTACGGCTATGCGGCGGCGATCTCCGTGTTTCTGTTTGCGCTGATGGCGATTACACGGTTTCTGATCGACCGGGTGCTGAATGCCGCCGGAAGGTGAGACAAAACACAGGTTCCGGCTGTATCTCCATGCAGAACGAGAGTGGGGTTCAACGATGACTAAAACCAGCTTGCGGCTGCGAGGCCGTTCCGGCAATTATAAACGGTATACCCGCTCGGGCGGCGGGAATGCGGCGATGGTAGTTTTTCTGCTGGCGGCGGGGATATTCTCGGTGCTGCCGCTGGCGTATTCCGTGATCACCTCCTTTAAGCCGCTGGATGAGCTGCTGGTGTTTCCGCCCACCTTTCTGGTGCGGCGTCCGACGCTGGGAAACTACATCACCCTGCCCTCGCTGGTGACGGGGCTGCAGGTGCCGTTTCTGCGGTATGTGTTTAATAGCTTTTTTGTGGCGATCGTCACTACCGTGCTGCATGTGCTGACGGCGTCCATGGCGGCGTTTGCACTGTCCAAATCCCGGCTGCGGGTGATGGCGGTGCTGTTCTGGATCGTGCAGTTTTCGCTGATGTATAACGGCACCACGCTGGCGATCCCCCAGTATTTGATCACCGTGCGGATGGGGATCGTGGACACCTATTGGGCGTATATTCTGCCTGCCGTTCCCTCGGCGGTGGGTGTGTTTCTGATGAAGCAGTATATCGACTCCGGCATCCCGGATGCGCTGCTGGAGGCAGCCCGTATCGACGGCGCCGGCTCGTTCCGCATCCTGTGGCAGATCGTGATGCCGCTGATCCGTCCCGCATGGCTGACGCTGGCGCTGTTGTCGTTCCAGTCTTTGTGGTCGGCGGTGGCGAGCGGCACGATTCTGTCGGAGTCGTTAAAAACACTGCCCTATTGCGTGGCGCAGATCGCCGGAGCCGGCATCGCCCGTTCCGGCAATATGGCAGCCATGGGCGTGATCATGATGCTCCCTCCCATCGTTATGTACTGGATCTCTCAGTGCAGCATCATGGAGACGATGAGCAGTGCCGGTATCAAGGAATAAGCGGAGCCGGCGGGATCCGGGAAAGGAAGTGGACACCGTGCAAAAGCAGAAAAATACAGGGCGGAGCTTCCGGTGGACGGCTTGTCTGCTGGCTCTGGCTCTGACGCTGCTGCTGCCGCTTTCTGCGGCGGCGGAGACGCCCTACGATAGCTATACCTATTGGCGCAACGACCGGGGGACACGCAAGCTGGTTTCTCAGCGCCCGCAGTATGAGCCGCTGCTGGAGGTGCGGGCGGAGGCGTTCGGTGAGGCGGAATTTGAGAGCCTGTCGGATGTGTTTGTGGACGGAAACGGCATCACCTATCTGCTGGACAGCGGCAAGGGGGTGCTGTATCTGCTGGATGCCGAATACCGTCCGGCGGGGGTGATCGACCAGGCGGTGCTGGAGGGCAGCACCGTCAGCTTTGCCGGAGCAAAGGGCGTGTTTGCCGCCGACCGGGAGCACATCTATCTGGCGGATACGCAAAACGGCCGGGTGCTGCTGATGAATGGGCAGGGGCAGGTGCAGCGGGTGCTGACCCAGCCGGATTCCGGGCTGATCCCGGAGGATTTTCTGTTCCATCCCAGCAAGCTCGCTCTGGACGGGCGGGGGTATCTGTACGTGCTGAGCGACGGCTCCTATTACGGAGCGCTGATTTTTGACCCAGAGGGGAATTTCGGAGGTTTTTACGGCTCAAACAAGGTCTATGGCCCCACCATCGGTATCCTTGACCGGCTCAACGACCGTCTGTTCAGCAACAATGAAAAGCGCAGCGGGCAGATGCGTAAGCTGCCGTACCAATTCACGGATTTGACGGTGGATAGCGACGGGTATATCTACACCACCACCGGACGCACCGGCACCACGACCCAGACCGGGCAGATCAAGCGGCTGAACGCTGCCGGGACGAACATTCTCGTCAACAGCGAGGTGAATTTCGCCGATGAGGGACTGCTCACCCTGCTCAATCAGCCCCAGGCACAGGATCTGCTCAGTCTGGATGTGGATGCCGACGGGTTCATCTATGCGGTGGACAGCGTGTTTGGGCGGGTGTTTGTATACGATGTGGAGAGCAATCTGCTGACCGCCTTTGGCGGCGGTCTGTCTGAGGGCACGCAGCTGGGGACGTTTCAGCAGCCGGTGGCGATCGCCGCCACCGGACGGGACGTGCTGGTGGCGGACAGCACCCGGAAAGCGCTGACGGTGTTCCGGGTCAACGCCTACGGACAGGCGGTGCGGGACTGCCAGCGGCTCACGCTGAAGGGACGTTATGAGGAGGCGAAGCCGGGCTGGGAGTCGATCCTGCAGCAGGACCGGGCAAACCAGCTGGCGTATCAGGCGCTGGCACAGGCGGCGATTATTGAGGCAGATTACGATACCGCCATGCGCTATGCGAAGATCGCCGATAACCGGGAGCTGTATTCTCAGGCGTTTCAGTATGTGCGGGACCGCTATGTCCGGCAGAATTTCATTTGGCTGTTTCCGGCGGCACTGCTGGTGGTCTGCGGGCTGGCGGCGTGGCTGATCTATACCACCAAGCGGCAGCTGGTGCTGGTGCGCAATGCGACTCTGCGGGAGCTGGGCGGCGTGGCGGTGCATCCCTTCCGGGTGTTCGGCGATATGAAGGAAAAGGGACGCACCGGCTCGCCGGTCCTCTGCGGAATTTTGATCGTTGCGTATTATATCGTCAGCGTGCTGGGCGAGACCGCCGGCGGCTTCCTGTTTTCCGACTACGATGCCGCCACCTTCAATTCGCTGCTGGTGCTGGCACGCACCGTGGGGCTGGTCCTTTTGTGGGTGGTGGTCAACTGGCTGGTGGCTTCTCTCTTTGAGGGCAAGGGACGGTTTATGGATATTCTCACCGTCACCGCCTACAGTCTGCTCCCTCTGATCGTGACCCAGCTGGTGGCGCTGCCGCTGTCCCATGGGATGCTGCTGGAGGAGGGAACCTTTCTCCGGCTCCTCCAGACGGTGGGGCTGCTGTATACCCTGCTGCTGCTGGCGATCGGCACGATGATCATGCACGATTTCAGCCTGTGGAAGTTTGTATGGACGAGTCTGCTGACGCTGCTGGGGATCGGGATTATCGTGTTTGTGCTGTTTATGGTCGGCATCCTGCTGCAGCAGGGCTACGGATTTGTGCTGACGCTGTTTTCCGAGGCCGTGTATCGGTGAGGGGAGGAGGTACGGGATGAAACAATGGGATCGGCGGTTCACAGCCGCTCTGCTGGCGGCGGGGCTGCTGCTGAGCCTGACCGCCTGCGGCGCCGCTGCGCCGCAGGAGACAGCCGTGCCGCAGGTCACCCACGGCGAGGCGCTGGAGACCTCCTCCACGGTGGCGGAGAACACCGGATATGCCCTGCGCTGGGATGCGGAAAAGCAGGCTGTGTTTCTGGAGGATCGGCAGACGGGGCGCCGCTGGGGAACCGAACCGGCGGTGGCGGCTGCGGGCGAGGGACGCAGCAATGTGCTGTCCCGGGCGGCGCTGGTGCTGCAGTATGCGGAGCCGAATGCGCTGGATGTCTCCACCATCACCTCCACGGTGGGCGCCGGACGAAACGGACGGATATTGGCGTATCCGGTGGACGGCGGCGTTCGGGTGGAATATTGGTTTGACGATCTGGAGATCGGCGTGCCGGTCACCTATCAGCTGCTGGAGGACGGGCTGCGTGTGTCCTGCGTTCCGGCGGAGATAACCGAAAAGGAAAACCGGGTGTGCGGTGTGTCCATTGCTCCCATGATGGCGAGCGTACCCAACGATGCGCCGGATTCCTGGCTGTTCGTCCCTTCGGGCAGTGGTGCGCAGATTGATGTGAATACCGTGACCGGCGGGGTGACCTATGCCGAGGAGGTGTACGGGACAGACCCGGCGCATAATGTGCTGGTGACCCGTAATAACACCCGCGGTGTGCGGCTGCCGGTGTTCGGGGTGAAGCACGGTGACGATGGGCTGCTGGGTGTGATCACCTCCGGTGCTGCCACCGCCTCTGTGGAGGCGCAGGCGGGCAATGAGCGGGTGCTGTATTCCTCTGTTTATGCGACCTTTGCCATCCGTGGCACGGAGACCACAGAGGTCACCATCGGTACGGTGCGGGATATCTGCATCTTCTCGGAGGAGACAAACCGGGAGCCGCTGCTGGCGGTGGAATATTATCCTCTGCAGGGAACGGAGGCGTCCTATGCGGGGATGGCGCAGCGGTATCGGCGCTATCTCATCGACGGCGGGATGCAGGAGACTGTCGCTCAGGAGTCGGCGCTGTATCTCAATCTGCTGGGCGGCACCCGGCTGCAGCGGTTCTTTTTGGGTGTGCCCTACCGGGCAACACAGGCGCTGACAACGCTGGAGCAGGCGCAGACGATTCTGGAGCAGTCTGCGGCTGCGGCGGGTACGCAGCCGGTGGTGAAGCTGGTAGGCTATGGCAGCGGCGGACTGGACGCCCATAAGCCGGCGGGCGGTCTGACCGTATCCGGAGCGACCGGTGGGGTCAAGGGGCTGAAGACTTTGTCCGCCTATTGCCGGGAGCAGGCGATCCCGCTGTATTTTGATTTTGATCTGATCCACTATAACCGCTCAGGCAGCGGTATCAGCCGGTTTTTCGATACGGCGAAGGCGCCCAACCGACAGGCGGTGCGCCTGTTTCCGGTGCAGACGGCGCTGCGCAGCCCCAATACGGATTTTCCCGCCAGCTATCTGGTGCGGCGGGATCGGCTGTCCGCCTTGGCGGAGCAGGCGGCGGCAGTCGCCGCTGAATGGGGGCTGTCCGGCGTCAGTCTGAACACCGCCGGCAACACCGCCTATTCGGATTACGGTCGTGTCGGGTGCGCCGTAAAAGGGGGCGCCGACACCGATTTTGCTGCCGTGGCGGCAGCGGTCTCCGGGCGGGGGTTATCCCTATGCGGCTCGGAGGCGAATGCGTATGCGGCGGTGCGCAGCGAGTATCTGTTTGACGTGCCGCTGAGCAGCTCCGGCTTTTCGGCGTTTGCGGCGGAGATCCCCTTTTACGAGATGGTCTTCAAGGGCTGTATCCCTATGGGCAGCGAGCCGGTCAATCTGTCCTCTGACCCGGTACGCACGGTGCTGCGGGCGGCGGAGACCGGCTGCGGGCTGACCTATACGCTGACCGGCTCCTTTGAAAAGACCGATCTGGATGCGGCGACGCCACTTCTGGGTTCTGCCTATTACGCCGATGTGCTGCCCTCGCTGGGGGAGCAGGTACGCCGCATCGCCCCGCTGACCGAGGCGGTCAGCGGCGCCCATATCTGCCGCTATGCGGTGGAGGGCGAGCTGCGGATCGTCGGCTATGACAACGGCGTGACGGTGCTGGTGAATTACGGCTCCGCCCCGGCAGCCACCGCTTACGGAGAGGTCCCGGCGGAGGATTTCCGGCTCGTGTCCGGGGAGGGAACAGTATGAAACGTCAAAACGATGGATTGAGACGGCGCAGCAGCCGGTACGGGCGGCTGTTTGTGCTGCCCTGGGAGATCGGGCTGGTGCTGTTCTTTCTGGTGCCGCTGTGCCAGTCGGTGCTGTATTCCTTTTCCGATGTGGCGTTCTCCGGCGACCGACTGGAGGTGACCTTTGTCGGGCTGAAGCACTATGTGCAGCTGCTGACGACGGACGGCACCTATACCTATTTTCTGATCGAGTCGGTGCGGAGCTTCTGCACCTCGCTGCCGATTATCGTGATCCTCAGTCTGATCTTTGCTCTGATTCTCAATCAGCAGTTTCCAGGGCGTATGCTGGCCCGGGCGGTATTTTTCCTGCCGGTCATCATTGCCTCCGGGGCGGTGATGGAGCTGGTGTTTGCCGGGGGCGGCGGACCGGAGGGCACCACCTCGTACACCTCCAATATTCTGGATCTGGATGCGGTGCTGCGCAGTCTGGAGCTGCCGGAAAAGCTCATTTCTCTGTTTTCGGCGGTGATGGAGGATATATTCGACCTGATCTGGAGCTGCGGTGTGCAGACGGTGCTGTTTATAGCCGGTCTGCAGACCATCCCGGACGCTTTGTATGAGGTGTCTCGGGTGGAGGGGGCAAACCGCTGGGAGGAATTCTGGTTCATCACCTTTCCGATGCTCGACCATACCTTTGTGCTGGTGATCGTGTATACGATGATCGGCATTGTCACGGATAAGAACAACACCATGATGAAGATGCCGTTTCGGCTGATGACCCAGAGCCAGATCTACGATGAAAGCTCTGCCCGGCTGTGGCTGTATTTTGCCATCGTGGGGGCACTGATGATCGTTGTGATGTTTGTATACAGGCGCCTGCTGTCCCGGCGCTGGGAATAAGCGGAGAAAGGAGGACATCCCAATGGCGTCTGCATCCTGTAAGGTCGGCGGAAGACCGGCGGCTCGCAAGGCGGGTCGCATGGCGGCACGCATTTTCCTGCTGCTGTTTCTGCTGGCGGTCAGCTATATCGTCCTGTTTCCGCTGCTGAAGATGATCAGCGACGCACTGAAGCCGGAAAACGATTTTTACGACCCCAGCGTCGTATGGCTGCCCAAGGCGCTGACCCTGCGCAGCTTTGAGCTGGCGTATGAAATGGTCAGCTTTCCAATCTCGCTGGGCAGCACGCTGCTGTATCAGATGGTCAGCGCCGTGCTGGAGATCGGCGTCTGCTCCATCGTCGCCTACGGTATGGCACGATACTCCTTTTGGGAGAAGAAGCTGCTGGAGGCGCTGCTGCTGCTGACGATCCTAATCCCGCTGCCCATGCTGATGATCCCGATGACCGTCAATTATTCCCATCTGGATCTGCTGGGGATCCTCGGACTGATCGGGCGTCTCACCGGACAGGAGCTGCGTCCGAATCTGCTGAATACGGTGTTTGCCTTTTGGCTGCCGTCCCTGCTGGGGGTGGGGCTGCAATCCGGTATCCTGATCTACATTTTTCGGCAGTTTTTCCTGGGCTTGCCCAAGGAACTGGAGGAGGCGGCGTGGGTGGATGGCGCCGGTCCCATCCGCACCTATCTGTTCATCATCATCCCGTCCTCCGGCGTGGTGTTTCTGACCACCGGACTGTTCTCGGTGATCTGGCACTGGAATGATACCTATATGCCCACCATGTTTCTTACCGAACGGTATCCGCTGTCGGTGGCGGTCTCCATGATCACCACTCAGATGACTCAGGCGGGGATGAGCGGGGAGGGTGGACTGGCCTCCGGTGTGACGATGGCAGGCTGCCTGATGTTCATTGCGCCGATGCTGCTGCTCTACCTGATTCTGCAAAAATGGTTCATCAAGAGCATCGACCGGGTCGGCATCGTGGGCTGACCGTTCTACTGTACCCATGCTGTCACGGACGGCATCCATATAGATCTGTATGACACAATTTCTAAAAGGAGGAAATCCCATGAAACAAACGATGCGTATGCTCAGCTTGCTGCTGGCGGTTCTGATGCTGTTGACCGTCATCGGCTGCGGAAAGAAGAAGCCGGATACGTCCGATGTCTCGGATCCCACATCCGGTCTCTATCCGGACCCGTCCATATCGACCTCCGACGACCTGTCGGATCCCTCTGGGGACAGCAGTACGGACGGCACGCCGGGAACCAACTCCGGCGATTCCAAAAACCACAACAGCAATACCTCCAACACCACCAAAGGAAACGGAAATACCGGCTCCAATGACATCAACATGAAAGACCCTCAGAACCCCTATAAGGATGTTCCCTCCAAATTAAAGGGCACAGAGGTGCGTTTTCTGATGTATTGGGATCCCAATGCCCGGGATAAATCCAAGTTCCGCACCTTTGAAAAGGAGACCGGCATCAAGGCGAAATCCATCGTCTCCCCGGATGTGCAGAGCAAGCTGGCAAGTCTCATCGCCTCCCAGCAGGCACCGGATGTGGTGCGCTACAGCTTTTGGCCGGCGGGCATCGACCTGCTGCAGGATCTGAGCGTCGCCAAGCTGAATATGACGGATCCGGTGTGGGATCAGAGTGTGGTCAAGGCGACTACCTATAAGGGCAAGGTCTACGGCATCAACACCTTCGGCGAGACGGCTATCAACTCCTATGTGGCGTATAATGAGGATATGTTCCACGATAATGGCTTCGATTCGCCCGGCGACTACTATAAGAACGGCAACTGGAATTTCGAGACCTTTACACAGGCGTGCCGGGATATGAAATCCATCAACAAGATCGGCTATGTGACCGGCACCCGGATCGAGTGGGTGTACACCGCCGGCATTCAGGGCGTCGTCTCCTGGGAGAACGGCAAATTCAAGAGCAATCTGGGAGATGCCACGCTGATGGAGGGCTTCCGCATGGAGGCGCAGCTGAAAAAGGAAGGGCTCATTAAGGACGATTGGGATCAGAACCTGTTCATCAACGAAGGCACCGGTATGATCAATACCACCAACTACGGCTTGGAAAAAGAGGGCTTCTTCAAGGGCATCAAGTTTAAGATGGGTGCCGTGCCGCTGCCGAATCCTAAGGGGAAGGCTTACGATACCGTCTACGGTCTGGACGCTTTCGGTGTGCCTCAGGGCGCATCCAATCCGGAGGGCGCCGGCTACTTCCTGCGGTACTATCTGGATCCTGTGCGGGATAGCATGGATACGCTGTTTATGTCCACCGAGCTGCGGGATTTCCATCTCAACGAGCTGAAAAAGGCGAACCGGCAGATCGACCCCTCGCAGAGCGTGCTGGATCTGGTGCAGGTGGGGCTGGCGCAGCTGATCACATGGGAAATGAAGGATGTAGACCCCAATCAAGTGGAGAGCAAGCTGAATACCTATACCAACATGGTGGATAAAGCGGTGGCAAAGGCGAACGCTCGCTATCGCTGAGTATGAAAGGAGCGTATCGTATGTATAAACGATGGTTGCAGCGTGTGGCGGCGGTGCTGTTGGTGTGCAGTATGCTGCTGGTAATTGGCTGCGGCGGGCATAAAAAGGATACATCCGATCTGAGCGGACCGGATGGCTCGGAGCCGATCTCCTCCGATACCGGGGATAACTCGGATCCTTCCGCAGACCCCTCCGGCGATTCCTCGGGCGACACCTCGGGGAACACCTCCGGAAATACCTCAAAGACCCCCTCCGGTAATCATTCCTCCAACACCTCCGGCAATCATTCCGGCAGCAATTCGGGCAGCAGCTATGATCCGTCCACCATCGACTATACCAAGGGCAGCAAGCCGGCAAAGCGGGCGACGGGCATTAACGGCTTCGTCCGGCGGCAGGCGCAGTGGCTGGTGGATGAGAACGGCGACGAGTGGTTTATCAAGGGCGGCGGCATCGACGGCGGCTCTCTGGGCGGCGCCGGCGGGTGGAACCCCGCCAACCCGGATCGGAATTTCTGCAACGAAAGCATTTACCGGGAGCATGCCAAGCTGGGCTGCAACACCATTCGCTTCACCTTTAACGAGGCGCTGTTTTTCCAGGGAAAATCCAACAAATTCAACGATAACGGCTTTAAGTGGATTCAGGAGAACGTGGACTGGGCGAAAAAGTACAACATCCGCCTGATCCTCAATATGCACGTGGTGCCGGGCGCCACTCAGGGCGGCTCCAATGAGCCGAATGTGTTTCAGGACAAGAATAAGAGCCGTTGGATCGTGGTGTGGCGGGAGATCGCCCGCCGGTTTGCCAATGAGCCGGTGATTCTGGGCTATTCCTTCTGGAATGAGCAATGCGCTCCCACACTGGGCAGCTGGGAGGAGTCGCTGGCGCAGTATGGCAAGGTGTATCAGGAGTGCATTGATGCCGTGCGGCAGGTGGACAAAAAGCACCTCATCATCTGCGAGCAGATGAACGGTCGTATGGACAGCAACGGCGGCTACGGTTCTATGAAGTTCCCGGCATTCCCCACGCTGAAGGAAAAGAACCTGATGTATGAATACCACAATTACGGGCCGGGTGAGTTCACCTTCCAGGGAGATACCCAGCCCTACGGTCTGGTGTGGAATTCCGGAGCGATCGCCTCTATCGGGCTGTATGGCTCCGCCACGGTGGAGGCGGGCAATACCGTGTCCGCCGGAGCGGTGAACGGACGGTCGGTGGAGATCGACAGCGGACTGCTGCAGGTGACCGACGGCAATGCGGTGGCGGCTGCCATGCAGCTGCAATTCAGCGGCAATCTGCCCGGCACGGCGGCGCTGTGCATCAGCGCTGTGCGGGCGGAGGAATACGACGCCTCCGGCAACAAGACCGGCACCGTATATGAGCGGCGCCTGTCCACGGAATCCAGCGCCAAGCATTATCAGATGAGCAATGCAAAGGTGCGGCTGTTTGAGTCCGGCACCGACGGCGGCGCCATCAGCTTCAGCAATCTTACCGCCGGAAGCGGCCGGGTATACACCACCAACGGGGAATATTGGAAGGTGCGCAGCGGCTATCGGTATAAGATCGTCGTCACGCTGCGGGGGCGCAGCATTCCCGACGGCGTGACCATGCGGCTCGGGATGGAGCTGTACCGCTCCAGTCTGGGTAAGGCGCTGACCATGAACAAGGAATGCCTGCAGGCGGAGATCCAGCCCTATGTGGACTACCGCAACAGCAATCATGTGCCGGTGTTCTGCGGCGAATGGGGCGCTTACTATAAGGCGTACGACAAGGGGCTGAATTCGGAGCAGTGGGCGCAGGATCAGCTGAATGTGTTTAAGGAAAATCAGATGTATTTCACCGTTCATTCGCCCTTTGCCATGTACAGTAAGGAAATACAGCCCTATTCCTATGAGCATAACCCGGAGATCAAGGCGGGCAACTACACGGTGTTGGAAAATGCCTTCAAACGACTGCTGCCGTCCATCTGACCGGGTGTAAAGGAGCTTGGATATGACCGATCACAGCACACCGCCCGCACGGCGGGCGACGGAGATCCACGGCTTTATCCGCCGTCAAGGAAAATATCTGGTGGATGAAAACGGGGACGAATGGTTTATCCGGGGCGGCAGCTTTGACGGCGGGGTGCTGGGGGGCGGCAACGGCTGGAATCCCAGCGAGCCCTACCGGGCGAATCCCCGGGACGAGGGATATCGGGGTTTTGCGGAAATGGGGATCAACACGGTGCGCTTCCTCATCAACGAAAACCTCTTTCGTCCGCTGCAGCCCGGCGAGCCCCTGCGGGAGAGCGCTCTGGACTGGATACAGGAGAATGTGGACTGGGCGAAGAAGTACCATATCCGCCTGATCCTCAATATGCATGTGGTGCCCGGCTCCAGCTGGGCGCATGGCAACGGCACCCACCTCTTTGAGGAGGAGAATGCCCGGCTGTGGCTGGATATTTGGACGTTTATCGCCCGGCGCTTTGCCGAGGAGCCGGTGATCGCCGGCTATTCCTTCTGGAATGAGCAGTTTGCTCCGGCGATGGACAGCTTTGCCGAGGCGCTGGAGGTGTATGGCGGGCTGTATCAGCGGTGCATCGACGCAGTGCGACAGGTGGACAAAAAGCACCTGATCGTCTGCGAGCAGATGTACGGCCGCTTGAAGGATGACCGCTGCTACGATCTGGAGGTGCCGGCATTCCCGCCGCTGCGGGAAGAAAACCTGATGTACGAATACCACGATTATGCGCCGCCGGATTTCTGCTTTCAGGGGGACTGGAAGGAACCGGGCACGGTCTACGGCAGCCCCTTTATTGCGGATTTCGGACTGCGGCGGGGCGCAAAGACGCTGGCGCCGGAGCGGCTGGAGGCTGCCGCCATGAATGGCGGCTTTACGGCGCTGCGTACCGGAGCCATCGGGACGGCCGGCGCAAAGGCGTTGGCAGCCAGCCCGGTGATCGTCTTGGTGGGGGATATTCCCGCCGGTGCGGCGGCTTTGGTGGATGACTGGCAGGTGCGGGCGTTCGATGCCCAGGGACGGGATCAGGGTGTGGTGCTGTCCTGCGGGATCGACGATCCGTTTCCGGTGCGCCGGCTGGTGTATGAGGAATACCGGGGCAAGGTGTCCTTTGATGCAGCCGAGGGGAACACCGCCCCCGGCAGCCTGCGGGTGACCGAGACCGAGGGGCGCATCGAGCTGTGCAGCTGGAGCAAGGATCTCTTTCGGGTGCAGCCCGGCTGGTCGTATACCGTTGAGGCGTTTTTCAAGGGAGAGGCGCTGCCGGACGGCGTACAGGCGCAGCTGGGGCTCCAGTTCTGGGAGTCTCCCGTGTATGGGCGGCTGTTTGGACTGGATCGGGAGATGATTGCCGCCTCCACCGCCCGGTTTTCCGACTGGCGGGATGCCCACGGGTATCCGGTCTATTGCGGTGAGTGGGGCGCCATGTATACCGCTCTGGCGCCGGGAATGCACGGCGAGCAATGGGTTGACGATGTGCTGTCGGTATTTTTAGAGCAGCAGATGTATTTTGCTGTCCATTCCCAGTATGCCATGTACGGTCCGGAGAGCCAGCCCACCTTTGCCGAGCTGCAGGGTCACGGGCAGTATGTGACCGTGGTGGAGGAGGCATACCGGCGCTGGATGCCCCGGTTTTACTGAGTATCCTTTGGAGAGGGTTCTCCATAGCGTTATACCTGAATTTTGCTTATGCAGAAAGGAAGAAACACCATGAAAAAACGAAGCCTATCCATTTTAGCGGCGGTGGCGTTGCTGCTGACGATGCTGCCGGTGGCACTGTTCTCGGCAACGGCGGCAGCCCCGCAGACGGCGGATGCGCTGGTTGAAGGGATGTCCCGCCTGACCTTGCAGGACTTTAAGAATTTCACTATTAAGCAGGGTGAGACGGTCCACAAGTATTGCTGGAGCTCCTACAATAACTACAATGACGGAGACGGCGTGGATCTTCAGATCGACGCCGCCGGCAAGGGCTTGTATGTCACTAACGAGAAAAACAAAAAGGGCGAGGCGGAATATTGGATTTATGACCTGAACAAGACCGCCTTTGTGGAAGGTGAGTATCTGGCGGTGACGCTGAAAAAGAACAGCGTCAAGACGAGCTTTCAGGCGGCGTTTGCGCTGGGCACCAATGCCTTTGGCTTTGCGATCTCGGATGGGGCGGAGGTATACTACGACACCGGCGACGGCGCTCTGAAGACGGCGGCAACAACCGGCACAGTGGGTCTGCGCACCTACACAGTGGGCAGCGGCGAGGATGTGACGGTGTATCTGCCGTTGAGCGGCTTTGTCAACAAGAGCAACATCAGCCAGACCATGACGGCGTCGGATCTCGGCGATGTGCAAAACCTGCAGATCATTTTTGCCGACCTGGGCAACAAGAACGATGCTGATGTAGCTAATGCAGATGCCGTTTCTCTGCGGGATGTGTCCCTGTACCTGAAAAAAGGACTGAAAACGGCGGATGAGCTGACCAAGAATATGCCGAAGTCCGTATTGCAGGATTTTAAGAATTTCACCATCAAGCAGGGCGAGACGGTGCATAGATGGCCGTATAGTCCGCACAACAATTATAATGATGAGCAGGGTGTGGAACTTCTGGTGGACGCCGACGGCAAGGGTCTGTATGTCGCCAACGACAAAAACAAAAAGGGCGAGGCGGCGTTTTGGATCTACGCTATGGAAAAGTCTCAGTTCCCGGCAGGACAGTATCTGGCGGTGACGCTGAAGAAAAACAGCGTGAAGAGCAGCTTTGAGGCGGCGCTTGCGCTGGGCACCAGTGGCTTCGGCTTTATAGTCCCCGCAGCGACGGATGTGTATTATGACAATGGTTCCGGCACCCTGAAGATAGCGGCGCCGGTGGGCGATACCGACAGCCGCACCTATAGAACAGGCACCGCCGACACGGTAACGGTCTATTTGCCCGTGGACAAATTTGTCCGCAGCGACAATGCATCGGTGGGGATCGCCCAAACAGACCTCAGTGACATTCAGAATCTGCAGCTGATTTTCTCCGATCTGGGCAATAAAAATGACGCTGACGTAGCCAACGAGGACGCTGTTTCCCTGCGGGAGATCGCCCTGTATACGGCGGCGCCGGCAGGCCCCGATGAGAGCGATTGGCGCCCCACGGGCACCAAGGTGCTGGTGCAGGATTTCGCCGACGGCGACGGCGCACTGAATGCCCGCCGGTATAAGAGCCAGTATGCGGAAAATCCGGTTTCCATGGAGGTGAAGAACGGCGCTCTGGTGGTGGATAAGACCACGGTAGAGAACCAGTCGGCGGACTTCTTCCTGCTGGATATTGACAAGCGCAACTGGACGGGCGCCGAGTATCTGGCGATGACCTGTGAGGTGCTGGAGGATCTGGACACCAACACCAACCCCTACCGCACCGGTCTGTACCTATCCTTTGGCGGTATGATCGGCGGAATGCCGTATTTCATTAACGACGGCGCTACGGCGGCGGCTGGCTCCCGCTATTGGAGCAAGGACGGAAAATACTACGAAATGACCGCCAAGACCGGCGTGGCGTTCCACTATCCGGATGCCTATGCCGGTTTGGCGAAGGGGGATACCTTCACCGCCTATGTGCGGATCGCCGATCTGCAATATCAGTGGGGCGAGCATGCGCCCATCACGGCGGCGCAGCTGGCGTATCTGGACGGCGTCTCCATGATCCTGCCCCGCAACAAGGACGGCAACGCCATGCTGGCGGTGCAGGAGATCGCACTCTATGGCGAAAATATCCAGCCGGAGCCGGGCGATGAGATCACGTTGCCGGCGGAGCGGGTGACGCTGCAGGATTTCAAGAATGTGGATACCGATAAGCTGATCCACTGGGAGGAAGAGCGGGATTGGAAGCCGGTGGTTGAGAACAACGAGCTGTATCTCAAGGGCGAATCCGGATATTTCAATCTGATGGTTACTGACCTGATGGCACGCAATATGGAGGGCATGGAATACATCGCCGTGACCATTCGGTATAAGAAAGCGACCAGCCTGCAGATCGGCTTGGGCCTTCTGTTCGGCGGTATGTCCTATGGCACCGGCGACAATAACGGCGGACAAAAGAGCTATTATGTGGACGACGGGCAGCGTATCCGGGAGGCGAAAACGCCGGATGTGGAAATGGGCAACTGGGTCGGTCCCATTGTTCCGGCGCCCATCAGCGGGGACATCGTGACCCTGTATCTGCCGCTGGATCAGATGCGCACCTATGGCTCACCCATCGATAAGAGCCTGCTGACCGGCGTGTATCTGTCCTCCGGCTGGGCACGCAGCGAGGGCTGGATCGACGAGAGCGTGGAGAATCCTCCGTATCTGTGGGCGCTGGAGGACGCCTTCTCCGTGCTGAAGATCGAGGCGGTCGGCTCCGGCTTTGTCCGGGAGGAAAAGGATGTGTCCGTGCCGGCGGATTCCAAGACGCTGACGGATTTCACCCAGCAGAAGGACGATCTGAACTATGAGCTGGACAACGCCGAGGCGGCGGTGGAGCCGGTGGTGCGGGACGGCCGTCTGTGGTTTGACGATCTGATGGGACGGTTTGCGCCGGATACCTATGTGATCGACACCACCAACGAAAAGCTGAGCACCTATAACTTCAACGGTGCCACGTATCTGGCTGTGAACCTCAGCGGCGAGACGGAGCGGGATACCTCTTATGTGACGATGGCACTGGAGGATGCGGATTTCCGCCAATTCGATTTCGCCGGGGAGCGGATCTACGTCGTCGCCGAGGATGGCAAGGTATATTCCGTCTCCTACGACGGACGGGCGGGCATCAACCACCAGTTCTACGGCAAAAATGTGACCGCTCTGTTCCCGCTGGAGGATTTCGAGCTGTCGATCTACTATTTCGGCAACGATTATTCCCCGCTGGATCTAAGCAAAATGGGCAGCGTGCGGCTGGGTCTGTACGCCGGTACCCGGTATAGCCCGGTGGGACTCCAGTCGCTGGCGCTTGTGGGAGCAGCCGGAAATGGGAATACTGACGGCAACAACGGTGGCAACAACGGCGGTCATGCGCCGAATATGGGCGTCGGGCTGAAGGTAGCGTTGCCGCTGCTGCTGGCGGGCGCCGCATTTGTAGGCGTATGCTTCAGCCGGAAACGCCGTAAAGCACTGTAAGCACCGTTCTTTTTCCGTGTCGGAGTACGGAGCCGTTCCTCCCATGAGGGAGGGCGGCTCGTCCTCCAGTGCTCCGGATCGCATACCGGAACCGATTATGCGGATGATGCAGGCAATGATTAGGAGAGAAAGCGAATATGAAAGAAACAGTGAAAATCGGGCTGATAGGTCTGGGCGGACGTGGATACGGCGTCCTGGAATCCGAGCTCATGCGCATGACGGATATCACCATCCCCTGTGTATGCGACCTGTATGCAGACCGTGCGCAGAAGGCGGCGGATCTGATCGAGGAGAAGACCGGAACCCGGCCAATGGAGACCACGGACTATCGTAAGGTGCTGGAGCAGCCCATTGATGCGGTGATCATCACCGCATCATGGGAGGCGCATATCCCGGTGGCGCTGGCAGCGATGGAGGCTGGAATTTATGTAGGTACCGAGGTGGCGGGCGCTTACAGTCTGGATAGCTGCTGGCAGCTGATCCGCACCTATGAGCGTACCGGGACCCCTTGCATGATGCTGGAAAACTGCTGCTACGGCAAGCGGGAGCTGATGCTGCTGAACATGGTGAAAAAGGGCGTGTTCGGGCGGGTGATGCACTGCGCCGGCGGGTATCACCATGATCTGCGGGAGGAGGTTGCTACCGGCGAGGAGAAGCGCCACTATCGGCTGCGCAACTATATCGGCCGTAACGGAGAAAATTATCCCACCCATGAATTGGTACCCATCGGCAAGCTGCTGAATATCAACGATGGCAACCGGTTCGTCAGCCTCAGCTCGGTGGCGTCTGCCGCTCAGGGCTTGCATGAGTATGTGCTGAAGACCAAGGGCGCCGAGGATAAGCTGGCGCAGGTACAGTTCAATCAGGGGGATATCGTCACCACCGTGCTGCGCTGCGCCAATGGCGAAACGGTCACCATCACCATGGACACCACGCTGCCCCGCTATTATGGACGGGGGCTGTGTATCCATGGCACGCAGGCATACTATAACGAGTGGAATGATTCTCTGTATCTGGACGGTGTGCATAACCAGCACGACTTCGAGCCAAAGCCGCTGTGGGGCAATGCCGAGGAATACGAAAAGGAATACCAGCATCCGCTGTGGGATAAATACGCCCCGACAGGTGGACACGGCGGTATGGACTGGCTGGTGTATTCCGCCTTTGTGGATTGTGTGAAGCGGGGGATCGAGCCACCGGTGGATGTGTACGACACAGCCACCTATATGGCGGTGACGGCGCTCAGCGAGGCGTCCATTGCGATCGGCGGCGCACCGGTCGCCTTCCCGGATTTCACGGAGGGACGGTATTTGGGGCGAGAGCCGATGCCGGAGACCAAATATTGTCTCCACAAAATATTTGAATGATCGCAGAGTGCGGAGAGACCGGCGTTCCTTTGGAACGCCGGTCTCTTTCTCTGGATATAACAGCTCCCTTACATATACAAAAAACGGCAGGCGATCGTCGGTGCCGATGTTGGGGTGAGTCGGAGCTGCTGCTGAAAGCGCCGCAGAGGTCTGCCGTGCTGCCGGCGTTGTCCCTTGTATAAAAGCCGCCCTATGTGGGGCGGCTTTCCTCGTCGATGGCAACGGCGGAGACCGGCTGGCGTGCCTCTACGAACCAGCGATCCTCGTCCAAAAACAGATAGGTCTGCTGACCCCGGATGCGGCAGGTATAGCGCAGTCCGCAGCCGCCGGCTTTCAGCGCCGCCGCCTGCCGGATGTCCAGCACCCGGTCGATCTCGTACACGGTGCCGTCCTCCCAGCGCACGGTCTGGGGGCGCACCATCCCGTCGGGGGTGAACACGGCGGTCACCTCCACATAGACCTTGTAGCTCATCCGTCATGCACCTCCACCTTGCCGGAAAACCCCACCGGATGGATGGTATGATCCTCATAGGGGCTGAGTCCCGCCAGCGCCGGGTCCTCCATCACCACCGCCCGGCGGATGCAGCGGTCACCGAATCGCCGCTTGAGATCGTCCACCGCCCGATCCAGCGTTTCCCGCTTTTCCCGGTTTTCGCTGTCCAGCAGATCCAGCTGGCAGGGGGTGGTGTCCGGCTCCAGTCCACTGATACCGATGGTGAGGGTGCGCAGGGGACGGCGCCAATTGTAGCGCTTGCGGAACAGCGCCAGCGCCTCCCGGGCGATATCATCGGTGGAGCGGATGAAATGATCCAGCGTGGTGCGGAAGCTCTGGGTTGCCAGATTGGTGTCCCGCAGCTGCAGCTCCACCGTTTTGCCGAACAGATGCTGCTCTCGCAGCCGCCGCCCGACGCTCTCCGCCAGCACATAGAGGACGATGCGCACATCCTGTTCGTTTTCCATGTCCCGGGGGGAGGTCATGCCGTTGCTGATGGATTGGATGGCGGCAGCCTCGGCGGCGGGAATGACCGGCTGGTTGTCCTGTCCGTTTGCCATGGCGTGGAGCATGCCGCCCCATTTGCCCAGCAGCGCCCGCAGCATCGCCGGGTCGGCAGCAGCCAGCTCTCCGATGGTAAAAATATACCGCTGCGCCAGCTTTTTTCGGGTGGCGCCGCCCACATAGATGAGATCGCCCACGGGCAGCGCCCATACCAGCTCCCGGTAGTTTTCCCGGGAAAAGACGGTGACAGCGTCCGGCTTTTTATAGTCGCTGCCCAGCTTGGCGAAGGGCTTGGTAAAGCTGACGCCGATGCTGACGGTGATGCCCAGCTCCTCCCGTACCCGGCGGCGGATCTCCTGTGCCACCGATTCCGGTGATTGCCGGCCGCCGGTCAGCTCCAGCCATGCCTCGTCCAGCCCGAACGGTTCGATGCGGTCGGTGTAGTCTGCCAGAATTTTTCGCACCATCCCCGAAAAGCGCATATAGGTGGAGAAATGGGGCGGCACCACGATCAGCTCGGGACATTTCTGCCGTGCCGCCCACAGCGGCTCTCCGGTGACTAATCCGTACCGGGCGGCGATCTCGTTTTTTGTGAGGATGATGCCGTGGCGGGAGGCCTCGCTGCCTCCTACGGCAATGGGCTTATCCCGCAGCTCCGGGTGGAGACAGCATTCCACCGAAGCGTAAAATTTGTTGCAGTCCACATGCAATATGGAACGGTCCATGCCGCCGTTCACCGCCTTTCTCGGATGGAACGTTTGTTCGATGTTGAGTATACCACGGAAGCGGGCCGCTGTCAATGGAAAACTGTGGAAATAGCGGCATTTAAGCAGTTTGGAAAAAATTTGCGGGAATTATCAAAAACACACTAAAAAACTGTTGTAATCGTGAATAATTTATAGTATAATCGTACCAAACACAGGAAGCTTAGTTCTCCGGCAACGGAGAAAATTCAGAAAGGGCGTGTCTCCATGAAAAACTATTCGGCTAAACACATCCGTAATGTGGCGTTCGTCGGTCATGCCGGCTCCGGCAAGACCTCGCTGACGGAGGCGGCGTGTTATCTCACCGGTCAGCTGGATCGGCTGGGACGGGTTGCGGATGGGAACACCGTCAGCGATTTCGACCCGGAGGAGGTGCGCCGGCAGGTGTCGGTGTCTACCTCGCTGGTGCCGGTGGAATGGAAGGGCACTAAGATGAATATTCTGGACACCCCCGGTCTGTTTGATTTCGTGGGCGGCGTCCGGGAGGGCATCCGGGCGGCGGGCAGCGCCGTGGTGGTGGTGTCCGGCAAGAGCGGTGTGACCGTCGGGGCGGAAAAGGGCTTCGCCGCCGCCCAGAAAAAGGGCATTGCGACCATTTTCTTCGTCAATAAGCTGGATCGGGAGAGCGCCGATTTTTATAAAGTATTTGAAGAGCTGAAAACCAAATTCGGTCCCATGGTGTGCCCGCTGGTGGTTCCCTATGTGGTGGATCACAAGGTGCAGTGCTACGTCAATCTGCTGGAATATAAAGCGTATACCTACGAGAACGGACAGGCGAAGGCGGTGCCGATCCCGGACATGGGGCATCGGCTGGAGGGGCTGCGCACCGCCATCTGCGAGGCGGTGGCGGAGACCAGCGAGGAGCTGATGGAGAAATACTTCTCCGGCGAGGAATTTACGCCGGATGAGCTGATCCATGGCATCGCTTCCGGCGTGCGTAAGGGGGAGATCGCCCCGGTGTTCTGCGGCTCGGCGCAGGAGCTGGAGGCGGTGGATCAGCTGCTGACCGGGCTGCTGTGGCTGGCTCCCTGGGCGGAGACGGTGGCAGGAGAGACCGGCACCGACGCTGCCGGCGAGCCGGTGACGCTGGAGGTGACGGAGGACGCTCCGGCGGTGGCGACGGTGTTTAAGACGGTGGTCGATCCCTTTGTGGGAAAGCTGTTATACTTCAAGGTCATTCGGGGACGGGTGACGCCGGATATGACGCTGCTCAACACCCGCACCGGACAGACCGAAAAGCTGGGCAAGCTGTTTTTCGTCCGGGGAAAGAAGCAGGTGGAGACTCCCTATGTGGGAGCGGGGGATATCGGCGCTGTGGCGAAGCTGGCGACCACTGGCACGGGCGACACTCTGTGTGCGCCGGAGTGCCCGGTGACCCTGCCCGGCGTTCCCTTTGATTCGCCCTGCCTGACGATGGCGGTGCAGACGGTGAAAAAGGGCGATGAGGAAAAGGTGGCGGTGGGGCTGGCTCGCCTGCGGGAGGAGGATCCCACCATCCGGGTGGAGCAGGATCCGGAGACCCGGGAGCTGCTGCTGTCCGGCATGGGGGAGCAGCAGCTGGATGTGATCGTCTCCCGGCTGAAATCCAAATTCGGTGCCGAGGTCACCCTGACGCCGCCGCAGGTGGCATATCGGGAGACCATCCGCCGCAAGGTGAAGGTACAGGGGCGCCACAAAAAACAGTCCGGCGGTCATGGGCAGTTTGGCGATGTGTGGATCGAGTTTGAGCCGGACGGCGGCGAGGGGCTGACCTTTGCGGAAAATGTGTTTGGCGGCGCCGTGCCGAAGAACTACTTCCCGGCGGTGGAAAAGGGGCTGCAGGAGAGCGCCCGGGAGGGGGTGCTGGCGGGATATCCGCTGGTGGGAGTGAAAGCCACACTGGTGGATGGCTCCTATCATCCGGTGGATTCCTCTGAGATGGCGTTCAAGACGGCGGCGGCGCTGGCATATAAAGCGGGCATTGCGCAGGCAGACCCCTATCTGCTGGAGCCGATCGGCACCCTGCGGGTATTTGTGCCGGGGGATTATACCGGCGATATCATGGGCGACATCAATCGCCGCCGGGGACGGGTGCTGGGCATGAATCCGGCAGAGGATGACCTGACCTGTGTGGAGGCGGAGGTGCCTCTGGGCGAGATGGGGGATTATGCCACCATGCTGCGTTCTTCTACTCAGGGACGTGGGCATTTCACGCTGACCTTCGAGCGGTATGAGGAGGCGCCGAAGCCGGTAGCGGATAAGGTCATTGCCTCCCGGCAGGGATAATCGGAAAATGTTTCTGCCGGAGTTGAATGGGAGCTCTCCGGCGGATAGAAAAACAGAAGACCCGGGTCAGACGCACTGTCTGACCCGGGTCGGTCTATGTTCGGGAGCGCTGCTTTTCCATTTTATGCGGAAAGGCTGTCTGTTTATGATGGCGCCGAGGGGGCTGGAGCACTCTTACACCAAAGTCTCCGTAGAGGGGGGAACTGCCGCCCGCTATGGGGAATGAGCGGCTATAGATCCGGCTGCTCGGTCAGCGCCTGATCGATGCAGGCAGCGTAAAACTCCGGGGCTGCCGGGCAGCCCTCCGCCGGAGCGGAATGGCGGTAGTGTGCCAGATATTCCACATTGCCGTTGGTGCCATGGATGGGGGAAACGGTCAGCGCCGTCAGATACAGCGCCTGCTCGGCAGCGGCAGCGAAAATGGACTGGAGCAGCGGCGGCAGATCGGCGGCGGGATCCTTCAAAATGCCGTTTTTGCCCAGTTGCCGGGGCTGTGCCTCAAATTGCGGCTTGATGAGGGTGATGAGCTCTCCCTCCGGCTTGAGGATCGTGTGGATGGCGGGGAAGATCTTCGTCAGCGAGATAAAGGATACGTCCACCGTCACCAGATCGCAGGGGGTGTTGTCCAGCTGTGCCGGGGTGAGCCGCCGGGCGTTGGTACGCTCCAGCACCGTCACCCGGGGATCGCTGCGCAGCTTCCAATCCAGAATGCCGTAGGCGACGTCCACAGAGAATACATGAGCAGCGCCGTTTTGCAGCAGACAGTCGGTGAAGCCGCCGTTGCTGGCGCCGATATCGCAGACGACGGCGCCGGTGGGATCGACGGAAAAGGCAGCCAGCGCCTTTTCCAGCTTGTAGCCGGAACGGCTGGCAAATTTGCGGGGCTTTTCCCGCAGCGTCAGGGCGGTATCGGCGGGGACGGCAGTGCCCGCCTTGTCTGCCGGTACAGCGCCGATCCATACCCGCCCCTCCATGATGAGGGCGGCAGCGGTGGCGATATCGGTGTTGAATTGCCGGGCAGTCAGCTCATCCAGCCGGATGGTTTCCATGGGTGTCACTTCCTTTTTCGGGTCGGGCAGACGGGATACCGGCGAACAGCTCCTGCGCCTGCTGTATGGGTATATTGCGGATGCGATGGTAACGGCTGGCCTCGTTATAGGTATAGACCAGCACATCGCAGTTGTGTGCCAGATATTGAAACGGTGTCTGGGTCAGATCGTAGGCGACCACCTTATCCTCCGGGATCAGCACCGTGTGAAAGGTGTACCACTTGGAATATTTCAGGTTGAAAAATCCATTCCGGCGAGAGAGTCCGGCGGTGAACCGGTCGATGGTCTTGACCGCCATCTGCCAGGCGCAGGGAATATACGCCATGGTGGTCAGATAATAGATCAGTTCCTGCCATTGGGGAAACCAGATCTGCAGCTGCCGGGATACCGGATACAGCAGGATCATCGTCCAGAGGGGATAGAACACATAGCGGTAGATGGAGAGAAACGCTGCCTTCAGCGTCACGGGGCGGCGGGTGAATTCCGGCAGCAGCCGCCGCACCTCACTTTCGGAGTGGCGGATGTTGGATACCGGCACCAGCACGGACATGGCGTTTGTCTCCTTGCCGTAGCCGATGCAGTTGATGAACACCATATCCAGATGCAGTAAGCGGCTGGCAATGCTCTGGCGGTAATCCACGAAGTTGACGGATTTTGCAGCGCAGGAATAGTCCCGCCGGGTGAATAAGCCAGTGCGGATGGTGAGAAAGCTCTTGTACCGGGATACACGGAAAGGCAGATACCGGAACATATTCCGGATCGCCGATACCCCCCATCCGCCCAACAGCACCAGTGCGATCAGCGCCGCCGTGCGGGGGATCCAGGTCACATAGCCGGCTACCGTCTCCAGATCGCCCAGCAGCTGCTGCTGAAAGCCCTCGCCCAGCAACCGTCCGGATTGCTGGAAGGTGGTCGCCAGCAGGAAAATACCGCTGAAAGAATTGGAGACCAGCAGGGACAGCACCACCACATGATACCAGCGGGGGCTGTAGGCGTGGAGGGGCTTTGTCTCGGTGCTCTGCCGCTGGTCGAGGATCTCCCGTGCCCGAGGCTCGCCCACGGTGAGGCTGAAATCCGCCTGCCGGCTGCCGCCGGCGTCGGTGTCTATGGAGATATGCACCGCTCCCAAGGGACGCAGATACAGCGGCCGTTCCACCGACAGGGTGACGATGTTGTGTCGGGGGATGTAGGAGGTGCGATGCAAAAAAACACCTCGCCGGATGGTGAAGCCCTCCTCATCCAGCGTATAGGTGTGGAATTGCCAGCTGACATAGGACATCAGCAGCAGCAAAAACACCACCAGCAGATCCTGCCAGGCGCCCTTCGCCCAAGCGTATAAGCCCTGAGGGGTGCGGATGTACCGCAGACCACGGGCCAGCGGGAACAGCAGCAGAAACAGATACCGATAGGTGTATTTGAGCATGGCGATGGGGTGCTGGTGTCGCTCGGGAATGGCCTGACGGGGCATGGTGGGCATGGGGCACTCCTTTCCGGCGGGACTCACCGCCGCATGAGCAGACGGCTCAGCTCATGGGCTTCCGCAGCCGGAATGCCCTCCAGCAGCAGCCATCCGCCGGCGGCGGAGACCCACACGAATGCATAGCCAAACAGCCGCTCCAGCGGTCCGCGGATGACTGTCACATGGCGTACGCTGGAGAGGGGCATATGGTGATGGCTGACCACATAAACGCCGCTGATCACGCATAGCTCGGTCTCGCTGATGCCGTAGCGGGCATGGCGGTAGCGCAGGGGGATGTAGACCGTCAGCAGCAACAGCAGGATCAGCACCCATAGCCCGGTGAACGCCCAGGCGATCCATCGGGGAATGAACGGCAGCTGAAACAGCACCACCGACAGAATGACCGGGATCAGTGATACGATCAGTGTATAGATCGCCCAGGAGACCCGCACACGGGGATCGGGTCGCTTCAGCTCCATGGACGGGTCACCTCCTCAGCTATTGCTGGCTGTATTTTTCGACGATAGACGCCATTTCATGCATACGGGTCTCCATCTGCCGTACCAGCTCGATCTGGTTGCGGGTACGGATGAGATTATGTCCGGGCTTTTTCACCTTAAAATACACGTCGCCGTTGAGATAGTCGGTGAGGAACCGGGCGCACAGCTCCAGCGTGAGGATCTGCGCCGCCTGAGGAAACAGGCGGATCTCCTCCGGTGTGAGCCGGTCGCCGGCGGCGCTCAGATACCCGGCGGTAAAGCGCTCGAACAGCCCCAGATCGAAATGCACCAGCGACAGATCCTCCTCGTCCTCCCCGGCGGTGTTGGCACCGGAACGGATGGCGTCGCCGTAATCGTAGAGGGCGGAGCCGGGCATGACCGTATCCAGATCGATGACACAGATGGGGGTGTCGGTGTCGGTGTCGAACAGCACATTGTTGATCTTGGTATCGTTGTGGGTCACCCGCAGGGGGATCCGTCCGCTATCCAGCGCCTCCACGATGGCGCCGGCGTCCTGCTCCCGCTCCAGAATGAACCGGATCTCCGGCTGCACCGAGGCGGCCCGTCCGGCTTTGTCCTCCCGGATGGCGTCGTGGAGCTGGCGCATCCGGTCGGGGGTGTCATGAAAATGAGGGATAGTTTCGTGCAGCGTTTCCACCGGGAAATCCGCCAGATCGCCCTGAAACCGTCCGAAAGCGTAGCCGGCCTGCTCAAAATGGGCGGCGGATACGGTATCGTAGGTCAGTGCCCGGTCGATGTACCGATATGCCCGCCAGAAGCCGGTCTCGTTCTCCACATAGGGGGCGCCGTCCTGCGCCGTGCGGAAATGCAGCACCCGCCGGTCGCTGTTCTCGCCCAGCCGCTGTCGGATATGGCCGGTGACCCGGCGGATATTCTCCATGACCTCCCGGGGGTTTTTGAAAACATAGGTGTTCAGCCGCTGCAGGATATATTCCCGGAGCTGCCCGTCCTCGGTGAGAAAGCGCAGCTTGTAGGTTTGGTTGATGTTGCCGACAAACAGCTCCTCGTAGCCCTGATAGGTGCCGGAAATGCCAAATGCTCGGATCAGCTCCGAAAAATCCATACCCTATTCCCCTTATATGCTCAAATTTGCTTAGAGTCTCTCCATTGTATCATGGGATCCGTGGATTGTAAAGCCCGGTTCCACCGGGATAGGACTGTCCGCCGTGAGGGTATTCTCCGTCACCCGGCAGCCCACCGCCCATAGCTCTACGCCGTGGGCGGCTGCCTCCCGCAGCGCCTGCCCGAAGGCGGGGTGGGTGGCGTCATTGGGGCGTACCGCCCGGATACCCTCCATCTGTACAATAAACAGCACGGCAGCCCGGTGTCCGGCAGCCACCGCCCGCATGAGGCAGTGGAGGTGCTTGACGCCCCGCTGGGTAGGGGCGTCGGGGAAATACCCGATGTCCGCCTGCTCCAGCGTGCAGCCCTTGACCTCGACATACAGGACCTGCCCGTTTTGCTCCAGCCGGAAATCCAGCCGGCTGTCTTCGCAGCGTACCTCCCGGGACAGCAGCGCCCCCGGAAACCGGGCGGCGAGGTATTCCGCCGCCACGGCATTGGGGGCTTGGCTGTCCATATTGATGAGCCGATCGCCTTTGTATACGGCGATGAGGTCATAGGCGGTTTTGCGTGCCGGGTTCTGCGCCCGCTCCAGAATGACGGTGCAGCCCGGTATCAGCAGCTCCCGGCAGCGCCCGGTGTTTTTCACATGGCAGACGGTCTCCCGCCCGTCGATGTCCACCAGCGCAATAAAGCGGTTGGGGCGGCTGCGAAACCTCCCCCGCACGCAGATACCGTACTGCATTTTATGTGTTCTGCCCGGTCGCCGCAGGTGCTTCGGCGGGCAGGGAGGCATCTTTTTTATGCTGCCGGATGTATTTTGTCCATTTGATGTAGCCATAGGTGGTGTTGGTGAGATAGCCCACCTTCAGCACCAGCAAAATCCATTGCCCGGCTAAAATATTTATGACAGTTTCCAACGCTGAACATATATACCAAGCAATCCATTGCTCCCGATAGCGCAGCAGAATGAATACTCCGTTAGCAATGCCTACTGCTGAGGCGCAGGCATCTATGTAGCAGACAATATTTTTCAACTGGATGTTGTTGGCAAATATACCGCCTGGAACATCAATAAATGTGAGACCATAACCAACGATAACTGTCCATACTACGATGCCGACAACCAGCAATATATCCTGTTTAACAGAGAGCTTTTTCACCTCTGTTAATTCCTGATGTTTGGAATCTCGGTGTCGATTCCAAACCACAAAGCTGATAATATCACAAGGAATCCAGAATAGCAAAGTGGTTGCAAGTGTGGCAAAGCGGTAAGCACAAAGAATGCATATGAGTATTTCGATTATTTCTACTGCCAGAGAAACAATAAAGTTCCATTTGCTTTGCTTAGAGATAAGCAATTCACAGGCTATATTTGTAATGACATCAAGTAAGTAAAGAATGGTTATAATTTGGACAGGCACTATGTAATTTAATGGGTTTTCTACAATTGTATAATCGCCTTTATCAACAGGATCATTGCCATTCGCAGTTGAGATGTCGATGGAATGGTTATACATAGATTCGCCATTGGAATTGGAAATATTTAGAGGAAAAACAGTCGTTTCACCATCGGCATAGCACTGAATTTCTAGAGTATCTGAGGATGTAATGGGAGTTGGTAGCGTGTATATGAGCGAGTCGGAATTGGTTGGGGAAACTGTGAATTCATCATATCCAAGATTGATTTCTGTTCCGTTAACGGTGATTGCTGTGATAACTATGTCTTCTTTTATGCCGGTGAAATTCAGTTGCGAAAAAGAACTGGTTGATTGGGAATAGTTAGTAGGTGCTAGTGTTACGGTGTAGGTAGGGTCATCGGTTTCTGGAAATAAAAACGAGAAAACTACAGCAAGCACAAGAATGCTGAAAAACCAGATCTTCTCATAGGGGGTGAAATAGTGCCACAGCCGGGTTAGCTTCGCTTTCAGACCGGTCTCCCGGCACCGGTCTATCTGCTGCGTGGGATCATTTTCCATGGGGATTTCCTCCTTAAAATTTAGGATAAAAAACAGTATACCACGGATATGCCGGATTTGCAAGCGTTGACAGAGGTTGTATACTATATAATTGGAGGGATTATTATGACGGCAATTGAAAAACTGGCGACAGCTATCCGGAATAGCCAACGCATTGTCTTTTTCGGCGGCGCCGGAGTATCCACGGAGAGCGGGCTGAAGGATTATCGCAGCGCCGACGGGATCTACCACACCGCCACCCACTACGGACGTACGCCGGAGGAAATACTCAGCCACCGGTGCTTTTTTGAGGATCCGGCGCTGTTTTATCGCTTTTACCGGGATTTCTTCCTGCAGACGGCGGAGCCCAACGACACCCACCGGGCGCTGGAGCGGCAGGGAAAAGACCTGACGGTGGTGACCCAGAATATCGACGGCTTGCATCAAAAGGCGGGCAGCCGCCGGGTGTATGAGCTGCACGGCAATGCCGCCCGATTCCGCTGCACGGCGTGCGGCAAATTCTATGACAGCCGTTGTCTCACCGACGGCGCTCCGGTACCCCGCTGCGCCTGCGGCGGGCTGATCAAGCCGGAGGTGGTGCTGTACGGCGAGTCGCTGGACGAAGCGGTGGTGCAGGGCGCCGTGGAGGCCATTGCCGGGGCGGAGCTGCTGATCGTGGGCGGCACCTCGCTGACGGTGTATCCGGCGGCAGGGCTGATCCGCTATTTTCGGGGGAATACGCTGGCGGTGGTCAACCGGGAACGCACCGATTGCGACGGGCAGGCGCAGATCGTGCTCCGCGATAGTCTGGGCACGGTGTTTCGCCGGGTGCTGCAGACACTGCGAGAGGAATAAATGAAGAGGGGGATCTGTATGAAACGTACGGGGTTCTGTATCGGAATGAGTGTGGTGCTGCTGCTGGGGTGCTGCGGCTGTCTGGGGGTGACACCCCCGGCGGAAAGCGTGGCGCCGCCTGCGACCACCACAACCACGGCGGCACCGACTACTACCATGACGACTGCGACGACCGCCGCCACCACGACTACGACTACGACGACTGTTGTTCGCCCGCCGCTCTCCGGCGACCCGATCTCGCTGGGAAATGGCGGCGCTGCTCAGCTGGATGCAGCGCTCAGGCAATACTCCGGGCAGGTGTCGGTGGGGTATTGCGCCTTGGATGGTGCGGCGACATACACCTTCAACGCAGGACAACGCTATAATGCCGCCAGCCTGATGAAAGCCCCCTTTTGTATGTACATTCTGCAGCAGGCGAGCGAGGGAGGCTGCGATCTGGACAAGCAGCTGCAATACACGGAGAAGTTCGTATCCAAGGGCACCGGCAAGCTGAAGAATTTACCGGTGGGCGGGTGGTATTCCATCCGCACGCTGGTGGAATATGCGATTCGTTACAGCGATAATGCGGCGCTGCGGATGCTGCGGAATGAGTTTGGCACCGCCGGGTTCATTGCCTATGCCGGGCAGCTGGGCATCCCCGATCCGAAGGTCATTCAGCTGATCACCAATTCCACGATCACCGTGGAGGAGGCGCTGCTCTATATGCGGGCCATCCATCGGTTCATTGCAGAGGATCCCAACGGACCGCTCCTTCGTCAGTATATGACGACCACTACCAATCCCATGATCGTATCCACGCAGAAATATCCGGTGGTGCGGAAATACGGCTGGGCGGACAAATCCTTTCACGATATGGCAATCGTGGAGGCGCCGCAGCCCTATGTGCTGGTGATCCTGACCGACCACGAGGATGGCTCCGGTGCGGATTTTGCTATGTTCCGCCGGATCTCCGGGCTGTTTGAACGGGTCACGGCATAAGGATATTGCCGGCTATAAAATCAAAATCCGCCGCCGGAGTGCCTGCAGCACTCCGGCGGCGGAGCTTTATTATTGCAGCTTGGAAATGTCGGTGCCGAAGTATTTTTCGGACAGGCGGGTGAGGGTGCCGTCGGCGTCCATCTCCGCCAGCGCCTGATCGATGGCGGTCAGCAGGGCGGCGGAGCCGTCCCCCTTGCGCACGGGGATGGCGACCTGCTCCACCTCGTCGGACAGGGTGGCGATGCGGATGGGTGCATCCGGGTGCGCCTTCATGTAGTCGTAGTAGGTGCCCTCGGCGTTGAGGGTGGCGTCGATGCGGCCGGCGAGCAGCAGCTCGATGGTCTGATTGAGGTCATCCACGCCGGTGACGGTGGCGCCGTAGCTCTCCGCCTGGGTGGCATAGGTGCTGTTGATGGTGTTGGCGGTGCGCTTCCCCTTGAGGTCTGCCATCGTTTGGATGGCGGTGTCGTCGCTGCGCACGATGACGGCGGTGCGGTTATAGGCATAGGGGGTGGAAAAATTGTATTTTTCCTGTCGGCTGGGGGTGATGCCCACGCCGTTGACCAGAATGTCGTAGCGTCCGTCGTCCAGCCCCGCCAGCAGGCCGTCCCATTCGCCCTCGACAAAGCGAGCCTCTACCCCCAGCTTTTCTGCCAGCGCCCGGGCGACCTCCACATCGTAGCCCACCAGCTGGTCGGCTTCGTCATGGTATGTCCAGGGCGCCCAAGTGCCCTCCATGGCGACGGTGATATAGCCCTGCTCCCGGATGCGGGTGAGCTGATCGCCGTCGGTTTTTCCGTTGGCGCAGCCGCCGCACAGACCGAGCGCCAGCACCAGAGCCAGCAGGCCCGCAAGCCATTGTGATCGTTTCATTTTCATATTCTTACACTCCTTTATTCCTGTGTCAAGGTATTCAGAAAAGCCCGGGTGCGTTCCTCACGGGGATGGGCAAACAGCTCCTCCGACGGGCCGGATTCTACGATGCGTCCCTGTTCCATGAATACCACCCGGTTGGATACATGGCGGGCGAACCGCATCTCGTGGGTCACCACCAGCATGGTCACCCGTTCGTTCGCCAGCGTCCGCATGACGTTCAGCACCTCGCCGGTCAGCTCCGGATCCAGCGCCGAGGTGGGCTCGTCAAAATAGATGATCTCCGGCCGGGCGGCGATGGCACGGGCGATGGCGACCCGCTGCTGCTGTCCGCCGGACAGCTGGGCAGGATAGGCGTCGCCCCGGTCGGCAAGTCCCACCTTTTCCAGTGCCTGCCGTCCCCGGTCCAGCGCCTCGGCCTTTGGCATATGCCGCCCGACGATCAGTCCCTCGGTGATGTTCTGCAGCGCCGTCTTGTTGGCGAACAGGTTATAGCTCTGGAACACAAAGGCGGTCTTTTTCCGCAGCCGGGCGATCTCCTTTTTGGAGACGGCGGGCAGCGAAAAGCTCTCGCCGTCGAACCGGAGGGTGCCGCCGTCGGCTCTTTCCAGAAAATTGAGGCAGCGCAGCAGGGTGGTCTTGCCGGAGCCGCTGGGGCCGATGATGGCGGTGACGTCCCCCGGCTGTACCGTCAGGTCGATGCCGCATAAGACCGGGGTGCCGCCAAAGGATTTCTGCAGATCGGTTACCTCCAGCATGGTTCAGACCTCCTTTGCCTGTCCGGTGCGCAGCTTTTTCTCCCCGAAATACTGCAGCTTCGTCAGCACGGTGGAGAACAGCAGGTAGATCAGCCCCACCTCCACATACAGCAGCAGCGGCTCATAGGTGCGTGCCACGATGCGCTGGGTCACCATGAACATCTCGGTCACGGTGATGTTGGCAGCCAGTGAGGTGTCCTTCACCATGGCGATGAGGGAGTTGGACAGGGGCGGAAAGGCGGTGCGCATGGCTTGGGGCAGCACGATGCGGCGGATGGTCTGCATATAGGACATACCGGCGCACAGCCCCGCCTCCAGCTGCCCCCGGGGGACGGATTCCAGCGCCGCCCGGACTGTCTCGGCGCAATAGGCGCCCTCGTTGAGGGAAAAGACGATCACCGCCGCCGGAAAGGGCGCCAGCACGATCCCGATGCGGGACAGCCCGTAGAAGACGATAAACAGCTGCACCAGCAGCGGCGTTCCCCGGAAGATCCAGATGTAGAACCGGGCGACGTGCCGCAGCCCCCGGACGTGGGCAAACTGCACCAGTGCCGTCATCACGGCGATAAGCAGCGCCAGCGTAAAGGAAATGGCGGTCAGGGGGATGGTCATGGTCAGACCGGGCAGCAAAATTTTCGGAAAGGAGTCGAGAAACAGCTCCCATAACTTACCGCTGAACATGGGGAACCTTCTTTCTGCGAGATCGGCAGCGTCAGCGCTGCCCTCTCTACAGTATACTGTGTCTTGGGGTAAATGACAAGACCCAAGCGACAGTTTTTTACTAAAAAGCGGCGTCTCCGATGCACGGACGGTGCACTGGGAGACGCCGGAGCAGGGCGGCTTGTGCGGTCAGCGGTCAGAGCCGGAGCGGCGGTATTGCACCGGCTGCATGCCTACCTTTTCCTTGAAGATCTTGCTGAAATATTTGGAATTGCCGAAGCCGGTGGTGTCGCTGATATAGGCGATGGAGTGGCTGCTGCTGCGCAGCAGCTCCTTGGCGTGCTCCAGCCGGATACCCAGCAGGTAGTCGCTGTAATTCTTGCCGGTCTTTTGCTTGAACACCCGGCTGATGTAGCTGGCATTGAAGAAAAAGGCGTCCTCCAGCGATGACAGAGTGATGTTTTGGGCGTAGTTCTCCTCCAGATACTGCACGATGCGCTGCACCAGCTCGGAGGAGCGGCGGCTCTCCTGCTCCCGCAGACATTGCCGGATATATTCCTCGAGAGCGGCACACAGCGCCGCCTCGTCCGCCTGTGGCGGGAGCGCCGGGGAGGGAATGGTCAATACCGCCAGCTTTTGGCGGGCGGTGCGGATCAGCTCATAGGACAGCTTGCCGACGATGTTGTGGAGGGTCTCCCGGTCCGGGTGGGTGACCCGCAGCTGGGCGAAGAATCGCTGCAGCTCGGCGGCAGCCCGGTCGGCGTCGGCATCCTCAAAGGCTTGGAGCAGAGCGCTTTCCTCCTCAAAGGGATAGGGGGTCTCCCGGGCGCTGCGTTTTTGCTGCAGCCGCATCAGCGATGCCTGCAATTCCTCGGGGGAAATGGGCTTGAGCAGAAAATCGAACACCCCCATGCGGATCGCCTGCCGGGCATAGTCGAACTCGTCGTAGCCGGTGAGGATGATGACCTCGGTGCGGGGGAGGCGCTGCTTGATCTCGCCTGTGAGGGTGATGCCGTCGCAAAAGGGCATCTTCAGATCGGTGATCACCAGATCGGGGGTCAGCTCCTGTATGAGAGGCAGCGCCTGGCGCCCGTTTTCCGCCTCGCCGACGAGGCGGAAGCCCAGCGATTCCCACGGCAGCAGCTTTTTCATGCCGGAGCGGATGAGCTTTTCGTCGTCTACCAGAAAGACGGTCAGCGGCGTGCTTTGCATAACGATCTCCTTTCTGCCGGATACGGACGGCTCCGCCGATCCCTGCGTGGACGGTCAGCGCCGATACCAACGCAGGGCGTCCGCATCCCGGATGGCGGGAATACGGAAGGAAATGCGGGTGCCGCTGTTTGAACGACTCTCGATGCTCAGGCGGCTCTCTGCGCCGAAGTATAGCTGCAGCCGCTCGTTTACATTGCATAGACCGATGCCGTGTTCGCCGGGGGGCACCGGCTCCTGCAGCCGGGCGAGCAGCTCCCGCAGGGTCGTCTCGTCCATGCCGCAGCCGTTGTCCGCAACGGACAGGCGCAGGGCGTCGCCCTCTGCCTGCACGCCCACGGTGATGCGGCATACATGCTCCACATCCCGGAAGCCGTGAGAGAAGCAGTTTTCCAGAATCGGCTGCAGCAGGATCTTCGGGATGTAGCAGGACAGCAGCGCCGGATCGGCGTCGCAGACGATCTCCAGCTTTTCCTGCAGCCGCAGCTTCTGCAGCGCCAGATAGTTGTTCACCTGCTCCAGCTCCTCCCGGATCATCACCGGCTGGTCGCTGTTGCGCACATGATAGCGGAACAGGGCGGACAGATGCAGCAGTGCGGCGGCGATGTCATCCTTATCGTCCAGCACCGCCATCATCCGGATGGTATCCAGAGAATTGTAGAGAAAATGGGGATTGATCTGGCTTTGGAGCATCTGATATTTGGCGACGGTCTCCCGTTTTTCGGATTCGGATACGGCGTGGATCAGCTGATCGATCTCCTTCACCAGCCGGTTGAACCCATCGTACAGGTCACCGAACTCGTCGTTGCGCCATTCTGCGATGCGGGTGTCCAGATTGCCGTCGCCCACCTGCCGCATGGCGGCTTGCAGGATGCGCACCGGGCGGGTGAAGGAATAGGAGACCCACACGGTGATGGCGGTGATGATCGCCGCCGCCAGCAGGCACAGGAGGATGAACCGGCGGATCAGCTCCTGAGAATTGCGGGTGATGTAGTCGTAGGGCAGCGCCGCCACCACCGACCATCCGGTCTCCGCCACAGGGCTGTCGGTGAGGAAATAGGCGTCGCTGCCAATGTCCACCCGCCGCCGTGTGTCCCCGGCAGCGTAGCGGGCGGTGACCGTGGCGGTGCGCCGGGCGTCCTCGTCGGTGGTATAGACCACGGTGCCGGTGCTGTCGCAGATATATAGCAGCGTCCCGTCTCCGAAGGGGGCGTTGGCGCAAATGGCAGCCAGCTGGGAGACGGAGCATTCGGAGATCACATAGCCGGTATAAAAGCTCATACCGATGTCGTCGTCCTGCCCCACATCCAAGTGCTTACAGGCGACGGAAAACACCGCCTCGCCGGTGTCCGATCCGTCGTGTGCCGCCCGTACCGGCAGCAGCACCGTGTTGCCGGTGGAGGATAGCAGCGGGGCGTAGTAGTCCTCCTCCAGCGGTATGGTGGGGCGGGTGTAACGCCCGTTGGTATAGGCGAGGGACTGCCCGTCCAGCGAGGAGACGATCAGCGTGTGGATGTCCTCGTTGGTGCGGGCGATCTGCTTGAGCGCCTCCAGTGCATTCTGCTCCAGCACCCAGAGCTGGGTGGGGTCGGTCTCAAAGCCGGTGAAGGTGTTGCGCAGATAGCGGGGCACGTCGGTGGTGTTGTCCACCATGCGGGTGATCTGATCCACCCGGGAGATGTATTCGGAAAAGATGATGGACAGCTGCTTAGTCATCTGCGTATAGGTTTCTGCCGCTTCGTTTTCGATCTTGGTGCTGCTGGTATGAAACATGAACAGCCCGAATACGATCAGCGGAATGATCACCGAGGTGAGAAAAACGCACAGCAGCTTGGTGCGCACGGATATGTGCCGGGAAATCCGTTGACGGGTCATGCTGTACCTCCTCTCGGTGATCTTGAACCGATAATACCCTCATTATACACGAAACGGCGAAAAAAGCCAATCCGTTCCGGCGGTTTTTGGATAGATTTTTTGACTTTCGGGGTGTATTTTTTTTACAAAAGCGGTGGAGCCTGCCTGTGGTGGACTGAAACCGGCTGTTTTACCGGACAGTTTGCACGAAACCGATCAGAAATCCCAACAAAACGAGGAAATATATAGCATATATACACAAAAGGTAAAAATAGTGAACCGCAGACGGCAAAAAAAGTGACACCGAACGGAAAAGAATTTGTTACAATAGCCATAGCATAAGGTCGGAGCGTACCGAAATATGAGACGAATGGAGTGTTACACATGACAAAACGGGTATCTTTAAGAGCCAGACGTGTCGGGGCTGCACTGCTGTCCCTGCTGCTGGTGATCGGGGCGATGCCGCTGTTTTATGTGTCGGCGGATGCGGCGGCGGAGCGTCTGCGGGGCTGGGAGGTATCGACGGATACGCAGGATACGCTGGCGTGGACGACCGACGACACCCACGGCGGCGTGCTGGAAATGACCAAGGGTCCCACGGCGGCGATCGGAGCCGGGTGGAACTTTGCCAGCCTGACGGTGCCGGTGGAGCCGAGCACCACCTATCATTTGCGTATGGATCTGAAGGGCAGCGGTGTACATCCGTTTTATATTCTGCGGGCGGTGTATTTTACCGAGAACTGGGGCGTGGTCGATGACAACGTAAAGCCCGGCAACCGGGAGGGGGATCTCCCGACGAGCTGGACAACGATCGACGGAGAGTTCACCACCACCGAGACCACCGGCAAGGTGCAGCTGCGCATTGTTTTTCAGGGGGCAGCGGGCGATACCATGCGGCTGGACAATGTGTCGATCTGCCCGGTCAAAAAGACCCCCGCTCTTTCGGACGAGTGGAAATACGGAGACTACAGCGATCCGGATGAGCCCTATCAGGATCTGACCTTGGAGGAGGCGGGCTGCACCGAGGACAATGCGGGTGCGGTGCATTTTTACCGGGATTATGCGCAGACGCTGGGCGGAAAGAGCGTGGCGATCAGCCAGATGCTGAAATCCTTGTCTGCGGATACGTTTGTGCTGGAAATGTGGATCAAGGGAAATGCCAGCGTGGCGGGCGATCCGCTGACCCTGCAGCTGCTGGATTACGGCGGAGACGGGGATGCGTGCGTGTGGGATAACGGTACGACGACGTATCAGCTCTTCAACACCGCCTATGACGAGTGGACGCAGCTGCGCTTCCGCTTTACGGCGACCGGTGGCTGGTGGCACCGCCTGTGGATCGGTGCCGGCGGCTATAATGGCGTGGATTGCTCCGTGGACAACATCGTGGTCTACCGAGAGTCCGACTCCAGCAAGACCAATCTGCTCACCGGCGGCGATTTTTATGTGTCCGAGCCGGACACCGCCGGGGAGCTGATCGCAAACGGCGGCTTTGAGGTGGCGCAGCATACGGTCACGCTGGACGGCGTTACATATAAGACGGTATACGACGGCGATACGCTGGATCTGTCTGCCGAAACGCCGGTCAAGGACGGCGCCTGGTTCAAGGGCTATTACACCGATGCGGAATGCACCGTGCCGTTTGTCAACGGCACCGCTGTGACGGCGGATACGGCGCTGTATACCGGCTGGATCCAAGTGGGGCAGCAGCCCCAGATACAAGCGGTGCAGGTGCGGCTGGTGGGCAAGGAGGGCTTGCGGTTCATTAGCCAGATCGACGAGACCGCCGTTGCCCGGCTGCAGGAGCTGGACAGCGCTGCGGAGATCGGTACGATCGTGGCGCAGAAATCGAAGGCGACCGGCACCTTTGATCTGTCCAGCGTGGACGATGCCGGGATCCGGCGGGTTCCGGCGGTCAACCGGCTGAAGGCCGGGCAGGACTACACCGCCGACGGTACGGTGAAGTTTACGGCGGTGGTGATCTCCATTCCGGAAAAGCACTATGCCACCGATATTGCCGCCCGCACCTATGTGACCTATACGGATGCCTCCGGTATCCGGCGGTCGTACTACTCCCATGAGGATGCGAGCGAGTATTATGCCACCAATCTGGCGGCAGCGGCACGGGCGACTCTTGAGCAGTACGGCGATACGCTGACCGAGGCGGAGACGGCACGGCTGACCGCTATCGCAGCGGCAGCGGCCTGAACCGTGTGAGCGGGCAGCCGCTATACGAGAAAAGGGGATGAAAGCGGATGAAACGGATGCACCGCATAGCGGGGGCGGTATGCATAGCGGCGTTGCTGCTGCTGCCCGCCTGTCAGGGGGCGGACGTCAGCCGTCCGGAGGAGTCCTCGGCGGCGTCTGCGGCGCCCTCCGGTACGACAACAGCGTCCTCCGGTACGATGACTGTGGCAACGTCCGGTACGACGACGGCGCCGGCTGCAGCCACAACGCAGGGGACGACCGGCAGCGGCCGGCAGACGGACGCTCCTGCGACGGCGCCCACTACGGCGGAGACCGCAGCGCCGGAGCAGACGACCGGTACGACCACGACGACCGTCCCGGCGACCCGGGAATGGGGACCTCCCGTAAGACCGTGAAACTGGGAGCAACGAGTTAAGGAGAATGAACCATGAGATCAGATGTACATACGATCGGTGCGGCGGCAAAGGCCGGACGGCATCCCCGTCTGACCCGCCGGATCAGTGCGGCGCTGCTGTGTTTGGCGCTGCTGCTGGGCATGGTGCCGCTGGCAGCGGTGTCCGCCGCCGAGGATGAACGGTTCCAGAGCTTTACCGGCTGGACGCTGGAGGGCAAGGGCACGCTGGATGTAACCGAGGGTGTCAGCGGCAGCGGCGCTCTGGTGACAAAGACCGGCAGCGGCGAGGCGGTGCTTTCTTCGGCGCTGACCGCTGTGGCGGCGGGGCAGAAATACCGTGCCGGCGTGTCGGTGCGATCGGAGGCCGTGGATGCGGCGGCTGCCCTGCGGGTCCGGTTCTACCGGGATGCCGGGGGCAAGGAGCCGGTGGGCGAGGCAGTGAGCGCAGCGACGGGCGTGCCCGGTGCAGCATTTACCGAGCTGGCGGGCGATCTGACGGTGCCGGCGGAGGCGGGCTATGCCCGGCTGGAGCTCGGCTTGGGGAATGAGCAGAGCGTTGCCGGCGAGACCTATGCGGCGGATAATGCGTTCCTGTATCCCTACAGCCGGACGGCGCCGCTCTACGATTCGTATGAAGCCGCCGGCTACACACCCGGCCGCTGGTATCGCTTCCCCGACGGCACCGGCAGCCCCTGGGTCAACACTCCCGAATACTACACGGAGACGGTGGAGACCGGCTATAACGGCGCCGGTGCGCTGCACTTTGTGAATACGGCGGATACCCACGATATGCATATGGCGCTGGTGTCTCCCTTGGAGGTGCCGGCAGGGGAATACAGGGTGTCCCTGTGGGTAAAGGGCACGGTGACCTATGTAGGGCAGGATGTGCGTTTCGTAGACGCAACGAATACGGACAACACTGACTATATCATCACAAAGGATACCAATTCCTTTGGAGAGTGGACGGAGTATACCTATACCTATACTTCCGCCGGCTCCCGGGAGTTTTTGCTCAAATTCTCCCGCTATAACTGGGCGAGCAATCTGTATATCAGCCATATCACCGTCACCAATACTTCCACCGGCGTGGATGTGCTGGGCGGCTGCGGGGATTTCCTCGCCTCGGACAGTGCGTCGCTGGTGACGGCGGTGAATCTGGTGCAGAACGGCGATTTCGAGGATGTGGTCTATACCTATCTGCCGCTGGAGCAGTTCAACGGCAGCTTTGCCGGGGCAGCGATGGCGGAGCAGGAGCTGGGCTGGCAGGTAAACGACAACGTGGACAGCGCCGTGTCTCTGGAGGCAGCCACGGATGGAGCGCACGGCGGCGTGCTGAAGGCGACCCGCCATGTGAATAACGAGGTATGGACGACGGTCGGCACCAAGGATATTGCGGTCGAGGGCGGTGCCCGGTACCGTTTCTCGATCGACCTCAAGGGTACCGGCACCCGGCGGCATTATTTGCTGAGCGGTTACAGCTTTGACCGTGCCGGCACGCCGCAGGCGATCTCCTATGATATGCTCACCGGCAGTCTGGAGGCCGATCTGCCGAATGACTGGCAGACCGTCAGCGCCGCCTTTACCGCTCCGGCGAATGCGGTGCGGGTGCAGGTGCGTATTGTGTTCTGGGGCGCTGCGGGGGATACCATGCTGCTGGACAATGCCTCTCTGTGCCCGTATAAGCAGACGGCAGTGTTCCCGGACAGCTGGAAATACGGCGACGGTATCTATGCGAACCCGAACGACGACAACGCCTATATCCGGCTGGTCGAGGAGGGGGATAAGGATCCCGGTGCGCTGCATCTGTATCGGGATTACGGGGTACATCATGTGGGTGGCTATGATCTGCGGCTTTCCTACCTGCTGACCAATGCGGCCGCCGGCAACACCTATGTGCTGGAAATGTCCATGAAGGGCAGCACGCAGACGGGCGGCGACCCGCTCTACATGGAGCTGTACTGGGGCAAGGGCACATGGACGGATACCGGCATCGGCTCTTATCGTCTGGAGAATAAGAACTACGCCGACTGGACGACGGTACGCTACGAGTTTACGGCGTCTATCAACGACTGGATGCCACTGGTGATCGGTGCCGGCGGCTATAACGGCGTGGATTGCTATATCGACAATGTGCGGCTGTATCTGAAATCCGACCCGAACAAGACCAACCTCATTCCGGACGGCGATTTCTTCGTCTGGGGTGAGGCGGATACCGCCCGTAATCTGATCCAAAACGGCGCTTTTGAGGGGCTGCGGGTGCTGACGGCTCCCGGCTGGAGCTTTTCCGGTGATGTGGAGTATTCCGCTGCGGATGGGACGATCACCTTCGGCGCCCAGTCCTCCGCCGCCTCGCTGCGATATGACGTGACCGGCGGCGCCATCTATCGGGTGCAGACGGAGGGCAGCGGCGGCACGCTGCGGCTGACCTTTGATGCGGGCGCTGCATATACTCAGACGGATGCCAACGGCTATTTTGTGGTGCCGAACGGGGCGCACTATATGCGGGCGAGCTATGTCTCCGAGAGCGGCGCCAGGCTGAAATCCATCACCTTCCGGGAGCTGGAGCATCCGGAGAACTTCGATTTTGAGCTGAAAGACCCCAACAGCGCTATGCCGCTGAACTGGCAATCCTATGTGCTGGAAACGACGGATGACACCTATATCCGCAGCTATCAGCCGGGGGTCGGCGTGGACGGCAGCGCTGCGCTGCAGGTGACCACGCAAAAGGACAACGACAAGGGCGCTCTGGTGATCTACAGCACCCGGGTGGCGGCGAAGCCCAATGCGGTCTACCGGGTCACGTTCCAAGGCAGCTATACCGGTACGGACATCGGCGTATTTCCGCTGGTGCGTACCTATAAGGCGAACGGCTCGGATACCACCGAGGGGACGCCCTATAACTGGCTGGCATCTGCCAATTCCGGCAACAACGACGGGCAGTGGCACAGCTACACGGCGACCTTTACCACCGGCAGCGACACCGCAGCAGCGGAGATGCGCTTTGAGATCCATTCCTATAAAGCGGGGGCTGCGTTCCTGTTCGATAATGTGTCGATCCGGTATTTAGGGGATGCGGCGGACGCCAATCTGGACTTTGAGACCGGTGAAAACGGCGAGGAGCCTTTCAACTGGACGTTCTACGAGCGCCGGGAAAAGCCCGGTCAGCCCGGCGAATACGAGGAGGGCAACTTTGGTGCCTATACGGTGACGAAGGTGGACGGCGCCTCCGGCGACGGCAGTGCGGCGGCCTGCGTTCAAAAGCCGGAGACAGGGATGGTGCAGCTGTATCTTCAGAGCGCCATGATCCCGGTGGAGGGCGGCACCAGCTATCTGCTGTCCTATGACGCTATGGTGCGGGGCAACAAAAAGGGCTCGGTGGTGATCTGTGTCCGGCAATTCACCGATAATCTGGGCAACGGCTCCTCCGATGAGTCGGTGAACTTTACATGGCTACCGGACGCCAATGCCTACGGCTCCTTTGATTGGCAAAACTGCGGGGCGGTTTTCAAGACCGCTCCCGGCACCAAATACATCCGTATATGGATCATCCCCTCTACCGAGGAGGCGTGCGAGATGTTCTTCGATAATATCTCGATCACCCCGGCGGAGGAGATCACCGATCCCAATCTGGACTTTGAGTATGTGGCTGGCGGCAAGCCGCTGAACTGGACCTATGCCACCTCCGATGGCGTAGCGAATATCACGGCAGACAGCAGCGTGTATTACCGGGGCGGACATTCGCTCCATATCCGTAAGCAGTATAACCGCATCAACTACACCACTGCGGAGATGACCCGGCGCATCGACGTGCAGGCGGGTGACCGCATCGAATTTGTGGTGCATCTGCGCAGCAAGGAGGCGGTCTCGGGTGTTTTCGCCGCCGTGGTGCGTGGCTATGGCAGCAACGGCACGCTGGTGCAGGATTGGCACGGGCAGGAGCGGGCGCTCCATTCCGGCAGCCATCTGAGCGACTGGCAGGAATACCGGATCGTCTACACGGTGACAAAGAATGTGAAGCAGGTCGCCCTTATGCTGCGCATCGGCGGCAAAGAGGCGGATGTGTACATCGACGGGGTGGAGTATTATAACTACACCGAAAGTGACGAGGTCGTGTATGCCGAGGACTTCGCCTCCGCCTCCTCCGACCGCCTGCCCGGCGGCTGGAAGATGACCGATAAGCAGGGAGCTCCGGCGGTCGCCGTGGCGCACGGCGTGACCCTTTCCGGCACGGCAGCCGATACGGCGGCGCTGTATACCGACATCGAGATCCTGCGCCCCCATTACAGCTATACCTTTACCGCCCATTACCAGACCGCCGATACCGCTGCGGGACGGCTGGTGCTGGAGGGCTATGATTGGCGGGATCGCCCGGTGGGCAAGGTCGTGGAGCGGGAGCTGACCGCTTCGCCGGTGCCGACGGAAATCACCGTGGACTTTACGGCAATCAGTGCGGTCTATTATCGGCTGCGGCTGGAAAAGACCGGCGGCGACGGCGGCGTGACCCTGCTGAATGTACAGCTGCGGCAGACCGGCGAGCCGGCGGAGAGTCAGGGCTGGGAGGGCAACTGGATCGTCCACCCGGCGGACTACGACACCATCGAGAGCCAGCTGAACAACGAGCGGTATTACTATTTCCGGCAGGAGCTGAATCTGGAGGATACGATCAAGTCGGCACAGCTGCAGATCACCGCCGACGACCGGGTGGATGTGTACATCAACGGCGAGCAGGTCTACACCGAGACCCGCACCGGCGATACCTGGAGCCTGCCGGTGACGCTGGATATCAGCGAGTATTTGCACAAGGGGCGGAATGTGCTGGCGATGCGTCTCTATAACGGTGTATACCGTTACGGTCTGTTGTACGACGGCATCGTGAAGATGGACAACGGCTCGGCGCTGCGGTTTTTCAGCGATGCAAGCGTGTGGGTCGCCCGGGCGTCCATCGGCGAGAATGCCGTGCCCAATCCCCTCTGGACCGAGGCGGATGAGCAGCACTATATGGATCCGGATTACGATATGACCACCGGCGGCTGGACCCATGCGGAGATCTATGCCAAGGCGGGCAGCGGCGGCTGGGGCTCCATCGATTTTGATAATTCCGAATACTCCGACTATAAGCTGGAGACCAACGAATTCAATTTCCCGAAGAATACGGTGTATGCCGGCGACACGGTGGAGATCACGGCGACGCTGAAGATCAACGAAAAGCTCCCCAAGACCAACAGCTTTGCGGTCTATTTCTGGAAGCGCAATTCCACCAGCCGGATCTGCACCGGCACCATCGCACTGGCGGATGGCAAGACCACCGACAGCTGGCCGGTGGGGCAGGAGTTTGAGGCGAAATTCGTGCTGACGGTGCCGCTGTTTCTGGCGGAGGGCAGCTACACGCTGCAGTTTGATAACACCGTTGCCATTGTCAGTGACTATTTCATCAATAATAAGGTGGGCAATCTGAAGGTCGCCCAGCCGGAGCTGTCGGTCACCACCAAGAGCGAAGTAAAGCTGCACAACGGCAAGCCCACAGTGTTCGTCAACGGCATTGCCAAGGCGCCGCTGTGGTACAGCCGTCCGGAGCGGGATACCCAGTTTGACACGGCGGAGATGGCGGGGCTGGCGAACGGCGGCATCGATACCTCCATTGCCTTCATTCTGCCCCGGGAGACGCTGGGCGAGCTGTGGATGCCCGACGGGACCCTCAAGACCGAGACCATCGACCGGCAAATGCTGGGAACGCTGGCGGCGGATCCCAATTCCCAGCTGATGGTGGCGATCGATACCACGCCGCCTCAGTGGTGGCTGGATCAGCATCCGGATGAGTGTGTGAAGCTGAATACCGGCGTCATCAGCAAGGAATCCTTCTCCTCCGAGGTGTATCGGCAGGAGGTGGGCGAGGTGCTGACCCGCATCATTCAGTATCTCATGGAGCAGCCCTATGCCAACAATATTGTCGGCTTCAAGATCACCGGCGGCACCACCTATGAGTGGCAATGGTGGGGCATGAACGGCAATTCCTCTGTCATCGGCGATTATTCCTCCGCCGGACTGACGGCGTTCCGTCAGTGGCTGCGGAAAAAATATGCGTCCGTGGAGGCGCTGCGGCAGGCGTGGGGCGATGCCTTCGTCACCTTTGAGACGGCGGGTGTGCCGGATAAGGCGGCACGGACGGCAACCACCTATGGCAGCGTCCTGAGTGCCACGGAGAACCGCCACGCCATCGACTATGAGCTGTTCATGGGCGATATGAAAACCGACGCCATGCTGTATTTTGCCGAGGTGGCGAAAAAGGCGGTCAACAATCGCCTGATGGTGGGCACCTATGCGGGGTATCTGCTGAATGTCACCAACTACGATATGGCATCCAGCACGTCCCAGACCTCCTTCCAGCGGATACTGGACTCTGAATACATTGATTTCATCACTTGTCCGTGGCTGTACAGCGAGCGGGAGATCGGCTATTCCGGCGACTATATGTCGGCGGTGGATTCGGTCACCGCCCATGGAAAGCTGTATATCGCCGAGGATGACGACCGCAACCACACCACCGATATGTTTGAGGCGCCGGACGCCCGGGCGGCTGTCGGCTGGACCCGCACGGCAGAGCAGACGGTGGAAACCCTCAAGCGCAACTATGCCTACGCCATTTCCAAGGGCTGCGGCCTGTATCTGTACAGTCTGGCGGGCACCTATTTCACCGATACGCAGGTGCAGCAGCTGGCGTCCCAGATGATGCAGGAGATGACCCTGTCGCTGGGGCTGACACGCAAGAGCGTGTCCGATGTGGCGGTGTTTTATGACGAGCAATCGGCGGCTTATGTGGGCTACAGCGGCTCCAGCCTGACCGATGAGCTGCTCAGTAAGGCGCTGCTGATGTACCAGCGGCGGGAGCTGTACAGCATGGGCGCCCCCTATGATACCTATGTGCTGGACGATCTGGAAAAGGGTCTGGTGCCGGAGCATAAGGTCAACATCATGCTGTCGGCGACCCAGATCACCGCCGCCGAGCGCAAGGCGATCGAAGAACGCCTGTGCAAAAACGGCAATGTGATTATTTGGATCTTCACCGCCGGCTTGTCCGACGGAGAGACCACCGATGTGGCGAATCTGTCGGCGCTGACCGGGATGCAGATGCAGCTGGTCTCCTCGCCGGATGGACAGCGTAAGCAGCTGGGCACGGTGGAGGTGACCGATTACGACCACTGGCTGACGCAGGGTCTGGCGGATGTCAGCTATGGAGCGATCGAATACAATACGCTGGCGCCGGTGATCGCCGTCAACGATCCCGAGGCACGGGTGCTGGGCTATCATACGGCACAGAACGGCTGGGCAGCGAACAGCGCCGGTCTGGCGGTCAAGGAAATGAACGAAAACGGCCGGCAGTGGGTGAGCATCTATTCGGCGGTACCCTGCTTCCCGCAGGCGCTGCTGCGCAACATTCTGACGCATCTGGGCTGCCATGTGTACGATGAGACCGCTTCGGATGTGGTGTATGCGGATAACAATTATGTGGCGGTGCATTCGCTGTTCGGCGGCGATAAGACGATCCGCCTGCCCCGGCGCAGCACGGTGTACGATGTGTTCAACGGGAAGATCGTGGCGGAGAATGTGACGGAGTTCACCGTCAACTGCGAAAAGAGCGAGACCCGTCTGTTCCGTCTCAGCGACGATACCAAGCTGCGGACCTATTTCACCCGCACGGCGGGCGGCAGCATCACCCCGGAGGGCTTGCAGACGGTAGAGCCGGGCGGCAGCCTTACGCTGACGCTGAGCGCCGACGAGGGCTACCGGCTGGATCACCTGATGGTGGACGGTGTGAAGACCACCGTGTCCGGCAGCACCTATACGCTGACGGATATTCAGGAAAGCCATACGGTGATCGCCTGCTATGCCCGGGTATATGCAAAGCCGCCCATTGACGATGGGTCGGATACCCCGGATACGCCCAATACCCCGGATACGCCGGCTGTTCCCGATACGCCGGTGACGCCGACTCAGCCGGGCGGCGATACGCCGGACACTCCGGCGGACGACACGAAGCCCACCGAGCCGGAGAAAAAGCCGGTCAAGAAGAATACTGTCAAATACACGAAGAATACCGAGCTGAACTGGCCGGTGGTCCTGGCGCTGGGCGGCGGGGTGCTGGCAGGCGTGGCGGCGCTGGTGGTGTTGTTGTTGCTGCTGGGACGCAATGTGGTATTCTATCGGAACGGCAAGCGGGTGAAAGCCACCCGTGCCAAGCGCTCCGGCATCCGTCTGGACGGTCTGAACCGCCGGGGCGGTCTGACCGGTGTGACAGCGGTGGTGAAACGGGGCTATGTGCGCCGCCATAAGGGGCAGACCCTCCGCTTCACACTGGACGGCGCACCGAAAGCCTCGGTGACGCTGGAGGGCGACGGAGAAGCCCGCGTGACCCTGTAAAACCGACCATGAGCTGTCGGTGCTGCATCCGACCGGTGCAGCATCGGCAGCCCGAGAGAAATGTCGCAACCGTGCAAAGGAGACAGATACTATGAAACAGAAATTCACCCGTCTTTTCAGTCTGGCGTGCGCCTGTATGCTGCTGCTGGGAGCGCTGACCGGCTGCAGTCTGACGAAAACAACGGTTTCCAGCGATATCCAGACCGACATCAGCTATATTGATGTCAGCACGCCGGATAATTCCTCCGGCAATGCCGGCGAGTCCTCGGCGGCATCCGATTCCTCCTCAGGAAGCAAAACTCCCTCCTCCTCCGGCAATGTCGTCAGCGGCTCCGGGGACAATTCCGCTCACAACGCCGGCACGGTGGACAATTCTGCGGAGGAAAAGCTCACCGGCACGCTGGAGCTGCAGATCTTCGTCGGCGGCTACGGTGAGAAGTGCTGGGAATACGCCATTGAGGAATTCCAGAAGCTGCAGCCGGATCTGGAGATCAACGCCCATATGGACGCCAACGTGAATGCGCAGATGAAGACCCGCTGGGCAAAGGATAATCCGCCCGACTTCGTGTTTCTGGACGGCACCAATATGCCCAAGAGCACCTGGATGGAGGAAAATAAGCTGCGGGATCTGAGCAGCCTCTATAAAAATGGGAAGGTGTACGGCACCTCGACCCCCATCAGCCAGCAGGTGAAGAGCGGTCTGGTGACCACCTATAAGAACACCGGCAAAATCTACGAGATGCCGGTGCTGCTGTCCACCTACGGTATGTGGTACGATGAAGCGTTCCTGTCCCAGAAGGGCTGGTCGGTGCCGAAGAACTATACCGAGCTAACCTCCTTCTGCCAGACGGTGAAGAAGGCGGGCACCTCCCCGCTGATTTACACCGGCAAGTATTCCGGCTATCTGGTGTGGGGGCTGCTGATGCCGGCGGTGGCGTCGGAGGCCCTGGCGTCGAACGACCAGCAGTTCTTCTATAATATCGCCAATGCCGCCAGCGAGTCTGTTTGGGAGGATGCCCGGTTCAAGAAGGTGCTGAACAAGCTGAAAACACTGGCGGACGCCGGGTATTTTGATCTGTCCGGTATGTCCATGGATCACATCACCAGCCAGGCGGCATGGCTCAAGCATAATGCGGCGCTGATCCCCAACGGTCTGTGGCTGGAGAGCGAAATGAAGGATTCCACGCCGGTAGGCTTTAAGATGAAATATTACCCCTCCATGCTGCAGGAGGCGAACCAGCCCACCTGCGTGATCGCCTCCTCGGCGACGGTGGGCATCGCAGCCAAGGCGAAGAACCCCAAGGCGGCAGAGGCATTCCTGCGGTTCCTGTACACCGATCAGGTGGCGGCTAAGTTTGCGGAGCTGTGCGCTGTGCCCAGCGCCGCCCGCACGGATGTATCCAAGGCGAATCTGACCGAATCCGCCAAGCAGGTCACTGAGCTGATCAACTCCTCTCAGGTGACGCTGCTCGCTAAGGGCTCCACCTCCTGGGGCAGCGTGGATGCGACCATCAACCAGTGTGTCAACAGCCTCATTTCCGGGAAGATGACCGTGGATCAGGTGGTGGCGGAGCTGAAGAAAGCAACCAAGAAGAAAGTCGGCTGATAGGGAAAAGGGTGCCAACTATGCCACAAACAAATGCAAAGACCCACAAGCCGGTGGATCGCTCCAAAATTGCTTTTTTCTGTCTTTTTTGCCTTCCGCCGCTGCTGCTGTATCTTTTGTTCTGTATTTACCCCATCTTTAATTCGCTGTATACCAGCTTTTTTGAGTGGTCGGGGTACGATGCGCTGACGATGGACCACTTCGTCGGTCTGCAGAACTATATCGATGTGATCACCGACCCGGAATTTCTGGCGGCGATCCGCAACGATTTCCTCATTATTTTAGGCAAGGAGATCCTGATCATTGCGCTGACGATCCTGTTTGCCGTGTCCCTGACCCGGCTGCGGTTTCCGAAAGCGGAGGCGGGTATTTACCGGTTTATCTTCTTTATGCCCAATGTGCTGAGCGTGATCGTGATCTCCACCATCTGGACCTTTGTGCTGGATCCCAATTTCGGCATCCTGAACCCGCTGCTGCAGGCGGTGGGGCTGGAGAGCCTGATCCCGCCGATGGGGTGGACGTATACCCACCCCATCGGGGTCATCACCTTTGTGGGCAGCTGGTGCGGCATCGGCTTGTTCATGCTGATCATGATCACGGCAATCAACGGCATCAGCAAGGAGCTGTATGAGTCCGCCACCATCGACGGGGCGGGCGAGTGGAAGCAGCTGCGGTATATCACCATGCCGGCGGTGTGGGAGCAGGCACGGTTTATGGTGATTACCATTCTGTTCCAGTCGTTCAGCTCCAGCTTTACGTTGGTGAAGGCGATGCTGGGGGATACGGTCAGCTCCGAATCCACGGTGATGGGCATGTTCGTATACCAGAACAGCTTTGACAGCCAGTGGCCCCAGGTGGGGTATTCCTATGCGGCGGCGATCATCATGCTGATCATATCGGCGGTCGCTTCGTTTATCGTCAATCGTGTGATGTCCGGGAGGTCGAGTGTCAATGAGTAAGAAATCAGGTGCCCCCCGGCTGCCCGTGTCCACCCGTATCGGGCAATGGGTGATCCGCATTTTTCTGATCTTATGGAGCGTGACGGTGGCGTTCCCGGTGATCTGGGTCCTGTACACATCTCTGAAAAGCAATCAGGAGTTTTTCGCCTCGCCGTGGGCGCTGCCCTCCACCCCCCAATGGAGCAATTTCGTGGAGGCGTGGAAAGAGGCGAATTTCGCCGGATATTTCTTTAACAGTATTCTGACGGTGCTGCTGACGCTGGCGATCACTCTGCTCATTGTGGGCGCCAACGCCTATGTGATTGCCAAATATCGGAACCGGTTCATTCGCGGACTGGAGAAATTCTATATGGTGGCGATGATGGTGCCGTCGGTGCTGATGCTGGTGCCGCTGTACTATTTTGCCGACGCCGCCCATATGACCGATTCCCTTGTGTGGCTGTCGGTGATCTACGCTATACAGGGGATGCCCTTCTCCGTCTTTATGATGGCGGGCTTTGTCCGGGGCATCCACGATGCGCTGCTGGAGGCAGCCACCATTGATGGGGCGTCTCAGTTTACCATCTTTTTCCGGATCATCGTGCCCCTGTCCAAGCCGTCCCTGTTCGTGGTGGCGCTGCTGAATGTGATGGGCACGTGGAATGAGTATATCACGGCGCTGACCTTTATTCGGGACAAGGCGAAGTATACCATCGCCATCGGCTTGTCCTATCTGACCAATTCCGGTACCTATGACGTGAATTACGGGCGTACCTTTGCCGGATTGGCGATCGCACTGGTGCCGATTCTGGTGATCTATGCGATCTTCCAGAAGCAGCTGCAGAACGGTATGTCCTCCAGCGACGGCGTAAAAGGATAAGGCGTATGAGCCGCCGTTTCCCGGTGGGGAACGGCGGCTCTCTGAAAAAAGGAGTGAAAATTGATGGAACCATACGATCAATATAAACGCCCGCTGCGGCACCGGTCGGTGACGCCGGCGCGCCGGGTGGAGATCGTCCCCGACAAGGCGGCGTTTCAGGGCTATGCCGTGCGGCCGCTGGGGGCAGTCCAGTTCCCCCTGCTGCTGGAAAAGGAGCCGGTCATTCTGGATCTGGGCGATCATTATACCGGGTATCTGCATTTAGAGCTGGACTGCGGCTGCCTGGAGCATATTCCCGATTCCCCCACCAACATTGCGTTCACCTTTGCTGAAATGCCCATCGAGCTGATGGAGACAGTGGAGGATTCGGAGGAGTCCCTTTCGGTGGGCTGGCTGCAGCAGGATCTTAAGACGGTGGTGTTTATGCCCTATGCCGGCAGTCTGGAGCGGCGGTATTCGTTCCGGTATGTGAAGCTGCAGCGCACCGATTCGGTGCGTTTCCCCATTGCGGTGCGGGGGCTGTATCTGGATGCGGTGTCGGCGGTGGATATCGACACCGTGGAGCCGGCGGCGGTCACCGACCCGCTGCTGCGCCGCATCGACCGAATGTGCGTGAAAACGCTGGCAGAGTGCGAACAGGACGTGTTTGAGGACGGTCCCAAGCGGGATCGTCGCCTGTGGATCGGCGATCTGCGGCTGCAGGCGCTGGTGGATTACGGCACCTTTCATAATCTGGATCTGATCCGCCGGTGCATCTATCTGTTTGCCGGTCACCGAAACCGGGAGGGGCTGGTCGCCCCCTGTGTATTCCCGGATACGCCCCCGTATGTGGATCAGTGGATCTATCTGGATTATTCCCTGTGCTTCGGGCTGTGTCTGGAGGATTACCGGGAGCATACCGGGGACGAGACGCTGCCCCGGGAGCTGTATGCCGTGGCGCAGCGGCAGGTGGAATATGCCGCCGAACGGTTTGACCGGGCGACCGGACGAATCGAGGCGCCGTTCTTTATCGACCACGGCACCTATGACCGCAGCGTGGCGGCGCTGGGCTATTTTGCCTATGTGCTGCGGCGGATGCGGCGGCTGGCGGCGGCGCTGGAGCAGCCGACGGAATGGCTGGCGGCGCTGACGGACGAGGTGGACGGAGCGCTGCTGCGCTGCCGGGACCCGAAAACGGGTCTGTTCCTGACGGCGGACGGCGAGCTGTCGTGGCAATCCCAAGTGTGGGCGGCGCTGTCCGGTGCGTTGGAGCGGGAACAGGCGCAGACGCTGCTGCGGGAAACGGCAAGGGTCGATCCGCCGGTGCGGATGTCCTCGCCTTTTATGACTCACTATTATCTGGAGGCGCTGTGCGCCTGCGGGATGGAAGAGCAGGCGATGGCGGTGATCCGGGAATACTGGGGGGCGATCCTGGAGGCTGGCTTTGATTGCTGTCCGGAGTGCTTCGACGTGACGAATGACCGGGTGACGCCCTATTCCGCCCCGGTGCTGAACAGCGCCTGCCACGCCTGGAGCTGCACGCCCTCTTATTTCCTGCGAAAAGGATTGGTATAAGGATGCTCAACATTCTGAGAGAGCCGGACGATATACGGATAGTGTGTGAGAAAGACAATGAGGACTGTGCGGTCGAGACTGCAATAGAAAGCGGAAGGCTGTATGTCTATGTGACGGCGACCGTTTCCCGCCCACGGTTCATCTGTCTGCGCTGGAATTACCGTGTTACCGAGCCGACCCGTATTCTGGGGGATAAATGGGAGCGCTCCTATGGAGATATGGAATGGCACGCCCTGAACGGGGAGATATTCATGCCGTGGTATTTTCTCGCCAACAGCGGCGATACGACTGTGGGCTGCGGCGTTATGACGGGCGCAAACAGCTTTGTGAGCTTTCAGTGCGACGCTTCGGGCTGTACGGCATGGTTTGATGTGCGCTGCGGCGGCATAGGGGTCCGGCTGGACGGACGGCGGCTGCTTGCGGGCGTTGTTGTTTGTCAGGAATACAGCGGGATCTCGGCATTCTCCGCAGCACGGCAGTTTTGCCGCAGGATGTGCGAGGCTCCCCGGCTGCCGGCTGCCCCCGTATACGGCAGCAATAACTGGTATTACGCTTACGGAAAAAGCAGCCGAAGCGAGGTCATACGGGATGCGGAGATGACCGCTGCGCTGGCTGCGGGGAATACAAATCGCGCGTTCACCGTGATCGACGACGGCTGGTCGGTCAACCCCTGCGCAGGGCCGTGGGAACCGAATGAAAAATTCGGGGATATGGCGGAAATTGCCGCCGCATTTAAGCGGATCGGGGTAAGACCCGGTATATGGATAAGACCGCTCAGAGACAAAGTGCTTGAACGGCAGCACCCGGAATGGTGTCTGTCCCGGGTCAACGATGGGGACGCAAACAGCGGACCGTCCTACTGCCTTGACCCTACCGTTCCCGAGGTGCGGGAGTATATCCGGGCTACCGTGCGTAAAATGACCGAATGGGGCTATGAGCTGATAAAGCACGATTACACCACCTATGACCTGTTCGGCTCGTTCGGCTGTACGCTCAACGGGAAAATAACCGCAAAGGACGGATGGAGCTTTCGGGACGAAACCAAGACGAGCGCCGAGATCGTTTTGGAGCTTTACAGATCGATCCGGAAAGCGGCGGGCAATGCGGTGATCATCGCCTGCAACGCCGTGTCGCACCTGTCCGCCGGGATCTTTGAGGTGTACAGAACGGGGGACGATACCAGCGGCAGGGTATGGAGCCGCACCCGTGCCTACGGTGTGAATACCCTTGCTTTCCGGCTTTGCCAAAACGATGCGTTTTATAAGGTGGACGCCGACTGCGTGGGGATCATTCCCGGTAAGCTCGACTGGAGCCTGAACCGGCAGTGGCTCGATCTGCTTTCTGTCAGCGGCAGCCCGCTTTTTGTATCGGTACAGCCCGATGCGGCGGTCGGCGAAATAAAGGCGGATCTGATACAGGCGTTTTCACGCAGCGCCACGCAACACGACCTTGCCGAGCCCCTTGACTGGCTGTATAACAATCAGCCGCAGGTCTGGCTTGTAAACGGGGAAACAAGAGAATACGATTTTGTGGAAGCTTCTTACCCGGAATTACTCTCGGGTAACACACAGAGCTATTAAGGAGAAGTGCTGTGAAAAAGAATATCAGGCTGGGCATTATCGGGCTGGGGCAGCGGGGCGACGTGATGCTGGATAACCCCATCATTCCGCTGCTGTCCGATGGGCTGGAGGTGGTCGCCGTGTGCGACCGGCTGGAGGATCGGACGCAGGCGGCGGCGGATAAGCTGGAGCAGGCGGGCGCCCCCCGCCCCTATACCACCACCGACTACCGGGAGCTGCTGGCGCTGCCGCAGCTGGATGCGGTGTATATCGCCGTTTCCTGGGAGGATCACGTCGAGGTGGCGACGGCGGCGATGGCGGCGGGCAAATATGTGGGTCTGGAGGCGGGCGGCGCCTATTCGCTGGACGATTGCTACAAGCTGCTGCGGGCATACAAGGAGACCGGCACCGAGCTGATGTTTATGGAAAACTGCTGCTACGGCAAGCGGGAGCTGATGCTGCTGCAGATGGTGCGGCAGGGGGCGCTGGGGCGGGTGATGCACTGCAGCGGCGCCTATTGCCACGATCTGCGGGAGGAGATCAGCAGCGGCAAGGAGATCCGTCATTATCGCCTGCGAAATTATCTTTACCGCAATGGGGAAAACTACCCCACCCATGAGATCGGTCCGATCGCCAAGCTGCTGGATATCAACAACGGCAATCGGTTTCTTACGCTGTCCTCCTTCTCCTCAGCTTCCCAAGGGCTGCATGACTATATCGTGGAGAAGCGGGGGGCGGACGATCCGCTGGCGCAGGTGGAATTTGCTCAGGGGGATGTGGTGACGACCGTGCTGACCTGTGCCGGGGGGCAGACGGTGACGCTGACGCTGAATACGACCCTGCCCCATGCCTATTCCCGGCGCTTTGAGGTGCATGGTACCCGGGGCATGTATCTGGAGGATAACGACAGTCTGTTTTTGGACGGCTGCTCTGCCCACCGGGAGAACGAGTGGGACTGGCGTCCCCAGTGGGGCAATGCGGCGCAGTATGAGGCGCAATATCTGCACCCCCTGTGGAAAAACGGCGTGGGCACGGATATGCATGGCGGCATCGACCATCTGGTGTTTGATGCGTTTCTGGAGGCGGTGCGCACCGGCGCCCATCCGCCCATCGATGTGTACGATGCGGCGACCTATATGTGCATCACGGCTCTCAGCGAAAATTCGATCGCCTGCGGCGGGGCGCCCCAGCCGTTCCCGGATTTTACCGACGGGCGGTGGACCATGCGCACCGACATCACGGACAACGCCTACACGTTGGATCGGTTGCATGTGGGCGACGGTCTGTATTTCGTGAATAAATGAGCGGGGAAAAATAAAAAGCGATCGCTGCCGGCGGATAAGGCGGGCAGCGATTGCTTTTTTGCGGTATGGATACGGCTTATCGGTTGAGCAGATAAACGCCGATATTCAGGTATCCGGCGAAGGTGACCCACAGCAGGTAAGGAATGAGCAGCCAGCCGGCGGCGGGACGGATGCGGGCAAACCGCAGCGCCGTGATCAGGATGAGCCCCCATAAGAGCAGCAGCCATAAAAAGGCGAACAGATATGCCTTGGCGCTGAAGAAAATGGGCGACCAGAACAGATTGACGATCAGCTGCAAGCCATAGACGAATATTGCCCGCTGCCGCTGCACCGGCGCAGCGGGGGCGGTGACCACCAGATAGGACGCCAGCCCCATGAGCAGATAGAGGATCGTCCAGACCACCGGAAACAGCCAGCCCGGCGGCGAGAGCGGGGGCTGGTCCAGCGCAGCAAAGTCCTTCATGCCGCCGCCGGACAGCAGCGCCGACAGCCCGCCTGCCGCCAGCGGGATCGCCAGGCAGCCAAGCAGGGTCTTCCATCGAATTTTCATAGTAACACCCCTCCTGCAGACAGTGTATGTGCAGCGAGGGGGCAAATATACATAGGGGCACTTTTCTCTTGACAAAAATACTGCGAATGGGGTAAAATGAAAGGGTATTTTGGACGCTGGAGCAGGTGCGGCCGCAGCGCCTTCGTAAAGCAATAACGATCTGGAAATCTGAGGATGGGACAGAGGGCAGCTTTGCCCTCTTGTCGTATGGCGATTTATATATGAGGATAGGGGACGGTTGCTGATGATGAATATTCCGTTTTCTCCGCCGGATATCAGTGAACTGGAGATCGCCGAGGTGGGGGAGGCGCTGCGCTCCGGCTGGATCACCACCGGTCCCCGCACGAAAGAGCTGGAGCGGCAGATTGCAGCCTATGTGGGCACGGAAAACTGCGTATGTCTGAATTCCCAGACAGCCTGCGCCGAGATGGCGCTGCGGCTGCTGGAGATCGGTCCCGGAGACGAGGTGATCGTTCCGGCGTATACCTATACGGCGACCGCCTCGGTGGTGTGTCATGTGGGGGCGGCTCTGCGGCTGGTGGATGTGCAGGCGGATAGCTTCCAGATGGATTATGACCGGTTGGCGGACAGCATCAATGAGCATACCAAGGCGATCATTCCGGTGGATCTGGGCGGCGTACCCTGTGACTATGACCGGCTGTTTGCCGTGGTGGAGGAGAAGCGGGCGCTGTTCCGTCCGTCCTCGGAGCTGCAGCGGGCGCTGGGGCGGATCGCTGTGCTGGCGGATACCGCTCATGCCCTCGGCGCCCGGTGGCACGGCCGGATGGTGGGCAGCGTGGCGGACTTTTCCTCCTTTTCGTTTCATGCGGTCAAGAACCTCACCACCGCCGAGGGGGGTGCTCTGACCTGGCGCACCATTCCCGGCGTGGAGGATGCGGAGCTGTACCGGCGGGTGCAGCTGCTGTCCCTGCACGGGCAGTCCAAGGACGCTCTGGCGAAGACAAAGTTGGGTGCATGGGAATATGACGTGCTGGGAACGTGGTATAAGTGCAATATGACCGACGTGGCGGCGGCGGTCGGACTGGCGCAGCTGCGCCGGTATCCCGCCATGCTCCGGCGGCGGCGGGAGATCATCGGGCGCTACGATGCGGCGCTTCACCCGTTGGGGGTGGAGACGCTGCCTCATTATACGGCGGAGCATGAATCCTCCGGTCATCTGTACATCACCCGGGTGCCGGGCATCACGCCGGAGCAGCGGAATACACTCATAGAGCAGATGGCGGAGCGGGGGATCGCCTGTAATGTGCATTATAAGCCCCTGCCGCTGCTGACGGCGTATAAGCAGCTGGGCTTTTCCATAGAGGACTACCCTCACGCCTACGCCCGGTTTGCCAATGAGATCACCCTGCCGCTGCATACCCGTCTGACCGACGAGGCGGTGGCGTACATTATAGACAATTATCGGGAGCTTTTGCAGGCGATGCCGGCGGGAGGAACAGACAAATGCGCAAATTGCTGATCATCGGCGCTTCTGTGCTGCAGCTCCCGGGCATAAAAAAAGCGAAGGATATGGGCTTTTATGTGGGGGTCGTTGACTATGACCCCCACGCCGTCGGCATCCCCTATGCGGACGAATACTTCAATGTCAGCACCAACGACATAGAGGGGGTCGCCCGCACGGCGGAGCAGTTCCGTCCGGACGGGGTGTTTACGCTGGCGACGGATATGCCCATGCGTTCCATTGCCGAGGCGTGCCGCCGGTGCGGCTTGCCCGGTATCTCTATGGAGACCGCCGTCCGTGCCACGGATAAGGGTGAGATGATACGGGCATTTGCCCGCCATCGGGTGCCGCATCCGTGGTTTTTCCTGTTGTCCTCGCCGGCGGAGCTGCCGGCGGTGGCGGCGCAGGTGACCTATCCCTGTATCAGTAAGCCCACGGACAGCTCCGGCAGCCGGGGCGTCCTGCTGATCCGCACCCCGGCGGAGCTGGAGGCGGCGGTGGAATACAGCGCCGGACAGGGGCGCAGCGGCGGCGTGGTGATCGAGGAATATCTGGAGGGGCAGGAGGTCAGCGTAGAGGTGATCCTGCTGCGGGGGGAAGCCCACGTGCTGCAGGTGACGGATAAGCTGACCACCGGCGCCCCCCATTTCGTGGAGATGGGGCATAGCCAGCCCTCCCGCCTGCCCGACGAGGCGCTGACAGCGATCCGCCGGGTGGCGGCGCAGGCAGCGCAGGCGGTGGGGATCGAGAACGGCCCCGTCCATGCAGAGCTGATGCTGACCGCCGCCGGTCCCCGTATGATCGAGCTGGGCGCCCGCATGGGGGGCGATTGCATCACCACCCATCTAGTGCCGCTGTCCACCGGCGTGGATATGACCCGGGCGGCGATCCGGCTGTGCTGCGGCGAGGAGCCGGAGCTGACCCCCCGCTGGGATCGGGGCGCAGCGATCCGCTATTTTAATGTGCCGAAGGGACGCATTGCGGCGATCGAGGGCGTGGAGACGGCGGCGGCTCTGCCCGGTGTGGAGACGGTCGCCTTTACGAAGCAGGTGGGCGATACCGTCGGCGCCGTCGATAGCAGCACCGACCGGATCGGCTTTGTGATCGCTCAGGCGGCGACAGCGGCGGCTGCGGTGGAGCTCTGTGAGCGGGCGATGGCAGCGGTGACGGTGCGGATCGAGCCGCTGATCGGATAGAAGTGTACCATAGGAGGGGCGTATGCGCATTTTGAAGCTCGCCGGGTATTATGACCCGGAGCAGGTAGCCAGCTCCCATTTGTCCCGGGATCTGGCGGAGGCGTATCGGCAGGCAGGGTTTTCCGAATTGGTCTATGCGCCCACGCCCACCCGAGGGGTGGATGCGGCTACCCGCCGGGAATACAGCCGGCACCGGAAGCATGAGGTGCTGGAGAACGGGCGGGTCGAGGTGTGTCGGTTTGCCATGCTCCGGGAGGGACGGAACCCGCTGCAGCGGGCGTTCCGGTATTTCTGCTGTCTCCTGCGCCAGACCGTGAATGGGCTGAAAGCCAGGAATTGCGACGTGCTGATGCTCTCCAGCACACCGCCCATCAACGGCTTGATGATGCCGGTGCTGCGCCGGCATAAGCGCTATAAGATCGTGTATAATCTGCAGGATATCTTCCCGGATTCGCTGGTGAATACCGGCATGACCCGCAAGGGTTCGCTGCTGTGGAGGATCGGTCGGCGGATCGAGGATAAGGCGTATCGGGCGGCGGATAAGATCCTGACCATCTCCGAGGGGTTCAAGGCGAATATCGTCGCCAAGGGGGTGCCGGAGGATAAGATCGTGGTCATTCCCAACTGGGTGGATGAGGCGGCGGTGGTGTCGGTGGAGCGGGCGGATAATCCGCTGTTCGACCGCTATGGTCTGGAGCGGGATAGGTTCTATGTTTGCTACAGCGGCAATGTGGGGCATACCCAGAATATGCCGCTGCTGGTGGAGGTGGCGCAGCGCCTGCAGGCGCACCCGGAGATCGGTATCGTGGTGGTGGGCGACGGCGTCTTCAAGCCCCGGCTGGAGGCGCTGATCGCAGAAAAGGGTGTGAAGAATATCACCCTGCTGCCCTTTCAGGATTACAGCGAGATCTCCTGCGTGTTCAGTCTGGGGGATGTGGGGCTGCTCATTTCCAAAAAGGGGATCGGGGTCAACTCCGTTCCCAGCAAGACCTGGAGCATCCTGTCGGCGTCCCGTCCGGTGCTGGCGTCCTTTGATACGGACAGCGAGCTGTGCGGGATGCTGCGGGAGATCGGCTGCGGCGTTTGCGTGCCGCCGGACGATGCACAGGCGCTGACCCGGGCGATCCTGACGATGGCGGCGGAACGGGCGCAGAACGAAGCGATGGGTGCCCGGGGACGCCGGTATATTGAAGAAAACCTCACCAAAGCGCTGTGCACGGGCAAGTATGTGCAGCTGCTGCGGGAAGTGACCGGAACACCGGTGGAAGCATAAAGGAGGGCTGCCTGTGAAATATCTCTGGATCGGAAACTGCATGAATGAGGCAGTGGAAAAGCTGATCCTGGAGCATGGCGGAAAAACCATGTCCGTGAAGATCTCGCAGGATAACTGGGTATCCGGGCTGGACTCGTTCGGCTTGGATATGGACAGCATCAATTCGTTTCAGTTTCCGCTGAGCCTGCAGCAGATCCCCCGGGTGAGCTGGTCCCGCAACGGACGTTCTGCGGATGTGAATGTCGCCTATCGCAACGGCCTGTACCGGAAGATCCCGGAGCGCCGCAGGGCGATGGTGGCTGAGGTGCGGAACTGGGCGGCGGCGCAGACCGACCCGCAGGTGACGGTGCTGGTGTATTCCATGCATTCCCCGTTTTTGGCGGCGGCGCTGGAGGTCAAGCGCCTGATCCCCACGGCTAAGATCTTGCTGATCGTTCCGGATCTGCCTCAGTTTATGGATCTGGGAATGAATCGGGTCAAAAAGGTGCTGAAATGGGTGGATTGGCAGTATATCCGCCGTGCCATCCGGCAGGTGGACCGGTTTGTGCTGTATTCGGTGCATATGGCAGAGTTTCTGCATTTGAAGCCGGGCTCCTACTGTGTGCTGGAGGGCTCTGTCAACCCGGCGGATGTGCTGGAGGAAACGCCCGCCAAGCCGGAGGACACGGTGGCGGTGATGTATTCCGGCGTGACGGATCTGCGGTATGGACTGCCGGAGCTGCTGGACGCCTTCGCTCTGCTGGAGGGGGAGCAGTACCGGCTGTGGATCACCGGCAGCGGCAATGCGGTGCCGCTCATCGAGGAGCGGGCGAGGCAGGATCACCGCATCCGGTATCTGGGGTATTTGCCCTCCCGGCGGGAGCTGCTGCTCAAGCAGAAGGAGGCGACCATGCTCATCAATGTCCGCAAGCCGGACGAGGCGGCATCGGCATATTGCTTCCCGTCGAAGCTGTTTGAGTATATGGTCTCTGGCAATCCGGTGCTGTCCTTTCGTATCCCCGGGATCCCGGAGGAATATTTTGACTACCTGATCCCCATGGAGCAGCAGACGCCGGCGGCGGTAGCGGAGTCTATCCGACAGGTGGCGTATATGCCGCCGGAGGAGCGGGCAGCGGCAGGCGCCCGCAGCCGGGAGTTTGTGCTGCGGGAAAAGAATATAACTGCGCAGGCGAAGCGGCTGCTGGATGCAGTGGAAGTCATGTGGCAGGACAAGCAGTAAAGGAGCGGATATATGAAACGGCACGATTTACCGCCTGCCGTCTGGCGGAAGCCTTTGGCGGTATGGGCAAAACTGATACGGAAATTCCGTAGTCTGAATGAATGGATCGTGCAGACGGACTATAAGTGCCGAATGAAGCGGTGCGGCACAGATGTGTGGATCAACCGAGGCACAATTCTGGAAGGTCTGGGACATCTGTCTGTCGGGAACCATGTATACATAGGCCCCAATTGCCTGTTTTACGCCGCCGATGCAGAGTTGACGATTGAGGACTATGTGACATTTGGTCCGCATGTAACCATCGTCACCGGAAATCATCGGATGGATGAGATCGGCGAGTGGATTCGCTATAGCCAAAAGCCTGCAGGGGAGGGAAATGCCTGCGATGCGCCGGTGCACATCGGTGCCGACGTATGGATCGGCGCCAACGCTACCATTTTGAAGGGCGTGGACATTGCCCGTGGTTCGGTGATCGGAGCGGGGGCGGTTGTGACGGGAAATACCGTGCCCTATGGCGTGTATGCCGGCGTTCCGGCGAAGCTGATACGGCTCCGTTTCCCGGAGGAGGTACAAAAGGAGCATGAGCGGATGCTCTGCGAAAAGTACCGCTATACTTTCGACTAAGGGATAATCGCATGAAAACGAAGCTTTTATTTGCCTACGATTGCATGATGGTGGGGGGGACCACCACGGCGCTGCTGTCTCTGCTGCAGGCATTGGATCATGACCGCTATGCGGTGGATCTGATCCTCTATCGGGATACCGGCGCCCTGCTGGATCGGATCCCGCCGCAGGTCAGGCACCTGCCGGCGGCAGCCCAGCCCTCCCGGGTGCCGGATGGGGTGCGTAAGCTCTGGCGGTCTGTGTGGAACGGTCAGGTGTTCCGGGCGGCGTATTATGCTCTGAAGACTCGCCGGGATCCGGCCAAAAGCAGCCGCATGACTCTGTGGCAGGCTACCGAGCGGGCGCATGCCTCGATCTCCCGCAGACTACCGGGGCATTACGATGCGGCGATCGGCTTTATCGAGAGCTGGGGCGCCCATTATGTGACGTCCGATCGGGTGGATGCGGATCGGCGCATTGTGTGGATCCACCCGGATGTGGACAAAAGCTACCTGATCCCGGAGCTGGATCGTCCCATGTACCGCCGGGCGGATGCCATTGTGACGGTGTCGGAGGAATGCCGGCGGCATCTGGTGCAGAAGCTGCCCCGGGACGGACACAAGGTGATGTACATCGAGAATATTCTGGATGCGGCAGCGGTGCGCCGCCGGGGGGCGGAGCCGGTGCCCCTTCCGCCGGCGGATGCGGGCGTGCGGCTGGTTTCCGCCTGCCGCATCGTGTATGCGTCCAAGGGGCTGGATCGGGGCTTGGCTGCTCTGAAACGGCTGCGGGACGAGGGACTGCTGCGGAATATCGTCTGGTATTGGATCGGAGACGGGCCGGATCTGCCGCAGGCACGCCGGTTTGTGGAGACAAACGGACTGGAGCGGCAGGTGCGATTCCTGGGGCAGCAGCTGAACCCGCTGCCGTATGAGCGTATGATGGATGTGTTCTTTCTGCCCTCCCGCTACGAGGGGAAGCCCATGGCGGTGACCGAGGCGCAGATGTTGGGCTTGCCCTGCGTGGTGACGGCGTATGCAGCGGCGGCGGAGCAGGTGCGCAGCGGCGTGGACGGACTGATTTTAGAGAATACCGACGAGGCGATATATGAATTTATGAAGCGGCTGTGTGCCGGTGAATACCCGGTGGCACAGTGGCGGCAGGCGGTGGCGGAAAAGGATTTTTCAACCGCTGCGCCCCTGCAGAAGGTGGAAGAACTGTGGAACGGATGCAAAGAATAAGCGCCCCTGCGGGTGCATGGGGAATGGCGGGGAATGCTGCCATATCGGACGATATGCGCTGGATCACCCGCCGCAGCGGTGTGCAGCTGGATCTGATCCTGTGTGCTGTCTATACGGTGATGATCATAGCCGGCTTGTATACCAGAATGGCATCGTTGGCGGCGTTTGTGCTGGTGGCGCTGGCGTTTTTCTGCCTGCCGCTGGAGAATATCATCGGGCAGCTGCTGTATCTGCTGCCGTTTGCCACCGTGTTCAAGCTGGGCCCCTCCTCCACCTCGCTTATGACCTATCTGGAGCTGTATGTGGCGCTGCTGCTTGTGCTGCGCCACCCACGGTTCCGCTTGCGGGAGCTGAACGTATTTCTGCTGCTGTTCGCCTCGGTGCTGATCGGCTCCGTTTATGCCGATAATCTGGCGCCGCTGCTGATCATTAAGCTCTTTGCCTCGCTGCTGCTGTTCCTCTGCTTTAAGCGCAGCGACCACCGGAAGGAATTGCCCAACTATCTGACGCTGATGGCGCTGGGGCTGCTGGTCAGCTCGGCGGTGGCATATGCCTGGCGTGGCTCCGCCATCCTGCAGCGCTATATTGATTTTACCCGGATCGTTAAGCTCACGGCTGACGGATATGTGACCACCCGAACAGTACGCTTCAGCGGTCTCGGCTCAGATCCCAACTACTATGCGGTGAATCTGTGTATCGCCATTATCGGCTTGCTGATGCTGATAAATTACAAGCGGATACAGCACCGCACCGCCGCCTACGGACTGGTGGTGGGGCTGGTGGTCTTCGGCTTGCTGACGGTCAGTAAATCGTTTCTGCTGATGCTGGTGCTGATCCTGCTGTATGCGATGGCTTCGGGGATCCGGCAGCGTCGGTACGGATTGACGATTCTGGTGGTGGCGGCAGGGGCGGTGCTGATCCTGCTGGCCTTGTCCGGAAGATCGGAAGCCCTGAATCTGATGCTGATGCGGTTGACGCAGCAGGGCACCAATCAGGATCTGACTACCGGGCGGACGGAAATCTGGGAACGCTACTTTACCTATCTGGGGGAGCATCCGTTTGGGCTGGTGTTTGGCTCCGGATTGGGCTCTGCCGTGATCGGCTTTTCTGCCCATAATACCTACATTGAGATGCTGGCGTCACTGGGCGTCGTCGGCTCGGGACTGTTTCTGGTGCTGCTGGGCTGCCTGATGTCCGAGACCGCCGGGAATGAGGGGCAGACTGCCGCTTTGCGGCGGCGGACGGGACACCGCAGCCTGGGCAACTACTCACTCCTGCTGGTGCTGCTGGTGATGTATTTCTTCCTCAGTATGCTGACGTGGATCGACCTGCCCTTCCAGCTGTATCTGTGCTTTTGCTTCCTGCATACGGAATGGAAGACTCCTGCGGACACAGCTGAAAATGCTGCTCCGGACGGAGGAAGCGTATGAAAGAACGGACCCGCAGCCAGTACAGTATGCTGAATATGTGTACCAGCGTATTCGGACAGGTTTTGAGCATCGCTCTGGGCTTCGCCGCACGGACTGTGTTTATTTACACGTTGGGGCGCAGCTATCTGGGGATCAGCAGCCTGTTTGAAAATGTGCTGCAGGTGCTCAGCCTCACCGATCTGGGGCTGGAATCGGCGATCGTGTACAGCCTGTATAAGCCCCTGCAGGAGAAGAACGAGCAGAAGATCGCCAGCATTATGACGCTGTACAAAAACGCCTACCGTGTGATCGGGCTGCTCATTCTGCTGGCGGGTCTGTGCGTGATTCCGGCGCTGCCGTATCTCACAAAGGATTCCGCCGCCCCGGTCAATCTGACGGCGGTGTATCTGCTGTTTCTGGTACAGACGGCATCCTCTTATTTGCTGTTTGCTTATCGACGGACGATCTTTTCAGCCGACCAGCGTACCTATAAGCCCTCTCTGATCGGGTATGTGGTTCGGCTTCTCACCGTGATCGTGCAGATCCTTTGGTTGGTGCTGTTTCGTGGGCGCCCCGTCGGATATTACGGGTATCTGATTATTGGGGTATGTATGACGGTGCTGACGGATGTGATCGTCGGCGTGGCGGCGGGGAAGGCTTATCCGGCGCTGCATATCCGCCATGCCGAAAGGCTGCCCCGGCATGAGCTGGGGGTCATCAAAAAGAATGTCATCGGCACGGCGTTTTACAAGGTATGCGGTGTGATGACCAATTCCACGGATAACCTTCTGATTTCGCTGCTGGTGAATGTGGATACGGTGGGGATATACTCCAATTATATGCTGATTGCCGGCTATATCCGGATGCTGTTGGCGAATTTGTTTGACAGTGTGACCGGCAGCGTAGGCAATCTGTTTGTCACCGGCACCAAGGAGCAGGGGGAGTTTGTTTTCCGCTGTCTGTGTGTGATGAATACCTGGCTGTACGGCTTCTGCGGCGTGGCGTTCTTTACGCTGGCGAATCCGTTTATCCAGACGGTATGGCTGCGGGATACCGGATATCTGCTGCCGCCCGTCACCGTGTTTTTGCTGTTTTTCTATATGATATTGGAGGGCGTGCAATATTCTATTAAGTCCTATTTGACCGCCTGCGGTCTGTATTGGAGGGGCAAATACCGTTCCCTGATCTCCGTGCTGATCAATCTGGTCGTGTCGGTCGTGCTGGGACGCTTTTGGGGACTCAACGGAATCCTGCTGGGGACGGTGATCTCCTATCTGGCGACCATGTTCTGGTATGACCCGATGCTGCTGTATCGGGAGGTGTTCCGGAAACCGGTGACCGGCTACTTCGTGCGGTATATCCTGCGGCTGGCTATGGTGACCGGGGTGGCGCTGGGGATGCACTGGCTGTGCGGGCGGCTGCCGGATACACTGGGGTTCTTTGCGGTGCGGGTGCTGTTGGTGCTGGTGGTGCCGAATGGGGTGTTCTTTCTGGTGTATTGCCGCACGGAGGAGTTTGCCTATCTGAAGAAGCTGGTGGCGAGCACCCTGCTCCGCCGATCAAAGAAGCGTACCTGACCGAAATTCACCGATGGAGGAGGAATATCCTATGCGGGATCATAAGAGCCTTTTCTTGCAGCAGTCCTATCTGGATTCCTACAGCGATTATACCCAATCGATCCAGAATGAGGAATATCCGGTGTGGGACTATGTGATCCTGACGGCATCCAATGAGACGCAGGCGGAGGCGTACCGGCAGCAGCTGGAGCAGCGGCTGTCCCGCCGCCAGATTCCTGCCCGTACCCATTATGCGGTGCTGCCGGACCCGGAGGGGAAACGGGTCGGCTCCGGTGGGGCGACCCTCAACGGACTGCGGTATATCCGTCAGCGGGAGACCTCCTTTGACGGGCTGAAGATCCTGATGATTCACTCCGGGGGCGATTCCAAGCGGGTGCCCCAGTATTCTGTGTGCGGAAAGCTGTTTTCCCCCGTTCCCCGGGTGCTGCCGGACGGACGCCGTTCGTCGCTGTTCGATGAATTTATCATCGGGCTGACGGCGGTGCCGCAGCGGATCCCGGCGGGGATGCTGGTCTGCTCGGGGGATGTGCTGCTGCTGTTTAATCCGCTGCAGATCGATTTTTACGGGCGGGGGGCAGCCGCTCTGTCCATTAAGGAGTCTACGGCGCTGGGGAAAAACCACGGCGTGTTCCTCGGCGACGGAGAGGGAAATGTCCGGCGCTTTCTGCATAAGCAGACGGAGGAGACGCTGCGCTCCTGTGGGGCGGCGGACGCTCACGGCAATGTGGATATCGACACCGGCGCCGTGGTGATGAGCAGCCATATTCTCAACGATCTGTACCGTCTGGTGGAAACGCCGGAGGGCTTCGCCGCCTTTGTCAATGACCGGGCACGGCTGTCGTTTTATGCCGATTTTCTGTATCCGTTGGCGAGCGCCGTCACGCTGGAGGAATATCAGCGGGAAACGCCGGAGGGGGAGCTTACGCCGGAGCTGGCGGCTTGCCGTCGGGAGCTGTGGCGGGTGCTGCACCCGTATACAATGAAGCTGCTGCGGTTTTCTCCGGCGGCATTCGTCCATTTTGGCACGACTTGGGAGCTGCGGCGGCTGATGACCGAGGAGATCGGGGCTTACTCGTTTCTGGGGTGGTCGGGCAATGTGATCACAAACCATAAGCAGACGGATTTCGCCGCTTCCAACGCCTATATCAGCCCCCGGGCTGCGGTGGGCGCCGGATGCTATATTGAGGATAGCTGTATCCATCGGAATTCGGTGGTGGGTGCCGGGTGTGTGCTGTCCGGGGTCACTCTGAACGGGGAGCAGGTGCCGGCACATACGGTGCTGCACGGCGTCAAGCTGAAGGATGGGCGCTTTGTGGTGCGGATGTATGGGGTGGAGGATAACCCCAAGCAGGCGCTGTACCGGGGAGAGCCCATCGACGAGCCGCTGTGGACCGCTCCCCGGTATCCGGTGTGCGCCACCGTGGAGGAGGCGCTGCGCCGGACGCTGGCGGGGGAATCGACCCCCGAGATGCTGTCGCTGCAGGAGAGCTTTCAGCTGGCGGATGCTGCGGCTACGCTGGCATTTCAGGAGAAGATGAGCGACCGGGTGCGGGTGGAGCTGCTGCTGGAGCGTATCGAGCAGCGGCAGCCGGCAGCAACGGCAGCGGCGGTGTTCCCCGGCGGGATCTCCCGACGGGCGGTGGAGCTGCTGCTGGAGCGGGTCGAGCGGCTGGATGAGATGACGCTGCAGGGCTTTAGCCGTAAGATCCGGATCTATTATTATCTGTCCCGGCTGCTGACCGGCAAACAGCAGCGGGAGACGCTGGATGCCTGCTTTGCGACCGTCTGCCGGGTGATCACGCAGGCGCCGGGCGAGCTGTACCGTCCGCAGCTGCGTATCCGGGAGGACGAGGTGGTGACCCGCCTGCCGGTACGGGTGAATTTCGGCGGCGGCTGGTCGGATACGCCGCCGTATTGCCTGGAGAACGGCGGCACGGTGCTGAATGCGGCGATCCGTCTTAACGGGGAATACCCCATCGAGGCGGTCGTGCGGCGTCTGCCGGAGCGGAAGGTGGTGCTGGCCAGCGCCGATAACGATTCCTACGGCGAGTTTACCGCCTTAGCGCCGCTGCAGGATTGCCGGGATCCCGGCGATCCCTTTGCGCTGCATAAGGCGGCGCTGCTGGCGTGCGGCGTGCTCCCCCGGCAGGGGGATGCGCCGCTGGAGATGGTGCTGGAGCGGCTGGGCGGCGGCGTGTATCTGTCCACCCGTGTGATCCATATTCCCCGGGGCTCCGGGCTGGGTACCAGCTCGATTCTGGCGGCAGCCTGTGTGAAAGGGCTGGATCGCTTCTTTGGGCTGCACACCACGGAAAATGAGATGTTCCGGCTGGTGCTGTGCATGGAGCAGCTGATGTCCACCGGAGGCGGCTGGCAGGATCAGGTGGGCGGACTGCTGCCGGGAATCAAGCTGGTAAGTGCTCCGGCGGGGCTGAGCCAGCAGATCCAGAGCGTGCCGCTGCACCTGACACCGCAGACGGTGCGGGAGCTGAATGACCGCTTTGCGATCATTTATACCGGGCAGCGGCGTCTGGCACGGAACCTGCTGCGGGAGGTGGTCGGTCAATATATCGGCGCCGACCCGGATACGGTGCAGGTGCTGTACGAGATCCAGCAGGTGGCGGCGCTGATGCGCTTTGAGCTGGAGCGGGGCAACGTGGATGGCTTTGCAGCGTTGCTGGATCGCCATTGGGCGCTGTCCCGGAAGATGGATATGGGCTGTACCAACACCTGCATCGACCAGATCTTCCTGTCGGTGGAGGATCTGATCGATGGCCGGATGATCTGCGGCGCCGGCGGCGGCGGGTTCTTGCAGGTCGTGATGAAAAAACAGGTGACAGCGGAGCAGCTGCAGGAGCGCCTGCGGGCGGTATTTGCCGATTCCGGCGTCGAGGTGTGGCGCTGCGAGCTGGCGATGGACTGACGGAGCGGCGGAACAGAGGATCGACCATGACAGAGTCTATGTATTTTGAATTATTGTCGGCGGCGGCTGCGGCGCTGCGGGGGGAGCCGGTACCCTTGCCGGAGGACCCGGAGGAGACCGCCCGCCGGCTGTACCGGCTGGCGTATCGCCATCGGATCATCGGCGTTTTATGGCCGGTCATTCTGCAGTGGCGGCAGGCGCTGCCGGCGGCGGTGTTTGAGCGCTGGGAGACGACCCAGACGGTGCTGACGGTGCAGGCAGCCCGGCAGGAGGCGGCGGCGCAGCAGCTGGCGCAGCTGCTGCGGCAGGAGCGGATCCCCTTTGTGGGGCTGAAGGGCTATGTGCTGCAGCGGCTGTATCCGGTGCTGCGCACGGCGGCAGACGTGGATATTCTGGTGCCGGTGGGGGAACGGCTGCGGGTGCGGCGGCTGATGCGGCAGCGGGGGTATCCGCTGCTGTCCAAAGGGACCAATCACGACGAATATCGGATGCCGGGGGCGCATATTGAGCTGCATCACGGGCTGCGGGACGAGGAGCCGCTGCTGCGGCGGTATTATCGGGATATTTTCCGTCGGCTGGAGCCGGCGGAGGGCAGCGAGATGCTTATGTCGCCGGAGGAATTTCTGGTGTTTCAGACGGTGCATGCGGCGAAGCATATGACCGGCGGCGGTATGGGGATCCGGATGCTGCTGGATCAGTATGTCTATACCCATTTCGGTCCGCCGGTGGATATGACGGTGCTGCGGCAGCAGCTGGAGCTGCTGGGCTTGTGGCAGTTTTATTCCGCTCTGGAGGCTCTGAACGGCTATGTGCTGGAGCCGGAGGGGCAGGACAGACCGCTGCCGCCGGATCTGGATACGCTGCTGGAATACATCTGCGCCGGGGCGTTGTTCGGCAAGGATGGGCAGGGCGCCGCCATGGCGGATGACCGGGAGGGCAAGGGCTGCTATCTGCTGCACCGGGCATTTCCCTCCTTTGCGTTCATGAAGGGGAAATATGCGCTGCTGGGACGGCTGCCGGTGCTGCTGCCGTTCTTCTGGTGCTGGCGGCTGCTGACGGTGCTGCTTCGGCGGGATCGGCACCCGGCAAAGGCAATGAAAACGGTGATCGCCGTCTCGGAGACGGCACGGGCGCAGGCCGGAGAGATCCGGCGCATCACGGGTCTGTAAGGAGGTAATTATGGAAGAGATACGCTATAGTCCGCTGGTAGCGGAGCTGCTGCGGCGCATGACCGGCAAGAGCGCCGAGGGGGTCGCCTGGTCGGCGACGGCGTTGACGGCGGAGCTGCTGCGCATGGAGCAGGAGGGAGCCCTGAACGGGGAAAAGGCGGAGGAAGCCGCCCCGGTTCTGTCCTTTTTGCGCACGAAAACGGATGATCTGACTGCCCTGTGCCGGCGCTTGGACGAGTTGTCCCGGGGCAGCGGGGATTCGGATAAGGCCTATCTGTCCGGCAAGCTGGAGGCGGCTCGGGAAAAAGCCGCTGCCGGCGGGGCGGACTGCGCCACGCTGGATACGATCTACGAGGGGATCTTTGCCGATCCGGACGCATCCCTGCGGTCGGTATTGTTTCCGGAAGAAAAGACCGACGACGGCGACCGGCAGATGAATCTGGAGGATCAGCTGGCGGCGCTGCTGGGCGCCCCCCAGCGTCCCCGCACGACGCCGCCCGCTGCCTCGGCTGAGCCCCCCGCACAGTCGGATGTCCGGGAGCCCAAGCGGCCGCAGCCGCCCCGGGAGCCGGAGGAAAAATGGGGGGTCGCTGAGCTGACCGCCCGGGTGCAGGAGGTGGAAAAGACCCTGCGCAAGGCGGTATACGGGCAGGGGCATGCCATCGACGTGCTGACCTCCGGATATTTTCAGGCGGAGCTGATGGCGCTGACGGATCATACCCGTGTGCGCCCGCTGGCGACGTTTTTGTTCGCCGGCCCTCCCGGCGTGGGCAAGACCTTTTTGGCGGAGGAGGCTGCCCGGACACTGCAGCTCCCCTTCAAGCGCTTCGATATGAGCGAATATTCGGATAAGGAAGCCAATCTGATGTTTGCCGGCACCAATAAGGTGTACAAGGGTGCCAAGCCCGGCGTGGTGACCGGCTTTGTGGCGGAGAATCCCCGGTGCGTGCTGCTGTTCGATGAGATCGAAAAAGCCAACGTCAACGTGATCCACCTGTTTTTGCAGATATTGGACGCCGGGCGGCTGCAGGACAATTTCTCGGAGGAGGAGGTGCCCTTCAAGGATGCGATCCTCATCTTTACCACCAATGCGGGGCGTTCTCTGTATCTGGAGGGGGAAACCCGGGAGTATTCCTGCGTGTCCCGGAAGGTGATCCTCAAGGCGCTGGAAAAGGATAAAGATCCCCACACGGGCGCCTCGTTCTTCCCGGGGGCGATCTGTTCCCGGTTTGCCTCCGGAAATGTGGTGATGTTCAATCATGTGGAGGCGCACGACCTGCGGGAGATCGCCAAGCGGGAGATCCTGCGTCACGCTGTCAATCTGGAGGCGAAGCTGGGCATTGCCGTGCAGTGCGACGAGGCGGTGTTCACCTCGGTGCTGTTTGCAGAGGGAGGGGCCGCCGATGCCCGCACGATCCGTGGGCGGGCAGCGAGCTTCTTTAACGGCGAGCTGTATGAGCTGCTGCGGCTGGTCTCATCGGAAAAGGGCGGCGATTTTACCGGGCGGATACGCAAGATCCGGCTGGCGGTGGATCTGCCGGAGGCGTCGGAGACCCGCAGCCTGTTTGAAAGCAATGCGAAGCCCTGTGTGCTGGTGCTGGCGGCTCAGGAGACGGTCGAGCGGTGCCGGACGCTGACCGACTGCTGCCGGTTTGCCGGAGCGGCCACGCTGGAGCAGGCGCAGAAGGTGCTGCGTACGCAGGATGTGAAGATGGTGCTGCTGGATCCGACCCAGGGACTGCGGAGCGACCGGGCGGCGTATCTGAATATCGAGGATGCGGCGTCGGAGGCACGGGATGTGCTGCGGTATGTGCGGGAGAATATGAGCGATCTGCCCACCTACATACTGGAGACGCCCGCAGTGCATCTGAATGCCGAGGAACGTCTGTCGTACCGGCGGATCGGCGTGCGGGGGACGATCCTGCTGGAGGATACCACGGAGCCCTTTGCCGATGCCATGCGCCGCATCTGTGTGCAGCTGCATCAGCAGGAGAGCATGCGTACGCTGGCCCGTGCCAATAAGATCGTGGTGTTCGATACGGCGCAGCAGGTCTCCGAGGATGGGGTGCAGGCGGAGATTCGTCTGTTCGATTTCCGGCTGGAGACGGCGGTGGATCCGGAGGATGCCAAGAACGTGCTGAGTCAGGTCTCCCGCCCCGATGTGCGGTTCGATCAGGTCATCGGCGCTAAGGATGCCAAGGGTGAGCTGCAATACTTTGTGGAATATCTGAAGGACCCGAAAAAGTATCTGGGTACCGGTGTGCGGCCGCCCCGTGGGGTGCTGCTGTATGGCCCGCCCGGCACCGGTAAGACCATGCTGGCGAAGGCGATGGCATGCGAATCCGGCGTGACGTTCATTGCCGCCGAGGGCAACCAGTTTGTGAAGAAATACGTCGGCGAGGGTGCGGAAAAGGTGCATGAGCTGTTCCGCACGGCCCGGCGGTATGCACCGTCCATTTTGTTCGTGGATGAGATCGATGCCATTGGCCGGGAGCGCCGGGGTGCCGCCGATGGGGTGGATGCAACGCTGACGGCGTTTCTGACGGAGATGGACGGCTTTAAGAGCGATCCGACGAAGCCGGTGTTTGTGCTGGCGGCGACCAATTACGAGGTGGAGCCGGGACGGGAGAAGAGTCTGGATCCCGCTCTGGTGCGGCGGTTTGACCGTCGGGTGTGCATCGATCTGCCGGATCAGGAGGATCGGGTGCGCTACATTCGGATGCAGATGCAGAAGAATCCGGCGTTCACGCTGTCCGACGGACAGGTGGATAATCTGGCGATGCGGTCCACCGGCATGAGCCTGGCGGCGCTGGAGTCGGTGCTGGAGATGGCGCTGCGGGCGGCGCTGCGCAGCGGGGAAAGTGCGGTCACCGATGCGCTGCTGGAGGAGGCGTTTGAGACCCACCAGAGCGGCGAGGCAAAGCCGTGGAGCCGGGAGCTGCTGGAGCGGGTGGCTCGCCATGAAACGGGTCATGCCTTTTTGTGCTGGCAGAGCGGCGAGAAGCCCTCCTATCTGACGATCGTGGCACGGGGCGATCATGGCGGCTATATGCAGCACGAAAATCAGGAGGGAAAAGCTCTGTATACCCGCAGTGAGCTGCTGTCCCGTATCCGCACCTCGCTGGGCGGCCGTGCGGCGGAGATCGTTTGTTACGGGGCGGAGGAGGGACTCTCCACCGGCGCCTCCGGCGATCTGGATGCAGCGACCCGCTTGGCGGAGCAGCTGATCTGCAGCTACGGGATGGACAGCCAGTTCGGTCTGGCGACCATCAGCCGGCAGGCGCTGCAGGGGAGCGAGCTGGCGCTGCAGGTGCGGGGCGCCGTCAATGGGATCCTGACCGAGCAGATGGAGCAGGCGGTGCGGCTGCTGACCGAAAACCGGGATACGCTGGATCGGATGGTGTCGGTGCTGCTGGTGAAAAACCACCTGACCGGCGAGGAGATCGACCGGGTATTCCGTGGGGAGACGCTGGATTGAACGCTTAAAAATGCCGGTAATGGGACTTGCACAGGAGCGTTTTTTGTGGTATACTGAAGAAAATTGCAGCAGGAGGTTGAGAATATGGCATTTTCGTATAAGCAGGCATTCATGGCCTATATGGAGCAGCAGGGGATCAAGTATCAGGATAAGGGCGAGTTTACCGTCAGTGTGACCTACAGCGGCGATAATCTCAAAACGATCCCGATCTTCGTCTTTTTCGATAAGGACGGAGAGGGTCTGGTACAGCTGGCATGCTGGGAGATCTGCAATTTCTCCGAGGATAAGCAGGCGGCCGGCTTGCTTTGCTGCAACCAGCTGAACAGCAAATACCGCTGGGTGAAGTTCTATGTGGACACCGACCGGGATACCCGTGCGGAGCTGGATGCCATCATCGATCCGCAGACGGTGGGACAGGAGTGCCTGGCGCTGGTGCGCCGGATGGTGAACATCGTGGACGATGCGTATCCGATCCTGATGGCTGCCCGTTTCACTTGATCGATCGCCGTTTCTATTGGAAGAACCCTTGCCCGCTTGGCGGACAAGGGTTCTTTTTTGTGCCTGCGGACCGGCGCCTACACCTGTCGCTTTCCTGCCTTGCGGATCTGCAGGGGTGTGGTGTGATGATATTCCCGAAAGGCACGGGAAAAACTGGCAAAGGAGCCGAAACCGCTTTCAAAGCACACGTCGGTGATGCTGCGGTTTTCCGTTACCAGCAGATTGCGGGCATACTGCGCCCGGAGATTGTTGAGATAGCGGGTGACGGTGACGCCGGTGGCGTTGTGGAATACCTGACAGAAATAATGGGGACTCAAACCGGCGACAGCGGCGATGGTGTCCAGAGTCAGCGGCTCCCGAAAGTGGCGGTGAATGAACATCAGCGCTTCCTGAATGGAGTTGGGGGCTTTTTGCAGATTGCGGGAGTCCACCTTGCGCAGCAGCAGAATGAGAATGCACTGGGTCAGTCCTTGGATGTAAGGGGTGGAAAAGGGCAGGCGGTTCTGCGCCTCCTCCATCACCTGAAAATAAAGGGGCTGGATGGTCTCCTCCTCCCGAGCGGTCAGATATAGCTGCACCCCCTGCGCCTGCAGCAGATCCATGCCCAGCGGATTGCCGTGGAACAAGCCCTCGGAAAACTGCACATTGAAGATCTGCAGCGGCTCCTCCACCTCCAGAGAGTGGACATCCGCCGGGGTCAGCAGATAGGCGGCGCCCGGATGCAGCGGAAAGTCCCGGCCGTTCAGATGATGTATCCCCTTGCCCCGGTAGATGTATTCGATCTCAAAAAACTCGTGGGAATGGGTCTCCACCGCTGTTTTTGCTACCCGGGGCGAGGCGTTGACGATGCCGTCGTTAAGTAGGAATTCCTCTTGGGAGTATATGGGCAGATCCACTGCTTTTGCCATACTGATTGTCCCCTTTTTGTGAGATTTATGCTTATCATACCGTTATTTTTTCGATTTTTCAAGAGTAATCGGAAAAAATGCAATAATTTTCGTAGAACAGAGAGGAAATCGGTGTACCGACACGCTATAATGAGCGTGTAAGGGTCGTTGTTGCAAACGATTAGTCCGAATTTGACAGAAAGTAGGGAGAGAGTATGACGATTAGCCGCAAAAGTCGCTGCATTGCTGCGGTGCTGATTGCTGCGCTGCTGTTGTCTATGCTGCCTGCCGGACTGGTGCTGGCGCAGGCGCAGTCGGTGCAATGGACAGCGGCAACGAAAGGCAGTTGGGCGCAGTTGGACGAGGGCGCCGCAGTGTTGCAGCGTCCGAACCTGCTGGCGGGGGTGACTCCCACCTGGGGCGAGAATCCGTGGTTGCCCAAGGATAATACCGTCCTGGAGACCTCCACCGACGGTAAGCTGTGCCAAGGCGGCGATACCGTCGCCCGCACGATCTTCACAGCGCCGTGGGGCGATTGGCTGCCGCTGACCTACGATCTGGGACGATCGTATGAGCTGCAGGAGTTTGTGGTGGCGTCCTCCGGCGAGGGCAGCCTGTATGCGCCCCATCTCATCCGCATTTATGTTGCCGACAGCCCCGATGACCTGTACACCGAACAGAACCGGGTGGTGCAGGCGGAGAAATTCGATGTCACTGGGGAACAGTGGCAGTTCAAAGCGGACACCGCCAAGGCGGGACGCTATGTGGGCTTTGAATTCTACTGCGTCGACGGCACAAAGGATGAAACGGAGGAGCCAAACGCCTTTTTGAACGGGCAGCGCATCTCCAACATCTGGTACGGCTCGCTGCGTATTGGCGAAATCGGCGTGTATGTGGCGCAGGAGGAGTGGAACGATGCCGAGGTGGGCAGCTACCGGGCAGTGACCGCCGCTCCGGGAAATAACCTGCTGGCGGGTCTGACACCCACCGGCAATCCGTATAACGTTGCCGCTCCTTGGACGACAAAGGACGGAACGGATATGGCGCTGCTGACCGACGGACAGCTGAGCGTCAACGGCTCCGGCGATTTTGTGGGCTTTGAGCTGTTTGGCGCCGGACAGGGCTCCGGCGATTGGCGGCAGTTCACCTTCGATATGGGGGCCGTGCAGACGGTGCGGGAGTTTCTGCTTGGCTCCTGCGGCGGCGACATTGCCGGGCTGCGGGAGTGCTGGGTGCAGGTGTATGCCGGCACCGACCGGGATACGCTGTATAGCGACAGCCATAAGGTGGCGGAACGAAAAGGCTTAGCGGCGACCGAGCGGAACGTGCTGCTGCGGGCGGCGCAGGCGGTGTCGGCGCAGTATGTGGGTTTCCGGCTGTATACTCCGGCGGGTTGTGCCTGGGGGAATGATTCTGAGGGCTTCGGGATTGGTCCCTGGTACGACACCCGCCGGTTAGGGGAGCTGGGTGCTTATGCAGAAAAACCGGCGCAGGAGGAGTGGAGCCAAGCTGCCAAAGGCAGCTGGATGCGGCTGACCGACGATGCCCCTGTGCTGCAGCGTCCGAACCTGCTGGCGGGGGTGACCCCCACCTGGGGCGAAAATCCGTGGATCCCCAAGGATAATACCGTGCTGGAGACCTCCACCGACGGTAAGCTGTGTCAGAACGGCGCCGCCAGTACGATCTTTACCGCTCCTTGGGGCGATTGGCTGCCGCTGACCTACGATCTGGGACGATCGTATGAGCTGCAGGAGTTTGTGGTGGCATCCTCCGGCGAGGGCAGCCTGTATGCGCCCCATCTCATCCGCATTTATGTTGCCGACAGCCCCGATGACCTGTACACCGAGCAGAACCGGGTTGTGCAGGCGGAGAAATTCGATGTCACCGGGGAGCAATGGCAGTTCAAAGCGGACACCGCCAAGGCGGGACGCTATGTGGGCTTCGAGTTCTACTGCGCCGACGGCACAAAGGACGAGACGGAGGAGCCGCACGCCTTTCTGAACGGACAGCGCATCTCCAACATCTGGTACGGCTCGCTGCGTATCGGCGAGATCGGCGTGTATTCCGAAACGGCAGCCAATAGCTGGACACAGGCGACCGCCGGTTCCTGGCGGCGGCTGGAGAGCACGGCGGCGATCCTGCAGGAGCCGAACCGGCTGAACGGGATCACACCCTTTTCCGGTGCTGTGCGGGAGCCGCTGCTGCCGAAGGATGACACCGTGCTGGCGGTCTCCACCGATGGCAAGCTGTGTCTGAACGGCGATACCGCCGCCCGCACGGTATTCCCGGCGCCCTACGGCGACTGGATCCAAATGAGCTATAAGCTGGATGCCATCTACGCACTCCGGCAGTTTGCGCTTGCTGGCTCCGGCGAGGGCAGCGGCTATGTGCCGCACCTGATCCGTATTTATGTCGGCACCAGCCTGTCCAACCTGTATGCGGAGGAAAACCGGGTGGTGCAGGCGGAGAAATTCGACGTCACCGGGCAAGAGTGGGAGTTTCAGGCGGCAGAAGCCCGTCAGGGGCAGTATGTGGGCTTTGAGCTGTATTGCCCCGACGGCACCAAGAGCGAGGCGGAGGAGCCGAACGCCTTTTTGAATGGACAGCGCATCTCCAACATCTGGTATGCCTGTCTGCGCATCGGGGAGATCGGCGCTTACGGCGACCGGGTGGGGGATGCCCCGCCGGAGCCGGTGGATCTCATCGCCGGGAAGGAGCCGACAGACGCCTTTCAGATCGAGGCACGGGGCATCGACAATCGCACCGCCGTCAACGAAAGAGGCGAGCCGGGAACGGGCAACACCGGCACGCTGAAGGATGCGATGGCGTTGGTCTTTGAGGAGCCGGCATCGAATCTTACTGACGGGGACTACAGCACCCGGGGCGCCACCTCCCACGGGGTGAAGATCCCCATGAAGAACGAATACGATATGGATTATCAGCTACTCCAGTACGATACCCCGTGGCAGGTGCTGGTGTACCATCTGGGGGGCGAGTCCAAGCTGTCGGAAATCCGGGTCACCAGCTCGGATGAATACAATTATCATCTGGCGGGCGTGCAGTATTACGCCGCCTATCGGTATGCGGACCTGTTCAAGAATGAGTCCCTCCTATATACCACCGGCGGCGAATATTATCACTATGATGCGGAAAACGAGCGGTATATGCAGGATGTGGAGCGGGATACCCATAACCAGCGCACTCTCAGCTATACGCTGACGCAGGCGCAGGCGGCGGGTACCTATCGCTTTGTGGCAGTGGTGGTGACCCGTCCCTACGGCACCTATGACCGGACCTATCCGGAGCAGCGGGTGGTGGGGTATGCCAGCGCCCGGATAAGCGAGATCGAGGTGGAGGGGGTGCTGACCCAGCCGGAGGTGCCGCCCACCACCGCTTACGAGCAGCAGACGGTGCTGGGCACCGTGCGGGTGCAGGTGTCCCAGCTGAATGCAGACGACATTGACTTCTTTGAAACGGTGCTGCACGGCTTTACGCTGGAGGCAGCGGCGCTGCCGGCTGATGTGGAGCGGCATACCTACGGCAACTGGCTGACGGTGGATGGGGAGCAGATGTACACCATCCGTCTGGTGGATGGCGCCGGCACTCCGCTGACCGACGAGCAGCTGGGCGGACGGCTGGTGGGGATCACGGTGCCCGTCACCGCCGCCTATCATCAGACGATGGGACGGGTGCAGGACGGCAGGATCACCCCTATGCTCAACGCCTATACCCGGCCGGACGGCACCATTCAGGCGGCGGCGCTCAACTACCCGGTCTATCACAATCTGGAGAATAACCGGGAGGACGCCATCGTCCGCACCGCCAGTGTATCGCTGGTATATCTGAAGTTTAACGATCTGGACTCCATCAACCGTCTGAACGGCAGGCGCACCAACACGCCCCTGCAGGCGGCATTTGTCGCCGGTGAGAGCCGGATAGCGTCCGCTGCGCCTGCATGGCGGTATGCGGCGGCGGGCGGCGGTGTCATGACGCTGCTGCTGGCGGCAGGCTTTGCGGTGCGGCGGAAACGCCGCTCCGCCGGGAAAGGAGGGAAATCCGTATGAAACGCACTGCGTTGACCGCAGCGGTGCTGGCGCTGGTCGCCATCCTGCTGCTGCAGCTGACCCCCTTGGCGGCGACCTACAGCTGGCAGGAGGGGGTGGTGCCGGAGGATTGGTCCCGCATCGTTTTGCCGGAGGAGGTAACGGCGGAGCACATTCTGGAGCCGGTGAACCCTCATGCCAGTCAGGAGGCGAAGAATCTGTATGCCTACCTCTGCACGCTGGTGGATTCTCAACAGCTGCTCAGCGGCACCTTTGATATCACCACCTCCGATAAGGTGTATCAGGAGATCAAAAGCGAGTTCGGCTCGGAAGCGGCGCTGTATTCCAATCGCTACGAGGTGAATGTGGATACTCCGGTGTTTGATGCGGAGGGGCAGCTGACGAGCCAGACCTTTACCTTCACCAACGTGCCCGAGGCGAATGCGCTGCTCAAGGCGCACTATGACAACAACAATGTGCTGCTGGTCCATTCCGATTGGGGCGCCGACAATGTGTGCGGCAGCATGGCGGTGCGCAGCGGCAAGTACGAAAGCTCCGCCGACGCCATTGCCGAGCTGGATCGGACGAACCCGGAGCGGGATATGCAGATCTACGCCATCTGGATGCTGTATCAGCGCAATCTGATCGCAGCGCTGCAGCAGCTGGAGGACAGCGGCGTGAAAGCCTATCTGTGGCGTCCGTGGGTGGAGTTTAACTATCAGCCCTTTACCGGTATGACCGAGGAGGGGTTTGACCATTTCGTGCGGGTGTTCCAGCAGACGGTGCAGGATATGATCGACTCCGGGCTGGAGGGCTTTCTGGTGACCTATTCCCCCGGCGCTACCTTTGATACGCTGGAGCGGGATCCCGGAAACGACTATGTGGACGTTTACGGCGCCACCATGTACTCCGACGACAATCTGGGCAAGCTGCGCACTCAGCCGTTTCCCAATTATGACTGGTATGTGAGCACCGGCAAGCCCATGGGCTTCACCGAGCTGTCCTGCCGCACCGGCAACTGGGTGAAAATGGGAACCCAGCCCCGGGGCAACTGGCTGGATACCCTCTTTGATATTGAGACCTACTGGCCGGGGATCTGCTTTGTGGATTGCTGGAGCGACGGCCCCTATTCGCTGGTGAACAGTGGCGGCGATGCCAACGGCAACGACAACGGACAGCTGTTTATGGACAGCCCCTTTACCCTGAACCGGGAGGATGTGCCGGCGTATCGCAGCGGCGTCATAGCGGCGCCGGGGGTGGCGCAGACCTTTGTGACCGGGGACGGCTCCGGGCTGTATACCGGTCTGGAGGAAAAGCTCTATACGGCGGCGGAGCTGCGGGCGCTGGGACAGACGCTGTCCTCTGTCCGTTCCCTGCGGCTGAATACGGGCTACGGTCTGACCTTCTACAGCGGTGAGGACGGCACCGGGGATTTCTGGGGCTATGGTGCCTCTGTGAACGGATTGGCTCCGGCGGTGACGGCGCAGTTCCGCTCCCTGAAGGTGGAGCGGATCGCCAACCGGGCGCTGGAAAAGGACATCTACGCCAGCGATAACGATGCCGAGGCATTCAAGGCGAACGACGGCATTGCCAGTGTCTGGCGGGGGCAGCTGCAAAACGGCAGCGCCTGGCTGATGGTGGATCTGGGGACGCCCTGCACCGTCACCCAGTATGTGCTGAAGAATGCCGGCTATGCCGGGCAGCTTTCCGCCTACAATACCAGGGATTTCCAATTGCAATACAGCAATGACGGCAAGAGCTGGACTGCGGCGGACAGGGTGCAGGGCAATACGCTGGACATTCTCAGCCGGAGCGTGGAGCCGTTTACCGCCCGGTATGTGCGGCTGTATATCACCGGCGCCAACAGCATCCCGGCGGACGGCGCCGCCTTTGACCGTCATTTGGTGACGGTGTGCGAGCTGGAGATACTGGGGATACAGGCGGGCAAGGCGTCCACTGTGGCGGTGACGCCGCTGCCGGAGCCGGATGCGTCGGGCGATGCGGAGGAGCCGGAGCCGGAGGATAGCGGCATCCAGCCGGATACCTCCGAGGAGGATCCGGACGATGCGCAGCCGGACGACGATACCCCCACCCCTGCTAAGCGGCGGCGGGTGGTGCGCCAGACCACGCAGAGCTTCTTCCCCTGGTGGGGCTGGGTGCTGATCGCCGCAGGTGTGGCGCTGGCAGGCGGCTTCGTGGTGGTTTTGCTCCTGCGGAAAAAGCGGAAAGAAAATGCACCGGCAGAAAAGCAATAGGACAGGGAGAAAAAGGCGTTGCTGCGGCAGCGCCTTTTTCCTTTACATTTGTGCCGGAATGGGGTATACTGAACCCATAGGAAAGGAGTGGAGCGCCATGGATAAACAGACGATATTGGCTCGGGTGGATCATACGCTGCTGTCACCGGCTGCCACATGGGAGCAGGTCCGGCAGCTGTGCGACGAGGGGCTGCGGTATCGGACGGCGTCGGTGTGTATTCCGGCGGTGTATGTACAGCCGGCGGCGGCATACCTGCACGGGCGTCTGCCGGTGTGTACCGTCATCGGCTTCCCCACCGGCTACAGTGTGCCGGAGATCAAATGCGCCGAGGCGGCACGGGCGGTGGCAGACGGCGCCGATGAGGTGGATATGGTGCTGCACATCGGCGGGCTGAAGATGGGGCAGGACGCCGCCGTGGAGCAGGAGATCCGTCAGGTCAAAGCGGCGTGCGGGGAGCATATCCTCAAGGTGATCGTGGAGACCTGCCTGCTTACCGAGGAGGAAAAGCGCCGTGCCTGCCGCATCGTGTCCCGTTCCGGCGCCGAGTATATCAAGACCTCCACCGGCTTTTCCACCGGCGGCGCTACCCGGGAGGATGTGGCGCTGTTCCGGCAGCATGTGGATCCGTCGGTGCGCATTAAGGCGGCCGGGGGCATCGGCTCTTGGCAGGATGCTGCCGATTTTCTGGCGCTGGGCGCCGACCGATTGGGAACCAGCCGTCTGGTGCGGCTGGCGCAGGCAGAAGAATGAGACGATAAGGAGGCTGATCGCATGATTTCCTATCCGACGCCGCATATTGCGGCACGACCCGGCGATTTCGCCGGAACTGTGCTGATGCCCGGTGACCCGCTGCGGGCACAGTTTATTGCCGAGACCTATTTGGATGACCCCCGGTTGGTCAACAATGTCCGGGGGATACAGGGGTATACCGGCACCTATCGTGGGGTGCCGGTGAGTGTGATGGCCAGCGGCATGGGGATGCCCTCCATTGGAATCTATGCCCGGGAGCTGTATGAGGTTTATGGGGTGCAGACGATTCTGCGGGTGGGTTCAGCCGGGGCGCTGACCCCGGAGGTGCGGCTGCGGGATATCGTGCTGGGACAGGCGGCGTGCACCGATTCGGCGTTTGCCGGGCAGTTCCGGCTGCCGGGCACCTTTGCACCCATCGCCGCCTATCCCGTGCTGCGGTGCTGCGCCGATATTGCTGCCCGGCAGGGGCTGCCGGTGCATGTGGGCAATCTGCTGTCCTCCGATCGGTTTTATAACGACGAGGACGACCTGCCCCCGGCGCAGCGCAGCACGGCTCTGTGGGGGAAGATGGGCGTGCTGGCGGTGGAGATGGAGGCGGCGGCACTGTATATGACCGCTGCCCGGCTGGGGCGGCAGGCGCTGGCGATCTGCACTGTATCCGACCATATCGTCACCGGCGAGAGCACCACCGCCGCCGAGCGGCAGACCTCCTTTACCGCCATGATGCAGCTGGCGCTGGAGACCGCCGCATCGCTGGAAAGGAAGGCGGCGCTATGAAACGGGTGTTTCTCATCGTGCTGGATTCCTGCGGCATCGGGGAGGCGCCGGACGCCGCCGCTTTCGACGATCATGACTGCCATACCCTGCGGCGGATCGCCGCCGCCCGGGATTTCCAGGCGGAGACCGTGGGAAAGCTGGGGCTGTTCAATATCGATGGACAGGATTTTTTGCCGCCGGCGGCGCAGCCGCTGGGTGCCTATGCCCGCATGACCGAACGCTCGGCGGGAAAGGACACCACCATCGGTCACTGGGAGATTGCCGGGGTAGTATCGGAGCGTCCGCTGCCCACTTTTCCCCATGGGTTTCCGCCGGAGGTGCTGGAGCCGTTCTGCGCCGCAACCGGACGGAGCGTGCTGTGTAATCGTCCCTATTCCGGCACCGATGTGATCCGGGATTACGGCAGGCAGCATCTGGAGACCGGGGATCTGATCGTGTATACCTCGGCGGACAGCGTGTTTCAGATCGCCGCCCATGAGGAGCTGGTGCCGCCGGAGCAGCTGTATGCTTATTGCCGGATGGCACGGGAGATCCTCACCGGGGCGTACGGGGTGGGGCGGGTCATCGCCCGTCCCTTTGTGGGGACGCCGGAGACCGGCTTTACCCGCACCGCCAATCGGCACGATTTTTCGCTGGAGCCGCCCCGGCAGACCCTGCTGGACGCTCTCAAGGCCGCCGGGCAGACCGTCTGGGCGGTGGGGAAGATCGGGGATATCTTCGCCGGACGGGGCATCACCCGTGCCGAGCGCACCCGCAATAACGAGGAGGGCATGGCGGCGGCGCTGCGGGCGCTGCAGGAGCCGTTTGCGGGGCTGTGCTTTGTCAATCTGGTGGATTTCGATATGCTTTACGGGCATCGGCAGGATGTGGACGGCTATGGACGGGCATTCGGCGTCTTTGACCGGTGGCTGCCCACGTTTTTGGCGGGAATGCAGCCGGAGGATGTGCTGATGATCACCGCCGACCACGGCTGCGACCCCGGGGACGACAGCACCGACCATAGCCGGGAGTATACGCCCTTTTTGCTGTACGGCGCACCGGTGCGCCCGGTGAATTTGGGGACACGCTCCACCTTTGCCGATATCGGAGCGACGGCGGCGGAATATTTGGGCGTGGATTTCCGGGGTGACGGTACCAGCCTGTGGCAGACGGTCCGAAAGGAGTCGGTGTAATGGACGAGTTGACCTTGTGCCGCCACGCCGTCGAGGCGGCGCAGCGGGCGTACGCTCCCTATTCCCGCTATTGGGTAGGGGCGGCGCTGCTGACGGAGGATGGTCAGGTATTTACCGGCTGCAATGTGGAGAATGCCGCCTACGGCTCCACCGTCTGCGCCGAGCGCACGGCGGTCTTCAAGGCGGTCAGCGAGGGGGAACGGCGTTTTTCCATGCTGGCGGTGGCTGGCGGCAGGGAGGGCGTGATCCGGGGCGGTTATCCGCCCTGCGGCGCCTGCCGCCAGGTGCTGGCGGAGTTCTGCTCTCCGGCGCTTCCGGTGCTGCTGGTGACCGGCGCCGATACCTATGAACGGTATACGCTGGGGGAGCTGTTGCCCCATGCGTTCGGCGCCGGGTATATACAGAAACAATAGAAGAATAAGCGCTGCCTGCCCGGGAAACCGGAGCGGGCAGCGCTTTTTGATGTCCATGGGAAACATTTACGGTTGACAGCTGCGGTGATCCATGCTATAATACTTCAAAATTTGAACTATTCAAACGGTGAAGTATAAGGAGCGTCCATGAAACCGAGTATTGAACTGTCCCGCAAGATCGCACAGGCGTATACCGCTGTGTGCAAGCCTCTGTGCCGGGAGCTGGAGCTGCCCCAGACGGCATTTGATATTCTGCTGTTTTTAGGCAACAATCCGGACTGCAAGACCGCCAGCGAGATCGTCGAGCTGCGCCATATCAAGGCGAATCTGGTATCGGCGTATGTGGAGCGGCTGGTGCAGACCGGCTATCTGGAGCGGCGTCCGGTGGCGGGGGATCGCCGCAAGACGGAGCTGCTCTGTACGGATAAAGCACGGACGGTCATCCGGCGGGGACAGCAGCTGCAGAGCGAGTTTGCCGCCCGGCTGTTTGCGGGGATGGATGAGGATGTGCGCCGCAGCTTTTTCGCAGCCATTGCCGTGATCGGGCAGAATCTGGACGCCATTCTTACGGAGGAAATGTGACCTATGGAGCTGGTACAGACGATTTTAGTGACCTTTTTTGCCGGTATGGGAGCCGGTCTCGGCACCGGCTTTGCCGGAATGAGTGCGGCGGCGGTGATCAGCCCTATGCTGATCACGTTTCTGCATATGGATCCGTATATGGCGGTGGGGATCGCCCTGTCCTCCGACGTGTTAGCCAGTGCGGTCTCGGCGTATACCTACCATAAGAATAAGAATCTGGATATTAAAAACGGCTTGGTGATGCTCGCCAGTGTGTTGGTGTTCACGGTGGTGGGCAGCTATATTGCCAGCCTTGTGCCCTCTGCCACTATGGGCGGCTTTTCGGTGTTTATGACCTTCCTGCTGGGCATCAAGTTTATTGTGCGCCCGGTGATGACCACCAAGGAGTCGATGGCGGCGGTCTCGGTCAAAAAGCGCATGGTTCAATCGCTGATATGCGGCTCACTGATCGGGTTCATCTGTGGCTTTGTCGGCGCCGGCGGCGGCATGATGCTGCTGCTGATCTTGACCACGGTGCTGGGCTATGAGCTGAAGACTGCCGTGGGTACCAGCGTGTTTATCATGACCTTTACGGCGCTGACCGGCGCTGTGTCGCATTTCACCATCGGCGGTCTGCCGGATGTGACGGTTTGGCTGCTGTGCATTGTTTTCACGCTGATCTGGGCGCAGATTGCCGCCGTGTTTGCCAATAAGGCGCAGCCCAAGACGCTCAACCGTGCCACCGGCGTGGTGCTGGTGGTGTTGGGTGCCGTGATCATGGGCTTTCAGCTGCTGAATTGACCGTAAATACGAGACATATTTGCCGCTGTTCGTTGGTGGAGAAACCGACGGACGGCGGCTTTTTATTTTTTCGGTTCTAATGCGCCGGACAAGACCATATACATGGGACAAGAGGTGAGGACAGGCATGGATTGGACGATATTGGAGCCGTATTTACCGGGGAAATGGCTGCGGGCGCTGGCGGGGCTGCCGGAGCCGCTGCAGGCGCAGATCCAGGAGCTGCGTCTGCGCAGCGGGCAGCCGGTGACCCTGTCGCTGCCCGCCGGAGACGGCTATCTGGGGCGCAGCGGCGTGACGGAGCTGCGCCAGCCGGGGCTGTATCTCTGCTCGGCGGCTGAGTTGGAGCGGATATTTCTGCGCTTGTGCGAGGAGTCGGTGTACGCCCATGAGGAGGAGCTGCGGCAGGGCTTTTTGGCGGTGGCGGGCGGCATCCGGGTAGGGATTGCCGGCACGGCGGTGGCGGGCGACGGCGGAATACGCACGGTGGGGCAGGTAACGGCGCTGTGTATCCGTTTGCCCCGCCGCTGCCCCGGCAGTGCCGAGGGGCTGCTGCCGCTGCTGACGGCGGACGGAGCGGTGCGCAGCGCCCTGCTGGTGGGGGAGCCGTCCAGCGGCAAGACCACCCTGCTGCGGGCGCTGGCAGGACAGCTGGCAGCCCGGCGGCTGCGGGTGGCGGTGGTGGACGAGCGGGGAGAGATCGCCGGGGCGGGCGGTCTGCCCGGCTGCGATGTGCTGCGGGGGTATCCCAAGCCGGAGGGAATCCGGCAGGCGGTGCGCTGTCTGGCTCCGCAGGTGATTCTATTCGATGAGCTGGGGGATGGGCAGGAGGTGGTGGAGCTGCTGGACTGCACTCGCACCGGTGTGGCGGTCATGGCTTCGCTGCATGGGCGTACCCCGGAGGAGGTGGCTCGCCGTCCGCTGGTGCGGCAGCTGGCGGCGTCGAGGGTGTTTGAGCGGTGGATTTTCCTTGCCGGACGGCAGTGTCCGGGAGCGTGGCGGCAATGTCTGGAGCCGGAGGTGAGAGCGGATGAAGTGGTTTGGCGTGCTGCTGGTGGCGCTGGCGGGGTGCGGACTGGGTCTGTACTATGCCCGGCGGCTGTATCGGCGGGTGACGCTGCTGGAGCAGGCGGTCCGGCTGGTGGATGCGCTGGAGCAGCGCATGGCATATTCGTCCCGTCCCTTGTCGGCGCTGTGTCGGGAGCTGGCGCAGAGCCCGACCGCCCGCTCGTGGACGCTGCTGACCGATACGCAGTCCGCCTTGGATAAAGGGGACAGCTTTGCCGCCGCTCTGACCGGGGCGGCGGAGCGGCAGGCGGCGGTACTCACCCCGGAGGAGCGCCAGCTGCTGGCGGAATTTGCTGCCGGCTGCGGACGGTCGGGGCTGCGGCAGCAGCAGGTGCATTGCGCCGCCTATCGGGAGCGGCTGGAGCGCTGCTGCCGGGAGGCACGGGAGCAGGCGCAGCGCCGGGCGCAGGTGTATCAGATGATGGGGGTCGCCGGGGGCGTGTGTCTGGCGCTGCTGCTGCTGTAGTCCGGCGGATACGGATGGATGCGGTTAGGCTGAGAGGGAAAGGACGGGAACCGGTGTGGATGTGGATCTGATATTCAAGATCGCCGCCATCGGCATTATCGTAGCGGTGCTGAACCAGCTGCTGGTGCGGTCGGGACGGGAGGAGCAGGCGATGCTGATGACGCTGGCGGGGCTGGTGGTGGTGCTGACGATGATCGTCACCCAGATCAGCGAGCTGTTCGCCACGGTGAAGTCGGTGTTTGGGCTATGACCGCCACGCTGGTCTCCCTGCTGGGGGTGGTGCTGTGTGCGGCGCTGCTGGCGGTGCTGCTGCGCACCCAGCGCCCGGAGCTGGCGCTGTGCCTGTGCCTGGGGGCGGGGGCGCTGGTGGTGGTGCGGCTGGCGCAGCAGCTGGTGCCGCTGGTATCCTCGGTGCGCTCGATGATGGAGACGGGCGGCGTGTCCGGTGTGTATCTGACGGTGGTGCTGAAGGCGGCGGGGATCGCACTGGTGACCCAGCTGGCGGCGGACACCTGCCGGGATGCAGGGGAAACGGCGCTGGCGGTGAAGGCGGAGCTGGTGGGACGGGTGCTGCTGCTGGTGTTGGCGGTGCCGCTGTTTGAGCAGATCCTGTCTCTGGTAACGGCGCTGATCCGGGAACAGGCGGTGATGAGCGGATGAAACGGCTGCTGATAGGTTTGCTGCTGCTTTTGCTGCTGTGTCTGCCTGCGGCGGCGGAGGAAAATTACGATGCCCTGCTGCACGCCAGCGGGGCAGAGGCGCTGCCTCAGCAGCTGCCGGGGGATGTGCAGGAGCTGCTGGACGGCTTGCCCGGCGAGCCGCTGCAGCCGGAGACCTATACGGGGCTGTCCTTTCCCCGGGTGGCGGAGCAGCTGTTGGCGCTGCTGACGGCGCAAAAGAGCGCCCCTCTGCAGGCGCTGCTGGCGCTGACGGCGGTGGTGGTGCTGGCGGCGATGGGCAGCGGCTTGGAGGGGATGACGGCGGAGCCGGCGCTGCGGCAGACCTACCACACCGTATCGGTGCTGGCGTCCTGCGGGCTGCTGCTGACTCCGTTTGTGTCGCTGCTGTCAACGGTGCGGCAGACCGTGGAGAGCGTGTCGGTATTCATGCTCAGCTTCGTGCCGGTGTATGGAGCGATATTGACGGCGGGTGGCTCGGCTGCGGCGGCGGTCTCCTATCAGACCACCCTGCTGGCGGCGGCGGAGCTGCTGGTGCAGCTGATCCGGGCGGTGGTGTTGCCGGCGCTTCTGGTATCGCTGGCGCTGGGCTGCACCGGTACCGCCACAGAGGGGTTTTCATTGGACGCCATCAGCGCCGGCATCTATAAAGCCATCCTGTGGGTCATGGGGCTGTTTACCACGGTCTTTACCGGGGTGCTGTCTGTGCAGCAGATGGTGGCGGCCGCCGGGGATTCGCTGGGCGGACGGGCGCTGAAATTCTCCCTTTCCAGCTTTGTGCCGGTGGTGGGCGGAGCGCTGAGCGAGGCGTATTCCACCGTGGTGGGCTGCGCCGGGCTGCTGCGCTCCACGGTGGGATGCTTTGGATTGGTGGCGACGGCGCTGATCCTGCTGCCGCCGCTAATGGCGTGCCTGTGCTGGAATTTCTGCCTGCATTTGGCGGCGGGTGCGGCGGCGCTCTTTCGCTTAACACAGCTGGAAAAGCTCTGCCGCACGGTGGCGGGTGCGGTGCGGGTGCTGATCGCTGTGCTGGCGGTGTTTGCGCTGCTGATGATCCTGTCTACATCGGTGATCGTATTCGCCGGAAAGGGGGGAGGCGTATGAGCGGGCTGCGCTCCTGGGCGGTGCTGGTGTGTACGGCGGCGGTGGTGTGTACGCTGCTCTACCGCCTGTTTCCGGAGACCTCACTGGGGCGGCAGGGACGGCTGCTGCTGCCTTGCGTATTTCTGTGCGTGCTGCTGACGCCGTTGCTGCGCTGGCAGCCGGCACTGCCGGAGCTGAGCGGGGAGACGGCTGCTGCCGACAGCGAGGCGCTGACCGCCGCCATGCAGCAGCAGACCCGGACACAGGTGGAGACGGTGCTGTGCCGGATGGTGAATCAGGCGTTAGCCAGCTACGATTTGGAGGTAAAAAAAGTGAAATGCAGCATGGATATTGACGGGGACAGCCGCATAAATATGGGACAGATCACCCTGTATGTAGATGCCCGGAATGCGGTGCGCTCTTTGCAGATTCAGCAGATAGCGGAAAAACGGCTGGGCGCTCCGGTGACGGTGGCGGCATGGGAGGGGGATGACGCATGGGGCGGATAAGCGCTGCGGTGCAGCGGCTTCTGTTTGAGGGCTCTCCCCACAAGCGGCGGCTGCTGGTGCTGCTGGGGGTGGCGGGGATCCTGCTCATCGCTGCTTCGGAGCTGCTGCCCCGCCGGGAGGCGGCGGAGACGGCGCCTGCCGATTCCGTCACCCTCAGCGCAGCGCAGGTGGAGCAGGCGCTGGAGGAGCGGATCACGGCGCTGCTGTCCCGCACCGCCGGCGTGGGACGCTGTCAGGTGATGGTGACGCTGGAGCATGGCGCGCAGCTCGTCTATGCCGCCGACCGCACCTCCTCTGCCGGCGCCGCCAGCGAGAAAACGCTGACTGTGCAGACGGATACGGGTCCGGTGGGGCTGCTGGTGACGGAGGTGCAGCCGGCGGTCAAGGGCGTGGCGGTCATCTGCGACGGCGGCGGCGACCGGGCGGTGCAGGAGCGGGTGCAGGCTCTGGTGACGGCGGCGCTGGACATCCCCAGCCGCCGGGTGTGCGTGGCGAAACGAGAAACTCAATAACGGGAGGTTTACGAGATGAAAAAGCTGTTGCAAAAAAAACAATGGATGATGCTGTCGCTGGTGGCGGCGCTGGGGGTGGCGGTGTACCTGAACTACTATTTCACCAAGGATCCGCTGCTGCAGAGCGATCCCGCCGGAGCGGGCGTCACCGTATCCGGGGAGGAGGACTCGGAGCGCCATCTGGGGGAGGCATCCTTTGTGGAGCAGGGGAACGGCGAGAGCAGCGCTCCCGCTGACTCTCTCCCGGCGCAGGCGAAGCCGGAGGGGGATACCGGCGCTGCAGCGACAGAGGCGACGGGGAACGGCGGCTATTTTGATGCGGCTCGCACCAGCCGCACCAAGGCACGGGAGGAGGCGGTGCGCACACTGGAGGATACGCTGTGCGGCGCCACGGCGACCGCCGAGCAAAAGACGGCAGCGCAAAAGCAGGCGGCAGCGATCGCTGAGAATATCCTGCAGGAGAGCAACATCGAAAATTTGGTGACCGCCAAGGGCTTTTCCGACTGTGTGGCGTTCATTGAAAACGGTTCGTGCAATCTGGTGGTGGCATCCGGCGAGCTGAAGCCACAGCAGAGCCTGCAGATTCTGGAGATTGTCATGGGGCAGACCGGCTTCCCGGCGAAAAATGTACAGATCACGGCGGTGACGGGACAATAACCGGAGTTTTTTGAAGAAATGCAGAAAAACCGTTGCGTATTTTCAACTTTGTGTTATAATAGAGGGGTAATACGGGGCAGCGTATGGTTTCCCCGTTGTCCGAGCATACTGTTCAGGGCGGTGCGCCGCTCTGCATAACGCAAAGGAGGAACTGTATCCATGGATGCGAAAGAGTTTAAGTCGGCGGAGGGCAGCTGCATCATTTCCGAGGAAGTGATCGCTTCCATAGCGTCCACCGCTGCCGCCGAGGTGGCCGGTGTGGCGGGTATGGCGAGCCGTCCCGCCGATCTGCGGGGGATCATCGCCCCCTCCTCCGCCGCTAAGTCTGTGCGGGTGGTCAATAACGAGAACGAGACGGTGCTGGACGTGTATCTGAATCTCAAGCAGGGCGCCCGGATCCAGGAGACGGCGTCTCAGGTGCAGCACGATGTGAAGGTAGCGGTACAGGCCATGACCGGTAAGCCGGTCACCCGGGTCAATGTCCATGTGGTGGGCATGACGCTGGAAGAAAAGAACGCATAACGAAGACAGAGCGGCTCTCCGCACCGGTGTGGAGGGCCTTTCTGCTCGTTTGCAATGCATAAATATACGGAGAATGTAACTTGAAAACAGGAGTGTGGATCCATGACAAGACGGGAATCACGGGAGCAGGCGTTTGCTCTGATGTTTGAAAAATCCTTTCGGGACAAGCCGGTGGAAGAGTTGGCGGTTGAGGCGGCGGAGGCACGGGATATCGGTACCTCCGGCTTCTCCATGACGCTGGCCCGGGGAACGGAGACGCATCTGGAGGAGATCGACGAGCGGATCGCCGCCTGCTCGCATAAATGGAACAAGGAGCGCATCTCCCGGGTGGCGCTGGCGGTCATGCGGGTGTCGGTGTATGAGATGCTGTATGAGGGAGATATTCCCGCCAGCGTGTCCATCAACGAGGCGGTGGAGCTGGCGAAGAAATACGGCGGTGAGGACGATTCCGCCTTTGTCAACGGGATCTTAGGCACCATCGCCCGCAGTCTCCCGCCGGAGACCGACGCCCAATGAGTCGGTTTCTGGGGCTGGATACCAGTAATTACACCACCTCGGCGGCGGTGTGGGAGGATGGCTGTATCCGGCAGGAAAAGCAGCTGCTGCCGGTGCGCCCCGGCGAGATGGGGCTGCGCCAGAGCGATGCGGTGTTTCATCATACCCGGCAGCTGCCGGAGGTGTTGGAGCGGCTGCTGGCGGAAAGCCCCGGCGGCTTTCAGGCGGTGGCGGCGTCGGATCGTCCGCAGCAGAAGGAGGGCTCCTATATGCCCTGCTTTTTGGTGGGGTGGGGCGCTGCCCGACAGCTGGCGGCGGTGCTGGGGGTGCCGCTGTATCGGTTCACCCATCAGCAGGGTCATGTGGCGGCGGCGCTGTACGGCGCCGGAGCGCTGGAGCTGTTGGACAAGCCCTTTCTGGCGTTCCATGTGTCCGGCGGCACCACCGATGCGCTGCTGGTGGAGCCGGATGCGCAGGAGATACTCCGCTGCCGTGTGGTGGGGCATTCACTGGATCTGAAGGCAGGGCAGCTCATCGATCGGGTGGGCGGCATGCTGGGATTGGCTTTTCCGGCGGGACCGGCGCTGGAGCGGCTGGCAGCGTCGGCGGCGGAGACACCGAAGAAGCCGCCCCGTCCCTGTCTGCGGGGCTGCGACTGTCACCTGTCCGGGGTAGAAAATCAGTGCCGGGATCGGCTGGAGCGGGGGGAACCCCCGGCGGCGATCGCCCGGTTCTGCCTGGATAGCGTAGGGGCAGCCGTAGCGGGGATGACCGAGGCGCTTCTGGAGGAATACGGACCGCTGCCGCTGGTGTATGCCGGCGGTGTGATGTCCAACAGCCGGCTGCGGGAGCAGCTGACCGCCCGGTTCGGCGGGCGGTTTGCGCCGCCGGCGTTTTCGGCGGATAACGGGGCGGGCATCGCCTGCCTGTGTCATATAGCGGAGGAACGGTCATGCAGGTCATTTCGGTCGGACAACTGAATCGCTATGTTAAGACGCTGCTGGAGGGGGATGCCCGTCTGGCGGCGGTATACATCGGCGGCGAGATCTCCAATTTTACCAATCATTATAAATCCGGACATTTGTACATGACCCTTAAGGATGAAACGGCGGCGGTCAAGGCCGTGATGTTCCGGGGCAATGCTGCGCATCTGGCCTTTAAGCCGGAAAACGGCATGAAGGTGATCGTCAAGGCACGGGTGTCTCTGTATGAGCGGGACGGCGCCTTTCAGCTGTATATTGAGGAGATGCAGCCGGACGGCGTGGGGGCGCTGCAGATCGCCTTTGAGCAGCTGAAAAAGAAGCTGGCGGCGGAGGGGCTGTTTGACGAGAGCCGGAAGCGCCCCATTCCCGGCTGCCCGCAGCGGGTGGGGGTCATTACCTCGCCGACCGGTGCGGCGGTGCGGGATATCTTCAACGTGCTGGGACGGCGGTTTCCTATGGCGCAGGTGGTGTTCTGCCCGGTGCTGGTGCAGGGGGAGGGCGCTGCGGCGTCGATTGTGGGAGCCATCGAGCGTTTTAATGCGATCCGGGCGGCCGATGTGCTGATCGTTGGCCGGGGCGGCGGCTCCATCGAGGATCTGTGGGCGTTCAATGAGGAGCCGGTGGCTCGGGCGGTGGCGGCGTCGGCTATCCCGATCATATCGGCGGTGGGGCACGAGACGGATTTCACCATCTGTGATTTTGTGGCGGATCTGCGGGCACCAACGCCCTCGGCGGCGGCGGAGCTGGCGGTGCCGGATGCGGCACGGCTGGCGGCGCTGCTCGTCACCTGTCGCACCCGGCTGGAGACCGCCTGCCGGGGACAGTGGCAGGCCTCCGCCAAGGCGCTGGAGGCGCTGCGTTCCCGCCGGTGTCTGGCGGCACCGCAGTATTATACCGAGGAGCAGACCATGCGGCTGGATCACCTGACCCACCGCTTTTCGGCGGCAGTCCGGCAGCAGCTGGCGGCAGCGGATCGGCGGCTCACCGCCACCGCCGCCAAGCTGGATGCGCTCAGTCCTTTGAAGGTGCTGGGACGGGGCTATTCCATCGGCTATGCGGCGGATGGACGGGTGCTGGATAGTGTGCAGCAGACCCGGGTGGGCGACCCGGTGACATGGAAATTGAGCGACGGTACCGTGGAATGTACCGTGACGAAGATACAGGAGGCGTAATACGATGGCAACGGAATGGACATTTGAAAAGGCGATGGCTCGGCTGGAGCAGATCGTGGCGGCGCTGGAGAGCGGCAAGGCGAGTCTGGACGATTCCCTCAAGCTGTTTGAAGAGGGGACGAAGCTGACGGCGTATTGCAGCCGGCTGCTGAAGGAGGCGGAGCAAAAGATCGTCAAGCTCACCGATGTGGAGAACGGCGACGGTGCTCCGGCGCTGTCCGATCGGCAGGGCGAGGACATGGGAGCAGAGCTGTCGGATCGACCGAACGGCTGACGGATGAGCCGCCTGCAATGACTTGGCGGGTGGGAACGGAACGAATTGTGTCGATCGACCTGCCCGTGTGACCGGGCTGAGGTGCGGCGGTCGGGCTAAACGGAGGAATAGACCATGGGAGAGCTGTATACGGAACGGATGCGGCAGCAGCTGGCGCAGTTTGAAAAAGCGCTGCCGGCTTATATGCCCCGGACGGGGAAGCTGCAGACTACGGTGGCGGAGGCGATGGCTTACGCCTGCAAGGACGGCGGCAAGCGGCTGCGCCCTATGCTGGTGCTGGAATTTTGCCGCCTGTGCGGGGGTACCCCGGCGCAGGCGATGCCCTTTGCGGCGGCGATCGAGATGATCCATTGCTATTCGCTGGTGCATGACGATCTGCCCTGCATGGATAACAGCCTGATGCGCCGGGGACGCCCCTCCACCCATGCGGTGTACGGGGAGACCATGGCGCTGTTGGCAGGGGACGGCCTGCTGACGTTGGCGTTTGAGACGATGCTGCGTCCGGAGAATTGGGCAGACCTCGCCCCGGAGCGGGCGCTGGGCGCCGCATCGGCGCTGGCGGATGCCGCCGGGATCGACGGCATGGTGGGCGGACAGGTCATCGACCTGCAGAGCGAAGGGAAATCCATCGACCTGCCCACGCTGGAGGCGCTGCAGGAGGGGAAAACGGCGGCGCTGCTGATCGCCGCCTGCGTGATGGGCGCCCGATTGGCGGGCGCCGCCCCGGCGCAGGAGCAGGCAGCCCGACAGTTCGGAGAGAATCTGGGATTGGCGTTCCAGATCGTGGACGATATTCTGGATGTGACCGCCACGGCGCAGGAGCTGGGCAAGCCGGTGGGCAGCGACGCCGATAACGGCAAGGTGACGTATGTTTCGCTGCTGGGGCTGGAGGAGGCTCGCCGTCTGGCGGCGCAGCGTACCGAGACGGCTCTGGCGGCGCTGGATACGCTGGGCGGTGAGACCGGCGCCCTGCGGCAGCTGGCGCAGGCGCTGCTGACACGGCATCATTGAAAAAACGAGGGTGACGCACATGGTGGAGCTGGAAAAGATCCAATCCCCCGACGATGTGAAACAACTGGATAAACGGGAGCTGCCGGAGCTGTGTACCCAGCTGCGGCAGAAAATGATTGAAACGGTCGCACAGAACGGCGGACATCTGTCCTCAAATCTGGGCGCCGTGGAGCTGACGGTGGCGCTGCACCGGGTGTTTTCCACCCCGCACGATGTGATCGTATGGGATGTGGGACACCAGTGCTATGCCCATAAGCTGCTCACCGGTCGCTATGACCGGTTCGATACCCTGCGGAAGAAAGGCGGCGTGGCGGGATTCCCATGCCCGGCGGAGAGTGAGCACGACTCCTTTATCGTGGGGCATAGCAGCACCTCCATTTCGGTAGCCAACGGTATTGCCAAGGCAAAGGAGCTGACCGGCGATGACGGCTATACCATTGCGGTCATCGGGGATGGAGCGCTGACCGGCGGGTTGGCGTATGAGGGACTCAGCAATGCCGGGCGCAGCGATGACCGGCTGCTGGTGATCCTCAACGACAATAAAATGTCCATCAGCCAAAATGTGGGCTTTGTGGCACGGTATTTGGCGCATCTGCGCACCCGGGTGCGGTATGTCCACTGGAAACAGCGGCTGACGAATTTTCTGTCCCATGTGCCGCTGGTGGGACGCCCGCTGAACCGCTGGCTCCACGACTGGAAAAAGCGGCTCAAGCGCTCGGTGTTTGCCTCTACCTCCTATTTTGAAAATATGGGGTTTTACTATATGGGACCGGTGGACGGACATGATCTGGAGGATCTGACCCAGGCGATGACCGCTGCCAAGAGCATTGACCGGCCGGTGCTGCTGCATGTGGCGACGGTGAAGGGCAAGGGCTACCTGTTTGCGGAAAAGACCCCGGATGTCTACCATGGTGTGGGGGGCTTTGACCCGAAGACCGGGGCGGCAGCGCCCGGAAAGCCGCATTTCTCGGCGGTGTTCGGTGAGGCGCTGTGTGCGCTGGCGGCGGAGGATGACCGCATCGTTGCCATCACGGCGGCAATGAAAAAGGGCACCGGGCTGGACGGCTTTGCCAGGCAATACCCCACCCGCTTTTTCGATGTGGGGATCGCTGAGGAGCACGCCGTGACCTTTGCCTCCGGCATGGCGACCGGGGGATTGCTGCCGGTGTTTGCGGTGTATTCCACCTTTCTGCAGCGCAGCTATGACCAGCTGCTGAACGACACGGCGTTGATGCATACCCATATCGTGCTGGCGATCGACCGGGCGGGCGTGGTGCCGGATGACGGTGAGACCCATCAGGGAATCTACGATGTGGCGATGCTGGCGACGGTTCCCGGGGTGACGGTGTATGCGCCCGCCAGCTTCCGGGAGCTGCAGCTGCATCTGCGGCAGGCGCTGTACGATACCGACGGCATCGCTGCCGTGCGGTATCCCAAGGGCGGCGAGCATCCCATGTTGGAGGGCTATGAGCCGTCGTATGAGCCTTATGAACATACCGACGGGCGCACCCGGGAGCTGCTGGTGGTGACCTATGGACGCACCTACGGTGAGGTGCTGAGCGCCCTGCGCCAGCGCAGCCAGAACGGCCGCCGTACCTCGGTGCTGAAGCTCAATCGGATCCTGCCGCCGGTCGAGGCGGCGGTGACGCTGGCGGCGACCTATCGCTGTGTGCTGTTTGTCGAGGAGGGTGTGGTACAGGGCGGCATCGGGGAGATGTTCGGCTATCGGTTGGCGAAGCGGGGCTATACCGGGCGGTACGCCGTCCGGGGGATCACGGAGAATCCCGGCGTGTGCACCACCGCCGAGGGGCTGCATGATGCCGGCTTGGATGCCGAGGGGATCGCCGCCTTTATCCGGGAATACGATAAGCCGGAGGAACCCCATGAAGGATGAGATGCGGCTGGATGCGTGGCTGGTGCGGCAGGGGCTGGCAGGCGGGCGGGATAAAGCCAAGGAGCTGCTTGCCTCCGGACAGGTGACGGTCAACGGACGCCCGGTATGCAAGCCGTCCTTCGGCGTCGCACCGGGGGATCGGGTGGAATGCACCGCCCCGGCAGAACGCTATGTGGGGCGTGGCGGATATAAGCTGGAGAAGCTGCTGGCGGGTCAGAGCCTCGGCGGGCAGGTGTTTATGGATGTAGGCGCCTCCACCGGCGGGTTTACCGATTGCCTGCTCCAGCATGGAGCCGCTCATGTGTATGCGGTGGATGTGGGGCGGGATCAGCTCCATCCGTCCCTGCGCAGCGACCCCCGGGTGACGGTGCTGGAGGAGACCGATGTGCGCAGCGAAAAGCTGGCGGCAGCGGTGCCGGCTGCGGCGCTGGATGGAGCGGTAGCGGATGTGTCCTTTGTGTCCCTGACCCGGGTGCTGCCGCCGCTGCTCCCGTACCTCAAGCCGGATGGCATTCTGATCTGTCTCATCAAGCCTCAGTTCGAGGCAGGGCGCAGCGCTGTAGGGAAACGGGGCGTCGTGCGGGATACGGCGGTGCATTGCCGGGTGCTGACGGAGCTGCTGGACTTTTTCCGGCAGCTGGATCTGGCGGCGGAGCAGCTGACCTATTCGCCCATCACCGGCGGCGAGGGCAATATCGAATATTTGGTGCAGCTGCGCCGGACAGATGACGCAGCTTTCCGGACATGGGATGTGCCCCGGCTGGTAGCGCAGGCGTTTGCGGCGCTGGGGCGGTAAAGCGTAAAAACAACGGATACCGAGGTGAAACATATGCAGATCACGGTGATTCCCAATGGGAAATCCCCGGACACAGCGGTGCTGGCGGTTGCAGTTTGCCAACGGCTGCGCCAGATGGGCGTGGCGGTGGTGATGGAACGGCAGGAGGGCGGCTTGCCCTCCGCTGCCCGGATCGCCCGTTCGCTGGCGGGGAGCGATCTGGCTGTTGCCGTTGGGGGCGACGGCACCATCATGCATGTGGCAAAGGCGGCGGCGCTGGCGGACCGCCCGGTGCTGGGCATTAACGGCGGACATCTGGGCTTTTTGGCAGGGCTGGAGCGGGACGGTCTGGATGCGCTGCCCCGGCTGCTCACCGGAGACTATACCACCGAGCGGCGTCTGCTGCTGGAGATCACCGTGGAGCGGGGAAAAGAGCGGCAGGTCTACTACGCCATGAATGAAGCGGTCATTTCCCGGGGGGCGCTGTCCCGGCTGGTGGATGTGACTGTGAGCAGCGGACAGCAGGAGGTGCTGGCTTGCCGGGGCGACGGGGTGATCGTGGCGACCCCTACCGGCTCCACGGCGTATTCTCTGTCTGCCGGAGGTCCGGTGGTGGATCCGGCGGTGGAATGCCTGCTGGTGACGCCGGTCTGTCCCCATACGGTGACCCCCAGGGCGCAGATCCTGCCGGCTGCGGCGCAACTGACGGTTCAGGTGGCGTCCGGCGAGGCATTTGTCACGGTGGACGGTGAGGAAAATGCGGCATTTTCTCCGGAGGATCGGATCGGGGTGCGGCGGGCGGAGCGTCCGGCGAGACTGATCCGGCTGACGGATGTGACCTTTTATCAGGAGCTACAGCAAAAAATAATAGGCAGGAGGATCGTATGAAGACCAGACGACACGCTAAAATTTTAGAGATCATCAACGCAAATCACGTGGAGACCCAGGAGGAGCTGCAGGAGCATCTGCGGCAGGCGGGCTATTCGGTGACGCAGGCGACCGTTTCCCGGGATATTAAGGAGCTGCGGCTGATCAAGATCCCGGATGACCGGGGCGGGTACCACTATGGGGTCGCCCGCAGCGGCAGCGAGCCGATCTCGGCTCGGTTCCACTCCATCTTCTCCGATTCGGTGGTGCAGGTGCAGTATGCCCAGAATATTGTCGTGGTGCACTGTCTCACCGGTATGGCGCAGGCGGCGTGTGCTGCGATGGATTCCCTGCACTGGAAGCAGGTGATTGGTACCCTGGCGGGGGACGATACCTTTATTTGCATTGCCACCAGCGAGCGGGATGCGGAGGAGCTGGTGATCGAGCTGAAAAAACTCATGAGCGGAGCGGAAAGGTAAGAGGGCCTATGCTGCAGAGTCTGCATATCGAGAATGTAGCCGTGATCGAAAAAGCGGATATTGATTTTACTGCCGGGATGACGGTGCTGACCGGCGAGACCGGCGCCGGTAAATCTATTGTGATCGACGCCCTCAGTGCGCTGCTGGGGGAGCGGATCACCCGGGAGGTGGTGCGCCATGGAGCGGAGCAGGCGTTTCTGTCAGCGGTGTTCGGGGAGCTGGATGCCGATGTGGCGGCGTTCCTGTCAGAGCAGGGGTATGCCCCCGAGGAGGACGGCACCTTGCTCATTCGCCGCACCATCACGGCCGACGGCAAGGGCAGCTGCCGGCTGAATGGCCGTCCGGCCACGGTATCGGTGCTGCGGCAGCTGGGACGGATGCTGGTGAACATCCACGGACAGCATGAAAATCAGGTGCTGCTCCAGCCGGAGCGGCATGTGGAATATCTGGATCGGCTGGGACAGCTGCAGCCGGTGCGGGCGGCCTATGAGCAGGAGTATCATCGCTATTGCCGCATCCGGCGGTCGATCAAGGCGGCTACCATGGATCAGGAGGAGCGGCAGCGGCGGCTGGATACGCTGACCCGGCAGATCGAGGAGATCGACGGGGCGGCGCTGCGCCCGGGGGAGGAGGAAGAGCTGCTGTCCCGCCGGGAGATGGCACGCCACGCAGAAAAACTGGCACAGCACCTGCGGCTGGTGCGGCAGGCGCTGTATGGCGCCGAGGAGGAGAGCGAGACCCCCGGGGCATTGACCCAGCTTGCCGATGCGGTGCAGGCGCTGAGCGAGGCGGGGAGCGTGTCCGAGGAGCTGTCCCAGCTGGCGGGACGGCTGCAGAGCGCTCTCTACGATATGCAGGCGTGTGCGGAGGAGGCGGGGGAAGCAGAAGCCTCGCTCAACTTCGATGAAAATGACCGGGCAGCGCTGGAGGATCGGCTGGCGGTGATTCGCCATGTGGTGCGGCAGTATGGCACGGACGAGGCGGATGTGCTGAAAAAGCGGGAGGAGCTGCAGCGGCAACTGGATGCCATTGAGGGCAACTCGGCGCTGCTGGCGTCGCTGCAGCAGGAGTCGGACGCCGCCCGGGACGCCACGATTGCGGCGGCGCAGCGGCTGTCGGCAGCCCGTAAGCAGGCGGCGACGCTGTTTGAAAAAAACGTGTGTGAGCAGCTGGCGTTTCTGGATATGCCCCAAGTGAAGCTGGTGGTGTCCATCGAGCCGACGGCGCTGACGGTCATCGGCGGGGATAAGGTGGAATTTCTGCTGTCCTCCAATCCCGGCGAACCGCCGAAATCCATAGCCCGTACCGCCTCCGGCGGCGAGCTGTCCCGGATTATGCTGGCGCTGAAGAGTGTGCTGGCGGAGGTGGACGACGTGGAGACGCTGGTGTTCGACGAGGTGGACAGCGGCATCAGCGGTCGGGCGGCAGCCAAGGTGGGGACACTCATGCGCCGCATTGCCCGCAGCCGGCAGGTGCTGTGTGTGACCCATCTGGCGCAGATCGCCGCCTGCGGACATGCCCACCTGCTGGTGCAGAAGCAGGTACAGAATGACCGCACCTACACGGCGGTGCAGCCGCTGGATGAGGCAGGGCGGCTGCAGGAGATGGCACGGATCATCGGCGGCGATGTGACCGAGACCACGCTGGAGGCTGCCCGGGAAATGCGGCAGAAAGCCGAAAAAGCGGGATAAACTGCCGATTATTGAAAAAAGCGGCACATTTTCGGAAAAAACTTGCATTTTTCGCAGCTTTTCGGTATAATATCTGTCGGAACAGCGGAAAGCCGCTGCTCTCTCCGGTATAATTGCGTATAGTATGGGTAAGGATGGTGATCGTATGGATAGCAACCCTGTGCCCCCTCGAAGTCGGTTGACAAAAAATAACGAATCCGGGGCGATCCGTAGCGGTCACCGTCTGCTGCCGGCTTTGTCGGCGGCAGGATAAGTGCGTCTGATGGGCAAGCGGCAGCGTCTGTGCCGTTGCCGGTCGGACTGTGCGTGGTGCGCCGAAACAGACCGCCTGCGGAAGCGGGAAAGGTCTGTTTTTTATGGCTGAAGAATGGAAGACCCCGTCTGCCGCCGAGGGGGAGATGCCTCAGCGGCAGGACTACAGCGATGCGCTGGTGGAGCTGGTGCGCACCTGTCCGTCTCTGACAGAGCTGCGGGAGGCGCTGGAATCCTATCACGACAGCGACATTGCCGATGCGCTGGAGCGACTGGAGCCGAATGCCCGGAAACGGCTGTATCGGGTGCTGGGCACCGACCGGATGAGCGATGTGTTCGCTTATCTGGAGGATGTAGGGCAGTATATCGAGGAGTTGGATGCCGAGCGGGCTGCCGACGTTATCGAGGGCATGGATGCCGACGATGCGGTGGACGTGCTGGAGGAGCTGGACGACGACAAGCGGCAGACGCTGCTGGAATTGATGGACGCCGATGCGGCGGAGGATATCCAGCTGATCCACTCCTACGATGAGGATGCAGTGGGCAGCCGCATGACCACCAACTATGTGGCGATCAACCGGCACCTCTCCATCAAGGAGGCTATGCGCTCGCTGGTGCGGCAGGCGGCGGATAACGACAACATTTCTACCCTGTATGCTCTGAACGACGACGGCACCTTTTACGGCGCCATTGATCTGAAGGATCTGATCGTAGCCCGGGAGGGAACGGAGCTGGACGATCTGATCGTCACCTCCTACCCCTTTGTGTACGCCGAGGAATCGGTGGAGGACTGCATCGAGGAATTAAAGGACTATTCTGAGGACTCCATTCCGGTGCTGGATAGCGACAAGCGGCTGCTGGGCGTTATCACGGCGCAGGATATCGTGGAGGTCGTGGACGAGGAGATGGGCGAGGACTATGCCCGTCTCGCCGGTCTGACCGAGGAGGAAGAGGCGGATGAGCCGCTGCTGAAGAGCATCCGTAAGCGCCTGCCTTGGCTGGTGGTGCTGATGTTTCTGGGATTGGGCGTGTCGGCGGTGGTCGGCGTGTTTGAGTCGGTGGTGCAGAGCCTGACCCTCATCATGTGCTTTCAATCGCTGATCCTGGATATGGCGGGCAACGTAGGCACCCAGTCGCTGGCGGTGACGATCCGCACGCTGGCGGATACCGGCGATGACCGCTCCCACCGCTCGCTGCGCTTGATCGGCAAAGAGGTACGGGTGGGGATCCTCAACGGTCTGCTGCTGGGTCTGCTGTCCTTTGTGCTGGTGGGGGTGTATATCCTGCTGGTGAAGGGGCGTGAGCCGATGCTGGCGTTTTCGGTGTCCGGCTGCATCGGTGTGGCGCTGCTGGTGGCGATGACGATCTCCAGCTTCACCGGCACGGCGATTCCCATTTTGTTTGATAAGCTGCATATCGACCCGGCGGCGGCATCCGGTCCGCTGATCACTACCGTCAACGATCTGGTGGCGGTGGTGACCTACTACGGCTTGGCGTGGCTGCTGATGATCGAGGTATTTCATCTGGCGGGATAGATACAGAGGAGGAGTATTCACATGAATGTCGTGGTAGCACAGTCCGGCGGCCCCACCGGGGTCATCAATGCGTCCCTGCTGGGAGTATATCGGCAGGCACGGGCATGGACGCAGGTGGAGACGGTGTTCGGAGCGCTCAATGGCGTGGAGGGCATCCTGCGGGACCGGCTGGTACCGCTGAACGGTCAGCTGGACGATCCGGAGCAGCAGGCGCTGCTGCGGCAGACGCCGGCGGCGGCGCTGGGTTCCTGCCGGTATAAGCTGCCTACAGTGGAGCAGGAGCCGCAGGTGTATGAGACGATCCGCCGGGTGCTGGAGCGGCACGACATCGGTGCTTTCTTCTATATCGGCGGCAATGACTCCATGGATACGGTGGATAAGCTGTCGGCGTATTTTGCAGCGGTGGATTGCCCGATCCGGGTGATCGGCGTGCCGAAAACCATCGACAACGATCTGGTGGATACCGACCATACCCCCGGCTATGGCTCGGCGGCGAAGTTTGTGGCGACGGTCATGCGGGAGATCATCCGAGATTGCACGGTGTACGACCTGCAATCGGTAACGATCGTGGAGATCATGGGGCGGGATACCGGCTGGCTAACGCTGGCGGCGGCGCTGCCCCGTCTGTACGGTGAGACGGCGCCCCATCTGGTGTATCTGCCGGAGGTGCCGTTCACGGAGGAGCGGTTTGTGGAGGATGTGCGCCGGGTACAGGCGCAGCATCCCACGGTGATCGTGGCTGTCTCCGAGGGGGTGCGTCCGGTGCAGGAGGACGGTTGCTCTGCCGAGGCGACGGACGGATTCGGGCATAAACAGCTGGCGGGCGCCGGTAAGTGTCTCGAGGACATCGTGCGCCGCCGCATCGGCTGTAAGGTGCGGGCGGTGGAGCTGAACACGCCCCAGCGCTGTGCTTCCCATGTGGCGTCCGCTACCGATGTGCAGGAGGCGGAACAGGCGGGCATGGCGGCGGTGCAGGCGGCTATGGACGGTATCACCGGACAGATGGTGGTGTTCCGCCGCAACGATGCGCCCTACCGGCTGACTTGTGCGACGATTCCGGTGGCACAGGTGGCGAATCGGGTGAAGTATGTTCCCCGGGAGTGGATCAACGAGGCGGGCAACGATGTGTTGCCTCCGGCACTGGAATATGTGCGGCCGTTGGTGGAGGGGGAGCTGCCTCTCCAGACCGAGGGGGGCTTGCCCCGGCATTTTCGGCTGCAATTCTGACGGATGCATAAAACCGCCGCCGGCTTCCGATGGGAAGCCGGCGGCGGTTTTTGTGCGGTGCTTTTTATGCCCGCTTGCGCCGGATGCAGCCGGTCGCAGCGGTGATGCCGCCGCTGACAAACAGCAGCGCCAGCCATAGAATATACGGAGTAGTCTCGCCGTTCTTCACATAGGATGAGGAGGCGCTGTTGGCAGCCGGCAGCACGGTGAAGGTGGTGCTGCACTCGCCGTCCGCATATACGGCGGTGATGGTGTGCTTGCCCAGCGCCAGCGTCTCCAGATACGCCGGCTGCAGCGTGATCACGGTAGAGCCGGCGGTGGCGGTGTAGCCATCGGCGGCTACGGCAGCGCCGTCCACCCGAATGCTGCGGAACTTTGCCAGCTCACCGTTAGCCTTGAGCGGTAACGTCACATGGCTGCCCTTTGTCCAGACGCCTTCCCCCTCAAAGCGGTAGTCGGGGGCGGCGGCGGGGGTCATTTCCTTGACAAATTGCGCCGTAAACACAGGATCCGGCGAGTCCATTTCCGGGACGGTAATGGTTTCGTCGTTAAGAGCCAGCTTGGCGTCTTTGGCGAATACGGTAAAGGGGTCTACCGTGTAGGCATACACGGAATAGTGATAGGTCTTTCCGGCTTCAAAGGTGGTCAGACGGTTTTCCGCCGGAGGATCGTTCTCCTCGTTGGAGGAGCACCAGAGAATGGGAGTGCCGGCTTCGTCCAGCAGCGCCCATTCCTCCTCTATGGTGTATTTCTCGGTGTCCACCGGCACGACCTTGCCGGTGAAAACGGGCTTGTCACCCGGCTGGAATTGCAGGGTTGCCCCGGTCACTTGCACGGGAGCAAAGACCTCGGTGCCGACCCGATATTGGGCGTAGGGGTAGAGGTTGATGTTTTCTACATCAAATTCTCCCTCATCGTTCATCACATGCCGGGTGGGATCGGCGCCGTCAAAGGATTCGCTGGTATACAGCTCGACCCGGGAGCCGATCAGCAGCGGCTCATTGCTGATCAGATGACCGGTGTTGCTGCGCACCGTCAGGACAAAATCCGAGGCGTCCTCATTGTAGACGAGCGTGGTGAACACAGAGACGATCGCCTGCGACGGTTCAAACCCGCCTTCGTCGGTGAGCGACAGTGTAATAATCGGCTCCTGCTCAGCGGTCACGGTCAGCGTGGAATGGCTGTCCAAGCCGTTCAGAGTCAGATAGCCGTTTGCATAAATGCCAAAGCTGGTGCCGGTCAGACTGCAATCGCCCAGCGCCTGCACTGCCAGATGGTTTCCCGGATAGAACAGGACAAAATCCGGGTAATCCGAACCGTCAAAATGGTGCGTCGTGGTGATGTGGACCCGCTTCAGCTGTACGATCAGCAGGGTGTGATCCACCTCCTCGGGCGGAAGCTCCTCGTCGGATTGGGCGATTGGCTGATCGGTCTCCGGCAATGAACTCAGATCGACGGGGATCAGAGTGACATTTGCCTTTTCTTCGGCTGCAGCGGCGATCACGCCGGTCGTCTCGTCATAGAACCAGTAGGAGGTCTCTTGCAGGGGGTATTCAATGACTTGACCGCCGATGCCGATGTAGCCAAGCTCCGGCTCGACCTCCTCGGCGACGGCAACGGTGGACAGGAGCATCAGCCCTATGGAGAGCGCCAGCAAAAGGGAGCCGATGCGGCGGATGAGGGGTACGCTGCTACGGTTTCTCATGTTGTTTTCCTCCTGATTTGTATTGGGAGCCTGATTTCATCATGCCACTCCTCATGGGACAGTATACCATTTTATAAAGAAAACTGCAACCAATAATTTCCATGAACAGAAAGAAAAATAAAAATGCCAAAAAGAGCGTTTAGGTGAAGCGGTACGATCGACCGATCGGGTGGGACCTTTGTCGATCCTGGGGATGGGAGAGGGGGCGTCCGTCCCCGGCGTGCAGCGGGGATGCTCTTTTGCGGCGGTCATGCGGCTGCGCCCTTTGGGCCGATGTGCAGGGCGCAGCGCAGTCTCTGCGTATCGATTTACAGCGCAAAAAAGAACAGACACCGCTTTTGCAGTGCCTGTTCTGTATGGGGTGGGAGATGGGATTCGAACCCACGATCTTCAGTGCCACAAACTGACGCGTTAGGCCAACTACGCTACACCCACCATATATTGGCGCGCCTGAAGGGACTCGAACCCCTGGCCCCCTGCTTAGAAGGCAGGTGCTCTATCCAGCTGAGCTACAGGCGCTTATTGATCCCTCAGGGTCATAAACAATTGGAGCGGGTGATGGGAATCGAACCCACACGACCAGCTTGGAAGGCTGGGGTTCTACCACTGAACTACACCCGCACATGGGCTGCTCTCACAGCGCTGTCTATCATACCACAGGGGTTGCGGAATGTCAAGAAAAATTTTCGCATTTTTGCATTTTCATCTTTTTTCTTCGTTGGCGATTTTCGCTGTCGCTCCGTTGTGCAAAGCCGTGGGCTCAACAGGGAGGAGCGGGGGGCGGGGATTGGCGGGGAAACAGAGCAAAATGGGACGCCGTCCGCCCTTTTCTTCAGGCCAAGCTCACTTTTTTATAAATCGGGCATTTTTTCGAAAAAAATGCTTGACAAATGAAAAGTTAGGCTGTATTATAGATTTGTAATCGATACAGATTAGCAATGATTACAGAAAGGATGATGCGATGACAGCGCACGAGATAGCGCTCCGCCTGTCGGAGCATAGGGTGCGGCCGACGCAGCAGCGTCTGGCGGTATACGCCTATCTGCTGGAGCATAAGCACCCATCCGCAGAGGATGTTTATACGGCGCTGAGCCGGGAGCATCCGACCTTTTCCCGTACAACGGTCTATAATTCCCTGCACGCTCTGGTGCAGGCGCATCTGGTGCTGGAGCTGTCTCCGGGCACAGAGGAGAAACGGTATGACGCCGGTATGCAGCTGCACGGGCATTTTCGCTGCTGCCGCTGCGGTCAGATCAGCGATGTGCCGCTGAATAACGCCGTTGTGCGTTCGCTCTGGCCGGAGGGATATGCCGTAATGGGAGAAGAGATCACATTCAGCGGTTATTGTCCCGCCTGTCGGGAAATAGTAGAAACAGAAAAATAATTTTATTGGAGGTAAATGTCATGAAAAAGTTTGTGTGCAGTGTTTGCGGGTATGTGTATGAGGGCAACGAGCCGCCGAAGGTCTGCCCGGTGTGCGGCGTGGGTGCCGATAAGTTTGTGGAGCAGAAGGCAGAGCGCTCCTGGGCGGCAGAGCATGTGGTCGGTATCGCCAAGGATGTGGATCCGGAGATCGTAGAGGGTCTGCGTGCCAACTTTGCCGGCGAGTGCTCGGAGGTTGGTATGTATCTGGCGATGGCACGGGTCGCCCATCGGGAGGGCTATCCGGAGATCGGTCTGTATTGGGAAAAGGCGGCTTACGAAGAGGCGGAGCATGCAGCCAAGTTTGCGGAGCTGCTGGGTGAGGTCGTGACCGACAGCACCAAGAAGAATCTGGAGATGCGGGTAGATGCCGAAAACGGTGCTACCGACGGCAAGATGGCGCTGGCAAAGCGTGCCAAGGAGCTGAATCTGGATGCGATTCACGATACTGTCCATGAGATGGCGAAGGACGAAGCCCGGCATGGAAAAGCATTCGAGGGACTTTTGAACCGTTATTTCAAGTAATCACACATACCGAAAACCCTTATAAATAGCGGATTTGCGGTATTTTTCAAAAAATCAGCGAAAAGAGATATGAGGCGAAAACCTCATATCTTTTTTCTGTTTTTGTGCAAACTTTGTGCTAACCTCTCTTGCAAACCTCTTGCATTGTGCTAACCCTTTGTGCTATAATATCATAAACAACACGACAACACAAGGAGAGATTATTATGAGCAAGCAGAGCAAAGATACACCCAATACCCCTAAAAGCGATTTTAAGGGGGCTACAAGCGATTTTGAGGGCATATTAGAGGAAATACCCACAAATCCCCAAAATGTCATATATGACCCCCTGGACGGCACAAAAACGGTTATATACCCTACAAGCGAACCAACAACCGAAGAAATACCCACAACAGAAGAACCGAAGCACTACGACCTAAAACGGAACGGAAAAGAACTTTATAAAACCGATATTCCCTATGTTTATAGATTAGCGGACGGCACGGGCTTTGTCTGCCGTATCTATTGCAAGAGGCCGAAAGTAGATACTTTCGTAATGACCGACCCGGAAACACGGGGCAAGGGAAAACGAAGCAAACCATTTGCAACGAAAAAGGCAGCTGCAGAGTATCTTTTCAAGCAAAAAGAGATTATCATAAATGACAGCACATACAAAAACCGAAACATTACCTACGGCGAGGTATGGGAAATGTTTCTATCTTCACCGCACGGAAGAGCAAACGAAACGATACGGCGGTATAATTCCATATACGAACACCACATGAAAAAGGATTTCGGCGAAAGGGCGATTAATTCCATACCGACCGCCGACTATAACGAGTTTTTCGTCAAGATGTATCATGTGGGCGATGGGAACGGGAAGAAGTTAAACGGCTACTCTTTCCAGTATGTAGAAAGTATCTTGAAATTCGTTTTCTTAGTGGTTAATTATGCCTACCAGAAGCACATAATCACAACCGACAACTTCATGCGATTTAAGGAAGAACTTAAAATGCCGGGCAAGAAGAAAGCAAGCGACAAAAAGAAGATAAGAGTATTGACAACCAAGCAGATTATAGAAATAAAAGAACTTCTTAAATATACCGATTTCTACATACCGTTTTTGATTTCACTAACCGGGGGACTAAGACCAGCCGAGACATTCGCCCTTTGCTTTGATGATATTGATTATGATAACTGCACCGTATCCGTCAATAAGCAGATAGTAGAGGAAACCACGGGAAAGCGGATTATAAAGCAACCTAAGACGGAGAAAAGCACCCGTATAGTAGAACTACCCCCCGAAACAATTAAAGCGATACAGGCGAAGCAGAGGGCATTATATGATGCGAGAGAGGTAAACCCCCTACTCTTTGAACAGAACGAGAGCCGTTTTATTGACGGGCGGAACTACACGGAGACAGTCATAGACCAGCCCGACTTCATAAACATAGACAACAGAGGGCGATTTGTTAATCCGCACTCATTCTCATATTACACGAAAATCATAAAACGGGACATTTGCCCCAACCTACCCGACACGGAAGATTTCAGTTTTTACACATTCCGCAAAACTCATCTTTCACTAATGGCAGCGAACAACTGTCCGATAGGCGAGTTAATGAAACGGGCAGGACACGGCAAGATAGATACCCTTTATGAGTATTACTACAACACGACAGCAGCAAGCCACAAGGCACTTGAAAAGGCACTTGACAATGCAACCTCAATTCTCTTTTAAGGGATAAAAAAGAAAGCACGGCGAGAAACCGTGCTTTCTTTTTTCTTATAAACTTCCACATAACTTTTTTAGAACAAAATAGTTATGTGGTAATTTTGTAAAATTACACTTTTCACATCTTATAAAACTATAAAATTATCATTTTACGAAAGTGAGCTAAAGAGGTCATCACCTAACTGCTGCGGTTTCGTCGTAGTCTCTGGGACGTCTGCAAAAAGGTTATCTATCTCTTTCTTATTTGCGGTCAGTTTCTCATCTATCACTTTCTCGGTCTGTGCTAACTCTTTTGCTTTGTTTTGTATTCTCACGGCATCCTCTTTTAACATCTCTATGTTTTGCTCTATCTGCTTATTTGCTTTTTGTAAGTATTCCGTGCTTTTAATGTGCTTTGCCTTTGTCTGCTCTTTTGATACCCCACGGACAAGCCCGTAAGGTTTCATTGCTTCCGCATAAGTGGTCTGGTAGCCTTCTAACATCTTCTTCTTTGCGAAAAAGTGAGTGCCGTTAAACATCCCTTTTTCGTCTGTCGTTAAAACGAAAGCATGGATATGAGGTGTGGTTTCGTCCATGTGCAAGTCCCATCTAAACAACTCTGCCCCCTTGCTACCGAACTCTTTTTCAATCCATTGGAGATTTGATTTTATCCATTCGTCTTTTTGCTTCATGATGTTTTCCGTCTGTTCCGGCGAAAAGGTCAAGACAAACTCTGCAACAACAACTCTATTCTTAGCTGTAGATTTTCCGGTCCTCTCTTTAATCTCTTTGATTTTGTCATTGACTATCTGCAGAGTGGTTTTGCCCGGATATTTGCGAAAAGTCATATTCTTATTCTGCCTGTCTGCATTCTTACGGCCGCTAAGATGTTCTCTGTTATTGTTATGTCTATCTATCTTCGGGCAGCCGTTCTTCTGGTATTTTTGAAATCTCATAACACAAAAATTATTCATATTAAGCCCTCCTAATTTTCTGTTTTATTCGATTGTAATTTTATAATTTTGTAAAATTATAAAATTACAAACTCAACGGATAAGGGCAAAAATGAGAAGTGCTTTTGCCCTTTCCGTTTCGGCAATCCTCAACGATAAAAAACCTCTTCTTGGGCACAAGAAGTTTTTTACCGTCTCGGAAATGTCCTTAAAAAAATTATGAAAGATATGTTATGCTTTCAAATGTTTTTTAAGAACATTGACTTACTACGGGTTCTAACGAACCCAGTAAGGCAGGGCTTCGCCCTACAACCCACAAGGGCAAGCCCCTTGACCCCCTTTCCCATAAGAAACAAGGTCATTATTTTGTGTGTGCAAAAAAGATATGAGGAAAAAATATCTTAGGCTTTTTTTCGTCATTCTTTTGATTGTAAAATTATAATCTTATAAAATTATAATTTTATCATTTGTATGAAAAACATATCTTTCATACTTATATCGTAAAACAAAAAGAGGCACACAAAAAATAAAAAAGACCCATAAAGACCTCATGGGCAAGGAGAGATTTTATGACGATTGAAGAACAGATGTATGATGAGATAATGCACAAAATGCCGCACCGTATAGTCGAACTGGTAAAGACGATTGACACGATACACAAAATGCTTGAAGCCAAACATTTAGGGGCACTAAGCGACAACCTCGACCAACTGAAAAAGGCACTTGAACAAGCCGAGCAAGAACAGAAAGACCTTTATGAGAACCTTTACGATGGCAAACATTATGACCTCATACTACCGCAAACATTTAACAACATCACAGAGGACTTTATCGACAGCGGTTATATTGAAGACCGAATAAACGAGCAAGCCGACTACTACCGAAACGAAGACGGAGAAGTAGATATATCGAAACTGGATTATGACCCGTGGGATGAATTTGATGCAGGACAAATGAACCTTTACGACAACTTCTTTAACTTTTCGCAGGACGAGGACTTTAAGACCCTTTGCGAATACTACTATAACGAAGAATACGACATTGAAGCAGAGGGCACTTTCAAGAATAACTACATAGACGAAAACGGCAACTTTGATTTTTACAAGTTTTGGTGCACGACTGATTTTAACAACGATGTTATGCGACCGATGACAACAAAAATACTACTCGGAGACGAGGTAAGAGAAGCACTTGACAAGGCAAAAGAAGCATGGGCAGAGCCGACCAAAGAAGAGCAGACACAAACCCAAGAAGTTAAACCAAGCGAAAGAAAATATCACCCTTTTGATGTCTGGCACGATGACAACTTCCACATCCTTTATACGAACGGGGACGGAAACCATATCAACGAGATTAAATATGTTAATGGCGGCCCCGTAGGAACACTTGATGTAAAGGCACTCAACCTTAAAGCAGGAACACCAAAAGAAAAATTAGAACAGATAGCAAAAAACATTATCGCTTCGACAAAGTTAAAAGACCCCATTATTAAACCCGAACCGATAAAACAAAACGACGATTTTGAAAGATAAAAAATAAAACAAGGAGATTAAAGCATATGGAAAGAATAACATTTTTATTGACAGCTCAAGAGAAAAGAAACCTAAAAATAAAAGCACTCGAAAGGGACACCACCCTTTCGGGACTTTTAAGACAAGCACTGGAATTAACCCCACAGACAAAACAAACCACACAGGACAGAATAAACGAGATAAACAACCTCTTAGCAAAAAACGGAATGAACATGACACCCGACGAAAGAAAAGCCCTAAAAATTGAAAGAGAACAACTAAAAGCCCTTTGATTATAAAATTATAAAATACTAAAAGGGGGAAATTACAAAATGATAAAATTAACAAATGAGCAGATTATAAAACAACTACAAGAAGAGAACGAAGAACTGAGGGAAGAAAAAGAACAACTACGAAACAGTATTAAAATACTCTTCTGGGACTACGAAGAGGAAACACAAAAATTAAAAGACCGTATCGAACTTCTGGAAAACTCACTCGATGATAACTACATTCTCATTGAGATTTTGCAAAGCCAGATAGACCGATACGAACGAAAACTAAATCTTAAAAAAATAATTTATTTAGACAAAGGAGATAAAAAGATATGGACAGAAACACATTAAGCCATTATGGATGGATTGTAATAGTAATAATTATATTATCTTGTATGATAATCATGAGCACCCCATTAGGGAAGTTTTGGGCGAGAGGTTTTGAAGCAACATGGGCAGGTTTCGGACAGACAAACAATAATGCAATGGATGTCATAAAACCTAACCCAAACCCGAACCCAGACACACCGGACCCGACACCAGATGAGCCAATATTAGAATATGACGAAGAGGGGGCTATCACATACGGTATCTTAGAGTATTACGGCATTGATACAACAGACGGAAATATAACCGTTTCAGCCGTAGAGACAGACAGCCGAAGCGGTAAAAGATATAAGATTGTTTCCGTGCTTGCTGCAAGTTTCAATTCTATGAACTGCCCGATAGAAATTAAATCAATAACATTACCGGACACATTAAAGACAATAGAAGCGACCGCATTTTCCGGGCAAAAATCACTTCAAACCGTAAATGTAGGAAACGGACTTGAAACGATAGGCCGAGGTGCTTTTGCCGGCTGCATATCAATAGAAACAATCAATTTGCCAGATACGGTAAAAACAATAGAAGCAACGGCTTTTGATACTTGTGTATCACTTAGAGAGATTACAATTCCAAGCGGAGTAGAAGCAATAAAAGAAGGCTCTTTTGCTTTTTGCGAAAATCTAATGACAATCACTTTACCAAACACATTAAAGACAATAGAGCCTTATTCTTTCAAGAACTGCCATTCCCTTAGAGAAATACATTTTAACGGAACAATGGAAGAGTGGAATAACATAACAAAATACGAAACCTCATTTTATATAAGCACATCATATGTACAAGACTTAACAACACCAGGCTCTTATGACGGGGCACAGATAGGCTATACCGTAATATGCAATGACGGTAATATAGAGTATTAAACAAACAGAAAGCACGGTCTAAAAACCGTGCTTTCTTTTATGCCCCGAAAAATCATATTTATATTATCCATCCAGTCTTTTTTGTCCATGTTTCTTTTATCGGTCGTAAAAAGACTTCATATATCCAGCAAAAATAACCGCCTTGCAAGCGCAAGGCGGTTATTTCTTTATCGTTCGTAAAAGGACTTCATATATCCGGCAATCACATTATAGGCCGAAATTTCTTTGCTTATCTTCGACACCTTAACGGACTTGAAGAACTCACCGCTTTTATAATCTGCTAAGAGGTCTTCATCTTCTCGCCAGTTATAGTTATTCATTATCTCGTCAATCAATAATGCTTCCTCTTCCTCTGTCTCGCAATCTGAACCGTGCAACCAATAAGCCCCCTTAACAACATCTAAATTCTTTTTTTCTGGGACTGGGACTTCATGAGACGGTTTCTTATCTTCCTCTTGAGCTGTCTTTTTTGCTTCTCTGTGCTTTTGTCTGTTATCGTATAATCTCCACCATTCCTCACTTGCTCTTGCGGTCTTATCTCTCATAACATCGAAAACGGTAGAAGATAACGGGTCTTTCATTATCGTTTCTAATCTGTCCTTTTCTTCTGTAATAGTGCCCTTTTCGTCCAATTCCAGAAGACACATTAAGATATTCTTTAACTGCTCACCGTTTATGTGCTTAAACTCTGTTTTTCTGTAAGAGTAATATAACACCATGCTTTTCTTTTCATTATCATTCAATCCCATTATTCAGCCCCTCCTTGCTTCTTAGGTCTTCCTTTGCCTTTTGAATAGGTCTTTCGTCTCTCTGCAATATCTCTTTGTTTGTCAATATCCATCTTCATTAAATCGAAAAGATAGCCGACAAAATCATCATCTGTCTTTTGTGCCTTGCCTGTCTCTTCGTAAATCAACAACATCTGCAGAAGACGTCCTGCCTGCTGCTCATTCATTTTAAGAATTATGTTTTTTCTGCTCTTGTTAATCTTCATAATCAATACCTCACTTTAATTTTTTAAGATAAAAAAACACTTCTTTTTCATCTTCTAAGGTAATTATGAAAGACACATTTTGAAATCGAAAAAAACATAATTTCAATTATGTTTAATTCTCCCTTATCTTTACTTTACTTAACTTTGCTTTACTTCTCATGTCTTAACCTTTCTTATAAAGACTAAAGGGGGATATACTTAAAAGGGAATTAATTAATAAAAAGACATGAGAACAAAGAAAGAGAGTTTCCGAAGAAAACTCTCTTTCTTTGTATTTTGGCTCTTTAATCTTAAAGAGCATGGATGGGGGGTCTGGGGGGAAACCAAAAACAACAAAAAACCGCCCCGAAAAAGGGCGATTTTCTCACATATCATTTTTCCGATTTAGTGCAAACTTTGTGCTAAACCCGAAAAAAACCGCCAGAACCCCTTAAAAATCAATGATTTTGATTTTCAATCCGTGGCGAGGCCCGGCATGGCAAGGCCTTCGAGGGGCTTTTGAAGAGATACTTCAACAAGTAAGAAACCATTGTAAATACTGAGTTTTTACGAAAATGAAGAGAGGTTCGGTTTTTGCCGAACCTCTCTTTTTTCGGTGGGATGGTGGGAACGAAAGTGGGAAATTTCTCTCCGAAAAATAATTGAAAAACGGGGGTGTGGGATTTGAAGTGGGATTTCAAAATCTGTGATTCTCCCGGATATCTCAGAGAGCCGTTTTTCAAAATTTCTGCATACCAATTTTGGGGTGCTGTTGTAAGCAGTCAATCGTTTTTGGCGGTCGATTCATCATTATTATAGTAGTCGATTATCATTCTTCGCTTGTTCTCATTACCCTTGACAATGTACTTTGGATTTACAATGTGGAATCGGTTTGACTTCTTCTAATTTGCTCATAACATAATAAACAGTTCGCACCGACACTCCGCATCCATCTGCTATTTCTTGCTTTGATGCTATCAATGTGTTGTCACTGTATCGGACATTCTCCAATATGTAGCAGACAACAGATACCGATTTTGAGTTCAATATGCCGAATGCAACAAGAAAATCCGCCAGAAAAACCTTCACGAAATTCTGACTGTCCACATTTTTCTGAATAATTATTTCGTTCGCTTCACTAGCGTATCATATCATAAGCAGGAAAGCACGGAGCATAGGCTCCGTGCTTTCTCTTTTGATGGTATATCGCTGTTGAAACGGTGTTTGCCGGAAGCCGCAGCAGAAGACCGTCCGATAGAAGCTCGATCCGTGGATCGCTGCGCTTATTTTGGATTGTCACTGTTCCGGATCCCGTCATTCATCCTCCGGACCTTTCTTTTCCATACGAAATACTCAACCAGCCAGGTGAAGACGAAGATAGCGGCAAATATCCCCACATAGGACAGGATGCCACCGGCCGAATGGGGCATCCAGTTGGCAAAATAGGAGATCGGGAACATGATCCCGCAGGCGATCGCAAAGTAGATACCGCTTTGCTTTGCAAGACTCCACGAATCGATCTCCCAAATAACAGAAGCCATCGCAAAGCCAGTGCCCATGCTTCCGCAAAGCACCGTCTGCAGGAGCACGGCATTTAATTCTCCGCCCATCGTTTTGACCAGCTCGGGGCTGACCGGGTGGAATGAGCCGTCTCCTATGCCGATCGAAATGATCACGGTGATAATATATCCGATGGCGATGCCGAGAGGAAAGCCGAGAAGTCCACGCAGGAGCAGCTTTTTCTTCATTTTTACCACCTCATATTCCTAACAGCTGTTTGATTCTGGCGACCGATCGTCTTGAGACGTAGGTGACCGTACCGTTTGCGAGGGTAATGCAAATGGTTCCAGCAAAGCTCAGATCGAAGCTCTTGACCTTTTTCAAATTGATAATGTCGGAGTTGGATATGCGTACAAAGGAACGGCTGTCGAGCCGCTGCTCCGCCTCGTAAAGACGCAGACGGAGTGTATAATTGCCGTGGTCTGTTTCCGCAAGCACTTTACCCGCTGCTGCGAAGACCCGGTAGATGTCCGATGGCTCCAGCACCTCGACGGTATCCTCCCTGAATCCGGCGATCATCGGCGGCTGCTTTTCGGAAAATTCTTTTAGGAGGGTGCTGATCTCCTCCGTTATTGTGTCGGTCACAACGATGAGCTTGGGTTCTTTGCAATTTTCGTCGATGCGGATCTCGATCTGCATGGCTTCATCTCCTCCCGGCTGCGGCTTATAGTATAGAGAGATCGAATGCCGATTTCCACCGATTTTCGATAGGTGGTCGTTTTGGGATCACAGGTGGTTGTATGGATACACGAGCATGGCACCGAAGCCCGATGGATCTGCTGCTGACCCGAAAGCGGGAATACCGTGCAGAGGAGCTTGCAATACGATGCTGCGGATCTTTTGTGACGCCTGCTCCGCTGTGCTGAAGCCCTTGCCGGGCTGGTGCGCCGCCGCATCGGTGAGGTGGGGCGGCACCGTTCCCCAAAACCGCAAACAACCGCAAAAACGGCGTCGGAGAGCTTACCTCCGGCGCCGCTGGCTGCTTGGCTATGGCTGTTTGCAGGGCGGCGTCTCGGACAGCGAAAGCTGCTCCGCCCAATTGTCCTCTGTATACAGCGCTATGCCCTCCTGCGCCAGCAGGTGGGCGGTGACGCCCTGCCCCGGAATACGCCGCCCAGTATGGGTGCCGTCGTAGATCCGGGTCACACCGCAGCTGGGGCTGCCGTCCTTGAGAATGGCAGCCGTCAGCCCATAGCGGCGGCACAGCTCCAGCGCCAGTGCTGCGCCCTGACGGTATTCCGCCGTGCAGTCCCGCCCGTCCCGGGCAAGCACCTGCCCGCCCGATATTTCGCAGGGGGTGCGGGGCGTGGGCAATCCACCGGCGCACTCCGGGCAAAAGGGCAGCGCCGCTCCGCTGTCCGCCAGCCGGCGCAGCGCCGGCAGATCAAATCCGCCGCCATCGTACCGGCAGCGCTGCCCGCACAAGCAGGCGCTGATCAGCAGTCGGGGCTGTTGACTGTTCTTCATCCGAAATACCGCACCAGCGAGATCACCTTGCCCAGCACGGTGACTTCCTTGGCGATGATCGGCTCGAAAGCATCGTTTTCCGGCTGCAGACGGATGTGATCCTTTTCCACATAGATGCGCTTGACGGTGGCTTCGTCTCCGATGAGCGCTACCACGATATCCCCGTTCTGGGCGGTGTTGGTGCGGCGCACGATCACCACATCCCGATCCAGAATACCGGCGTTGATCATACTGGTGCCGGACACCCGCAGGGCGAACAGCTCGCCGGGCTGGTAATGTCCGCCGCCGGAGAAGGGCACATAGTCTTCGACCTCCTCCACCGCCAGGATGGGCAGACCGGCGGTGACCTTGCCCAGCAAGGGCACCCGGGTGACGCTCTCGCCGGGCAGACGGATCGCCCGGTTCAGACCGCTGCGCCGATCGATATAGCCATCATCCTCCAGGCGCTTTAGATAGGCATGGACGGTGGAGGTGGATTTGATCCCGGTGGCCTCGCAGATCTCCCGCACGGTGGGGGGGATGTCGTCCTGCAGGCGTTCCTTCACAAAGGTCAGCACCTTCTGCTGTTTTTCGGTCAGTGGTCTCATACAAAGCTCCTCCTAAAATTTGGTCGGTGGGGAACGGTTGTGCTGCCGGTTATGTATGTGCTGTGCAGAGGAATTTCCCCGGTTCTGCAGACAGTATACCACATCAGAATGCAAATTGCAAACATTTGTTTGCAATTTTTTCGATTTTTTTCGACCGTTCATAATTTTCTTGCGGTTTATTCACGGTTTAGACATAAAAAAGACAAAATCCGGCGGTATAGTATAACCGTACTCAGGAGAGCAACGGGGCCGCACCCGTCCTCCATCAAAATGAGTACAAATCCTCCTCAAAACACCCCTCTAACGAAAGCTCCCCGGTGGAAACACCGGGGAGCTTTCGTTTTATCTTGACAGATCCCGGGCGGAGTGCTACACTGTATTTGATCTGCAACATACGATTTACAACAAATGATTTGAATAAATAGCTCTCTGATTGGAAACGGTGAGAAAACGTGCTGCGGCGGTCCGTGTGGACGCCGGGGCTGCTCCGGTGTGCGGGGGCAGGGGCTGCGGCGCCGACAGCGGCGGATGGAGCACCGGGTCAGGGCTTGACCGGTGGCGGAGTGACAGGAGGAGTCTATGGCAAGGTGGATACGGTATGGGGTGGATCTGGCTGCGTTGGGCTTGGTGTACATTCTGTGGCTGTATCCCCGCTGGAAACGCTGCGGCCGGGTGCGGCTGGCGGTAAATACGCTGCTGTATCTGTATTTCGCCGGGGTGTTGTATGTCACCCTGATGCCGGTGCTGGTTTCGCTGCCCCGGTGCTTGGATCACCCGTATGTGCCGATGCAGATGACGCCGTTTGTGGATGTGATCCATGGACGGGGCGACTATGTGCGGCAGATCGTGCTGAATATTGTAATGACGGTTCCCTTTGGGGTGCTGCTGCCGCTTTGCCGCCGCTGCGCCGGGAAACGGTGTGGTCTGGGGCGCTGTCTGCTGCTGACGGCGGCGCTCAGCCTGGGGATCGAACTGCTGCAGCCGCTGATCAACGCCTCCCGCAGCGCCGACATCACCGATCTGATCACCAATTCCATCGGCGGAGCGGTGGGGTACGGGATCTATGCGCTGCTGCGCCCGGTATGGCGGCGATGGCTGCCGGAGAAGGAAAAGCGGGACGGGTGCCGCACGGAGCGGTGAGCGGCTCCGCCATCCGGAGACGGCTGACCGGCTTCGGTGAGGCAGCGTACATCAGAACAGGGGCTGTTTTTCACCGTGGAAGCAGAATCGGATGGATTCTCTATATAAAAAGCGGGTACATCTCCCCATCAGGGAAATGTACCCGCTGATTTTTTATCATAGACCCGCCATGTCGTAATGCCGTCGGCATAACCTGCTACTAAATACAGCAGGTGGGTAAACGCCCGTCTCTTTCCGGCTCCCTTCTTCCCGCCGGCGGCGGGGAGGTCTGCACTCCGGAGACGGAGCAGGATTCCCGAATTCCAAATGTAGTAGGGTTAAAAGACGGCAGTCCACGTGCACAGCAGGAGAACGATCAGCTCAGGGACGGATCGGCGCCCGCATCGTCCGACTGGATCTCATAATAATCCGCCAGCCGCTCCTCAAAGATACCGGCGATCTCATCGAAGATAGCGTCATCCTCGATGGGGGTCAGCAGATCCTCGCCGTTTTCCTCCACTACCTGCAGGATCACCAGCTCGCCGTCGTCCTCGATCGCCTCTTCGGCGTCGGAATAGACCGGCAGCAGCGCCACATACCGTCCGTCGTCGGTCTCGATGGCGTCCAGAATTTCAAACTGGTGTTCGTTGCCCTCGTCGTCCAGCACGCTCACCAGATCGTTGCCATATTCTTCGCTCATAGGTTACCACTCCTTTGCCTTGCGCTTGTTCTATTTGTATGATACCCCATATTGCCGCTGCCGTCAAGGGTGTTTTCGCAGAATTTATTGCCTTTGGAGGGAGATTTTGTGTCGGCTCGACGGTTTTCTGCATACAATGAGGGTTGAGGGGAGGGGATCTGATGGCGAATTATCACATTCATGTAGGCTCGATCACCAATGCCATGCGGGGCAAGCGCCTGCTGGAGCAGCAGGGCATCCGTGCCTATGTGCATCGCTCCTCCGGGCCGGCTGCCGGCGACGGCTGCGGGTATAGCCTGCTGGTGACGGAGCGGGTGGGACAGGCTGAACGCATCCTGAAGGGCAGCGGTGTGCGGGTGGTGCGTATCAGCGAGGCGCTGTGAGGAGGAGAGCCATGATCTATTGGGACAACGCCGCCACCACCTACCCGAAGCCGGCGGCGGTGCAGCAGGCGGTGGCGGAGGCGCTGCAGCAATACGGCGCCAATCCCGGGCGGGGCGGGCATGCCATGAGTCTGGCGACCTCGGAGCAGCTCTATCGCTGCCGGGAGGCAGCGGCGGCATTCTTCGGGCTGTCGGACCCCACCGGGGTGATCTTCACACCCAACTGCACTGCCGGTCTGAATCTGGTGATCCGGGGGCTGCTGGCGGATGGGGGACGGGTAGTTATCTCCGATCTGGAGCATAATGCGGTGTGGCGGCCGGTACACGGCTTGTCGCCCCGGTTTCCCCGCTACGATGTGGCGGCGTGGGATGCGGATGAGGAGGTGCTGGTGGAGAATTTCCGCCGGGCGATCCGTGCCGATACCCGGCTGATCGTCTGCACCCATGCCTCCAATGTGTTCGGCGTGACCTTTCCGGTCCGGCGGCTGGCGGAGCTGGCGCACCGGTACGGGCTGCTGCTGTGCGTGGATGCCGCCCAGTCGGCGGGGGTGCTGCCCATCCACATGGAGGAGGACGGCATCGACTATCTGTGTGTGGCGGCGCATAAGGGGCTGTACGCCCCCATGGGGACCGGGCTGCTGCTGTGCCGGGAGCGGGAACGGATCTCTCCGCTGCTGCGGGGCGGTACCGGCAGCTATTCCCGGCTGCCGGAGCAGCCCCATGAGCTGCCCGACCGGCTGGAAAGCGGTACCCCCAACACCCCGGGGCTGTGCGGACTGCTGGCGGGCTTGGAATTTGTGCGGGCGCAGGGGCGGGAGCGTATCTATCGCCATGAGTTGGGGCTGCTTCAGCAGCTGTACGACCGGCTGCGGGAACTTCCCGGTATCCGGCTGTACACCCCTCGCCCGGCGGTGGGGCGATCCGCTCCGGTGCTGTCCCTCAACGTGGAGGGTGTGCCCAGCGAGCAGGTGGGGGAAGCGCTGGCGGCGGCGCAGATCGCCGTGCGGGCAGGGCTGCACTGCGCCCCGCTGGCACATACCCGGTTCGGCACTTTGCCGGACGGCACCGTGCGGCTGGCGCCATCGGCATTTTCTACGGCGAATGAGGTCGAACAAATTTGTAAATTTTTTATTCATTTTACGCAAAAAACATTGCACCCTGCGAAAAATATGCTATAATTATATGCTGTATAGAAATGAAACGGCGGCAACCCGCCGGGTGTAGATGAATGGAGCCGCAGCGGGCGGCTTTTCGGACGCAGGGGGCAAAGGATATGGCAGCGTTTTTTCAGATGATTTGGGAGCAGATCAAGCTGTTTTTCGGATCGTATCATTGGGTGACGGACACACTGGATATTCTGGTGGTCGCCCTGATCATTTATTTTCTGATCCGGCTGGTGCGGGATTCCCGGGCGGAGCAGCTGATCAAAGGGATCCTGCTGCTGGCGTTTATGTATCTGCTGGCGTACCTGCTGCGCCTGACGACGGTGGAATATGTGCTGAAGGCGATCTTCGACAACGGGCTGCTGCTGCTGGTGGTGGTGTTTCAGCCGGAGATCCGCCGGGCGCTGGAGCAGGCGGGGCACTCCCGGCTGGGGGTGCTGCGCATCTTCGGCGGGCTGAACAGCATGGACAGCACGGCGCTGGTGGAGCAGTGGAATAAGGCCATCGATGCCACGGCGGATGCGGTGGAGATCCTGCAGCGTCAGAAGATGGGTGCCCTGATCGTGCTGGAGCGGTCCACCCGGCTGGGGGAGATCGTCCGCTCCGGTACGCTCATTGAGGCGGAGCCGTCCGGCGAGCTGATCTCCAACATATTCTTCAACAAGGCGCCTCTCCATGACGGCGCCATGATCATCCGGGAGGGAAAGATCCACGCAGCGGGCTGTATTCTGCCGCTGACGGACAATCTGCAGATCAGCCGGGAGCTGGGCACCCGCCACCGTGCCGGCGTTGGCATGAGTGAAAACTCCGACTGCGTGGTGGTGATCCTCTCGGAGGAGACCGGGGCGATCTCGCTGGCCGAGTCCGGCGAGCTGACCCGGAACTTTACAAAGGAAACTCTGAAAAAGGCGCTGGCGGATCGGATTCTCTGGAACGCAGAGGATACGAAGCCGCTCATTCGCCGCCGCAGAAAGGGGGCGAGGTCGTGAAACAGCGCTTTTCTTTGAGCCGCCTGATGCACAACGATAAGCTCATGCTGCTGGTCTCGCTGGTGTTGGCGATTCTGGTGTGGGCGCTGGTGGTGTACGGCCCCAGCAATGCGCAGGATCAGGTGATCACCGGCGTTCCCATCTCTGTGACGCTGAATGATTATGCTACCCAGACGCTGAATTTACGGGTCACCGACGGCGGTACGGCGACGGCGACGGTCAAGGTGCACGGGCTGCGCTCGGTGGTGAGTAAGCTGACGGCGGCGGACATCACCGTCACCGCCGATACCGGAAATGTGATTCGGGAGGGGACGTATACGCTGCCCTTGCGGGCGACCTCCTCCGGGGACTATTCCATTCTGAGCGTGGTGGGCACCGACGGCACCAACAGCACCGTCACCGTGACGGTGGACGCCTGGCGGGAGGCGGCCTTCCCGGTGGGGGTGGAGATGCCGAATCTGACGGTGCTGAATGAGGAGACCATGCAGTTCGGCACGCCGGTGGTCAGCGGCGCTGCCATGACCGACGGCCAGATCACCGTCAGCGGGCCCCGTACCAGCGTCAGCCGGGTCAGCACGGTGGTGGCTGTGGTAGAGGATACGGCGACCATCGGGGAGGCGCAGACCTTTACCGGGCGGCTGGAGGCACGGGATGAAAATGGCGATGTGCTGAAAGCGGTATCCTTTAAGAACGCCGAGGATGGGCAGGTGAGCGTGACGGTTCCGGTGATGACCTATCGACAGGTGAAGCTGAGCCCGACGCTGACCCATATTCCGGCAGCCTATCAGGGGAAAAGCAGCCTGATCACCGTGACCCCCTCCACGTTGGAGATATGGGGGGTGCCGTCGGAGCTGGATGACTATGTGAAGGCGCTGCAAAGTAAGGTGCAGTTGGACTTCGACCGGCTGCAGTCCGGCAATCTGACGCAGGAGCTTCCGCTGGAGGAGGTGGAGGGCATCCGGGTGGATAACGGGGTCACCAGTCTCAAGGTGCAGGTGCATCTATCCGGGCTGACGACCCGCAAGCTGGATGTAACCGTCAGCGATGCCAATCTGCGGATCGAAAACGTCCCCGCCGGGTATACCGTGACCGGCAGTCAGACGGTGCTGACCGGCGTGACCCTGTGCGGCTCCTCCCGGGTGCTGTCGCAGATCAAGGCCTCGGATCTGCAGGTGACGGTGGATGCGTCGGCTATTTCCGCCACGGGAAAGCAGACGGTAACGGCACGGATCACCGTCAACGGCAAGGATACCGTGTGGGCATATTACGGCGACACGAAGAACGGTGTGGATCTGGTGGTATCCGTCAGCACCGGCTGATCGGTGTGATAAAGGACACACCCGGCGGGCGCAGAGCCTGCCGGGTGTGCTGTATATCCGGGGTCCGGCGCCGCCGATGACGGAAAGTAAAGAAAAAGCGAAAAAGTCGAAAAAACCTCTTGACATTTTTGCGGAGGGCTGGTATAATCATTGCGCAAATGAAGCAGAGCGATTGCCCGCTCTCACCCCCGGAGTTGGTTCCAAAGGGTCGATATTCGTCGTTTCACCGGTGGCCGGAGGGCTGTGTCGGTATGGCGGTGTGCGGGCAGCGTGGCTGTCCGCTTTTTTGTTGTATATTCTGATTGGAGGTGCTTTCCCATAGCCAAAAAGGAACTGCAGATCAATGAACAGATCCGTGACGCTCAGCTCCGTATCATCGGCGCTGACGGAGCGCAGCTGGGCGTGATGTCTGCCCGGGATGCGCAGGCCATGGCGGACGAGGCGGGGCTGGATCTGGTGAAGATCGCTCCCACAGCGCAGCCGCCGGTATGCCGCATCATGGATTACGGCAAATACCGCTTTGAGCAGGCGAAAAAGGAAAAGGAAGCCCGGAAGAACCAGCGTGTGGTGGAGATCAAGGAGGTTCGTCTGGGGCTGAATATCGACGTGGGCGATTTCAACACCAAGGTGGCGCAGGCGACCCGGTTTCTGCAGCACGGCGATAAGGTGAAGGTCAATATCCGGTTCCGGGGGCGTGAGATGGCGCATCCGGAGATGGGTCTGGAGCCTATGCGGCGGTTTGCCGAGGCGTTGGCGGAGTTGGCTGTGATCGAAAAGCCCGCTAAGCTGGAGGGACGGAACATGATGATGTTCTTGGCACCCAAGGCTCCGGCGAAGTAATCATTCATTTCGTTGCGTACAGGCGGCTGTGCCTGTTTACACAAAAGTTATTAAGGAGGACATACAATATGCCTAAGATCAAGACGCACAGCGGTGCGAAAAAGCGTTTCAAGCTGAGCAAGACCGGCAAGGCGATCCGTGGCCATGCCTATAAGTCTCACATCCTCAACAAGAAAACGACCAAGCGTAAGAGAAATCTGCGTAAGACGGTGGCGGCGGATAAGACGAATCTGTCGGCGATCAAGCGTATGATCCCCTACAAATAATCGAGAACGGACGAGAGACGGAGGTAAAGAAAAATGGCTCGTGTTAAAGGCGCAATGATGACGCGCAAGAGAAGAAAGAAAGTTCTGAAGCTGGCAAAGGGCTACTACGGTGCTAAGTCCAAGCTGTTCAAGACAGCGAAAGAAGCCGTGATGAAGTCCGGTCAGTATGCTTATATCGGTCGGAAACAGCGTAAGCGTGATTTCCGTCGTCTGTGGATCGCCCGGATCAATGCGGCGGCGAAGCAGAACGGTATGAACTACTCCACCTTCATGAACGGTCTGAAGAAGGCCGGCGTCACCCTCAACCGCAAGATGCTGGCTGAGCTGGCGGTGTCCGATGCGGCTGCTTTCACCGCTCTGGTGGAAAAGGCCAAGGCGGCTCTGTAAAAAAGATGAAATTGCGCCCGCCCATCCCGGCGGACGCAATTTTGCTTTAGTGAAAGCTATGTGCTTTGGTGGCGTTTCGTATCGGTCTCCGGTTATCCCGGTGCCGGATGAGAGGCTTTTTCCGGCGAGCCGCTGCGCCCGGCAGGGGGGAGGACGCTTGCCCGGCCGGGGCGACAGGCTGCGGGTATCCGCTGCTGCCCGGAGGGGATGGCGCCGTCTGCTCTGCAGATGCAGGATGGTATCAAGGCTTAAAACGAGGTGGAATAATTGATCGTAACCAGTAAGGATAATCCGCTGGTCAAGGAATGGCGGCGCCTGTGCCGGGAGACCAAGCGGCGCAGGCAGAGCGGCTGCTTTGCGCTGGAGGGCGCTCGCCTGTGCGGGGATGCGTTGACCTCCGGGCTGCCGGTGCGGGCGGTGCTGTATACGGCGGCGGCGCTGGAAAGCTACGGCGCTGCGGTGCAGCCGCTGCTGGCAGCGGCGGAGCAGGCGGTGGAGATCGCACCGGAGCTGGCGCAGTATATGGCGGATACTGCCACCCCGCAGGGGGTGTTCTGTATCGCAAAAATCCTTGACAATCCGCTCGGTTTGGATACAATAGATACCATGGGTCGGTATGGGCTGCTGGAGGATATACAGGATCCCGGCAATCTGGGGACGATGATCCGCACGGCGGAGGCGCTGGGTCTGGACGGTCTGGTGCTGTCCGCCGGCTGCTGCGATGTGTATAACCCCAAGGTGCTGCGCAGCAGCATGGGGGGCGTGTTCCGGCTGCCTATGCTGACCGGCGTGTCGATGCCCGAGACCATCGACACCTTACAGGAGCGGGGGATGCGGGCGTATGCCTGCGTGGTGGATGCGGACGTCTGCCCGGTGCAGACGGTGGCGTTTGGACCCGGCTCGCTTTGTGTGATCGGGAACGAGGGCAACGGCTTGCGGCCGGAAACGGTGGCGGCGTGCGCCCAGCGGATCACGATCCCCATGACCGGTCGGGCGGAATCGCTGAATGCTTCGCTGGCAGCCGGTATTGTGATGTGGGAGATGAGCCGGTGATCTGCGGGGAGCGGATGCGCTATCGGTTGGAATGACCGCTGAAAGGATGAGCGATATGGACAGCCGTATATACTGGATCTGGTTATCCCGGGCGCTGCCTATGGGCGATTCACAGATGAACCGGCTACTGGATGCTTTCGGGACGGCACGGGCGGTGTACGAGTCCTCTCCGGATACCATACGGGAGAAGGGACTGCCGGAGTCGCTGTGCCGGCGGCTGGAGGATCGCTCGCTGGAGGAGGCACGGCGCATTTTTGAGCGTGCCGTGCAGAAGGATGATTGGATCCTGACCCCGGAGGATGCGCTGTATCCGTCCAAGCTGCGTCATTTGGCAAGCGGCTGTCCGGCGGTGCTGTATTGCCGCGGCACATTGCCGGATCTGGATGTCGAACCCTCCATCGCTGTGGTAGGTACCCGGGATTGTACCCCGACGGGAGAGCGGGAGGCGTTTTCTGTCGCCGCCGGACTGGCTGCCGGCGGCATGGTCGTGGTCAGCGGCGGTGCCCGGGGGATCGACGGAGCCGCTCACCGGGGCGCCTTGTCCGTCGGCGGCACCACCATTGTGGTGATGGCGTGCGAACTGAACGGCAGCTATCCGGCGGAAAGTGCGGATATACGTCGCATGGCGGTGCAACACGGCGGACTGCTGGTGTCCGAGTTTCCGCCCGGCTGCCGATCGAATTGCATCTATCCCGTCCGCAACCGTTTGATGGTCGGACTGAGTCAGGGTGTGCTGCTGGGGCAGACGCCTCAGCGCAGCGGCGCCCGGATCACCGCCCGGATCGCCCGGGAGGAGGGAGCGGATGTGTTTGCGCTGCCCGCCTCGATTTTGGATCCGCACGGCGCCGGCTGTAACGAAGAGATCCGCAGCGGCGCTGTACTGGTACGGGGTGCGGGCGATATTTTGGAGGAATATGCGGTTCAGTTTCCCGGTATGCTGGATGTGGAGGCAGGCGTCACAGCGGAGCGGCAGGAGCAGCGCCGCCCGATGCCCGCCACACCCCGTGCGGTGCGCCGGGAACGGAAAGCACAGCAGAAGCGGATCGCCTCAACGCCCTCCCGCCCGCACCGGGCAAAGCCGACGCCGGAGGAGACGGCGGAAGCGGTTGCCGTGGCGGCTGAAACGGCGGCTTGTCCGCCGGCGGCATCGGATACCGCCCGGCGGGTGTGGGATACGCTGACGGATGCGCCCTGTCCGGTGGACGAGCTGGCGCAGAAGACCCGGCTGCCGGTATCGGCGCTGTTGGCGGCGCTGACCGAGCTGGAGATGCTGGGGGCTGCCGGACAGCAGGCAGGGCAGCAGTATGTGCGAAAATAACGGCGTTCGGTTGCGACAGGAAAGGAGCCGAGTATGGCGAAACTGGTTATCATGGAGTCTCCGGCGAAAGCCAAGACGGTGAAGAAATATCTGGGCAGCGGCTATGAGGTGATCGCCTCGGCGGGGCACATCCGGGATCTGCCCAAGACCCTGCTGGGGGTGGATGTGGAGCATGGCTTTAAGCCCCGCTATGTGGACATCCCCGGGAAAAGTGCCCTCATCCGCCAGCTGAAAGCGGCAGCGGCAGAGAGCGACGGCGTCTATCTCGCCACCGACCCGGACCGGGAGGGAGAGGCGATCGCCTGGCACCTGGCGCAGCTGCTGAAAATGCCGCTGGACGAGCAGAGCCGGGTGACCTTTAATGAGATCACCCGTTCCGGTGTGCAGGCGGGAATGGGACAGCCCCGGGCGGTGGATATGAATCTGGTGAACGCCCAGCAGGCACGCCGGGTTCTGGATCGCATCGTGGGCTATAAGCTCAGTCCGTTCCTGTGGAAAAAGGTGCGCAAGGGTCTCTCGGCTGGTCGTGTACAGTCGGTGACGGTGAGTCTGGTGGTGGATCGGGAGAATGAGATCCGTGCCTTTGTCAGCGAGGAATACTGGACGCTGGATGCCCAGCTGTCGGTGACGGAAAAGGGACGGCAGTTCCCGGCAAAATTCTATGGCACTGCCGCCGGTAAGCTGGCGGTGAAGACCAAGGAGGAGGCAGACGCCATTCTGGCGCAGCTGCAGGGGGCGACCTATGTGGCGTCGGGGGTCAAGACCGGCACCCGCAAGGTGTCGCCGGCGCCGCCCTTCACTACCTCCACCATGCAGCAGGAGGCAAACCGCAAGCTGAATTTTTCCTCCCGCCGCACCATGAAAACGGCGCAGGAGCTGTATGAAGGCGTAGAGATCGAGGGCGTGGGTGCCACCGGTCTGATCACCTATATGCGTACTGACTCGCTGCGGATCTCCGACGAGGCACGGCAGGCGGGAAACACCTATATTCGGGAGCATTTCGGGGCGGACTATCTGCCTCCTAAGGCACGGATATATAAGCAGAAGAACAACGCCCAAGACGCCCATGAGGCGATCCGTCCTTCGGTGCCCTCCATGACTCCGGAGCAGGTGAAGTCTTCTTTGACTCCGGATCAGTATAAGCTCTATAAGCTCATTTGGGAGCGGTTCATGGCGAGCCTGATGGCGGATGAGGTGCGCAATACCTGTCAGGTGGATATCACCGCCGGGGAGTACCTGTTCAAGGCATCCGGCTACACGGTGCGCTTTAACGGCTATACGGTCCTCTATGTGGAGGGACAGGACGAAAAGGACGAGGAAAATAAGCCCCTGCCGGAAATTCATGAGGGGGATACTCTGTTCTGCCGCAAGCTGGAGGGCAACCAGCATTTCACCCAGCCCCCCGCCCGGTATAACGAAGCAACCCTGATCAAAGCCATGGAGGAAAGCGGCATCGGCCGCCCCTCCACCTATGCCACTACGGTCAGCACCATTCTCAGCCACGAATATGTGGAGCGGGAGGGCAAGAGCCTGAAGCCCACGAAGCTGGGCGAGGTGGTCACAGCGCTGATGAAGGAGCAATTTCCCCAGATCATGGACATCGATTTTACCGCCCATATGGAGGAGGAGCTGGACGACGTAGAGAGCGGCAAGGAAAACTGGGTCAGCGTGCTGGATCACTTCTACGGCGATTTTTCCAAGGCGCTGCAGGCGGCGGATGAGAATTCCCAAAAGGTGCAGGTGCCGGAGGAGGAGAGCGACGAGATCTGCGAGCTGTGCGGACGGCGCATGGTGATCAAGACCGGGCGCTACGGAAAGTTTTTGGCTTGCCCCGGCTATCCGGAATGCAAGAATACCAAGCGCATCGTGGAGACGGTGCCGGGCGTCTGCCCCAAGTGCGGGGAGCCGCTGGTGGCGAAGAAAACCAAGAAGGGGCGGCGGTTCTATGGCTGCAGCACCTATCCGAAGTGTAATTTTGCCACTTGGAATGAGCCGACTAAGGAGATATGCCCCCGCTGCGGCAAGACCCTGTTCCGCAAAAAAGGCAAGGAGGGCAACGGATTCGTGTGCCTTGCCGGGGGCTGCGGCTACGAAAAATAAGCGAGAGGACGGAGGAACAGTATGGCGATCACGGTGATCGGGGCGGGGCTGGCAGGCTGCGAGGCTGCCTATGCGGCGGCGCAGGCGGGCGAGCCGGTGACCCTGTGGGAGATGAAGCCGGAGAAATATACCCCGGCGCATCATCAGCCGCTGTTTGCCGAGCTGGTCTGCTCCAATTCCTTGAAGGCGCAGCGGTTGGAGAGTGCCGCCGGGCTGATGAAAGAGGAGATGGCACGGCTTGGCAGCCTGACCGTGCCCATTGCCCGGAGCTGCGCCGTGCCCGCCGGCGGGGCGCTGGCGGTGGATCGGGATGTGTTTTCCGCCCGGGTGACGGAGGCGATCCGTTCCCATCCGCTCATTACGGTGCGGCAGGGCGAGGTGACCCGGATCCCCGCCGACGGGGTGACGGTCATCGCCACCGGACCGCTGACCTCCCAGCCCTTGGCGGAGGATATCGCCCGGCTGTGCGGCGGGGGCTTGAGCTTTTATGACGCCGCCGCTCCCATCGTCACGGCGGACAGCGTGGATATGTCCAGCGCTTTCCGTGCCTCCCGGTATGACCGGGAGGAGAGCGGTGAGGGGGATTACATCAATTGTCCGCTGAATAAGGCGGAATACGAGGCGTTTCGTGAGGCGCTGGTGAGCGCCGAGAGGGCGCCCCTCCATGCGTTTGAAACCCCGGAGCAGCTGACCGTTTACGAGGGATGTATGCCCATCGAGGTGCTGGCGTCCCGGGGGGTGGACGCCGCCCGGTTCGGACCGATGAAGCCGGTGGGTCTGCGGGATCCCCATACGGGACACCGTCCTTGGGCGGTGGTGCAGCTGCGCACCGAAAATGCCGCCGGAACCTTGTATAATCTGGTGGGCTTTCAGACCAATCTGAAATTCGGGGAACAGAAGCGGGTGTTCGGCATGATCCCGGCGTTGAAAAACGCCGAGTTCATGCGGTACGGCGTGATGCACCGCAACACCTTTTTGGATGCGCCCCGGCTGCTTACCGGCGGGTTTCATCTAAAGACCCGCCCGGAGCTGCTGTTCGCCGGGCAGATGACCGGCGTGGAGGGGTATATGGAGTCCGCCGGCTCCGGTCTGATCGCCGGGCTGAATGCGGTGCGCCAGCTGCGGGGGCAGACAGAGCTGCTGCTGCCCGCCGATACGATGCTGGGGGCGCTGCAGCGCCATGTGGCGGAGCCGAATGCCCACTATCAGCCCATGGGGGCGAATTTCGGCATTTTGCCGCCGATCGAGCCTCATATCCGGGATAAAAAAGCCCGGTATGCGGCTTTGGCTGCCCGGGCGCTGGACAGTCTTACACTCTATCTGGGAAAGGACGGAGAGATCCAATGAAAATTATTGTGGATGCCTATGGCGGCGATCATGCCCCGCTGGAGATCCTGAAGGGCGCTGTGCAGGCAGTGGCTGCCTATGGCTATGACATTCTGCTGACCGGGGACGAGGCGGAGCTGCGCCGTCTGGCGCAGGAGAACAGTCTGTCGCTGGAGCATATTGAAATGGTGCATACCACCGACGTCATTCGGATGGATGATCACCCCCGCAGCGTGCTGCGGGAGCATAAGGATTGCTCCATGGCGGTGGGGCTGCGGCTGCTCAGCGAGGGTAAGGGGGATGCCATCGTCAGCGCCGGCAGCACCGGTGCGCTGCTGATGGGCGCTACCTTCATTCTCAAACGGATCAAGGGCATCTCCCGTCCGGCGCTGGCGCCGATTCTGCCGTCGGACAACGGCCCCTTTATGCTGATCGATTGCGGTGCCAATGCGGATTGCCGCCCGGAGATGCTGCTGCAGTTCGGCCGCATGGGCAGCATCTATATGGAGCGTATGTTCCACAAGGCAGCCCCCACGGTGGGACTGCTCAATGTGGGCACGGAGGATACCAAGGGCGGCGAGCTGCAGCAGGCGGCGTTCGGGCTGCTGCGGGACAGCGGACTGCACTTCATCGGCAACGTGGAGGCACGGGACGTGCCGGGTGGCGTGGCGGATGTGGTGGTATCCGACGGCTTCTCCGGCAATGTGCTGCTGAAATCCATGGAGGGCACCATTCAGCTGCTTTTGAAGAATATGAAGGGCATCTTCACCTCCTCCCTGCGCACAAAGCTGGGGGCGGCTCTGGTGCTGCCGGGGATGCGGTCGCTGAAGAAGAAGCTGGACGTGTCGGAATACGGCGGAGCGGTGCTGCTGGGGGTCAACCAGCCGGTGGTGAAAGCCCACGGCAATGCGAAAGCCCCCTCCATCGTCAGCGCCATTCGGGTGGCGGCGGAATTCGCCGCCAGCGGCGCCGTGGCGGCGATCGCCGAGGCGGTGGCGGAGCCGGCAAAGGAGGCGGATGTCCCATGCGAGTGATCGAGACGCTGCGGGAGCTGTTTTGCCGGCAGTACGGCTGTGATCCGGAGGATGTGGAGATGCCCGCCTCGCTAGACGAGCTGAACATCGCCCCCCACGAGCGGGCGGAAATGGCACTGATCCTCAGCGAGACCTACGGGGTGGATATGACCCGTCAGGATGCCGCCGCCTGCGAGACGGTGGAGGATGTGGTGGCGTTTGTGGAGGATCGCCTCATTGAACGGGAGGAGCAAAGCTATGCCAACTGATCTGAAGCCGCTGATGGATGCCATCGGCTATCAATTTCATAATATACAGCTGCTGGAAAAGGCGCTGACCCATTCCTCCTATTCCAATGAGGGGCATACCCATTGCGAATGCTATGAGCGGCTGGAGTTTCTGGGCGATTCGGTGCTGGGCTTTATCACGGCGCAGTATCTGTTTGAGAAGGATCGGGGTCCCGAGGGCGAGCTGACGAAGCTGCGGGCGGCGGTGGTGTGCGAAAAGGCGCTCTGCTCCTATTCCCGCCAGCTGGGTATCGGCGACTATATGCGGCTGGGACACGGGGAGGAGCGCAGCGGCGGCGCCCAGCGCCCCTCCATTCTGGCGGATATGTATGAGGCGGTGCTGGCTGCCATTTATCTGGACGGGGGGATGGAGCCGGCGGAGCGGTTCGTGCTGCGGTTCATCATCCCCGAGGCGGAGAACCAGCGCCGCCGCCATTTCAAGGATCATAAGACCACCTTACAGGAGATCGTCCAACAGAACCCCGGCGAGCAGTTGGAATATGTCCTGGTAGGTGCGTCCGGTCCCGACCACAATAAGGTGTTTACCGTGGAGGTACATCTCAATTCCAATGTTATCGGACAGGGACGGGGACACAGCAAAAAGGAAGCGGAACAGGAGGCTGCACGGGAAGCGCTGCGGCTCATGGGATACGAATAAGGGAGGCACGGCAATTTGATACTGAAATCATTGGAGCTGCACGGCTTCAAATCCTTTCCGGACAAGACCGTGCTGAATTTCAGCGGCGGCATCACCGCCGTGGTAGGTCCCAACGGCAGCGGTAAATCCAATATCAGCGACGCCATCCGCTGGGTGCTGGGGGAGCAGTCCAGCAAGAGCCTGCGGGGCGCTAAGATGGAGGATGTGATCTTCAACGGTACCGCCCAGCGCCGTCCTATGGGCTATGCCGAGGTGACGCTGACCATCAATAACGAGACCCGGATGCTGGAATGCGACAGCGACGAGGTGCGGGTCACCCGCCGCTGCTACCGTTCCGGCGGCAGCGAATACCAGCTTAACGGCGCCACCGTACGGCTGGAGGACATTCGGCTGCTGTTCATGAACACCGGTCTGGGGCGGGACGGATACTCCATCATCGGACAGGGGCGGATCGACGAGATCGTCACCTCCCGGTCGCAGAACCGGCGGGAGATCTTAGAGGAAGCTGCCGGTATCGCCAAATACCGCTATAAAAAAGAAAAAGCGGAGAACAGCCTGAAAAAAGCGCAGGAGAATCTGGATCGGCTCCACGACATTTTGCAGGAGCTGGAGGATCGGGTGGGTCCTCTGGAGCAGCAGGCGGCAAAAGCAAAGAAATTCTTAGAGCTGGCGGGGGAGAAAAAGACCCTGGAGATCGGCTTGTGGCTGCGCACCATGAATGAATCCCGGGGCACGCTGCGGGATCTGGACGCCAAGCTGGAGAATGCCCGGCTCCAATACGATCAGGCGGGGGAGCATGTGGATGCCTTTGCCGAGGAGGTGGAGCGCATCGCCGCCAAGGCGCAGGAGCTGGAGGTGCAGATGGATGCCATCCGGCGGCAGGCAGCGGCGCTGGAGGAGCAGGCGGCGGCCTGCGACAGCCGGGTAGCGGTGCTCAATAACGACATTTTCCATAACACCGAGAATATCCGCCGGGTGCAGGAGGAGATCGCTGCCGCTGACGAGGGCAATACCCACATTGAGGAGGATATTGCCGCCCGCTATGGAGAGATCGAGAACCAAAAAGCGGCGATCCAGACGGCGGAGACAGAGCAGCTGCGGCTGACCGACGAGATGGATGCTCTGGCACGCAGCAGCGATGAAGCCACCGGGCAGATCGAGCAGCTGTCCAAGACGGCGGCGGATCTGGCGCTGGAGCTGTCGGAGACCCGGGTGCGGTCGGTGACCAACGAGTCCTCTCTGCAGGAGATCACCCTGCGGCTGTCCCAGCTGGTAGCCGGTTCGGCGCAGCGTACCAGCATGGCGGAGAGTGCCGCTGCGGAGCTGAAGGAGAGCGAGGAGGCGCTGGCGATCTGTGCCGATAAGGCGGAGAGTCTGCAAAATGCGCTGGCGGGCTACGAATATCGGTATAAGAACCGGTCCGAAAAGCTGGCGGCGGCGAAGGAAGCGCTGGATAAGCGTGGTCTGGACGTGGAGGAAAAGCAGCGTCGGGTACGAATGCTGGAGGAGATGGAGCGCAATCTGGACGGCTTCCAGCAGAGCGTCAAGATGATCCTCAAGCAGGGGGAGCGGGGCGCTTTGCCCGGCATCCACGGGGCGGTATCCCGCCTGATCCGGGCAGAGGCTGCCTATGCGCTGGCGATCGAGACGGCGCTGGGGGCAGCGGCACAGAATCTGGTGTGCGACCGGGAGGATGACGCCAAGCGTGCCATCGCCTATCTGAAAGAGAATAAAGCGGGACGTGCCACCTTCCTGCCGCTGGCGACCACGAAGGGGAACCGGCTGGCGGAGATACCGGAGAACGATCCCGGCTTTGTAGGGCTGGCGTGCGATTTGGTGCAGTGCGAACCCCAGTACGAGGGGGTTGCCCGGAGCCTGTTGGGGCGCACCGTGGTGGCGGAGGATCTGGACTACGCCGTTTCCATCGCCCGGCGGCACGGCTATAAGTTCCGTATCGTCACGCTGGACGGACAGGTGGTCAATGCGGGCGGCTCCATGACCGGCGGCTCCAGCATCAAGGGAGCGGGTCTGCTGTCCCGCCGGGCGGAGATCGACCGGCTCAAGGCGGATGTGAAAAAGCTGATGGAGGCGCTGGAGACCGAACGGCAGAAATTCCGGCTCATGCAGCAGGATGTGGCGGCGGTGGAGGCACAGCTGTCCGGCGCCCGGGGCGAGCTGACCACGGCGCAGGAGGATAAGATCCGTTTGGAGGGCGAGGTGCGCCGGCTGCGGGAGCAGGCGGAGCAGAACCGCCGGGCGGCGGAGGATGCGGCGGCGGAGATCGAGACCCTGAACCGCCGGGCGGAGACCTGCCGCACCGCCATCGAGCAGGCACAAGAGGAGACCGCAGCGCTGATCGAGCGGCAAAAGGCGGCGGAGGCAGAGCTGGCAACCCTTACCGGCGGACGGCAGCAGCTGGCACAGCAGCGGGAGGCGCTGTCGGCGGCGATCGCAGAGCAAAAGCTGGCGGCATTCAGTGCCGAAAAGGAGATTCAGAGCTTGCAGACGGCGATCACCGAGCTGCGTGCCCGGCAGCAGGACGCCGCCGGCCACCGGCTGCTGCTGGAGAAGCAGATCGCCGATTATGAGGCGGCTAACGCCGCCATCGAGGAGAAGATCCGCTTGGCGCAGGAGGAGGCAGCCGGGCTGCGTGCACAGTCCGCCGCCTCCGGCGACGCCATCGCTGCGCTGGTAAAGGAGCGGTCGGCGGGCGAGGCTCGCCAGACGGAGCTGCGGCTTCGATCCCGGGAGAAGACCGACGAGCGGGAGCGGCTGGGTCGGGAGGTCACCCGGCTGGAGGAGAAAACCGCCGGTATCCGCCAGTCGGTGGACGATCTCACCCGGCGGCTGTACGAGGAGTATGAGCTGACCCGGATGGAGGCGGAGGCGATCGCCCAGCCTATCGAGGATGCGGCGGCGGCGACCCGGCGTGTGACGGAGCTGAAAAATAAGATCCGGGCGCTGGGCAGCGTCAACGTGGACGCCATCGAGGAGTTCAAGGAGGTCAACGAGCGCTACCAGTTTATGAAAGCTCAGGTGGCGGACGTGGAGAACACCAAGGACGAGCTGCTGCGGCAGATCGGCGATCTGACCGGACAGATGCGGGAGGTGTTCATTGAGCGCTTTAAGCAGATCAACTACCAGTACGGCATCGTGTTTGCCGAGCTGTTCGGCGGCGGTAAGGGAGAGCTGCGTCTGAGCGACCCGGAGGACATCCTCGGCTCCGGGATCGATATGTTCATCCAGCCCCCGGGCAAGGTGATCCTCAATCTGGAGGCGCTGTCCGGCGGCGAAAAGGCGCTGGCAGCCACGGCGCTGCTGTTCGCCATCCTGAAAGTGACTCCCTCGCCCTTCTGTGTGCTGGACGAGGTGGAGGCGGCGCTGGACGATGTGAACGTAGACCGGTACGCTCGGTATCTGCGGCGCATCTGCGACCGCAGCCAGTTTATTGCCATCACCCACCGGCGGGGCACCATGGAGGAGGCGGACACCCTGTATGGCGTGACCATGCAGGAGCGGGGCGTTTCCAAGCTGTTGGAGCTGCGTGCCAGCGAGGTGGAGCAGAAGCTGGGACTGAAGCTGGACGACGGAAAGGGGCAATAAAGTATGCAGGAGGAAACGGTGCGGTTTTCGTTTACCGGCTGTCTCACAGCGGAGGTCTACCGTCGGGCGCTGAACGCCCAGCTGCGGAAGCTCCGCCGGATCTATGCGGTGCTGTCTGCCGTGATCGTGCTTTGCGGGGTGACACAATGGAGGCTCGCCTCGGTGATCGGCGCCTGCGTGCTGGTGGCGCTGCTTTGGGCGCTGCCGTATGGTGTCGTTGCCCTACGGGTCTCGCAATTCCGTAAAACAGACCGACTGCAGCAGAACCTGTCCTATACGATATTGTTTACCGACACCGCTTTGGTGTCGCAGACCGGGTTCGGAGAAACTCGGGTGCCGTATGAGCTGATCTATCAGGTGATGGATACGCAGGATATGATTCTGGTGATGCTCAGTAAAAATCAGATGCAGGTGCTGGAAAAAAGGTGCATCACGCACGGCGATCCGAAAGATTTCTTTTCTTTTTTGTGTGATGAGAAGCGGGTTCCGTATAAGAAAGGATGAATCAAGCGATGGGCTTATTCAGTAAAATCGGTGCGGGTCTGAAAAAGACCCGGGATTCCCTCATTGGCTCGGTCAACGGGATGCTGCGCAGCTTTACCCGCATCGACGAGGAGCTGTTTGAGGAGCTGGAGGAAATTCTGGTGATGGGGGACGTAGGTGCCTCCACCGCCGCCCATATTTGTGAGCAGCTGCGCCGGCGGGTCAAGGAACAGGGGGTCACCGATCCCCAGCAGGTGCGGGCGCTGCTGCGGCAGATCGTCGCCGAAATGCTGGCGGGGGGACAGGAGCTGCAGATCGGCACCAAGCCCTCGGTGATCCTGGTGATCGGGGTCAACGGCGTGGGCAAGACCACCACCATCGGCAAGCTGGCTGCCCGTCTGAAGAGCGAAGGAAAAAAGGTTATTCTGGGGGCGGCGGATACCTTCCGTGCCGCCGCCATCGAGCAGCTGGAAATCTGGGCGGACCGTGCCGGGGTGGATATCGTCAAGCATACGCAGGGCGCCGATCCGGCGGCGGTGGTGTTTGATGCCGTGACCGCCGCCAAGGCCCGGGGGGCGGACGTGGTGATCTGCGATACCGCCGGACGGCTGCATAACAAGAAGAACCTCATGGACGAGCTGGCGAAGATCAGCCGTATCATTGACCGGGAGCTGCCGGATGCCGATAAGGAGATCCTGCTGGTGGTGGATGCCACCACCGGGCAGAACGCCGTCAATCAGGCTCGCCAGTTCAAGGAGGCTGCCGGCATCACCGGCATCGTGCTGACGAAGCTGGACGGCACCGCCCGGGGCGGTGTGGTGCTGGCGATCCGGGAGGATCTGCAGGTGCCGGTGAAGTTCATCGGTGTGGGCGAGGGCGTGGACGATCTCCAGCCCTTTGACCCGGAGGCGTTTGCCGCCGGGCTGTTTGACGGGGAAGAAGACTGAGGGATGCGCCCTTTTGGCGCTGTGTGCTCCTTGCTGTTGGGAGAACAGCGGCTTTCTCCGAAGTGAAATGGACTTTTACCCTGTAAGAAAGGAACGGTCTTGCGTATGAAATTTGTGATTGCGACCCATAATGCCCATAAGCTGCTGGAGATCGAGCGGATTCTGGCGCCGCTGGGGATCGCTGCGGTCACCGACCGGGATCTGGGGCTGACCCTGCCCGAGGTGGAGGAGACCGGCACCACCTTTGCGGAAAATGCCTATCTTAAGGCGGCCTCCGCCTGTGCCTTTACCGGGCTGCCCGCTATTGCGGACGATTCCGGGCTGATGGTGGATGCGCTGGATGGGGCGCCGGGGGTGTATTCCGCCCGCTATGCGGGAGAGAACGCCACCGACGCCGACCGGGTGCAGAAGCTGCTGAAGGCTCTGGCGGGGATCCCGGCGGAGCGGCGGCAGGCACGGTTTGTGTCGGCAGTGTGCTGCGTGTTTCCCAGCGGGGAGACGGTGCGGTCGGAGGGCACGGTGGAGGGCACCATCGCCTTTGCCCCCGCCGGAGACAACGGCTTCGGCTATGACCCGGTGTTCCTCCGGGGCGAGCGCACCATGGCGCAGCTGTCCCCGGCGGAAAAGGACGCCATCAGCCATAGGGGACAGGCGCTGGAGCGGTTCTCCGAAAACCTAAAAACCTACTTGAGCCGTCCCGCAGAGCCGGTATGATCCTGCTGATTACCGGGGCGTCCCACACCGGCAAGACGGTGCTGGCGCAGCGGCTGCTGGAACGGTATCATTACCCGTATCTGTCCATCGATCACCTGAAGATGGGGCTGATACGCACCGGGCATACGGCGCTGACGCCGGAGAGCGACGACGAGGCGCTGACGGTGCTGCTGTGGCCGGTGGTGCGGGAGATGGTAAAGACCGCTATCGAAAACGGACAGCATCTCATCGTAGAGGGCTGCTATATTCCCGGCGATTGGGCGGCGGCGTTTCCGCCGGACTACCGGGCGCAGATACGGTGTCTCTGTCTGGTGATGAGCGAAAGCTATATCCGCCGCCGGTTCGATGCGATCGAGCAATATGCCGATGCGGTGGAGCATCGCTTAACGCAGAGCTTCACTCTGGCGGACGCATTGGCGGATAATGCCCGGGTGCGGGAGGATTGCTGCCGTTACGGGAATCCATATGTGTGGATCGACGGCTCGTATGAGTCGGTATATGATGATTGTATGCGGGAGCTGACCCGACAGGGGGCGGCTTTCGGGAGAGAGGAGTCTATTGATGTTGACCAGTAAACAACGTGCCTACCTGCGGGGGCTTGCCAATCCGCTGGAACCCATTCTTCACGCCGGTAAGGGCGGCGTGTCCGACACCCTCATCCGGCAGGCGGACGATGCGCTGACTGCCCGGGAGCTGATCAAGGGCCGGGTGCTGGATACCGCCCCCGGCTCCGCCCGGGAGCTGGCGGAGCAGATCGCCGGTGCGGTGAATGCACAGGTGGTGCAGGTGGTGGGACGGAACTTTGTGTTGTTCCGCCAAAAGCCGAAGGACAGCCAGATCACATTGCCCCGGGCGTAAGCTGTCAGGGAAAAGGAGAGACCGTGGAGAAGATCGCACTATTCGGCGGCAGCTTTGACCCCATTCATCCGGGGCATATCCGGCTGGCACGGCGGTTGGCGGACGCATTGGACTTGGATCGGGTGATCCTCATGCCTACCTTTGTACCGCCCCATAAGATCCGGGAGCAGATGGCACCGGCGGCGGATCGGCTGGCGATGTGCCGGCTGGCGGCGGCGGTGGATCCCCGGCTGACCGTGTCCGATCTGGAGATTCGCCGGGGCGGCGCCAGCTTTACGGCGGACACGCTGGCGGCGCTGCAGGAGGAATATCCGGCTGCCCGGCTGTACCTGATCACCGGGGCGGATATGTTCTGCACGCTCCACACCTGGTATCATTTTGCGGATATTGCCCGTCTGGCGGTGCTGTGTACCGTGCCCCGCCCCGGGATCTCCCGGCAGGCGCTGCTGGAGTATGCTCAGGGGCTGCGCAGTGAGGGGGCGGAGTGTTATGTGGATATGGGGGCGGAGATGGAGGATTCCTCCACAGAGATCCGCCGCCGTATCGCTGCCGGGGAGCCGCTGACCGGGCTGCTTTGTCCGGCGGTGGAGAGCTATATCCGGCAGCATCATTTGTATGAGGGGGAGACGGGAATGGAAAACACCACCAGAGATGAGCAGTTTCGTGCCATCATTCGCACCCGGCTGTCGGATTACCGGTACCACCACTCCCTGTGCGTGGCAGAGGAAGCCAAGCGGCTGGCACAGCGCTATGGCGCCGATCCGGCAAAGGCGTATACCGCCGGGCTGCTCCACGACATTATGAAGGACACGGACGGAAAAACCCAGTTGCAAATTCTCAAGGATTTTGCTATACTACTAACCGATGTGGAGCGGGCGGTGCCGCAGCTGTGGCACGCCGTCAGCGGGGCGGCGTTTGTGGAGCATATTCTGGAGCTGCCGGACGCCGAGATCCTCACCGCTATCCGCTATCATACCACCGGCCGGGCGGGCATGAGCCTGCTGGAGCGGGTGCTGTTTGTGGCGGATTTCACCTCGGCGGATCGGAATTACCCGGATGTGGAGGAGATGCGCCGCCGGGCGGAGGGATCGCTGGAGAGCGCCATGGAATACGGTATATCCTACACGGTGCGGGAGCTGCTGGAACGGGGAAACCCCATCCACCCCGATACCGTAGCCGCCTATAACGAGATCGTGCTGGCACGCAATGCCGCACAGGGAGGGCTTTCGGATGAAAAATAAACCGCAGAGCAATCAGGTCAGTCTGGCAGGCGCCGCCGGGGAGCAGGGACAGCGCCGCCGCAAAGGGAAAAAGCGCCGCAAGCTGAGCGCCTGGGGCATTTTGCTGCTGCTGATAGCGGTGGTGCTGCTGATCGTGCTGGGGAAAAAGCTCTATGACCGCATCACCGCCGGACCGGCTCTGTCCGGGCGGGAAATGGTGGAATACACCTATAGCGCCGACGGCGATGTGAGCCATACCGCTTACTATCTGCTGGGGGTCACCGGCGAAAAGGCGACCGACCGGATGGAGCTGCTTTCGGTGCTGTGCCTGAACCGCAGCGGCAAGACGGCGGAGGTGCTGCAGATCCCGGTCAGCACCACGCTGGGAAAGGATAGCGGACACGCCGCATCGGTCATCGGGGACATTTGGGGCAATCCCACTCCGCTGACCTTCTGCGCCTCCTGCCGCAAGCAGGTGACGGCAGAGGAGGTTCAGGACGGCAAGCACACCTGCGGCACTAAGGTGGAGAGCCGTGCCGGCTCCTCCTATACAGAGCTGGCAAAGGTGATCAACAGCCAGTACGGGCTGCCGGTGGACAACTATCTGGTGATCCCCCGGGCGGGTCTGGCGCAGCTGATCGATGCCGTGGGCGGCGTGGATGTGACGCTGGAAAAGAAGGTCAACCTCAACGGCGTGGAACTGGATAAGGGCGCCCAGACGCTGTCCGGCGAGGCGGCGGTGTATTATGCGTTTCAGCTGGACTATAACGGCTCGCCGGAGTCGGATATCGGGCGGATGAGCCGCCAGCGGCAGGTGCTGGCGGGACTGCTCAGCCGGCTGGACCGGTACAAGGAGGCAGACCTCTTTAATACCGATCCCAAGAAGATGGATGTGCTGTCCAATGTGATGGCAGGGCGCAACCCCATCCGCATGGATACCAGCTCCTTCGGCAAGGCACGTCTGATGGGGCACGGCTCCGACGGTTCGGCGGATAACGTAAAGTATAATGCGGCGCTGGCGGAATGGATGGTGGCGCTGGCTAAGGTGGGACCGGATAAGGTATCCTGCACCGTTCTGCCCGGCGAAAGCACCAAGGTGGGGGCGCTGTCGGTGTATTCCCCCCACCGGGAGCAGACGCTGACGCTGCTGAATGACCGGTTTAACCCCCGGGGCAGCCTGACACTGACCGCCGAGACGGCGGCGGTGCCGGAGCTGAGCAATAAGCAAAAGGCGGATCCGGAGACGGTGACGCTGGATAAATTCCTGACGGAGCAGACGGCTGCCACCACCACGGCGGCAACCACGACCACCACTACGGCGGCGGAGGAATAAATGGAACTGAATGAAATACTGAAGCTGGCTGTCCATACGCTGGACAGCCATAAGGGCGAAGAATTGCTGGCGCTGCAGGTCGCAGGGCTGACCTCCATCGCCGATTGCTTTTTGCTGGCGTCCGGCGGCAGCGCCAATCAGGTGCGCAGTCTGGCGGACTATCTGGAGGAGGCGCTGGGAAAGCAGGGGGTTGCCCCCCAGCGGATCAGCGGCTACGCTATGGGGGATTGGATCACCATGGATTACGGCGATCTGATCGTGCATATTTTCAAGCGGGAGCAGCGGGCGTTTTACGATCTGGAGCGACTATGGAGCGACGCCCCGGCGCTGGATATTGCCCCCTATATGGTACAAAAAGACGAAGATCAGTAAGGAGATATGGATATGACACGGTACGAGCCTGCGGAAATCGAGGCCAAATGGCAGAAAATCTGGAATGACGAGCATTCCTTTGCGGCGACGGACGACTATACCAAGCCGAAATTCTATGCGCTGGTGGAATTCCCTTACCCGTCGGGACAGGGGCTGCATGTGGGACACCCCCGCTCCTATACGGCGCTGGATATTGTGGCACGGAAGCGCCGCCTGCAGGGCTATAATGTGCTGTATCCTATGGGGTGGGATGCTTTCGGTCTGCCCACCGAAAACTTCGCTATGAAGAACCACATCCACCCGGAGATCGTCACCAAGAACAATGTGGCTCGTTTCAAGAGCCAGCTCCAGATGCTGGGTCTGTCCTTCGACTGGGATCGGGAGATCAACACCACCGACCCCGCCTACTATAAGTGGACCCAGTGGATCTTTATTCAGATGTTCAAAAAGGGACTGGCATACAAAAAAGAGATGAACGTCAACTTCTGCACCGGCTGTAAGGTGGTGCTGGCGAATGAGGAGGTTGTCAACGGCGTATGTGAGCGCTGCGGCAGCCCGGTGGTGCATAAAAACAAGAGCCAGTGGATGCTGAAGATCACCGCCTACGCCGATCGGTTGGTGGACGATCTGGACGGTCTGGACTATGCGGAGCGGGTGGCGACCCAGCAGAAAAACTGGATCGGCCGCAGCTACGGCACCGAGGTGAATTTTGATACCACCGCCGGGGATACGCTGACGGTGTACACGACCCGGGCGGATACCCTGTTCGGCGCCACTTATATGGTGGTCAGCCCGGAGCATGCGCTGGTGGAGCGGTGGATCGCCGACGGGCATATTCACAATGTGGACGAGGTGCGTGCCTATCAGGCAGAGGCAGCCCGCAAGTCCGATTTCGAGCGCACCGAAATGAACAAGGATAAGACCGGTGTGCGGTTGGACGGCGTGCGGGGGATCAATCCCGCCAACGGGGCGGAGATCCCGATCTTTATTTCCGATTATGTGCTGGCTTCCTACGGCACCGGCGCCATCATGGCGGTGCCTGCCCATGACGAGCGGGACTGGGCGTTTGCGAAGAAATTCGACCTGCCCATTATCGAGGTCGTGGCCGGCGGCGATGTGCAAAATGCCGCCTATACCGATTGCGGCACCGGGGTGCTGGTCAATTCCGGCTTCCTGAACGGTATGACGGTAAAAGAGGCGATCCCCGCCATGCAGGAATGGCTGACGGCGCAGGGCAAGGGGAAGAAGAAGGTCAACTTCAAGCTCCGGGACTGGGTATTCTCCCGGCAGCGGTATTGGGGCGAGCCGATCCCGATGGTGAACTGTGAACAGTGCGGCTGGGTGCCGCTGCCGGAATCGGAGCTACCCCTGCGGCTGCCGGAGCTGAAGGATTTCGAGCCTACCACCGACGGCGAAAGCCCGCTGTCCCGGCTCACCGACTGGGTGAATACCACCTGCCCCCATTGCGGCGGTCCGGCTCGCCGGGAGACGGATACCATGCCCCAGTGGGCAGGCTCCTCGTGGTACTTCCTGCGGTATATGGATCCCCACAACGATCAGGCGCTGGTCAGTCCCGAGGCGGTCAACTATTGGGGACCGGTGGACTGGTATAACGGCGGCATGGAGCATACCACGCTGCATCTGCTGTACAGCCGGTTCTGGCATAAATTCCTGTACGATATCGGCGTGGTGCCGACCAGCGAGCCGTACCGGAAGCGCACCAGCCACGGCATGATCCTGGGCGAGAACGGCGAGAAGATGTCCAAATCCCGGGGCAACGTAGTGAACCCCGATGAGATCGTCAAGGAGTACGGCGCCGATACCCTGCGGCTGTACGAAATGTTCATCGGTGACTTTGAAAAGGCTGCCCCTTGGTCCAGCAGCAGCATCCGTGGCTGCCGCCGGTTCCTGGAGCGGGTGTGGGCGGTGCAGGATAAGCTGCTGCCCGGCGATGCGGTGCGTCCGGAGCTGGAGGTGTCGGTGCATAAGACCATCCGCAAGGTGGGCGAGGACATCGAGAGCCTTAAGTATAACACCGCCATTGCGGCGCTGATGGCGCTGATGAACGATCTGGATCGCTGCGGCGGCGCCAACCGGGAGGAATACCGGATCTATCTGCTGCTGCTTAACCCCTTTGCCCCCCATATGACGGAGGAGATCTGGCAGAAGCTGGGCTATGGCGGGCAGATCGCCCATGCCCAGTGGCCGGTTTACGACGAGCAGAAGTGCGTGGAGAGCACCGTGGAGATCGCCCTGCAGGTCAACGGCAAGATCCGCAGCCGCATAGCGGTTCCGGCGGATGTGTCGGCGGAGGCGGCGCTGGCGGCGGCAAAGGCCGATGAAAAGGTGGCGCCCCTGCTGGAGGGAATGCAGCTGGTCAAGGAGCTGTATGTGCCGGGCAAGCTGGTGAATCTGGTGGTGCGTCCGCAGTAAGCGGCTCTGCGGCAAAAAAATCGGGAAATTTTCCGAAAAGTCGGGAAAACCTCTTGACGGAACGGAAATTATCCGGTATAATAATTCCTGCATTATTGCAAATTACCCCTGCTTTTTGCGGAGGGAGGGAATAGAATGTCTGAAGTTCATGTCAAAGAGAATGAGTCTCTGGATAGCGCTCTGCGCCGTTGGAAGAAGTCCTGCGCCCGTTCCGGTGTGTTGGCTGAGGTGCGCAAGAGAGAGCACTACGAGAAGCCTTCCGTTCGTCGGAAGAAGAAATCCGAGGCTGCACGCAAGAGAAAGTTCAAATAATCTGCGAGCGTGAGGGGCGTTGCTGCGGCGACGCTCCTCTTTCTCTGTTGGGAGGGATGACCATGGCGCTGTTTTTTCCCACGCTGTATCGCCGGCGCATCACCGATGTGACGGCGGACGATCTGCGGCAGCTGGGAGCGACCGGTTTGCTGCTGGATGTGGATAATACGCTGACCACCCATAACGCCCCCGAGATAGCGCCGGAGGTGCTGGCATGGCTGCAGCAGCGGCAGGCAGAGGGGCTGCATCCGGTGGTCGTGTCCAATAACGCTCCGGAGCGGGTGGCACCGTTCGCCCGGCAGCTGGGGCTGCCCTTTCAGGCGAAGGCGGCAAAGCCTCTGTCCCGGGGCTATCGGGCGGCGGCGGCGCTGCTGGGGCTGCCCCCGGAGCGGTGCGTGGTGATCGGTGACCAGATCTTCACCGATATATTAGGGGCGAATCTGGCCAAGATGCCCTCGATCCTCCTGGAGCCGATCCTCCCGGAGACGGAGCAGAAATTTATTGTATTCAAACGGCGGCTGGAGCGGCTGCTGCTGCGGGGCAAGCAGGCTCGCCGCCGAAAGGAGCAGTATGGAGACTAACGGGATCCGGTTCGGCCCGGCGGGAAATTGCGAGGCGTTCCACGCCGCCGGATATAAGGCGACGGAGCAGGTGTTTGCCTTTTTGGCGACATGGGAGCTTCACGCCTATGAGTATCAATGCGGCCGGGGCGTGCGCCTGTCGGAGCGGTCGGCGGCGGCGATCCGTCAGCAGGCGGAGCAATACGGAGTGCGGGTGTCCCTGCATGCCCCCTATTTTATTTCTCTCGCTTCGGCGGAGGAGGAAAAACGGAAAAACAGCATCCGCTACATTCTGGACAGCGCCCGGGCGGTGACGGCGCTGGGCGGCGACCGGATCGTGGTGCATCCCGGCGGCTTGGGCGGACGCAGCCGTCCGGAGGCGACGGCGCTGGCGGCGGAAACGCTGAAAAAAGCCCAGCAGGCGCTGGATGAAGCCGGCTTGGGCGAGGTACACATCTGCCCCGAGGTGATGGGGAAGCTCAATCAGCTGGGCGATCTGGAGGAGGTGCTGACCTTCTGCGGCGTGGACGAGCGGTTTTTGCCCTGTGTGGATTTCGGCCATCTGAACAGCCGCACCGGCGGCTCGCTGGATAGCCGGGAGGCGTATGCGGCGGTGCTGGATCGCATCGGTGCAGCGCTGGGGGAGGAGCGGCTGCGCCGGTTCCATATCCATTTTTCCAAGATCGAATACACCACCGGGGGAGAAAAGCGGCACCTGACCTTTGCCGATACCCGGTTTGGACCGGAGCCGGCGCCGCTGATGGAGCTGCTGGCGGAGCGAGCGCTGACGCCGACGGTTATTTGCGAGTCTGCCGGGACGCAGACGGCGGATGCGGCGGCGATGCAGACGCTTTTCACCCGATTTTCGGAGGAAAATGGCGTATCACAGAAGAAAAATTCAGAAAAAACTTGAAAAAGGCAAAAATTCTCTTGAAATCTACGCCATTATACTGTAGAATAAGAGTAGTACTAAAATGGAGGAATTGACAGTATGGTATCAGCAGGCGATTTTCGTAATGGTGTCACCTTTGAAATGGATGGCAGCGTATATCAGATTATTGAATTCCAGCATGTGAAGCCCGGCAAGGGCGCCGCATTCGTGCGTACCAAGATCCGCAATGTGATCGCCGGTACGGTGGTGGAAAAGACCTTTAACCCCACGGATAAGTATCCGGCGGCGTACATCGAGCGCAAGGAGATGGAGTATTCCTACAGCGACGGCGATCTGTACTATTTCATGGATCCCGAGAGCTATGAGCTGGTGCCCATCAACAGCTCCGATCTGCCGGATAACTTCAAATTTGTGAAGGAGAATATGGTGTGCCGCATCATGTCATATAAGGGCAAGGTGTTCGGCGTGGAGCCCCCGAACTTCGTGGAGCTGCAGGTCACCAAGACCGATCCCGGCTTCAAGGGCAACACCGCTACCAACACCACTAAGCCGGCGACGCTGGAGACCGGTGCCGAGGTGCGGGTGCCGCTGTTCATCGATGAGGGCGAGATGATCCGCATCGATACCCGTACCGGCGAGTATATGGATCGTGCCTGATTGGGCGATAAACCGAGTGCAAAGGAGCGTGTGACTTATGACAACAGCAGAGAGAGTGGCCTACCTGAAAGGACTGATGGAGGGCATGAAGGTGGACGACAGCACCAATGAGGGTAAGCTGTTCAACCTGATTGCGGATATCCTGACCGATGTGACGGAGGATATGGCTGATCTGGAGGATTACACCGCCGAGCTGTCCGAGCAGGTGGATGAGATCGACGAGGATCTGAACCTGTTGGAGAGCGATTACTACGACGAGTGGGAAGACGACGATTGCGATGGCTGCTGCGCCTGCGGCGGGGATGACGAGTATTACGAGGTCAGCTGCCCCAGTTGCGGTGAGGAGTTTGAGGTGGATGAGGATTCCCTGCTGGACGGCAGCATCGACTGCCCCAACTGCGGCGAGCATCTGGAGTTCACCTGCGACGAGGAGGATGGCGAGGACGAGGAGTAATTTTCTGTCCCCCATCGAATAGAATGAAAAGCACCGACCCATCCGTGGTTTAGACGGAGGGTCGGTGCTTTTTGCTAAGCGACCACCGGCTATGCCAGGGGTTCTGCTGCATATGTGGACTGCCGTGTGGAGCGGGTCAGCGGTTTTCGGTACTGTCAAGATAATTGCGCAAAATTGTTTGCAGGCTCCGGCTGAATGAGGTCAGCCGGCAATAGAAACGTCGTCCAGCGCCGTCTCTAAGTGCTTCATGTTCATGTATTTCCTGTTGCCCCACTGGGTACCCGCCACGTGGCGAAGCCTCGCACAAACCAGCATCAGGGCGGAGTTGCCATCGGGGAATGCCCCCATCACACGGGTGCGCCGGCGGATCTCACGGTTCAGCCGTTCAATCACGTTGTTGGTGCGGATGCGCGTCCAGTGCTCGCCGGGGAAATCGCAGTAGGTCAGCGTCTCCTCGATGCCGCCCTCGACCTTTTTGGCAGCCTCCTTCAGCTTCATGGCGCACAGCTCGGCAACAACGGCTTTTGCTTTCTCGTGGGGAGCCTTTTGCTCTCCCGGGCGTGGATCGCCTTGAGCATTTTCGCCACAATTTTGACCTTGGATTTGGGCACAACGGAGAAAACATTGCGGTAAAAGTGCACGGTACAACGCTGGTATTTGGCATCGGGAAACACTTCTCCCACGGCCTCCAGCATCCCCAGGCACTTGTCGCCGACGACGAGCTTCACGCCGTCCAGACCGCGCCCACGGAGCCACTGGAAGAAGCTGATCCAACTGGCCTTGTCCTCCTTCATGCCTTCGGCGGCACCCAAAACCTCACGAAAACCGTCCTCGTTCACGGCAATTGCCACCAAAACAGCCACATTTTCGTACTCTCCGCCCCAGTTGCGGCGCAGGTAGATGCCGTCCACGTAGACATACGGATACCGTCCGCCTTGCAAAGGGCGGTTGCGCCAGTCCTCGATGTGGA
>CAKTVV010000002.1 GCA_934630515.1 uncultured Eubacteriales bacterium | reverse complement strand
TCAAGGTGTAGTCCCAATCTTCGGGGAGTGACAGCATTTGCGACAACAGCCCCTTTGCCTTTAGGGAAAGCTCCTTATTGCGTAGGTGGTGGTTGCTCATTACGGTGTAGCCCTTGTTTCGTTCCACCCGGAAAACTGCCATAGTAAATCACTCCTTTTGCTGTGGATTTGTTACGCAGTAGAAGCGCGGTTTCGGGGGATAAGGTATAAATCCCTTGCCGCGTCAGATACGCGCCCGGAAAGCCGCTTGTAGCAAGGCTTTTTCTGCCCCTACTGCGTAACAAAGGGCATGAAAAAAGCGGCGTTCCTGTTCTCCCTGTGTAGAGAGTGGGAAACGCCGCTTTTGCGTCGTATTCAGTTTTTAGTACAATACCCGGCTTGTCCGTCGCTCGAAAAACCTTGATTTTCCAGTGTTTTCAAAAGTATCGTTATCTAACGTCAGCTTTCGCAAGACCTGCCTTTACAGAGATAATGGAACTTGCGGAAAAAGGAATGATTGGTACACTTATTGTAAAAGACCATTCCCGTCTTGGTCGTAACCGCTTGGTTGTTGGCCAATTGTTGGAAGAAGGCTTTGACAGTTTAGGTGTTCGGTATATTGCTATTATGGATAACATTGACACCGCAAAAGGGATCAGCGACCTTGTTCCAATGCAAGACCTATTCAACGAATGGCACGCTAAAAACACAAGCCAAAAAGTTCGCAATGTTTTCAAGAACAAGGGTATGTCTGGTGTACCGCTTACAACAAACCCGCCTTTCGGGTATATGAAAAATCCCGATGACAAAAAGGAATGGATTATTGATGAAGAAGCGGCAAAGACCGTCAGACAAATCTTTGCCCTATGTGTTGAAGGACTTGGACCGACACAGATCGCAAAGCGGCTGAAAGCCACAAAAGTGCTGACACCTACAGAATATTGGAATAGTATCGGCAGAAATTGCAGTAAGCCGCCCACTGTTCCGTATAATTGGTGTTCAGCAACGGTTGCCGACATTCTTGCTAAACAAGAATACTGTGGAGATACGGTCAACTTCCGAAGCACAACAAAGTCATTTAAAAATAAAACCAAGATTGAAAGACCACAGGAAGAATGGAAAATCTTCCCGAACACCCATCCAGCAATCATAGACCGAGAGGTGTTTGAGTTGGTACAAGAACTGCGACAACACCGCCGCAGACCTACCAAAAGCGGAATTGTCAGTTGGTTTTCGGGACTTCTCTACTGTGCAGATTGCGGAGAAAAATTGTATTATAGCGTAACCAACAACTACAAACGGGAGCAAGCGTATTTCTTCTGTTCATCGTTTCGCAAAAACTCCGATGAGTGTTCCGCCCACTATATTCGTGAAAAGGTGGTAATGGAAAATGTATTGGAAAGTATGCGGCGTATCCTACTGAATGTGCAAGCCTTTGAAAAGAAATTTGCCCGTAAGCAGATGGAATGTTACAGCGAGGATAAGAAAAGAGAACTTGCGGAGAAACGCAGAGAGTTGAACAAGGCAAAGAAGCGTATCGCAGAGATTGACGGTTTAATACAGAAGCTCTACGAGGATAACGCTATCGGTAAAATATCCGATGAACGATATGCCACCTTGTCAATGTCATACGAGGAAGAACAGAGGGCCCTCAAATCCGCACTTCCCGATATAGAAAACTATCTTGAAACCGAAACGGACAAGACCGAGAGTTTACAGAGGTTTATTGAGAAGGTTAAGCGGATAACGGAAATCAAGGAATTAACCGCCGAGTTGGTACACGAATTTATTGACAAGATCGTGGTACACGCTCCGAGATACCTTGACGGCAAGAGAGTTCAACTCATAGATATTTACTACAACGGCGTTGGCATACTCCGAGAACTCACTCCCGAAGAAATGGAAGAAGCGTTCCAAAATCATATGGCGGAACGTAAAGCAAAAACGGCATAGCCAATGGCTACACCGCTTAACGAAATCAATTATTGAATTTAGATACAAGAGCCCCCTATTGGGGCACCTTCCTTACGGAGGGTGCCCCAACGACCGTCCGTTGCATTTCCGTCAATGTAAACAGGGCGTCGGCCAGGTCGGGGTCATATACCGGAATGGCCGTTCCTTTCACTGCTATGTAAGTGGCAAATATGTCCTCGAACCCTTTTTCTTCATAGGTCAGCTCATTCTCACAGGTACCCAGACCGACAAAGACGATATCATATTTTTGCACTTTGCTCTTGGGACGATAAAAATACCGTTTGGCGTTGATGATGACTTTCTTTATGTAGCTGTCGCAAAAGTCGATGTGTTCATAGGATATATCCTCGATGAAAAGTCGGATCATCTTCATTTCACATCACCCGTTTTTGCCCTTTCGTAAAGACAACCATTCAAAACGAGATGATTTTTTAACCGGATCCGTGAAAAAGATGAAAAATATTTTTTCGCCCGTCCGGAGGCTGCTTCTGCACAGGAAAAAAGCACACAAAGGCAGACGCAATAACGCCTGACCTCTGTGTGCTTTCTGCGTAATGAGGATATGTGTGTTAAGGCACAAAGTCCTTAGATCCTTTACGGCATTGAGAGAGCGTGTCACCGTGAAGGATGCCGACGGCAGGACGCATTTATACCGCATTTATTGCCGGGATAACAAGAAAGACGATGCCCGGCTTATCGTGCGGAAGCTTGTCAAGGAAACCCCGAATGCCAAAACCAATGAGTACAAAAAGCTGGCTAACATCTGCTTTGACAGAGAAAATGAAGTCCTTTTTGTGGAAAACGAGATCGTTGACGCCGATGTGGATGTGCGCAAATACTGCTCATTGGCGCAGGAGCTTTACGACCGGTATTGCCACTGCTACACAGCCGACCAAGTGGATTCGGTCATCGACGATATGCTCCAGCGTATGCAGGCGAACGACATCAGCATCAAGGGCAACCTGTTCTTTGTCCCCAAGCAGTACCTGTCGCTTCTGAATCTGCTGGAGGACTATATCGAAGCGATCAGCAAGGAAAACCTCAACAACAGCATGATTCACAGTAACAGTATGTTTGTGGTCGATGATGAGCGGCAGCGCCAGAAAATGACCAGCGAGTTTTACGCCAACTATAAAAAAGACATCGAGTTTTATCAGGACCGTATTCAGCATTTTATCGACAGTGGGTGTGATTCTCAAGCCGTTATTCAGCGCTGGCTCCAGAAGATCAATGCCTTGCAGATGAAAAAGCGGACATATGAAGAGATCCTTCAGCGTCAGCTTGACGATCTGAACAGCGATTATGCCATGCTTCAGATGCAGGGGCAGGAATTGGCGGTCCGTAATGTAAAAGGGCAGACGAAACTCATCCTTGCTGCCTGAACAGGGGAGCGCTGCGGTTTGCAGTAAAGGGTCGGAGTGACCTGTCCTCCTATCAATACAGGCATTCGCATAAACCAAAGGAACGGCGGCACTTCATAGTGCCGCCGTTTCCCTGTAACAGCAAAATACCCGGAGCAGAAAACCGCCCCGGGCATTTCTGCATAGGCATCAGCCGACGGAGCTTTTCCGTTTCGCCAGCGTTTTTACGATGCGTGCCACATTGCGCACAAGGGTCGCACGGCTCAGACGGCCGGCGGTCAATTCATCCCGCACAGGCTTAACACGCCAGTCATCGCCGCTGCCCGGGGTCAGGAACGAGATACCGGCTCGCACCATGTTGCCGATATCCGAGGTGTCATATGAGTTCCAATCGGACATCGCAAAGCCATCAAAGCCAAGCTCTTCCCGGAAAACATCCTCGATCAGCTCGGCGTTTTCATCACAGAACACCCCGTTGAGGGCATTGTAGCCGGTCATGATCGTATCGCTCGGCTCGATCTGCATCGCATAGGCGAATGGACGCAGATACATCTCCCGCAGGGTGCGCTCCGTCATCACGCTGTCGCTGCGCTTGCGCAGCGCCTCACAGTTGTTCGCCGCCACATGCTTGATGCAGCCGCACACCCCGTTATCCTGAAAGCCCTTGTTCTGCTGCCCGGCCATGATCCCGGCAAGGCACGGATCTTCGGAAAAGTATTCGGCATTGCGGCCGCAAAAGATATTGCGGTGCAGGTTCATCGCCGGTCCCAGCAGAATGCTGACACCATTTTCAACGGCTTCTTCGGCGATAGCGCAGCCCACCTGATACGCAAGCTCGGCATTGAAGGTGCCTGCGACCATGCAGCTGGTCGGCATACCGATGTTGGGCTGGCTCAGGTTGACACCGTTATTGCCATCCGCCAACGAGAACGACGGCAAATGCAGGCGTTCGATCCCGACGGTCCAGCCGGCCTCGCCCTTGGCATCCATGCTCCAATCCCGGTTAAAACACACATTGGAGCGACAAAGTTCTTCGTCGGTATACTGGGCGACGAAAGCCTCGGCCAGATCGGGATCGGCCATAACATCCTCAAAATACAGCGGTTTTTCCGGAGCGGCAGGTACGACCGGAGCCGGATCGGCTACCTGGATCGGCGCAAACGGGCGCTCGGTGAATAGCCCGGTATCCTTGCGGGATACGCTGCGATCCTCACGGGAAAACTCGTGCACCGGGATCTGCGGGCAGACTCGGTTTTTTACCTGTTGCACGATCTGGTCCTCGGTAAAGCGCAGCGCGCCGATCTCGCAGCGCGCCGCCGCATTCTCACCAAAGCTGAACGCATAGCGCCCCTGCAGCAGCATCCACGCCGCCGCTTTTTCATCGTAGCTTGCCAGATCGTTCGTGCGTGCCGTCAGCATCAGCATCGTCCCTTGTCCGGGGGCGAGCAGTTCTGTTTTGCCGAAAGCGACCATCTCGCACAACGGATGCTCCAAGCGATCGTTCGGCTTGGACGCATACAGCTGCAACACCGCCTTGCCCGGATAGGTACCGGTATTTTGCACCCGCACGGTCAACTCGATATGCTCGCTGTCGGCTATAAAACGGACCGGCTCATAGGAAAAGGTGGTATACGACAGACCGAAGCCAAAGGGGAAGGCTACCTTTTTCCCAAAGCTCTCGAAATAGCGATAGCCGACATAGGCCCCTTCTTCATAGCAGACCTGTGCCCAGTAGGGATCGTCGGTCTGCATCGGCCGCTCGGCGACTTCGGTGAAATTCAAGAAATTCACGGATGACGGCTGATCGAAATAGTCCACCGGCCAGGTATCCGGCAAATGTCCGCTGGGGGTGCTGCGGCCATCCAGCAGCTGCATCAGCGCCTCGGTCGCCTGCATCCCGCCAAGTCCGGTATACAGGCAAGCGTTGATGTGTTCGTCCGCCAAAAAGCGGGTATCGATGGGATACGATACATTCAGAATGACGATGCATCGATCAAATACGGCAGCCACCGTGTGGATCAGTGTTTCCTCTTCCTCGGTCAGATAGTATTCACCACGCACCGGACGGTTATCCACATTCTCACCGGTACCACGGGTCAGCACGACCAGCGCCGCATCACAGCGCTCGGCAGCCGCAGACAATACCGCCTCATCGGGCAGGCGGTCGTTCGGCACAGCATACAGTTCAGCAATCTCGGCATCATAGGTCAGATCTGATGCTTCCTCGATGGCCTGCAGCAGGCTGCGCCGTGTGCGGGGGTTGATCCGACCGGCGCCGGTGGGGCAAATGCGATAATTTGCTACCCCGCTGCCAAAGGTGGCAACGCACATCCCGGGGGTCAGCGGCAGGATGCCGTCGTTCTTCAGCAGAACAGCCGACTCCAGTGCCGTTTGCAAAGCGACCGCCTCGTGTTTCTGGTACTTTTCTTCATACCGGTTCCGGCGGGGCTTAACATGGATCGTCAGATCCTGCGGCGGCATCTCCCGTCCGTCCGTTCCGGTAAAACCCTCGATGTGCAGGGCCGCTTCGCTGTCATACCGACGCAGGTAGCCTCTCAGATACACAACCAACAGCGGATGCGGAAAATTGTTCGTGCGGATGATCTTCCAATCCGTATGTTCTTTGCCCTCCAGCATGACCTTCCCGTAATGGGAAAGCTCGGCGGATGCCGTCAACATCACGCAGCCCACACACTCGTGGCTGAACATATACATCGGATGATCGATCTCGTCGATATCGTATTGCAGCCCGTCGATCGGCGAAAACTGCAGCTGCGGTTTTTCTTCCATGGTAAATCCTCCGCCACATCAGAACTTGACGACCTGATGGCAGCCAAGCGCACAGGTGCTGTCGTGCGCCATCCAGATGTCGAAGTCGCTCTCATCCATGATGTACTCGGCATACTCATTGAAATAGCCCAGCAGCTCACGGGTCAGCTCGACAGACACGGTCTTCTCCTCGCCGGGAGCCAGCGTCACCTTAGCATAGCCCTTCAGCTCCTTGACCGGACGCACACGGGTGGCCTTATGCCGGTGGATGTAGCACTGCACCGTTTCCGTGCCGGTGCGGTCGCCGGTGTTCTTCACCTTGACGGTGGCGATCAGCTTATCCCCGTCGGCCTGCACCGCCATATCGGCATATTCAAAGGTGGTATAGGAGAGGCCGCAGCCGAAATTGTAGATCGGGAACAGCGGCGCATCCCGGTATTTGCAGGTCCACTCACTCTCGGTCGTGGGACGACCGGTGTTCGGGTGGTTATAATATACCGGCCACTGTCCGGTATAATACGGCACGGTGGTGGTCAGACGGCCGACCACATCGTAGTCGCCGAACAGCACATCGCAGATGGCGTCACCGGCTGCGATACCCAGATGCCACGCCTCGACCAGCGCATCGCAATTCGGCACCACATCGGCCAGCGCCATCGGGCGTCCGTTGAACATCATGGCGATGACCTTTTTGCCCATCCTCTTCAGCTCTTTGAGCATCTCGATCTGGTCGCCCTTGAATTCCAGCTTGCAGTTGGAGTGCGCCTCGCCGGCATCGTGGTGCTCCAGACAGGCGATCACCGTGTCCACATCCTTGACGGTCTCGGCCAGCAGCTCACGGTCCAGCGGCAGCTTTTCACCGACGCACGGAGCATACACAAAGTCTGCGCCCATATGCTTTAGACCATCCACCAGGGAAATGCCGGTGCCGGTGTCCGGGAAGCACGCCCATGCGCCGAACATCTCGTCGCCGTTGGAGGCAATATCTCCGACCACAGCAAACTTTTTGTTCTTGGCAAGGGGCAGCAGGTGCTCGTCGTCCTTCAGCAGCACGACGCACTTGCGGGCGACCTCACGCGCCTTGGCGATATGCTCCGGGCACCGCTTGCAGGTCGTTTCCGGGATCTCGGTGTACGGATGCTCAAACAGACCCATCTGAAATTTGACACGCAGGATGCGGCGCACCGCTGTTTCCAGCGTTTCCATGCTGACATCGCCGCTCTCGACCAGCTCCTGCATATAGGCGGCGAACACATTGGAATTCAGATCCATGTCCAGACCGGCCTCGATTGCCTGCTTGGCCGCCTCACGAATGCTCGCAGCCGTGCCGTGGTTGACGACCTCCTGAATGGCATAGGCATCGCTGATGACAAAGCCCTCAAAGCCCATTTTATCCCGCAGCAGATCGGTCAGCAGCCACTTGTTGGTGGTGGCGGGTACGCCGTTGAGATCGTTGAAGGCCGCCATAGCCGTGACCACGCCCGCCTTGATGGCGCCGGCGTAGGGCGGCAGATACAGCTCATAGAATTTGGCAAGGCTCATGTCCACGGTATCGTAATCACGGCCACCCTCGGCAGCGCCGTAGCCCGCAAAATGCTTGACGCATGCGGCGATATGCTCCGGCTTTTTCAGATCGTCCAGCGTTTCGCCCTGAAAGCCCTTGACGGACGCCTGAGCAAACCGGTAGCCCAGATACGGGTCCTCGCCAAAGCCCTCGGTGATGCGCCCCCAGCGAGAATCATGGGTAATATCCACCATCGGCGCATAGGTCCAATGGATGCCGTCCTCAGCCGCCTCTTTGGCAGCCACAGAGGTGGACGTGACAAAGGTCTCGTCCTCAAAACTGCACGCCTGCGCCACCGGCACGGGGAAGATCGTCTTGTGCCCATGCAGCACATCCAGCCCCATGATCAGTGGGATGCCCAAACGGGATTCCTCCACGGCGATCTTCTGCAACCGGTTGGTGGTGGCGGCATCCCGGATGCCGATGAACGAGCCGATCTTGCCCTTGCGGACATTATCCTCGTTGCTGTCGATCATCGTATGGTTGATGATCGCTTCGTAGGTCACCTGCGAGATACTGCCGTCCTTCAGCAGCTGCGCCGCCTGCTCCTCGCTGATCTCAAAGCCGCCGACGGGAGAGGGGCCGACCTGGCAGATCTGGCCGATCTTTTCCTCCAGCGTCATTTGGGCGATCAGGTCATCGATCTTTTTCTCAATTTTCGGGTCGATCAACATAGTTTTTCCTCCAATGCTTATTCACAGGATCCGTTTTCGTACTCGCCTTTTGTCAGGGTCAGCATTTCCCGCAGTGCCAAAACGGTCTGATATTCCGACGGCGCCTGCGCGGTAAGCTGCGCCACACGGTCGTGGATAGATACATTCTGGCGCCGCAGGATATCCAGGATCTTGTGCTTATCCCCGACGAATGTATCCGCCAGCAACAGGATCTGCTCGCAGTGACCGATCCGATCGGCGTTGTCGTGCATCAGGGCATCCGCCGTCAGCTCCACCCGCACCTCGTCGGTCACGGCGGCACGGATCTCCACCGTCAGCGTGTTCGTAGCCTTATCGTAAACGGCATCGGCCGCCACCGGCACACCGCCGACCGAAACGGCCGCCGCCGTATCCCGGTGGAATCCCCGCAAACGGATCGTATACTGCCGTTTTTGCGGGATCACGGAAAGGTCGCCTTCGGCCGGGTGGATGGTGAACACGTTCTTCTGCGGCTGCCAGTCCAAAGTAAGCTGCGTTTTGGCAAACTTCCCGTTCTCGTAGGCAAAGCCCTCGCCCTCATCCTCATACAGAGTAAAGGCATTGCTTGCCCCCGGGAACACCAGCAGCTCCATATGCTCCGCCGGCATACAGCGGTGCTCATGGGGCGGCTGCACCATCATCGGTACGATGGCGCCGGCCTTGGCAAACGCCGGATACCCATCGATCGGGCGGAAGGTACGGATGCAGCGGTGAGTATCGGCCGCCGCATAGTGCAGACCGTTTTCCAGATCGAACCAATCGCCCTTGGGCAACCACACTTCGGTTTCTGCCAGCCCGCTCTTTTTATCCCGCACCGTGGTCACAGGGGCAATCATCAGCTCGCTGCCAAACATGAATTGGTTCGGCACACGGTAGGCTTCGTCACACTTCGGATAAGCGTAGTACATCGGCTCTACCAGTTGCCGTAGCTCATTGTGGCAGCGGTAATTCATCGTGTACAGATACGGGAACAGGCGGTACCGCAGCCGCAGGCTGTGCTCGATCACCGGCCGATATTCGCCGGAAAAGCTCCACGGCTCCTTGCGCAAAAACTCGCTCTGTCCGGAGTGGATACGCAAAATAGGCGAAAACACGCCCAGCTGGATCCACCGGGTCATCAGCTCCGGGTCGGTATAACCGGCATGGCCGCCGATGTCGTGGCTCCACCAGCCATAGCCGATGTTGGAGGCGGTGGCTGTGAAATACGGCTGGAATTTCAGCGCATCCCACGAGGCCACGGTATCCCCGGAAAAGCCGATGGGATACCGCTGGCTGCCCGGCCCGCTGTAGCGGGAGAAAAACATCGGCCGCTTGCCGTTGCGGGAAATGTCCAGAATATGCAGATGGTTGAGCATCCACAGCGGATCCAAGCGCTCCCGTTCATCCGCATATTCGCCGGGCTCGTTCTTCGTATGTACCCAGCGGTAATCCGTGCCCTGCTGCCAATCCATCCACCAGAAATCCACACCGTCATTTTCGTAGGGGTGGTGCAGAATATCGAAGTAATGCGCCATAAATTGGGGCGACAGGATATCGAACCGCACCCGTTCCTTGGTATCCGGGTCGATGCCCATGGCCTTAGCCATAGCCGGATACTGCACCTCGTGGGGGCACACGCCGCCCGCCGGGTGCAGGTTCAGCGCCACCTTTTCGTGGTGCTCATGCAGAAAAGCGAGGAACTTTTTATAGTCCGGAAACAGCTTTTCGTTCCAGGTATAGCCTGTCCAGCCCTCCCGCAGATCGCATTGCTGCTCAAAGTCGGAACGGGGCGGCTTTTTATCCTCCGGCACATCCACCGTATGCCAATCCATATCCACCACGGCGACCGAGAACGGGATGTCCTCCTGCTCAAAGCGCAGCATCAGCGCCTCGTATTCCTCTTGCGTATAGGCATAGTACCGGCTCCACCAGTTGCCCAGCGCATAAGCCGGCAGCATCGGCGGGATGCCCGTCAGGCGGTAATAGTCGGCGATGCAGCGGCGATAGTCGTAACCATAGCCGAAAAAGTACAGATCGGTCGTCCCCGCCGGGCGGGGCATCACCCAGCCGTCCTCCCCCAGCAGCATGGTCTTGCTGTCATCCAGCAGCGCATAGCCCAGCCGGGAACACAGCCCATCCTCCAACGGGATCCCATCGTTCACCCCGTCCAGCGTTTTGGTGGTACCTTTCAGCGTTTCCGGCTCGTCGCCGTAGTGCCAATAGGAGGCCGGCTCATTTTTGAGCGCCACCGCCAGTGTATCGGCGGAGAACGGCACATCCGTGCGGCAGCACAGCCGCAGCGCCGTCGTTTCCACCGTCAACCATGTATCATTCCGTACCGTTTGATAAGTACAAGGAGCAAAGTCACGGTAAAACACCGTTTGGCTCGCCCGATCCTCAAACCGGCCGGTATTGCAGTATTCGATCCGCAGCAGGCAGTCGGTCAACACCGTGATCCGCACATTGTCGCAGGCCACCGTGTTTTCCGCTGCTGCCAGCGGTCGTGTTTTCCAAATAAATCTTTCCTTATCCAAGACCTTACCCTCGCTCAAGACATTTGACCCATTCTTCCGCCATGATCGTGTTGGCAAAAACGGTAGGATGCACGCCGTCGTTCAGCACATAGCCGGGGCCGTATTTCTCGGCCTCTTCCGTGAACCGCTCTTGCAGCGGAATAAACGCTGCGCCGAATTTATCCGCCACCTCACGGGAGATGCGTGCCCGCTCGTGTACATCCTCGGTAAAGGCTTTCAGCCGCTCCGGCGTGGCAGCGGTGTTCTCACCCGGCAGCATGAACGGCTCCAGGATGATGACCTTCAGCTCCGGCAGCTCCCGCAGATAATCCTCCAGCATCATCTCATATACATCCCGATAGCGGATGTGACTGGTGCCGTTATCGTTATCCAGACCATGCCACACATCGTTCACGCCGATCAAGAAGCTCGCCACATCCGGTTTCAGACAGATGCCGTCGATCCGCTCACGGGCGTACAGATCGCTGATCCGGTCGCCGTTATGCCCCCGGTTAAAGCAGGTATACTGCTGCGGATATTTGCGGTTCAGGATCGCCTGGATAAACAGCACATACCCCGACCCGACATTGTACGGATCGGCATAGTTGCGCCCGAAATCGGTGATCGAATCGCCCTGAAAGACGATATTCTTCATTGCTTTTCCTCCTCATTCCTCCAGCAGCAGCACGCCATATGGCGGCAGCTGTGTATTCTCTCCTGTGATCTTGCCGGACAGCAGATCCGGCAGACCGCTCAGCGCCTGCGGCACCGGCTGCGGCTCGGTCGTAAAGTTGAGCACGAACCAGAACCGTTTGCCATCCTTTTCCCGGCAGGTAATCTCCAGCGGGGTCGGCTCATCGATCAGCGGCCGTGCACCGCTGTCCTGCACCACCTCGTCCATCAGCCGATCAAAGGCGGCGTCATCCGGCTTGGTGCCGAAATACCACGCCTGTCCCTGCCCGTACCGGTTGACGGTGACCGCCGCCGTGCCGGCATAAAAGCCGCTCTCATACTTTGCCTTGACCTCGGCACCCTCGGGACAGATCAGGTCGCACAGCAACCCGCAGGTGTAGCTGCCCTCGCCGCCGATGCTGAGCGCCCGGCTCTCATCGGGCGGCAGCGCGTCCCGCTCGTCCAGCCACAGGCCGCACACCTCCCGCAGCGGGCCGGGATAGCCGCCGGTATAGATCGTATCGTTGCCGTCGGCCATGCCGCTCATATAGCCGGTGACCAGCGTGCCGCCCTGCCGCACATAGGCGGTCAGGCTTTCGGCCGTGCTGCCCTGCATCATGTACAGCACCGGACAGAGCACCAGCGGGTAAGCCGCCAGCGTGTCCGCCGGGGCATCCGCCGGAATAAAGTCCACCGGGATATGCCGCCGGTACAGCGCATCATAAAACCGCCATACCTCCGGCACATACCGCAGATCCCGGCTGGGACCGATGCTCATCTCCAGCGCCTGGTAGCTGTCCCAATCGAACACGATCGCCGCCCGGCCGCGGGTGGTGGCTCCCACCGTTTCGCCGCCCAGCTTTTTCAGCTCTGCGCCCAGCGCCGCCAGCTCCCGGAACAGCCGGGTATCGCTGCGGCCGGCGTGAGAGATCAGGGCACTGTGGAATTTTTCGCACCCGCCCACGGATTGGCGCATCTGGAAAAACAGCACCGCATCGCTGCCGTGGGCGATGCTTTGATAGCTTTGCGCCCGGATCTCGCCCGGCTGCTTCAGCGTATTATACGGCTGCCAGTTTTGCTGGGACGGTGCCTGCTCCATCAAAAGGAACGGCGCATCCTTCAACCCCCGCATCAGGTCGTGGGTCATGGCCGTTTCGCTCCACGGGGCACGGTAGCCGGGGTAGCAATCCCACGAGACGATATCCATCTCTTTCGCCCAGCGAAAATAGTCCATCGTGCGGCAGGTGCCCATCAGGTTGGTAGTACACTTGGCATCCGGGATCTCGGCCTTGATGATGTCCCGCTCCGCCTTATAGCAGGCCAACTGCGAGTCGGTATTGAACCGGGCATAGTCCAACTTGATGGCGCTCATAAAGGCCAGTCCCGCCTCGCCGTCGGCCAGCTCGTTCGGCACCACGATCTCGTCGAAGTCATAGAACGTGTGGCTCCAAAAGGCGGTGTTCCACGCCGCATTGAGCGCCCCGATGGTGCCGTATTTTTCTTTCAGCCACACCCGGAAGGCCTTTTCGCAGTTTTCGCAATAACACTCGCCCTCGAATTCGTTGCCGATGTGCCAGTACACGATGGCACGCTCGTTTTTATAGCGGGCGGCCAGCTGCTGCACCAGTGCCCCGGCGTACCGGCGGTATACCGGGCTGTTGGGGCAGAAGTTGTGGCGCTTGCCGAATTTTTTGCGCACCCCGCGGTAGTCGGAGCGCAGCACCTCGGGATGCTGCCGGGCCAGCCACGCCGGCACCGTCGAGGTAGAGGTCCCCATGATGATGTGGTGCCCCGCCCGAGTGTGCCGTCGCACCGTTTCATCCAAGGCCGAAAAATCATATTGGTTCTCACCCTTTTGCAGCAGCCCCCAAGCGAACACATTGAGCGTTACCGTATCCACCGAGGCCGCACGGAACAGCTCCATATCCTTGTCCCGGACCTCACGGGGCCATTGCTCCGGGTTATAGTCGCCGCCGAATAAAATGTTCATACGTATAACTCCTTGCCGTCGTTCACAGGCCGAATACTTCTGCCAGCCGATCCACCGACATCTGATGCCAGTGGGAACATCGACCGGCTGCGTAAGACTCGCTGCGTGGTCAGCTGAAGACCGTGCCCGCCCCGGGGGTAGATGTGCAGCTCGCCCTCCCGGTATTCGCACACGCATTCGTAGCCGCCGCCGGGGCAAAGCACCACGGCGGGGCGCAGGGCCTCACCCTCGTCGCCGCTCGGGATGCACGCCGACATGAAGGGCCAAAAGCCGTCCTTGTCCGGCTCGTCGGTCAGGTTAAAATCATAACGCCGGATCATCGTATCGTCCTCCCGGATCATTCGTCCGTCACGTTTGCTTTTTCAGCATAACCGGTCCCATCACGCCGCTGGGCAGCAACTGTAGATAAATGGAGAAGCGGTCGTGGATCCGGTTGACCGGCGTGTTGGCGGCAGTGATCTCCAGCGTGTTTTCGCCTGCCTGTACGGCTGCGGAAATGTCCCAAGCATACGGCTCGCTGATCCGGATGCCCAGATCCTGCCCGTTGACCGCCAGCCGAGCCGTGTGGCCCACCTTACCGAGATCCAGCACATACCGTCCTGTCTTCTCTAGCGTAAATTTGGCAGTATACCGCATCTCGCCGGAGAAGTCCGGCAGCCCCTGCTTACCGGTGATGTTGAACAGCCCACTCTCCTTGCGGTAGGGCGCGAATTCCTGTTCGATCCCGGTCTGCCGCAGAGCAACATTCCACCTGAGATCCAGCGGCTGCGTTGCTGCCGCCTCGGCCGGGGCAGCAAACTGCGCCGGATCGAATGCGCCGAAGTAGAAGATCGCCGACTCGCCGGCCTGCAGGCTGATGCGAACCGTGCCGTCCGCCGTGTGCAGGCGCACGGTCTCATCGTTATGCAGCCGCAGCCGCAGATGATCGCCGGTCGCCGGCAGGCGGATCTCGGCATTTTCGACCGCATGGGGCGCCTCGTTCATCAGCATATAGAACCGGTCGCCGCCGTCGCTGAATTCGGCGATACGCAGAAACGGCTCGAATGCGCCATAGTCATGCGCCAGCTCCTGTTCCCGGATGGCTTTCAGGATCTGCGCCCCATCCGCCCGCTGACCGATCGCCTGCGGATAGTGATCGGGTGTGCTTTCCAGCGTGAACACCGGCAGCCCCGCAGCCGCAAAGTGCTCCGCCAAAGCAAACAGCTCTGCCGGATAATGCTTAGCCTCCGGCACGATCAGGAAGGTATGCTCGTGCCCGTTGACGGTCAGCTTGCCGTCCCGGCACTCGGCCGTTTTCAGTGCATCCAGCGGCAGGATATCGTAGTCGATATGGGCATCGTACAACAGCTTTGCCGCATCGTCGCAATAGGCGAACTCACCGTCGCTCATCCACTCATTTTCGGCGTAATAGAACAGCGCTCCGGGAGCGGTGCGGTCGGTACCGCTGAGCAGATGCGCCGCCTTGTTCGTGTAGCGCATCAGGGCGGCAAAGCCCTCATACTGCGGATTATTGCCTTTCGCATAGAAGTGCGGCGGGCAATCCTCGAACGGGAATTTGACCGAAAATGCGTGGGGCACGAAGTGGTCGATGCCGCGGATCAGCAAAAAGTCGATCAGCCACTTCATCATCGGGGCACCCTCAGCCCAGCCGTAGGCACCGAAGGTCTCGCACATGGCGTTGCCGTGCATATGCGGCTCGATGCGGGCAAGGGAAGAAGCCAACTGCGCCAAAATGTAGTGGAAGAATTTCGGGTCAGCCACGCCGCCGGCGATGGGTGACGAGGTGGGATACTGTCCAAAGCCCGGCACGATTTGGTGCAGCACGATGTCGATGCCCGCCATGTCCTGCCCGCTCAGCGCCCGGAAATAGTGCCCGGCGCTGCCGCCGATGCGGGAGTGAGCATTCATATCCTCGATGATATGACCGATATACCGCACACCGCGCGCCCGGCACCAATCGCCCAACGCATAGGAGAAATTCTCGTTCCAGAGGCGGGTAAGAGCATTCATGTAAGCCAGCCGAACCTCGGCCGGATCGTCGGCATAGGGGTACCACAGGGTGGGGATCATCGCCGTGGGATCCGTGATCCCATCCGCCTGCATCCGCTCCGCCACATTCCGCCGCCACGGCAGCGCCGTACCGGCCTGCCCGACGGTGCGGTAATAGAACGGCACATCACTGCCGAAATCCCCCAAATGCTCGCAGCCGAAGCTGGGTTCATCGGAGAAAAATCCGGCGATGGTCTTACCGAATTCGTCGGCATATCGGGCGTAGTGCTTTTCGTATACGGCATCGATCAGCAGCTGCACCGACTCACGGGACAGCATATTGATGAACCAGCGGTGATCGCCGGGCGATCCGTAGGGCGTATCATAGATCATGAACACCCGCCAGCACCCCTCCGGCAGATCAAAGAAGGCAAAATCGGAGTTTTCGTCCTTTTGCAGCACGAGGGGCTGCCCGGTGATCTCATCGACATTCTCCGTGCGGCGGAAAGCAACGATGGACAGCAGCGTTTCCCGGTCATTGGGGCGAGGCACAAGGATGGACACATCGGTGGCAGGCCCCATCAGATCCACATGGTGCTCCCGCAGATAGTAGCGACAATGCTCGGGGTGTTCTTTTTCCAGAAGACCGTTGGCATAACCGGTCGGAAATCGCTTGTCGTCCAGGATCCACACCCGCATACCGTGCTTTTTGGCGGCTGCCAGAACGATGTCCATCTGTTTCCACCAGCCGGGACCGGCGTAATCCTCAAAGGGGCGTGCCTCCACACAGATCTCCCGGATGCCGCAGCCGTAGATCGCCTCGATCTCCGGCTCGATCGCTTCCGGATGTGCCTCGTCCGGCCACAAAAACGGCAACACATAGCTGCCTTCTTGTCCAATCATTATTTGTTCCAGTCGCTTGTTCATGCTGCTATCCTCCGTGTATCGTACAAACTATATCGGACGGTATATCATCATTCTCTTTGTCAGAGAAGTTGTATTCAAATTCAAAGCGGATCCGTGACCCGCCGAGAGCCGCAGCCATGCGCTGTGTTCATTCTGCCGCATGGCTGCGGCTCTCTGTTCAGGTTCCGTCTAAGGGGATTTGCTTAAGGGATCAGGCGTTCGCCGCACCCTTTTTCTTTTTGGCAAGGGCGGCGATCAGTGCCGCTACTGCTGCCAGAGCTGCCGCAGCAGCCGGTGCGATGGGATAGAAACGCTCGCCGGTCGTCGGGGACTTGTCGCCGTTGCTGCCGGGATCACTGGGGTTCGGCTTATCTTCACCGGACAGCTTGGCGATCACCACATCCGCCGCCGAAAGCTCTTTCTTGCCCTCGGCATCCGCAAACAGCTTGCCGCAGTCCGCACAGGTGTAGTGCTCGATATTGCCTTCGCTCTCTGTGGTCGCCGCCTTGGCCTCCACCTTGTTCAGCCTGTGCGCCGTCTTGGCGATCACGGTATCGGCGGCAGCGATCTCCTGCGTACCGGCAGCATCGCTGAACAGCTTGCCACAGACATTGCAGCGATAATACTCGATATTGCCCTCCGCCGTGCAGGTAGCTGCCTTGGCCTCGACCTTGTTCAGAGCGTGTGCCGCCTTGGCAACTACCGTATCCGCCTCTGTGATCTCCTGCGTACCGTTAGCGTCGCTGAACAGCTTGCCGCAGACATTGCAGCGATAATGCTCGATATTGCCCTCCGCCGTGCAGCTGGCTGCCTTAGCTTCGACCTTCTTCAGGTCGTGCGCCGCCGGGATCACCGTGCCGGTCGCCAGCTTATCGCCGCAGGCCTTGCAGTAAGTATCGCCGGTATAGCCATCTGCCGTGCAGGTAGCTTTCTTGGCATCACGCACCTCGGTCTCGCCGTGCTTCGTCTTATCCACTGCACCGTACTTGGCGCCGCAGACAGTACATTCAGCCTGCTCGTTGCAGGTCGCCGTACCGCCGGTGTGCGCACCCTCTGCCGTTCTATCGCCGCAGGAGCATTCTTTCCAGTGGCCGTTCTCATCATGCTGATAGTCACCGTAGGTATGTGCGATCTTGCCGATCACGGTCTGTGCCTGCGTGATCTCGTTCTTGCCGGCAGCATCGCTGAACAGCTTGCGGCAAACGGAGCAGGTATAATACTCGATATTGCCATCGGCAAAATGGGTGGCATCCTTCTTTTCGGTCTTGTCCAGCTTATGCGCCGCTTTCGGGGTCACGGTATCCTTTTGGTCGATCTCCGTGGTGCCGGCGGCATCGCCGAAGATCTTGCCGCAGATCGAGCAGGTATAATACTCGATGTTGCCCTCTGCCTGACAGGTAGCAGCCTTGGCCTCGGTTTTGAACAGTTTATGACCGGCCTCGATCGCCGGCAGGCAGTTATCGGTGATAAACTGCGTCAGGATCTCAGCCGCCTTGTCGTTGCCGATCTGGGACGGATGTTCACCGGCGCCGGCGTTATCCTTGGCCGCAGACAGGTCGCAGAACCAGATATTCCGTCCGTTCGCCTGCGATTCGACCGCTTCCTTGATCACATCCAAGCCCTTGGTGGCCATCATACCGTATGCCCACACGACGCAGGTATGCTCGTCGTTTTGTGCGATCACGGCATCCAGCAGTTGTCCGATCGCCGTTTTCAGCGCAGCGGTGTCGCAGCTTGCCGGCAAACCGATGTCGTTGGTGCCCAGATTGATGACCACGATCTGCTTGCCGTTGCTGTTCAGCGGAAGGGTCTCGTTCGCCGTAGTGTAAGACTGCTGCTGCGAGGTCAGCATACCGGCAGTCGTGATGCCGGAGTGGGCGACCATCGAGAAGTCGGCGTTCAGCTTTGCCGCCGTTTGAGCGGCATAGCCCAGCATGGTGTTCTGGTCTTTGACATAATCATAGTTGCCCGCCCAGAGCATTCCGTCACCGACGGTGATGGAGTCGCCCAAGAATTCGATCTGCAGCGTCTTTTTCTCGGGCTGCGTCAGCGTACCGCAGTATTCGATCGACTGCAGTTCCGTCATGCCGGTATCCGAGGTGGCGCGGCGCACTTCGATCGTGTGCGTACCGCGGGCAAGACCGGCAGCCAGCGTCACGGCGCTCTCGCCGGGCTGGACTTCGACCGTTTGCATAGAGCCGTCTACGATCACAGCCAGCTTCACCATATTATCGGCTTGCTTGACACGCAGCACCACATCATCTGCCATGGCGCCTTTGATCGTAAAGCCCGCAGCACCCAGCGTAGAGGCCAGCGAAGTACCGCTCCACCTATTGCGGCCGCTGATCAGCAGCTTGCCGGCATCGTCCAGCGCTTTCAGCGTATCCGTGTGCGCCGCATAGGTGTCACCCACAAGGCCACGGATGTAGTCCGCCAGCTTTTTGCCATACTCGATATGCGCCGCTTTGTCGGGATGAGCGCCTAAGCCGTCTTCGTTTTTGTCCATTTCCAGCAGATGGACCTTGCCGTCGCCCTTGTCGTTCATGTACTGCACGGCAGCCCGGTAGACATCCTCATAGTCCTTGCGCATCATACCGTAGACCCAAATGATCTCGGCATCCGGGTTCTTCGCCCGCATATCGTCCAGCAGACTCTTGGCATCGTTCAGCACCGTTTCCTTGGCTGTGCCATTGGCTTCGTCGTTGGTGCCAAGGTTGATGACGACCACATCGTGCGCATCCCCGGACCAATCCCACGCCGGAGCGCCGTTGTAGAAGGTCAGCTCGTTGACATACTCATGCATCTCGCCGGTGCGGCCGGATTCCTTGGCTACCACGCACAGCTTGGCGTCCAGCTCCCGCCCGGCGACCGCCGCATAGGACCGGTAGCCGTCGTTACTTTCGATCTGATCGGCAAAGCCGGAAGGATCGCCGTTTTTGCCGTATACACCAAAGCCCGCCGTGATGGAATCACCGATTGCCAGGATATGCAGCTTGCCGTTGTCCGACTTCGGTGCATCCGGCGTACCGGTAAACCCGACATGACTGACGGACAGCGAGCCGAAAGCTGCCGAGGTAGCCGAGGTCACCTGCACCGTGTGCTTGCCCTCGGTAAGTCCGCTTACCAAAGTGACCTTACCGCTGCCGGCCGGGACCTTGACACGGATCGGGTCTCCGCCGTCAACGATCACATTGACATAGCTGCCGTCGATGTCATTGACCATGCCGGGGTGGTCGGTACGAGTGGCGATCATATGGACATCGCCGGAAAGCGTGCCGGTGATCTCAAAGCCGGAGCTGGTCCAGTCCATCTGAAGAGCATCGTTCAAAAAGGCTGCATGACCCAACACCTTGAGCTTGCCCTCCTCAGCAAGCTCGCTAAGCGCTGCACCGTCCACCTGATCCCAGCCGGCAATCTTTCCGTTTTCATCCAGCCGATCGCAGAAAACGGAATAGAAGTAACCGTGCGTATCCAGCGCAGAATAATAGAGATAGCCGCTGTCCCCGTCGGGGATCGTCAGCGTATCCTCCAGCAGAACCGTACCGTTGGCTGCGATCACACGCAGTTTCAGCGCCGTGCCGATCGCCTCGGCATAGACTGTGGCATCGCCCTCGGTAAAGGAGGTATCGTTCCATGCGTTCCATGCAGATGGCGCACCGTTCTGTACCAGATCGCCGCTGCCGTCATCCAGATAGTATCCGCTGCCGGAAAGCAACAGGGTTGTCTTGCCGGCATATCCGTGACCAACATCGCCGATCGATGCACCGGCCTTATCCGAGCGGAACGACAAAGCGATCGCAGATCTGCTGCTGGCCGGCAGCCTCACCGTGAACTGTGTGCGGAAATTCTTTGTCTGCATTTCCTCTCCGCTGGTCATTTTCGGCACAAGGGACATCGTCTGATCCAGCAGAGCCTCCGGGCTTTTCCCCTTATCCAAATAAGCCGTTAGCGCCATCGATTGGGCATTGCTGGCAGACAGATACATGATCCCGAACCACGAGCCATCGATACCGGACTGCACATGGTGCGAGTTGAATTCCGGTGCCTGAGCGAAATAATGCGTTCCGCCGTTGACAGCATCGTGATAGACATTGAATTTTTCACCCATCTTGGTCGCATAAGCCTTCAGCGCCGCTCCACCGTTGAAATCATACATGGATTCGCCGTTTGCTTCGTAATAAACACGCTCACCGTAGCTGTCCGGCCACTTGTTCGACCAATAATTGGTCCATGCATCATTGCGCAGATATAGGGCATTCTGTGCCAGGTTCCAGTCGCTCCAGTAGGGACTGACCCAGTTACCCACCTCACGCGCCGTAACACCGAACCGATACCCGCCTGTGCGGTTATCAAAGTCGTATGCCTTGGCATTGTCATCCAAGCGGGTAAGCGTGATGTGCGCATATTTTGCGCCGGCGTTCGAACCGCCGATCGCCAGGTTGCCGCCCACGCCGGACAGCACGGTCGGCACCGTTGCCTGATGCTGCACCAGCGCATTGCCGTCGGCATCGCTGATGGTGATCGTGACGGCGTTGCCGATATGACGCATAGAGAGATGATATTTTTTGCCTCTCTCAAGCATCACATTGCTGCCGCTTGCGTCGGTGAACTGCCCGTTAAGCTCCGTCGTATAGCGCTCCGTCGGCTTGCCGAGGAAATATTTCCCGTCGGGGGAAACCGCAAACATCAGCTGCTTGTCCGAATTGACATTGCCGGCAACAGCCGCATCAAAGATCACGGCAAAGGCATCCTTGCCCTCTTTGATCGTATCATCATTCGTCTGATGGAACATAAAGTCCATCTGCAGATCGAAGTTTTTGATATTCGCCAGCGTGTTTTCCGTGTTGCCGCGGATGTACATCAGGTTTGACTGACGGAATGGGGTGGCGTGATCGCCGGAATACGCCGTGCAATAGAGCCACCCGTCTTCGACCGTCCAGGTCGGGATCTGATCCCAGACATAGTAAGTATTGTTGACCGAATCATGACCCTCCGTGCTCGGCTGGCCGTCGATGGTGTGATGCAGCACACCGGCCGTGTCCGGAAGACGCCAAACACCGTCGTCTACCAAGTAGCCGTTGACACCGGGGCGTTCAAAGAAATACATCAGGGGGCCGGAGTCCAGTTTCCATTCCGTTAAATGCTGATAGAAATAGAAGGAAAAACGCTCTTTCAAGTAAGCCACGGTAGCGGTATCGTTATCGCTCACCGCACCGTTCGGCAGAGAAGAAAAGTCAGCCGTAAAGACTGTCGGCTGTGCATCTTCCGCCTTGGTTTTCAATGCCGGAAAGCCTGCAACAGACAGCATACTGACAGAAAGCACCGCTGTCATGAGCAGAGATCCGATCTTGATAAAGGGGTTCTTTGCCATTGCGATTATCTCCTTTCCGATTTGGGTTTATGCCGGGGATTGCGTAAACGATCCGTCTGTTGACCGCCCCCTTTTTCGTGCTACACACAGATGTCAAAGCCGATTATTCTCCGGTAATGCCGGAGCGCTCTACGCTTTCCACAAACTGCTTTTGCAAAATGAGATAAATGATCAGCATCGGTAACACCGACAAACAGGTGCCCGCCAACATAATGGACTCGTTCAGGCTGCTCACCGTCCCGCCGGCGGGCGAAGCATCTGTATACAGCTCAGAGAACTTGGCCGAAAACTCCATCAGCCGGATCGGCAAAGTTTTGATGTTGTTGGCAAACAGGTTGAGGGCATCCGTTTCATTCCAGTACCAAACAAAGCTGAAGAGCATACACAGCACGATAGCCCCCTTGGCCGCCGGCATTGCAATGGTATACCAGATACGCAGCTTGCCGGCACCGTCCAGCTCTGCCGCTTCATCAAACGAGAGCGGATAGCTTTTGAAAAAGCTGTAGAAAATCAGGATAAAGATCGCACTGCGGATGCCCTGTCCCATCGTTGCCGGAACAAAGAAAGGAAACACCGTGTTGAGCATATGGTAGCTGTCGAACATCATATACTGCGGGATACGCATAACGACGGTGGGGACCATGAAGGTGAATACGACCAAAACCAGCCACAGTTTCTTGAGGGGAAACTCGAACCGGGCAAAGCCAAAGCCGACCAGAGAGGTGGACAGTGTTTGCAGAAGAGCCGGCGCAAGGCTCATCACGATGGACATCCCAAAGCTGGGCAAAAACTCCAGTGTGCGGAACGCCTGCACATAGTTGCCGAAATACAGCTTGGAGGGCACCCATGTGACCGAGGGATCCACCAGATCATCCGGCGAGAAAAAGCTGTTCACGACCATATACAGCATCGGATAGATGCAGATAAAGGCAAGTGCGATCAGCACGAAGTAGATCATGAACGATTTGAATAAACCGTTTTTCTCGTTGGACCCACGAAGGAAACGTTTGGCTTTATCAGCTGTTACGGTATTTTTCATGCTTTTGCCTTACCCTTCCTTCCAAAGAATTTGAAGATCAGCAGAACTAACCCCAACACCGCTGCGATCACCACAAAGTACATCCACGACATCGCTGCTGCATAGCTGTACATATAGTTGGCATCAAAGATCTGACTGTTGATCAGGGCGTTGATATTGCCGCCCTCGTTATAGTTGGCGGTATCGATCACGGTGTACACTGCGCAGATCAGAATCATCGGGGAGATATGGGGCAGCGTGATCTGCCAAAATTTCTCCCACGCCCCTGCACCGTCGATGGAGGCGGCCTCGTATACCTCACTGCCGATGCTTTGCAGCCCGGCCAAGAAGATCAGGATCTGCACACCGCTCATCCACAGGATTTTGACCAAGTTATTCAGCACATACTCCACCGGTGCGGCCAGCGCCGACGGCATATATGACAGCAGATCGTACACGATCCGTGAGTTGGTGGAAAAGTCTAATGCGTATTGTCCGAGCAGTGAGCTGATGACCGGACCGCTCATAATGATGACCGGCATAAAAAAGATTGCACGGAACATCGCTCGGCCACGGAACTTGCCATTGAGTAGCATCGCTACGATCAGCGACAGCACAAGGATCACCGGTGTCATACCGCACACCATTTGTAACTGTACCGCCAGACAATTGCGGAAGTGTGGCAGCTCATTGAGCGCATAGTCATAGAAGAATAAGCCCTTGAAGGTGTAGATGATGCCCTCCGGCCGGATCTTGATGGCATTCACGCTGAGGATCATGGAGTAAATTACGGGATATAACACAAAAACCAGAAAGCCAATGATCCAAATACTGATGAATGCGTAGCCGTACAGGGCACCTCTTCGTTTGAGGGTCAGGCCGTGTTTTTTGTTGTTCATTCTTCCTTACCCTCTTTTCACCGCAAAATCAAGGCCTTCTACCGTCACACCGTCCACTGTGACAGCGTCAGAATTATAGTTGACATAAACCGATACGCCGTTATCGTACTGCACACGCACCACGCCGGAGGCCAATACCCGATGCTCCTGCATCGCTGCGCCTTCCACAGCACTAAGTGCTGTATTGACCTTTTGATAAGTCGTGCCGATCGTGCCCTCCCAGTCGTCAAAGCACAACGAGAACCGATCGACCAGCGGGGTCTTGAGCAGCTGGCTGTTCTCTGCGCCCATGACCAGGAACGAGGGATACGCTCCGTATTCGATCGTGCGCAGAATGCAGGTCTGTCGATAAAAGCCCTCATTGGCGTAAGGCGCATAATAAGGGATATAGCCCTTGAGCACCATCTGTAAAAACGGTACCGAATCTGTTTCCATTGTGAATTGGCTGTTCATCATCGGAATGGAAGTGATTTCGTCGATCCCTGCCCACAGATAGGCGTTAGGCGTGGTGACGGATACCCGGCGATTCTCACCGATACCCGCCATGGTCTTGACAAACAGAGAAAGGGAATCGGTACGGCTGATACTCTGCTTTTGTGAATAGTCGCTGGGCAGTTCCTTGCCGATGCTGTCCAAACTCAAATCGTAGTCGGAAAGTGTTTTCGACAAGTCTGTCAGCGTATTGGCAGCGATCCTCGGGCTGATCACATAGGTTTCCTGGAACATCGCCGCCGTATTCTGCAGATAATAATGTGAAAGCTCCTTTGAAGCCGTAGTATCCACCAGATAGCTGATCCGTCCCTGCGATTTGTTGATGTGGATCGGGTCAAGCCCCAGTGAAAAATGCCCGCCTTGTCCGGTGATATAGTCAGCCAAAGAACGCAGACCGGATGCCGTACCGACCGACCGCTGTATCGCTGTCGTACCGTAACGGTTACCGTTTAACCCGCCCTTTTGCCAGCCGCTCAACACAAAGGAAATATGAGTGATCCCATCGGCATTCAGGCGCTGATAGATCTCTTTTGCCTGATCGAGAGTCGTCAATGTACGGGTGCCGTTGAACAAAAATCCGGAACGGATCTCAGCTGCCACAGCCTCTACCCGCAGCGGGATATCCTGCGCTGTGCCCTCTTGCCGGGTCAGCACGCCCTGCTGCTCCAGTATACTGCGGTATTTGCGTGCCATACCGCTGTAAGAAGCATCCTCACCGGAAAGCAGATAGACCGCCATGCCGGGCGTGATATCTGCAGCCTCCTCCTGTGACTCGTAGATGCTGTTGCTCTTGCTGACAGGCTTGTTATACATCTTGCGATACTCGAAATACGCACCGATATGGTTATAGGGGATCGTTTCGCCTGCCAGCGAAGCCGAGATCGTCGCATATTCCGCGCTATCCGTTAGTACCGCCATCGCAGCGTGCTGTTCAGCTCCGTGTACGATGCCGTAAACCGGTACCGATGCGGTATATTCATCGGTCAGGTAATCATTTGGACGTTTAGCCTGCAAGTCGTTTACGCCATTGATCGTATCCACACCACTGTCCAGACCATACACACGAGCAACATACGGGGTATCATACCGTGTATTCGGATCGAAACGCATCAACGCACCACTGCCGTCCGGAACAAAGAAATAGCCATCCGTGCCGCCATGCAGCGTGCTGCCGAAAAACGGCAGGAAATACAGGCGAGAGATCTTATTATCGCCATTTTCCTGCAAGCTGTCCGGCACCACATGCAGCTCAAAGCGGTCATCGAACAACTGCACGGTGAACGATAGGCGGATATCGATCTGATCAAAGCTGACGTCAAAGCGCACAGTATCGCCTTCGGTCGTGCAAACCGTAGTTACGCCCTCCTCCGGTAAACTGTATTGATTTTCGCTGTCATCGACATCAAAATAGAACACAGTCAGGAGAGTATTCGCCATCGCATTCCACATATCGTTCAGGTCGTTCTCATACCCGTTGGGCGACTCGCCCCAAACATAGCCACTCTTTTTATCCAGTACACGCAAACTGGTGTTGCTTTCGTCCAGCCAAAGGGAAAGGGCATCATTCTCTGCAGCCATATGATAGCCGTCGGTAGTTAAGCCATTACCGGCTTCGGCGGTAAGCTCGCTCAACATCGTGTAGCGGTTCGTGCCCGTTTCAGCAGTCGTAGTATCCGGTAGGGTGAATGTTACCTTGTTGCGCTTGGCATAGACTATCGTGCCGAGCAATAAGGTTGCCGTCAACACCACAGCTATAACCGCTCGCAGAGTGTGTTTAGTGTTGCGCACGGTAGATCACCTCCAACCAGAGATCACGGAAATAGGCGAACACCTGTGACCATAACAAATACATTACAGCCATCAGGACGATGCAGATCACCATGAAAAACAGCGTCAGCAGAATGTTCTTCACCGTTTCCATCACGGTATAAGCGTGATCCTCCCGCACACCGATAAAGATCAGCACCACCGACCAGACCAAAGCGACCAACCAGGCAAAGTTCAGGATGAAGGCTTCATTCAGCGTCAGCACATACGAAGCGATCACCACGAACGGCGTGATCACCAGATATGGCGACAGGGCGTACGGCAGCATCACATAGATATTTTTGAGGGAACCTTCGCCCTCATTGATGGATGCCACCAGGTAGTTTCCGACCACAAACAGAGCGCACAACAGGAAGAATACCGATCCCATCATAGCGATGCCCGTAGCATTGGTGCCGGAAAAACTGAAGATAAAGCCACGCCCCATGGTATCTGCCACATATACGGCAAATACCAGCAGGTACATCACCGTAGCCGACAGCATTGACCCGGCCTCGCCACGCTTTAAGTAATAATACCCATCCACCGGATGGCGCAGCATATAGCTAAAATAGGTGATATCGTGCCAAAAGCGCTTGCCTGGAGTTTGCGGGATCGCTTTTAGATATGATTCGACCTTGCGTGGCTTATTGCGTCGCAGCACCGAGCGCACGATTACAAAGACCACTAACGCCAAAGCCACCACCACGAACCAGATCATATGGCTGCTCAACCACCGATCCCGCAGCTGCCAAAAAGCATCGGAATAATACTCGTTGTCGTTGGCCAGCTCGAACTGCTCCATAGCTTCGGCATACCGTCCCTGATGCAGCAGGGTCTTGCCGTACCCCATACGGGCAAGATAGGACATACCATTAAGTGCCAGTACGGTACCCCACGATTTCTCGGCGGCATCATAGTCACCATTTTCCAAGTCAAAAATGGCCTGATGGGTCATAATAGCGAAATCGGTAGGATAAAACACCTCGACAAAGCCCTGCTCCCGGTCAAGAACATAGATAAATCCGTTATCATCTGTGTCGATGGCCGTGGCATAGACGAACAGACCGTTGCGTTCACTGGAAACAGCACGACCGCCAAAGGAAAAGATCACATTGCCCTCGCTGTCGTACTCATAGATCAGACCGGTCGAGGTAACGGCAAAGGCTGTGCCGTTCGGTCCGGCAGCCGCATCTACAAAATTCCAGGCGTCCATCATAAATGTATTGGGCGACAGAATATTGACACCGGCCAAGTTAAATTCCTTCAGACAGTTTTCCTGCTTTGTCAAGTGCGTTTGCGTTTCGGGATCGTATTCGTCCGTCTGCGTAATGGTGTAGATCAGGTCTCGATCGCTGATATCCAGGTTTTGGATCGTGCGGGGGCGGCGCATCAGCTCGTTTTGCTTCATGCTGGCGCTCAACAGCAGATCGGATAGGACCTCTTTTGCCGTCAGGTATTTGCGGTTAGCACCAAAATAGCCTTCAAACTCCCCCTCCGGACTAAACTGCATCAGACCTTCATAGGCATTTTCGCTGCATACATAGATATTCCCGTTTTTAGTCACGACCACTTTTTTGGGTGTGTAGTCACTCAACTCGCTGAATAACTTGCTGTTTGGACGCTCGATCGTTAACTTGCGTTCACCGGCAGCCGTAAAAACAAACACCGCCGTTGCCCCTCGATCGGCCACATAGATATCGCCGTTATCGGTCACGAACAGACCGCTGGGCGATACCATGGCATCATCCGTGATCTCACGGCTTTCGCCTGTTTGGATCGAGGTAATCAGGATCCGTGCATTACCGGTATCCGCCGTGTAGATCTCACCGCCATGGATAAAAATATCCTCGGGCTGTGACAACCCCTGTCCCTTTTGATAGGCGTTACCGGGCAGATAGGCATCCTGCGTCTTTATCCAAGCACTGTTGTCCGTAGACATCGTATAGGTATAGGTCGTATTCTCGCCCGCCGACGCCGATACGCTAAGGCAGCAGGTGCTGACGAGCAGGGCGACCGTGATGAGGATCGCGATCGGTTTTTTCACTTTCGTCAGCTCCTTCTACTTGATACCGGAATGAGCCATCGTGCTCATAACCTTCGACTGCATACAGATAAAAATAATCAGGTTCGGCAGGAACATGATCAAAGCGGCAGCCGCCGCCACACCCTGTCCGGAAACCGTGCCGTTGGCGCTTAATGTGGATAGATAGAAAGCGAAGTTTTTGTAATTCTCATTATTGATGAGCAAGGTGGATGCTTCGGTGGCGCCCCATGCTGATTGAAAGGTCATGATCGTCAGCGTAGCCAGCGCCGGCTTGATCAGCGGCATGATGATCTTGAACAGGATCTGATAATCGTTAGCGCCGTCGATATATGCTGCCTCGATCAGAGCATCCGGCAGACCGTCGATAAACTGCTTGATCAGAAACACCCCCACCGGCGTAGCCAGCAGCGGTACGATGTTCGCCCAAAAGGTGTCCAGCAGCCCCAGCTTGGCGATCACGAAATAACGGGGGATCGCCACGGCCACGGCGCAAAACATCAGTGCCAGATTGTTGATCTCCAACAAGGCGTTGCGGGCACGGAAATGCTTTTTGGACAGCACATACCCGGCACCCGTGCCAACGATCAGTGTGAATAACACAGTCAACAGGGCAGATACGATGCTGTTGAACAGATACCGGCTGGCCGGCGTGTTGCTGGTAGAGGAAAGGGAGAACAGCGTAGAAAAGTTGTTCAAAGTGGGGTTGCGCACATAAAAACGGGGCGGATAAGCAAACAACTCATCCAAGGGCTTCAAGGCATTGACGAAGATAAAGATGATCGGCAACACCATCACAATGCAGATCGGCAGAAGAAACAGGTAGATCTTCATCTGCCCCAGCGAAAAATGCTGCGGATTCATCCCGTTCGTTCTTAAATGATGTCTTCGTTTCAACATTTTCGCCCCCTCATTCATCTCGACTGCCGAGGAGCTTGTTGACTCCCTTGGACATCAGATAGATCCCGATCAGCAGCACGACTGATATGGCGGCTGCATAGCCCATCTCATAGCGCAAAAATCCGTAGTCCTCGATGTGGGACACGATCAGCGATGCCGAATAGCCGGGCGTCGGGTTGGAACCGGACAGTGCCGTGCCGATGCCGGCGCTTTGGAAGGTATTCACGATCGCCATCACGGCGCCAAACAGCATCTGCGGCTTGGCTGAGGGGATCGTGATATAAATGACCTCCTGAAAACGGTTTTTCACTCCGTCGATGTAGGCGGCCTCGTACAGTTCCTCGTTCACATTCAGAATACCGGAAAGCATGGACAAAAAACCGATGCCCATGCTGCTCCACAGGGTCACGATGATCACGATCGCCAGCAAGTACTTTTCCGATGATAGCCACACTACCGGCGTATCGATGATGCCCAGTTTCATCAGCGCATAGTTCAGATAGCCGCTCTCGCTGCCATTGAAGATCACGCTCCACACTGTGCTGAGCAACACGCCGCCCGTCATCGAGGGTGAGTAAATGATCAGCGCCAGGATCGTACGGGGGCCTTTGGTGATCTGGGACAGCGCCCATGCCAGCAAAAACGCCAGCAGATAGCCACCAATTCCCACACAAATGGCGTAGACCACGGTGTTCGGCAGGATGTGCTGCATGAACACCTCATCATTCGTAAACAGATCGACGAAGTTATCAAACCCGGTAAAGCGGGGGGCTTCGATCGTATTATAATAAGTAAAGGACAGCCCCATTGCCGATACCGTGGGGATCACGATAAAGATGATAAACAGGAGCGCATACGGAGCGAGCAGTATCGGCGTTGCGTGCTTGGTGAAAAAATTACCGCTTTTTATCCGGCGCCTCGGGGATGCCTGTTTTGTCAGAATGTTGTCTTTTTTCATTTTGCATCCCCTTTGCGTGCTTCGTTCAGCTTATCCACAAGCGTCTGATAAGCGGTCATCGAATACTTCTTGATTACATTGCCGTCCTTGTCACAGAACCCGAATTCGGTCAGCTTACGGCGGATCTCACGGTTCGTCAGCGTCGTCGCCTTGTCGATCTCTTCGATCAGAGCCTCGCTATCTACCACCACGCCGTTCCAGATCTCGCTGCTTTCCCGCTCGATCATATAGTTGGCCGGATGGTTGACGGTCTCCCGCTGATCCTTCCACTGGGTCATGATGACCTCACGATCCTCGGCATCATAAGGCATTTGAGCAAAAGCCTTCAGATTAGCCGAATTCCAGCGGTATTCCGATCCGTAGCGGCTTTGCAGCAGATAGGCATAACGGGTCTGCACATCCGTGCTGAGCCACCATTTCAAAAAGCTCCACGCCTCTTCGCTCTTCTGCGTGTTTTCCAGGATCATACAGGTATTGGATGTTGCCGGCTGATAGCGGAGGATCGTGCCGTCCTCCTGTTTGGTGCCGGGAGTCAAAGCGATGCCCCACTTGCCGGCCAGCTCCGGTGCAGCGACCTGCAGCTGCATATAGGTGCCGAAAGTCGCAATGCCGATCGGCACCTCACCGCTGCGGAAGCTGTTATAAAAACTGGGCAGCGAGGTGGACATACCGTAGATCTTATACAGATCGGTCATCTCTTGCATCGCATCGATGAAGTTATCGGTATCGAACAGTGAGGCTGTGCCGTCGTCCGTTACATAGCCGGAGTTGTTTTGGTAAATGAACGGGCTGGTCAGAGCAAATCCCTTATATCCTGTACCACTGGAGAGCGGCATAAAGAAATTCATGCCATAGCGCAGCAGAACCGGCATCATGGCTTTCACATCATCCCAGGTATCCGGCACAGACAATCCGAGATTTTCCAGAATATCCTTACGGTAGAACAGCACATAGAAATCCTGCGATTCCGCCGCGCCGTACACCCCGTCACCGAATGTACCGGGTACGAGTGACTGCAGGCTGTAGCTGTCGGCATAGAATTCCAGAAAATCGTCGTACTCCAGCAGGTTCTTTGCCGCTCCACGGATCGCCAGGTTGAACGGCGTGGCAAGCCCTGCGCCCAGCACCACATCCGGGTTATCCCCCGTAGCGTTGGACAGGATCAGCTTCTGCTCACTGGGCATGATGGAAAGCTGGATGTTCGTGCCGTGCTTAGCGTTATAATCCGCATCCACCAGCTGCTGCAGCGCCTGCACATACTGCACGGGGCGGTTGACCCACACGGTCAGTTCTTTGCCGTCACCGGTCGAGGTAGAATGATCGCCTGCCGAGGCCTCTTTTGTAAACGACCAGAAGAACGCCTTGAACCATTCGCTGATCGCCGTCCAAAAGGATGGCTCTGCCGCCGGCATTTCACTTGTATCGCCAACGAAAAACGCATCAAATCCCAGCGGCGCAGCAATAAGCTTTTCCAAAGCATTCCCCAAATACTTCGTGGCAGAATTATCGCCTTGGTTGATGAGATCGGTTTTGTTGGGGATCTGATTGGGGGTCTTGATCAGCTTGCGCAGCTGCTCGGATGCGTATTTCAGGTTGTCCGCATAGCTGGGGCTTGTACCACCGATCGTTTCCAATTCATTGTAGATCCCGTCGATCCGATCGGCAAAAGAGGAGAGGTCATCCACCGCATTCGGCAGATAATACTCCATGTTCCATGTCCGGTTCAGGTCGGTCTGTCCTGCCGTGATCTTCTGGATATCCATGCCGAGGGCGTTGATGTCATCCATCAATGCCACGATCTCGTCATATACCGCCTTGAGCGGTCCCATCGTCACCGTCATGGCAAGGGTATGGGCACCGGCGGTCAAATATAGGTACGCAGGCTCTTTGCCCGCATTTAATGTCTTATTTGCATACTTTCCGGTCTTGGTGCCGCTGAAGGATAAAGCTTCCCACTCGGCGAACGGCACCGTGCCGTCGATCTCGATCTTGCGATAGACCGGCTTATCGGTATCGGAGTTTTGCAGATAGCGGACCCCGATCGCATACAGGCCATCCTGCGGCACGGTAAACTCCCACAGGATCTTTTGCCCGGCGCTGCTCCAGGAGCTTTCATCCAACACATTGAGCAGTTTGTGGTAGGTATCATAGGGAGTAAGTGCTGCGATCTTTTTGGATGTAGCACGAATAAAAGAATCGGATTTGATGCTGTAGCGCTCCGCTTCAAAGGAGAGCATTTTGTCATAGCGTGGCGCATCCTCGTGCGCACGCAAATATTCCTGATAATCGACAGTATCCTGCACCGGCACAATATAGATCCCATAGATCTTGACTACCTGTGCCTGTGGGGAAAGGGTAAAGTGCTGGCTACCCTCAGCAAGGGAGAGCATCAGTGCAGCACTGTCCGTATTCCGGTAGTCCTGCAAAAAGCCGCCATAGGGCGAGTCTACTGCTTTCTGATCCGGGATAAGCTCGTTACCCAGACGATCGGTGGCGTAGGTCGTATTTGCATCTGCCCACAGTGCGGGCAGCGAAACAACATCGCCAGCCTCGCCGCAGGTATAGTTGAACAACAGATCGGTATACAGAGCATCGGTCGGCAGATAGCGCAGCCCGATCTTGTAATCACCGGCTGTTTCGATCGCCACATCAAAGGACAGCGTCTGCCCGGCAGCCAATTCAATGCCATCGCCGAGCGTCACCGCTTGACCGTTTATCGTTACTTCGCCATGCGCTGGGGTCAGCGAGCCGGCAAAGGCCGACTCGCTGACCCACGAAGCGATAGAAAAAGCAGAATCGGATGCGGCTCCGGAAGCCAAACTGGCGCCGCTTATCTCTTCCGCCGTTGCAGCGATAGGGCAAGAAGCCACTGTGCCAAGTGCCATCGTCAGCACCAGCGCTAAGGAAAGGATCTTTTTCATCGTTTTCATCTCTCTACCACCTGCTGACACTGTGAGGACACTGAAGGCATATAGCCGCAGTTATCGGAATCCCGCCATGGATCATACTGTAGCGGGAGGTTCCGCCTCTTGGTCCTTTTTCTTCTTTCTCTTGACGAGCAGAATAATGACGAATGTACCGCCGCTAAGTACCAGCACACAGCCGGCTGCGATCAGCACGATAGCAAAAGGCGTGAGTTTAGTATTGAACACAGTGCGCTTGCTTTTCTTCTTGACGACCTCGACATTGTCGGAGTCATCTGGAGTATCGTCGCTGTTGTTGCCATCCCACGATACATTGTCATCGTACTTGTTGTCGTCAAAGTCATCCCACTTGCCGTTGTTGCCGGGATCATCCGTCGATGGGTCGTTGATTACTTTCTCCACAGCTTCGTAAGCGGCAAACGAGTACACCTTCGGCATGCCGGCATCACCGGCCTGCACGGTACGGATACGCAGATACTTCGCCTCGACCGGAGCAAAATGGATATCGTCACGGGAGCCGCCGCCATCCACGACGGTGTGCTGATTGCTGCCCTGCGGCAGGATGATCGACCAGCTTTCGCCATCCGTCGAATATTCGACGTCGTAACTGTTGCTGAAACCTACGGCCCAGTCGATCTTCACACGGTCGATCTTGGTGGTGTTGGCCAGCTGAACAGTCGTATAGGCGCCGGTAGAACGGGGCAGCTCAAAGGAGGTGGTCACATCGCCATCGAACATTGCGGCCATCTCTGCGGCATCCGAGCCAACACCGGAGAGCTTCACGGCAGAGGACTTGACGGAGCCTTTTTTGACGGTCAGAGTCTTCCATCCGGCGGGGGCATAGATTGTGGTCAGTCCATCCGCATCTACATAGTAGCCATACTGCTTGGCCGGATAGTTTGGCATATCATACAGCCGATTGAGCGCTTTGCCATCCACCTCGATGCCGGCAGCGGTCACGCCAAGGGCCAGAATGATGCTGCGCGCCGAACCGTCGCTGTTCGTCACCGTAAAGACCGTGTCGGAGGTCTTGGCATTCACATAGGTTTCCTCTTTGGCATTGTAGGTGTGATAATCCGTAGATGCCCCCTGCTTATCGTAGATAACAACGGTATTGTCCTTGTCGGGCGGGGTGATCAGCAGCGCCGGCAGGTTCGTAAACTCGTCGTTGCTGTCGTCGTGCATCTCGGCGCCCAGCTTCATGCTTTCGGGCAGATCGATCGCCTTGACGGCGCCGCCTTTGATATACACCGGGAAATCCGAGGTGGGAGCCTCGGCATCAAAGGTCTGACCACCATCATAAGCCCTGTAAGTGTTCAGCTCATACCAAGTAGAGCCTTTGGGCAAGCTGACCTTCTGGTAATACACATCCTCCGTCGTGACGGGGCAAACCAGGAAATCATCGCAGAAGAGATACTGGTTCTCCACATTTGCCAACGAAAGCTGGTATGGATACGCCATAACCATGCCCTTGATGATCGGGTCAGAGGTCTTCTCCGCTTGGATGGCGGCGCTTTCGATCGTGGGAACCAAATTCTTACGCAGATAATACACCTTGCCGAAATTCTGCGTCGCCAGCATGCCGTAATTCCACGGTTGGTGAATCACAGAACCGTGTTGCCGCATGTAGGGGGAGAAGAGCGAAAGGGACACCCAGCGGTTCCACAGATCGTTGCTGGGTGTGCCGCCCAAACCGCCGAGATCGGCACCGTACAGATTAAAGCCGCTGGCGCCCATAGAGATCATAGCGCTGATCACGGCGTTATAACCATTGCCGTCCTTACCGACATACTCACTAACATTGTCGCCAAGGAAATTACCGGAATAATACTGACTGCCGGCACAGCCGGAGCGCTGGAACAGGACATAGTCGTTGCTCCGCCCAGCCGTCCACGCTTCATAGCTCGCCTTGGCGTAGTAATAGGACATCAGATTGTGCATCTCATCGCCGCTCAGACCGTTAAAATAGGTTGCCGTGAAGGGATACCATTCGCCGAAATCGACCATCGAACCGGAAATGCCCCAGTCCCAATACTGCTGCCAGGCAGCGGTGATCATTTCCACCGACGAGGGGTTGGAAAAATCGATATAGTTTTTGCTTGTGATACGGTATTTGCCGTATTTCTTAAAGAATGTCGTGTCGTACCCGAAGGGATGGCCGGAATCGATCACATTTCCGTTCGTGTCAATGATCGGCAGCTCACTGTGTGTCGGCAAAATATCATAGATCGTACCGAGCCCCAGGTCCTTCCACACGTCAGGAGAGAACCATCCCAGTGGTTTCACATTGTTGCGCCGCAAAAAGCTTGTTACCTGTGCGTTGCGGGCCGCTGCGCCCTCTGCGTAGCAGGCATCGGGATAAAAGTTATAATGCTCTTTGTATCCATTGATCAGCGCCATAATATTTGCGTAGGTATTCGCCAGCTCGGTTTTCTCAAAGGCCTCATTCTGTGCGCCGGTCCAAAAACCGTAAGTCCAGGTTTCCGATACGCCCGAAGTGCCCGTCAGTGCGGTGTACTTTTTCAGATTGTCAAGCGGCATGCCCTGCCACAGATACAGGTCGAGCTTCGAGCCGTCAAATTTGACGGAATACTTGTGGCTGTTCGTATCGCCGATATCCGCCTCGCCAACATATGTCATATTGAACCAGACGGAATATCCGCGGTTGCTGTGGAACAGCGGCACATTGTTGTAGGAATACTCCGGCTGCGACCAGCAATCCAAATTCGTCAACGAAATAGTTTTACCTACTTGGTTTGCGCCGTTATAGCGCTCACCGCCGCCATAAATCGCCTCTTTGTCCGCCAGCGGAAACTCCACCATCGAGCGGATGACCTCACCTTTACGGTTGTAGGCAAAAGAGAACTGCTTGTTTGTCAGCGATACGACCTTGTCGTCATTTGCTTTATAAATCGTCAGCGCAAAGCCGCTGTCACCCTGCGTATATTTGACCACCGTGCCGTCTGTGCCCGTCATTTTAACGGCGTCGCCGTCGGTCGTATAGGTAATTTTTTCCAGTGCAGACGGCTCAAACAGACCGACATTGCTTACCTCCGGTTTGGTAGCGCCGTTCTCTTTTTGCAGCTCATGCAGCGACTGGATACGGAAACCGCCCTCTTTGGGAAAAGACACATACAACGACTCGGCATGCTCTCCGGCCTTTGTGTCGATCACGAAATAATTCGTATCCTTTTGGGTGCCGGTTGCTGCTCCGAGCGCATACCAGGTATAGTTTTTCGGGGTCGGGATCTTCACACCGGGCCATTCCGTTTTCAGCGTAGTTGCCGAAACGGACAGAGTAGCTGTTAAGGTGATGACCGTACCGCAAACGGCAGCGATCAACCGCTTTAAGGTTTTTTTCAAACTAACGCCCCCATCCTGCCGCCCCGGGATCCGTCCCGGGGCGGGTCACTGTCGTTACTTGCTCAATGGGTCTTATTGAACTCCGTCTGCACCTTCTTGATCTCAGTATTCATCTGATCAATGTTTGTTTTGATCATGGCGTTCCATTTATTGACCGCCTCTGTCATACCGGCTCCGGTCTTGTCCTTGCCGGACATGATGTCGTTATACGCATAGGCAGCTGTTTTGAAGAAGCTGTCATACATATTCGGCACAAGCTTATGAACATCATAACGAGAAGAATTCGAGATATTCGCCACCAGGTATTTATCGGTCTCCGTGACAACAGACATCTTGTTAAACTTATCGATCACCGCTTTGCTGGTCGTGGTGGGATAATAGATCCGACTGTTGAGTGAATACTTGCCTTTCTGCGAATCCTCGTACATCGTCAGGCGAGCAAGGTTACCGTTGGTAGAGATCGTCATAAAGCGGAGCAATTGATAAGCCGCTGCAGCATTTTCCTCTTTGCAGGCCGTCGTCATAAAGCTGCAGTCCACATGCATAGACAAGCGACCGTTCGTGTTCGGCGTGGGAACGACCGCAGACTTGAACTTGTACTTCAGGCTCGTCTTGTTCGTGCCACCGGTATTCCAATCCATGAGCAGCGCTTTACCGGAGGTAAAAGCTGCGCTATAATCGCTCAGTCCGAGATTGCTCTCGAGCTGCGTTACGCCATTGGAGCCTTTCTGCGTCTGTTCATACCACGCCTCGACGCCGGGGGTCATCGTGCGCCAATAATAAGCCTTTTTCGTTCCCTCGATCAGAAGAGAGGCGTCTACCTGCTGAGTGTTATAATCATATCCCCACTGACCGTAATGCGCGCCCTTTTGCATGGAGGAATACCAGGCATAACGGGTGTGTGCATCCCCAAGAGTCGCGGTGCCGACGCAAAGCTTATCTTTACTGTATTTGGACGCCGCCTGACGCAGGTATTTCTCGTAATCGTCCATCGTCCAGGTCATATTGGGCACTTTCATGCCGAGCTTGTTCAGCAGATCGACATTGAATACTTCCACATCAAAATGCGCCGAGTTTGGCAGGGCATACAGCTCACCGCAATAGGTATAGTCTTTGCGCAGGTTCGCCGGCAGGTTAGAAGCCTCCGCATCTGCGTTGACGAACTTGGTGATCGGATATACCCAGCCCTGCATGACGTAACTGGGCAGACAGCCGGCATCGTCAAAGATGATGTCCGCCATCTTGCCGGTAGCCGCACGGGTCGTCAGGTATTCCAGAGAGCTGTCGCTGTCGTTATGCGCCCAATAATCAAACTTGATTTTAACATTGGGATACAATTTTTGCATCACATCAAACATGGCATCGTAGTCAGTCGGACGGGCGGTATCCACGGCTATCGTGACCGTGCCCTTAACGCTGTAATCCGCGCCCTTATCGGCCGCCGGGGTGAAATCCAATGTGGGGCTGCCCGGCTTGCGGGTGGTGTGGGTGGCATCGATATTCGTACCGCTGCTCGTGCTGTTGTTTTTTCCGTTGTTCTTGGTCGTATTGACCTTGCTCCCGTTGGCATCGGTCGTGCCGGTATCCCCGCTGGCATCGGACTGACCCGGACGGGTAATGTTCTCGGTCCATTCGGAATAAATATCCGAGGTGTCGGTTCTGGTCAGACTACAGCCCGCCAAGGAGCAGAGTATGACCGCACTCAGCAGCAATGCGAGCGCCCGAAGCTTTTTTGTCATGGTAAAGTTCTCCTTTCTCTATCCCGCATCAATAAAAATACGGGGGTTTCCAATCGAATACCCAATCTGTTTCGGACGGCTGCCAGCCGGCATAGGTATCCGGTGTCGGTTTGGGAGCAAAGCCCTTTTCGGCATCGGCAAGGCGCATCGGCTCGCCAAATTCATCCAGTGCCGTGATCTTCAGTCCCGAAAAAGATACGCCGTTGCCGCAAGAGCCGAAGCCGACATAACCGCCCAAGGCGATATCGTCCAATTCGGCATAATAGATATCCGAATCATCGACCTGCACACCGACGCTACCGTTTACTACGGTGATCGTCATGTGATGCACCGGATTGCGGTCATAGGTCTGAATGAAATCCTGTCCATCCGTGATGTCTCTGTCGTAGATGATCCGGCCGTACTCATCCCCTTGGATCGCACCCCAGAAGTTAAAGTTGCCCTCGACTTCCAGATAGGTATACACACCGCCACGCTTGGTCTGATCGTCAAAAGCGAGATCTGTTGCATTGCCGGTGACCTTATCCCCTTGAGTAGGAGAAACATACACCCTACCGAAGAATTGCGCCGGATCCTGCACACCGTACAATACATACGGATACCACCAGTCGGATCCGTGCTGATAATCGATCTCCAACTTATAATTGATCAGTGCCACATCGTCATCCGCAAGCACCATCGTCGATACATCACTGGCCCGGCTGATCCCGTTCCACCCGCCGTTGAATGTCCGGCTATAGGTAGAAAGCACTCGTCCGCCCACAAGATCCCAGTAGTCCAGCGGATCAACCTCTGTCATCTTCACATCATAATATTCCGTATTTTTTGATAGATCCAATAAAGAATTGTGACACACAAAATCCTTCAGATCTTCTGCGCTGTCGAAATAGTACTTGCGCGAGGTTTCGGCATTGAAATCGCCGTCGATCATATTTGTCACCTTTATCTTTGCAGCGGCGTCGGTAGCAAAGGTGAATGAGGCATCGGCGGGAGCCGCCGTAAAAGTAAACGTGCCCTCTTTATAGGATCGATAATCTTCACATACCCATTTTACCTTGAGGGGATATTTGTTCCCGTTTTTATCTGCACCGGAGAGTGTAGTAGGCAGTGCCAAGCGCTCGCCCTTGTTACGATCGATCGTCGCATCGTCGAGCTGCGTCAGCACCCTTGCGATCTCGACCGTATCGGAACTGTTCCAATCAGCTGCATTGCCGTTTCTGTCCAACCGCCGACAGGCAAGCGAGGTGAAGTAAGCAAACTGGTCATTCGCGGTGTAGTACAGATACCCGCCACCGCCTGTTTTCAGTGCGATCGGCGTATCGCTATTATCGTACAATATCTCACCGCCGTCGTTCGTCACATGCATCCACAGTTTATCACCAACGACTTTGACATAGATATTTGCCACAGCACCAGACAATACTTTTCCACCATTCCATGGGGTATAACCGATCCCAGACAACGAGGAACTTTCGCCGTCGAACAGCGCAAAACCGGTGCCGGTAAAGTGGATAGTCACCTTATCGGCATAGCCGCCAGTCACAGAATCATTGATCGACTGACCGGCCGACTGAGAACGAAAGCTGAGCGAAACAGTCTGCTCCGGGTTATCGCTGAACAAGATAGGCGAAAACTTCGTTTCAAAATTTTCGGTCACGAATTCGCTTCCGTTACCTGTTTTCGGGACAAGGGACATATTCTGCTTGAGCAGCTGTTGCCCATGTACATCAAGAAATGCCAGCAAGCGACCGCCATTAGCAATATACATTGCGCCATAGTAGCCATCGCTGATACCGGATGCCACATGGTGGCTGAAGAACTCCGGCGCCTTGACGAATTTGTGTGTACCGTTCACATTTTGATCATGATACACGTTGAAATGTGCGCCGAGATCTGCAGCCGCAGCTTTAGCAGAATCCATACCAAGCCAACTATTGGCCTCGCCACTGCGCTTCGTATAATCAAACTCATAAGCAGCGCCTGACTCGCGGTAATAATACTGCTCCCACCAGGCTTGACCGCCGCCCTCCTTGCACACATATTTCGTTCTGGCACAAATATAGGCGCGACCGTTTATCCCGAAGCCATAACCATCCGTCAGATCATCGAAGTCCAATACGGTGCCATCGCTCCCGTAGCGATCTACACTGATATTCGCATATTTCACGCCGCCGTTAGACCCGGAAAATGCAAGATAGCCACCTTGGCTTCCTTCAGTACTTTGGATATCGTTTGCTGCATAGACAGCAATCTCTTTGCCGGCATCTTTTATGTTGAAAGTAAGGGAGTGACCTCGCAAAGTTACCGACAAATGATAAGCATGCCCACGTTCAAGTGACACACGGCTACCGTTCGCCGCCTTCAGTGTATCGTTATATTGCAGCGTGTTATGCCACGGCGTGCGACCAACGAACAAATCGCCATTTGCATTAAAGGTAAGCATCGATTGGCCATTACCGTCGGCAACATTGCCCGCAGAGTTGGCCCGGAAGAATACGGCAAAACTATCCTGCGCACCATCTTCCTTGAACATAAAGTCCGTTTCTAGTTTGAAATCCTCCAATATGGCGAAGCCGGAGGGCGTATCACCACGCAGATACATCAATTCTGCCGTGCGGAAAAGCGGTGCGTCAGCGGCCGACCAGGAAGAACTATACAGCCACTCGTCGTCCACCATCCACATAGGTATCGATTTGTCGGCATTTGTACCGTAGCCGTCCATATCATAGGCGGCGTGCGCTCCGGTGTCCGGAAAGATCTGACCATTCTCGCCGTCGTCGATCAGATATCCATTGACGTTGTTTCGCTCAAAATACTGAGGGTCGCCGTCCCCGGATCCCGGATAATATTGGAACGAGTAGAACAGAAAGCGATCCTCCAGGTACTTGACCGTATCTGCGTCCTCGACCGATACAATACCGCCCGGCAGACCGGAAAAATCAGCCTCGAAGCTCGATACCGACTCCGGTGCCGCCAAAACACTTCCGCCGATCCCGATCGATGTGGCGACCAAAACGAACGCCATTATGGCAGCGATCGTCTTGACCTGTCTTGGTTTGCCAAGATGCGTCATGTTTCTTCCTCCTTATACTAACATTACGGACATAGGGAGATATCTCCCGATGGTTACATTTTAGCGCAATTGCCGAACTGTTTCTACACCGTTATTTGCATCTTTTTGAACGATTTTGCCCTTTTGCAGGAAAACGTGACCAGTAACTTTTCTAAAAATCAATTTCCGTTGCATATTACATAAAACTATGCTATACTGTTTCTGCCGTTGTCGTTCCTTTTGTACAGCCAAAAGGAATTCATCGTTGCCTTCATCACCGGTTGTGCATCAACATTACCATACCACCATCATGCATTACTGGCGAGTTGTAAATTATTTGCATCTTTTTGCGGAGGTGTCCAATGGACGAGCGCTTAAGGGAAAAAATCTACGTTAGTTACGGAGATTTTATCGTTAAGTCAATCTACAATGAAAGCGAAGTGGCCGACAATGTGTTTATTCCACATTGGCATGACGCTTTTGAGATCCTGCAGATCTACGAACGAGAGCTGCATATCGAGTATGAAAACGAACGTTTTACTGCTGTGCCCGGGGATATCGTCGTATTTGGATCCAATGTTGTACACGCCGGTCGGACAGGGGATCAAGGATGTTTGTATCGTGCATTGCAATTCAAATGGGAGGAGCTTCTCGGTGATACCCCGTTTGAGCAGCGTCTGCTGCATGACCTGCTCAACGGTACCTGCCATTTTCAAGCCAGAATACAAGATGAAAAGGCCAATCGGCTGTTTAATGCCGTTGTACAGGCGCACGATGAAAAAGGGCTTGTACAACCGATCGCAGAAAAAGGAGCACTTTGTCGCCTTGTAACGTACCTGATGCAACAATATATGAGCAACACCTATTTCTTTTCCAGCACAGATGACCGTTTTAGTGCCCTACTCGACTATATCAAACAACATTTCACCGAGGACCTGACTACTGATCAACTTACCGAACGATTCTCCTACAGCAAATCACATCTGTGCCGCAAATTCAAGAAGAACCTCGGTTTGCCAATCACCGACTACATCCATATGTGTCGTATCGAATACGCTCAGCATTTGATCAAAGAGGACAAAATGGAATTGACTGAGATCGCAGCCAAATGCGGCTATAACAGCTATTCGTATTTTTCTCGCAAATTCCGCCAAATGGCCGTCATTACACCTGTGGAATGGCGCTCCCGTTTTGTATCGACGAACTACCCGGATAAATGAGTTTTGCAGAAAGCACAGACGGCAGAAAAAGTCCCCTGCTGTCTGTGCTTTTTCATGTCACGATATTTGCACTTTCTTTCACGATTTTGCCGAATATCCTCTGCAGCCTGAATTTTTCTTGCCTCCGCCATCAGAGTACGCTACAATGAAGAAAAGCAAACAACAAAGGAGAACTTTCCATGCCCATTTCGTTCGATCAGACCACCCGCACCTTCAAGCTGGACACCGCCACCTCGACCTACATGATCCGGGTGTACGACCAAAACTATATCCTCAACCTGTACTACGGCGCAAGGATCCCGGATGTCACCGTACCGGACCGAGAGATGCTCTCCCCCAACGCCTCGTTCAGCGCCGCCGAACCGGTGATCGGCGAGCACGGCTTTACCCCGGACACGGCGCCGATGGAATACGGCACGCTGGGCGCCGGCGATATGCGCATCGCCGCACTGGCCGTGCGCAACAAAAATGGCGACAGCGTGACCGACATCCGCTACACTGGGCACAAGATCTATGCGGGCAAGCCGCCGATCCCCAGCCAGCCCTCCACCTATGCGGAGGACGACGGCGACGCCGACACGCTGGAGCTGTACGCCGAGGACAAGGTCACGGGGCTGAAGATCACGCTGATCTACACGGTGTTCTCCGCCCTCGGCGTGATGACCCGCCGGGTGCGGGCCGAAAACGGCGGAGCTGATCCGCTCACGCTGGAGCGCATCTACAGCCTGTGCCTGAACCTGCCCTCCATGGACTATGATCTGATCACCCTCTACGGCCGCCACACCAAAGAGCGCAATGTCGAGCGCCGCCGCTTGGCGCACGGCGTGCAGGGGGTCGAGAGCCGCCGGGGCGTATCCGGTCACTGCCAAAACCCCTTCGCTGCGCTGGCGGCGAAGAACGCCGACGAGGAGCAGGGCGAGGTCTACGGGTTCAACCTCGTCTATTCCGGCAACTTCTCCGCCCTGTGCGAGTGCGACTTCAACTGCACCACCCGCCTGCTGATGGGCATCGACCCCACCGGTTTTGGCTGGCACCTTGCCCCCGGCGAGGCGTTCGATACGCCGGAGGCCGTGATGGTCTACACCACCGGTGGCATCGGCGAGATGAGCCGCATCTTCCACCGCTTTTACCGCCGCCACCTGATCCGTGGCCGCTACAAGACCGAAAAGCGTCCGCTGCTGATCAACAGCTGGGAAGCGGCCTACTTCGATTTCGACAGTGATAAGCTGGTGGCCTTCGCCCACGAGGCAAAGCAGCTGGGCATCGAGCTGTTGGTGATGGACGACGGCTGGTTCGGACATCGCAACGACGACACTACCTCGCTCGGCGACTGGGTGGTGAACGAGGAAAAGCTGCCCGGCGGGCTTGCCCCGCTGATCGACCGGGTCGAGGCAGAGGGACTGAAATTCGGCATTTGGTTCGAGCCGGAGATGATCTCGCCAAACTCCGATCTGTTCCGGGCGCACCCGGATTGGCATGTGCATGTGGCCGGGCGTGAGCCGATGCTGGGGCGCAACCAGTATGTGCTGGATGTATCCCGCCAAGATGTGCGGGACGCCGTGTGGGCGCAGATGGAACAGGTGCTGTCCACCGGCCGCATCGCCTACCTCAAATGGGACTTCAACCGCAACATCACCGATGCCGGCTCCGCTCTGCTCCCGCCGGAGCGGCAGACCGAATTTTTCCACCGCTTTATCCTCGGCACCTACGACCTGATGGATCGCCTGACCACGCAGTTCCCGGATATTTTGTTCGAAAATTGCTCCGGCGGCGGCGGACGGTTCGACCCGGCGATGCTATACTACTCGCCGCAGATCTGGGCCAGCGATAACACCGACCCGATCGAGCGGCTGTACATCCAATTCGGCACCTCGCTGTGCTATCCGGCCTCGACGGTGGGGGCGCACGTGTCCGCCTGCCCCCGCACGGGGTACGAGACCAAGGGCAACGTCGCCCTGTGGGGCACCTTCGGTTATGAACTCGATCCCCGCAAGCTGACCGAGGACGACCGTGCGCTCGTCCGCCGGCAGGTGGCGCTGTACCACGATACCTATGATCTGATCCGCACCGGCGACCTGTACCGGCTCGTGTCCCCCTTCGATAATGCGTTCCGTGCCGTTTGGCAGATCGTCAGCGAGGATAAGAGTCGTACCATGGTCACGGTGGTGACCATGCGCATGGACTACATTCCCCACACCATCCTGCGCCTGCGGGGCTTGGATCCCGACCGCATCTACGAGGACGAGCAGACCGGCAAGCGGTATTCCGGCGCCCTGCTGATGAACGCCGGGCTGAACCTGACTTACACCGCCAACAGCGACGGTGCCAGCGCCGTGCTGCTGTTTCGGGCGGTATAAATAACACAGCACGCCCCTTCCCCCGGCAAAAAACTTGTCAGAGGAGCGTCCGTAATGAAAAAGCCGACCAAGATCGCCATTGTTGCCGCATCGGCGGCGACCGCCGTAGCTGCGGCTGTGCTGGCCGTTATCCTGACCCTGCCAAAGCGCCCCGCACAGGTCTCCGGCTCAGAACCGTGGCCGGATCGTCTGTCTTCTACGCCGCTTACCGAGAGCACGGTCGCACCGAAAACGGATAATGCACAGGAGAGCACGACCTCCCGTACCGAGCCTGCATCCGCACAAAAGCCGCAGCCAACCGCACCGGCCAACAACTCATCGACGACAAGTGCGACGACTAAGCCGGATGAAGAGCAAGATCCGCTGCCCTACAGGGTAACGGCACAGTTTCCCGTGCCCAATACCGATGATGTGTTCGTCTTTCCGGAGTTTGCGAGCAATACCTACTATGATGTTACCGCCGGGATACGCCTGCCCTACCGGCTGTATGTGCCGGAAGACTACGATAAAAGCAAGCAGTATCCAGTATTCTTTTTCCTGCATGGTGCCGGCGATCGGGGGTTTGACAACGCCACCCACATCCGTGTGCTGGAAAACGCTTATCGTGTAGCCGGGGATATGCTGATCGAGGCCATCGTGCTGGCTCCGCAGTGCCCATCAGACGGCTGGTGGGATATCGACGGCTACGGCGGCAGCGAAACGGGGTGTCTTGGGGTGGCTGTGCGGCTGCTGCAAAACACGCTGGCGCAATACAGCTGCGATAGAGAGCGGGTGTATGTGGCCGGGCTTTCCATGGGCGGCTACGGTACATGGTCGGTGCTGGAGCGCTATGGCGACCTGTTTGCCGCCGGTGTGCCGATCTGCGGCTGGGGCAACAGTGCCATGGGCGAAGAGCTGTCCCGGATCCCGATCTGGGCATACCACGGCACGGCCGATGCTACCGTTCCCTATCAGTGCTCACTGGATATGGTCATCGCTATTAAAAACGCCGGCGGCCGCATGGTGCGTCTGACCTCACTGGAAGGCGTAGACCACAATGCGTGGGATACAGCACTCGGCACACGGGAAACTTTTTCTTGGATGTTTGGACAAACCAAGTCCAAGGGGCTGGCGGGCGATGACGGCTATTCGAATCCCAGTCTCTTGCGGCTTTTATCGCCAAAAGGCGAGGCAGTTCTGACAGATGACGATATGGAAAGCATCGGCGGACGGCATATCGGTGGCAGCTCACACCTCACCGCCAACCTATCCCCGGAAGCGGCCAAACGCTTGCGTAAAGCCTATGCCGCCTATGCCGGACAGGAATTTACGGTGGAGTATCTGGGACAGACTTATTACCGGTTCTGCCCGGTCGGCACACCGCAGGAAGACGAATTCGTGTTTGCGCTGTTTGCCAAAGAGAGCATCCATCGCTTACTGCCACTGTTACAAAAAAATGAAGCCGATCTGTTCACCGCCTGAAGCTTGCCATGTACTTTTTGTCGTAGAGAACTTAGTCCGGCTTTATTGGATACAGCCATTTTCGTTTCATCTCTTTCGGTGATATGTAGTAGGTTCTTTTTCTTGTACCGCTCCACTCGATACTACCGGCTTTGCCGTGATCCCGGAAATTTGCGGCTCGCAGACTTGCTCCGTTCTCCGATAACAGGGTATAGGTGATGATCCTTTTGTACCCCATATCCCGTGCAATGCGCTGACAGGCACCATAAAGCTTGGTGCAGGCATTGGGCGTCCCGTCCGTGCAGTTTCGGTAGATCTCCAATGTTTCTCCATCATCACAATGGCGGGCTACCGGGCGACCGCAGATTGCCACGCCGCACATCGTATCGCTATCCCAGCAGGCAATAGCAAATTTTCCGCCAACTGGCGGGATATTGTGCCGATGGTATCGTTTGATAAAATCCTTAGCCTGCATTAAATGGATAGGCTTGATCTCCAGCATTTTGTCACCACTTTTCTGTTTATTAAGTCTCTTGCCCACTGGCATAGCCAGTGGTTCTCCTTCGAATCGAAAGGCTCCCGGATCGGTCGGCCCGGGAGCCTGATTTTTACCACTTGGCAACGATCTTGCCATACACGAGTTTCCGACGATAATCGTACTTCGTAACAACGACGATCACCTGATCGCCGATACGGAAATCGGTGTCGTATTGATACTGCGAATATGTACACAGGCAGGCAAGATTTTCCTCCAGCTTGCAGAATACGCCGCCTTTGTATTTGCCGGAAATGACGGAGGCCCGGCGGGAATTCAACGGGTGCCGTATCTCCACGCCGTCGAAGGGGTGCGGCTCCGCCTCCTTTACGGATACCTGCAGAGTTTTGTTCTCGGCATCGTATTCTTTCAGAACAGCGGTATGCGTTTCTCCGGGATGATACTTTTCCTGCAGATCGAAGATCATCCCGTAGGACAGATCCCGTTGAGAAAGCGTCATGTCAAAGCCGCCGCAGGTGGCAAGCAGATGCACCGCACCGACCGCCAGGATATTGACGGGAACTTTTTTGCCGGTTTTGGGTGCAAGCTTCAAAAACGAGCGGCGGCGAATCGCTAAAGCAAGCCTTCGGGATGCGGTGCAGCAGTCGTTCTCCCGGTCGATCCCGGTGATCACATAGTCGATGACGGCTCCGGTCATAGACCGCAGCACATGATCGGGGCGTTTCGTGCTTTCGTCAAACCACACCTGCTGGGCGGGAATAAGCACCTTCACCCGGTAGCTGATGATCACCAGACAGTTGATGGATACCCGTTCGGGTTCTCCTGTTTCCTCGTTTTCAAGCGTGATCGTGGTGGTGTCCATACCGGCCACTCTGCCCGTAAGTATAGAACCGGAGCGGTAGGACGCATAGATCGCATTCCACTCTTTTTGCTGATCTTCGGACAGGCCTTTGTCGAGCTCGGTCAGGTCAAGGTCTTTGAACTCCATAAGCTTAGTCTCCTTTTTTCGAGTAAAGATAGAATTCGTATTCATCGGCATTTTTGAGCACATAACAGTGCTCACAGGTCACTTGGATGCCCTGCATCTGCTCTTCTTTTTCCAGCACAAAAACGACCATACGGTACTTGTTGTCTTTGCCCTCCAGCTGTGCGGAAATGACCGCTTCCGTGCCGTATGCCACGGGGCACACATCGTATCGCCACAGCTTATCCCTGCGCTGCTTGAAAAAGGTCAGGGCAAACGGTTCCGTGCCTTTTTGGTATGGCTCCGTATACGCCGGACCGAGCAGCAGCATAATATCGATCGCCTCGATGAGCCGTTCGTCCAGCTTGCCGCTGTGTGAAAAAAGATAGCCGTTGCTCTGCTTGATCCTTCTGCCGCTGAGCAGCGGAAATATCGTTCGACGCAGCTCGGCGTGCGGAAAGGTTTGCTTCAATATCTTTTCCGCCTGATCTTCACGGATCGCCCCGAATTGCTGTAACAGATCCAGGATTACCCGCTGGGTTGCTGTCGTAAACATGACTATGGCTGCTTCCTCCTTTCTCCGCACCGAGGCCGTGACCGGCAGGTGCATACAGATCTTCGCTTTTGATGTAATCGGCAGGCAGGCTCAGGATCAGCTCACTTTCCCTTTCGCAGACTGCATTGATGATCGTGGACATGATGTACGCCATGGGATTGGTGATGCGTTCCTCATTGGCTTTTATGGCTTCGACGACCGACAAAAGCGTTTCGCCGTCGAGCAATTTCAGGTAACTGCGCACTTTTTCCTGCGGCAGTCTTGCGCTGCCGATCCTGAGGCTGTCGGAATAATACAGCCGTTCGACCGCCTGCACCAGCATTCTCCGCACACCGTCCGAGAACAGCTCCAGCTCGCATTGGTCAAGAATTTCCGCGAGGATCGTTTCGTCATCGGTCGGCCCGTCCGCCGCAGCCGAAGGCACAGTCTTCTTGCCGGTATCTGCTTGCGGATGGATAGGTTGACTGTTCTCAATATAACTACTCTCAATCTTTTTACTCTCAGTCTTTCTTGTGTGCGGTTTCGGCATATCTTGATCTGCTTTTCCGGCAGTTCTTGATGTGCCGATCGGACAGTTCCGGATAGGCGATTTTGGCAGTTCTTGATGTGCCGTTTCGGCATGTCTTGATATGCCATTTTGGCACATCTGTGTATTTGCAGGGGTTTCGGGCTCTTTTGCATCGGTTTCGCTCTCATTGCCGGAGAAGGTCTCGCCAAATGCAGCGGCATCCTCGTCGGTAAGTTCTGCCTTCAAGACATATAACAGGTTGGGAGCGCCAAGGCCCTGCCGCTGCTCGTAAAGCAGGCCGTTTCGGATAAGCTCCTTGAAAGCAGCGATGGATCGCTTATAGGAGATATTCAAGGTGCTGGCGGCTTCTTCACGGGTGTAAATGAGGTAATACATTTGCTGTTGTTTTGGATGAATACGGTGGTCTGACAGGCGTTGTCACAATGCAGGATCTGATTGAAGAACTTGTCGGGGAGCTTCGGGAGAACCCTTCCATTTCGGAAACGGCAGAACCTCAGATCAGGCAATTGTATTGCGACACATGGGAAATCAGCGGCAATGCTGAGCTTGACGAAATAGAGAGGGCGATAGGTGTTACTTTTGACACAGAATATATCAACACCTTTACCGGGTACATATTTGACCGCTTGAAGGGAATACCGGATGACGGGAAAACAAATATAGAGCTTAAACTTGATAACATATCGGTGACAATAAAAGAAATCAAGGATCATCAAGTCGTACTTGCAGAAATCAAAAGGATCGATTACTCTACTGAGAAGGAGACGCAGAAATGACGGATTATTATAAATCATCCGCCGAAGAAACACTGAAGGAGCTGCAAACCAGCCAAATGGGACTGACCTCCCAGCAGGCGCAGGCCCGTCAGGAAAAATACGGGATAAATAAATTAAAGGAAGCGGAAAAGCCGGGCTTTCTAAAACGCTTTTTTCTCCAGCTCAAGGATCCGATGCTGCTGATTTTGCTGGCTGCCGCCGCCGTCAGCGCCGGTATTTGATGCGAAAAAGCCGTCCACATACTAGGGGTCACAAAAATTTCCCCGGAAATTATTAAAAATTTAACAATTAAGGGGTTGCAAAGTTTGACAGATCAATAGTATAATGATAAGCGTCGAAGAAATGATATTTTTTAATATTGTTTCCCGTAAGCATGATCTGAGAAAGCGAAAGGAGTTCTGTGTTATGACCAACAATAAGACGGTTCTCGACTGGATCGAGGAGAAAAAGGCACTGGTCTGCCCGGATAAGGTGCTGTGGATCGACGGCAGCGAGGAGCAGCTGGACGAGCTGCGGAAGATCGCCGTGGAGACCGGCGAGATGATCAAGCTCAACGAGGAGAAGCTGCCCGGCTGCTATCTGCATCGCACGAAGCCCAACGACGTGGCTCGTGTGGAGGATCGCACCTTCATCTGCTCCCGCAAGGAAGAGAATGCCGGCCCCACCAACCATTGGTGTGAGCCCCAGGAGATGTACAAGCGGCTGTACGACATCGCCCGCGGCAGCTACAAGGGTCGGACCATGTATATCATCCCCTTCTCCATGGGCCCCATCGGCTCGCCTCTGGCGAAGATCGGTATTGAGATCACCGACTCCATCTATGTGGTGCTGAACATGGCGATCATGACCCGGGTGGGTCAGAAGGTGCTGGACACGCTGGGCGACAGCAACGACTGGGTGCGGGGCTTCCACGCCTCCTGCGACATCGACCCCGAGAAGCGGTATATCTGCCAGTTCCCCGAGGATAACGCCATTATCTCCGTCAACTCCGCCTACGGCGGCAACGTGCTGCTGGGCAAAAAGTGCTTTGCTCTGCGCATTGCCTCCTATCAGGGCTGGAAAGAGGGCTGGATGGCCGAGCATATGCTGATCCTGGGTCTGCAGAACCCGCAGGGCGAGATCCACTATATCGCTGCGGCGTTTCCCTCTGCCTGCGGCAAGACCAATCTGGCCATGCTGATCCCGCCGGAGTACCTGCGTAAGAAGGGCTACAAGATCTGGACGGTGGGCGACGATATCGCATGGATGCGCATCGGCGCCGACGGCCGCCTGTACGCCATCAACCCGGAGAATGGCTTCTTCGGCGTGGCGCCCGGCACCAACGCTCACTCCAACTTTAACGCTCTGGAGTCCACCAAGAAGAACACCATCTTCACCAACGTGGCGCTGAATCTGGACGACAACACCGTGTGGTGGGAGGGGCTGAACAAGGATCTGCCCCAGAACTGCATCGACTGGAAGGGCAACAAGTGGGATGCGTCCAAGTTCGACAAGGCGGATAAGTCCACCTACGCTGCCCATCCCAACTCCCGGTTCACGGCTCCTGCCAAGAACTGCCCCTGCATCTCCGACGAGTTCGACAAGGGCGCCGGTGTGCCGATCTCGGCCATCATCTTCGGCGGCCGCCGTGCCAAGTGCGCGCCGCTGGTCTATCAGTCCCGTGACTGGGAGAACGGTGTGTTCATCGGCTCCGCTATGGCCAGCGAGACCACCGCTGCGGCGGCGGGCGCTGTCGGCGTGGTGCGCCGGGATCCCATGGCGATGCTGCCCTTCTGCGGCTATCACATGGGTGACTATTTCCAGCACTGGCTGGATATGGGCAAGAAGCTGGGTGACAAGGCGCCGAAGATCTTCAATGTCAACTGGTTCCGTACCGACGACGACGGCAACTTCATTTGGCCGGGCTTCGGCGACAACATGCGTGTGCTGAACTGGATCGTGGAGCGCTGCGAGGGCAAGGCGGACGCCACCGAGACCGCTATCGGCTATGTGCCGAAGCCGGAGGACATCGACCTGACCGATCTGGACATGGATATGGATACCCTCAAGAGCATCCTGACCGTGGATCATGACGTCTGGACGAAGGAAGCCGCCGAGATCGAGGAGCACTACAAGAAGTTTGGCGACAAGCTGCCTGCCGAGTTGCGGCATCAGCTGGAGATCCTGAAAAAGAATCTGGGCTGAGTTTTCTCACCGCTTACCGACCGTCCGGGACACGTCTGTGTCCCGGACGGTTCTCTTTTTTTGCCGTCGGAGACGGTAAAAGGACAAAAAGTCTGCCGTTTCCTCTTGCGGGGATGCGGCTTTTGCGGTATACTATTCCGATAAGCTATGCGGACGGCAGCGCCGTCCCGGATCCGTTTTCGTTTGCGAAAAGGAGAGACCGGTATGCCCTTTTATTCCCTCAAAAAGATCAGCGCCGCCGCCGAGAGCCGCCCGGTATATCTGCGGGGCGTCCACGGCTATAATGCCGGCTGGGTGCGTGCCTATACGGAGAGTACCAACGTCTTCTACCCCTGCTATATCACCGCCGGGGTGGAGGAGGACGGCAAGAGCTACGCCGTGGAGATCGGCTTTGACAGCGCCGGAGAGCTGGAATACGGCGAATGCACCTGCGGGCAGTTCCACCCCAAGGAGGGCGTCTGCAAGCATATCGTGGCGGTGCTGGTCCACAAATACTATCAGGACATGGTGACGCAGCTGCCTACGGCAGCGGCATTGGAGCGGATGCAGGAGCGTGCCACCGACCCCGCCGCCCGGCAGATGATCGACCGGTATATGGCGGACGAGACCCGGCGGATGCAGCAGACCGGCGCCGCCGAGCCGGTGGCGCTGACCCCGCTGCTGGCGTTGGAGGCGGGGCGGCCGGTGCTGCGGTTCGCTGTCGGCAATGACCGTCCCTATCTGCTGAAAAACCTCGCCCGCTTTGCCGAGCGGATGCAGCAGGGGGAAACGGCGGAATACGGCAAGCAGCTTACCCTGTATCACCACCCGGACAGCTTCCGCCCCGACAGCCGTCCGGTGCTGGATCTGCTGCTGGCGGAATGGAACGACCGGCCGGCGGGCATGGGCGCCGCTGCCGGGGAGCTGCCTCTGTCGGCGGCGGGCTTTGACCGGTTCTTTGCCCTGATGGAGGGGCGTCCGCTGACCCTGCGCACCGCCACCGGCGACCGCACGCTGCAGCTGATCCGGGACAATCCCCGGCTGACGGTGAGCCTCGTCCGGGAGCGCTCCGGGGTGCGGGTGACCGGAGAGGAGATGCAGCCGATCCGTGGACTGCATACCCTGTATCTGCTGCGGGGGGATCGGCTTTTTGCCGCCGATGCCGACTACACCCGCCGGATGACCGGTCTGGTGCAGGTGCTGAGCCGGGCGCCGGAGGGGGTGTATATCTCCGCCGGGGAGCTGCCCGCCTTTTGCGCCGGGGTGTGGCGGACGGTAGAGCGGTATCTGCTCCCGGAGGGAGATACCGGGGTGCTGGCGGCGTATCGCCCCCGTCCGCTGGAGGCCCGCATCTATCTGGACGCCCCGGAGCCGGGGTGTATCACCGCCCGGGTGGAATACCACTATGGGGAGGATATCCTGCTGCCCTTTGCGGGGGCTGCCGGGGAGCGGCAGCCCTGGCAGGATCCGCTGGGTGAGGAGCAGGTCAAGGCGGCATTGCTCAGGCAGTTCACCGCTCTGCAGCCGGATACCGGGCTGCTGGTGCTGCGGGGGGATGATGGGCGGCTGTTCCGCTTTCTCACCGAGGGGGTGGCACAGCTGCGGCAGGTGGCGACGGTCTATGCCTCTGACCGGTATGACCGGATGTCCCCCGCCGCCCCGGTGCGGCTGCAGGTGGGGATCAGCCTGCTGGGGGATCTGCTGCAGGTGGAGCTGGACGCCGCCGACTGGGAGCCGGCGGATCTGACCGGCATCATGGAGGGCTACCGCCGCCACGACGCCTACCACCGGCTGCAGGACGGGCGCTTTGTGGCGCTGGATGACCCGGCGCTGGCGGGGCTGGCGGAGATGACCGACGGGCTGGCGCTCACCGACCGGGAATGGAGCAGCGGGCGCATCACCCTGCCCCGCTATCGGGCGCTGTATCTGGATGCCGTGCTGCGGGAGCGGGAGGGGGTGTATCTGCGCCGGGATCCGGCGCTGCGGGAGCTGCTGTCCCGCAGCCGCTCCGCCACCGAAAACGAATATCCCCTGCCGGAAAGTCTGCGCTCTGTACTGCGCCCCTACCAGCAGCACGGCTACCGCTGGCTGCGCACCATGGAGGAGCTGGGCTTCGGCGGGATTTTAGCGGATGATATGGGCTTGGGCAAGACCCTGCAGGTGATCGCCCTGCTGCTGGCAGCCAAGGAGAGCGGCGGCGACCGCCGCCCATCGCTGGTGGTCTGCCCCACCTCGCTGGTGCTGTCCTGGGAGCGGGAGATCCAGCGCTTTGCCCCGGCGCTGCGGGCGCTGTGCGTGGTGGGGGACGCCGCTGCCCGACAAACGCTGCTGGAGCAGACAGTCGACTATGACGTGCTGCTCACCTCCTATGACCTGCTCAAGCGGGATGTGGCGCTGTACCGGGGGCTGGAGTTTCACTATCACATTCTGGACGAGGCGCAGTATATCAAAAACAGCTCCACCCAGAACGCCAAGGCGGTGAAAGCCATCCGCTCCGCCCAGCGGTTCGCCCTCACCGGCACTCCGGTGGAGAATCGGCTGTCGGAGCTGTGGAGCATTTTCGATTTTCTGATGCCGGGGCTGCTGTTTCGGTACAGCCGGTTCCGGGAGCGGTTTGAGACCCCCATTGTGCGACAAGGGGACGAACAGGCGCTGACACAGCTGTCCCGGATGACCGCCCCTTTTATCCTGCGGCGGCTCAAGCGGGATGTGCTCACCGAGCTGCCGGAGAAAACCGAGCGGCTGCTGCCCGCCACCATGGAGAATGCCCAGCGGCAGGTATATCGGGACACCATGCAGGAGCTGCGGCGGCAGCTGGAGGATAGCCGGGATGGGCAATTCTCCGGGCAGAGCCGGATGACGGCGCTGGCGCTGCTCACCCGGCTGCGGCAGATCTGCTGCGACCCCCGGCTGTGCTGCGAGGGCTATACCGGGGAGAGCTGTAAGCTGGAGGCATGCGTGGAGCTGCTCAAGGAGGCGGCTGCCGGGGGGCATAAGGTGCTGCTGTTCTCCCAGTTCACCTCCATGCTGGCGCTGATCCGCCAGCGGCTGGAGGAGGAGCAGATCGGCTGCTATGTGCTGCAGGGCTCCACCTCCAAGGAGCAGCGGGCGGCGCTGGTGGACGCCTTTAACCGGGACGATACCCCGGTGTTTCTCATTTCGCTCAAGGCGGGCGGCACGGGCTTGAACCTCACCGGGGCGGATATGGTGATCCACTATGACCCCTGGTGGAATCTGTCCGCCCAGAACCAAGCCACCGACCGGGCGCACCGCATCGGGCAGAAGAACCCGGTGCAGGTGGTGCGGCTGGTGGTGCGGGATACGGTGGAAGAAAAGATCCTGCGGATGCAGGAGGATAAATGGCGGCTGGCGGAGGCGGTGGTCACCGCCGACGGCCCCTCCATCGCCTCCCTGTCGGCGGAGGAGCTGCTGACCCTGCTGACGGATTAAAAAGCACATATAGGAAAGACCGACCCGGCGGAGCATTCCGCCGGGTCGGTCTTTTGTCACTCGATGATGATTTCCGCCACGTCCTCCAGACGGCATTGCAGAATCTGGCAAAGCATATCCAGCGTGTGGGTGCTGACGTTTTCATTTTTCCGCAGTCGATCCAGCTGACCGGTGCTGATGCCATATTCCTTGATCAGCGCATATTGCGTGACCTTCCGTTGCTTCATGGTTTCCCACAGTTTATCGTATACGATCATATTTACCACCTGTTTTTATTGTATGGTAAAGATGGGACTTGACAATAGCCCGATATCGGGCTATACTGGAGATGCGGTAAACAAAATATGTGAAGGAGGATAAAGAAAGTATATGAAAAAGCGATTGTTGAAGTTTATCGGAATCGGATTGGGGGTGGATGTGGCATTTGTCGCAATTCCGCTGCTGTTTTCCTCTGTGGGTTATTTCTTGTCTACAGGCGAATTCCCCCGCAGCTCCATACAAGATGTGTTCAGTGGAGATTTTGCAGCCATATACCCTTTTATATTTTTGAGCACGATAGGACTATGTCTCGTTTTTGCTGTTACACCGTTTTCCAAAAAGGAAAGCCGGGAGCAGGCACCAAAAGAATATAGAATTGCCGTGGCTTTTGAAACAGTTGGACTTGTTTTCATTTCTATTGGAGCTGCACTTCTTCTGCGCCTTGGGTATACAAAGCATGAATCTCTCGTGATGACGGTAACAATACTCTCCTTCTCGGTAGCCATAGCTGTTACAACATCCTTGCTCATATTCGCACACAAGACAGGCAGAAAAAAGAATTGGCGATACATTCTGGACATTTGGATTCCTGCGCTGCTTATTTTGCTCATTGCGCATCCATGGACGGACAAACTCCCCTCAAGCGGCGGTTTCTCGCTGCCCTCGATTGGTCTGTTCAACCAAGAAAAAGCCGAAGCCAAAATTGTTACCGATCCAATCAAAATCGGTATTGATCCCTTGAATTCCAATGCCTATCTTGCCAAATGCACCATCCGCAACACCGGCGATGCAGACGCCGCAAATATACTTATCGTTCTATATTACTATGACCCATCCGGAGTAAAACAGCTTGGCAGCAGCGATCATGTGGATCACCTTGCCGCCGGTAAATCCTATTCGTTTACACTGCGTATTTCTGCGTACGGCGATATGTTTTACCCCTACGGAGTTAACGACCCGTATCTGGATATATCCTACCTGACCGATTCGTGAGGTGCTTTTCTTATGCCAAATGCAGTGTTGGACATTCTTATCCCGTTTATTCGTGCGGAGCAAGCCCAAACCCATCGGATAGAGGCGGAGATGGACGGAAAGCCGCTGACCCTGGGCGGCACCGGGTATCTGCTGGGGCAGCTGATCCGCCAGTATGCCATCCCGCCGGAGCGGCAATATATCTCCCAAGCGGCATGGCAATTGTGGCATTCGCTGACCGATGAGGATATCTGGCGCTATAGCTACCGCAATATCGTGAAATGCCGCAGCGCTGTGCCGGTGCCGATACAGGAATATCGGGGGAACGAGCGCACGCCGAAGAACACCCGGGAGATTGCCGCCGGGGAGACATTTGTCTTTCGGGATGTGTTTCATGACGAGCATATGGTGCCGGTCAGCGAGATCATACAGGCGCTTATCCGCTTGTCCCCCGTTACCTATGAAAGCGTGTCTGGGGTGTTGTCCCAGCTCTGCCTCTGCCGGATACTGAAAACAGAGGACCGCAGCCTGTATCCAAAATATCACCGGGCGTTAGACTGGGAAGCTGCGGTACGGTTCTATGCCCGACAGGGAATTATGGTCTGCAACCGGAATGGCACGCCAATAACAGCATAGAAAAGGAGATTTATGTTATGAGCTTATCTAAGGGCTATATCGCAACCCTCAAAGGGAAAAAGGTACGGTTTCAAGTAGTATCGTACAATGGAGATATTAAAGTACAGTTTGTAAACAGCTGTCCGGATTTCAAAGTAAAGGTGGCACCCTCTCCCTCATGCATTACAGAAACAATTAGAATTCAAGTGGTAGACCACTCTGCGGATGTAAAGCTGCAAAAGGTCACAACCTCCGGCGATTTCGAGGCGTATTTTCAGTAACAGGTAAAATCGGCGTATGTCCATTCCCGGTTTCAATACAACCCCCGGCGGAGCGCTCCGCCGGGGGTCATTTGATATCGGTCAATACAAATAGTATTCTGCAGCCAAAAACTACAAGCTGTAATGCGCCGACCCGGGCAAAAACGCAGAAACACGGCGGTTTTTGCGGACTTTTGCGGGATTTCGGGCGGTTTTCTGTTGCAAAGCGGAGTGTGGTGTGCTATGCTAGCACAGTGAACGAGTAAAAGGAGAGGGTTTCCTATGCGAATTGTGATCAAGGTCGGCACCTCCACGCTGGCACACCAGACCGGGCTCTTAAATATCCGGCGGGTGGAGCGGCTGTGCGCCGTTATGAGCGATCTGAAAAACGCCGGGCATCAGGTGGTGCTGGTTTCCTCCGGCGCCATCGGTATGGGGGTGGGCAAGCTGAATCTGCCCGGCCGTCCCGCCGATATGCCCACGAAGCAGGCGGCTGCCGCCGTGGGGCAGTGCGAACTGATGTACACCTACGACAAGCTGTTTGCCGAGCATAACCACACGGTGGCGCAGGTGCTGCTCACCGGCGAGGATGTCCACAGCGAGCAGCGCAGCCGCAATATGCGCAACACGCTGTATCGGCTGCTGGAGCTGGATGCGCTGCCCATCATCAACGAGAACGATACCGTCGTCACCGACGAGGTGGGGGTGGAAAACACCATCGGAGAGAACGACACCCTCTCCGCCATCGTGGCGGTGGCGGTGCACGCCGATCTGCTGGTGCTGCTCAGCGACATCGACGGTCTGTATGACGGCGACCCCCACGCCGACCCCACCGCCCGGCTGCTGCCGGTGGTGGAGGCGATCACCCCGGAGATCGAGGCTATGACCGGCGGCGCCGGCAGCAGCTTAGGCACCGGCGGAATGTGCACGAAGCTCCACGCCGCCCGGCTGGCGACGGACGCCGGCATCCCCATGGTGATCGCTAACGGCGAAAACCCGGATCTGCTATACGATATTGTGGAGGGTAAGCCGGTGGGTACCCGGTTTCTGGCAAAGGAGACGAGCTGAATGACGACACAGGAGATCTTACAAAAAGCCCATGCGGCGACGGCGGAGCTGTCCGCCCTGACCACCGAGCGAAAAAATGCGGCGCTGACGGCTATGGCGGCGGCGCTGACGGCGCAGCAGGAGACCATTTTGGCTGCCAACCGGCAGGATGTGGAGGATGCCCGGGGGACCATCTCCCCGGTGATGCTGGATCGCCTGACCCTTACGGAGTCCCGGCTGGAGGGTATGGCAGCGGGCATTCGTCAGGTGGTGACGCTGCCCGACCCGGTGGGGCGGGTGCTGGAGGAGACCGTCCACGAAAACGGTATGCGTATTCGCAAGGTGGCGGTGCCCATCGGCGTGATCGCCGTGATCTATGAAAGCCGCCCCAACGTTACCAGCGACGTGGCGGCGCTGACCCTGAAAAGCGGCAACGTCTGCGTGCTGCGGGGCGGCAAGGAGGCGTACCGCACGGCGGCGGCGATCGTGGCGGCGCTGCAGGGAGCGCTGGCGGAGACGGGGCTGCCCCGGGAGCTGGTGCAGCTGATCGAAGACACCTCCCGTCAGAGCGCTGCGGAGCTGATGCAGGCGGACGGGTTGGTGGATCTGCTCATTCCCCGGGGCGGAGCGGGGCTGATCCGGGCGTGTGTGGAGAATGCCACCGTTCCCTGTATTCAGACCGGCACCGGTATCTGCCATATTTATGTGGATAAGGCTGCCAACATGGACATGGCGCTGGACATCATCGATAACGCCAAAATGAGCCGCCCCTCGGTGTGCAATGCGGCGGAGGTCTGTCTGGTGCATCGGGACATTGCCGCAGAGTTTTTGCCCCGGCTGTCCCGGCGGCTCACCGATCCCGGGCGGGCGCATCCCGCTGCCCTGCGGCTGGATAGCCGTGCCGCCGCTCTGATCGACGGTACCCCGGCGGGCGAGCGGGATTTTGATACGGAATTTCTCGACTATGTGCTGGCGGTGGGCGTGGTGGACGATGTGGAGGACGCCATCCGCCATATCGCCGCCCATTCCACCCATCACAGCGAAGCCATTGTCACCGAGGATGCGGCGGCTGCCGCCCGCTTTACGGCGGCGGTGGACAGCGCAGCGGTGTATGTGAACGCCTCCACCCGGTTCACCGACGGCGGCGAGTTCGGGCTGGGGTGCGAGATCGGCATCTCCACCCAGAAGCTCCACGCCCGGGGGCCCATGGGGCTGCGGGAGCTGACCACCTATAAATACATTATTTTAGGCAGCGGACAGGTACGCTAAGGAGGAATGGGACTATGACCATCGGATTTATCGGCGCCGGCAACATGGGCGGCGCCTTGGCGGCGGCGGTCGCCAAAAGCGGCGAGAGCCTGCTCATCGCCGACCGGGACACCGCCAAGGCGGCGGCGCTGGCGGAAACGCTGGGGGCGGCGACGGCGGATAACGCCCGGGTCGCTGCGGAGAGCGACTATATTTTCCTGGGGGTCAAGCCCCAGGTGCTGCCCGCACTGCTGGAGGAGCTGAAGCCGGTGCTGGCTGCCCGCAAGGCGGTGCCGGTGCTGGTGAGCATGGCGGCGGGGTTTGCCACCCAGCGGATCACCGCCGGACTGGGCGCCGCCTATCCCCTCATCCGCATCATGCCCAACACTCCCGCCATGGTGGGCGAGGGCATGATCCTGTACACCGCTGTCAACGGCACCACCGAAGCGCAGACGGCGGCGTTTTGCCGCTGCATGGCGGGGGCGGGGCGGCTGTGCTGCCTGCCGGAGAGCCTTATCGACGCCGGCTGCGCCGTGTCCGGCTGCGGTCCGGCGTATGTGTACCTGTTCATCGAGGCGCTGGCGGACGGCGGCGTGGAGTGCGGCTTGCCCCGGGCGCTGGCGCAGGAGCTGGCGGCGCAGACGGTGCTGGGCTCCGCTAAGATGGTGCTGGAGACCGGCAGCCATCCCGGCGTGCTGAAGGATGCCGTGTGCAGCCCCGGCGGCACGACGATCGCCGGTGTTCATGCGCTGGAGCAGGGCGGCTTCCGGGGCACTGCCATGGAGGCGGTGCTGGCGGCGTACCGCAAGACGTTGGCGATGGGACAATAAAAGCCGAAACAATGGATAAGACACCGCCCCCGGCTTCTGATATGTACCCAGTTTTCTGGACACCGTTATTTGAATTGAACAATTAGTTTCACATCATGGATGCTTCCCGGAATTTTACGGGAGGCATCCATTTTGTCTTGGCTTGAATTCTTCTGTTGTTATAGTAATCAATATAGTCTGAGATCGCTTTTGAGAAGATCTCAAAAGAAGTGTATTCTTTCTCACAACCGTAAAACATCTCATTTTTCAGGCGTTCAAAGAATGTTTCCATATACGCTGCACCCGCTTATGATTCACCGGGAAGCCACGCCGGACAAGTTCTCGGTATACTCGCCTTAAGCCGAATCATTTCTTCTCGCTCTGAAGGCGTCAACTCGGCTGGTTCTATTTTCTTTTTCATTTGAGGCTCCTTGGGTGGCCGTCCTCTTCGTTGCCCGGCCAATCCCCCATACCCCTCTATTTTATACCGCTTGACCCACTGCCGCAATAGGCTGTCTTCTATTCCTGATGAAAATGCTGCTTCTTTGTACGATGCTCCTGCCAGAACTTTTGCTACCAGCTCATACTTTTCTTCTACTGTCCATACCTTGCATTGCATCTTGTGTCGCAACGCATCCGGACCACAGGATTCTTCTATCTTGAACCACTTACGAATTATTTTGTGAAAGTTCCCTTCTTGTATGCCCTCTGGCGTTTCTGGCCATTTCCCTTCCCGATACATTTCCACGCACATTCGCTTGTACTCATAGCTGTATTTCATATAGCAATACCCCCAACACTGGGTGCCCAGTATTGGGGGTACAGATCAGAAACAGGGACGCTGATTTCGCAGCTGTGCAGCGCCGCCGCCCCCTGCGACAGGGGGCGATGTGGCTTTAGGCTCAGAACTCGTTGCGATGGCGGCTCTGGGTGCGGTACACCTTCGGGGTCGGGGGCTTCTCCGGTGGTGGATCCGTCGCTGGACGCCTCCCGTCCGGAGCTGTGGGCGGAGGAGACCCCCGGCGTGTGGCGGTTCACCGACCCGATCTCCGGTGAGGTATGCAGCATCGTGTTTGATGACGGGCAGTCCTTCGGCAACCTGCGGTGGAGCCGGCAGGAGCTGCGGCATCCCGGCGGGTGGTATTACGACCGGCTGGGGGAGAGCATCCGCTGCGGACAGGGCGGCGGGCAATCGTGGCTGACCTGCGGCGGCAACCCGGCGCAGGTCTACCGCTGCGTGGAGCTGGTGCTGTGGGGCAACCGGCAGGCGGTGACGGCGCAGCAATATGTGCTGATCCGGGAGCTGGCGTTTGAAAAGTGTGGTGTTCATGGCTTCAGCGCCATTTATGCCACCCATATCACCATCCGGAATTGCCGGTTCCGCTGCATCGGCGGCGCAGTATTTGATCGGGAAAAGCATATCCGCTTCGGCAATGGGGTGGAATTCTGGAACGGCGTCTCCTACTGCACGGTGGAGCATTGCCTGTTCGAGGATATTTACGATTCCGGCGTCACCCATCCGGGAAATCAGGAAAGCCTACTTGCGGAATGGCTGATCTTCTGTTATAATGTGTTCCGGCGCTGCGGACTGGCAGCCTATGAATGGCGTGGCCCCGTATCCGGCAACGTGGAGTTCTCCCACGATCGCTGCGAGGAGGCGGGCGGCGCCTTTACCATGCAGGGCGAGCCGGCTCCCCGCAGCACGGAAAAGCCGGAGGATATCAGCGCCTGCGTGTTTGTGCTGATCCGGCTCAAGGAGCGGGAGCTGCCGGACGATGCGACGTATGGTACCATCCGGGATAATGAGCTTGTGGGGGCTGCCGACTGTGAGGCGGTGCGGCTGTCTACGCTGGACGAGGAATCCCTCCGCCATATCCGGCTGGATCATAACCGCTATATCCTGCCCGCCGGGCGGACGCTGACCCGGGTGGACGGCTATTATGCGTATTCCTGCCAGCGGCATCCGATCCGGTATGTACATTATGTGGACCGGGATGCCATTTTGAATGATTTGTTCCGAAAATTAGCCGACGGCTGAGCAAATGGAGGAAAACGGTATGCAGGTATTGTGCTTTGGATCTCTGAATGTGGATCATGTATATGCGGTGTCGCATTTTGTCCGGGCGGGGGAGACCCTGTCCTCGACAACGCTTCACAGCGGCTGCGGCGGCAAGGGTTTAAACCAGACGATCGCTCTGGCGAGAGCCGGGGTGCCGGTGCGGCACGCCGGTCTGGTGGGGACGGACGATGCTCTGCTGCGCCCGCTGCTGCAGGAGAACGGGGTGGACACCACCTTTGTGCGCACGGCGGAGGTGCCCAGCGGGCACGCCATCATTCAGGTGGATGAGGCGGGGCAGAACTGCATTCTGTTGTATAGCGGCGCCAACCATGCGCTGACGACGGCGTTTATCCGGGAGGTGCTGGATACGCTGGAGGCGGGGGATATTCTCCTGCTGCAAAACGAGGTGAACCGGGTGGATGAGCTGATCCGGGAGGGCGCAGCCCGGGGCTTGCGGATCGCCTTTAATCCGGCGCCCATCACCCCGGAGCTGGCGCAGACGCCCATCGGGCTGGTGGAGTGGCTGTTTGTCAACGAGACCGAGGGGGCGGCGCTGTCCGGCGAGACAGAGAACGCCCGGATCGTAGCGGCGCTGCGGCAAAAATACCCCCATACAACGGTGGTGCTGACGCTGGGCGGCGCCGGGGTCTGGGCGGATAACGGACAGGACTCTGTGCAGCTGCCCGCATTGCCGGTGCCGGTGGTGGATACCACGGCGGCAGGGGATACCTTCGTGGGGTATTTTCTGGCTGCGGTCAGCGAGGGAGCCGATCTGACCGCAGCGCTGCAGACCGCTACGGCGGCGTCGGCGCTGACGGTGTCCCGGGCGGGCGCTGCCGGCTCGATCCCTTGGAAAAAGGAAGTGGCAGCGTCGCTGCAATGAGCGGTGCGCCGTGCGGCGCTGCCGGGAATTTCATCGGTGCTCCGGGTCTTCTCTTTGTGCCGGAGCGCCTTGTCAAAAGGGTCGTCGTTTGATAACGGCGACCTTTTCGCTATGGACGGACCGGAAATGCGGCTGTGATCCGGCGGCGGGCAGCGGGATGCCGGGCTCTGCGTGAGCACGTCAAGACGTGCTCACGCATGCCTTGACGTACTCAGATATGCCAAAACATACCCGATCCGGTCTCGATAAGCTCGGGCGGACCAAGACCGCCGCAAGCTTTGGCGGCGGAGATACGAAAAAAGACGTGACTTTTCATTTCGGCTTTGATATAATAGCCTTGAATTCTGTCGAATCGGCAGCGGCGGGGATCGGTCCACTGCGGAATACAAGCGGTTTTCCGTTGCCGAGCTTTCTGAAGGCGGATAAAGAATACGCCGGCGGCACGGATGGGCAAAGGGCAGACGGCTGCGGCAGGCGGAGTTTATGCTGGGTCTTGCCGGTCGTGTGAGCGGCGGCACAGACGATGCAGAAAGGAGAGCCCCCATGAGCCGGATGGAGGTACAGCCGCCCCGGCGGTATCTGCTTTGGTGCGGCGGGATCGCTGCCGGAGCCACCTGGCTGGTGCTGCAATGCTCTCTCCCGGTGGGCATCCTCGTGCTTGCGGGTGCGCTCGGCGGCGTTATTTTGTGTATCCGGTGGGCAAGACCGTTGGCGGCGCTGGCAACGGTCGCTGCCGTCTTTTTGATCATGGGGCTCGGCTGCCGCTATCGATATGAAGCGCTCGCCGCCCCGCTGGACGGGGCGGCGGACACCGTCACCGGGCAGATCCGGGAGCGCCGCACCGGCAGCTGGTATGTCCTGCGCATTACCCGCTCGGACCGGCTGCCCGACGGGACCCGGGTGCTGCTGTATTGTCCGGATGCCGCTGCGCCGGAGGTGTATGACACCATAGCGGCGACGGTGACCTATCAGGTGTTCCGGGATAATGGGGACCGGTACCGTGCCGACCGCATCTGCCTGCAGGCGCTGCCGACAGGCTATGGAGAAGCCGCTCTGACCGTGACGGGCAGCTCTGCCGCCTCTCCGGGGCGGATATGGGCGCTGGAGCGGCAGGCTTTGTCCAACCGGCTGCGCCGCCGCTTGCCCGGGCAGGAGGGAGCGGTGCTGGCGGCGATGTGTCTGGGGGATGACCGCTATCTGACCGAGGAGACCTGGCAGGCATTCCGCAGCTGCGGCCTGCCGCATCTGTTGGTGGTTTCCGGTCTGCATTTGTCCGTTATCATCGGCGCCGTCTATCTGCTGGCGCACCGGCTGCGGCTGCCCCGGCGGCTTACGGTCGGGCTGACCGCTGCCGTCCTGCTGCTGTATAGCGGGCTGGTGGGCTTTTCGCCCTCGGTATGCCGGGCGGGAGCGATGGCGCTGGTGCTGCTGGCGGGGCAGTGGCTGCGCCGCCCCGCCGACGGACTCAATTCCATGGGCTTGGCGCTGTGCGGCATATTGCTGTGCAACCCGTATGCCCTATACGACGTGGGGCTGCAGCTGTCCTTCTCCGCAGCGGGAGGAATCCTGGCGCTGACGCCCCGGCTGATGGCGCTGACGGCGCCGCCGGTGGAGCGGCATCCGTGGCTGCGTCCGGTGCAGGCGGGGCTGTGTACTACTCTGGGCGCCTCTTTGCTGCTGTCTCCGTTTCTTGCCGGGCATTTCGGGACGCTGTCCTGGATCTCACCGGTGGCAAATCTCATCGCTGTGCCGGTGGCCGGGGTGCTGCTGATCCTCGGATGTGTGACGGTGCTGTGTCTTGGCTGTCCGCCGCTATGCTGGTGCGGACAGAGCGTTGGGTTTCTCGCCGGATGGCTGGCTCGGCTGCTGCGTGGCGTATGTCGGCTGCTGGAGCAGGAGACGGTGATGCTGACCGTTCCCGCCGGCTCTTGGCGGTTCTGGTGGCTGACCGTCAGCTGCGTGGCGCTGGCGCTGCTGCTCTATTATCGTCCCGCCTGGGCGGGACGGGCTGCCGGATTGGCGGCGGCGATGCTTCTGCTCATTTTCTTAGGGGAACGACTGATCGCCGCCGAGGGCTACACCGTCCGGGTGACCGGTGCGGGGGAAGCGGCGGCTGTGCTGGTGCAGCAGGATGATCGGGCGCTGCTGCTGGTGCAGAATGGCGACGCCTGTGCTGCCGCACGACAGCTCTGGCAGCAGCGGGGCATTACCGGCAGCACGGTGATCGCCGTCGGAGACGGCTCTACCGCCGATGCCGCTGTCATTGCGGAGCTGCGGCGTACCACCGGTGCGGCTGTGGTGCTGTCCGGGGAAACGGCGGATTGGGCGCTGGGGCAGGCGGAGCCGGTCTATGAAACGGGACCCGGGCAGCCGCTGGAGCTGTGGAAGGGTCTGACCCTCACCCGCTTGTCCGGCGGCTGGTGGTATGTGGAGCTGGCAGACACCACGCTGCTGCTCTCTCCGCCGGCGGATGCCTTTGCGCCGGAGAAGCTCCCGGAAAGATCCGCCGACGGGGTGGTGATCTCCGGGGAAATCGTGTATAATGCTTGCTGGACGACGGCGGCGCAGAGCGTTTGGGTCTGCTCCCGCAGCCAGCGGCAGGGGGCGGATGCCCTGCCGCAGCAGCCGTCGGTGACGGTGACCGATACCCCGGCGGCGCTGTATACCCGGGGACAGGGAGATTGGAGAAAAAGACTATGAAGGATGCCGAAGCGCTCTTAAAGGAACAACTGAAGACCGGCCCCGCCGGGGCGTATCTGCTGTATGGGGAGGAGCCGTATCTGGTGGATACTTATGCCCGGCAGATCGCCCGGGTGATCACGCCCGACCCCACGGACGTGTTCAACTACCAGCAGCTGGACGGGGAGGAGACTACCCCGGAGCAGCTGGCGCAGGCGGTGACGGCGCTGCCGATGCTGGCGGATAAGCTGTGTGTTTCCGTGCGGGATATGGATCTGGGCGCCCACAGCGAGGCGATCGTGGCGCTGCTGCAGGAGCTGCCGGACAGCACCGTGCTGGTGTTCCGGCAGGTGAACCGCCAGCCGGACCGCCGGAAAAAGGGCTGGCAGGCGGTGCTGAAGCAGCTGGACGCCGCCGGGCTGGCGGTGGCCTTTCCCCGGCGCAATCCGGCGCAGCTGCAGAAGATCCTCATCGCCGGTGCCAAGCACCGGGGCTGCCGGCTGGACGCCGCCGGGGCGACGCTGCTGGCAGAGCAGGCAGGCAATGACCTGTATCTGCTCAGCGGCGAGCTGGATAAGCTGGCGGCGCTGGCGACCGACGGTGTCATCACTCAGGAGCAGATCCGGCAAGCCGGCACCAAAAATCTGGAGGTGCGGGTATTTCAGCTGTCCCGGGCGATCCTTGCCGGGCGCAGCGGCGAGGTCTATGAGCTGCTGCACCAGCTGGCGGTGCAGCGGGAGGAGCCGCTGGCGATCCTCGGCACACTGTCCACCGCCTATGCCGATCTGTATCGGGCAAAGACGGCGGCGCTGAGCGGTATATCGACGGGGGAGCTGGCGGCGGATTTCCCCAGCTATAAGGGCAAGGAGTTCCGTCTGCAGAATGCCGCCCGGGATTGCCGGCGGCTGGAGCTGTCCGCTCTGCGGCGGTCGCTGGATATTCTGGCGCAGGCGGATACGGCGCTGAAGACCGGCGCCGGGCAGGAGCGGCTGGTGCTGGAGCAGACCGCCGCCCGCCTGATGCAATGCGCCGGGGCGGAAGCCGCCCCCCGTCTGTGAGCGCCCTCCGCCGCCGGGTGCGGCAGGCGATCGTGGTGGAGGGTAAATACGACGTCATCCGGGTGCGATCGGCGGTGGAGGCGATCGTGATCCCCACCGGCGGCTTTCATATTTTCCGGGATCCGGAGACCGTAGCCCTGCTGCGGCGGCTGGCAGCTGCCCGGGGGCTGATCGTCCTCACCGACAGCGACAGCGCCGGCGCCGTTATCCGGGGGCATCTGGCGGGGCTGATCCCGCCGGAGCAGCTGCACATGGCGTATGTGCCGCCCACCCCCGGCAAGGAGCGGCGTAAGGCCGCCCCCTCCAAGGAGGGGCTGCTGGGGGTCGAGGGCACCGACAACGCCGCCATTGTGCGGGCGTTGGAGCAGGCGGGCGCCGTGTTTGAGGGAGAGACCGCTCCGGTGGCGCCTTCTCTGGGACTGCAAAAAAGCGATCTGCTGGCGTTGGGACTGGTGGGCGTGCCCGCCAGCGCCGCCCGGCGGCAATGGCTGCTGCGGCAGCTGGAGCTGCCCGCCACCCTGTCCGCCAACCGGCTGCTGGAGGTGGTCAACGCTACCCTGTCTCCGGCGCAGTGGGCGGCGCTGACGGCGCAGCTGGCGCAGGCGTTTCCGGCAGAATAAAACAACAAAGCACCCGCTGAACGGTATCGTTCAGCGGGTGCTTTTTCGGTAAAAGGGCATAGGCGGCATCTGCCGATAGAGCGCCATGCGGACAAGGTCCGCATGGCGCTCCGGTTCATTCCAACAGGGTCTGCCACCGGGGATCCTCCGCCGCATCAAAGCACATCAGCAGCTGCTCCCGGGTGGTTTTCTCCGCTGCCAGCGGCTCCGGCAGCCCGTCACGGCCGAAATAATCAAACCCAGCAGTCTCGCTGTTCTCCTCAAATTGCCCGCCCTGGGGGCGGCAGAGAACGAACAGCTTTATGACCCCATAAGCGTAGTTGCGCACGTTGTGGTTGCGCCAATCCTGTACGGCGATCAGCCGCTCCGGCGTCACGGTCAGACCGGTTTCCTCCCGCACCTCCTTGACGGTGTTGGAGGCCGCCGACTGATCCACGTCGCACCAGCCCCCGGGCAGCGCCCAGGTGCCGTTCTTTTCCTGCACCAGCAGCAGCTTACCCTCCCGGAAGATGGCTGCCCGGGTGTCGATCTTCGGGGTCTGATAGCCGCTTTCATTGCAGAACACCTCCCGCACCGTGTCGATCGGCATGCCGGTGCGCTGCGCCGCCATTTCGGCGGCGATGGTGCGCAGCTGTTCGTACCGTTCCCGGTCAAAAGGGTCTTTGCAATAGGTCAGCCCGATCTGGGCGATGCTTTGCAGTTGCATCGCCCAGCCAAGCCACCGGTCATTCATTCTATCACCTCCGGGATGGGGGCCAGCACCGCCGGGTTGCCGTGCTCCCGGATGAGGGTCAGCAGGTCGGCGACCGACAGCCAGACGGTGGCGGTGTTATCGTTGGGATGGACGCCGATGCGCCCCGGTTCCGCCTGAAAATCCTCGTCCAGATACACCTGCACCTGTGCCGCCTGCCCATTCAGCACCCCCAGCGGCGTCACCGAGCCGGGGGTCAGCGCCAGCTTGTCCCACAGCTCTTCGGCGGTGGCAAAGGTCAGCGGACGCAGCCCCTGCGCCCGCCGGAACGCCTTCAGATCCACCCGCTTATTGCCCTTGACGGTGATGAGGTAGTAATTCCGCTTTTTATCGTCCCGGACGAACAGGTTTTTGGCGTCCGCCTCCGGGTAGGGGACAGCCACCCGGGACAGCTCCTCCATGGTGAATACCGCCGGATGCTCCGTCACCTCATAAGGCATGTGCCGCTCCGTCAGCAGCGCATAAATCGCTTGTTTATCCATAGGGGACACCTCTCAGGAGCTTTTATCCGGCGAGAGCCAGCCGTCACCCACCACCTCGTCGGAGCTGAGCATCATGAAGAACGCACTCGGGTCCAGCTCAAAGGTCATCCGTTTGAGCCGCACCACTTCCTCCCGGCTGACGGCGCACAGGATCATCTTCTGGGCATCTCCCGTGTAGCCGCCGGTGGAATCCAGCAGCGTGACCCCCCGCTCCAGCTCGGTCATGATCCGCTGGGTCAGCGCCGGCTGCTCTTTCGTGAGGATCATCGCCATCTTGCCCCGGCGTCCGCCGTAGACCACCCGATCGGTCACCAGTGAGGATACCACGATAAACACGATGGCATACAGCGGGCTTTCCAGCTGCCGGTAGATCAGTGCCGACAGCACCACCACGCAGCCGTCTACGATCAGCAGCAGCTGCCCGATGGGGATGTGCGGCCAGCGGCGCTCCAGCAGCCGTGCCAGCGTATCGGTGCCGCCGGTGGTGCCGCCCCGTGCCAGAATCAGTCCGATGCCCAGCCCCGCCAGCGCCCCGCCGAAAAAGCAGGTGAGGATCTTTTCCCCGTGAAAGGCGGGCACAAACAGGGTGAATACATCTGTCAGCACCGAGGAGATCACCAGCCCCAGCAGCGTGCGCATCAGAAAGCCCCGCCCCATACGGCAGCGGGTGACGATGAGCAGCGGCACGTTCAGCGCCAGAGTGGTGATGCCGATGGGCAGCCGGTTCCACAGATAGTGGATGAGGGTCGCCAGACCGGTGAAGCCGCCGGGGGCGATGTCGTTGGGCGCCGAGAACACCGATACGCTCAGCGCATAGGCGATGCTGCCCAGTGTGATCACCAGCAGATCGCCGCTCCATTGCCGCAGCGTGTCCCGTTTAGTCCCCATGGGTCGGCACCTCCTCCATACACAGCAAAAACAGCTCCCGCACCCGCTCCAGCTGCCCGGACAGATACAGATAGCCGAACAGGCTCTCCAGCCCGGTGGCCCGGTGGTATTCTGCGCCGGAGCGGGCGGTGTGGGCGTTGCGCCCCCGCTTATAGACCGCCTCCTCCTCTGGCGTCAGCCGGGGCAGCAGCCGCTCCATGGCGGCGGACTGGGCCTCCGCCCGCACGGCGTTGACCGCCAGATGGTGCAGGTCGTTGACCGGGCGGTTTGCGATGGTCAGCAGCCGCTCCCGCACCAGCAGGCTGTACACGCCGTCCCCCACAAACGCCAGCGCCAGAGGGCTGAGGGTGTGCACATCCACCTCTTTCGGATACAAGCGCTCCATACGCACCCCTCCCGTCAGTCGATAAAGTCAAATTCCAGATCGTAAATGGACACGGTGTCGCCCTCCCGGCAGCCCGCCGCCTCCAGAGCGTCGATGACCCCGCCGGAGCGCAGCACCCGCTCGAAATACAGAAGCCCCTCCTCGTCGGAGAAGTCGATGCCCCGCATGATCTGCAGCAGCCACGGGGCGGTCACCTCGTAGATGCCCTCCCGCTGGGTGACCTGTGTTTCCCGTGAGCCGAGGCTGTCCGCCGCCGGCAGAGCCTCCGGCTCCGCTTCAAACCGCCGGATGGGCGGCAGCTGGCTGAGCAGCGCCGCACAGCGCTTCACCAGTTCGTCGGTGCCGTGGGCGATAGGCGCCATCAGCGGAAAGTATTCATATCCCCGCTCCTGCATGGCGGCGGCGAACCGCTCCAGCTGCTCGTCGGTGGCTAAGTCGCACTTGTTGCCCGCCACGATCATGGGACGGGACGCCAGCTCCGGGTTAAAGCGCTCCAGCTCCCGGTTGATGGCGTCGAAATCCTCCAGCGGATCCCGGCCCTCGCTGCCGGATACGTCCACGATATGCACCAGCAGCCGGCACCGCTCCACATGGCGCAGAAACTCGTGTCCCAGCCCCACGCCCTCGCTGGCGCCCTCGATCACGCCGGGGATGTCCGCCATCACAAAGGAGACCCCTGCCATAGGGCGCACCACCCCCAGCACCGGTGTGATGGTGGTGAAATGGTAGTTGGCGATCTCCGGTTTTGCTTCGCTCACCACGGAGATGAGGGTGGATTTGCCCACGTTGGGGAAGCCCACCAGCCCCACATCCGCCAGCAGCTTCAGCTCCAGCCGCAGGGTATGCTCCTCGCCCGGCACGCCGGGCTTGGCAAACCGGGGCACCTGCCGGGTGGCGGTGGCGAAATGGCTGTTGCCCCAGCCGCCCCGACCGCCCCGGGCAGCCACAAACGGCTCATCCGTGGACATATCCGCCATCAGCCGCCCGGTGTCGTTATCGTAGATCAGGGTGCCACGGGGCACACGGATGATGCAGTCCGCCCCGCTTTTCCCAAAGCAGCGCTTGGCGCCGCCGTTGCCGCCGGGCGCTGCCGCATACTTGCGCTGATAGCGGAAATCCGACAGGGTGTTCATGCCGTCGTCCGGCTGAAACACGATGCTGCCGCCCTTGCCGCCGTCGCCGCCGTCGGGACCGCCCGCCGCCACATATTTTTCCCGGTGAAAGGACACGGCACCGTCGCCGCCGTTGCCCGCTTTCACCCGAATGATTGCCTTATCCACAAACATAGACGATTCCTCCTTGGAAAGTCCCAAACAATGCCGGTCGCTGCCGGGCGATACAGCCGCCCGCCGCCTGAGGTAAAATCGCTTGGGCTGGTGTACCCGGGTGGCTTTTGACCGGGTGATCTTGCCCGGATCATTCAGGGGCTTGCTCTAAGCCCGTCGGACTATGCCGGTGCCAGCCCGTGCAGCGCCAGCCGTGATTTTTCGGCGTCCGCCGTCCGAGCGGCGCTGCATTTCCGCTGCGCACCTGCCGGCGCTTTTTCTTACTATGCGCCGGATGGGGGCAAAAAATTCCATATCCGGCGCAAGCAATACCTACTGCGCCGCCCCAGCCATCCGCCACGGGGGTTCGATCAGCGGCTTTGCGGCGAGAGCCGGGTCGCCCCACTGCTTTTCGGTGCAGGGTGTTTACCGCTGCCGAATGGACAGTTTTAGGCGTGTCCCGCATGGGGCTGACGTCACACCGCCGGAGCCGGAACCATGCTTACAGGGATGGTTTCATGCTCGTAGGGTGTCTTATCGTTGCACCGCCCGTCAGCACCTCGCCCATCCCGCCCAAGGGGGCGGTTGCGGCGAGAGCCGGGTCGCTCCCGCTGCTTTTCGGTGCGGGGCAGTCTGACCCTTGCTCGACGAACGTCTCCGCCCTGCGGCAAGCCCGTTTGGCGGCAAGAACGAAAAAAGCCTCGCCGGGTTCCGGCGAGGCTTTTCATCGCTTACTGCTTGTCGTACACGCTGACACGCTTGCGATCCTTGCCCATACGCTCGAACCGCACCACACCATCCGCTTTGGCGAACAGGGTATCGTCAGAACCGATGCCCACATTCGTGCCGGGATGGATATGAGTGCCCCGCTGCCGCACCAGAATGTTGCCGGCCAGCACAAACTGACCGTCCGCCCGCTTCACGCCGAGACGCTTGGACTCGGAATCACGGCCGTTCTTGGTGGAGCCGACGCCCTTCTTGTGAGCGAACAGCTGAATGTTCAAAGTTAACATAGCAATTACACCTCCGTATTCATTCGGTCGTATCCGTGACGCTGATACACGCCGGATACTGTTCTTGCAGTGCCAGGATATGCAGCCGGAACCCGGACAGGATGGCTTGTGCCGCCGCCGTATCGCCGGTGAGGACAGCCTCCATGCTGCCCTCTCCCACGGAGATCTCCGCCGGGAGCCGCAGCACCTCGGTGATGGTGTTGGCGGTCATATAGGCCGCAGAGGAGACGGCCGCACACACGATGTCCTCGCCCGCCGGCGCCGCATCGGCGTGGCCGGAAAGAGAAAACCCGGTGACCTGTCCCCGCTCTGTCCGGAAAAAGACCCGGATCATATCTTAGGCGTTGATGGTGTCGATCTGCACCTTGGTATAGGGCTGCCGATGACCCAGCTTGCGGGAGCTGCCCTTCTTGGGCTTGTAGGTGAAGACCGTGATCTTCTTGCTCTTGCCGTTCTTCAGCACATGAGCGGTCACGGTAGCGCCGTCCACATAGGGGGCACCCACCTTCAGCTCGGCATCGTCCTGCAGAGCGATCACCTTGTCGAAGGTGACGGAGGCTTCCTCGGCTGCATCCAGCTTTTCAATGTACAGAGTGTCGCCATTCTGCACCTTGTACTGCTTGCCGCCGGTTTCAATAATAGCGTACATAGGCGTACCTGCCTTTTCTTCAGACTCGCTGTGGTGGGGCGGACGGAGACCGTCGCTTTTGCCCGCAAAGGAGCGCCCGTCACATGCGGCAACAGCCATTATAGCATGATCTGCAATGCTTGTCAACGGATTTTTTTGATTTTTAATAGATTTTATGGCTGCGTTGGGATCTGCTGTCGGACGGGAAAGACTATATGGGCGGGGGAGCCGGGTGTTTCAGCCGGATGCGCCGTATGGCAGACCGGGATTTCCCACGAAAGTGCCCGTTCCCCGGCTCTTGTTCCGACAAAAAAGCCGGGCGGCGTTCCCGTTTGTTCGAGAGACGCCGCCCGTTGGGTCATACATATTTGCGGGCTGCAGGGCGTCACAGAACGCCGCACACAGCGCCTGAAAGGTCTCTTGCTTTGCAGGACACCCGATCCGGTCGGCTGTCCTCGCCTTGCGCCCGCCGCCGTCATTTCTTCTTATCCTGAAATGTCCACCGCAGCCAGTACATCACGCCGACGATGACGGCGGCGACAATGAAGATGCCCAGCATCCCCTTGCCCATGATGGGCAGCGTATCCAAAAACGCCTGTACATTCATCTGCTGTCTCCTCCTTTACCCGATCAGGTTGAGAATCATACCCCCGGCAATCACCGAGGCGATCTGACCCGACACATTCACGCCGATGGCGTGCATCAGCAGGAAATTCTGGTTGTCCTCCTTCAGCCCCATCTTGTGCACCACCCGGGCGGACATGGGGAATGCCGAGATGCCCGCCGCACCGATCATGGGGTTGATCTTTTTGCCCTTGGGCAGGAACAGGTTCAGCACCTTGGCGAAGATCACGCCGCCCGCCGTATCGAAGATGAACGCCACCAGCCCCAGACCGAGGATCATCAGCGTCTCCTTGGTGAGGAAGTACTTCGCCTGCATTTTGGTGGCGATGGTGATGCCCAGGAACAGGGTGACGAGGTTCGCCAGCACCTTCTGGGCGGTTTCGGACAGGCTGTCCAGCACCCCGCACTCCCGGATGAGGTTGCCGAACATCAGGAAGCCGATGAGCGCCACGCTCTTGGGGGAGACGATGCCCGTCACCGCTGTGATGGCGATGGGGAACAGGATCTTCGCCGTGCGGGAGACCTGTCCGGGCTTATACTCCATGTGGATCTGCCGCTCCTTTTTGGAGGTGAGCAGCCGGATGACCGGGGGCTGCACCAGCGGCACCAGCGCCATATAGGAATACGCCGCCACCATGATCGCCCCCACATAGCGGGACTCGAAATAGTTCGCCACGAAGATCGAGGTGGGGCCGTCCGCCGCTCCGATGATGGCGATGGAGGCGGCGTCCTTCAGATCGAAGCCGAAGAGGCTGGCGATGCTGAGGGTGAAGAAGATGCCGAACTGTGCCGCCGCTCCGAAGATCATCAGCTTGGGGTTGGACAGCAGGGGGCCGAAGTCGATCATGGCGCCGATGCCCACGAACAGCAGCAGGGGGAACAGCTCGTTGGCGATGCCCGCCGCATACAGCGTGTCGATGACGCCCTCCTCGGCGCCCTGGGTGACGGCGCCGGACAGGGGCAGGTTCACCAGAATTGCTCCGAAGCCCATGGGCAGCAGCAGGGTGGGCTCCATGTCCTTTTTGATCGCCAGATAGATGAGGATACCGCCGATGCACCACATCACCACCTGCTGCCAGGTGATGTTCAGCGCATTGGAAAACAGGTCTGCCATTGGATTGCCTCCTTCATGCGGGAGAGGGCGCCGTCGACCAACAAAAAAGACCTTCGCCAAAGCATCCGAGAGCATACCTGCCCTGTGCTTCGGCGAAAGTCTTGCCGTTTCATTCTCAAGCGGGTCTCCGACCGCCATGCCGTCGGAAGCCGTATTGACGCCGGAGAAACGATCACTCGTCGGCTACTCCCTTTCCCTGTTTACCCAGTCATCATATGCTATTTTTTGCCGAATGTCAAGAGTTTTCTTCCGCTTTTCCGGGCGGCTGGGCTTTCGGGCGTATGGGATTGCCCGGAAAAGGCGGGATTCCCGCAGCGTTAATGGTGAAAAGCGAAAAAACGTATTCCGCCAAACCGGCGGGGAAACAGCGGAGGCTGTGCATGAGCGGCGGATACAGAGCGGGAGCGATAGGAGCGGGCGCAGCAGCCGGGAGACCTCCGCCGCCGGAAGAAACAGCCCCGGCGCTGATATGGGCAGCGGCTGCCCTTCTTAAACGAGCGGGATGCCGGGCGGCGGAACCGGCGGACACCCCTCGTCCCGGATTGAAATACCCGGCGGGAGACGTCCTTTGGGACGTTTCCCGCTTTTTGCGTTCTTCCCGGCGCCCCGGTCACGTCTCCGCCGCCATCCGATGCAGCCGCACCGCCGCCACGGTGATGTCGTCCTGATGCTCCGTCTGGGAGCGGCGCACCGCCGCCGTGATCCGCTGCGCCAGCCGGGTCATGTCCTCCTCCGGCGGATGCTCCCGCAGCAGGGTTTCCACCGGGGCGACGCCGTCGGTGTAGGCGCCGTCGCTGGCGAGCAGCAGGATGTCCCCGTCCCCGAGCCAGTCATGCCCGTGGGAGAGCTGCACCTCCGGCAGGATCCCCGCCGGGAGCGAGGATTCCTCCAGCCGGGAGATGCGCCCGCCGGAGCAGAGCAGGGTGGCGGCAGCCCCCGCCTTGTAGAAATCCAGCCGCCCGGTGAAGGCGTCGATCTGCACCACGTCCAGCGTGGCAAGGCTTTCCTCCCGGCTTTTGGTCATCAGCGCCGCATTGACGGTCTGCAGGATCCCGGCAGGGCTGAAGCCTGCCTGCCACAGCCGGGCGCACAGTCCCACCGTCATGGCGCTGTCCACGGCTGCCCGTCCGCCGCTGCCCATGCCGTCGCTGAGGATGACGGTGGTGTGCCCCTGCCCGGAAAACCGGTCGATGGCATCGCCGCACAGCTTCTCGTTGTCACAGGGGAGACGGCTGATCCCCACCTCCACCCGGAAACGGGGCGGCTCGGACAGGGTGATGCGGGTGCCGCTGCCGCAGGGAACGGCGGCGGGCGCCGCCAGCCGGGTGCCGCACAGCTCCTCCAGCCGCCGCCGCCACCGGCCGCCTGCCGGCAGCTCCGCCTCGGCGATCACGATCTCCACCGTCAGCCGATTGCCGGCGTCCCGGGTGCAGAGCGCCTCCCGCACGGTCATGTCCTCATCCTCGCATACCGCCATCACCCGGGCGGACAGCTCCGTGTCCACCTGCCCCGGATCCTCCAGCTGTGCCGCCAGCGTGGACAGCAGGTCGATCATCCCGGCGCACTGGCCGTGGAGGGAGCTTTGGATCTCCTGCAGGCGCCGCCAGGTGACCTCCTGCACCAGCAGCCGGTCGTATTCCCGGGACAGCCGGGCGGCGAGCTGCTCCTTGCGGCGGCAGCTCTGCCGCAGATACTCGGTCGTGTCCTCCGCCGTCACGGTCCCCTGCACCGGCAGCTGGGCGGTCAGCTGCTCCAGTGCGGCGGCAGCCTCCTCGCCGTGCTGCTCCCAGCAGAAGGTCTCCATAGGACAATTTCCGCACACCTGCCGCCGACATTCCCGCTGCAGACCGGGCAGATCCAAGGCGCTGCGGCGTGACAGCCGTTCCGACACCTCGCTGACGGCGCCGGACGCCTCCCGCAGCGCCCCCGCCGCCACCTGCAGCCGCAGTGTCATCGCCCGGCGCAGGCCCTCCACGGCGGGCAGCTCCCCGCTGCGGAGAAACAGCCGGGACAGCCGTCCGTCCCATGCACGGGGCAGCGCCAGAAACAGCAGCCCGCCGGCGCACAGCTCATAGAGGTGGATAAGCGCATTTTCGCTGCTGTCGGACAGCGCCAACACCCCGGCGGCGACGAAGAATGCCCCCGCCTCTGCCAGCCGCCCGAACCGGGCGAACAGACCCGCCAGCAGGCCGCCGAACGCCAGCGCCATTGCCAGCACCGTCTGCCCCGGCGCCGCCAGCGCCGTGCAGGCGCCGATCACCACCCCGGCGACGGCACCCCCGGTTTCCCGCCCGGAGCGGGCCAGCACGAGGATCAGCCCCGCTGCCAGCACCCGCCCGGGGGCAAAGCCCCGAATCTCCAGCGTAGACGCCGCCATCAGCGCCACGGCGCCGGTCAGCACCAGCGCCGCCTGCTCCCCGGCGGTGAGCTGCAGCCGCTTTTGCGGGCGGGGCTCCGCCGCCCGCCGGCTGAACTGCTCCGCCGTGCGGAAGAAGTAGGCTGCTCCGCCGGCGGTGAGGCTTTCTGCAATGATCAGCAGCAGGCGAAACGCATCCGTGCCGCTGCGTCCCAGAAACAGCAGCCCGGTCAGCAGGTTGGCGGCAGCTGCCAGCAGCGGCGGCAGCAGTGTGCGCTCCCGCCAGCCGGGCACCACCGCCAGCACCCAGCGCAGCCCGCCCACCACCGCCACGGCGGCAATGTAGCGCAGGGGGTACAGCACCCCGCCCGCCAGCAGATAGCCGGCGATGAGGGCGGCGGTCACCGGCAGCGTGCCGCCGGTGGCAGCTGCCGCCAAGCTGATGCCGAAGGGCGCCAGCTCCCCATATAGGGTGGCACGGGGCAGCAGCAGCCCCAGCAGACACCAGAACAAGGTGACGGCGGCGGTGGGTTTTCCGGCGGCGCTGCCGGGGGCAGTGCCGATAGCGGTGGTGGCTTTCACGGGAGATTCCATCCTTTCCTGTTTCCTGCGGGGCTGCGCCCCGGTCTTTGATTTGATAGCCGCTCCGGTTCCGGCGGACTCTTTCCGGCGGCGCCGAATGCCCGGGGGGTCAGCCCGGTGCTGTCCGCAGCGGGCGCCGGACGGCTTACAGCCCTTACTATAGGACAAGCCCACCGCCGGAAATGTCGCAATAGCGGCGCAAAACCGGGCATTTTTTGCCGCTGCGCCGGGAGGTGTGTCGGGGAAAGCCGGAGAGGGCTATTTCCCGCCGGTTTTCGCCCTTTTGGCGGTTGACAGCCCTTGCTTTTTGCGATAGAATAAACCTGACCGAGAGGCAGATACTACAAGGGGGAATCACAGGAATGGAGATCAGCGATTGGAACGGCTATAAGCGATTGGATTTTGCCGTGGAGGGACGGGAGAGCCTGCTCATCTGTCCCCATGAGGCGCTGCCCGGCAAGCCTTGGGTGTGGCGCACGGAGTTTTTCGGGATCTATGACACGGTGGACCGGGCGCTGCTGGAAAAGGGCTGGCATATCGGCTACCATCGGGTCAGCAACATGTACGGCTGTCAGGCGTCGGTGGAATATCTGCGGGCGTATCAGGATCATGTGGAGCGGGAATTTCAGCTGAATCTGCGGCCGGTGCTGTTCGGCTTCAGCCGGGGCGGTCTGTATGCGGTCAACTATGCGGCGGCGTATCCCTTCCGGGTGGGCGGTCTGTATCTGGACGCCCCGGTGCTGGATGTGCGCTCCTGGCCGGGCGGCTTTGGCAGCGGCGTGGGCGACCCCGGCTGCTGGGAGGACTGCAAGCGCTGGTACGGGCTGACCGACGCCACGGCGCCGGGCTTTGCCCAGAATCCGCTGGATCAGGCGGAGCGGCTGGCGCATGCCGGACTGCCCATCATCAGCGTGGTGGGGCTGGCGGACGATGTAGTGCCCTATGCGGAGAATATGCAGCTGTTCATTCCCCGCTACCGCACTGCCGGCGGGCATATCGACGTGATCGAAAAGCCCGGCTGCGGCCACCATCCCCACAGTCTGGAGGACCCCGCCCCGGTGGTGGAATTTATTGAACGCTATTGTATGGATAAGGAGTGCGCACTATGAAAAAGGGCGGCATCGTACTGATCGTTGTGGTGGCGGTGGCGGCGATCCTCGCCCTCTCCGCTGTCAGCGGCTATAACGAGCTGGTGAAGCTGCAGACGGGGGTGGAGACGGCGCAGGCCACCATCCAGACCCAACTGCAGCGCCGGGCGGATCTGATCCCCAACTTCGTCAGCACGGTCAAGGGCTATTCGGAATATGAGCAAAACACCCTCACCGCCGTCACCGAGGCACGGGCAAAGGTGGGGCAGGCGACCACCGCCGCCCAACAGGCGCAGGCGGAGGAGGATCTGGATCGGGCGATCTCCGTGTGGGTGAATGCGGTGACCGAGGCCTACCCGGATCTGAAGGCCAGCGATCAGTTTGTGGCGCTGCAGACCGAGCTGGCGGGGACCGAAAACCGCATCACCACCGCCCGCAATGACTATAACAAGGCGGCACAGACCTATAATACCGCCATCCGACAGTTCCCCCGGAATCTTCTGGCGGGGCTGTTCGACTTCGATAAGGCGGACTATTTTCAGGCGGATTCCGGCGCCGATAACGTGCCGGAGGTCTCCTTCGATTGGTGAACGCCGTGAACGGACGACGGTGTGTCCGGCGGCTGGCGGCGGTAGCGCTGACCGGGCTGCTGGCGGTGTGCGCTGCGCTGCCCGGTGCGGCGGCTGCCTATCCCGAGCCGACCGAGCGGTTTTTCGTCAATGACTATGCCGGGCTCCTGTCCGATGCACAGGCGCAGACTGTGTATGAGGCAGGGGTTCGGCTCTACCGTGCCTGCGATGCACAGGTGGTGCTGGTGACGGTGGAAAACACCGGCGGTCAGGCGCTGGAGGAATTTTCGCTGGGATTGGCACGGGAATGGCAGCTGGGGGATGCGGACAAAAGCAACGGCTTGCTGCTGCTGTTCACCACCGACGGCCCCCACAGCCGCATTGAGGTGGGCAGCGGGCTGGAGGGCGCTATCCCGGATTCTAAGGCGGGGCGTATTCTGGACACCTATCTGGTGCCCCAATACGACACGCCGGATCGCTGGGGCGACGGGCTGACCGAGACCTACAAGGCGCTGCTCAATCAGGTGTATGCCGAATATGGGCTCACCGAGGAGCAATATCCGCTGTCCGAGGAGCTGCCGGAGGAGGACGACGATGCTCAGTGGCTGCTGCTGGTACCGTTCTTGACGGTGGCAGCGGTGGTCCTGCTGCGCTCCCGCACCGGACGTGGCGGCGGTCACGGCGGCTTCGGCGGGCCGGGCGTGTTCATCGGCGGCGGCTTGGGCGGGGGATCCTTCGGCGGCGGTCGCAGCGGCGGCGGTGGCTTTTCCGGCGGCGGAGGCGGCTTCTCCGGCGGCGGCGCCTCCCGATAGCGCTGCGGCGGAGCTTTGGGCTTTCCGAAAGCAACTATCCGACTGCAGTCGTAAAACAGACAGCGGTTCATGACAGCTTGCTCCGCACAATATTTATTTGCGGTGCTAAGCGGACAGGATCTTTCTTCTATCGGATATTCAGGCGAGATCTCCCGCTTGCGGCGGCTGTGACTATGGCGGCATGGTTAGGGGCAGTTCCGTAGAGGGCATCCTGTGTATGCCGGATAGGCTCGTGATGCTTTTCGTGTTCGGTCATGGAAGATACCCTTTTCTGAATAATGACAGAGGGCGGCAGCGTTTTGTGCTGTCGCCCTTTTGATTACCGAACAGCAAAGTCAGCCGAGCCTGTCAACGGGCAAAATGAACGACGCAAATGCGCCGCCGTTGACAGCTCCGCCTGGCTTTGCTATCTTAGCCATGATACCTTATTCAAAATATTCCCTCAGATGATCTGCTGTATCTTTACTCACTGCAAAAGGCATATCTAAAGCGTCTAAATCGCAAATCGTAATGCCAATGTAAGAACCATCGTATAGTGTGATAGTGGCAACATCATACAGTGTTCCATCGGTATCGGTCTGTCCCAGTTTGATCGTTTTCTCTTGTGCCAATCCAAAAGTACCGATTTTCGACGCTTCATCTGGCAGCGGTTTTAATTCCCATTGGTCAACATTCAGCGCCGAAACGAAATCCTCTATTTCCTTTGCATCCGTGATCGTTTCAATAAGGTCATTATATATTCCTCCTTTTGCTATCAGTGTACAGCTTTTACCGATAGCATACCACCAAAATACGGTTTCTTTTCCGCAACGGGTAGTTGCAACCATGTGTTGCATCAGGATCTTCTACTCTTTATTATGCAACTCGATTGCAAGAGAGCAAGCCTATGCAGCGGGAAATCCATGCAGAATGGCAGGCGGTCAGCGGAGCCATTACGGCTTTCCGCCGCTCTGCCCTCCGGGCGTACCGCCCGGACATTTTGCCCGGACACAATATGCCCGACTTTACCAGCGGGAAGTCTGCGAACGCTCGTGGGCTGTCCGGAGGGGCTCTGCCGGGCATTCCGGCACCGGCGGGCAACTCGGCGGCGGATTCTGGGGCGGCGGTGCGCTTGCCGTGCGGCGGTCGGGCGTCTGCGGCGGCGCTTTTCGCCGTTTTTGCAGAAAATTTCCGTCGAGCCGCAGAAACTGCTTGACAAACGGCGCCATATGGTGTATACTCCTGTGAAGTAAATCACTTTACACCGAACGGAGGGGTGCTGCGTGGGCAAAAATCTGGAGGTATCTCTGCTGCTGGATTTCTACGGCGATATGCTGACGGAAAAGCAGCGCAGCATGGTCGAATATTACTATAACGACGACCTGTCTCTGGCGGAGATCGCCGAGAACGAGGGCATCTCCCGGCAGGGGGTGCGGGATTCCATCAAGCGGGCGGAGGCGCAGATGCTGGAGATGGAGGAGCGGCTGGGGCTCAGCCGCCGGTTCCGGGAGATGTGCGCTCAGGCGCAGGAGATCCGCCTGCTGGCGGAGGAGATCCGGCAGGTCAGCGATTTTCCCGGCGCCCCCGGCGAGATCGGGCAGCACGCCGCCCGCATTGCGGCGCTGGCGGATCAGCTGCAAAAGACGGTATAAGCCCGCAGACGGGAGAAAGGCAGGTGCATCCCGGTGGCATTTGAAGGATTAAGCGAAAAACTGGCAGCCTCATTCAAAAAGCTGCGGAATAAAGGCAAGCTCAGCGAGGCGGACGTCAAGGACGCCATGCGGGAGGTGCGTCTGGCGCTGCTGGAGGCGGACGTCAACTACAAGGTCGCCCGGGATTTCACCAATCAGGTGATCGAGGCGGCGGTGGGAGCCAAGGTCATGGAGAGCCTGACCCCCGCCCAGATGGTCATTAAGATCGTCAACGAGCAGCTGACGCAGCTCATGGGCGGAGAGGCGGCCGGGCTGGTGCGGGCGAACCGCCCGCCGACGGTCATCCTCATGTGCGGTCTGCAGGGCTCCGGTAAGACCACCCACAGCGCCAAGCTGGCTAAGCTGCTGAAGTCCAAGGGAAACCGCCCCATGCTGGTGGCGTGCGACGTGTACCGTCCCGCCGCCATCGACCAGCTGAAGGTGGTGGGCGAAAAGGCGGGCGTGCCGGTGTTCGAGCAGGGGACGGCGAACCCGGTGGATATTGCCCGGGCGGCGGTTGCCCATGCCCGGGATCACGGCAATGACTATGTGATCCTGGATACCGCCGGACGGCTGCACATCGACGAGCAGCTGATGGACGAGCTGAAAAACATCCGGACGGCGGTGGAGCCCGCCGAGATCCTGCTGGTGGTGGACGCCATGACCGGTCAGGATGCGGTGAACGTCGCCTCCGCCTTTGATGAGGCGCTGGGCATCACCGGCGTGATCCTGACGAAGCTGGACGGCGATACCCGGGGCGGTGCGGCGCTGAGCGTGCGTGCGGTCACCGGCAAGCCCATCAAGTTCGCCGGTATGGGTGAGAAGCTGGACGATCTGGAGGTATTCCACCCGGATCGGATGGCATCCCGGATCCTGGGGATGGGGGATGTGATGTCCCTCATCGAAAAGGCGGAGCAGCAGGTCAGCGAAAAAGAGGCGGAGGAATTAGCCCGTAAGCTGCAGGAGGATCGGTTCGATCTCAACGATATGCTGGAGCAGTTCCGGCAGATCCAGAAGATGGGCGACCTGAAAAGCATTCTCGGTATGATCCCCGGCATGGGTAAGCAGCTCAAGGATGTGGACATCGATCCGAAGCAGTTTGCCCGGGTGGAGGCGATCATCCTGTCCATGACCCCGGCGGAGCGGGAAAAGCCCGCCCTCATGAACCCCTCCCGCAAGCGGCGCATCGCCGCCGGCTGCGGCCAGCGGGTGGAGGATGTGAACCGTCTGCTCAAGCAGTATGACTCCATGCGCCAGATGATGAAGCAGCTCAAGCGTATGGGCAAGGGCGGAAAAGGCGGCAAGGGGCGTAAGATGCCCGGCGGCTTCCCCGGCGGGATGCCCGGCGGGATGCCGGGAGGCTTCCCCGGCATGGGCGGCTCCGGTCGGTTCGGTTTTTGAATTCATCCCGCATACGGCGGGTGAAGATAAATTTATGTAAATCATTTTTGGAGGTAATTGAGTATGGCAGTAAAAATTCGTCTGCGCCGCACCGGCGCCAAGAAAGCCCCTTCCTATCGTGTGGTCGTGGCGGATTCCCGGTATCCCCGTGACGGTCGCTTCATCGAGGAGATCGGCTATTACAACCCCCTGACCGATCCGGTCGTGGTGAAGATCGACATGGAGAAGGCCAACAACTGGATCGCCAACGGCGCTCAGCCCACCGATACGGTGAAGGCGCTGCTGAAGAAGGCTGCCGAGCAGAACTGAGCGCAGCCGAGCGGTAAGGAGGCAATACAATGAAAGAGCTTCTGTTGACCATCGCCCGTGGTCTGGTGGATGAGCCGGATGCCGTGACGGTGACGCAGGACGAGCCTGCGGAGGACGGTACGGTGGTGTTTCACCTGCGGGTGGCTCCCGGCGATATGGGGCGGGTGATCGGCAAGCAGGGACGTATTGCGAAAGCAATGCGTGTCGTCATGCGTGCCGCTGCGACCCGGCAGGATGCCAAGGTAGCTGTGGAGATCGACGAATAAGCGGTGCTTGTTTCGTGATATCCCCGCAGCCGGTGTAAAAAGGACAGGTCATGTCCGGATCTTTTCGGGGCTGTTAAAAACATCCAGTGTTTTAACAGCCCCGTTTCTTCTGTATGGGAGGTAAGAGCTATGCCGCAAAAGACGTATCTGGAGGTCGGGCAGATCACCGGCACCCATGGGGTGCGGGGCGAGGTGCGGGTGCAGCCCTGGTGCGACAGCCCGGAGCAGTTTGCCGGCTTCAAGACCCTCTATTGGGACGCTGCCGGCACCCAGCCGGTGGCGGTGCAGGGACGTGCCCATAAGCATATGGTGCTTCTGAAGCTCCATGGCGTCGATACGGTGGAGGCGGCGGCGCCGCTGCGGGGTCGGGTGCTGTATGTGGCACGCCGGGATTTGCATTTGCCCGCCGACCGGTATCTGGTGCAGGATCTGATCGGGCTGACAGTGGTGGACGCCGACACCGGGGAGACCTACGGCACCCTCACCGATGTGAGCCAGACCGGCGCCAACCCGGTCTACCATATGCAGACGCCCCGGGGCGAGGTGCTGATCCCGGCGATCCCCTCGGTGGTGATCGCCGTCGATCTGCAGGCGGACGTGCTGCGGCTGCGTCCCATGAAAGGGTTGCTGGACGATGAGATTTGACATTATGACCCTGTTTCCGGATATGTTCACACCGGTGTTCGGGGAGAGTATTCTGGGGCGGGCGCAGGAAAAAGGGCTGCTGGAGATGCACTGTCACCAGATCCGGGAATATACTAAAAATAAGCAGATGCAGGTGGACGACTATCCCTACGGCGGCGGCAAGGGCATGGTGATGTTTCCCCAGCCCATTGCCGACTGCTTTCGGGCGGTGTGCGCCGCTGCCGGCTGCCGTCCCCATCTCATTTATATGTCCCCGCAGGGACATACCCTCACCCAGCAGCGGGCCCGGGAGCTGGCGCAGCTGCCCGGACTGTGTATCCTGTGCGGACACTATGAGGGGGTGGATGAGCGGGTGCTGGAGGCGCTGGTGGACGAGCAGATCTCCATGGGCGACTATGTGCTGACCGGGGGCGAGATCCCCGCCATGGCGCTGGTGGACTGTGTATCCCGCATGGTGCCGGGGGTGCTGGCGGATGAGATCTGCTTCACCGAGGAGAGCCACTTTTCCGGCTTGCTGGAATATCCCCAGTATACCCGCCCGGCGGAATGGGAGGGGCGCACGGTGCCGGAGATTCTGCTGTCGGGGCATCACGCCAACATTGCCCGCTGGCGGCGGCAGCAATCGTTGGAGCGCACCCGGCGGCTGCGCCCCGATATGTTGGAAGCCGCCGATCTGACCGAGGAGGATCGGCGGTATTTGCAGGCGCTGACGGAGGCGGATGCGGCACCGTAAGGGAGAATGTTCCGCTGCATTTCCCAAGCCATCCGGGACGATTCCCGTTAGGCTACTCAAAAGTTATCCACATTTTTGTGCGAAGTGACAAATGCCGTTTCCGCAAAACGGCAAAAATCGGGCAGACAACCAAAGTTACGACTTCTTACCCCCAAAGCGATTGACTTACCCCTGTTTCGTGTTATAATAAGACTGTATCTATAGGATGGCAGCGTAACGGACGAATGGTTTCCGTGGTACCAATTGACTTCGTGAGAAAGAGGCGTATCGGTTATGTTTGTGAAAGATGTGGTTGTTCAGAATCAGGTAGGGCTGCACGCCCGTCCGGCCACCTTCTTTATTCAGAAAGCCAACGAGTTCAAATCCTCGATCTGGGTAGAAAAGGAAGAGCGTCGGGTCAATGCCAAGAGCCTGCTGGGCGTTCTGTCTCTGGGGATCGTGGGGAATACCAGCATTCGCATTACGGCGGACGGCCCCGATGAGGAAAAGGCTGTGGAGGCGCTGGTGAAGCTGGTGGAGTCCGGCTTCGCCGAGTAAAATTCAGACGTACGACAGAAAGGCGCACCCGCCGGACGGGTGCGCCCGTTTGTTTTGAGAAAGGGTTTTCGCCATGCAGATCTTCGATACCCATGCCCACTATGACGATGCCGCCTTTGACGCCGACCGGGCGGCGCTGCTGGAAGCGCTGCCGGAGCAGGGGGTGCGGGCGGTGGTGACCGCTGCCGTAGACCCGGACTCCGCCCGGCGGACGTTGGCGCTGTGCCGCCGGTACCCGGGATTTCTGTTCGGCGCCGTCGGTGTCCACCCGGAGGCGGTGGGGCAGGCGCCGGACGAGTGGCTGCGGGAGATCTATACCCTCTCCGCCGACCCCGCCTGCTGCGCCATCGGCGAGATCGGGCTGGATTATCACTATGAGGACGGTGCCCCCCGGGAGGTGCAGCGGGAATGGTTCCGGCGGCAGCTGGCGCTGGCGCAGGAGCGGAATCTGCCGGTGGTGATCCACGACCGGGACGCCCATGAGGATACGCTGAAGATTCTAGAGGAGTATAAGCCCCGTGGGGTGGTGCATTGCTTCTCCGGCAGTGTGGAGATGATGCGGCAGCTGACCGGCTGGGGGCTGTATATCGGCATGGGCGGCGTGGTCACCTTTAAGAACGCCCGCCGGGCGGTGGAGGTGGCGGCGGCTGTTCCCGCCGACCGGCTGTTGCTGGAGACGGATGCTCCCTATCTGGCGCCGGAGCCCTGCCGGGGACAGCGGAACCACTCCGGGATGATTGCGCACACCGCCCGGCGGCTGGCGGAGCTCCGGGGGGAGACTGCCGAAGACCTGTGTCAGCAGACCTACGAGAATGCCTGCCGGCTGTTTGGGGTCTGTCCGCAATAAATACCGGTAAAGCGCCCGTGGCAGCTTTTTTGCTGCCACGGGCGCCTTGTGCTTTTTGGGAAATTACCGGCGGATGCGATCCGGCGTATGCGGATCGTTCTGCAGAGGGTCAGCGGCGGGCGGCTTTTGACTCCGACCGTGCGATCTGCCATATCTCCCGGGCGTATTCCTCGATCGCCCGGTCGGAGGAAAAATATCCGGCGGCGCATACATTGCGCCACTGCTTGCGGGCAAATGCCAGCGGATCCTCCCGTTGATCCTGCTGGAGCCGCAGCCGGGTGCTGAGACAATCCTCGAGATCCGCCAGCAAAAAGTAGGCATCCGGACGGTGCCAGTCCGCCCCCTCCAGCAGCGAATCTTTCAGCTCCCGGAACCAGCCGGTGCCGCCGTCGTCCAATGTGCCGTCGGTGAAAGCGTCCAAACAGCGGCGGATGGAGGGATCGCTTTCATACAGGCGGCGGGGGGTATAGCTTGTCTCCAGTCGGCGGATGTCCTCCACCCGGGCGCCGAAAATATAGTTGTTTTCTTCCCCTGCCGCCCGGACGATCTCGATGTTGGCGCCGTCGTAGGTGCCCATGGTCACGGCGCCGTTGAGCATCAGCTTCATGTTGCCGGTGCCGCTGGCCTCCGTCCCGGCGGTGGAGATCTGTACCGACACATCTGCCGCCGGAATGATCTTCTCCGCATAGGACACGTTGTAGTCCGTCACGAACACCACCTGCATCAGCCGGCTCGCCGCCGGGTCTCGGGCGATGAGGGCGGCGATCTCGTGGATGAGCTTGATGATGGCCTTTGCCCGCTGATAGCCGGGGGCGGCTTTTGCCCCGAACAGGAATACCGTGGGCTGCTGCGCCGGCAGCTGCCCCTCCCGCAGCCGGAAATACTGCTCCAGAATACACAGGGCATTCAGCAGCTGGCGCTTATACTCATGCAGGCGCTTGATCTGCACATCGTAGAGCGCCTCGGGCAGCAGCTCCACCCCCTCCCGGCGGCGGACGTAGGCGGCTAAGCGCCGCTGGTTCTCCCGCTTGATGGCGAGGAATTGCTCCATGGCGGCATCCTCCTGCGCCAGAGGCGCCAGCGCCCCCAGCCGGGACAGATCGGTGAGCCAGCCCTCGTCCCCCAGCTGCCGGGTGATGAATGCCGCCAGCCCCGGGTTGCACAGCCCCAGCCAGCGGCGCTGGGTGACGCCGTTGGTGACGTTGACCAGCTTTTCCGGATACAGCCGGTGGAATTCGCTCAGCACCGTCTGCTTGAGGATGTCGGTGTGCAGCTGTGCCACGCCGTTGATGTGCGCCGCCACCCAGCACGCCAGATACGCCATGTGGAGGGTATCCCCCTGCAGCAGCTGCAGGCTCTTCCAGCGGAGCTTCGGCACGCCGGCGGCGGTCAGCTCCTGCTCCTGCTGCGCTGCCAGCTGCTGTACCACCGGTACGATCGCCGGGCAGACCTCCTCCACGATCGCCATGTCCCAGGTCTCCAACGCCTCGGGCATGACGGTGTGGTTCGTGTAGTTAAACACCCGCCGGGCGATGTCCAGCGCCCCGATAAAGGGCACCCCCCGCCCGGTCAGCAGCCGGATCAGCTCCGGAATGGCGATGACCGGATGGGTGTCGTTGAGCTGGATGGCGGTGTTGTCCGCCAGCTGCTCCCAGCGCTCCCCGTGGGTGCGGGCAAAGGTGCGCAGCAGATCCTGCAGGGAGGCGGCGGTGAAGAAGTACTGCTGCTTCAGCCGCAGCACCTTGCCCTTTCTGCCGGAATCGTTGGGGTACAGCACCCGGGAGATGTCCTCCGCCCGGTTTTTCGCCGCCACCGCCCGGTCATAGTCCTGCTCGTTAAAGGCGGCCAGATCAAAGGGCTCCAGCGGCTCACACTGCCACAGCCGCAGGGTGGCGGCGTGGGCGGCGCCGTAGCCGAGGATCGGCATATCGTAGGGGACTGCCCACACATCGCCCGATCCGAACGACACCCGCACCCGTTCTTTGGCTTGGCGGATCGACCAGGGGTCGCCGTCCCGGGTCCAGTCGTCCGGCAGCTCCTGCTGAAAGCCGTCTCGGAATCGCTGGCGGAACAGCCCGTAGCGATAGCGGATGCCGTAGCCGTCCAGCGGCAGTCCCCGGGTGGCGGCGCTGTCCAGATAGCAGGCAGCCAGCCGCCCCAGCCCGCCGTTGCCCAGAGCGGCGTCCTCCAGATCCTCTAAGGCGCTCAGATCGGTCCCCGCCGCCTGCAGCGCCGCCTCCACCGGCTGGGTCAGCCCGGCGCACAGCAGGTTGTTGTATACCGCCCGGCCCACCAGAAATTCCGCCGACAGATAATACGCCCGCCGCCCGGCGGCGTGCTGCTGCCGGGAGCGTGCCCAGATCGGGGCGATGGCGTCCATCACCGTTTCCGCCACCGCCCGGTGCAGCGCTGCCGAGTCTCCCGGCTCTGTCTGTGCCAGCCGCCGGGTCAGTTCTGCCTGCAGCTTTGCTGTATCCATATCCATCATCCTTTCACCGCCCCGGCGATTACGCCCTCGACGATATATTTCTGCCCGATGAGATAAAACGCAATGATCGGGATCACCGCCAGCACCAGCATCGCCATCAGCCCGCCGTAATCGGTGGAGCCGTAGGCGCCCTGCATGGCGATCTGAATGGCGACCGGTACGGTCTTCTGCCCGGTGCCCAGCACCAGATAGGGCAGCAGATAGTCGTTCCATACCCACATGGCGTTGAGGATCGCCACTGTCACCGCTGTGGGGCGCAGCACCGGAAACACTACCCGGAAAAAGCACTGGAGCGGGTCGCAGCCGTCGATGGTGGCTGCCTCCTCGATGTCCAGCGGGATGCTGCGGACAAACCCCGCCAGCATGAACACCGACAGCCCGGCACCGAAGCCCAGATACACCGGCACGATCCCCACGACTGTGTTCAGCCCTACCTGCCCCACCACATAGGTCATGGTGAACATCACCATCTGGAAGGGGACGATCATACTGAACACAAAAAGGTAATATAGGGGCTGCGTCCACCAGCTGCGTACCCGGGTGAGATACCAGGCGGTCATGGCGGTGCAGAGCACGATCAGCACCACCGACGCCACGGTGATGAACACCGACCGCCCGAATGCCGCCCCAAATCCGGCGGTGGTCAGCCCGGTGCGGTAGTTGAGCAGCCCCACGAAGGTCTCCCGGTTGGGGAAAGCAAAGGGGTCGCCGGAGATATACAGCCGGGACTTAAAGGAATTGATGAATACCAGCCCGATGGGGACGAGAAACACCACCGCCAGCACCGCCAGCAGCGCCGTGCGCCAGCCGTCCCCCCGCCGGGTGCGGGTCGTTGCGTTCATATACGCATCGTGCCTCCTTTCTCATGTCCTGTGTAGCATAAAAGCGCAAAACGCCAACCCGGAACGGTCAGTCGCTTTGCTTTGTGTGCGGAATTGGAGCTGATTTTGCAACGCAAAATTGTTGTCGTTCAGACAACGAAAGCCCCAAACGCCAAGCACAAAAGCCTACACTGCCATACTTTGTGTGCGGAATTGGAGCTGATTTTGCAACGCAAAATCGTTGTCGTTCAGACAACGAAAGCTCCAAAAAGCCAAGCACAAAAGCCTACACTGCCATACTTTGTGTGCGGAATTGGAGCTGATTTTGCAACGCAAAATCGTTGTCGTTCAGACAACGAAAGCTCCAAAACGCCAAGTATGAAAGCCGTAGGCTTTCATACTTGTACTTCCCTCCTGCGGGTCAGCCACAGCTGCAAAAACGCCAGCGCTCCCACCAGCAGGAAGAACAGCACCGCCTTGGCCTGCCCCACGCCCTGCCAGCCGGTGCGTCCGTAAAAGGTCTGGTAGATGTTCAGCGCCAGCATTTGGGTGCGGCGCTCCGGCGCCCCGGCGGTCAGCGCCAGATTCTGGTCGAACATCTTAAAGGCGTTGGTGAGGGTCAGAAAGGTGCAGATGGTCACCGAGGGCATCACCAACGGCAGCTTGACCCGCAGCAGGGTCTGCCGGGAGGAGGCGCCGTCGATGGCGGCGGCCTCCAGCAGCTCCCGGGGCACATTCTGCAGCCCCGCAATATAGATCACCATCATATAGCCGATGAGCTGCCAGTTGGTCAGCAGCACCAGCCCCCAAAAGCCGTAGGCGGCGGAAAAGGTGATGTCCACCCCCCACAGCCCCAGCACGCCGTTGATGAGCAGGTTCCAGATATAGCCCAGCACGATGCCGCCGATGAGATTGGGCAGGAAGAACACCGAGCGGAACAGGTTCGTCCCCCGCAGCCCCCGGGTGAGCAACAGCGCCAGCCCAAATGCCAGCACATTCACCGTCACGATCGCCACCGCCGCAAACAGGGCGGTGAACCCCAGCGCATGGAGGAATTCCCCGTCGTCGGTAAATGCCCGGATATAGTTGTCCAGCCCCACGAACCGGGCATCGGTGACGGTGGTGAACCGGGTAAAGGACAGCCCCACCCCCAGCATAAACGGCGCCACGAACGCCAGACAGAACGCCAGCAGCGTCGGCAGCACGAACAGGGGAAAATACCGCCGCAAAGGTTCATTCATCGGTGTCGCCTCCTTAGCCGCCGGTTAACCGGCGGCAGTGCTCTCTTTCTTCCAATCGGCGATCATATCCGTCTTGACCTGCGCCCAGTCCTTGGTGCCCTGAGCGTATTTCAGCAGGGAATTGCCGAAATTTTCCTTAAAGGTCTGGGAGGGGAACAGCGTGAAGTTCCACGGGACGGAGGTGACCCCCTCCCGGCTCATCCAGTCCATCACCTGCCGTGCCAACGGGTCCTCCGGCTTGTCGGCGTCCGTAAAGGTATCAAAGGGGGCGATGAACCCAAATTCATGGGTCACATACTGCTTGCCTTTGTCGCTGGAATACATCCAGTAGATGAAATCCGCCGCCGCTTTTTGGGATGCCTCGTCCGCCTTGGCGTTGATGGCGTAGAAATTCTCCGTGCCCACGCACAGTCCCTGCTGCTCCTCCCCGGTCACGCCGGTGTACAGGGGCAGATACCGGAGATTGTCGCCTTTCACCTTGTTTCCCGGCACATCCTGGATCTGGCTCCACGCCCAGTTGCCGTTCTGCACCATGGCGCATTGCTCCAGCGCAAACTCCGCCATGGAATCGGTGACTGTCTTGCTGCCCAGCAGCTTCGGCTCGGTGACGGAGTTGCGGATATACAGGTCAAACAGGCTCTTGAACTGCTCGGCGTACTGAAACTGCAGCTCCTTGGTGTCGTCGGAGGTCAGGTCCACCTGCCGCTCCTTGAATTCGTAGTAGACCGGCACGTTCGCCAGATGGGTCTGCCAGCGCCAGTCCTCTCCGGCTTTCAGCGAGGTGGAGGCGAACACCCCCTGCAGCCCCAGCTGCGCCTTGTGCGCCTGCATATCCTCCACCACCGTCCGCAGCGCTGAAAAGCTGCGGATCTCGTCCATGGACTGCACGGCAGTTTGCCGGTCGGCGAGGGCAAAATACCGGTCGGTGACGGCGGTATTATAAATAATGCCGTAGCCCTCCACCACATAGGGGATACCCACCACCTTGTCGCCGTCGGTGACCGCCAGCGTCTTGTCGGTGAGATGGGCGTAGAGCTGGGTGTCCTTCAGATCGGCGCAGTAGTCCCGCCAGTTGGCGTAGCCCCGGGGGCCGTTGATCTGGAACAGCGTCGGCGCCTCGTTGGTGGACATTTTCGCCATGAGGGTCTGCTCATAGGTGTTGTTGGCGGCGGTATCGACGATGACCCGGACTCCGGTCTCCTGCTCATAGGCGGTCGCCAGTTCCTGATATTTGTCGGCGATCTCGGGCTTGAAATTCAGATACCGCACGGTGATCTGATTCTTCGAGTCCCCGCCGCAGCCGGTCAGCGGCAGCAAGCCCAGCAGCAGCGCCAGCAGCGCAGCGCCCCAGCGGATAAAGCGTTTCATAGTGATCCTCCTTTGTTGCATCTATGTCTGTGCAACCGATAGTGTGCGTCCCAACCGGCGAATTATACAGCGGCGGAAAAATGCGGTCTGTCCGCCAAGCGAAGCTGTGTCCGACCGGCTTTCGGCGCTTTTCCTCAAAAGAACAGCAGATTTCGGAAAGTTTTTAAAAAAACATCAAAATATAGATATTATCATTGACATGCACCACAATATATAGTATTATGCTACTGCACGCAAAAACGGTCGCACCGCCGGATGAGCCGGTGTGACCTTGACGATACGAGAGGAGCAGGCAATGCAGTATACGCAGTGGGAGGGCTTCCGAAACGGCGTCTGGGAGGATACCGTGGATGTCCGGGATTTCATTCAGCGGAACTATACCCCCTATACGGGGGACGACGGCTTTCTGGCGGCGGCGACCCCCCGCACCGCAGCGGTGATGGAGGAGCTGAACGCCCTGTTTGCCCGGGAGCGGGAAAAGGGCGGGGTGCTGGAGGTGGATGCGGATACCACCATGACCATCGAAAGCCACGCCCCCGGCTATATCGACCGGGAGCGGGAATTGATCGTGGGTCTGCAGACGGAGCGCCCCCTGTGCCGGGGGGTCAACCCCTTCGGCGGCATCCGCATGGCACGGCAGGCATGTGAAGCCTACGGCTACACGCTGGGGGAGACGGTGGAGCGGGAATTCCGCTACCGCACCACCCACAACGACGGGGTGTTCCGGGCGTACACGCCGGAAATGCGGCTGGCACGCAAGACCCATATCATCACCGGTCTGCCGGACGCCTATGGGCGGGGTCGCATCATCGGGGACTACCGCCGGGTGGCGCTGTATGGGCTGGAGCGGCTCATTGAAGAAAAAAAGCGGGATAAGGCGGCGCTGACCGGGGCGGATTTCGACGAGGAGCATATCCGGCTGGCGGAGGAGCTGGCGGGGCAGCTGGCGGCGCTGGAAAGCACCCGGAGGATGGCGCAGAGCTACGGCTATGACATCTCCCGCCCGGCGGCGGATGCCCGGGAGGCGATCCAGTGGCTGTATTTCGCCTATCTGGCAGCCATTAAGGAGCAGAACGGCGCTGCCATGTCGCTGGGACGGGTCAGCAGCTTTCTGGATATTTATATCCAGCGGGATCTGGAGCGGGGCGTGCTGGACGAGAGCGGTGCGCAGGAGCTGATGGACGATTTCGTGATGAAGCTGCGGGCGGCACGCCACCTCCGCACCCCGGAATACAACGAGCTGTTCGGCGGCGATCCCATGTGGATCACCGAGGCGGTGGGCGGCATGGGGGAGGACGGCCGCACGCTGGTCACCAAGACCAGCTTCCGGATGCTCCACACCCTCTATACGCTGGGGCCGGCGCCGGAGCCGAACCTGACGGTGCTGTGGGCGGCGGGACTGCCGGAGGGCTTTAAGCGGTTCTGCGCCCGGGTCTCCTGCGATACCGATTCCATTCAGTATGAGAATGACGACCTGATGCGCCCCCTCTACGGGGACGATTATGCCATCGCCTGCTGCGTGTCCGCTATGCGCATCGGCAAGCAGATGCAGTTTTTCGGCGCCCGCTGCAACCTGCCCAAGCTGCTGCTGCTCTCCCTCAACGGCGGCGTGGACGCCGCCACCGGACTGCGGCTGGGGCCCCAAAAGCCGGTCATGGCGGGAGAGGTGCTGGATTATGATGCGGTGCTCTCCAACTTCTATGAATACCTGACGTGGCTGGCACGGCTGTATGTGAACACCATGAATGTGATTCACTGCATGCATGACAAATACGCCTATGAAAAGGAGCAGATGGCGCTCCATGATACGGCGGTGCATCGGTTTATGGCGTTTGGCGTGGCGGGGCTGTCGGTCATCGCCGATTCCCTCTCCGCCATCCGGTATGCCGCCGTGCACCCGGTGCGTAATGAGCAGGGCTATATCGTGGATTTCAGAACCGAGGGGGAGTTCCCCCGGTTCGGCAACGACGACGATCGGGTGGATACCATCGCCCGGCAGCTGACCCACCGCACCATCGAGGAGCTGCGGAAGACCCCCGCCTATCGGGGGGCGGAGCATACCCTGTCGGTGCTGACGATCACCTCCAATGTGATGTACGGCAAGCATACCGGCGCCACCCCCGACGGACGGGGAGCCGGAGAGCCCTTTGCCCCCGGTGCCAATCCGATGCACAACCGGGAGCGGCGGGGGGCGCTGGCGTCCCTCAACTCGGTGGCGAAGCTGTCCTATGACGATTGCCGGGACGGCATCTCCAACACCTTTTCCATCGTGCCGGGGGCGCTGGGGCGCCCCCCGGAGGAGCGGACGGAGAATCTGGTGGCGGTGCTGGACGGGTATTTCGCCCAGAATGCCCACCATATCAACGTCAATGTGCTGAACCGGGAGACCCTGCTGGCGGCGTATCACGATCCGACGGCGTATCCCAATCTCACCATCCGGGTGTCCGGGTATGCGGTGAATTTCCATAAGCTGTCCCGGGAGCAGCAGCAGGAGGTCATCCGCCGCACCTTCCACGAGGCGCTGACGTGAGCCGCTCGGTGACCGGGCGGGTCAGCGCTGTCCAGACGCTGGGGACGCTGGACGGACCGGGGGTGCGGTTCGTAGCGTTTTTGCAGGGGTGTCCCCTGCGCTGCGCCTGCTGCCACAATCCGGAAACGTGGGACCCCGCCGGCGGTGAAGAATACACCGCCGGGCGGCTGGCGGAGGAGGCGGAGCGGTACCGGGGGTATTTCGGCGCCCGGGGCGGCATCACCCTGTCCGGCGGTGAGCCGCTTTTGCAGCCGGATTTCACGGCGGCGGTGTTCCGCCTTTGCCGGGAGCGGGGCATCCACACCTGTCTGGATACCAGCGGCTGCGGCGGCGAGAACGCCGAGGCGGTGCTGGAGCAGACCGACTATTGCCTGCTGGATGTGAAATATGCCACCGATGAGTTATACAAAAAGTATACTGGCGGTTCTATTATACAGCCGATGGAGCTTTTGATGCATTTGGAGCGGCGGCATATCCCCACCCGTATCCGGCAGGTGATTATTCCGGGGCTGAACGATACCCCGCAGCAGGTGGAGGCGCTGGTGCGGCTGACCGAGCCCTTTTCCTGCGTGACGGAATGGGAGCTGTTGCCCTTTCGCACCCTGTGCCGGGAGAAATATGACCGGCTGGGGATCGGGTTTCGGCTGGCGGACACGCCGGAGCCGTCGGAGGAGACCATGGCGCAGCTGCGGCAGCATCTGCCCCGGTGAAAATGAACCGGATCACGAAAAAAGCGACCCCGACAGGCGTATGCCCGTCGGGGTCGCTCCTTTGAAATTGTCCTGCTTACACCGGCTGTGCGGCGATCCACTGCGCCCAGGTGCGATAATACTTTGCCAGCACATGGGTGCCGTCGCTGGTATATTCCGTGCCCAAATTCCCTTGCCCGTCGTCGAACAGCGGGTTCACGTCCAGATATTTGATACGGCTGCCGTCCGCATAGGCGGCGATGGCCTGATTATACTGGTCGATGTTCGGGTTGTTGACGCTTTTATCCCGTGCAGAGCGGGCAGCGCCCACCCGCAGGTTGGCACAGATGACGATGGTGGCGTTCGGCTGATTCTGCCGGATCTCCTCCAGCAGCTCGCTGAACCGTTTCAGGGTGGTGCTGCGGTTATAGCCGATCTCATTGACCCCCAGCATCACATATACCCGTTTGTACTGCTTGTTTCGGATGACCTCCTCGAAGCTCTGGGCGTCCCGGTTCGGCAGAGCGACCTTTTCGCTATGCACCTTGTAGACGCTCATGCCGACGGTGGCGAAGAAATCCGCATTGTTCAGCCCGCCGTATTCCTTCAGACCTACCGTGCGGGAATCCCCCACAAACAGCACACCGCTGAAATCGATGCCGCCTTCCGGCGCTTTTTGGGTGGTGGGTGCAGCAGTCGTCGTGGTCGTCGGTGCGGCAGTTGTGGTGGTCGTCATCGTAGTGGGGGCTGCGGTGGTTGTGGTGGTAGTGGCAGAGGTGGTGGGGGCAGGGAGCGAAGAAGCCTCGTCCGTCCCTTTGGTATCCGAGCGGTGCAGCAGCCACCACCCCACCAGCACAAACGCCACGGCTAATATGGCGGCCAGCAGGAGCTTGGCGATGGTCTGTCCGGTGTATTTCATGGCAAAGCGCCTCCTTAAAATTGGAAATACATAAACGGGTCATTGAGGCCCTGATAGATATTGTAAATAGCCGCCGCCAGCACGGCAGCCAGGATCACCGCCAGCCATACCGGATGCTTGCGCAGCCGGTGAGCGGTGCGCTCCGGCAGGGGGGTGGCGCAGACCAGCCCCAGCAGCACGAACACCCCGTATTGACGGAAATATTTGAGGAAATCGCCGCTGTAGACGTTGACGCCGCCGATGCCGACGAGCCGCCCGGCGTATACGGCGATATCCCGCACCCGGGGGACGGCGAACAGCATCCAGCTCAGCGGGATCGCCAGCAGCATATAGAGACGACTGACCACCCGGCTGCGCTCCAGCAGGCGGCTCAGCCCCGCCTTTTCCGCCGTCAGCAGCAGGAACAGGAACAGCCCCCACAGCACATAGTGCCAGGCGGCGCCGTGCCACAGCCCGGTGAGCAGCCATACGCACAGCAGATTCAGCACCGTGCGGCCGAAGCCCCGGCGGCTGCCGCCCAGCGGAATATACACATAGTCCCGGAACCACATACCCAGCGTGATATGCCACCGCCGCCAGAAGTCGGTCATGGAGCGGGCAATATATGGATGCCGGAAGTTGTCCGGCAGCGAAAAGCCCAGCCATTGCCCCAGTCCGATCGCCATGAGGGAATAGCCGTAAAAGTCAAAATACAGCTGCAGGCTGAACGCCACCAGCCCCAGCCATGCCAGCGGGGTAGACAGGGATTCATAGCCGATGCCCTCCACCGCCGACCACAGACCGCTCAGCCGGTTCGCCAGCAGCACCTTGGCGCCCAGACCGCCGATGAAATACCGGGCGCCCCGTCCCCAGTCGGCAACAGTCACCCGGCGCTCCCGCAGCTGGGGGCGTATCGTCTCGTACCGCACGATGGGGCCGGACAGCAGTCGGGGAAACAGCAGCATATACACGCTGAGATCCACCGGATCCGTTTCCGCCGCCGTGGTGCCCCGGCAGACGTCCGCCAGATAGGCGATCGCCTGAAAGGTGAAGAAGCTGATGCCCGGCGGCAGCGGTACGGCGGGCACCGGCACCGGCGCCGCCCCCCACAGGGTCAGCAGCCGGTTGAGATTTTCCGCCGCAAAGGCGGCGTATTTGCAGCAGAACAGCGCCCCCAGATGGGCGGCGATGCCGGCGATCAGCCACAGCCGGGGATGCCGCCCGGCGGCAATGAGCCGCCCGCAGCCGTAGCATATCGCCACGCTGCCCAGCAGCAGCAGACTATAGCCCGGATGCCCCCAGGTGCCGTAGGCGTAAAACGCCAGACTGTACAGGCAGATCGCCCCGTTGCGCCAGCGGTGGGGCAGCAGATAGTAAATGGCTAAAAACAGCGGTAAAAACCAGCATAAAAACTCCAGACTGCTGAATGACACGACCGATTCCTCCGATAATGGGGTTCTTATAATAAAGCAAATGGCAGATAAGAAAGATCTCTGCAAAACCTACCGAAAAGTGCAAATGACGCTTCTGAAACGGGCTGTCTTGTCAAGAACATCTGTATATGTTATACTATCACATAAATAGGGAAAATGGAAGTGACAAAATTGAAATATTTACTGGCAATTTTTGACATGGACGGCACCATTCTCAACACGCTGGAGGACCTGACCCGCACCACCAACGCAGCGCTGGCGGAGCAGGGGCTGCCGCAGCATACCATGGACGAGGTGCGCCGTATGGTGGGCAACGGCATCCGCCGCCTGATCGAGCGGGCGGTGCCGGAGGGAACGGCGGTGCCCGTGATCGAGGAGACGCTGGCGGCGTTTAACCGGTACTATGCGGTGCATTGCGGGGATCACACCTGCCCCTATCCGGGGGTGCCGGAGCTGCTGGAGAGCCTGCGGCGGGCGGGGGTGCGCACCGCTGTGGTGTCGAATAAGGCAGATTACGGCGTGCAGGAGCTGTGCCGGCAGTATTTCCCCGGGCTGTTCGATGTGGCGGTAGGGCAGCGGGACGGGATTCGCACCAAGCCGGCGCCGGATGCGGTGCTGGCGGTGCTGGAGCAGCTGGCGGTCCCGCCGGAGCGGGCGGTGTTTATCGGCGATTCCGATGTGGATGTGCTGACCGCCCGCAACGCCGGCCTGGATTGTCTGGCGGTGGATTGGGGGTTCCGGGAGCGGGCGGTGCTGGAGCAGGCGGGCGCCACGGCGATCTTCTCCGACGCTGCCGCCCTGCAGCGGGCGTTATTGGCATGAGCGTGCGGCGGCGCCCGAAAGTTGGCAAGATGAAATTTGTGCAAATAGCACTATCTGCACCCGATTTTTTCGGAATAAGTAAAAAATCGTATGTGGTTTTGCGAAAATTTATTGAAAAAGATGAATGGGTGTGCTATACTCCTTAACAGAGTGTGTCTCTCCCTGTGATGATCGCTCCTTGAGGACGGCATCCTTAGATGAGAGCCGCCGCTTTTCCCTTAGCCGGTTGTGGAGCCGACTGGCAAAAACAAGCGAGAGAAAGGAAGCCAAGTATGAAGAAGAGACTGTTTGCACTGTTCCTTGCATTGGCGATGCTGTGTGTGGCTACACCGTTTGGTGTATTTGCCGGCAGCGACAACGAGATCGGGTACGGAGACCTGAGCGATTGCAAGGGGAATCACACCTGGAATGAGGGCACGGTGACGACCCCCGCCACCTGCGGCGCTGCCGGTGTGAAGACCTTCACCTGCGCCGTGTGTAAGACAACCAAAACCGAGGAGATTCCGGCGACCGGAGAGCACAACTGGGACGAGGGCACGGTGACGACCCCTGCCACCTGCACGGAGCCCGGCGAGAAGACCTTCACTTGCTCTGTGTGCAAGGAGACTAAGACCGAGCCGATCGACGCCCTGGGGCATGACTGGGAAGAGGAATGGACGATCGACGTGCCGGCGACGGAGACCGCGGACGGCAGCAAGTCTCATCATTGCACCCGCTGCGATGTGAAGAACGATGTGACGGTGATCCCGAAGACCGGTCCGGTGCGGACCGGCTGGTATACCGATCCGGACACGGGTCTGACCTACTACTATAACGAGGACGGCACCCTGTATACGCAGGAGCTGCTGGAGCTGCCGAACCCGGAGGATCCGAACACGAGCCTGTATTATCACTTCTATCCCCAGTACGCTACGGTGAACGGGAAAAACGTGGAATACAGCCGGCTGCTGGGCTGGGTCAAGATGCCGGGCGGCATCATCCGGTACTATGAAGAGGGCGCACGCTGGTTCAAGACCGGCTTCCAGTATGTAGGGAAAGAGCGGTACTTCTTCGATTTCTACAGCGGAGCCCAGTACATTCCTCCGGAGGAGGAGTGGTATCAGGGCATGGGCTGGTATGTGTTTACGGATCCGGATACGAAGATCCCCAGCTACTATGCGCTGGACCCGGAGAACGGCGGATGCTTTGTGTACGGGCTGTATACCAACAGCAAGGGAGAAACGTATTACTTCCCGCTGTATCAGCTGGGCTATGCCACCGGCTTTGTGACGGTGGATGGCGAGACCTACTACTTTGATCCTGCGATGGGCATCCGGGTGGAGAATGAGACCCGGACCATCGGAGCGGCGACGCTGACGTTCGGCGCCGACGGAAAGGTCACCAAGGCAGTCGGTCTGTATCTGAACAAGCTGTACGATGCGGACGGCAATCTGGTGACGGAGAAGGGTCTGGTACGGGGCGCCGACGGCAACCTGTATTACACGACCGGCAACGGCGATCTGTACACCTCCTATTGGTGGAACATCGACTACCGTGACGAGAGCGGCAGCAAGAAGATCTATATGCTGAAGGGTAAGGTTCTGGAGGGACTGGTAACGCTGACGGAGGAGGATCTGAAGATCACCTATAACGGCGAGTTCCTGCATGAGGATCTGACGGTAGCGGGTACCTACCTGTTTGCGGGCAACTCGACGGAGGCGCTGACGGGCTTCCAGACGGCGGAGAACGGACTGGAGTATTTCTTCCAGCCGAAGAAGGGCGGCGCCCGGTATGAGAGCTGGACCTTTGCGGGACTGACGCAGCCGGATGGCTCGACCGTGCTGGCGAACTTCTACGGGAAGGGCTCCGTGATCGACGGCGTGGACTATAGCTTCGCCCACAAGGTCGGTCTGATCAAGGACACCGACGGCAACCTGTACTACTATGAGGATGGCACCGAGGGCCCCATCAAGGGCAAGACCGTAACGGTGGACGGCGTGCAGTATGAGCTGGATGCTACCACCGGCGTGGCGAGCCGGGTGGGCTGAGCGGAGCTTGCAGCCGACGGCGAACTAAGTGCATAAGGAGAGGGCGGCGTGTGGATACACGCCGCCCTTTTTGCGTTGATAGAAGAGACCGATGTGGGGGAGCAGCAGGAGAGACCGAAGCGGGGAGCAGCGGCAGCAGAAAAGGTCGGCGCAGGGAAAGCGGCAGCAGAAAAGACTGATGCAGGGGAAGTACAGCAGGAAAGATCAATGCAGGGAGAGCAGCCGGAAAGATGCTAACAGAAATGCAGAGAATGCAGCGGTCCTCCGCTGCTTGAACCGGACAGCCGTGCGGCGGCTCCCACTGCCGATCGGTGTTTGCGGTATAGACGCCGGGGAGCGTGAGGGAGGATCGGTGCGGGGGTGTAATTACATACCCTCTGCGTCGTTATTTGTCCGCACAGCAAAAAGGGGTAAACAAAGATATTTGCCCGATACGTGAATAATATTCACATTTTAATGTCAGCTTAATGAAGTCCGTCATCCATGGGTCCGCTGCCAAGGCGGGGATGCAGTGGCTTGCAGTGCGATATGCGGCAGCCAAAAACGCCTGCATAGAACGATGGGCTGTTGCCCGCATAACGCAATGGCAAGGACAGCCGGTTCACGAGAGGGCGATGGGGCTGTGAGCCGATGCAGTAGATATACGGCATCGACAATCAGGTCGTAATAGATTGATACTATATAATACGATCGCAAGCGTATATCAATATCGTAGAATAAGCGAATACATACATTGACACAAGAATATAGAGCATACCATAACGATTTCACGTCCGCAGTACGCACCCGAAATGCCGATAGGACGCCTCAAAGCAAGCGAATACCGGCGAGATGAGCCGGGCAGGGCGCTGGACAGCGCTGTGTGTTCAGCGGATGACCTCACAGATGAGCTGTTTCGCTGCGGACGGTTTGAAATGTCAAAATACGGTTTGGACAGTTCTCGTTTGAATTGTCCATATTTCCGGCACAACCGGTCCGGATCGTCTATATACATTTTAAGGCAAAACTGCTATACTGAATTCATGGGGCTTCGTATGTCCTTCGACAGGGTACCGCCTTGCGGCACGCATGGGTACACGTCCGGCGGCGGGTGCCTATGGAGCGGCGGGCAGCCGTTTATTTTCATTCCCGGATGGTGAAAAACAGTGTTTGAAAATGCCAAATGGATCACACGGGACGCTTGGGAGCGTTGGGGGTATACCGATGACCCGTGGGAAAACCCGCCTGCTCCGTATATAGCGAAGACATTTATTCTCAAGGACGATGTGAAGCGGGCGTCTGTGGCGGTCTGCGGTCTGGGTCAGGCGGCGTACTACCTCAATGGGGAGCGCATCCCGGATTCGCTTCTGCCCACCCTGCCGTTTTGCCCGACGAAAACGGTGGTGTATACCGTATACGACATTACCGCTCTGGTGCATGTGGGGAAAAACCGCATCGGCGCTCTGCTGGGGAACAACGGCTATAACGATATCGGCGTACCCCGGATGCGCTCCTCGCTGAAGCTGATCTGCCAGATCGATATCGAATACCGCTCCGGCGAAAGCGAGACCATCGTCAGCGACACATCCTGGAGGACCCATCCGTCGCCGGTCGTATTTTCCCTGCGCCGGACCGGAGAGAAGCACGACGGGCGGTTGCGGATCGACGGATGGTGCACCCCGGATCTCGATGACAGCCAATGGGACAACGCCCGTCTGTGTCAGCATCCGGGCGGAAAATACCGCAAGGCCGTGTCGCCGCCGGTGCGGGTGCGGAAAACCGTCCGTCCGGTGCAGCTGCGCCAAGGGCTGTGGGATTGCGGCATCAACGCTGCCGGCTGGGTGCGGGTGCGGGTCAAAGGAAAACGGGACGACGAGATCGCCGTTCACTACGCAGAGCGGCTGCGGGAGGACGGGAGTGCCGATCTTACCACCGTGTATAACGGCATCGTGCCTTCGATGTGTCATACCGACCGGTTTGTTTTAAGCGGAGAAGAGGAGGAATTTGAGCAGCTGTTCGGGTTCCACGGCTTTCGCTATGTGCAGGTGGAGGGCAGCTATGAGACCATCGAGCTGCAGGCGGTCTATGCCAACACCCACCTGCAAAGCACGGCGGAGTTTGAGTGTGGCGCACCGACGCTCAACGCCATCCACCGAATGTGCGTCAATTCGCTGCTGTCCAACGCCCACGGGGCTCTGACCGATTGTCCGGGGCGGGAGCAGAACGAGTGGACGGGGGACGGAATGCTCAGCGCCGAAACGGCGGCGCTGGGGTTCGATTCCTATGATATGATGACCGAATGGATGTACAGCTTTCAGGACGAGCAGTATCCCTTCGGGGGATTGCCCTGCATCATCCCCATGAAGAATCCTCAGTGGGAGTATAACTTCGCCAACGGGCCGGATTGGGACAGCGCTCTGTTTCACATTCCGTACTATCAGCAAAAGTACACGGGGAATGCCGCTTTGACCGAGCAGCTGTGGGAGAATATGGAGCGAGGGCTGCGGTATTTCGGTACCCGTTCCGAGAGCCGGCTGCTTTCCTGCGGTGTGGGGGACTGGTGCAGCCTGGAGGACGAGCCGTGTCCACGGGAGATCACTGACACGGTGTATTATCGCATCGCTGCCCGGATGATGGCGGAGCTGGCGCAGGCGACCGGGCGGGATCCTACCCCCTATGCGGCGCTGGCGGCTGAGATCCGGACGGCATTCCGGGAGAAATATGTGGAGGCTGCGCAGTCCGGGTCGCCCGAGCAGCTCAAGCAGTTCAAGCTGCTCGAGCAGGGCGGCGAAACGGCGCTGGCGGCGGCGCTCTACGGCGGGATGCTGGAGCCGGAAGAGGAAGCGGCGGCCGCCGCACGGCTGGATCGCATCATCCGGGCGAACGGATGCCGTTTTCGCTGCGGTGTGCACGGCATCCGGATGATCTTTGACGCTTTGTCCGAAAACGGGTATGCGCAGACGGTGCTCGACACTCTGACGAACCCGGCGTTTCCGGGATATGCCCGGTGCGTGGCGGACGGCCTGACAGCTTTGCCGGAGCGATTCGACTATGCGGTGCCCAAGGAGGGCATGGATTCGATGAACCATCACTTCACGGCGCAGGCGGATGTGTGGTTTTATAAGTATCTGGCGGGTATCCGGTTTGAGGGCTTCGGCAAGGAGCATATCGTCATCGCCCCCTGCTTTGTCCGGGGTGTCGATTGGCTGAAAGCACAGGTGCGGGGCGTTGCCGTGCAGTACGATGCAGCCACGCTGACGGTGTGCTGCGACAGCGCTTTTACGCTGCGGCTGGGCGGCAGGACGACCCGGTATCCGCAGGGGACCTATCGATTCGATCGTAATACGGGGGAGAGACAATGACCTATATCACACCCAACGACGGGAATATCACCGAAAAGACCGACAGCGCCCGCATTATGCAGGCGGTGCAGATCGCCTGCGAGACCGGCGTCCGTGCGGTCAAGATCCCGAAATACAACGCCCGCACCGGCGGTTGTGTGTGGGAGCTGGAGGATTCCATCCGGCTGCCCGACGAGTTTACCCTGCTGCTGGAGGATTGTTATATCCGCATGGCGGACGGCACATTCTGCAACGCCATCTGCAATGCCCATTGCTACGATGCGCATACCCCGGAGACGGTGCAGCATGGCATCGCCATCCGGGGCATCGGACGTCCGATCCTGGACGGCGGGAACTATAACGGCTATTCGGAGCATTCCCGGGAGCTGCCGAAGCCGCTGCACCATAATTGCACCATCGTTCTGAGCAATGTGGAGAATTTCACCGTCGAAAACATCCGTATCCAAAACCACCGCTATTGGGGCATGTGCTTCCTCTATTGCTCCCATGGGACGATCCGGAATATCGACTTCAAGGCGGACCTCTCCTGCGCAGATGGAAAGGGCGGACACACCTTTGACCATCTGCCGCCAGACTATGAGCATGTATATCTGCAAAACAGCGACGGCATCGATCTGCGCATGGGCTGCCACGATATTCTGATCGAGAATATCCGGGGCTTTACGGTGGACGATACGGTGGCGCTGACGGCACTGCGCAGCCCGACGGAGCTACAGCACAAGACGCCCGGCTGCTCCGATGATATCCACGATATCGTGATCCGGAATATTCAGTCCTATACCTTCTGCTGGACGGGGCAGGTGCGGCTGCTGGCGAAAAGCGGCTGCCGCATCTATGCCGTGTCGGTGGATACGGTGGTGAATACCATCGACGAGAGCCTGCCCTATCGGGGCGGCTGCTCGGTGATGCTGGGGGACTGCGGCTATATCCGGGAGCGGGATATCCGCATGGGCGAGCTGTTTAACATCCGGATCACCAACGTCCATTCCCGGGCGATCCGGGCGATCCGCCTGACGGGGCCGATGAGCTATGTGTCCATCGACAAGGTGTATGCCTATGCGGGGGTCAAAGCCCTCATTCACGCAGATGCGGAGACGGAGCTGAAGCACGTCCGCATCGCAGAGCTGTACGGCGGCGAAACCGCCGATCTGGATGCGGTCGTCAATTTCAGCGGCCCGGTGACGGGCGCCGTACAGATTACCGATGTGTATTGTGAAAAGGCGCAGTATTTGCTGCGCCATAGCGGCACGGCGGAGGTGCAGCTGCGCCATATCCATGCCGCAGCGGAGGCGATCACCGACGAGCCCCGGCAGTACCGGTTCTGGTGGGCGGACGAGCCGGTTTGATGAACGGAGCCGACCCCATGAAAATACGCCCCGCCTCCGCCGCCGCCACGGAAGTACCCATACAAACCGAATGCCGCCGCCCTGCTCAACGGACAGGGCGGCGGCATTTTGTATGAGAGCTTTACGGCTTTGTCACCAGCGGCTCCATGACCGACCAGAACCGATCGGCGATAGCCTGCATGCCGATATCGCCGGGATGGTTAAATTCCCCGTGGGTATCCTCCCGGCTGCGAATATCCTCCATGTGCACGAAAATATCCCCGTGCTTGGCGGCGACGGCTTCCTTTTCGGCGTCCAGCACCGGGCGCACATAAAAGCCCTGCGAGATCACGAACCGGGTAGCCCCCGTATCCAGCGTCTGCCGCAGCTCCTCTACCGCCTGACCGAAGGATTTTGTGTGGTGCTGCTGCCCGTCGTAGGCGGGATCTACATTGGCGCCGAAAAAGAAGAGCACGATATCCGGACGGAAGGCGGCTGCGTCCGCATAGGCTGCGGCTGCCTCTGTGTGGGGGAAATTCCGCTCATAATCCGCCACCTGCAGGATGCGTATGGCGGCATCGGGCTGCCGGCGGACAATGCGGGCGGCGAGAAGATGCACATAATCCTTATCCACGGAGGAGGCGGCCATGCCGCAATCCCGATTCCAGCCGATGTCCGGCTTGATTCCGTGCTTGGTGATGGAATTGCCCACAAACAGCACCCGCAGCCCCTCTCCGGCGGTCACCTCAAAATAGCAGCCGCTGTTTTGGCTTTCCGCCGGTACGATGTTTTCCTGAAAACGATCCATAAATTTCCTCTCCGTTTCTGTTAAATGTGCGGGATCACTCCCGGGGGATGCCGCAGACTTATCGAATGGTCACGTCCTCTGCATGGATAAAAACAGGATCAAATGCGGAGAAAACCGTCTGTCTCACGCCGTTTATCCGAATATTCTCAAAGGAAAATCCCCGGCACGGCACATCCTCGCTGACGGATTCGATGACGATCTGCGGCGCATAGTCGATATCCTCGGCGGTGACCGTAATATCCCGGAAGGTGACGTCGTGGATCTTCCCCAGCTTTTTCGGAAACTCCCGCCGCAGGGTCGGCCCCTTGATGCGAATGCGGTACGGACGGTTTGAGCAGGCGACCAGCATGGTGGCCATGGGCTTGCCGTCCCCTGTGTACGGTTGGTCGTCGGCGGTTTGCAATTCCTGACACTGGGTATGCCGCTGCAGCTCCACACGCATATTTTCAAACTGTATGTCGTGCATATCCGCATATCCACCGTTGGACAGGCTGAAGGCGGAGCTCAGGCTGTGGATCAGGTCGCAATTCCGGAAACGGATCTGTCGATATTCGACGCCGCAGGTCTCAATGCCGACCTCGCAGTTTTTGCTCCAGCCGCACCATAAAACGCAGTTATCCACCGTGATATTCTCCACCGGCCGGTCGTAGTCGTAGATGGCTTTCGGCGAGATCACATCGTCAAAGGAGCGGATAAAGCAGTTCCGGATGGTGACATCCGAGGAATTCACCACGTCGATGCCGTCCGTATTATAGCGCCAGTGCCCGACGATCTTCACATTGTCCACCGTCACGTTGCGGCAGTTGAACAGGGAGAGCACAAAGGTGGAGGAATTGACCAGGATCAGGTCGGACACGTCCACGTTCCGGGCATTGTACAGGCGAAAAGTGCCTTTGGAATACGGCCGTAGCAGTTTTCCGTGAGCCGTTCTTCGCAGCTGTTGTCGATCACCCCGCCGCCAAAGATCCGCACGTTTTCCGCACCGGTGGTGAACAGAGAGCCGAAGACGATCGCCTCCTTGTCCACATACACGGTGTCTCCGTCTTTCAGCGGGATGAGCATGGGGAAATGAATGCCGGGCCCGAAATAATGGGTGGCGCTGCGGGCTTCGGGATATTCCCGATACGGGTTAAAGAAAATATGCAGCACGGTGTGGGTGCCGTCCGGCTCCAGCACATAGCTGCCAAGCTCCTCCAGCGTCAGCACGATCTCCCCGTCGGCACAATGGGGAACCACCTACTTGGAAAGCGGACGGATCGTAGCCTTGGCAAACGGCTGACGGCTCCGGATGCGGAGCGTCACCGGCTCATCTCCCGTAGAAGGTGATGTAGGCCGAGGATTTGCTCTGCGCAAAGGGGCGCTGTTTCCCCGGCCACGGGCGGTTAAAGGGAAAGGCGGATACACGGCATTTCCGCACCTGACAGTCCTCTCCGTTGACGGTGACGGTGAAATCGTCATTGAGCAGCTTGAACACCGTGTCCTCCGTATCGGAGGCATACATACCGAATTCGATTCTGCCGAATGCGACGAACAGGCCGTCGCTGACGGTTGGGATTTTAGGAGGCACCAGCATGGCGTTGTCTCCTTTGCAGGTCGTTAGGGTGAAAAGCGGTTCGCTGTCAGAAAGTGACGTGCAGCGGTGTGCCCTCGGCGGCATTGCCGGACAAGAACACCTCGTAGTCGCCCGGTTCGTTGCGCCATGTGCCGTCAAAGTGGGGGTAGGCGAACCGCTCCCGGGGCAGGGCGAACCGCACCTCCTTTTCCTCTCCCGGCGCCAACCGGACCCGCTCAAAGGCTTTCAGCTCCCGGATCGGGCGGGTGGTCTCGGCACAGAGCCGGTGGGTGTACAGCTGGACGACCTCCGTGCCGGGATAGGCGCCGACGTTTTTCACCGTGACCCCACAGTGCAGCTGCCCGTCCTCGAAGCGGCAGCGCTGCCCGGAATAGGCAAAGGCGGTATACGACAGGCCGTAGCCAAAGGGGAACAGCGGCGTATAGGGGCAGTCCTTGTATTTGGACGTCCAGTTGGTATCGTCTGCCGGACGCCCGGTAGGCACATGGTTATAGTAATAGGGCAGCGAGCCAGAATTGCGGGGGAAGCTCATGGGCAGCCTGCCGCCGGGCGTCTCGATGCCATACAGCAGGTTGCAGAGCGCCGGGCCTGCCTCGGTGCCGGGGTGCCATGCCACCAGCAGCGCATCGGAGCTTGCGGCCGTGCGCTCCAGCGCCATGGGGCGGCCGGTGAACAGCAGCGTGATGACCTGCTTTCCGGCCTTGTGCAGCCATGCGAGCAGGGCATCCTGCTCCCCGGACAGGGCAATGCAACTGCGGGAATTGGCCTCGCCCGATTCGCACAGCTGCTCCCCGACACAGGCAATCACCGTGTCGCATCCGGCGGTGACCCGCTCCAGCTCGGCTCGATCCAGCGTATACTGCCGGTCAAAGCAGGGCGCATAGACGAAATCCGCCCGGCGCCGGGTCAGCTCCGCCACCAGCGTGGTCACGGTGGCGGTGTCGGCGCTGATCTGCCCGGCGGTTCCCAGCATATCAAAGGCGCTGTCGGCAAAAAAGCCCACCACGGCGATCCTTTGCCCCGCCGCCAGCGGCAGAGCCCCCTCGTTTTTCAGCAGCACCGCCGATTCCACGGCGGCTCGTTTGGCGAGCGCCCGGTGAGCGGCGCTGAGAGCGCAGCTTTCCTCCGGCTCCTCTGCATAGGGGCGGTCGAACAGCCCCACGGCGGCTTTCAGCCGCAGGATGCGCCGCACCGCCCGGTCGATGTCCTCCATCGAGATCGTTCCGACGTTCAGCAGCTCCTCCAAGTGCCGGGTGTAAAATTCCGTCCCCATGTCCATATCCACCCCGGCCGTCAGCGCCTTGGCGGCGGCGTCCGCCGGGTCCTTGGCTGTGCCGTGGGCAATGCATTCTTCGATGCCGTGGGCGTCGCTGATGACCGCCCCGTCAAACTGCCATTGCTCCCGCAGCACGGTCTGCAGCAGGTAGGGGTTCATGGTGCAGGGCAGTCCGTTGAGATCGTTGAAGGCGGCCATGACAGTGGCGCAGCCGGCCTCCACCGCCGCCCGGAAGGGCGGCAGATACACCTCGTGCAGGCGATTGAGGCTCATATCGGTGGTGTTGTAATCCCGCCCGCCCTCGCAGGCGCCGTAGGCGGCGAAATGCTTAGCGCAGGCGGCGATACTGTCCGGGGCATCCAGTGCATCCCCCTGAAAACCCCGCACCTTTTCGGCGGCAAACACGGAGGTTAGGTACGGGTCCTCACCGGCGCCCTCCGCCACCCGCCCCCAGCGGGGGTCCCGGGACACGTCCATCATGGGTGCAAAGGTCCAGCGCACATTGTCCTCGGTGGCTTCCCGGGCAGCCGCCCGGGCGGTCTCCCGGAACAGCGTCGGGTCAAAGGAGCAGGCTTCTCCCAACGGAATGGGGAAAACCGTCCGGTGTCCGTGCACCACATCCATGCTGAAGATCAGCGGGATTCCCAGCCGGCTCTCCTCCACGGCGATCCGCTGCAGCCGGTTGGCTTTTTTGCGGTCATTGATGCCGATAAAGGAGCCGATGCGTCCCTGCCGGATCATATCCTCCCGCCCGTCCAGCAGGGAATTTTCCAGAATGGCGGTGTATTCCTCCTCGGTGATCTTGCCGCTCTCCCGCATCTGCCGGGCATCCTCGGCGGAAACGGTAAAGCCGCCCACAGGGGAAGGCCCCACCTGATACAGCTGACCGATCTTTTCCTCCACGGTCATTACCTGCAACAGAGCCTCTATTTTCGCCTCACTTGGGGGATTTAAGCGCATGATTCATCCTTCTTTCGTTGATCTTACGGGTTTCCTTCCACGGCACCTGATTCATGGACAGCACCTCCAGATTCATCTGCTGGTTCTTATACTCCCGGGGGGAGAGACCGGTGCAGTGCTTGAATACCCGGCTGAAATACAGCTGATCCTGAAAGCCGACCATTTCGGCGATGTCGGAGATCTTCAGGTCGGAGCACATGAGCGCCTTGGCTTTGTCGATGCGCAGGTTGGTGAGAAACCGGTTGATGCTGATGCCGGTCTGCTGGCGGAACAGCCGCCGCAGCCAGCTGACGCTGATATTCAGCGAGGCAGCATAGCGCTCGGCGTCAAACGGCTCGTTGAAGTGCTTGTTAAAATAGGAAATGGTGTCGCTGACCTCCCGGGACATATTGACCTTTTTCATGCTGAGCTGGTAGACGCCCCGGGAAAAATAGTAGAGCAGCTCCTTGAACTGAAGATTGATGATCTCCACATAGTGGGGGGATTTCCGCTGCAGCTCGGATATGATCCCGTCGAACAGGCGGGCATAGCTCTTCGATTCCCGCACGGCGTAGTGCTTTTTGTCGCTCAGCCCCAGATGGGTGAGCCATTCCTCCACCTCGCTGCCGGTGAAATGGAGCCAGTAGACATCCGGGTTGTCCTTCAGATAGTAGGTGTAAAACTGCGGCTCGTGGGGGCGGTAGAATACGATGGTGTTCTCGCCGCAGACGTATTCCTGCTCATCCACCGTGTAATACAGCTTGCCGCTCTTGACGAACAGGACCTGATAATCCCGCCGCCCGTACGGGCGGATGGTGGAGAATTCGTTCAGCTTCAGCAGCGCATGATGCCCGGCGCTGGTGACGAACAGCGATTCCGTGTTGTTGGGCAAGTCTACCTCGCTGTTGGCGTAAAAGGCACTGTTGATGATCAGCATGGTGGCACCGCCTTTCGGTTTGGTTCGACGGAGCGAGCCGGATACAGCCGCTCCGGAAACGGTGTATTTCCCCGGCTTGTTCGTCTGGATATAGCCATCGCTTGCGCCGGCGGCGATCGGGCGGTATCGCTGTGCTTCTCGCCGCCTGAAGCAAAGCGCATTGCGCATTGCGGAGCGAAAAAACGAGAACGCCCCGGTCACCTTGTCCGTGGATGAGTTGATTATAGTGGCGCAAGCGCAATTTGTCAATATTTTTTCTGCGCTGCCGTTTTCTTTGGTTCCGGAAGGGAGACACGATGCAGGCGGAAATGTTGGTTTTGTTCTCGAAAATGCGCAAAACAAGCGGCTTGTTCTTGTGCAATGTGCTGTATATTTGCAGAAACAACCAGTCGGGCAGTGGTTTTCTTTGCGATGCAATCGTGTCATTTTATCCATAAAAAATCGGAATTCGGGTATATCGTGTATATACATTTATTCCTTACGCTGATACACTTTTGTATAGAATCTCGGGCATGAAATGATGGAATTTTGTCTGTATTCGAGATGCACGAAGGAGATGGAACGGTATGAAGCAATGGATACGCAAGCAGACCTTCAAGAGCTGGGTTTGCCGGCTGGCGGTGGCGGCTTTGCTGCTCACCTCCGTATCGGTGGGCGGAGCTGTTTCGGCGGAGAGCCAGTCTCTCACGGACGTGTTTACGCCTTATTATACCAGCAGCATGAAGGGCGCCGCCGCCGGAACGGCGACGTATGAGCAGGAGGCGTTCACCACCCACTGGGCGGTCAACAGCGCCGGACGGGCGCAGCGCAATTTTGACGGCTGCACCTGGGGTGACGATGTGGATTCCACCATGGGGGTGCTGTATTATCATGTGCGCCCGTATAAGAACTTCGATATGACGGTGGAGTATGCCACCACCTCCGGCTACAGCGATTGGGTGACGTTCTTCGGCTTTGGCGGCGAGATCGGAAAAAGCTGGCAGGCGGAGGATAACAAGGGGGATACGGCGTTCATCATCCATGCGGGCGGTCTGTTCCTCAACGCCAAGAACAAGGTGTGGCTCAACAACGGCACCGCCGCTTCGGATCAGACGAATGCGGCGCAGGGCTCCGGCACCTGGAAGGCGGCGGGCGTCCATACCCTGCGGGTGCAGGTCAACGATCGGGCTTACAAGCTGTGGATCGACGGATATCTGGTCTGCACCGGCAGCAACGCCAATTACAACGGCGGCTACATCTATTTCGCCGCCAATGCCGGATCGGTGCAGTTCGGTGTGCCCACCGTGAAGGAGCTGGCGGATACCTCGGTGCTGTCCGCCTACTATGTCGGCAACGCCAAAACCACCGAGACCATGACGGCAGCCGCCCTGTCCGACTATTGGACGGTCAGCGACGATGTGCTTGTGCGCAACGACCGGTCTGTCAACTGGAGCAACAGCTACAGCGACCTGTCGGTGGTGTATCTCAACACCCGGAAGTACAAGAGCTTTGAAATGACGGTGCCCTACCGGGTCTATCAGGGGAGCAATCACAACAACTCCACGCTGATCGGCTTCGGTGCGACGGAAATGGGCAAGAGCTTCTATTTTGACGACAATGCGGTGGCGTGCAACATCAGCAAATACGGCGCCATCTGCTCGGCGGATACCAGCGCCGCCAACTATTGGTATAAGGCCAGCGGCACGACCCTCCACGATACGGTGACCGGCTGGGACGATCTGGCGGCGCACGCCCTGACGGTGCGGGTGGTGGACGGCACGGTGCTCTATAGCATCGACGGGCACACCGTTTTCGGTCAGACGCTCTCGAGCTACACGGAGGAGGGCTATATCTTCTTCGCCTCCAATGAGCTGACTACCCGGTTCGGCGTGCCCACGGTGCGGGAGCTGACCGATACCGACACCTCCGGCAACGCCGACAGCCCTCTGTACGGAAAGACCGCCCTCTTTGCGGGGGACAGCATCTCCTATGGGGCAGGGGACGATATCTTCGGGCTCTCTTGGGGCGGTCGGATCGGCATCCGCTACGGCATGGACTGGCAAAACCGGTCGGTCAGCGGCTCGACCGTGATGGAGACCGCCGGGATCCCGCAGATCAAAAATCAGCTGCCCGACGGAACGTTTGATTATGTGGTGCTGGAGGGCGGCATCAACGATGCGCTGAAGTCCCATCCGCTGGGGGTCATATCCGATTCTTTTGCGCCGGAGGATTTCGATACCGCCACCTTCGGCGGCGCCTTCGAGGAGCTGCTGTATACCGCCCGGCAGAAATACCCGCAGGCGGCGCTGGGCTATATCGTGACGATGAGCGTGCCGGCGCTGGCGGACGCCAATGCCCAGCCCTATTATGCGCTGGCACAGGAGATCTGCGCCAAGTGGGATGTAGCCTGTCTGGATCTGTTTGCGGATGAGGAGGTCCGGGGCTGGTTTGCCGACGGCGCACATCTGCCGGATAGTCTCCATCCGGACGCCGCCGGCTATGAGCTGCTGACGCCGAAGATCGCCGCCTGGGCGGAAACGCTGACGGCGGTCGTCTGCGGCGACGGCAACGGGGACGGTGTGGTGGATGCGAACGATCAGGCGCCGCTGCGGCGGGCGCTGCTGGGTCTGGAAACGCCGACCTGGCGCTTGAATGCGAACCGTGATGACCGGATCGACGTCCGGGATCTGGTGTCGCTGGCACAGGTACTTTGAGTTCACGACAAGTCGGCGTATAGAGGTATTTCTATGCGCCGGCTTGTTTGTTTTTTTCTCGGATAGGAAGCCCGCAATCTGCCCGGCGAAAAAGCAGAGCCGAGGATAAGCGCAGCACAGTGGTTCTGTGCACCGGAACACGGACGGAATTTGAATATCCCCTGTAATTGCACCGGAGAGCAAAATCGCCGTTTTTGTGCGTTTTCCTACGAAACGGTGCAAAAATCCCGGGAATGACCGGGCGATTTCATGGGCTTTGATCGAAAACCGGCGGCTCTGCGCCGGAACCCATCGGATGGATTTGTGTCAAATCGTCTATATGCTCACCCAGTTTGTGTATAGGAATGGCCTATGGGATGTGGTACAATGTCCATAGAATGGTCGGAATAGGGTTTTTGCCCAAGTTACGCATAAAGGAGATGGAACGGTATGAAACGATCCGAACGCACGGAGCCTTTCAGAAAATGGGTCTGCTGGTTGGCGGCGGCGGCGCTGCTGCTGACAGCCGTATCGGTCGGCGGCGGATTTGCCCTTGCTCAGGGGCAGACTCCGGCGCAGGCGTTTACCGCCTATTATACGGACAGTATGAAGGGGGCGGCGGACGGCACGGCTGCTTTCGTCAAGGAGGAGCTCTCCGCCCGGTGGACGGTGAATGCCGACGGGCGTGCCCGGCGCAACGATCAGGGCTGCACCTGGGGCGAGGATGTGGACAAGACCATGGCGGTCCTGTATTACAACCCCCGCACCTATGAGAGCTTCGACATGACCGTGGAATATGCCACCACAAAGGGATATAGCGACTGGGTGGCGTTCTTCGGCTTTGGTGCCACCATGGGACGCAGTTGGATGGATGCGGACAGCAAAGGGGATACCGCCTTTATCCTTCATCCCGGCGGCTTGCTGCTCAACGCCAAAACCAAGGGCTGGTATGCGGGGAACGCCGTGTCGGATCAGGTCCGAAACGCCGGCGGCACCTGGAATGCCGAGGGGGTACATACGCTGCGGCTGCGGGTGAATGGGGTCAGCTTTAAGGTCTGGATCGACGGCTATGAGCTGACCAGCGGCAGCAATCCGGATTACGAGGGCGGCTACATCTATTTTGCCGCCAATGCGCTGTCGGTGCAGTTCGGCGTGCCCGAGGTGCAGGCGCTTGCCCCTGTGGTGGAGCCGGATGCGTTCACCGCTTACTATACCGACAGCGTGACGGACAGCGAGGAATTGCAGGCGGTGGAGCTGACCGATTACTGGCAGCTGAGCGACGACGGTTCCCGGCTGGTGCGGACGGCAAAGGATGCGGCATCGCTGGGGGACGGCAACACCCATATGGCGGCGCTGTTCTCCACCGCCGGGATCTACCGGAATTTCGAGACCCGGGTGCAGGTGACCCATCCCGCCGATGACCGGTCCCGGGCGCTGATCGGCTTCGGCGGCACGGACGGGCGGAATTGGCGCCTGACCGAGGGCGCCGGCGCCTTTACGCTGGATGCGGACGGAGCGGTGTACGACGCCGTGAGCGGCGAGCAGCTGTCCGCCCGGAGCGCCCGCCAGCTGGCAGAGGCGGCTGGGGGCAGTGACGTCTGGGATCGGGAGGCGGCGCATGAGGTCGTCGTGCGGATGCTGGAGCAGGGCTGCACGATCTCCGTGGACGGCTATCGGGTGTATACCGGCATGGCGGAGACGTACACCGAGGGCGCTCTGTTCATCGGCTCCGGCACAGCCGGGGTCTCCTTCGGCGCTCTGTCCACCCGAAAGCTCAAGAGCTTTGACCACTTTACCTCCTACTATGCACCGACCATGCTCGGCGTCCAAAAACCCCAGCAGACCGGCTTCACGGCGCACTGGGAGCTGAACGAGCTGGGCTATCCCGTGAGCCGTTACTTGACCAATCAGGCGTATGCGCTGCTGGTGGACAACACCGATGTGTACCGGGATCTCGAGCTGACGGTGCAGTATTCCGCCCCGTCCGACTACGCATCGACCGGGCTGGCAGCGTTCGGCTTCGGCGGTCAGCCGGGCGGCAATCTGTCGGACACCGGCGCCGTGGGGTATCTGCTCCATGCGGCGGGGGCGGTCCTGAACGCCAAAAACGAGAGCTGGGTCACCGCCGGGGACAAGACGGCGGCGGCGCAGGCCAAGGCGGCGGGCAAGACCTATGACGCCGCCGCACTGCACACGCTGCAGGTGACGGTGGATTCTCGCAAGGTCAAGGCGACCATCGACGGCTATACCGTGGCGGAGTTCACCCTCAGCGAAAGCTACGAGGGCGGCTGCGTGTGGTTTGCCGCCCGGGCAGACGGCGTGATGCTGAAGGACCTGACGGTGAAAAAGCTGAATGCGCTGGATACCAGCGAGTGGAAGCCCTATCACACCAATACGGTGGTCGGCTCCCAGTTCTTCCCCGAGCAGGATCTCAGCCGTTACTGGAAAAAGACCAATTTTGACACCTGTCTGACCCGGGTGACGGATAAGGATGGGGATACCGGCAGCAACGTGGCGATCTTCTATTACACCACCGGCAGCTATGCCAACGTGAGCATGACCGCCCGGTACGCCACCGACGGCAGCGACCGGTATGTGACCTATTTCGGCATCGGCGCCGAGACTGGCGTCACTTGGATGGATACCGCCGGAGATACGGTGTTCGGCGTCAACGGCGACGGCAAGGTGATGAATGTCAAGACCGGCGAGCTGTATGAGACGGCGTCCGCCAAGGCGCAGACCGAGGCAGCCGGCAAGGCATGGGATCCCACCGGGATGCACACGCTGCATATCCGTATGGTCGGCACCGCCTTTACCGTGATCATCGACGGCTACACCGTCGCCGCCGGTCAGAACGATCAATATACAGGCGGGCGCATCTATGTGGGCGCCAGCGCCGCCGGCATATCCTTCAACAGGATCGAGGCGGTGCAGCTGCTGGATACGTCCGTGTTCACCCCCTATTACACAAGCAGCATGAAGGGCGCCGCCGCCGGCACGGCAGCCTATGCGCAGGAGGATTTCTCCAAGCGCTGGTCCATCAATTCCAAGGGACGGGCGCAGCGGAATTTTGACGGCTGCACCTGGGGCGAGGATGTGGATTCCACCATGGCGGTGCTGTACTATAATGTGCGCACTTACCAGAGCTTTGATATGACCGTGGAATATGCTACCACCTCCGGTTACAGCGATTGGGTGACGTTCTTCGGCTTTGGCGGCGAGATCGGGAAAAGCTGGCAGGCAGCGGACAACAAGAGCGATACCGCATTCATCATTCACGCCGGCGGCCTGTTCCTCAATGCCAAGAACAAGGCGTGGCTCAACAACGGCAAAGCCGCTTCGGATCAGACCAATGCGGCGCAGGGCGCAGGCACATGGAAAGCAGCGGGCGTCCACACCCTGCATGTGAAGGTCAGCGGACAGTCCTATACCTTATGGATCGACGGGTATCAGGTCTGCACCGGCTCCAACCCCGATTATACCGGCGGCTATATCTATTTTGCCGCCAACGCCGGCAGCGTGCAGTTCGGTGCACCTACCGTCAAGGATCTGACCGATACGGCTGCCTATGAGGCATATTATACCGATCGGCTGACCAAAGAAGATCTGCAGCCGGTGACGCTGGAGGACAAATGGTCGGTGACGGCGGACGGGCTGATGCTCTCCCGCAAGGACGGCAAGGATTCCAAGCCCAGCGACAGCACCTTTGAGGATCTGTCGGTGCTGTACTACAAGAAAGCCAAGTATAAGAACTTTGATATGACGGTGGAATACACGGCGCTTTCCAATATGGACGATTTCTCCTGCCTGGTCGGCTTCGGCGCCAGCGCTCCGGGTAAGTCCTGGCTGGCAGAGGAGGGGCAAAAGGCGTTCCTGATCCATTCCGGCGGCGGTATTCTGGATCCGAAGACCCTCAACTGGTATAACGGCAAGCCGGTGTTGAATCAAATGAATGAGGCACTGGGGGCGGGTTCCTGGAAGACCGGCGGCACCCACACCCTGCGGGTCCGCTGCGAGGACAATTATTTCACCATCTGGATGGACGGCTATCTGTTCACCGAGGCGGTCAATTCCAAGTATAAGGGCGGGTACATCTACTTCGCCTCCAATGCGGCAGGCGTGAAGTTTGGTTTGCCTATGGTGACTTTGCTGGATCAGGAAGAAGATTATTACGACCCCGATTACAAGGATGACGGCTGGCAGCCGACCGCCGAGGACGCCTATTTCGATTTCTCCCAGCGGAGAAAAGAAACGGACACCGTATATGAGTATACACCGATTCCGGTGCGTTAAAGTGCAGTAAGGAGGGCTTACAATGAAAAGAACACTGTGTCTGCTGGCAGCGGTTTTGATGATGGTTACTGTATTTGCCGGCTGCTCAAAGAATGACGGAGAGGTGTGGGAATCCTACTTCTCCACCATTGAGGGAACCGGGGGCGATAAGGATGCCGCCACCAGCGGAGCGGACTCCGATAAGGATTCCTCCGGCAAGGCGACCACCACCAAATCGAACGGCGGGAAAAAGGGCGACAGCGGCGTGACGGCGCCCTCCGACTCCCATAAGCAGGGCGAGCTGGTGGTGGACGGCGCCGGCGAGGATAAGAACGCCAACTATAACGTCAAGGGCACCGTCACCGTGTCCATCGATACCGCCCGTGTGTGCGACTATCAGGCGCTGTTTGACAGCTTCAAGAAGGTCTATCCGAATGTCAAGCTGAAGTTCGATTATTTCGCCCATTCCGGCGCCGACGCAGCCACCGAATTTCTGTCCACCCGTGCCGCCTCCGGCACCATGCCGGATATCGTGTTCAACGATGCCGGACCCATTCCCACCTATCTGCTGCAGGGCTGGGTGCACCCGCTGGATGAGTTTGTGAAAAACGATTCCGATTATCGGCAGTATGTGCCCAACAACCTGAAAAGCGACTACACCTACGGCGGCAAGCTGTATGCGCTGCCCCTGCAGGCGCATTTCGAGACCTTCCAGCTCAACACGGACGTGCTGAATGCACTGAACCTGAATAAACCGGCGCTGGATTGGACGGTCAAGGATTTTGAGGAGTATTGCCGCAAGGCCACCACGGATAAGTATTCGGCGCAGGAGGATATGGGAGCGCTCTATTCCCTGTTTGCCAACTGCTATGACGGTACCTCGTCCCTGTATGGCTATAACCAGCAGACCAAAAACTTCAGCGCTAAGGGCACCATTGACTCCATCAAGGCGCTCAAGGTGCTGCGCAGCGTTCCCGGGCTGGAGGCAAACGCCCTCAAGAGCGGCTCCGGCAGCGATTATACGAAAAAGTTCGGCACCGGCGGCTGGGCAGACGGCTGGGTGGCGTATCACAAGGGTCTGACCCTGTTCCATGGCTTAGGCACCTGGGAATACAAGAACAAGCGGGAGACGGTGACCAACTTCAACTGGATCATGTGGACCTGCCCGCAGGCGGTCAAGGGGAGAATGCCCTACCATGTGGATCACTCCTTCATGACCAGCTCCTGCAAGGATAAGGAGGCGGCGTTCCAGCTGCTGCGCTACACCACCTACAGCACCGAGGGCAACATCGCCCGCCTGTCCATGTATGACGATGCCAACAAGGGCAAATATTCGCTGCAGGCGTCCTTCTACTATCCCACCACCACCAACCCCAAGGTCATCGAGAAGTTCAAGAGCCTGCCCGGGGTCAAGGCGGAGCCGGTGGCAGCCTATCTGCAGGAGAATATCGGCAACTGCTATCGGTATGACTTTGTGAAGATCGTGCCGGACTGGAACAACGTGACCTCCGGCACCTACAACAGCCTCTATAAGGCGGCCAGCGGCGCCGACAGTCTGGTGGAGCAGACGGTCAATCAGGCGATCAGCTCCTGCAACACGAAGGTGGCCAAAGCCTGGAGCGATTTCGAGAAAAAGCTGGCGGATGTACAAAAGCAGTTTGATCAGGCCAACCGATAAATGAACCGACCCGGCGCACCGTCGAAAAAAGCGGTGCGCCGGGGAGCGGAAGGAACACGTGTATGCAAATAATGAAAGAACAGTATGTGTGGCTGAGCTTCGGGCGGCAGGATCTGGAGCAGTCGGCGGCCCGGGCGCGCCGGGACGGCTCGGTGCTGCTGGGGTGCGGATATAAGATCGACGAAAAGGGGCAATACGTCACCAACACCTTTGCCCTGGCCAACAACATTGACTATCCATGGTGCGATTTTCACCCCTTTGACCCGACGAAAGCCAATCATGTTCGGGTGAATGTGGCCCACGGCACGGTGGAATGTCTGGTGAACGGCGTACAGATCACCGTCCGGCAGCTGCCGGCCAATTATGCCGGCGGGCACCTGCTGCTGGGTACCAACTCCAACGGAACCGTACTGGAGAACATCCGGATCAACGGGAAGCCGGGCCGATTTGACGGCTGTCGTTTTTTCACGGACGTGGCCAATTCCGTCGGACCGCAGCTGCCCCTCGAGGTATTCTATAACCTACAGGAGCGGGAGCTGGTACGCACCTTTGACGGCGCCGGCTGCTGGAACCGCAATGTGGCCATGCTCAGCTCCGTCGATACCTATACGGAGCTGTCGGTGGAATACGAGGTGCGCTTTGCGTATGCGGAGGGGAAGGAGGAGCAGGACTGCAAGGATCCCTTCGGGGACTACCCCATCGGTCCCCGTCCCCAGACCCAATGGGTGGACTGGACGTCCCCCTCGGCGGTGACGAATCTGGTCTGGCACCGCCATTCCTATGAGATCCAGTACATGGCCTACGGTGTGCGCAAGTCGCTTTATCTGTCGCTGCCGTCCATAGGCGGCGTGCGGATCTCTTCCCGCAAGCCTCGTACCCGCCGGGAGGTTCCCGAGGAGCTGACGGCGGTGTTTGAGCCGGAGAGCGCTCTGGAGATGCCGGTGAGCAGCGATTATCGCTTTCGGGGCGCCGACGGCACCACGGCGGTGTTCGTGTCGGAGGGGAATCTCTGGCGCTTTGAGATCTACACCCCCCGGGGCAAGCTGCTGTATGCCATCAACAAGTGGAATATCGGCATCGGCGAGGATCGGTGCGTGCAGAAGCAATACAGTCTGGAACTGCCCCTGACGGGAGACGAGACGGTATGCGGCACCGGCGAGCGGTTCAATGGGGTGAATCAGCGGGGACGGCAGGTGGCGTTCTGGAATACCGACCCCACCTATCATTGGTATCCCACGGCAGAAAATCTGGATCTGTGGAGGGGCTATAAGAACGTTCCCCTGATCCACACCGGGCGGGGCTGCTCGATCTTCTTCAACACCACCTGCAACGGCGTCATGGACATCGGAAAATCCGATCCGACCCGGCTGTATGCCCGCTTTGACGACAGCTATATCGACTGGTACATCTGGACGGGAACGGTGCAGGAAAACCTCATCAAATACACCGACCTGACCGGCAGGCAGCTGCTGCCGCCGGAATGGGCATTCCACTATCAGGCGGGCGGCTCCAACGGCTTTTGGAAATGCCCGGACGACCGCGCCCCCCGGGAAACCTATGAGACCACATTTGAGGGGCTGCTGGAGGGGTACCGCAAGCTGGGGACGATCCCCTCCGCCGTCTACGGCGAGGGCGCCGTGGGCAAAAGCATGGAATCCTACCGCCGGGCAGCGGAATACGGCACTCGGATGCTGTGCTGGAATTGCGCCGACTGCCCGCCCTATGTGCGGGAGCAGGTGGCTCCCGATGTGCCGGCCCGGGAGCTGCCGCTGGCGAAAAGCATTTTCGATCCTCAGGGCGATCCGTTTTATTTCATCGATTTTCCCAACAAAAAGAGCGCCGAGCTGCTGGAGGCCATTCACGGAGAACGCATTCGGGCGGGCTTGTGCGGCGGTATGGTGGATTTTGCCGAGCTGGTTCCCATCGACGCCACCTTTTCCAACGGGCTCTGCGGCGACCGGATGCACAACTTCTTCTCCTACTGGTATGCCAAGGCGTATCATCAGCTGTATACCTCCCTGCGGGGGGACGATTTTCTCTGCTATATCCGGGGCGGCTGCGCCGGCTCCCAGAAATGGCTGTGTACCTGGTGCGGCGATCAGTATGCCAGCTTTGACGGGCTGCGGCAGCAGCTGGCGTGCGGGCTGAGCATCTCCTGCAGCGGCTTTTCCGTATGGGGCGGCGATCTGGCGGGGCTGTGCGGTACCCCCAGCCGGGAGGTGTTCCTGCGGGGGCTGCAGTTCAGCACTTTCCAGCCGCTGATGCGCACCGGCGGCGATTCCACCAAGCAGCCATGGGACTTCGGCGAGCAGGGTGTGGCGGTATTCCGGCGGCATTTCTGGCTGCGGGAAAACCTGATCCCGCTGATCTACAGCAGCGCCGTCGTCTCCCACCGCATCGGAACGCCCATGACCCTGCCGATGGGGGTGGCGTTCCCGCAGGAGGCGGCGGTGCGCAGCTGCGAGACGGAGTATATGTTCTGCGGCGAGCTGCTGGTCTCTCCGGTGCTGCAGGAAAATGCCCAGACCCAGACGGTGAGCTTCCCGGCGGGTGTCTGGTATGGGCTGTTTGACGATTCCGTGCAGGCGGGCGGTCAGACCCGGGAGATCCCGGTCACATGGGAATATTCTCCGGTGTACCTGCGGGCGGGTACGGCGATCCCGGTGCGGCTGGCGCCCTCGCTCCGGCTGATGGAGCCGTTTGAGGACGCACAGGCGGTGGCGGCGCTGCTGATCACGCCGCCTGACGGCGACCGGCAGCAGCGGTATTATGCAGATCCGGATACCGAATACACCGTTTCGGTGAAAAAGACCGATGCAGGCTTTACCGTGGCGACGACCGGCGACCGCTTCGACCGGGCGGTGCTCTGTGCCGCCGCCGTCGGTGTCGAATGCGACGGCGTGCCGCTGCCCCGGGCGGATTCCGTGGAGGGGATCCGCACCCAGACCGGCTTTGCGGTGGCGGACGGCAAAACATGGCTGCATACAGACAGCGCCTTTGGCGTGCTGACAGTCTATCTAAACTGATATGGGAGGCGGACAAATGTCAACGAAAAGATCCTTACAGGTGCTCCTGCTGGCGCTGCTTATGGCGGTCACGGCGGTGACGACGCCTTTGGCGGCGGCTGCGGACGCCGGCGATTTCGGCGTGTATCCGGCCAGCCCGGAGGCACCCGCCGTACACGCAGTGTGGTACTATATTACAGGCTACCGTGGCTATGAGAAGCACGACACCTCCTTTGAGATCCGGATCACCGTCAAGGGGGAGGATATGAGTCTGTTCCTGTCCTTCCCGTCGCTGGGCGGCGTGCGTCTGGAGAATGAGGCGCCGGCGGCGCATCCGGAATCCTTTGAAAAGACCGGCGTGTTCGAGCCGGAGTCCAATCAGCGCATCGACTATCAGACCGTCGAGGGGCAGAGCATCGACATGACCGGCACCGACGGCACCCGGGTGCGCTTTTCCGAGACGGACGGCAGCTGGAAGCTGACGGTGTACGATGCCGCCGGGGTGCGGCTGTTCGATATCACGCCGGGACAGATCTCCTTTGGACTGAGCCAGAAGAAGTGGGCAAAGACCCGGCTGGAGCTGCCCCTCTCCAAAGAGGAAGTAGTCTACGGCACCGGCGAGCGGTTCGGCCCGGTGAATCAGAACGGCACCCGCACGGTGATGTGGAATTCCGATGCCGCCTATCACAGCGCCGCCTCCACCGGCAAGGAGCTGTGGCGGAGCTATACCAATATCCCCATCCTGCACAGCAGCCGGGGCTATACGCTGTTCTATAACTCCTTTGCCAGCGCCAATGTGGATATCGGCTACACCAACGAGAAGAAGTATACTCTGGATTTCTCCGACAGCCGGCTGGATGCGTACATATGGACCGGCTCCATGAAGGAAAACCTGGTGAAATACACCGATCTGACCGGTAAGCCCTATGCGCCCACCGCCGATTGGGCATACAAGTATCAGGCGGGCGGCTCCAACGGCTACTGGAAGCTGAACGGGGAGAGCACCCCCAACGCCATCGCCCAGCTGGGGGCGCTGTACGCCTCCTATGAGGAGATGGGTACGCCGGTGCATGTGGTATACGGCGAGCATCCCACCATTTCGGCGTCGGCAGCGGGCAATAACATCGTGAAATCCAATGGCTCGGTGATGCTGCGCTGGAACAACGGCGATTTCATCAGCCCCACCGAAGCGCTGAATTATTTGGGCAGCAGCAGCACGGATCAGCTTCCCTTTGCCCGCTATTCCCGCAGCAAGAAGATCGTGGGCAGCTGGGTGGACTTCACCGATCCTCTGGGGGTGGAGCTGCTCAAGCGCTGGCTCAAGCAGCATACCGATCTGGGGATCAAGGGCGGTATGTGCGACTTTGCGGAGCTGATTCCGGCGGACACCGTGTTCAGCAACGGTCTGACCGGCGATAAGATGCACAACTTCTACACCTATTTCTATGCCAAGGCGTATAATCAGGCGTATAAAGAGCTGACCAACGACGATTTCCTCTGCTATATCCGGGGCGCCTGCGCCGGTGCGCAGCAGTGGTCGCCGGTGTGGCTGGGCGACCAGAGCGCCGGGGTCAACGGGCTATCCATGCAGGTGCGGTCGCTGATCTCCCTCAGCGCCTCCGGCTATTCCATGATCGGCGCCGATATCGGCGCACTGGACGGGCGTCCCTCCGACGCCCTCTACAGACGGTGGCTGCAGTTTGCCGCTTTTATACCGATCATGCGCTCCGGCGGCAATGTATCCAAGAATCCCACCGAGTACGATGCCCAGACTCAGGCGGCGTATAAAAACGCCTACTGGCTGCGGGAGAGCATTGCCGGTAAGGTGCAGTCCTCCGCCATTAAGGCGAATATCACCGGTATCCCCATGACTCAGGGGATGGCGGTCGCCTTTGACGGTCAGCTGGAGCTTTACGGGCTGGAGGATCAATATCTGTTCTGCGATGATTTTCTGGTCAAGGTGACCACCGACGGCCGGCTGACGGATACGCTGTCGCTGCCCGCCGGCAGCTGGTATAATCTGCTGGATGGGCAGAAATACAGCGGCGGCAAAGAGGTCACCGTGGAGACCCCCTATAACTATTCGCCGGTGCTGCTGCGTGCCGGGGCGGCGGTGCCGGTGACGGTGGATCGCACCTTGACGCTGAACCGCTCCGATAAGGATGCGGAAAAGACTCAGGCGCTGCTGGTGACCCCTGCCGACCGAAAGCGCACCAGCGTCTATCACGCCGATGCGGACAGCACCACGGTGTATACCAGCGAGCCGACGGATCCGAGCACCTTCCGGGTGTCCTACGATCAGGGCAATCAGGCGAAGGATCTGCTGGCGTACGGCGTGGCGGCGTACAGCGTGACGGTGGACGGAAAGGCGCTGTCCCGGCTGACCGCTCTGCCTGCCGACGGGACCACCGTAGGGTATTATGTGGAGAGCGGCAATGTCACCAAGATCTATCTCGGCACGGCTGACTGGAAGAATGTGGATATTACGCTGGGGGATTACGGCACCATCGACCAGCTGGATCACTTTACCGATGCGGCGGCGGATGTGCTGCTGAACGGTGACACCACCGCCTTCTACAACGTGGACGGCTCTCTGACGGCAGTGCTGAAGGAAACGGCTTTGGTTTCCTCCGTGACCCTCAAATGGGGCACCTCCTACGCCTCCGGCTATACCGTCGCCGTATCTGAGGATGGGCAGACATGGACGGATGTGAAGACCGTTGAGGGAGCCACCGGCGGTGTGGAGACGGTCTCCTTCTCGCCGGTGCGTGCCCGGTATGTGCGTCTGACCGTCCATACGGCGGTGGGCGGCGCTCAGGCGACGCTGTATCAGATGCAGGTGAACAAGAGCCTGACGGGGGTGGACTCCAAGCCGGACGATACCTATAAGCCGGTGACCGACCCCGACAACAACACAAGCTATGTGGACAGCGACACTGACACCGACGGCGATTCCACGGTCGAGCCGGATGAGGACGATGAGATCCAGGTGATCAAAAAGCGGCGGCTGGTGAAGCAGGGCGAGAACCGGATCCTCGGGATGCGCCCGGTGGTGTTCTTCCTGGTGCTGGGCGCTGTGGTGGTGCTGCTGGCGGCGGGGATCGTGGTGCTGCTCCTGTGGCTGCGCCGGAAAAAGAAAGCGAACTCTGCCGAAGCATAAGCGACGAAACGGAAAGGGAGCTCCTATGAAACATCAAAAAAGGATCGTGGCGCTGCTGCTGGCGGTGAGCATCTGGCTGATGCCCACGGGGATGGCGGCGAGCGCCCAGACAAATGAGCCGGAGAGCTCCCGAAACTATACGGCTGCTGCGGCGGAACACTGGCTTGCCCCCTCGCTGGAGGGGGCAATGCCGGTAGAGGGGGAAACCCTGCCGCTGCCGCTGGCTGCCGGGGAGACAGGTGTGTTCACCGCTGCGGTGGAGCGAAGCGGCCGCTATCGGTGGCTGCTGGAATACCGGGCGGTGCACACGGCGGTGGCGATGGACAACACCGTGCTGCTGCAGGTGAATGACACAGAGTACCATACTACGCTGCCGACCCTGTGGTGCGACACCCAGCGGGGGCTGACGGACCGCAGCGGCAATGACGTGCTGCCGGAGCAGACGGTGGCACAGGAGCCTTGCCGCAGCTTTCTGCTGGATAATTCCGGCATCAACAAGGCGGAGCTGTCCGTCGAGCTGCCGGCGGGGGCGGTGCGCTTTACCTTGAGCGTACAGGTGCAGGATGTGGAGCTCCGGCGGATCTGGCTGGTGCCGGAATCCCCGCTGCCCGCCTATCGGGATACGGTGGCGGGGCAGACGGTGATCGCCGGAACGGATAGCGTCTGCATCGAGGCGGAGCAATATGCGCTGAAGTCGGATTCCTATATCCGGGCGGCGAGTGTGCAGAAAAACACCGTGACCCCCTATGACACCTACAAAAAACGCCTGAATGTGCTGTCCGGCGACGCATGGAATACTGCCGGGCAGAAGGTGCTGTGGGAATTTTCCATCGAGACCGCCGGCTGGTATCGGTTCGGTGCCGCCTATCAGCAGCCCTCCGACACCAATCTGCCGGTGTATCGCCGCATCGAGGTGGACGGCAAGGTGCCCTTTGCGGAATGGGAAGCCTATAGCTTTGCCGGCACCGGCAGCAACCGGTTCAAGACCGCCTCGTGGCAGGCGGACGGCGATGACGCTTGGGTGTATCTGGATAAGGGAACGCATACGGTGGCGCTGACCGTGTCGGTGGGCGCACTGGAGCAGGCATACAGCGACATACTGGCGCTGATCGGTGAGATCAACACCCTCGGCAGCCAGCTGCTCAAGCTGACCGCCGGGGAATCGGACGCCAACCGCACTTGGGATATGGACGCCTATATGCCGCAGGCGCAGGGCGACATCTACGGCTTTGCCGACCGGATGGACGCCATCTATGCCCGGCTGGCGGAGACGACCGGGGGCGAGCCGGTGTTTGCCGACGATCTGAAATATGCCGCCGAGCTGGCACGCAAGCTGGCGGACGATAAAAAAACCATTCCTAACAATACCGAAATGCTGTGCCGGGGCGACAACTCCGCCACCACCTATCTGATCCAGGTCATCAATAACATCACGGCGCAGTCGGTGTCGCTGGATAAGCTGTATGTATACGGCGAGACCCAGCCCCCGACGGAAAAAGCCGGCTTTTTCCGTTCGGTGTGGGAGTCGCTGAAACGGTTTTTCTATTCCTTTACACCGGCAGCGATCGCAGACGACTACGGCGTGACCGAGAGCGGCTCGGATGAGCTGACGGTATGGGTGGGGCAGACCCCCCTGTGCGTCAATATTCTGCAGCAGATGGTGGATGCCACCTATAACAAGGAGCACGGCACCAATATCCAGCTGGTGGTGATGCCCAGCGAGCAGAAGCTGATCCTGGCCAACGCCGTGGGCAACAACCCGGATCTGGTCATCTCCTCCGTGGCGCCCTATAAATACGCCATCCGGGGGGCGGCGAAGAATTTGCTGGAATACGACGATTTTCTGGATGTGTATACCAAGGATTACAGTCTCGAATCGCTGGTTCCCATGTACTATAACGGCGGCGTGTACGGGGTCAATGAGACCCGGAGCTTCTCGGTGCTGTTTTACCGCAAGGATACGTTGGCGACGCTGGGGCTGGCGGTGCCGGAGACTTGGGACGATGTGCGGGCGATGATGCCCACGCTCCTGCGCAATTCCATGAATTTCAGCCTGCCCACCTCCGGCGGCGGCGCCTATTCCATCGGCGCCGTAGCCCCCTTTGTGCTGCAGGAGAACGGGCAGATCTATGCGGATGACGGGCTGTCGGTCGCCATCGACAGCGAAAATACCCTGACCGCTCTGCAGGAGATCACGGATTTCTATAAGATCTACGGGGTGCAGCAATCGGTCGCCAGCTTTTTCAACAGCTTCCGGTATAACCAGATCCCCATCGGCATCGCCGGATACGATTTCTATCTGCAGCTGTCCATGGCGGCGCCGGAGCTGAAGGGGCTGTGGGATATTGCGCTGGTGCCCGGCACCCGGCAGGAGGACGGCAGCATCCGGCGGGACTACGGCTGCAACGGCTCCGCCTCCATGATCTTCGCCAATTCCGACAAGCAGGCTGAGGCGTGGGACTTTCTGAAATGGTGGCTGTCCTCCGAGACCCAGACCGAGTATTCCCGCCGCCGGCAGGTGGGCTACGGCGCCAATTATCTGTGGAACTCCGCCAACCAAACGGCCTTTGAGTCGCTGCCCTTTTCCGCCGAGCATAAGGCGGTGATCCGGGAGCAATTCCGGCAGCAGCAGGAGGTGGTGGAGCACCCCGCCAGCTACATCGTGGCACGGGAGATCGGCAACGTGTGGAACAAGGTGGTCATCTCTAACGGCTCGCTGGTGGACAGCGTCAACTCCGCCACGATCCTGTGCAACCGGGAATTCAAGCGTAAGCTGCAGGAATTCGGGTTTGTGGACGAGAACGGCGCCATTCTTAAGGAATATTCTACCCACGCATTGGAGGAGCTGCAGCGGCTGAAAGGAGGAAAACCGTGAAGATTCGGGCTTTTTTGGATAAACACTCGGTGCTGGTTTTCCTGCTGCCGTATCTGGTGCTGTTCTGTCTGTTCATCGTGATTCCCTCCATCGCCTCGGTGGCGCTGTCCTTTACGGATTTCAATACCATCGAGCTGCCCCATTTTGTGGGGCTGAAGAATTACATATCCCTGCTGACCAACGACACCATTTTCACCCGGAACGTGCTGCCGAACACCCTCATTTATGCGCTGTTTGTGGGGGTGGGCGGCTATGTGCTGTCCTTCTTTATGGCGTGGTCGCTGTCCCAGCTGACCAAAACGCCCCGGACCATCCTGACCGTGATCCTCTATTCCCCCTCCATGACCGGCGGCGTGCTGCTGTCCACGGTGTGGGGTGTTATGTTCAACGGCGAAAAGACCGGGTGGCTCAACTATCTGCTGCTGAAGCTGCAGGTGATCGACGAGCCGGTGGTGTGGCTGCAATCGGAAAAATATCTCATGCCCATCATGATCCTCGTGGCGCTGTGGGGCTGCATGGGGGTGGGCTTTCTGTCCATCCTGTCGGGGCTGCTCAATATCAATTCAGAAATCTACGAGGCGGGCTATATCGACGGCATCAAGAACCGCTTTCAGGAGATCGTCTACATTACGATCCCCTCCATCAAGCCCCAGATGCTGTTCGGCGCCATCATGGCGATCGTGGGCACCTTTAACAGCGCCGGTACGGGCGTGGCGCTCACCGGCACGAATCCCACGCCCAACTATGCCGGTCAGCTGATCGTCAATCACATCGACGATTACGGCTTTATCCGCCATGAGATGGGCTATGCCGCCGCCGTGTCGGTGGTGGTGCTGCTGGGCGTTTTCCTGCTGACCAAGGCGGTAGGAAAGCTGTTCGTATCGGACGATTGATTGGGGGGATACAGCTTTGAAGAAACGGATCAATAATCGGCGGGCGCTGCCCAACGGCGTGAATCCGCAGCATTTTCATAAAAGTCAGCTGAAGATCTATGCCTATGTGATCCCCATTGCGGCGGTCATGGCGCTGCCGATCCTGTACATATTTATCAATGCGTTCAAGCCCATCAGCGAGCTGATGGCGTATCCGCCCCGGTTCTATGTGAAAAGCCCCACGCTGGAAAATTTTAAGAGTCTGTTCAATCTGTCCTCCGGCACGGCGATCCCCATGAGCCGCTATCTGTTCAACAGCGTGATCGTGACGGCGGCGACGGTGTTCGCCAACATTTATATCTCCGTGACGGCGGGATATACGCTGTCCAAGAAGCAGTTCCGGACGAAGAATTTTATCCTCACCGCCAACACCATCGCCCTGTCCTTTATCACGGTGGCGGTGGCGATCCCCCGGTATTTCATCATCTACTATACCGGGCTGCAGAACAATTTTTTGAGCAATATCATCCCGCTGATCGTGACGCCTACCTGCATCTTTCTGACCAAGCAGTTTATCGACCAGCTGCCCAATGCGCTCATTGAGGCAGCGATCATCGACGGGGCGTCGGATTATCAGATCCTCCGCAAGATCGTGGTGCCGCTGGTGACGCCTACGCTGGCGACGGTGGCGATGCTCAGCTTCCAGTCGGCATGGAACGCCACGGAGGCGTCCACGCTGTTTTTGGATAACGAATCGCTCAAGACCTTTGCGTACTACATGGGGATCCTCCCCAGCAACGTAGGCAATGCGGTGGCGGGTATGGGCATATCCGCCGCCGGTACGCTGATCATGTTCCTGCCGAATCTGGTCCTGTTCATCATCCTCCAATCCCGGGTGATGAATACGATGGCCCATTCCGGCATCAAATAACGGGCAGAGGAAATGACTATGAGAAAGCTGAAAATACCGGCGATCCTGACGGCGGCGCTGCTACTGTGCGGGCTGCTGGTCATCCCGGCGTCGGCGGCACGGAGCACCGCCTATACCTACACCATTTCGGTGGACGGGGAGTATATCCGCACCCAGGACGCCTATATCCCCAGCCGCATCTATCTGAACGAGTGCGGTCTGTCCGGTCCTCAGGACGTGTTTGTGCAGGGGGACCGCCTGTATGTGGCGGATACCGGCAACGCCCGCATCGTCCTCTACGATACCGCCGCCGATACCTATGAGGAGCTGAAGTATTCGGAGTTCGTCAAGCCCATGGGGGTGTTTGTGGACGGGGACGGAGAGCTGTATGTGGCGGATGCGGAGGCGCAGGCGGTGTTCGTATTCCGGGCGGACGGGACGCTCCGGCAGAAGATCGGACGGCCGGAGAGCGTGCTGTTCGGCGCCCAGAGCGCCTTTAACCCCAAAAGCGTGGCGGTGTCCTCCCAAAAGAACATCTTCGTGGTGGGGCTGGGCACCTATGAGGGCATCATGCAGTTTGATGCGGCGGGGGAGTTTCAGGGCTATTTTGCCGCCAACAAACGCAGCCTGACGGCGTTTGAGCGCCTGCAGCAGCTGGTGCTGAACGAGGAGCAGATCAACAGTCTGTCCGATAAGATCCCCAACGCCATCTTTAATATGGATATGAACGATACGGATCTGCTGTACAGCGTTACCCAAAGCGGCTCCGGCAGCTCCGCCAACGTGGCGACGGAGGAAAAGACCGAAAACAGCCTCAAGCTGCACAATATGGCGGGTACCAACATCCTGTCGGTGAACCGTTTTATGGATGACGAGTGGAACTTTGTGGATGTGGCGGCCGGCAAGAACAACCTCTGTGTCGCCGTCACCCAGACCGGGCTGATCTACGAATACGATGGGGACGGCAATCTGCTGTTTTCCTTCGGCGGCCGGTCGGTGGGCAACGATTCCTACGGGCTGATCACCGTGGCGTCGGCGATCGATATGAACGATGAGGGGATCCTCTATGTGCTGGACTCGGAGCGGGGGATCCTGCAGACCTTTACTCCCACCGATTTTACCACCCTGACCCACAAGGCGCTGTATTTGATGAATGGCGGAAAATATGCCGAGGCAGAGCAGATGTGGCAGGAGATCCTCAAGCTCAACGGTATGTCCAAGATCGCTCATGTGGGCTACGGACGCACCCTCATGCGGCAGCAGCAGTACGGAGCGGCGCTGGAGCATTTCCGGTTTTCCAACGACCGGGACGATTATTCCGAGTGCTTTTGGGAGCTGCGGGATGTGTGGATCAGCAGCCATATGGTGTGGATCCTGGCGGGGGCGGCGCTGCTGATCGTGGCGCTGGTGTGCTGGAATCGGTTTTTCCGGAAGAAAAAGCCCCACGGCTCCACCATGGATCTGCGGGAGAACACCGCCACCGGTGCCGGACGTCTGGGCACCGACCTGCGCTTTTCCTTTTCCATGCTGCGTCATCCCATTGACGGCTTTTACTATCTGAAACGGGGCATTTTCGGCTCGGTCGCCTCTGCTACGGTGCTGTATGGGCTGGCGCTGGCGGTGTTTGTGATCGAAAATACTGCCAAGGCGTTTATCTTTAACGGAAACCCGGTGTCCCAGTCGGTGCCGGTGCTGTTTCTGCTGTTTTTGGTGTGTGCGGCCTTCTGGGTGATCGGCAATTATATGGTCAGCACCATCAACGACGGCGAGGGCAGCCTGCGGGAGCTGTATGTGCTGACCGCCTATGCCCTGACGCCCTATCTGCTGCTGACCCCCATCAAGGTGATCCTAACCTACGGCTTTACCCAGAACGAAGCGTTTTTCATCCATCTGCTGACCTATATCGCCATCGTCTGGTCGGCGGTGATCCTGTATATGGGTCTGATGCATATGCACAATTACACCTTCTGGGAGACGCTGAAAAATATAATCCTGACGCTGTTTATTATGGTGATCGCTCTGGCAGCCATTGCGATCGTGTATTTGATCTGGATGCAGCTGGTGCAGTTCCTGACGGAGGTATTCACGGAGGTGAAGTATGTTATCTAAAAGGCTTCAGGTGCTTTTGTGCAGCCTGCTGGCGGCGGCGCTGCTGTGCTCGGCGGTGCTGGCCCGTTCGGGCGGCAAGACCGACTTTATCACGCCGGATACCACCGCACTGGATCTCAATTCCTGCCGTCACGCCCATCCGGACGCCGTGCGGGGGCAGGCGGCAGCCAACACCCTGTCGGTGCCGGACGGCTATGCGCTGCTGGCGGAGAACGAGGGGTATGCCCTGTATTTCCGGGAGGATATCTGCAATGTCCGGGTGCTGAATAAGCAGACCGGTTACGTCTGGGGGAGCGTACCCGCCGACGGCGCCGAGGGGCTCAACGATACCTGGACGGCGCTGGCGCAGTCGCTGGTCACGTTCACCTATCTCAATGCGGAATGTATGTCCACGCAGGTGAGCATCAGCGACCCCCGCATGGAGCGGGAGCTGGAAAAGACCGCTGACGGGGCGGTGCTGCGGGTCAGCGATCGGCAGACGGAGATCTCCTTTGCCGTGGCGCTGCGTCTGCAGCCGGACGGCATCTCTGTGTCGCTGGTGGAGGACAGTCTCCGGGAGGAGGGCAGCTTCCTGCTGCAATCGCTGTATCTGCTGCCGTTTTTCGGCTGCACCTACGGCGACCGGGTCAGCGGCTATATGTTTGTGCCGGACGGCCCGGGCGCTTTGATCCGGTATGCCCAGCCGACCAAATATCTCTCGCCCTTTGATAAACGGGTCTACGGAGACGACCCGGCGGTGGATCCGACCTCCAACTCCAATGACCTGATGGCAAAGCGCACCAACGACTATCTTACGGATGCCCCCACCGTCACCGCTCCGGTATTCGGCGCCGTACACGGCGTGGGCAGCGACGCCTTTTTGGCGGTGATCGACGAGGGCGCCACCTACGCCAGCGTCTATGCCTCGCCTGCCGGGTATGTGATCGACTATAACTGGGTGACGGCACGGTTCGATTTCCGAACGGTGTATGCCCAGACGCTGAAAAAGGACGGCAGCGGCATCCCGGTGAATCAGAAAAAAGCCAACCGTATGACCCCCTCGGTGAGCTATCATTTCCTGTCGGGGGATGCGGCGGATTATTCCGGCATGGCGGTGAAATACCGCTCCCTGCTGCAGGAAAGCACCCTCAAGGACAAGCAGGAGCGGGCGGACGCAGCGGTGCCGCTGCGTCTGGCGGTGCTGGCGGCGGATGTCAAAAGCGGCAAGCTCTTCAACCACTATGTCCGGATGACCTCGGTCAGCGAGGCGGCGGAGATGTGCCGCACCCTCAACGGGCAGGGCATAGAAAATATCACCCTGTCCTATATCGGCTGGACAAAGGGCGGGCTGAACGGCGGCACCTACGGCAATACCGCTTTGGACAGCCGCTTGGGGTCGATCGAGGAGCTGAGCCGGCTCCGGGAGCAGCTGGAGAGCGGCGGCGGGCAGCTGTTTTTGCAGTTTAATCCGCTGACGGCCAATAAGGATCAGTGCAACCCGGATATGGATTCTGCCAAGACGATCTCCAATAAAAACATGGGCTTTGTCCGGGACAACAAGACCCTCAAGTACAATACGGCGTATGTGATGCAGCCCAAGGCGGTCATCTCCTCTCTGCAGAAGCTCCAGAAGCAATACAGCAATCTGGGGCTGGCGCTGACGGGGCTGGGCAGCCACATCTACAGCGACTTCACCAAGGGAGATACCATCACCCGGGACACCAACGGCAGCGCCATCCGGAAGCTGCTGAGCCGATCCGATAACACCCTCGCCTTTTCTGCCCCCAACGCCTATCTGTGGGGGGATACCGACGCCTATTTCGATATGCCGCTGGAAAACAGTCAATACCTGTTCGAGACCGATTCGGTGCCGTTTTTGCCGATGGTGCTGAAGGGCTCGGTGGATTACTATGCGCCCTATATCAATCAGGGGTACTACACCGAGGACAGCCTGCTGAAGCTTCTGGAATACGGCGCCTATCCCTCCTTCCTGACGATGCAGGCGGAGAATGAGAAGCTCATCGGCACCCCCTCCTCCGACTATTTTTCCATTCATATGGAGAATTGGCAGGAGGCGATGGTGTCCAGCTACCGCCAGCTCAATGCGGTGCTGCAAAAGACCGAGGGCGCCGTCATGGAGGAGCATCGGGTGCTGCAAAAGGGCGTCGTCCGGGTGCGGTATTCCAACGGCGTGACGGTGTATGTGAATTATCTCAACGAGGAATACCGGGACGGCTCGGTGGTGGTCGCCGCCAAGAGCGGGATCTGCGTGGAAGAGGGGGCGTGAGCTTGAAGCGTGTACTGAATTACGAGAAAAAGGATAAGCTGGTCGGGCTGGCGTTTTTGCTCCCGTGGATCGTGGGCTTTTTCGGGCTGACCCTGTACCCGGTGGTGTACTCGGTGATCCTGAGCCTGAGCAATGTGCAGCTGTATCCCGGTAAAACCGTGCTGAGCTTTACCGGTCTGCAGTTTTATGACTATGCCTGGAATGTGGATACGCAGTTTCGGCTGGATGTGAGCGAGGCGGTGGTGCTGATCTGCTGCGCCACACCGGTGATCGTGGTGTTTTCGCTGATCATTGCGCTGCTGCTCAATAAAAAATTCGTGGGGCGGACATTTCTGCGGGCGGTGTTCTTCCTGCCGGTCATCGTGATGAGCGGTCCGGCGATCAGCGGTCTGCTCACCAATTATACCGTGGATTTTTCCACGAAAAATCCGGAGATCTTCAGCCTGATCAATGCGCTGCCCGGGATCATCCGCAGTCCGCTGGTGTACATACTGAATAATCTGGTGCTGATCCTGTGGTTTTCGGGCGTGGAGATCATCGTATTTCTGGCGGGGCTGCAGAAGATCTCGCCGTCGCTGTATGAGGCGGCGTCCATCGACGGCGCCGGCGGCTGGGAAAAGTTCTGGAAGATCACCCTGCCCCATATCGCCCCCATTGCGATGGTCTGCGCCATCTATGCCGTGGTGGACATTTCCAACTACTCCGAGCTGTCCATCAACCATAAGATTACCAGCCACCTGTTTGATACCACACGGATGTACAGCTTTTCGGCGGCAATGTCCTGGATATATTTTGCCATCCTGCTGGTGCTGCTGATCGTGGTGTTCGTTCTGTTCAGCGTCGTCCGCAGCAAAAACGACAGATCGTGAGGAAACACGCACATGAAACGTTGGAAAAAAGGAACCGCTGCCGTCTGGCTGAAGGGAAACGAGACCCGGGACAGCCTGCCTGTGGCGCTTTTGCGGTATGGGATATTGATCGCCATCGGCTTTGTATACCTGTATCCGATCGTGTATATGGTCGTCAACAGCTTTTTCTCCGTCAGCGACCTGACCGATCCCCGGGTCACCTGGATCCCCCGGGAGCTGTATTGGGGGAACTTTCAGCAGGCGTTTGTAACGCTGGATTTCTTCCGGGCGTTCGGCAATTCCGTCTTGATGAGTCTGGTGCCGGCGATCCTGCAGACGGCGGTCTGCGCCTGCGCCGGCTTCGGTCTGGCACGGTTCCGGCTGAAAAGCCGGAATGTGTGGATGCTGCTGATCATCGCCACCTTTATCCTGCCGACGCAGGTGATGCTGATCCCCCGCTATGCGCTGTTCCACGATCTGGGAATGGTGAACACCGTGTGGGTGCAGTATGTGCCGGCGCTGCTGGGGCAGGGGATCAAGAGCGCTATTTTCATTCTGGTGTTTTTCCAGTATTTCTCCAGCTATCCCCGCTCCTTTGATGAGGCGGCACAGCTGGACGGCGCCGGAAAGCTTCAGATTTTCCTGCGCATCGCTCTGCCCATCGCCGGCTCGGCGATCGTGCTGTGCTTTTTGTTCAGTCTGGTCTGGTATTGGAATGAGACCTATCAGGCGAACTATATGTTCGGCGGATCGATCCCCACCCTGCCGCTGAAGCTCAGCTCGTTTACTACCTTGTATAAGGCGCAGTACGGCGACGGCGCCTCGGTGGCGTCGGATCCCAACGAGTCGGTGGCGCTGGCGGGCACGCTGCTGTCGGTGCTGCCGATGATCGTGCTGTATATCGCCTGCCAGCGCAGGTTTATCGCCAGCATCGAGCAGTCGGGCATCACCGGGGAATAGCGTCCGGCGGCGCTGCAGGAAAACGGCGTCCGGCGGCGGACGATCGAAAAAAGGAAGTGCAGCGGGCTTTACCGTGTGCCGCCCCCGACGGGGCGGCGCTTACAGAGGGGTTTCCCATAACCGAAAGACCGCCCCCGGCATTACGCCGGAGGCGGTCTTAATGTATATAAGGATAGCTGTCGGTCTCCGGGTGGCGCTCAGCCCCATACCGGCGCTGCGCAAAGCTCGTCCAGCACGTCCAGATTCCCGACGATGATGTCGGCGCACTTCGCCGGCAGGGAGATCTTCAGCCCGTCCCGTGCCACCGAGGCGGTGGCGGAGGCGTAGCCGTCCATAGAGGGGGCGGTGGCTACGATGGCATAGGGCAGCGTGGCGGTGTGGCTGAGGATCTTGCCGATGTCGTTGATGACCCCGGAGCCGACCCCCACCACCAGCTGGCAGCTGCGGTCAAAGTGCAGGATCGCCTGCCCGACGGCGAGCTCGTCCGGCTCGACCCGCCCCCCGGCAGCACATACGGCACGGCGGTGATCCCCGCCGCCCGGAGCGCCGCACAGACCCGCTCGCCGGCGGCGGCGTAGGTGTGGCTATCCGCCAGCACGAACACCTTCTTAGCGCCATACCGCTGCACACAGGCGGGCAGACGGGCGATGCTGTCCCGCCCGATGAGGATATCCGCCATATCCGTGCGGTGGACCCGCCCGCAGGCGCAGCGCTGCCCGTTTCCTGCCAGCAGGGGCGAGACGCTCCTCTGCGGCTCCGGTTGTTTGATCTCTTCCACAAAAGCACACTTTCCGCTATTTTGCTTTAATCCAATTCCCGCAGACCGGTATACAGCTCGTAATACCGCCCCTTCTGCGCCAGCAGCGTTTCGTGGCTGCCCCGCTCCACGATCTGCCCCTGCTCCAGCACCAGAATGGCGTCGGCGTTGCGCACGGTGGACAGACGGTGAGCAATCACGAAGGTGGTGCGGTTCTGCATGAGCCGATCCATGCCGTGCTCGATGTGCCGCTCGGTGCGGGTATCCACCGAGCTGGTGGCTTCATCCAGCACCAGAATGGGAGCCTTGCTCAGCGCCGCCCGGGCAATATTCAGCAGCTGCCGCTGCCCCTGAGACAGGTTGGCGCCGTCTCCCTCCAGCCGGGTGTCATAGCCGTGCTCCAGCCGCATGATAAAGGAGTGGGCGCTGGCGGTTTTGGCGGCGGCGATCACCTCCTCGTCGGTGGCGTCCAGCCGCCCGTAGCGGATATTCTCCATCACCGTGCCGGTGAACAGATGGGTGTCCTGCAGCACCATGGCGATATGCCGCCGCAGCTCGGCAAGGGGATACTCCCGGATGCTTACACCGTCGATGGTGATGCTGCCCTCCTGAATGTCATAGAATCGGTTGAGCAGATTGGTTACGGTGGTCTTGCCGGCGCCGGTGGAGCCGACGAAGGCGATCTTCTGCCCCGGGTGGGCGAGGAGAGAAATATCCTTGAGGATCACCTTGTCGGGGGTATAGCCGAAGGTCACATGGGACAGCTCCACCTCGCCCTGCATCTGCTCCGCCGTATGGGGGTGCGGCACATCCGCCGGCTCCGGCGGGGTATCCATGACATCGAATACCCGCTCCGCCCCCGCCATGGCGGCGAAGATGGTCGCCATCTGCTGGGAGATCTGGTTGATGGGCATGGAGAACTGCCGGGCGTAGGAGGCGAACACCGTCAGGGCGCCGGGGGTCAGATTGCCCACGCACATGAGCACGCCGCCGATGCCGACGGTGATGCCGTAGCTCACCTGACTGGTGTTGCCCATGATGGGGCCCATCACGCCGCCCCAGAACTGCGCCTTGAACTGCTTATCCCGCATATCGTCGTTGAGGACGTTGAATTCCTCCACGCAGGTGTCCTCGTGGTTGAAGATCTTGACAACCTTTTGCCCGGTGACGGTCTCCTCCATGTAGCCGTTGACGGCGCCCAGCGCCGCCTGCTGTCCGCTGTAATATTTGCGGCTGCGCCCGGCGATGAGCATACCGCCCTTGGCAAACAGGGGGATAAACACGATGGTCACCAGCGTCAGGATCCAGTTGGTGGTGATCATAAACACAAAGGTACCGACAATGGTGACGGCGCCGGACACCAGCGAGGTGAGGGAGTTGTTGAGCATGGTGTCGATGTTGTCGATATCGTTGGTGAACCGGGACATGATCTCGCCGGTGGGGTGCCCGTCAAAATAGCGGATGGGCAGAGTCTGCAGCCGCTCGAACAGGTCGTTGCGGATGCGCTCGATCACCCCTTGGGACACCGACAGCATAAGCCGCCCCTGCAGATAGGTGGTGCCGATGCCCACCAGATAGATCAGCCCCAGCAGCGCCCCGGCGGTGATGATGTACGCCATCGCCTCGCCGGCAGCGGTGAGCCGCAGCGATCCGATCAGCCCGGAAACCAGTGCGTCTGCCGCCCGCTCGGCGGCGCTCATTTTGATGACGGCGTCGGGCTTGACCGCCAGGGTCAGCTTGTCGATGATGGGCGCCAGCATATAGGAGCCCAGCAGGGAGGTGACGGTGCTCACCAGCATACACTGCAGCACCGCCGCCAGCCGCCCCTTGTAGTCTCCCACATAGTGCATGAGCCGGGACAGGGTGCGCTTCATATCCTTGGGCTTGCCGGAGGCACGGGGACCGCCCGGTCCGCCGGGACCGTGTCCCCGGCGCATGCCCATGCCGCCCTTTTTGGGGTCGGCGGCGCTGTTATATTGCTTTTGCAGCTGTTCCAAAGTGCGTGCCATCGGTCATGCCTCCTTTCCCATCTGCGACGCATAGATCTCCTGATACGCCGTGTTGGTCTCCAGCAGCTGGGCATGGGTGCCTACGCCGGAGATCTGCCCCTCGTCCATCACCACGATCTGGTCGGCCTCCTCCACGGAGGAGATCCGCTGGGCGATGATGATCTTGGTGGAGCCCGCCAGATCCTCCTTGAATGCCCGCCGGATCTGCGCCTCGGTGGCGGTGTCCACGGCGCTGGTGGAGTCGTCCAGAATGAGGATCTTGGGCTTTTTCAGCAGCGCCCGGGCGATGCACAGCCGCTGCTTTTGTCCGCCGGAGACGTTGGTGCCGCCCTGCTCCAGCAGGGTGTCGTACCCCGCCGGGAAGGCGCTGACGAACTTATCCGCCTGGGCATGGGCGGCGGCGGTGCGTACCTGCTCGTCGGTGGCGGTCTCGTCGCCCCAGCGCAGGTTCTCGGCGATGCTGCCGGAGAACAGGGTGTTCTTTTGCAGCACCATGCCCACGCCGTCCCGCAGATGGCGCAGGGAATAGTCCTTGACGTTCACGCCGTCCACCAGCACCGCCCCCTCGTCGGCGTCATACAGCCGGGCGATGAGGGATACCAGCGTGGTCTTGCCGCAGCCGGTGGAGCCGATGATGCCCACCGTGGATCCGGCGGGGATCGTCAGGTCGATGTGGGACAACACCGGGTCGGTGCTGTTTTTATAATAGCGGAAGGACACATCCCGGAACTCCACGGTGCCGTCGGTCACCAGCCGGTCGGGCTGGGCGGCGTCGGCGTCGTCCAGATCGATCTTCTCGTCCAGCACCTCGGTGATGCGGCGGGCGGATGCCATGGCACGGGAGGAGATCATCAGCAGCATCGTCACCATCATCAGCGACATGAGGATCTGGGTCACATAGGTGATCATGGCGGACAGATCGCCCACCTCCATCGTCCCGTTCAGCACAATTTTGCCGCCGAACAGAATGACCGCCAGCACCGTCAGGTTCATGAACAGGGTGGCGACCGGCTGCATAAAGATCATGATCTTCATGGCGCTCATGCCGGCGTTCTTCAGATCCCGGTTGGCACGGTGAAATTTCTCGTTCTCATGGGTCTCCCGCACGAAGGATTTGACCACCCGCACGTTGGTGATGTTTTCCTGCACGGTGGAGTTCAGCCCGTCGATCTTCTCCTGCATCCGGGAGAACCGGGGAAAGCCCTTGGAAATGATGATCCCCACCACCACCAGCATCACCGGCATGCTCACCAGAAACACCATGGACAGGGAGGGGCGGATGGCGATCGCCATGATCAGAGCGGCGATCATCATCCCCGGCGCCCGCAGCGCCATGCGCAGCAGCATGTTGACGAAATTCTGCAGCTGGGTCACGTCATTGGTCAGCCGGGTCACCAGCGAGCCGGTGGAGAATTTATCGATGTTGGCAAAGGAATATTTCTGCACCTTGGCATAGACATCGCTGCGCAGATCGGCGGCGAAATTCACCGATGCCTTGGCGCCGAAATAGGCGCCGCCCACGCCGCCCGCCATCATCAGCAGGGCGGTGACCACCATCGCCGCCATGATCCACAGGCTGTTGCCGACGGTCAGCACGCCGGCGTTGGCCCGGTTGATGACGATGCTCAGCAGCTTGGGCATCACCACCTCGCCGATGACCTCCACGATCATGCACAGCGGACCGATAATAAAATAGGGCAGATAGGGACGTATGTATTGCATCCAGCGTTTCATTCGGGCATATCCTCCTTTTCCGGCGGCAGCGTCTCGCAGCCCGCCTGTAGATTGACGATCATTTTATCCAGCAGCCGGTACAGCTCCTGCTGCTCCTGTGGGGTGAAATCCCGATACAGCGTATCGATCATGAAATCCCGCCCCCGGGCGCAGGCGGCGTCCATGCGCTCCCCCTGGGGGGTCAGGTACAGATGCCAGACCCGGGCATCCCGGTCGTCCCGCTGGCGGCGGATCAGCCCGGCGCTTTCCAGCCGCCGGATGGAAATGGCGACCGAGGCGGGGGAAATCTCCATCCGCTCTGCCAGCTCCTTTTGGGAGATGCCGGGGGTGTGCGCCAGATGAAACAGCATATGGGGATGCCCGTTGAACATTCCCACCGACTGGAAATACCGGTGCATCGCCCGGCGATGGGTGCGCATAAACAGTGCCAGCCGATCCTCCAGCTCGCCGGAGGATACGGTCGTTTCGGACATAAATAGCCCTCCTTATTGTTGAAATATCGGCCGTCGGCGGACAGGAAGCCCGGCTCCGGCGGACCCAAATACGCCTGCGCCCCGGTAAGCCACTGTGGGTGACCGTATTCACAGCCGCCCCGGCCGGCGGGGTGACCTTATCGGCTTAGGATATCCGTATTGTAGCAAATTTTTCCGGCAAATTCTATCCGCAAAATGCCGAAAGTTAAACATAAAACTATTTGCATTTACGGCGCTCCGCACAAAATGTGAACGGAATGTGGCGGGCGGCAGCAGCGGACGGATAAAATGAACATTTTCGGCACTTTTCTTGCTGCAGTTAAAAATTTTCATAGCTTTTCCCCGGAAAGGGGTGTATAATATCCCCCGAATCGATCTTGGAGCGGGAAACCGCACAACAGGAGGGACGGCCTATGACGCAAGCGGAGACAACGGCACGGAGCAATGCCTTGCGCATCGGAGCGGTGTGCATCATCGCCTATCTGGTCAGTTATGTGAGCCGCAACGTGCTCAGCGTGACGACCCCGTATATGCTGGAGCAGGGCACCTATACCCGGGATCATCTGGGGCTGCTCAGCTCGGTGTATCTGGCGGTGTACGCCGTGGGGCAGCTGGTCAACGGGCTGGTGGGCGATCGGGTCTCGCCCCGGTGGATGATCCCGCTGGGCACGGCGCTGAGCGGTGTGGGTCTGCTGGTGTTTTCCGCTGTTCCGTGGCGCTGGATACAGGTGGGATGCTTCGCTCTGGTGGGCTTTGGACTGTCTATGCTCACCGGCCCGATCTATAAGCTCATCGGCGAGAACACAGCCGAGCGGCACGCCCGGCGGCTGTGCGTGCTGCTGTCCGCCGCCTCCTTTGTGGGGCCGCTGCTGTGCGGCGGGCTGGCGATCCTGCTGCCCTGGCGGTGGTGCTTCCGGGCGGCGGGCTGCATCGCTTTGGCGCTGGCGGTGATTTCCTATATCAGCATCTCCCGGATGATGCTGCGGGGACAGGTGTCCTTTCACCCGGTAACGGGGAACCCGCTGTCCGGTATGGCGGATATTTTCCGGCTGCGCAGCTTTGTATTCTATATGATGGTGGGGGCGGTCACGGGGATCGTGGTGTCCTCGGTGACCTTCTGGATCCCTACCTATACGACGGAATATCTGGGGCTGTCCCCCTCCGTGTCCTCGGCGGTGTATTCCGTATTGTCGGTAGCAACGGTTATCTGCCCCTTTCTGACGGTAACGCTGTATGAGCGCTGGATACACGACGATGTGTGGCTGACAGCGATCACACTGGCGGTGGCGGCGGTGTGCTTCGGGGCGCTGCGGGTGGTGACCCAGCCTTGGCTCAATCTGGGGCTGCTGCTGCTGGCAAAGGTGGCAGCCAGCTGTGCCTATGCCTGCCTGTGGAGCATTTATATTTCCTATATCGGGCGCAGCGGCAAGGTGTCCGGCGCTAACGGGGTGCTGGATGCCGCCGGCTATGGGGCGGCGGCGCTGGCGAACGGGGTCTTCACCGGCACGGTGGATGCCGCCGGATGGCACGGACTGGTGCTGCTGTGGGCGGCGATCATGGCGGTGGGCGCCATTGTGGCGGGGGTTTACGGGCGGCTGCGCAAGCCGGAAGCATAAGGCGGCAGCCGCAGGCTCCGGCACGGCTTTTGCTCATACCCGTTGCATTTTCCGACAAGCTGTGGTACTGTGGTACTATGGATCTAACACGGACAGACGGAGGAGAAAAACAATGCGGCATATCAGGCGATGGTGGATAACGGGTGGCTTTTTGCTGCTGCTGGGGCTGATCCTTTCGCTGGCGGCGGCGGCAGAGGGGCAGAGCGGCTTTGCCGCCGATCCGGACACGGGGCTGACGTACTATTACGACGCTGACGGGCAGCGGAACACCGCCGAACGGATCTCCGTGGACGGTAAATGGTACAATTTCTATCCCGCCGGTTCCACCGTGGACGGCGTGGACGTGAGCTACAGCCTGCTGTCCGGCTGGATGACGATGCCCGACGGCACCGTGCGCTACTATCCGGACGGCGCCTACTGGTATAAGACCGGCAGCGCCTCAGTGGACGGCAAGACCTACTTCTTCGCCGCCGACACCGGCGCCCTGTACGCCCCCGCCGAGACGGAGTACGGCATGGCGTGGTATGTGTATGAAGCCGGCGATCTGAGTATCTATTATGCGCTGGATCCGGAGGACTTCCACTGGGTGCACGGACTGTATGAGAAGGACGGCGCCACCTACTACTTCCCGGCGTATGCCACGGAAAAGGGCTACGCCACCGGCTTCGTGACGGTGGACGGCGAAAGGCTGTACTTCGGCAGCGACGGCAAGCTGGTGACGGATGAGGCGCTCATTCCCCACGACGGGTGGTTCACCGATACGGTCACCGGCAAGACCTATTACTATGTGAACGGGGTGAAGAACACCGCCACCCGGCTGCATATCGACGGCAAGTGGTATAACTTTGATGCCGAGGGCGCCCGGCTGCTGGGCTGGGTGACCCTGTCCGACGGCACCGTGCGGTATTACGCCGAGGGCGCCTACTGGTACAAGACCGGCTTCTGTTCGGTGGAGGGGAAATACTACTTCTTCGCCGCCGACACCGGCGCCCTGTACGCTCCCGCCGAGACGGAATACGGCGTAGGCTGGTATGTGTACAAGGGAGCGCAGGGGAACGTCTATTATGCGCTGGATCCGCAGGATCACCACTGGATCTACGGGCTGTATACCGACGAGAACGGCGACCGCTATTATTATCGGCAGTACGCCGATGCGATCGGTCCGGTCAAGGGCGAGACGGTGCTGGTGGACGGTGTCCGCTATGCGCTGGACAAGGATACGGGGAAAGCCACGGAGCTGGCGCCCCAGCTGCCGGAGACCGGGGTGGTCTCCGCCCGGCTGGACGAGTATCAGCTGCTGGAGCTGACGGCGGTGGAGCGGCAGGGCCGGGAGGTGCGGATCACCGTAAAGAACATTTCCGATCGCTATGAGACCGATCAGGAGACCTCCTGCTTCACCTATGTCTGCACCGACGACGCCGGTCATACGCTGCTCACCGGCAAGCTGTATTTCGGGCGGCTGCGCCCGCAGGAGACCTATACCATGCGGGTGGAATTGCCCGCCGCTGCCGCCCGGCTGGAGCTGACGGAGCTGACGGTGGAATATTGGACGCTGTGGCATTAAGCCCGATCCTCGTACCCGTCCGGGAAGCTGACTTCCCGGACGGTTTTTTGCTTTTTTGGTGAGAGAAACGGGCGCCGGATGCGTTTAATGGGTGAAAGGAGGGGGACGAGTGGACTCGACGGAGCTGTATGCCCGCTTTCTGGCGGGGGATGAAGCGGCGTTGACCGAGCTGATCGGTCGGTACCGGGAGGGGCTGACCCGGTTTCTTAACGGCTATGTACACGACTGGGCGACCGCAGAGGAGCTGATGACCGAGACCTTTGTCCGGCTGGTGGTGCGTCGTCCGCATTTTACGCCCCGGGCTTCCTTCAAGACCTGGCTGTACACGGTGGGACGGCGGCTGGCGACGGATCATCTGCGGAGGGCTGCCCGCACCACCACCCTCCCGCCGGAGGAGTGGGCGCTGCTGGACGGCGGGGAGCAGCCGGAGCAGCGGTATCTGCGCACCGAGCGGCAGCGGGCGGTACGCCGGGGGCTGGAGCAGCTGTGCCCGGACTATCGGCAGGCGCTGTATCTGGCGTATTTCGAGGGCTTTGATAACCGCCAGATCGCAGCGGTCACCGGTTGGAGCCGCCGTCAGGTGGAGAACCGACTCTATCGGGCCAAAACGGCACTGAAAACCATATTGATACAGGAGGGAATGGACGATGCAGACTTGTGAGGAACTGACCCGGGAGGTGCTGCGGCGCAGTCGGGTGCGCCGGGCAAAGCAGCGGCGGCGGCGAGCGATCGCCGGGGCGGCGCTGTGCGGGCTGCTGGTCGGGGTCGTGTGGGCGGGTGCCGGAGCCGTCCGCCCCGCTGTGCAGCCGGCGGAAAGCAGCACCCCGCCGGATGGAGCGGATGATCCCGCCCCGGTGCGCTACAGCAAGGTCGCCCGGGGCGGCGCACAGCACCCGGCGGATGGGGCAGGAGCGGATCATGCGGCGTTTTCGGAGATGTATTGCCTGCGGGATATGACGGCTATGGTGGAGGGCGAGATCCTTTCCGTCGCTCAGCGGCAGTTGGAATACCGGGAGATGGCGGGGGGCAGCGGCGAGCTGCAGCGCTATATTTTTACCGTGGTGTATACTCTGCGGGTGGAGCGGGTCTTTCTGGGCGATCTCGCCGTGGGACAGACGCTCACCTTTGAAAACACCGTTGACGGGATGGATGCGCCCCAGTGGCTGGCGGTAGGCGGGAGGTATGTGCTGCCGCTGTATACGGCGGGGGAACGGCTGTACCCGGCGTATCAGGAGGGGGTCACCGGCGCCCTTGACCGGGTCAGTCCCTATGCCCTGTGGTATCCCTGGAATTACCAGATCGAGGCGGCACAGGGCGGATATCTGGTGCCGACGGCGTGGACGACGCTGTGCGCCGGAGAGGATGTGCGCCCGGTGCTTCTGGATGGCGCCGTGGATTGGCAGCCGGAGCCGGTGTATGTGCCTGCGGTTACCTTCGCTGCGAATATGCAGCGCCTGCTGGAGCAAAAACGGTAAATGTCGGATCCCGCCGCCCGAAAAACAGGAGGGGGCGGCGGGATCCTTGGCATAATAGGGGTGCTGACGGATAAAATAGAGGATAGCGCCATAAAAATCAAAAAAATTGCAAATAGGCTCTTGACAAACCGGACAACTTGTTGTATGATAGTCAAGCGGTTTTCGAGAAACCGCCCATGTTATGCACCTTTAGCTCAGTTGGTAGAGCACCTGACTCTTAATCAGGGTGTCCAGGGTTCGAGTCCCTGAAGGTGCACCATAATATGGCCCGTTGGTCAAGTGGCCTAAGACTCCGGCCTCTCACGCCGGCAACAGCGGTTCGAATCCGCTACGGGTCACCACGTTGGTGTCGATGACGGTGAGGGTACACCCGTTCCCATCCCGAACACGGCAGTTAAGCTCACTGGTGCTGACAATACTTGGCTGGAAGCGGCCCGGGACGATAAGTAGATGCCAACACACGCTGCTCCTTGCAATAGCGGGGGCAGACATTGCTCCTTAGCTCAGTCGGTAGAGCGCATGACTGTTAATCATGATGTCGTCAGTTCGAGCCTGACAGGAGCAGCCACTAAAAAGCCTTGAAACTACTGGTTTCAAGGCTTTTTGCTTTGTTCTCATGGCGAAAATACGCAGCGACCCCTCAGCAACCGCCCCGGATATACCGGCTGCAAAAAAGCCGCTTTTTGGTGTGATCTTCACCAAAAGCGGTTTTTTCCTGCCCGAAAAGGGGTTATGGCTGTTTTTCCGCAGCGCTTTCAGCGCCGATCAATGCTTCAAGGGTACGGTCCAGCACCGTGCCCAGTGCTTTTAGCTCAATATCGGTGACAAATCGCTGCCCGGACTCGATCCTTTGGATCGCATTCTTGTCGATATCCAGACCGATCAGCTGCAGTCTGTCCGCAAGCTCCCGCTGGGAAATTTTCAGCTCCTTGCGGTACCGGGCGACCTGCTTTCTGCAAAGGTTATTGGTATGATCCGCCGATCGGTTGATGAACATCGTGTTTTTCCACCTCTTTTGACATTTAGTGCTTGTCAACAAGGGCATTATATGCCTATACTGCTGTATGGTATGACATTCACTGGATGTCATATACGCTGCACAGAGGAGGAAAAATATGGAAAGCAAGGTTCCTGTCATGTTTAAGTCATTGCATGGCTCATCTTTATCGGAGGGTTCATCGCCGGAATTACATGCGGTACGGTCGAAACAACGACCGGGTACTATTCCAAAATTACCGAAACGGAATTTTCCCTTGCCCGGGCGGCTGTCTACTGGCTTTCGAGCTTTGCCGCCGGCATGCTGTTTTACGGCATGGGCGAGATCATCCAGCTGCTGGGGGAAATCAGCACCCTGCAGGCGCAGCAGGTCAGTCATTGCGCTTCCATGAAGGCCACCGTTACGGCCATGGAAAAACAAGTCAACAGTTTGTCTCAGGGCTGAGTCCCCATTTGCACATGGCGGGGGGAGCGAAAGGCACAGGCGCTGCCGTGCGGAGTTCGGGGAGCGCTGCCCTACAGCAAAAAAGCACTTGCCTAAAGCAAGTGCTTTTTTCCGTGATCGGCTTCGCAGACGCATCCGGCATATAGGCGCTGGCGTAAGGCCATACTGCGCCCGATCGCCTGCCGTGCGCATGCACCGGCGGAGCTGGCTGCAGCAGCGGGCAGTTTTATTTTTGCCCACACGGGCGTTGCTACTTTTCGGTATCTGTGGTATAATACCAAACAAACAGGACTCTCGGGAGGGAAAGCTATGCGTAAGACCCGTGTCAGCGTGCATTGGTTTCTGGTGCTCGGTATGGCGGCGCTGCTGATCTTTATGGGGGTGTCCACGCTGGACACCGGGCGAGGGCTGGCGATCGGGCTGATCGTCGCCGGCGGCTGCATAGCCTTGGGCTATGCGGTGGTGTTTCCGGTGTGGTATCGCTTCACCGAGGAGGGGATCACCGTGGGCTACTGCTTCGGGTACCGGCCGTTTCTGCGGTGGGAGGCGATGACGCTGCTGGAGCTGCGGGGTGCCTATGAGACATCTCCGACGCTGCCCGGACGGCAGAAATTCAACCTGCCCACCCGCCGGGGAGAATACGAGATCGGGTATTTCCCCACCCGGTGCCGCCTGTATCGCACCGCCAACATTCCCCGTACCCCGGAGATCGAGGGCTGGATCCAGCAATATGCCCCCCGCCGCCTTTCGACAAAAAAATCTGAAAAATTTTGAAAAAGGTGTTGACAAATCCGCTTTAGCACGCTATACTGTGAAAAAAGCAAAACCTTTGACCGAGAGTGAGTACCCACAGGCAGGGCTGTGCCAAGAGAATCGCAGGCGGTGAGATTGCGATGACAGCGGCGGTGGCGAATGGGCTCGGGAGGGCAAACCGAACACCGCTGTGCGGTCGGTAGGGGCGCCGGGATCTCCACCCGTTATAAAGGGAGCGTGCATCATGAGGTGCATGGAAGAGTGCGTCGGAGCGTGAGATGGTTCCGGCGAAGTCGGGTGGTACCGCAGGTTTGTTTATAACGCCTGTCCCAACAGAGATGTTGAGACAGGCGTTTTTTGTATGATTTTTGAAGGAGTGAGAGCGATGAAAGCACAGAAACCGGGGCGGCGATGGCGTCGCTCCATCCCGATTTTCCGTCCGCCCGTAAACATCTGTTGTCAAGTATGAAAGAGGTAATTCAAATGAAAAAGTATATGCGTGTGTTGGCATTTGTTCTGTGCGGGGCGCTGTTGGCGCTGGGGCTTGTGGGCTGCGGCAGCCAGAAAAAGGAAACCCTGAAAATCGGTATCATCCAGTATATGAGCCACCCCTCGCTGGGTAACTGCTATGAGGGTGTGGTGCAGGCGCTGGAGGCCTCCGGGCTGGACTACACCGTGGAGCGGCAGATCGGCTCCAGCAGCTCAGCGGCGGCGGATTGCAGCACCTTCGCCCAGAATATGGTGGGCAAGGGCTGCGACCTGATTGTGGCAATCGCCACCCCGGCGGCGACCGCCGCCTATGCGGCGGTGGAGGGCACGGATATTCCCCTCATCTTCTGCGCAGTCTCCGACCCGGTGGCAGAGGATCTGGTAAAGGATATGAACGCCCCCGGCGGCAACTGCACCGGCACCAGCGATGTGCTGGATCTGGCGGCGCAGGTGGAGCTGATCAAGGCTATGCAGCCCACCGCCAAATCCATCGGCATTCTCTATACCACCAGCGAGCAGAACTCCCTCTCCAACCTCAAGCGGATGCAGGAGCTGTGCGATAAGCAGGGCATCGCCATTGAAGCCACCGGTGTGCAAAATGCCTCGGATATTCCGGCGGCGGCCGCGGCGCTGGCGGGCAAGGTGGACTGCATCAACAACTTCACCGATAACAACGTAGTGGAAAATCTGAACGTGGTGCTGGATGCCGCCGGTGCGGCGAAGATCCCGGTCTACGGCAGCGAGGTGGAGCAGGTGTCCAACGGGTGCCTGGCTTCCATGTCCATCGACTATGTGGCGCTGGGCAAGACCACCGGCAACATGGCGGTGCGGGTGCTGAAGGGTGAGGCGAAGCCCGCCACGATGGCGGTGGAGTCCATCACCGAGGCGACCCCGGTCATCAACACCGATGTGGTGACGGCGCTGGGTCTGACCATCCCCGACCAGTATGCCGATGCGGAAAAGGTCACCACGAAGCAATAAGCCACTACGGCAACCGGGCACCGGCGGGACGCTCCGCCGGTGCTCACCTTGCTGAAAAGGAGAAAATGTCATGCTTCTCAACTATCTGAGCATATTTCTGTCCGATGGGTTGATGTATTCCCTGCTGGCGATGGGATTTTATGTATCCTACAGCACGCTGGATTTCCCCGACCTGTCGGTGGAGGGGACGGTGCTGACCGGCGGGCTGGTGTTCAGCCTTCTGTGCAACCACATCACCCCCTATCTGGCGCTGCTGGCGGCGCTGCTGGCGGGGGCGGCGGCTGGCGCCGTCACCGGGCTGCTGCATGTCAAGCTGCATATCCGCCCGCTGCTGTGCGGGATTTTGGTATCCACCGGGCTGATCTCCGTCAATCTGGTCACCGCCGCCCTGATCAACGGCGGCGACCTGAAGGCGATGGGCAGCGCACAGGTGATGATGACCGGACGGAACACCCTGCTGACGGCATTTCCCGCCGCCTTGCTTCCCAAGGTGGTGAATGGGTTCTATGTGCGCCGGCTGGTGGTGTTTCTGGTGGTGGCGGTGCTGTTTAAGGTGTTAATGGATCTGTTCTTCAAGACCAAGTGCGGTCTGCTGCTGCGGGCCGCCGGTAATAACGCCCAATACGTCACCATGCTGGGACGAGATCCCGGGCAGAGCAAAATTCTGGGGCTTGCCATCGGCAATGGCTACGCCGCCGTGGCGGGGGCGCTCATCGTCCAGAGCCGGGGCAGCGCCACGCAGGATATGGGGTTGGGTATGATCGTCATCGGGCTGGCGTCGGTGATCATCGGACTGTCCCTGTTCGGACGGGTGCGGCTGCTGCGCCCCACCACTCAGGTGATCCTCGGCTCGGTCCTGTATCAGGCGTGTCTGGTGCTGGCGTCGGCGGTGGGGCTGCCCTCCGCCTACAATAAGCTGCTGATGGCGGTGCTGTTCACGGTGGCGCTGGTGCTCAGCTCCGTAAAGAAAAAAGGAAAGCGGGTGGCGGCATGATCCGGCTGGAACATATCGAAAAGGTCTTTAAGCCCGGCACACCCGACGAAAATCGGTTGTTTACCGATTTTAACCTAACGGTGGCGGACGGCTCCTTTGTGTCGGTGGTCGGCTCCAACGGCAGCGGCAAGACCACCATGCTCAACCTCATCAGCGGCACTCTGCTGCCGGACGGCGGGCATATCTATGCCAACGAGACGGACATCACCGGCTGGTCGGAGCATAAGCGGGCACGCCGCATCGGACGGGTGTTTCAGGATCCGCAAAAGGGCACCTGCGCCGATCTGACGATCCTGGAGAATATGGCGCTGGCGGATAATAAGGGACGTGCCTACTCGCTGGGGCGTGCCATCAATCCCCGCCGCCGGGAATACTATCAGGAGCTGCTGTCCCGCTGCCATATGGGGCTGGAGGGACGGCTGGGCGTGGCGGTAGGCAGCCTGTCCGGCGGACAGCGGCAGGCGCTGGCGCTGGTGATCGCTACGATGAACGATATTGATCTGCTGCTGCTGGACGAGCATACGGCGGCGCTGGATCCCCGATCCAGCGAGACGGTCATGGAGCTGACCGGGCGGCTGGTGGCAGAAAAAGGGGTCACCACCTTGATGGTGACCCACAATCTGCGGTTTGCTGTGGAATACGGCGACCGGCTGCTGATGATGCATCAGGGACAGGCGGTGCTGGATCTGGCGGGAGACGCCAAGCGACAGGCGACGGTGGATCAGCTGCTGGAGCAGTTCAACACCATCAGCATCGAATGCGGAAACTAAACTCATATAAGAACCGACACCACGGGGCGGCTGCAGACAGCAGTCGCCCTTTTTGCTGCTTGTGGACGGGTTATTTTCCCGGCGTAAAAACAGCAGGGAAGCAAAAAGCAGGGGGGGGAGCGGGCAGATATGCCGCCTATGGCCAAGGGTGTATCCGCCGTCCGGCGGACTGGGGACAGTACCGGCCCCGCCCGACGTTGTGGCTGCCGTTTCCGGTGGAGGGGGAGATCGCTTTTCGTCATGCGCAGGAGCCGGTGGCTGTCCCGGAAACAGTGTGGAAAATTACATGTAGTTATACTTTTGCTGTATTGTACTTATAGGAGAGCAAATACGGCGTTTTAAGACAAAAAAAACTACCTATCCGGGCAGACGCACGCTCCCAGACAGATAGACGTCACAGCAAATATGGCTCCAATACAAAATCCCGAATAATATCTTCCAGATGGCACGGCTCCGGATTCATTTCCTCCAATCGGTGTGCCAACGTTTCAACCCGTCGGCGATCCACATCCAGATCTTGCCAGCACCAGTGATGAGAATCGCTCTCAACCTGTAAGCCGTAGACCGGCTTCGGCGGTGCGCCCGGGGTCTGGCACGTCCCGCACAGCACCGCCACCTGTAATCGTGCCATCTCTCCGGCGCATTCGGACATATCGCTCATTCAGATCCGCCTCCTATGGATATGAAATTTTCATACTTTCCGAATTTTAGCACAAATGGATATAATTGTCAACCTCTGAATCCGTGAAAAGGGTTACGAAAAGGGAGCTTTTCCATTCTCCGGCGCCAAATAGCGGGCTTTTCCGGGACTTAGCGGCAAATTGCGCCCGATATCTTGTTATAGGACGACGAACATTGCTCACGAGAAGTTTTGCGCCCTGTCATTTACGACGATGGGTATCGCCGTTTCCGGTTCGGAGCGGGGATACGGTCATTTTACTGGATGCCGTTTCCTCCGGCAGCTCGTGCCCGGCGGCAGCCGCCGGTACGGAGCAAAAAACGGACAGGATAACGGCGGCAATGCAAACAGCTATTTTTTTCATCGCTTCATCCTCCCATCGTGGTATTCAGCGTTGCGGCTCCGGCACTGTAATAGGTGTCCGGCTTGTACGCCATGATCTTGAGCCTGATGGCCGCCCCGCTTTCGGGGACGGTGTCAAATGTAACCGTTTGGACATATTCATTCGACTTCAACAGCCCTGTTTCGGCAAGAATACGATCCTCTGTATCCAGGATCCGCAGCTTTAACCAGACCTGATTGCCGGCGTCGTTGGTAAAGTACACGGCGGCTGCATTTCCATGCAAAACGATGTTGCCGCATATATGGGCTGAAAAATCCATTCCGTCCCGATAGATCTGTGTCCAGCTTGCATCCGCTGTCTCCGGCATGCCGCTTTGCGCCGTCGTCTCAAACGGCGGCGGGACAAATGCGGCTTGCTCCGGGCTTTTCCCCGTCCGGGTGAGGGACAGGAGCATTCCGAGAACCGCCAGAATGCAAACGGCAGCAGAGAAATAAACGGCTTTACACCTCATAGCTTCGAGACTCCTGTACCATTCCGGTCATCCGTCCTGTCCGCTCAGCCTTATCCGGTTGGGCGGTGAACCGGGATGCGCCTTTGCGGGACACAGGCCGCATGCCGGCACGCAGCCTGTGTCCCGCTGCGATCATTCGTTTACGAGGGTCGCTGTGACCGTGCCGATCTTCGTGCTCGTGGTCATTTCGGAGGAAAGTGCTCCGCTCAGGCTGAGCGTTGCACTGCCCGCAGGGGCATGCAGGGGATCCGTCCCTACGGCGCTGCGGTGCTGTTTGTCCAGCTGTACTCCTCGGTCTTCACGCCGGAATGGGCATCGGCATAGGTGAACGGCAGCACGAGCCTTGTGTAAACGCCGCTTTTCGGTGATTCCACGGAATTATCCGTCCGCTCTCCTATCGAGGCTGTCGGGTCTTCCCAATCGATCCTCTCCACCGAAACGGTTTTTGAGACCGTCACGTCTCCCGCTGTCAGCAGAAATGTATAATAGCCGTTTTCGAGGACCGTCACGCTTGCTGCCGTCGTGCTGAGCGTTGTCCACGAGGCGGCGCCCGCCTTGCGGTATTTCAGCGTTTGCGCTCCCGTCGCCGCAATGCGGATAGTTCTGTTGGTGCCCCAGCTTGTGTTATCTGCCGTGACGGTCAGCGTCGGCGGCGTGCTGCCCGCTGCGGGGCTTGCCGCCGTGCCGAAATCAAGACAGGCGTTTTTGTATGCCGAAGCTCCCGTGGCGGCGTAGGTCGCCTTCACATGAAGATACCACTTGCCGTTATTGGTGCCGCTGCCCGGCTCCTTGCGGATGGAGAGCGGCAGCCCCGCATTTTTTGCGGTCGTAAGCTCACCGGATGAAAGCTCCACCCAGCCGGTCGTGGGTGCGGTCGCTGAATCCGACCAGGCGTAGTGCATGCTCGTGGTCTTTGTCTTATCCGCATTCACCCTAACAGTCGCCTTGCCGGTGCCGTTTGTGATGCCGTTTGCCGTGACGGTGAAATTGGGCATGGCTGTATCCACGGTCGCCGTGGTGGCGCCCGAGCCGCTGGCGGTCACCTTGGTCGTGGTGCCATTGCACATGTCCCGGATATAGCTTGGATTCGTGATGCTGTTGACAGCCAGACTGCCGCTGGCATTAGCCGCTACCGTGCCCTTGAAATAGAGGACGTTGGTATTGGCGCCGCCGGCATAGACGGCGGTGCCCCAGGTGGTATTCACCTGCACATTTTTGATATGGATGCTGTTGACGCTGTCAACGATCTCGTCAAAGATCAGGGAGACCGTAAAGGGATCGCCGAGCTTATACGTCCCGCCCGCCATGGGGGCGACTGCGACCAGCTGGGGCTCTTGGGTGTCCAGCAGCATGAGGTAGTGATATTCCTCCTTTTCCATCCATTTGTCGCTACCGCTGCCGCTGTACCCGACCGTGAGCTTCTCCTGGGTGCCGGAAAGGACCGGCGCACTTTTATTTCCGTATCCTGTTTTTACATATTTTTCCTTGGGCGTCCTTGCCGTTGCTCCGGCTCCGGACGGGAAATAGTAGGTGGCATAGCTTGTGCTTTTCACGGAGCCGCCATGCTCCATGGTCATGGCGTAGGCAGCAGGATCCAGAGCATCGAAATCGGAGATGCCCTTGTATGATCCGCTTTCCGGATAGAAGGTCAAATTCAATTCCTCTCCGGGGGTGATCTGAATGTGCTGATATCCGTCGGCTACCTCCTTGATCTTGACCTGCATATAATAGGAAAGACCGGTCGCCGTGTTTTTCCAGTAGTCCGCATTCAGATCCTGAACGCAGACCGGCACCGTGCGTGAAGCGGCGCTTCCTATTTCCCCGTTCTTGTACCAGCCCAAGCCGTCGCTGTCATAATCGCCCCGTCCCGTCTCTGTGCCGTATGCGGCGAAGCGCTTATAGCTGGTGTAGTAATTGCGGTTCGCGGCATAAGACGAGCAGCTTGCCATCGTCCTCGCCGCACTCGTGGTGCTGCCCAGACCGCCGCCGCCGGACACCCGGTAGAGCTCGGTACCCAAAATGCCGGGCATACAGATATCCAACAGCGCAATATCGGGAGCGCCGCTTTTGCCTATCGCATCCAGCATGTCAAATGGATTGGAGAAGCATTTGACGGTGAGCGAAAGCTCCGAATGGGTCAGGGCGTAGTCGGAAACGATCTGCCGTATATGTTCGAGCTCGCTTGTTTGATCGTCGCATATCATAGGCTCCATAAAAACATCCTCATTCCGGAAAAGGCTATGGGCGGTCCGCTTTTACATAAAAATGCACGGTATTTCCACATAGATCGTGTACAGATACAAAGATTTGTACTATACTATGGTCTATTTTTCGACTGAGTTCAATCCACTTCGCCAAATCTGTGCCGAAGCCGTACGGTATACAGCAGTATGGTGCTGAACAGAGAAGAAGCTCTTGACTTATTTTCAGTTTCACCTTATAATAAGAATTTACGTGACCGGGCAGCGGCGGGGCTTTCTGCCACAGGCGGCCCGTATGGTTCCATGGTTTTCCGAAGAAAGGAAGGTCGATCATTTTGTTCAAGCGACTGCTCCCCAGTGTGCGGGAGTATAAAAAGCCTACGCTGCTGACGCTGCTGTTCATCACGCTGGAGGCGGTGATCGAGTGCCTGATCCCCTTCATCACCGCCCGGCTGGTGAACCGGTTTCAGGCGGGGGCGGCGGTGAGTGAGATCGTCCGGGTCGGGGCGCTGCTGGTGGTGATGGCGGCGCTGTCTCTGTGCTGCGGTGGACTGGCGGGGTTCACCAGTGCCCGGGCGGCGGCGGGCTTTGCCAAAAATCTGCGGGGCGACCTGTTCCGCAAGATCCAAACCTATTCCTTTGAGAATATTGATAAATTCGCCTCCTCCTCACTGGTGACCCGTATGACCACGGATGTCACCAACACCCAGATGGCGTATATGATGTCCATTCGCATTGCCGTGCGGGCGCCGTTGGTGCTGATCTTCTCCATCCTCATGGCGTATTTCATGGGCGGGGCGCTGGCTACCTCCTTTGTGGTGATCATCCCCCTGCTGGCGGTGGGGCTGATGCTGATCGGGCGGTTCGCCATGCCCGCTTTCCGGCGGGTATTCCGCAAATACGACCGGCTGAACGAATCCATCGAGGAGAATGTCCGGGGGATGCGGGTGGTCAAGGGCTTCGCCCGGGAGGACTACGAAAAGCGGAAATTCGGCGTTGCCGCCGAGGATATCCGGGGGGATTTCACCCGGGCGGAGCGCATCGTGGCGCTCAACTCCCCGCTGATGCAGCTGTGCCTGTATTTCAACATGATCTTTGTGCTGCTGGTAGGCTCCCGGCTGATCATCACCTCCGGCGGCTCCCTCATCAATGTGGGGGAGATCACCGCCATGCTCACCTATGGGGTGCAGATCCTCATTCAGCTGATGATGCTGTCCATGGTGTATGTGATGCTCACCATGTCCGCCGAGTCGGTGCAGCGTATCGCCGCTGTGCTGGATGAACAGCCGGCGCTGATCTCCCCTGCCGATCCGGTGACCGCCGTGGCGGACGGGTCGGTGGTGTTTGACGGGGTGCAGTTCAAGTATTCCGCCGAGGCGAAAAAATACGCTCTGTCGAATATCGACTTGAATATACGCTCCGGCATGACCGTGGGCATCTTAGGCGGCACCGGCTCGGGGAAATCCTCGCTGGTGCAGCTGATCCCCCGCCTGTACGATGTGGCGGAGGGCTCGGTCCGGGTGGGCGGCGTGGATGTGCGCCGCTACGAGCTGGAGACCCTGCGGGGCGCCGTGGCGATGGTGCTGCAGAAGAATCTGCTCTTTTCCGGCACCATCAAGGAGAATCTCCGCTGGGGCAACGAGCACGCCACCGACGAGGAGCTGGTCGAGGCGTGCCGGCTGGCGCAGGCGGATGAATTCATCCGCTCCTTCCCCGATGAGTACGACACCCACATCGAGCAGGGGGGCGCCAACGTTTCCGGCGGGCAAAAGCAGCGGCTGTGTATCGCCCGGGCGCTGCTGAAGAAGCCGAAGATCCTGATCTTGGACGATTCCACCAGTGCGGTGGATACCAAGACCGACGCCCTCATCCGGGCGGGCTTCCGCTCCTTTATTCCGGAGACTACGAAGATCATCATTGCCCAGCGGGTGGCGTCGGTGGAGGACGCCGATCTCATTCTGGTGATGGATAACGGCACGATCGCCGCCGCCGGGACCCACCGGGAGCTGCTGGAGAGCAGCCCGCTGTATCGGGAGATCTACGAGCAGCAGACGGGCGCTGCCGGAAACGGAGGTGAGGCGCAATGAGCCAGACGGCTATGAAAAAACCGGCGCTGAACAAAGCGGTGCTGGGGCGGGTGCTGCGGGAGCTGTTCCACGCCTATCCGGTGCTGGTGCCGCTGACGGCGGGGTGCATCGTGTTCTCCGCCATCGTCAGCGCCATTCCCGCCATCTTCACCCAAAAGGTCCTGGCGGTGGTCACGGCGTGTCTGGAAAACGGCACGCTGGACTGGACGGTGGCACGGCAGCAGATCCTGCCCCGGGTGCTGGTGCTGGTGGGGCTGTATGCTGCCTCGCTCCTGTCCACCACCCTGTTCAATCAGCTCATGGCGACCATCACCCAGGGATTTCTCTGTAAGATGCGCCGCCGGATGTTCGACGGAATGCAGAATTTGCCGGTGCGGTATTTCGATACCCACAAGCACGGCGATATCATGAGCTATTACACCAACGACATCGACACCCTGCGCCAGCTGGTCAGTCAGGCGCTGCCCACCCTGCTGCAGGCGTCGGTCATCATCGTCTGCGTGCTGGGCATCATGCTCTACTATAGCCTGTGGCTGACGCTGGCGGTGCTGGCAGGGGTGGCGATCATCCTGCTGGTGACTGCCCGGATCGGCGGCGGCTCCGCCAAGTATTTTGTGCGGCAGCAGCAATCGCTGGGTAAGGCCGAGGGCTATATTCAGGAGATGATGAACGGGCAGCGGGTCATCAAGGTCTTCTGCCATGAGCCGGAGGCGACCGCCGGATTCGATACCATCAATGAGACGCTGTACGAGGACAGCTATAAGGCGCACGCCTATGCCAACGCTCTGGGACCCATCATCATGAACATCGGCAATGTGCTGTATGTGATCTGCGCCGTGCTGGGCGGGCTGCTGCTGGTGAGCGGCGCACCCAACGTGAGCATCTCCGGGCTGGCGTTTTCCATCGATATCATCGTGCCGTTTCTGAATATGACGAAGCAGTTCACCGGCAACGTCAATCAGGTGTCCCAGCAGATGAATTCCATTGTCATGGCGGGAGCGGGCGCCCAGCGGATCTTCGGGCTGATGGACGAAACGCCGGAGCCGGACGAGGGGTATGTGACGCTGGTGAATGCCCACATCGCTGCCGACGGCACCGTGACCGAGAGCGATAAGCGCACCGGCCAGTGGGCGTGGAGACACCCCCACGGGGACGGCACCGTCACCTATACGCCCCTGCGGGGCGACGTGCGGCTGACGGAGGTGGATTTTGCCTATGAGGAGGGCAAGCCGGTGCTGCACGATGTGTCGGTGTTTGCCGAGCCGGGACAAAAGGTGGCGTTTGTGGGCGCCACCGGCGCCGGCAAGACCACCATCACCAATCTGATCAACCGGTTCTACGACATTGCCGACGGCAAGGTGCGCTATGACGGCATCAATATCAATAAGATCAAGAAAGCCGACCTGCGCCGCAGTCTGGGAATCGTGCTGCAGGACACGAACCTGTTCACCGGCACGGTGATGGACAATATCCGCTACGGTAAGCTGGACGCCACCGACGAGGAGTGCCGGCAGGCGGCAAAGCTGGCGGGAGCGGACGACTTCATCACCCGCCTGCCCCGGGGCTACGAGACGCCCCTGACGAATAACGGCACCAATCTGTCGCAGGGACAGCGGCAGCTGCTGGCGATCGCCCGGGCGGCGGTGGCGGATCCGCCGGTGATGATTCTGGATGAGGCGACCTCCTCCATCGATACCCGCACCGAGGCGATCGTGCAGCGGGGCATGGATCAGCTCATGGAGGGGCGCACGGTGTTCGTAATCGCCCACCGGCTGTCCACCGTGCGCAACGCCGACGTGATCATGGTGCTGGAGCATGGACGCATCATCGAGCGGGGCGACCACGAAAAGCTCATGGCGGAAAAGGGCACCTACTATCAGCTGTATACCGGCGCATTCGAGCTGGAATGACCGCTCTCCCGGCAACCGCCGGGGACAACGGAAAAAGGGAACGCCCCGTTTCGGAGAAGATCTCCGAAACGGGGCGTTTTTGTGCAGTTGGAAAGTGGCTGCGGGCTTATACACGTTGTCAGCCGTTCTTTGTGCAGGATGCCGTGACGGACACTGGCACACGGGAAGTGGTGATGAACAGTGTCTTTTTGACAAAATCGCCTGAGGCGGTAGCATAAGCGATGTCGCCGTAGCCGGAAGAACAGGTCTTTTCCTTCTTGTCGATCGACCAGCCATCGACATAGGCATAGAAGTCACCGGCAACACTCACGCATCTGACGCAAACGCCGACGTTGACCTCAAAGGTCCCGGTCACTTTTAAGGCGCACTGTGCAACCTTATCACTGGTATAGTAAGTAGAAATATTGGCTTTTACCTTCATGGTGGACAGAGGCTGTACATCCGGAGTGACATCCTCCGTGACGATGTAGCTGCCATCCTCAAAGTAGTAAATGCCTTCCTCCGGCATACCGTCTACCTTGGGGTATACCGTCTCCGCAGAGGCGCCTAAGGTGCCGCTGATGAAAACCACCGTTAAAGCTAATAAAAGTGCAAATACCCTTTTCATCGAATACTCCTCCTAAAAATGTTCCGTATTGAGGCTTTCGAGATAGGGTTCGCTGAATGTCCCGGCTTCTTGCAGCAAACCGGGATCCTTTTTCACTATACAATAATAGATAATGACAATCAATCCGACTAAAAGCACTAAGGCGAGCAGCAGTCCGACAGCCAATTTTTTGCGCCGCAGCTTGCGACGCCGGTCCTCCAAGGGCAGCTCCGGCGAATATTCCGCCGCAACCTTCTCCGGGTTTCCGAAATGCTGTTGGATGTCCGCCAGCGATGCGTCGGGATTCTGCCGCAGGTATTCCTCAATCGCATTCTCCAGACCGGCCAGGATCTGCTCCCCGGCAGCCGAGGAGACCTCCATGGCCTGGCGCACCTGCTTGAGATATTGACTGCGTTGTTTATCCGTCACCGAGTTCATTGCTCTGCGTCCCCCAAATCCGAATACCCTAATACATTAAAGATTCCGCGGGTCAGAGAAATGTACTCCCGGATGCCCTCCTCCAGATAGGCGGATCCGGACGGCTCCAGATGATAATAGATCCGGGTACGGCGCACGCCCACCTGCTCGCAGCGGTCGGATATCAGACCTTTGTGCTGCAGGCGATATAGTACCGGATACAAGGCGGTCTCTTTCATGGGGAACAGACCCTGGCTTTTTTCATCCAATGCCTGGGTCAGCTCATAGCCATATTTGTCACCGTCTTTGAGTAGGGTCAGGAGTACAATTTCGATCGTACCACGCTTCAAGTTGTCATTCATATATGATTTCTCCATGTAGGATTAGCCGGCAGTGTCTATTATACAGGGGTTGCGTTTCTTTGTCAATAGGATAATTGGAAAAAAATGACATTTTTTCCAAATTTTTGCCACGACACCGAAAAACGACTATTTCGGTGTCGATAACTGCCTACTATTACCATAATAAAGGATAAATACCAAAAAAGCAAGCATTATTTTACAAAAACAGACAAATAGGAGCAGAAACGGTAATTTTTCTGTGCGGTCTGGGTCATGCGGCATCTGCGGACAGGAATTTGAAAAATTCATAAAATTCCTCTTGACTTAAAGCGAGCTTTAAGAGGTATAATGCAGACAGTACCCCGATCAACACATAAAGGAGCGATTGTATATGGAGACCTTTCCGGAGCTGCGCCGCAATTTCGGCTTTGGCTGTATGCGGCTGCCTATGCAGGGGGAGGAGGTAGACGAAAAGGCTGTATGCGCCATGGTGGACGCCTTTCTCGCCGCCGGCTTCAACTATTTCGACACCGCCCACGGCTATCTGAGCGGCAAGAGCGAGACGGCGCTGCGGGAATGCCTGACCAAGCGCTATCCCCGCTCGGCGTATCTGCTCACCGATAAGCTGACCGGCAACTTTTTCAACGCCGAGGAGGACATACGTCCGTTCTTTGAGAGTCAGCTGGCGGCGTGCGGGGTGGACTATTTCGATTTCTACCTTATGCACGCCCAAAATAAGGAGATCTATGCCAAATTCAAGCGCTGCCATGCGTATGAGCAGGGGCTGCAGATGAAAGCGGAGGGGAAGATCCGGCATTTCGGCATTTCCTTCCACGATACGGCGGAGGTGCTGGAGCAGATTCTCACCGAGTATCCCCAGATCGAGGTGGTACAGATCCAGCTGAACTATCTGGACTTTGAGGATCCGGCGGTGCAATCCCGGCGCTGCTATGAGGTCTGCCGCAAGCACGGCAAGCCGGTCATCGTCATGGAGCCGGTCAAGGGCGGCAGGCTGGTGGATCTGCCGGAGCGGGCGGCGGCGGTGCTGCACGATCTCCACGGCGGCAGCCCCGCCAGCTATGCCATTCGGTTTGCCGCCGGGTTCGAGAATGTGTGCATGGTGCTGTCCGGCATGAGCAACGAGGAGCAGATGCGGGATAACCTGTCCTATATGCAGGATTTCCACCCGCTCAACGAGACGGAGCAGGCAGCCATACAGCAGGTGTGTGGGATCTTCCGCTCCCTGCAGCTGATCCCCTGCACCGCCTGCCGCTATTGCACCGACGGCTGCCCCCGGCATATTTCCATTCCCGATCTGTTCTCCTGTCTCAATGCCAAGCAGCTGCACCATGACTGGAACGCCGACTGCTATTACGGCATCTACACCGCCGATCACGGCAAGGCGTCGGATTGCATCGCCTGCGGCAAGTGCGAAAAGGTCTGCCCCCAGCACCTGCCGATCCGGTCGCTGCTCAAGGATGCAGCAAAGGAGTTTGAGACCGCATGATGGAATATCGCAAGCTGCCCCATGGCGAGGAGCGCATCGGCACGCTGGGGCTGGGTATGGGCGGCATTCAGGCGGCCCCGCCTGCCGAGATCGAGGCGGTGGTGCGGCGGGCGCTGGAGCAGGGCATCAACTTTTTCGACCTGTGCGCCGGCGGGGCGTCGGTGTATGAGCCGTTCGGCCGTGCCATCCGGGGGCGGCGGGAGTCGGTGTATTTTCAGCTGCACTTCGGGGCGGTCTATAACGCCCGGGGCGAATACGGCTGGTCGAGAGAGCTCAGCCGGGTGCAGGAGACCTTTGAGTGGGAGCGCCGCACCATGGGGATCGACTATGCGGATTTCGGCTTCCTCCACTGTGTGGATGAGCTGAATGACTGGGAGGATCTCCAGCGCAGCGGCATCCTCGCCTATGTGCAGCGGCTGAAGGAGCAGGGCGTCGTGCGCCATCTGGGCTTTTCCTCCCATACTCCCGCTGTGGCGCACCGGCTGCTGGACACCGGACTGATGGACATGATGCTGTTCTCCGTCAATCCCGCCTACGATCTGGAGCAGGGGGATGAATACGGCATCGGCACCGCCGCCGAGCGGGCGCAGCTCATGCGCCGGTGCGAGGCGGAGGGGGTGGGCATCTCCGTGATGAAGCCCTTCCACGGCGGTCAGCTGCTGGCGGCGGAGACGTCGCCCTTCGGCACGGCGCTGACCCGCAACCAGTGTCTCCAGTATGTGCTGGATCGTCCCGCCGTGCTGACGGCGGTGCCGGGGGTGCGGGGGCTGGAGGATCTGCAGGCGCTGCTGGGCTTCCTCCGCACCACGCCTCAGGAGAACGACTATTCCGTGATCGGTGCATTCACCCCGCAGGCGGCGGTGGGACACTGCGTGTATTGCAACCACTGCCAGCCCTGCCCGGCGGGCATCGACATCGGGCTGGTGAATAAATACTACGATCTTTCCCAGGCGGGGATCGCATGGCGCACGATCACTACAGTAAGCTGACGGTGCAGGCGGACGCCTGCCTTGGCTGCGGTCATTGCGACCGCCGCTGTCCGTTCCGGGTGGCGCAGCAGGAACGGATGCACACCATCGCTGCCTATTTCAGTAAAGGAGAATGAGAACTATGATCGAATCGATATTAACAAGAAAACAGGTATCCGCAAAAACAAAGCTGACCGTCAAGGCACTGATCGCCGCCGGGATCGTGGCGCTGGCTGTGGTGCTGCCCCAGCTGGTGCACCTGCTGGTGGGCGCCCCCGCCGGGGTGCGGTGGCTGCCCATGTACCTGCCGGTGCTGCTGGGCGGTTGTCTGCTGGGGGTGCGCTGGGGCGTCGGCATCGGACTGGCGGCGCCGCTGTGCAGCTTTCTGTGCACCACGCTGGCAGGCAGCCCCATGCCGGCGGCGGTGCGGCTGCCCTTTATGATGGCGGAGCTGGCGGTGTTCGGATTGGTGAGCGGCGCCTTCTCCGGTAAGATCGCCCGGCAGCCCCTGTGGGCATTTCCGGCGGTGCTGCTGGCGCAGCTGAGCGGCCGGGGGCTGTTCCTGCTGCTGGTGGCTGTCTTTCAGGCGGCGGTCCCCTTTACCCCGGCGCTGATCGCCGGGCAGATCGCCGCCGGCTGGCCGGGGCTGGTGCTGCAGCTGCTGGCAGTCCCCGGCATGGTGGCGGGGCTGCGGTATTTCCTGCGGGAGGTCGGCCGGTCATGACGGATCTGGAGCAGGCGGTCGCCGCCCTGCAGCCGCCCCATACGCTGGTGCTGTGCCGGAATGGAGCGCTGCTCACCAGCGACAGCCGGGGTGTGGCGCCGATGGTGGCGTTTCTCCGGGAGGGGCGGGCGCTGGAGGGCTATGCCGCCGCCGACCGGGTGGTGGGGAAGGCTGCCGCCTGGCTGTTTATCCTTGCCGGGGTGCGGGCGGTATATGCCGCCACTCTCTCCGAGGGCGGACGGGAGCTGCTCACCCGCCATGGGATCCCGGTGCAGTGGGAGACTCTCACCCCCGCCATCCGCAACCGGGATAACACCGGCATCTGTCCCATGGAGCAGGCGGTGGCGGAGGCGACCGACCCGGCGGACGCCCTGCGGCGCATAGAGGAGCGCATGGCGCAGCTGGCGAAGCTGAAGTAAGCAGTAAAAAGACCGGCGGGACATCCGAAAAGGATGTCCCGCCGGTCTTTCGCATTAAAGATTGTGGGCGGCGGTGTTCACCGCTCCATAAACAGCTTGCGGGAGACGAAATTATACACCATTACAATCCCGGTGGCGGCGATCTTCACCAGCTTGTAGTGCAGCCCCCACACATCGACCCCCAGCTTCATAATGCCCACCGTAAGCCCCAGCCCGATGACGCTGCACACGATGAACAGCACAAAGCTGCGGACCTTGTGGGTGTTTTGGCGGGTATCGAACACAAAACAGGCGCTGAGCAGATAATTGACGATGACCGACACGGAAAAGGACACCGCCGAGGCCGCTACGCTGTGCATGCCGCCGTAGTCCGTCAGCAGGCACAGCAGTCCGTAGTCGATGAGAAAGCACAGCGCCCCCACGCCGCCGAATTTGACGATCTGCCACAGAAGCTTTTTCATAGCGTTGGTGGATCCCTGCCTTTCTCCCGCATCCGGGGATAGGCTCATTATAGCACAGAACCCGAATTTTGCAAGGAGAAAGACCGCCCGATGCGCTTGCTGCGGGCGAAATACAGTGCCTCGGGATGGGCAGCCGCTGCCGGGATTCGCCGCTGCCGGTTCGTGTGGGGCGACTGCACCGCAGGCTATGCGGCCGCTGACCGAAAAGCCGAAATGAGCGGGCTTATGGATCACACGTTAACCAAGCGCACCGCCGCCTGCCGGCGGCTGGCAGTGAAGCGGCGTATGGGGAAGCGGCTATATATGGCTGTTCACGGTTCGTAAGCGGCTTCCCATAGGTGGAGACCGTGGCTGGCGCAGCGTCTGGGAGCCTCTCATCCGCAGCGGAGGGAATTTCGGCTTTGATTTTCGTATCGGGCGGAACGCCGGCGCTGTCCGCCCTTGGATGCAGCGATAGAAGTGTACGGCATTTTGGACAGAGGGACAGCTCCGGCGGCGGAGAGAACCGCTTGACAGGAATTGGAAAATTCTCTATAATGAGACAGAAAGCCGGTATATCCGGCAAAAGCCCCTCAAAAACGCCATATCAGGCATTGTAAGCACTTACATCCAATTCTTTCCCCTCCAATACCGCCCGCAGGAGGGTGTCAGAGGCGTCGTATTCCAGCTTGAGGGAGAAAAACGGAGCGTCCTGCTCCAGCAGCTGCAGGAAGATGCGGTCGCCCGCCCAAGTGGGCAGCGCCGCCACCTGTCCGTCCGGCACCCACTCCAGCGTGCCCTCGTTGCAGTCGGTCAGCGTGCCGGTAAAGCCGTCGGCGGTGAACAGGTGCATATACTCGGTTTCATATATCGCCGACACAAAGGTCACGATGCCCCGGCAGCGGTAGCGGGTCAGGGTCAGTCCGGTCTCCTCCCGCACCTCCCGCAGCAGACATTCCTCCGGGCTTTCCTTGTCCTCGAATTTGCCGCCCACCCCGATCCATTTGTCGTGGTTCAGGTCGTGCTGCTTCTTCACCCGATGAAGCAGCAAAGTCTCGCCCCGGTCATTGTGAATGTAACATAGCGTGGTGTTGCGCATAAGCCATCGCTCCTTACTGTATGAAAATAGGATGGTGATACAATGAAAAAGCTGATTCTGGTGCTGGGATTTCTGTTTTTGGGAATCGGTGTAATCGGATTTTTCTACGGCGTCGGTGCCGAGCCGGGAAACGCCCTGCTGTGGCTGGGGCTGTGCGGATTGTTTGCGGTTCCTTGCTTTGCGCTGGTGGGAACCATCGAGCGGGTGGAGACGCAGGAGGAGCAGCTCCGCGGGCTACAGGAACGGCTGCGCCGACTGGAGACGCCGTCCGCCGGAGACGCCGAGCCGCAGCCGCCTGCTCCGCCCCGTAAAGTGGAGGCGCGGCACCCATGGGATTGCGCCCGGTGCGGCACGGTCAACAAGGCGGGCACCACCGCCTGCGCTCAATGCGGCGCACTATACGATGAATGGACGGGTACCTCCCGCTGAGGGGTACCCGGTAAGGAGGCAGTATTCGTATGTCTGAGCAGACCAAGATCCGGGTCGCCTATGCCGACTGGGCAAAAATCGTCGGAATTCTTATGGTGGTGATGATCCACACCACCACCCTCAGCTTCCACCAGCAGCCGGTGGGCAGCGCGGGCTTTGTGTGGAGCTGGCTGCTGGACAGCCTGTCCCATGCCGGGGTGCCGCTGTTCGTGATGGCATCGGGGATGTTCCTGCTGGATGAGAGCCGCCCGGTGCCGCTGCATAAGGTGGTGTATCGCTATGCGCTGCCGCTGGCGGGGCTCTTCATCTTTTGGAGCGTGCTGTACGCCGCCGTCAATAAGGTCATTCAGCCGGTGCTGTTTGAGCGTGCTGCTCTGTCCGGTGCCATGGTGGGGGAATTTGCCATGGCGTGTCTGGAGGGGGCGTATCATCTGTGGTTTCTGCCCATGATCGTGGGGCTATACCTGATCACTCCGCTGCTGCGCCGATTCGTGCGGCAGGAAAACCGGAATCTGGTGCGGTGGTTTCTGCTGCTGGCGGGGGTGGTGCAGCTTCTGCTGCCCACCCTGTGGATATTCCTGGAGGCAGCCACCGGTGTATCCTTTGCTAAAGTGGCGGAGAACGGGGCGCTGCCCTTCGTCTCTGGCTATACGTTCTATTATGTGCTGGGCTGGTATATTGCCACCATGCCCCGTCCGGAGCGTCCCTGGCGCTGGTATCTGGCGGGAGCAGTCGGATTGCTGGGGATGCTGGGCGGCACCTGGTGGCTCAGCGTGCGGGCGGGGGAGCCGGAGGATGCGCTGCTCCAGCCCCTGACCCTGTTTTGCGGGCTGTATGGGGTGGGGCTGTTTGCGTTCTTCTCCTTTGCGGGACGTAGCTGGAAGCCCCACGCCGCTCTCACCGGTGTCTCCCGGCTCATCTTCGGGGTGTACATCGTCCATGTGGAGGTGCAATCCCTGTTCCGGGTGGTGTTCCCCTATCCGGAGACCGGGTCGCCGCTGGTGTATTTCCTGCTGCAATGGCTGGCAGTGACCGGCATCTCGCTGGCGGTGTGTCTGGTGATGTCCCGGATCCCCGGGCTGAAAAAGCTCATACGGGCATGAACGCTGTATGCGCAGCGGGGCTATCCTGACCGGATGGCCCCGCTTTTTTGCGTGTTATTTTTTGGTCCAGGTGGAGGGGCTGAGCAGGAACAGCAGGGGATAGATCTCCAGCCGCCCGAACAGCATCTCCAGCGACAGAACGAGCTTGGAAAAGCCGGAATAAGCGGTAAAGCCCCCGGCAGGTCCCACCTCGCCGAAGCCGGGACCGACGTTGTTCAGACAGGTGATCACCGCCGTCAGATTGCTCTCCAGTCCGAACGGCTCAAAGCTGATCAGCAGGAACCCCAACGCCAGCAGTGCCACATACAGCACCAGATAGGCGCCGGCGCCCTGCACGGTGGCTTCGTCCACCCGTTTTCCCTCCAGCCGGACGGTCGCCACGCTGCGGGGGTGCAGCGCCCGCTGCAGATCCCGGCGTGCCGAGGCGACCAACAGCTGCACCCGGGACACCTTCAGCCCGCCCGCCGTGGAGCCGGCGCAGCCGCCCACAAACATGAGCAGCAGCAGCACCGCCTTGGACAGCCCCGGCCAGCGATTGAAATCAGCCGTGGCGTAGCCGGTGGTGGTGATGATGGAGGAGACCTGAAACAGCGCCTGCCGGACGGTCTCGCCTACCGTGCTGTACAGCGCCCGGATATTCCAGGCGATCAGCCCGGAGGATGCCAGCACCAGTCCCAGATATACCCACAGCTCCCGGCTCCGGATGGCGGCACGGAAGTGCCGCACCAAAATGAGGTAGTACAGGTTGAAGTTGATCCCAAACAGGAGCATAAAGATGGTGACGACCCACTGGATATAGGGGGAAAAGCCTGCCAGACTGTTCCGATAGACGCCGAAGCCGCCGGTGCCGGCCGTGCCGAAGGCGTGAACGAGGCTGTCATACAGGCTCATGCCGCCGCAGCGCAGCAGCACCACCATCAGCGCCGTTAGCACCAGATAGATTATGTACAGGATCTTCGCTGTGTCCCGGACCCGGGGCACCAGCTTGCCCACCACGGGACCGGGCATCTCCGCCCGCATCATGTGCATACTGCGCCCGGAATCCGACGGCACGATCGCCATCATCAGCACCAGAATGCCCATGCCGCCGATCCAGTGGGTGAAGCTGCGCCAGAACAGCAGCCCCCGGGGCAAGATCTCCACATCGGGGAGCACGGAGGAGCCGGTGGTGGTCAGACCGCTGACCGTTTCAAAGAAGGCGTCCACATAGGAGGGCACACTGCCGCTGAGGACGAAGGGCAGCGCCCCGATGGCGGACAGGCACAGCCATGCCAGCGCCACCGTCACAAAGCCCTCCTTGGAGAAGATCACCCGGCTGCGGGAGCGGGTCGGCAGCGTCAGCAGCGTCCCCAGCAGCAGCGCCAGCAGGGCGGTGACCAGGAATGCCTGCAGACAGCGCAGTTCGCCGTAGAGCAGCGCCACCAGAGCCGGCAGCAGCAGCAGCGCCGCCTCCAGACGAATGATCTGTCCCAGCGTGTGCAGGATCATTCTACGATTCATAGATCTTATTCATCCGCTCTTTCTGTGATTATTTGAGAATATCGGTGAGGTCCTGCAGCCGATGCTGGGCTGCCAGGACCACCACATTGTCGCCGGCCATGATACAGTCGTCGCCGGTGGGGATGATGGGCTTGCGGTCCCGGATGATCCCGGCGATGAGGATGTGGGGCTTCATGCGCAGCTCCTTGAGGGGGATATTCACGATGCGGGGATCCTCCCGCACCCGGAATTCCACCGCCTCCGCCTGATCGTCCATGAGGGAGTACAGGGTCTCGATGTTGCTGCCCAGCGAGTTTTGCAGCGCCCGGGCATACTGCACCAGCACGTCCGCAATGATCTTCCGGGGGGAGACGATGCATTCCAGCCCCAGCCGCTCCGCCAGAGCGCTCAGCTCATCCCGGTTGACCTTGGAGATGACCTTCGGCACCTTTTGCGAGGAGGCGAAGAAGGACAGCAGGATGTTTTCCTCATCCATGCCGGTCAGCGCCACGAACGCATCCATGCTGCGCAGACTCTCCTCCAGCAGCAGCTCCTGCTGGGCGCCGTCGCCGTGGATGATGACCGCCTTGGGCAGAGATTCGCTCAGCTCCTCGCACAGCTCCCGGTCGATCTCGATGATCTTCACCTCGCTGCCGGAATTGAGCAGCCGCCGTGCCAGATAATAGGCGGTGCGGCTGCCGCCCAGGATCATCACCGAGCGCATCTGCCGCTGCACCTCGCCCATGGCCTTGAGCAGCTTCAGCAGCTCCGCCGGGGGAGCGATCAGACCGATGCGGTCGCCGTCCTCCAGCACAAACTGGCCGTCGGGGATGTAGACCTTGCCGCCCCGCTGTACGGCGCAGATCAGGAATTTCGCCGCATAGCGGCTGCGCAGCTCGGTGAGGGGTACCCCCAGCAGGGGGGAGCCCGCCTTGAGCCGCAGCTCGATCATCTCGAAATTCCGCCGGGAGAAGGTCTCCACCTTAGCCGCCGACGGCAGCTTGAGGATGTGATACAGCTCGTGCGCCGCCAGCTGCTCGGGGTTGATCGCCATGGACAGCCCCAGCTGCTGCTTCATAAAGCCCAGGCTGCGGTCGTTATATTCCGGCTTGCGGATACGGGCGATGGTGTGACGGGCGCCCATGCGCCCCGCCAGAAAGCAGCTGAGCATATTCACCTCGTCCGAGCCGGTGGCGGCGACGAACAGCTCCGCCTTATCTACCCCCGCCTCCTCCAGCGTGCTGCAATCGGCGCCGTTGCCGCAGACCCCGATGACGTCGTGGATGTTGGTGACCTCCGCCAGCACCGCCGGGTCGTTGTCCACGGCGGTGACGTTGTGTCCCTCCTCCACCAGACTTTCCAGAATGGTGGTGCCGATCTTGCCGCAGCCGACGATCATAATATTCATAAAAAGGCCCTCTTTCTTCGATTATCCTCTCGATGGTTTCGGCATTTTGCCTGCCGCTGCTCCCGCAGGGCATGTGTGCTTATTGTATCACGCTTTCTCCGGCTTTGCAACCCCCGGCAGCCCCGAAAAAAGGCGAAGGAAGCGGCGGCTGCAGGCTCTCTCCCGGCGGTAGAGTGGTGAGATGTCGGATTCTACCGCCGGATATACGGGGGTAGACAGCCGGTGAGCAGCCGTAGGTTGCACAAACCGCCGGAATGGGGGTATACTGCTGCTATACTCCCGCAAGCGGGAGAATCCACAGGCAAGGAGCGTTTCTTATGTCCCGCACACCACTGAAGGATCGAAAGCTGCCCGATTATACCCGGGGTGAGGATATTGCCAACATGGTGACCCATATCGTAGGCGGCGCCATGGGTGTCGTGACGCTGGTGCTGGGGGTGATCCTCGCCGCCCTGCATCGCAACGTCTGGGGCATGGTGAGTGTCAGCGTCTACGGTGCTGCGATGATCGCCCTGTACAGCGTGTCCAGCGTGTACCACGGATTAAAGCCCGGCATGGGGAAAAAGGTGATGCAGGTCATCGACCATTGCACCATCTATTTTTTGATCGCCGGCACCTATACGCCGATCCTGCTGTCCGCCATCCGCCCGGTGTATCCGGTGCTGGCGTGGGTCATTTTCGGCGTGGAATGGGGCTTGGTGGCGTTTGCGGTGGTATTCACCGCCATCGACCATCATAAATACCGACATCTGGCGATGACCTGCTACATCGGCATGGGCTGGTGCATCGTGCTGGCGCTGCGGGCTACCGTCCGCTGTCTGGGGCTGACCGGCTTCCTGTGGCTGGTGGGGGGCGGCGTCGCCTACACCATCGGTGCGGTGCTGTACGGCATCGGCGGCAAAAAGCCCATCTACCATACGGTGTTCCATGTGTTCGTGGACATCGGCAGCGCTCTGCAGGCGGTGTGCATTCTGCTGTATTCGCTGTGATTGACAAAAAACTGTTGACAGGACTGGTGCTGTATGGTATTCTTGCCGCAGCGGGGCCGGACATACGGCCGATCCGCAGATAAAAGGGGGAGAGATACTTGACAGCACAGGAAAAGCGTGCGCTGTATATGCAGGCGTACGAGGCACACAGGGACGAGGTGGATGCCCGCATCGCCCGGGGCATCGAGCAAAACCGAAAGGGCTGGGGCAAGGTGCGCCTGACCGACCGGAACGGAGCGCCCGTAGCCGGCCGCAAGCTGCGGCTGACCCAGACGAGCCACGATTTTAAGCTGGGCGCCAACATCTTTATGCTGGATCAATTCGACGACCCTGCGGACAACGCCGCCTATCGGGCGCTCTTTAAGGAGCATTTCAATCTGGCGACGGTGCCGTTCTATTGGAACGGGCTGGAGCCGGAGGAGGGCAAGCTGCGCTTCACCAAGGACAGCGAGCCTCTTTACCGGCGTCCGGCGCCGGAGCTGTGCATGGAATACTGCGAGCAAAATGGGGTGGAGGCGAAGCTCCACTGTCTGGTGTATGAGCATTGCTTGCCCGAATGGGTGCTGCGTCTCCCGCTGGAGACGGTCAAGAAAAAATACGAGGAGCGGTTCCGCCAGATCGCTGAGCGGTATACCGGTCGGCTGCGGGAGATCGAGGTCATCAACGAGCTGCTGTGCGAGCAGGGCTGGGGCAGCTCCTCTATCCTGAGCGAGCAGCGGGATATTCTCGAATGGGCGTTTGGCTTGGCGAGACGGTATTTCCCGAACGAAACGCTGGTGATCAATGAGGGCAACGACGTCATTCAGCAGCTGGCACGGGGCGACTATCGCAGCCCCTACTTCCTGATGGTGGAAAATGCGCTGCTCAAGGGGGTGACCATCGACCGCATCGGACTGCAGAACCACCTGTTCACCGGGGTGTCGGCGCACACGCCGGCGGAATATGAGCGGTCGGTGCGGGAGGGGGTCTATTTCAACGACCCGCTGCTGTATTTCAAGGGGCTGGATGTGATCGCCGCACTGGGGCTGCCTCTGGAGCTGACCGAGGTGACGGTCCCCACATTCGGGGATACGCCGGAGGACGAGGCGCTGCAGGCGGATATGCTGCGGCTGTGGCTGTCCATCTGGTTCTCCCATCCGGCGGTGGACACGGTGGTCTACTGGAACATGGTGGACGGTCATGCCGCCACGCAGGATGCAAACTGGGTGGAAAACAACTGCCGGGGCGGCTTGTGGCGCCACGACCTGTCCCCCAAGCCCGCAGCGCTGCTGCTGTGGGAGCTGTTCCACCGGACGTGGCATACGGAGGTGGAGGTGACCACCGATGGGGATGGCTGTGCGGAGTTCCGGGGCTTTTACGGAGACTATGCGGTGACGGGAGAGGGCGTCGTCGCCACCGTGGGCCTGCACAAGGGGCATACGCCCGTATCCACGATCGTTCTGTAAGCGGGGGAGCGTTCCCCGCTGCTATATGGGTATGACTGAGAGCCACCGGCAATGCCGGTGGCTCTCAGTGGTTTCCGCTCCGCCGGAATGGAAAATCGTAATAAAGTTTGCAAATGCGGTAACAAAGTTGATGAAAACAGCGGCGGGGAGCGGTAAACTACCCAATAGGCCGCCGAAAAAAGCAAAAGCCGCCGCATGACAGGAGCCGGAGCAGAGGAGCGGAACCGTCTGCGCCGCAGAGGACCGGGCAGAAGCGTCCGTGGGACGGAGACTCCGACGGCGGGCGGCAGCAAATACAGACTGGCAGGAATAGCCGGGAGGAAAGCATATGAGCGATCCGAGAAGCTCCGCACCGAGTGCGTTGAAGATCACCGATCTGCGGTTTGTGGACATTGTGGGGGCGCCGAAGCGCTGCACGCTGCTGCGCATTGACACCAATCAGGGCATATCCGGCTTTGGCGAGGTGCGGGACGCCTCCGGCAAGACCTATGCCCTGATGCTCAAAAGCCGGCTGCCGGGAGAAAATCCCTGCAACGTGGACCGGATCTTTCACAAGATTAAGCAGTTCGGCGGGCCGTCCCGGCAGGGCGGCGGTGTGTCCGGTGTTGAGATCGCCCTGTGGGATCTGGCGGGCAAGGCTTACGGTGTGCCGGTGTACCGGCTTCTGGGCGGAAAATTCCGGGATAAGGTGCGTCTGTACTGCGACACGGATGTGGACGGACGGCACACCGGCCACGACATGGGGCTGGCGCTGAAAAAACGCATGGAGATGGGCTTTACATTCCTGAAGATGGATCTGGGCATCGGGCTGCTGCTGAATGAGCCGGGGACGATCAACGCTCCCTTGGGCTATATCGAGGAGATGAAAACGTACGCCCCGCATATTCTGCATGTGCAGGGCGGGAGCGTAACGGCGGATATGGTGCAGGCGCAGAAAAGCTATGAGATCGTGACGACAGCCCATCCCTTTACCGGGATCCACCTGACCGAAAAGGGGCTGGATCATCTGGAACGCTATGTCCGGGACCGCTGGTCGAAAACGGCTTCATTGCGGTACCGGAGAAGCCGGGGCTCGGGTTTGACGATCTGAACGAGGAGGTGCTGCGTGCCCACATCGATCCGCAGATACCCGGCTATTTTGAGCCGACGGACGAATGGAATACCGAGTTTTCAAACGGATCGTATCTGGAGCTGAAGCAGCGGCGTTACGCCGCCGGTCTCCGGAGACGGCGGCACAGGCTGGTATTGGCGGCGGATGCGCCCGAAAGCAGAGAGCTTGCTGCATAGAGGCTGGGAGGAATACGCATGAATTTCAACGATCGGGACAAGATCATCCGGCTCACCCCCTTGTGGAAGGGGGAGCGTCTGCCGGACGGCAGACCCAAGGTGGCGGACAAATATCTGGACGTTCTGTACGGCATGACGCTGGAGGAGGTATGGAAGCCCATTTTCGTATGGGGCTATGAGCACCAGTTTGTGGGCGGCGGCGAAAGCCCGCTGCACCCGCTCCACGACGACGGCCGCAAGCTGGTGGGGCGGGCGGTCACCTGCACCTATTGCCCGACCCGTCCCAATCTCCATGCGGTGCAGTTTGAGCGGGGCGCTGAGGACGGCCTGCAGGGCAATTACAATCAATGGGTCATCGACCATCTGGCGGAGCGGGATGTGGTGGTCTGCGATATGTACGATAAGATCTACAAGGGTACATTCCTCGGCGGAAACCTGACCACCGCCCTGCACAACCGCACCAGGACCGGCGGCGCCGTGATCTGGGGCGGCATCCGGGATGTGGAGCAGATGAAAAAGGTGCCGGAGGTACAGGTATACTACCGGGGCATCGACCCCACCACTATCCGGGAGTTTGTGATGAAGGACTGGAACGACATCACCAGCTTTGGCGGCGCCGTCTGCCTGCCGGGCGATGTGGTGTTCGGCGCCGGGGGCGGGGTGCTGTTCATTCCGGCGCATCTGGTGGCGGACGTGGTGGAGGGCGTCGCCAAGACCCATGTGAAGGACGATTTCGGCTTCGAGATGATCTGTCAGGGGCGGTTCACCACGGCGCAGATCGATAAAAACATCTGGACGGAGGAAATGCTGGATCTGCTGCTGGCGTGGATCCGCACCGATCCCCGGGGCGAGGAATATCGGGGGCTGGATTGGTCGAAGGAATACGAGCTGGCACGCAGCGGCGATCCCAACGACACCCAGACGGCGCTGTAAGGCATAAAGGGAGGAAAAAGCATGACAAACGGAAAGCGGGCGCTGGTCACCGGCTCGTCCCGGGGCATCGGTCGGGCGATTGCCGTGGGATTGGCACAGGACGGATATGAAATTCTTGTCCATTGCGCCGGCAACCGGGCAAAGGCGGAGGAGACCCAAGCCATCATCGAGCATGCCGGCGGAGCCGCCGCAGTCCTGCAGGCGGATCTGCGCCCACGGCATCACCGTCAACAATCTGGCGCCGGGGGTCATTTGTACCGACCGGAATACGGCGGCGATGGCAGACCCCGTCTATGCCCGGCAGGTGATCGATTCCATTCCGGTGGGCTATTACGGCATGCCGGAGGATTGCGTGGGCGTGGTGCGGCTGCTGTGCGCTCAGGCGGGACGGTATATCACCGGACAGAGCCTTTATGTGGACGGGGGCAAAAGTATTCAGTAAGCCCCGGGGCGGCGCACAGCGGCCGTCGCTCGTCCTGTTCAACGAGCAACCGAAAAATGCCCGGGCAGCTTCCGATGAAGCTGCCCGGGCATTTTCATAGGCTCAGTGTTACAGCACCCGCACCCGGATGACGTCCCGGATGCTCAGAATATCCCGGGATACGGAATCCTTGACGGTGCCCTCTATATCCAGTACCGTATAGGCGTAATCCTTGCGGGATTTGTTGGTCATGGAGGCGATGTTCACCCCGGCGCCGGACACCACGGCGCTGATCTGCGCCAGCATATTCGGCACATTCTTGTGCAGTACACAAATGCGGGTGTCGCCGCTGCGGGGGATCTTCATGTCGGGGAAGTTAACCGAATGGGTGATGTTGCCGTTCTCCAGATAATCCATCAGCTCATCCGCCGCCATGACAGCACAGTTGTCCTCGCTCTCCGGGGTGGAGGCGCCCAGATGGGGGATGGCGATGACGTTGGCGACGCCCAGCATCTCGTCGCTGGGGAAGTCCACCACATAGGCGGCTACCTTGCTGCTGTCCAGCGCTGCCAGCATGGCGGCGCTGTCCACCAGTCCGCCCCGGGCGAAATTCAGCACCCGCACGCCGTCCTTCATGGAGGCTAATGCCTCCGCCCCGATCATGCCCTTGGTATCCGGGGTCAGCGGCACATGGACGGTGATATAGTCACAGGCGGCATAAATCTCCTCCAGCGTAGCGGCGTGATGAATGGAGCGGGACAGCTTCCAGGCGGCGTCCACCGACAGGAACGGGTCATAGCCATAGACCTCCATGCCCAGCGCCGTGGCGGCGTTCGCCACCAGTACGCCGATGGCACCCAGACCGATGACGCCCAGCTTCTTGCCGAGAATCTCGGGCCCGGCGAAGGCGGATTTGCCCTTTTCCACCAGCTTGCCTACGGCGTCGCCCTCGCCCTTGAGGGTCTTGGCCCATTGGACGCCGTCCACGATCTTCCGGGAGGACAGGAACAGTCCGGCCAGCACCAGCTCCTTCACGGCGTTGGCATTGGCGCCGGGGGTGTTGAACACCACGATGCCCTTTTCGCTGCAGGCGTCTACGGGGATGTTGTTGACCCCGGCGCCCGCCCGGGCGATCGCCCACAGGCTGTCCGGCAGCGCCATGTCGTGCATGGCGGCGGAACGCACCATCACGCCGTCGGCGCCTGCCAGCTCCTCGCCGACGGTATATCCGGTGCCGAAACGCCCGGTGCCGCAGGCGGCAATTTTATTCAGTGTACAAATCTTCATAGATAAGCTCCTTACTGCAGCCCGGCTCAGCCGTGCTGTTTCTCAAAATCTTTCATAAAGGCGACCAGCCTTTCCACGCCCTCCACCGGCATGGCGTTATAGATGGAGGCACGCATTCCGCCCACCGAGCGATGCCCTTTGATATTCACGAAGCCCGCCTCGGTGGCTGCCTTTACGAAAGCGGCGTCCACATCGGCGTCTCCGGTGACAAAGGGCACGTTCATCAGCGAGCGATCCTCCGGTACCACCGTGCCGTGGAACAGCTTGGACTGATCCAAAAAGTCGTACAGCAGCGCAGCCTTTTTCTCATTGATCGCCTGCATATTCTCCAGCCCGCCGATGTCGTTTTTGATCCATTCCAGCACCAGCTTCAGCATATAGATGGCGTAGCAGGGCGGGGTGTTGAACATGGAGCCGTTGTCGGCGTGGATCTGATAGTTGAACATGGTAGGGGTGATGTCCATGGCGTGACCGATGAGATCCTCCCGGATCATCACCACCGTCACGCCGGCGGGACCCATATTCTTCTGGGCACCGGCGTAGAGAATGCCGAATTTGGATACGTCGATGGGCTTCGACAGGATGCAGGAGGAGGCGTCTGCCACCAGCGGCACCTTGCCGGTGCCCGGCAGGGTGTGGTATACCGTGCCGTAAATGGTGTTGTTCATGCAGATGTAGAAATAATCCGCCTCCGGATCGAAGGATGCCGGATCCAGCTTGGGAATGTAGGAGAAGGTCTTATCCTCGGAGCTGGCGACCACCCGGGCGTTGCCGTAGCGGGCAGCCTCCTTATAGGCCTTTTTCGCCCACTGTCCGGTGACGACGTAGTCGGCCTTGCCGCTGCCGGTCATCAGGTTCATGGGGATCATGGCAAACTGCGAGGAGGCGCCCCCCTGCAGAAACAGCACCTTGTAGTTGTCCGGAACCCCCATGACCTCCCGCAGCAGCGCCTCGGCGCCGTCGATGATGCCCTGGTACACCTTAGATCGATGAGACATCTCCATCACAGACTGTCCGGAACCCTCGTAGTCCAGCATTTCATCCGCCGCCCGGCGCAGCACGCTCTCCGGCAGCATGGACGGTCCTGCGGAAAAATTGTATACTCTTGCCATGTCTCATTCCTCCGATAAATCATTCGGCTCCGGCGGTCACCTGTTCGTCCTATTGGCGGACAGGCGCCGACTGCGAAGTCCGTTATATGCTATTGTAGCGTACCCGGAAATCTTTGTCAACCGTTGACAAGAAAAAAGGACGGGCTTTATTGAAATTCTCCGAATTGTCCGCTGTGGGCGAACAATTCGGAGCAAAAAACCGTCCCCGACGGCTGTCGGGGACGGCACAGACGCAATGTTCAGATGGAGATCTCGGTGGACATCCGGTACAGCTCCAGATCGAAGGGCTTTTTCATCGCCAGCGCCTCGGTGATGTCGAAGTCGCACACATGATCGTTCTGGATGGCGACCACCCGGTTCTCCTTGCCCTGCTGGAGCAGGTGCACCGCATAGTTGCCCATCCGGCTGGCAAGGATCCGATCCCGGGCAGAGGGCGAGCCGCCCCGCTGCACATGCCCCAGCACGGTGGCTCGGGCTTCTACGCCGGTGGCCTTTTCGATCTGCTCCGCCAGCTCCTGCACATGCCCCACGCCCTCGGCAACGATGACGATGAAGTGGTGCTTGCCGGTGCGGGCGGTGGCCTGCATCCGCTCCACGATGTCCTTCTGGAAGTCGTAGGGAACCTCCGGCACCAGAATGCTGGTGGCGCCCACGGCGATGCCGGCGCTCAGCGCCAGCCAGCCGGCACGGCGGCCCATGACCTCGACGACGCTGCACCGGTCATGGGACTGGGAGGTATCCCGCAGCTTGTCCACCATTTCCATCACGGTGTTGATCGCCGTATCATAGCCGATGGTCTCGTCGCAGCAGGAGATGTCGTTATCGATGGTGCCGGGCAGCCCGATGCAGGGGATGCCGTGGGCGGTCAAATCCCGGGCGCCCTTAAAGGAGCCGTCGCCGCCGATGACCACAACGCCCTCGATGCCGTTTTTATGGCAGTTGTCCACCGCCTTCTGCATACCCTCTTCGGTGCAGAATTCGGGGCTGCGGGCGGTATACAGGATGGTGCCGCCCCGATGGATGGTATCCGACACGCTGCGTAGGTTCATGGGGATCAGCTCCCCTTTGATCAGTCCGTTATAGCCCCGTACCACGCCGAATACTTCCATTCCCTCGTGGAGACCGGAACGCACGACGGCACGCACGGCAGCGTTCATACCCGGGGCGTCGCCGCCGCTGGTCAACACCGCAATCTTCTTCATGTTGCATCGCTCCTTCAATTATTGTGAATTTATTATCAAAGACGTATATAAGTCCTATACAGCCAAGTGTATTGTATCCCGTCGGGGGAGCGTTGGCAATGGATTTTTCTTCCGGCAAGATGGATATTTGTTGCACGGGAGTTTTTGACATTTTTCACGAAAATGCGACGATGTTTGATTTCTATAAAAAAACACTGTACAAATCTGCAAACCTTTGGTATAATTATATAAGAAACAGGCACCGAGTACGGGCTAAGGAGGTTGCAGACTATGAAAAACGGAACCATCATCACCATCGGACGGCAGAGCGGCAGCGGCGGTCACGAGATCGGCAAAAAGCTGGCGGATAAGCTGGGGATCCCGGTCTACGATAAAGAGCTGTTACGACTGGCGGCGGAGCATAGCGGGCTGGCGCCGGAGAATTTTGAGCTGTATGACGAGGTACCCACCAGCAGTCTGCTGTATTCTCTGTCACTGGGCAACTACGGCATGGCGATGGGGCAGTATGACATTCCTATCCACCAGAAGATCTTTCTGGCGCAGTTCGATACGATCCAGAAGCTGGCGGATAAGGGGGAGAGCTGCGTCATCGTGGGACGGTGCGCCGACTATGCGCTGGCGAAGCGGGAGCAGGTCGTCAACGTGTTCATCCGGGCGGATATCAAGAGCCGGGTCGCCCGGGCGCTGGAGCGTCACCCCGGCACCACAGAGAAAAAGGCGGCGGAGGAGATCGTGCGCACGGATAAGCGCCGTGCCAGCTACCACAATTTCTATGCCGACACCAAATGGGGCAGCATCGAGAGCTACGATCTGGTCATCGACAGCCTGAAGACCGGCATCGACCAGACGGTGGACACCATCGCCTATTACGTCAATCAGCGGTATCCGGACTAAATTCCGCTCATGCGCTGGGTTGGAGCCGCCGGCTGTGCCGGCGGCGTCCGGCGGCGGACATCGGCTGTTCCGGCGGAGCGATCCATTGCAAGCGGCGTGTTGCATCCGCTTGTGGCGGGTCGCTTTTTTCGGTATCTCCTCCCCGGCGGGGACGGCGGATACCCGCTGTGTTTTTCTCAGGGCTCGGGTTTGCACAGAGACTCTTTTCCCGGGGGAAACCCCCGGCACTCCCGGCGGTGTCCGGCTCTATGCGCTCGCTCCGCTCTCCGCCATTTTTTCGCCCTCTTTTTAAGTACTATATACCATCGGTCTTCCACCGGCCTTTTCTGCCTGCGGGAGCTGTTTCCCGGGTCGGTTCGGCGGTGCGGATCTCCCGTGGGCGCCATGCCCGTATGTTGCCCGGCTTCCGGGCGCTTCGGTGCCGGCTTTTGTCCGGCAGAAAGCCGGCAGCGGCGGAAAATCCACGGTTGACAACCCATGGGGGACAGGCTATAATAAGAAAAGATTTTACGGTGTTTCCCGCACCGGGGACACCAAGAAAGCGAGAGGAGCAACAAAGGTCTATGCGTGAATTGGATATTCGCACGATCTTCCATATTTTGCTGCGGCAGATCAAGTGGATCCTGATAGCGGTGATCGTCGGAGCGCTGCTGCTGGGCGTGGGCGCCGAGCTGCTGATCAGCGACACCTACCAGTCCAAATTTCAGATGTACATCAGCAACTATACGCAGGTGGATTCTTCGGTGAATGCCACCACCGGCGGCTTGTCCGCCTCCCAGACGCTGGCGGGCGAATACATTGTGATCCTGAAGAACGATCTGGTGCTCAACGAGGTATCCTCCCGGCTGGCACGGCAGGGCTATACCATGACCGCCGCCGAGATCCGCAGCTCGCTGAAGATGTCCTCCGAGGACGGCACGGCGATGCTGAATTTCACCGTGACGACCCAAAGCCCCAATCTGTCCAAGGCGATCTGCGATGCGCTGGCGGATGTAGCGCCGGGCAAGCTGAAGGAAGTCATGCAGATGGGCAACGCCACGGTGATGGCGCCGGCCAAAAAGGGCGTCAAGGTAGGCCCCCGCTCGACGCTGGACGCCGCACTGGGCGCCGTGCTGGGGCTGGTGATCGCCTGTGTGGTGGTGCTGGTGCGGTACATGACCGATAATACCGTCAGCGGCGAGCGGGAGATCCGCCGCCGGCTGAATCTGACGGTGCTGGGGGAGGTTCCCAGCGTCCAGCCGGCAAAGAAGGGAGGGGCGGTCTATGCCCGTAAAGAGCAATAAACAGCCCGATTATGTACCGGAGAAATCCGGCGATTCCATCCGCAATGCCAATTTCCGCATGGCGGAGGCGTATAAGCTCATCCGGACCAATCTGCTGTTCACTTTGGCGAACACCGATAACCGGGCGGTGGCATTTACCAGTGCCGAGCCGAACGCCGGAAAGTCCACCACCTGCTGCAATCTGGGCATTGTGATGGCGCAGACCGGCGCACGGGTGGTCGTGGTGGATGCCGACATGCGCAAGCCTACGCAGCACCGGAACTTCCGGGTCAGTAAGATCGAGGGTCTGTCGAAGATCCTGGGCGGACTGAGCTCGCTGGACGAGTGCGTGCAGAAGAACGTGGTGCCGAATCTGGATCTGATCCCCTCCGGGGCGATCCCGCCCAACCCCTCCGAGCTGCTGGGCTCCGCCCGGATGGCGGAGCTGCTGGCGGAGCTGCGGCGGCGGTATGACTATGTGTTTCTGGACACCCCGCCGCTGGCGGTGGTGGCGGATGCGCTGGTGATGGCGCCCCACATCGCCGGGCTGGTGCTGATCGCCCGGCAGCGGCAGACCACCTACGATGAGCTGAACGAGTGCGTCGAGGCGATCCGTCAGATCCATGCCAATTTGCTGGGTGTGATCGTATCCGACGTGCAGAGCACCGGAGCGGGCTATTCCCGGTATGAAAAGGGACGGTATTACCGCTCGTATAACTATGAATACGGCAAATATTATGATACCAAGCGTAACGGTTGATCTCCACTCCCATTGCCTGCCCGGCATCGACGACGGTGCCGTGGATGTGCGGGAATCCGTGCGGATGCTGCAGGATTCTCTGCTGCAGGGGGTGCATACCGTGGTGGCGACGCCCCATTTCTACTATGGAGATACCACTGTCGAGGCGTTTCTGGACGCCCGGGAGCAGGCGCTGCAGACGCTGCGGCAGCGGATCGCCTGCACGCCGGAGCTGACCGGACGGATGCGCTTGCTGCTGGGTGCCGAGGTGCTGCTGCGCCGGGGACTCGGTCAGATCGATCTGCGCCCGCTGTGTATGCAGGGCACGGACGCCATTCTGCTGGAGCTGCCCTTTATGTCCCCGCCCGCCTGGCTGTATGACGAGGTGGAGGAGATCGCACTGGGGCAGCGGCTGACGGTGATTCTGGCGCATGTGGACCGGTATCGCCATTGGTATTCCTCCGCCGAGGTGGCGCAGCTGATGACCCTGCCCGATCTGGTGGTGCAGCTGAATGCGGACGCTTTTTTGGACGGGCACGAATACCGCCGTCTGCGGCATTGGCTGCCCCAGCCCCAGCGTCTGGTGCTGGGCTCGGATATGCACCATGCCGATCATCGGGCGCCGCATATAGCGGCTGCCTGTCAAAAAATGCGGCGGCATTACCGCTGCGGACGGCGATGGCTGGCGCTGATGGCGCAGAGCGGGGAGGAGCTGCTGCATCCGACCGCCGCTTCGGCTGCCGAAGCCTCACTGTAAGCGAAAGAATGACCCGGGGGATACCGTTATGCGGTATCCCCCGGGCTTTTGCTGTGAACCCCGGCTGTGCCGGAAATTAAAAGGGTACTTATAAAGAAACAGGGAGGACAAAAGCTCCCTTTGAGGCGAAAGGAACTTGCGGTCCGGCAACGGGGAGCATTCATCCGGAGGAGGGCATACAAAATGAGTGCCAATAGCGGCTTGTCCCCCTACGCTGCGGTCTGTATCCGCATGATCGGCGCAGCGGGTGCGTGCTTTCGGCGTAAGCTCCGAGGGATAGCTGTCGTTCCCGAATTTTCTCCGCATCCCGAGCGGCGTATATCCGGCTGTGCTTGCGGTTATCCGGCTTTTGCGCCGGCGCTTCCGACAGAGGGAGCGTCTGCCGGTGCTGCAGCGATCCGGGACCGGTTAGGGGGAGGAGTCGGCGCATAGGGCTTGGCATAGGCTCGGGTCGGGCGGTCAAGAGGAGACCGAAAAGCAAAAATACCTCTTGACATTCCGCCGGAGCGGTGCTACACTGAGAAAAAGCGTTGATGGGGACGGCGGTTTGCGTCGCTTTTGCAGAGAGTGTCCGGCTGGTGAAAGGACATAAAAGCGCACAACCAGTGCCTACCACCCCGGAGCGTGCATCGACATAAGATGCGCCGGTCAGCCGCCGTTACCGGGCTTACCAACGAGTGCCGCCCCCGCCGGGAGCGGCAGAAGCAGGGTGGAACCACGAGGCGTACAGCTCTCGTCCCTATGCAGGGGCGGGAGCTTTTTTGTTTGCCGATATTATAAGCAAAAGGAGAGAGACGTATGTTGAAGATCACATTAAAAGGCGGAGACATCCGGGAGGTGGCGGAGGGTACCACCGTGGATGCGCTGTGCCGTGACATATCCATGGGGCTGTACCGCAGCGCCTGCGCCGCCCGTATCGACGGAGCGGTGGCGGATCTGCGCACCCCGCTGACGGCGGACTGCACGGTGGAGATCCTGACCTTTGACGACCACGACGGGCAAAAGGCGTTCTGGCACACCACCTCCCATATCATGGCGCAGGCGGTCAAGCGGCTGTATCCGGAGGCGAAGCTGACCATCGGCCCCTCCATCGACGAGGGCTTCTACTACGATTTTGACATCGAGCAGAGCGTCACCGCCGAGGTGCTGGCGGCTATCGAGGCAGAGATGAAGAAGATCGTGAAGGAGGGCAGCGAGATCACCCGGTTCACCCTGCCCCGGGATGAGGCGCTGGCGAAGATGGCGGACGAGCCCTACAAGCTGGAGCTGATCCGTGATCTGCCGGAGCACGAGGAGATCTCTTTCTATACTCAGGGCGAATTCACCGATCTGTGCGCCGGTCCCCACCTGCCGGATGTGGGACGGGTCAAGGCGTTCAAGCTGCTGTCCGCCACCGGTGCCTATTGGCGGGGCGACAGCAAGAATAAGATGCTCACCCGGATCTACGGCATCTCGTTCCCCAAGGCATCCATGCTGGAGGAGTATCTCACCCAGCTGGAGGAAGCCAAAAAACGGGATCACAACAAGCTGGGCCGGGAGATGGAGTATTTCACCACCGTGGATGTAGTGGGACAGGGACTGCCGATCCTGCTGCCCAAGGGCGCCCGGGTCATCCAGACCCTCCAGCGCTGGGTGGAGGATGTGGAGCAGGAGCGTGGCTATCTGCTCACCAAGACCCCGCTGATGGCGAAGCGGGAGTTCTACAAGATCTCCGGTCACTGGGATCACTATCTGGACGGCATGTTCATTCTGGGCGACCCCTATGACGAGACAAAGGAGTGCTTTGCCCTGCGCCCCATGACCTGCCCCTTCCAGTATCAGGTGTATCTGAACCGGGCTCGCTCCTATCGGGATCTGCCCATGCGTCTGGGCGAAACCTCCACGCTGTTCCGCAACGAGGACAGCGGCGAGATGCACGGTCTGATCCGGGTGCGGCAGTTCACCATCTCCGAGGGACATCTGGTGCTGCGCCCCGACCAGCTGGAGGAGGAATTCAAGGGCTGTCTGGATCTGGCGAAGTATTGTCTGGATACGGTGGGGCTGCTGGATAAATGCACCTTCCGGTTCTCCCAGTGGGATCCCGCCAACCCCAAGAATAAGTACGAGGGCACGGCGGAGCAGTGGGAGGAAGCCCAAAGCACCATGGCGCAGATCCTCAAGGATCTGAATGTGGAATACACCGTAGGCATCGACGAGGCGGCGTTCTACGGCCCCAAGCTGGATATTCAGTACAAGAATGTTTATGGCAAGGAGGATACGCTGGTCACCATCCAGATCGATATGCTGCTGGCGAAGCGGTTCGGTATGTACTACACCGACGCCGACGGGCAGAAAAAGCTGCCCTACATCATCCACCGCACCTCGCTGGGCTGCTACGAGCGGACGCTGGCGTATCTGATCGAGACCTATGCCGGTGCGCTGCCCCTGTGGATGATGCCGGAGCAGGTGCGGGTGCTGCCCATCTCCGAGCGGCTGCTGGATAAGGCGGGCGAGATCACCGCTCAGCTGAAAGCCGCCGGCATCCGCGCCGAGCTGGATACCCGCAACGAGAAGATGGGCTACAAGATCCGGGAGGCGCAGGTGGATAAGATTCCCTATATGCTGGTCATCGGCGACAAAGAGGCGGAGCAGAATGTGGTCTCCGTCCGGCACCGCAAGGACGGCGATCTGGGCACCATGTCACTGGATGCATTCATCGGGCAGGTGCTGAAGGAGATCGCCACCAAGGAGAAAAAGTAACCGACAGACTAAAACTAAACGGAGGCGTATGCAATGCTGGACATTCGATTGATCCGGGAGAACCCCGAACTGGTCAGGGACAATATCCGTAAGAAATTTGAGGACAAAAAGCTGCCGCTGGTGGACGAGGTCATTGAACTGGATGCCAAAAAGCGGGAGATCAACACCCGTGCCAACGAGCTGCGTGCCAACCGCAACAAGGTGAGCAAGGAGATCGGCATGCTCATGGGGCAGGGCAAGCGGGACGAGGCCGAGGCGAAGAAGGCGCTGGTCAGCCGGCAGGCGGAGGAGCTGAAGGCGCTGGAGGAGCAGGAGACCGAGCTGGAGCAGGCGCTGACCCAGCGGATGATGAAGATCCCCAACATCGTGGACCCGTCGGTGCCGGTGGGCAAGGACGACAGCGAAAACGTGGAGGTGCAGCGGTTCGGTGAGCCGACCCACCCGGATTTTGAGGTGCCGTACCATTCGGATATCATGGCACGGTTCCACGGGCTGGACAAGGAGGCCGCCGGCCGGGTCGCCGGCGAGGGCTTCTACTACCTGATGGGGGACATCGCCCGGCTGCACAGCGCCGTCACCGCCTATGCCCGGGATTTCATGATTGACAAGGGCTTTACCTATTATATCCCGCCCTTTATGATCCGCTCCAAGGTGGTCACCGGCGTCATGAGCTTTGAGGAAATGGACGCCATGATGTACAAGATCGAGGGCGAGGACCTCTATCTTATCGGCACCAGCGAGCATTCCATGATCGGTAAATTCATCGACACCATCACCCCCGAGGAGCAGCTGCCCCTGACCCTCACCAGCTATTCCCCCTGCTTCCGCAAGGAAAAGGGTGCCCACGGCATCGAGGAGCGGGGCATCTACCGCATCCACCAGTTTGAGAAGCAGGAGATGATCGTCATCTGCCGCCCCGAGGAGAGCATGGACTGGTTCAACAAGATGTGGAGCTATTCCGTGGAGCTGTTCCGGTCGCTGGATATTCCGGTGCGCACACTGGAATGCTGCTCCGGCGATCTGGCGGATCTCAAGGTGAAATCCTACGATGTGGAGGCGTGGTCGCCCCGGCAGAATAAGTATTTTGAGGTCTGCTCCTGCTCCAATCTGGGCGATGCGCAGGCACGCCGTTTGGGCATCCGGGTCAAGGGCGCCGACGGGCAGAAATATCTGGCCCACACCCTCAACAACACCGTGGTGGCGCCGCCCCGCATGCTGATCGCCCTGCTGGAGAACAATCTGGAGTTCGACGGCGAAAAGTACAGCGTGCGGATCCCCAAGGCACTGCAGCCGTATATGGGCGGTAAGACGAAAATCGAAGAAAAATAAAGCGTGCGGGGAGGTTTCTGGACACTACGGTTGTCCGGGAGCCTCCTTGCGGCTTTTTCTTAATCGGAAAGGGAGCGTGAACACTATGTGGCAGCAAAAATTAGGGCTGGGACTCTCCGACAGCTTTCGGTTATCCGTGCCGGAGCAGCTGCAGACGTTTGCTCGGGTGGGCTTTGATGCCTTTTTCAGCGACGACAGCGACCCGGTGCAGCGGGCGCTGCCGGCGGAGGAGCTGGCACGGCTGGGGCGAGACTGCGGACTGCTCTATCAATCCATCCACGCCCCTTTTGGGAAAGCGGCGGAGCTGTGGCACGAGGATACGGCGGCGGGCGACGCCGCTGTACAGGAACTGCTGGACAGTCTGGAGCGTTGCCGGCGGGCGGAGGTGCCGCTGCTGGTGCTGCACGCTTTCATCGGCTTCGATGAGCATGAGCCCAACGAGCGGGGCATCGAACGGTTCGGGCGGGTAGTGCAGGCGGCAGAGGGCACCGGCGTGCGGCTGGCGGTGGAAAACACCGAGGGCGAGGAGTATCTGTTTGCGCTGCTGGACGCCTTTCGGGACAACGACACGGTGGGCTTTTGCTGGGATTCCGGGCACGAGATGTGCTATAACCATTCCCGGGATCTGCTGGCACGGTACGGCGACCGGCTGCTGGCGACCCATATCGACGATAATCTGGGCATCCGGGACCATGCGGGAAAAATCACCTGGCATGACGATCTGCACCTGCTGCCCTTTGACGGCATTGCCGACTGGGATTACAATGCCGCCCGCCTGCGGTGCTGTGGCTGCCCGGAGGTACTGACCTTTGAGCTGACCACCCGTTCCAAGCCGAACCGCCGGGAAAATGACGTCTATGCCCGCATGGAGCCGGAAGACTACCTGACCGAGGCATACAAGCGAGCCTGCCGGGTGGCGGCAAAGCTCCGCCGCATACAACCAGACGCATAGATCCGCCAGCGCCCGCCGGGTAAAGACCGGCGGGCGCTTTCCGCTTTTTTCGATCTGGACTGCGCCGGGTGGTGCACCGCAGAGAGACGATGACCGGGCGGCAGGAGCGGGGCGTCGCTTGATCGGTGCGGAAAAAGCCGCCCGCACCGGCTGGCGGATGGGTACGGCGGCGCTTCGGCGGCACCGGTGAACGCAGAACGCCGGAGCAAGGGCAGGGGATAAAGTTTTTTCGGAAAATGGGCGCTAAGTGGTTGAGTAAAAGGGAAAAACGTGCTATACTGAAAGGAGAAAAGCATCGGCAGTCTGGCGGCTGCCGTGAAACCTATTTTTCAGAAAGGGCGGCGGATCGTATGACAGAGATCGAAAAGAGCTATACCCGTTGGTGTGACCGGGCGACGGAGGATCCGGATATTACGGAGGAGTTGCGCTCCATTGCCGGAAACGAGAACGAGATCCGGGAGCGGTTTTACCGCCCGCTGGCATTCGGTACCGGCGGGCTGCGGGGGGTCATCGGCGCCGGCACCAACCGCATGAATGTGTACACCGTCCGGCGGGCGACCCAAGGGTTGGCGAACTATTTGAAGGCGCATTATGCGCAGGCTTCGGTGGCGATCTCGTTCGATTCCCGGATCAAGTCCGACCGGTTCGCCCGGGAGGCGGCACGGGTGCTGGCGGGGAACGGCTGCACCGTGTATCTGTTCCCCCAGCTGGAGCCGACGCCGGTATTGAGCTATACGGTGCGGTATTATGGCTGTCAGGCGGGCATCATGGTGACCGCCAGCCACAACCCGGCGAAATATAACGGCTACAAGTGCTATGGCGCCGACGGCTGCCAGATGACCGATGCGGACGCCAACGCTGTGACGGCTTATATTGACACGGTGGATGTGTTCGATGACGTGCAGGTGGCGGACTATGAGGCGGCGGTGGCGGCGGGGACCATCCGTTCCATTGGGGATGAGCTGCTGGACAGCTATCTGCAGGAGGTGCTGAAGCAGCAGGTCAATCCGGGCGTCAGCGCCCGGGCGGGGCTGAAGCTGATCTATACCCCTCTCAACGGCACCGGCAATCTTCCGGTGCGGGAGATGCTGCGCCGGGTCGGGGTGACTCAGGTGGCGGTGGTGCCGGAGCAGGAGCTGCCGGACGGCAACTTCCCCACCGCCCCCTATCCGAACCCGGAGATCCGGCAGGCATTTGAGCGGGCGCTGGCGCTGGCGGAGACGGAGCATCCCGACCTGCTGCTGGCGACCGACCCGGATTGCGACCGGGTGGGTATCGCCATGCGGGATGGGGATGGCTATACGCTCATGTCCGGCAACGAGGTGGGCTGCCTCCTGACGGAATATGTGCTGTCCTGCCGCCGGGCTGCGGGAACGCTGCCGACGGACCCGGTGGTGATCAAGACCATCGTCACCACCAATCTGGCGGCGGCGATCGCCAAGGATTACGGCTGCGAGGTACGGGATCTGCTGACCGGATTCAAGTATATCGGCGAGCAGATCGGCGTGCTGGAGCGGGAGGGACATCCCGAGCGGTATGTGCTGGGCTTTGAGGAGAGCTACGGCTATCTGGCGGGCACCTATGTGCGGGATAAGGATGCCGTGGTGGCGTCCATGCTCATCGTGGAGATGGCGAGCTACTATCGGGAGCAGGGGGTGACCCTGCTGCAGCAGATGCAGAAGCTGTATGAGAAATACGGCTATTACCGCAACGCTCTGCTGAACGTGACCTTTGAGGGCGAGGCGGGGATGAACCAGATGCAGCAGATCATGAACCGGCTGCGGGGGCATGCGCCGGAGAGCATCGGCGGCCGCCGGGTGCTGGCGGTGGCGGACTATCAGCGGCGGGTGCGGCGGGATACCGTCACCGGTGCCGAGACGCCCCTGACCCTGCCGGTGTCCAATGTGCTGTCCTATACGCTGGAGGGGGATGCAGGCGTGATCGTGCGCCCCTCCGGCACCGAGCCGAAGATCAAGGCGTATATCACCGCTACCGGAGCCGATGCGGCGGCGGCGCAGACGCTGGAGGAGACACTGCTGGCGGCGGCGAAAACGATGCTCAACTAAGGTGCGCATGAACTTGGTGCTGGTTGAAGCTATCGTTGCGCACCTTTCGAGAATGGGCGCAGACGCCCATTCTCCCGGGTGGGAGCAAGTGCCAAGGTGCGCATGAACTTGGTGCTGGTCGAAGCTATCGTTGCGCACCTTTCGAGAATGGGCGTAGACGCCCCTTCTCCCGAGTGGGAGCGGGTCTCAAGGTGCGCACAAACTTAGTGCTTATCGGAGCTATCGCTGCGCACCGTCTAATCGTGGCGTATATCGGAGCTGAAAACGCAGAAAATCCGCCATTCTTTTTGAAATGGCGGATTTTTGTCGGAGTATCTTGGGCTGTTGTGGCGTTTGCTGCCGAAGTGCAGACAAACCAAAGGAGCCGCTGTCGTAAGACGGCGGCTCCTTTTTGTACGGACTTATTCTCCCATAGTATAGTTGGGGGCTTCCTTGGTGATATGAATGTCATGGGGATGGCTTTCCTTGAGACCTGCCCCGGTGATGCGGACGAACTGCCCCTTTTCCTGCAGCTCGGCGATGGTGCGGCAGCCGCAATAGCCCATACCGGAGCGCAGACCGCCCATGAGCTGATACACGGTGTCGCTGAGTGCGCCCTTGTAGGGCACCCGCCCCTCGACGCCCTCCGGCACCAGCTTTTTGTTGTTCTCCTGGAAATACCGATCCTTGCTGCCGTGCGCCATGGCGCCCAGACTGCCCATGCCCCGGTATACCTTGAACTGCCGTCCCTGATACAGTTCGGTGTCCCCGGGGGACTCCTCGCAGCCCGCCACCAGCGAGCCGACCATCACCACGTTGGCGCCGGCAGCCAGCGCCTTGACCATGTCGCCGGACAGCTTGATGCCGCCGTCGGCAATGACCGGTACGCCGTATTTGGCGGCGGCGCAGGCGGCGTCATAGATGGCGGTGATCTGCGGCACGCCGATACCGGCGACCACACGGGTGGTGCAGATGGAGCCGGGTCCGATCCCCACCTTGACCGCATCGGCACCGGCGGCGATCAGCGCCTCGGTGGCGGCGGCGGTGGCGACGTTGCCGGCGATCAGCGACACCTGCGGGAACGCAGTCTTGACCTTTTCCACTGCTTTGAGGATGTTGGCGCTGTGGCCGTGGGCGGAATCCAGCACCAGCACGTCCGCCTGTGCCTCCACCAGCGCCGCTGCCCGCTCCAGCACGTCGGCGGTGGCGCCGATGGCGGCGGCGCACAGCAGCCGCCCCCCCGCATCCCGGGCGGAGTGGGGGTATTTCACGCTCTTTTCAATGTCCTTAATGGTGATCAGTCCCCGCAGCATCCTGTCGCCGTCCACCAGCGGCAGCTTTTCGATACGGTAGCGGGAGAGAATCTCCTTTGCCTGCTCCAAGGTGGTACCCACCGGCGCCGTCACCAGATGATCCTTCGTCATGACGTCCCCGATGCGGCGGCTGAAATCGGTGATGAATCGCATATCCCGGTTGGTGATGATGCCCACCAGCCGTCCGTCCACGCAGATGGGGACGCCGGAGATGCGGTATTTTCCCATGAGCGCATCGGCATCCGCCACCGTATGATCCGGGGTCAGAGAAAAGGGGTTGACGATGACGCCGTTCTCCGAACGCTTCACCATATCCACCTGATCTGCCTGCGCCTCGATGGACATATTCTTGTGGATCACGCCGATACCGCCCTCCCGGGCGATGGCGATCGCCATCTTGGCTTCGGTGACGGTGTCCATCGCCGCCGTCATCAGCGGTGTATTCAGAGTGATGGTCTTGGTCAGCGGCGTGCGGATGTCCACATCGGCGGGCAGCACGTCCGAACAGGCGGGGATCAGCAGCACATCATCAAATGTGAGACCCTCTTTTACGAACTTTTCACCGGCATTACAGTTGACCATGACTTGTCCTCCTTAAATTTTGATATTTCAAGCATTATACCACAGCTGCCCGACAAAAAGCAACAATTTTTTTGCTCCTGCGGCAAAAAGGAGGAGCGGACCGGTGCTCTCACGGCGCACGTCCGGTTACGGTGCTGCGGAAGGCAGCGGGTGCAGCTCCTTGTCGTGGACGCTGATGGCGGAGCCGGTCTGCACCTCGATGAGCTTCAGCTCCGTCTCGGCGATCACCGTATGGCGGCAGCCCACGGGCAGGAGAACCACGTCGCCCACCCCCACACTGCGCTCCGCTCCGTCCACGATGGTGCGTCCCCGCCCCTCAATGACGGTCCATACCTCGCTGCGGGCGGCATGGCTGTGATAGTGCATACTGTGCCCCGGGTTGAGGGTCACCTGAATGGTGAGGCTTTCCTCCTCCACATCCAGCACCCGATAGCTGCCCCAGGATTTTTCCGCAAACATGATCTCCTGACGGATGAGATCCACAAAGGGCTTGATCTGCGTCGATTGCTCCTTGTCCGCCACCAGGATTCCCTCCGGGCTGGCGGATACCACCACGTTGTGCAGCCCCATGCACAGCACCGGCACGTTCAGCTCGTTGATCACATGGGTCTGGCGGCAGCGGTCGTTCATCATCACCGGCCCCACGCTGTGCTCCTCCATTGCGGCGGTGAGGGTGTCCCAGGTGCCCAGATCGTTCCAGGTGCCGCTGTACCGGAGCAGCTCCGCCGCCGGCTCCCGCTCCGCCACGGCATAGTCAAAGCTGATCTTCTCCAGCTGGGCATAATGCTCCGACAGCCACCGGTGGTCGTTGTGTCCGAACCGCTGCCGGGCGATATTCAGCACATATTCCAGCCGAAAGGCGAATACGCCGCTGTTCCATAGGGCGCCGGCGGCGATATATGCGGCGGCGGTCTCCCGATCCGGCTTTTCCGTGAACCGCTTCACCGGTACGCAGTCGCCGGTGCCGGCGGGGAGGATATATCCGAATTTTTCGCTGGGCTCGGTGGGGGTGATGCCCATCAGCACCAGCCGGGCGCTGCCGGCGGCCGCCCGCCGGGACAGTCGGGACAGGGTGCGGAAATAGGCGGTCTCCACATAGGGGTCCACCGGACAGACCACCACCGGCTCGGCGGAGGATAGTCCCTGCACATCCCGCAGATAGGCTGCCGCCAGAGCGATGGCGGGAAAGGTATCCCGGCGGCACGGCTCTACGGAAAGCGCCACCCGGTCGCCCAGCTGGTTGCGCAGCGCCGACACCTGAGAGCGGGAGGTGGCGATCGTCACCCGGGCGTGGGGATCCGCCTCCCGGATCTGGCGGCAGACCCGCTGCACCATCGACTCGTAGGTGTCTCCGTGCCGGAAGAGCTTAATGAATTGCTTGGAGCGGATGTCATTGGACAGGGGCCAGAGCCGCTTGCCGGAGCCGCCGGACAGCAACACAAGGTTCATCGGCTCTCACCTCTCCGTCCGCCGGGGGTTATGGAGAAAATCATCGTATGCCAAAGCGATGCCCTCCCGCAGCCCGGTCTTATAGTGCCAGCCCAGCCGGCTTGCCTTGGACACGTCCAGCAGCTTGCGGGGGGTGCCGTTGGGGCGGCTGGTGTCCCAGCGGATCTCTCCGGTATAGCCGACGACCTCTGCCACCAGCTCGGTGAGCGCCTGCACGGTCAGCTCCTGTCCGGTGCCGGCGTTAACGGTCTCGTCGCCGCTGTAATGGTTCATCAGGAACACGCACAGCTCCGCCAGATCGTCCACATACAAAAACTCCCGCAGAGGGCTGCCGTCACCCCAGCAGGTCACATAGGGAGCGCCGGATACCTTGGCCTCATGGAAGCGGCGGATGAGCGCCGGCAGCACATGGGAATGCTCCGGGTGGTAGTTGTCGTTTTTTCCGTAGAGGTTGGTGGGCATGACGGAGATAAAGTCGGTGCCGTACTGGCGGTTGAGAAATTCGCCGTATTTCAGACCTGCGATCTTCGCCAGCGCATAGGCCTCGTTGGTTTCCTCCAGCGCCCCGGTGAGCAGGCAGCTTTCCGGCATGGGCTGCGGCGCCAGCCGGGGATAGATGCAGGAGGAACCGAGAAACTCCAGCTTTTTGCAGCCGTTTTTCCAGGCGGCGTGCAGGACGTTCAGCTCCAGCATCAGGTTGTCATACAGAAAATCCGCCGGTGCCTCCCGGTTGGCGACGATGCCGCCTACCTTGGCGGCGGCGAGAAATACATATTCCGGTTTTTCGGCGGCGAAGAATGCCTCCACCGCCTCCTGCCGGCACAGATCCAGCTCCGCATGGGTGCGGGTGATCCGCCGGGTGTAGCCCTGCCGCTCCAGCTCCCGCACAATGGCGGAGCCGACCATGCCCTCATGTCCGGCGACGTAAATTTTTGCCTGCTTGTCCATCATCGTGTCTGTCCCTCCTTACTGTGTGATGCCGGCGTCCCGCAGAGCCCGTTCCCGGCGTGCTAGTGCCCGGTCGTGCTGCGCCATCCGGCGGATAAGCGCTGCGTAGGAGGTCTTCTGCGGATCCCAGCCCAGAACGGACCGGGCCTTGGCGGGATCGCCCCACAGATCGTCCACATCGGTGGGACGGAACCAGACGGGATTGACGCACACCCGCATTTTGCCGGTGGCGGCGTCATAGCCCTTTTCCTCGACTCCGCTGCCCTCGAAACGCAGGGTGATCCCGTTCTCCGCAAAGGCACGGACGGTAAAATCCCGCACCGAGTGCTGCTCACCGGTGGCGATGACGAAATCGTCCGCTGTCGGCTGTTGGAGAATGCGCCACATACAGTCCACATAGTCCCCCGCAAAGCCCCAATCCCGCAGAGAATCCAGGTTGCCCAGCTCCAGATGCTCCTGCAGCCCCTCGGCGATGCGCCCTGCCGCCAGCGTGATCTTCCGGGTGACGAAGCTTTCTCCCCGGCGCTCGGATTCATGGTTGAACAAAATGCCGTTGGCGGCGAACATTTCGTATGCTTCCCGGTATTCCTTCACCATCCAGTAGGCGTACTGCTTGGCGATGGCATAGGGGCTGTAGGGGTGGAAGGGCGTGGTCTCCCGCTGGGGGCTTTCCTCCACCTTGCCGTACAGCTCGGAGGTGGACGCCTGATAGATGCGGCAGGATTGCTCCAGATGCAGCAGCCGTACTCCCTCCAGAATGCGCAGCACCCCCAGCGCATCCACGTCGCCGGAGTATTCCGGCGCAGCAAAGGATACCTGCACATGACTCTGCGCCGCCAGATTATAGATCTCGTCCGGGCGCACCTCATTCAGAATGCGGATGAGCGAGGTGGCGTCGGTCAGATCGCCGTCGTGGAGCTGCACCGTCTGCTGCGCCAGCAGGTGGTCGATGCGCCCGGTGTTGGAGGAGGAGGAGCGGCGGACGATGCCGTGCACCGCATAGCCCTTTTCCAGCAGAAGCTCTGCCAGAAAGCTGCCGTCCTGTCCGGTGATGCCGGTGATGAGTGCTTTTTTCATATCGATTGGATGCCTCTTTTCTGTACGATCGGTTCCGTCAAAAAAACACAACCCTGTTTATTCTACCGGCGGCGGTGCCGAAATGAAATGGAGCGGATTGCTGCATGCTTGCAGTATATTGACTTTTTACACGCCGGATGATAAGATGATCACGGGAGGATGATGGAATGGAAGAGCTGCTGTTTTCCGGTGCCGGCGTGGAGAGCCGCCGGCGGCTGTATACCCCCACGGCATTTGCCCGGGATAACCTGCTGTATCTGCAGGAAACCGGTACCCTTACCGCCGGAGAGCCCCATACCAGTCGCCGCCGCTACTTGGATTCCTATCTGTTTATGGTGGTGGTGTCCGGCAGCGGCAGTGTTACCTATCGTCGGGAGAGCAGTGCACTGGTTGCAGGGGATTGCTTTTTCATCGACTGCCGGGAGCCGTATTCCCATACCAGCTCTGCCGATCGCTGGACGCTGCAGTGGGTGCACTTTGACGGCGCCAATATGCCCGGCATTTACGAAAAATATACCGAGCGCTGCGGGCGCCCCTGGTTCCACGCCGTCCAGCCCCAGACGTTTACCCGGCGGCTGGATGCGCTGTTCCGGCAGGCGGGCTCGGGGGAATATGTGCGGGATATGCACCTGTGCGAAGCTCTGACCGGGCTGCTGGCGGATATCCTCGCCCAGAGCGGCCGGTCGGGGGAGCATCACCGGGGGACGCCGCCGGGGCTGGCGGCGCAGGTGCGGGCGTATCTGGACGCACATTTCACCGAGCGGGTGGAGCTGGAGACGCTGGCGGCTCGCTTCTTCGTGAACAAATACTATCTGACCCGCCTGTTCCGTCGAGAATACGGCTGCTCCATGACCGCCTATGTGCTGCAGCGGCGCATCACCCGGGCGAAGCAGCTGCTGCGGTTCACTGACCGCAGCGTGGAATCCATCGGTGCGGAGACCGGCTTCCGGGAGCCGTACTATTTTTCCCGGATGTTCCGGCAGCTGGAGGGGATCTCCCCCAGCGAATACCGCCGTCAGTGGGTCAACTGACGGCGAAAGTGCCGCCGATGGAAAATGTTGCAGAAAAATTGAAAAATCGTGCAATTTTTCATATTGACGTTTCACCGGTATATGCCGTATAATATAGGGACATAAATCTGTACCGATACGGAGGACCTTGCCGATGATGCCGACCACCCGTCCCGTCGCCGTGGACGAACGAACCCGCACGTTTCTGCGCCCGGTGCGCATTGTACATACCGTGGGGCAGGTACGAAACGCTCCGGTGCTGCTGACGGATACGCCGCTGCAGATCCATGTGACCGAGCCGGAGACCGTGACTCTGGATAACCGGGGTACCGCCGAAAGAGCGGGCATCCTGCTGGATTTCGGACGGGAGCTGCAGGGGGGCGTGCGCCTGCTGTGCGCCGCTACACCGGGCGCAACCTATCCCGCCGTGCGGCTACGGTTCGGCGAGTCCGCCAGCGAGGCGATGACCCCGCTGGGGGTGAAGAACGCCGGCAACGATCACGCTGTCCGGGATTTTGTGGTGCCGGTGCCCGCCATGAGCGATCAGGAATGGGGACAGACCGGGTTCCGGTTCGTGTATATCGAGCTGCAGGAGCCGGAGGCGGAGCTGCTGCTGTCCGGTGTGCTGGCGGTGAGCGTGCTGCGGGATATGCCTCAAAAGGGGACGTTCCGCTGCAGCGACCCCCGTATCAACGATATTTTCGACACCTCCGTATACACCTGCCTGCTGTGTATGCAGCACCACCTGTGGGACGGTGTCAAGCGGGATCGGCTCATCTGGATCGGGGATTCCCATCCGGAGATGCTCACCATCCGTACGGCGTTTGGCTATCAGGAGGTACTGGAGGACAGTCTGGACGATGTGGTGGCGACCACTCCCCTGCCCCGGTGGATGAACGATATGCCTGCCTATTCGCTGTGGTGGCTGTGTATCCTGCGGGATTGGTATCACTATACCGGCAACGCCGCCTACCCCGCCAAGCACCGGGAGTATATCCGGGGGCTGTCCCGGCACATCGCCGGACTGGTGGATGAGACCGGCTTCCTCAAGCTGGATGGATATTTCCTCGACTGGCCGTCCGCCGGATCGAAGGCGGCGGAGGACGGCGACCATGCGCTGGCGATCCTGGCGCTGGGATCCGCCCGGGAGTTGCTGCGCCTGTGGCCGGAGGAGGATGACGGCTGTCTGGCGCTGGTGGGTGAGGCGCTGACCCGGCTGCGGCGGCATCCCATGGATGGCTGCGGCTATAAGCCTACGGTGGCGATGCTGTATCTGGCGGGGATGGCCTCGGCGGAGGATACCGCCCGGCAGCTGACCGCCGACGGCGACAAGGGCTTTTCCACCTTTATGAGCTTTTATCTGCTGACGGCGCTGGCGCAGACCGCCGGCACCCCGGCGGCTCTGGCGGCGCTGCGCTCCTACTACGGCGGTATGCTGGATATGGGCGCCACCACCTTCTGGGAGGATTTCCACACCGAGTGGATGGAGGGCTCCAGCCCCATCGACCGGCTGCCCCGGGAGGGGGAGCGGGACATCCACGGGGATTTCGGCGGCTATTGCTACCGGAATTTCCGGCACAGTCTGTGCCACGGCTGGGCGAGCGGACCGGTGCCGTTCCTCATGGAGACGGTGCTGGGAATCCGTTTTGAGACCCCCGGCGGCAAGCGGATCCGGCTGACCCCCTCGCTGGGCGATCTGGACTGGGCGGAGGGGACCTACCCGCTGCCCGACGGCAGCGTGCTGAGCGTCCGCTGCGAGCGCACGGAGACCGGCGTGCGCACCACCTATACGGCACCATCGGACATTACCGTGTCCGTGGATGATACATATTAAACTATTGGAGGAACGAAAGATGAGTCGTTTTGACGAAGCAAAACAAATGTATGCGGCCATCGGCGTGGACGCCGAAAAGGCTCTGGAGACTCTGCAGAACGTAACCGTGTCGGTGCACTGCTGGCAGGGGGATGACGTGATGGGCTTTGATAACCCCGGCGAGCTGTCCGGCGGTATCCAGACCACCGGCAACTATCCCGGCAAGGCCACCACCCCCGAGCAGCTGATGGCGGACATCGACGAGGCGTTCTCGCTCATGCCCGGCAAGAAGAAGCTGAATCTTCATGCCTGCTACGCCCTGATGGACGACGGCTTTGTGGATCGGGACAAGATCAGCCCGAAGCAGTTTGAAAAGTGGGTGAAATTCGCCAAGGACCGTCACATGGGTCTGGATTTCAACCCCACCTTCTTCTCTCACTCGATGGTGAAGGATAACCTGACGCTGTCCTCTCCCGACGAGACGGTGCGCCACTTCTGGGTGGAGCACGGCAAGCGCTGCGTGGAGATCGCCGAGTATTTCGCCAACGAGACCGGCGAGCCCTGCGTGCTGAACATTTGGATCCCCGACGGCTATAAGGATATCCCCGCCGACCGGCTGGGACCCCGTGCCCGGTTCAAGAAGTCGCTGGATGAGATCCTGTCCATCCCCTATGATAAGTCCAAGGTGTATGTGACGCTGGAGTCCAAGGTGTTCGGCATCGGCATGGAGAGCTACACTGTTGGCTCGGCGGAGTTCTGCCTGAGCTATGTGAACCGCAACGGGATCACCCCGCTGATGGACAACGGTCACTATCATCCCACCGAGGTGGTGTCGGATAAGATCTCGGCGCTGCTGCTGTTCAACGAGAAGATCGCCCTGCACATCACCCGCCCCGTGCGCTGGGACAGCGACCATGTGGTGCTGTTCGACGATGAGACCAAGGAGATCGCCAAGGAGATCGTCGCTCATGACGCCCTCGACCGGGTGTTCATTGCCACCGACTATTTCGATGCCTCCATCAACCGGATCTCCGCTTGGGTCACCGGTGTGCGCAGCGTGCATAAGGCACTGCTGAATGCGCTGCTCCAGCCCCATACGGCGATGAAAGCCATGCAGGATGCCGCCGACGGCACCCAGCTGATGGTGGTGCAGGAGGAGCTGAAGACCATGCCCTTTGGCGATGTGTGGGCGGAGTACCTGCGCCGCTGCGGTGTGAAGGCCGACTATTACACCGAGGTCAAGAAGTATGAGGCCGAGGTGCTGAGCAAGCGCTGAGCGCCTGTGCGCATGGCGGCAGGCTGACTGTATCGTATGCAGACCCGATCCCGGCAATTCTGCCGGGATCGGATCTCTTGCCGATAGGCGAAAATGGGCGGCTGTGTCGGTATATTTCGGCGTAGGATAAAAGTCGAGGTTTTTGAAAAAATAGTTGACATTTAGAGAATGGTTGGATATAATAGATAAGCGCTTGTAAAAATATGTATTCGATCCATTAGCTCAGTTGGCAGAGCACTTGACTTTTAATCAAGGTGTCCGGGGTTCGAATCCCCGATGGATCACCAGCGAAAAGCCTTGAAACTACTGGGTTTCAAGGCTTTTCCTTTTGTCTTTCATTGTGAAAATACGTAGCAACCCCGTAGCAACCGCCCCGTATATACCTTGTGTTTATAGACGGTTCCGCAGCCGTTTTCCCGTTTGGCTGGCTTGCGCCGGGGCATATGATTACCTCCTAAGTCTTGTATGTGAAGATTATTCACATTTACAGCTCACTTTTTCAGCATGTCATAAAAGGTGTTCTCTGTGATGATCTCAATTTCCACACCCTGCTGCTTGTATTCTTCGGCTTTTTTCTGCTTGCCGGTTTTGCCGTCTGTGACGGCTCTGCCAACGATCAAGAGGTTCGTTTTCTTCGTAACGTTATTGTCGCAGAAGCCGCCGAGGTCCACAACGGCCTGTGCGGCATCGATGCGCACCATCCTTTCCAGTGTTCCCGTGAACACGCACCGTTTTCCAAAGAGCGGGTGGCTTTCGTCGAAGGTGTCCGTTCTGGGCGTGATCAGCCGCAGATCCACCTTGTCCCGGGGGACGGTGTAGAATTTGCTTTTAGCGCAGCGGTCAACAAATTCGTCGATCCCCACCGTCTGCCATACCCGCCTCCGCAGAGCGTAGTAGCACGCAAGCGTCGTCCGGCAATCCGCCAGCGCCCGGTGACTTGCCTCCGGCGTATAGCCGATCTTGGTTGCCATATCTTTTAGACGGTGCCGCCGCAGCTCCGGGAACACTTTACGGGAAATATCCAGTGTGTCCACATGATTATTGGGAAAGGGGACCCGCATCGTCCTCATGAATTTATCGTGCAGAAAATCCACATCAAAGCGGGCGTTGTGCCCGACGACGATATCGGCGCCGATGAAATTCCGCACGGCGGGGAAGACCTGTGCGGCCGGCGGCGCAGTGGAGAGCGTGGCAAAGGTGATGCCGGTCATATCTATGACGGCTTTATCTAAGAATGTATGGGTCTGCAGCTGCACCAGCGACGAAAAGGTATCCACCACTTCGTTATTCCGCACCCGCAGAGCGGCAACCTCGATGATATCGTCCTGCTCCGGCGTAAGCCCCGTCGTTTCCACATCGACCACCGTGAAGTTGTCCGGGAAAGCGACCACGCTGTGTCCCTTTTGCGTTACCGCATTGGCTGGGAACACCGGTGAGGCGGTGTTGACGGGAACGTAGCGGGCAGCCGCTTGCGGCTGGCGGCTCTGCCCGGTAAGTGAGCGGATCAGCGCATACAGACCGTAAAACACAGCATAGACCAGCCACGCACAAATGAGGATCATGTACCATGCCATCATAAAAATACCGTAGAACATGGCGAAAAGGAGCATCCACCAGACATTCTTTTTGGTGATACGGATGCCAAGCCCAAGACGCTGCTTGGATCTGCCGAGAAAGCTGCCTAAGCTGATAAACATACGCAAAACCCCTCTCTGATTTATACTGCTGTCTTGAAATCCCAACGGTATGAACCGTCCCCTGCTGCGAAAGCCCCTGTTGCTCCCGCAAAACACGGATACGATCGGTAGTGTCAAACCTATTTCTTTTGACTTTAATTGTAATAAAATTAAGCCAAATTGTCTATGAAAATCGGAAAAACAGTGCCATACCGGCAATACGGTATGCCCGAGCAGGTGGAATGGTCAACGGGGAGAAACGAGGAATACGAAGCTGTTTTGCAAAGTCACGGGGCGTATGGAGAGAGGTGCCTAATCCTGACAGCGGCAGCCAACCGGCTCGGGACGAGTGCGCAGGTGTTTTGAAGTGCCAGTAGCGGCATTTGACCTACACTATGAGCCGCTTGGCACGCTCACCTACAGTGGCAAAAGGTGGGGCATTTGCGCTGGGAAGTGATTCCTCGGCAGAATCTGCTGTAAGCGAACCAAAAATGCACACCGGCAGAGTGCCGCATCCGCAGACGACCGGCGCCGCCGACATCTCGTGGACAAAAATTTTTCTCCGGCGCTTGACAAATGCGTACACACGAGTATAATTGTATACATTCATACACAAGCACGCATTTGTGTGTCTACATACCCTGTCAAGCAAAGGAGACTGTTATGCTGGAGCTATCCAATCACACCAATCTGCTGGAGGAGGAGACCTACAAGTATTCTCTGCAGGACGTGGCGGAGCCGATGCTGTATCGGGATATTTACAGCTACGACACCGTGCCGAAGATTGCCTTTAACCATCGGCGGGTGCCCATCGGGATGCCGGAGGAGATCTGGATCACCGACACCACCTTCCGGGACGGGCAGCAGTCCATCGAGCCGTACACCGTGGAGCAGATCGTGGAGCTGTATAAGCTCATGTCCCGGCTGGGCGGTCCCTACGGCATCATCCGGCAGACGGAGATGTTCGTCTATAGCCAAAAGGACCGGCAGGCGCTGGAGAAATGTCAGGAGCTGGGGCTGCAATTCCCGGAGATCACCACCTGGATCCGGGCGAACCGGGAGGATTTCAAGCTGGTGAAGGATCTGGGCATCCGGGAGACCGGCATTCTGGTGAGCTGCTCCGACTATCATATCTTCAAAAAGCTGAAAATGACCCGGGCGCAGGCGATGAAGCAGTATCTGTCGGCGGTGAGCGATGCCTTTGAGGCGGGGGTCATGCCCCGGTGCCATCTGGAGGACATCACCCGGGCGGATTTCTACGGCTTTGTGGTGCCCTTTGTCAATGCGCTGATGGAGATGAGCCGGCAGGCGAAGATCCCGGTGCGGATCCGTGCCTGCGACACCATGGGCTACGGCGTGCCCTATCCGGAGGTGGCGCTGCCCCGCAGCGTGCCGGGCATCGTCTACGGTCTGCAGCACTATTCCGATGTGCCCAGCGAAATGCTGGAGTGGCACGGACATAACGATTTCTATAAGGCGGTGGCGAACGCCTCCACGGCATGGCTGTACGGCGCCAGCGCCGTCAACTGTTCGCTGCTGGGCATCGGAGAGCGCACCGGCAATGTGCCGCTGGAGGCGATGGTGATGGAATACGCCTCGCTGCGGGGCTCGCTGGACGGCATGGACCCCACCGTCATCACCGAGATCGCCCGCTACTACAAAAAAGAGGTGGGCTACAAAATCCCGCCCATGACGCCCTTTGTGGGGCGGAACTTCAACGTGACGAAGGCGGGCATCCACGCCGACGGACTGCTGAAGGATGAGGAGATCTACAACATCTTTGACACGAAAAAGCTGCTCAACCGGGCGGCGTCGGTGATGGTGAGCAAGACCTCGGGTCTGGCGGGCATCGCCTATTGGATCAACGAGAACTATGGGCTGACCGATGCCGAGCGGGTGGATAAGCGCAGCCCGCTGGTGGTGGCGATGAAGGAATGGATCGACGCCGAGTATGAAAACGGGCGGCAGACCGCTCTGTCCACCGAGGAGCTGGAGATCAAGATCGAGGAGCTGTCCGGCGGCAAGCTGGGACGTCTGTAAGGAGAGAGGTGCAAACAGTATGACCGAGCATAAGATCGTATCGCTGGCGGATTGCGTATTCGATAAGCTGGAGAACGACATTCTCAGCGGCAAATATGCCTATGGCGAGCTGCTGACCGAGGCACGCCTGTCGGAGGAGCTGGGGGTCAGCCGTACCCCCATCCGGGAGGCGATCCGCCGGCTGGAGCAGGAGCATATCCTGCTGGTGACCGGCAAGGGGCTGAAGGTGCAGGGCATCACCCGGGAGGATATCCGGGACATCATGGATATCCGGGTGCGGGTCGAGGGTCTGGCGGCTTTCTATGCCGCCCAGCGGATGTCTGAGGAGGATAAGAAAAAGCTGCAGGAGGCGCTGGAGCTGCAGGAGTTTTATGCCGCCAAGGAGGACTCCGACCATATGCAGTGGCAGGATCATGAATTCCATGAGACCATCTATGCGGGCTGCGGCAGTCTGACCCTGCAAAACGTGCTGGTGCCCCTCCACCGCAAGGCGCAGAAATACCGCCGGGCATCGGTGGAAAAGCGCAGCCGGGCAGAGGCGTCGGTGCGGGAGCACCGGAAGATCTATGAGGCGATTGCCGCCGGCAATGCCGAGGAGGCGGAGCGGCAGATGATCGCACACATTGAAAATGCCCGCAAGAGCATTTTGGGAGAATAAAGGGAGGAATCCGGAATGGGACTGACCATTGCACAGAAGATCATTAAAGCACATTGCCTGAGCGGCGATATGACCCCCGGCAGCGAGGTGGCGCTGAAGATCGATCAGACGCTGACCCAGGATGCTACCGGCACCATGGCGTATCTGGAATTTGAGACCATGGGAATCCCCCGGGTGCGCACCGAGCGCAGCGTGGCGTATATCGACCACAACACCCTCCAATCCGGCTTTGAGAATGCCGACGACCATCGCTATATCCAGTCGGTGGCGAAAAAACACGGCATCTGGTTCTCCCGTCCGGGCAACGGCATCTGCCATCAGGTGCATCTGGAGCGGTTCGGCAAGCCCGGCAAGACCCTCATCGGCTCCGACAGCCACACCCCCACCGGGGGCGGCATCGGCATGCTGGCGATGGGCGCCGGCGGTCTGGACGTGGCGGTGGCGATGGGCGGCGGCGCCTATTACATCACCATGCCGAAAATGATGAAGGTGGAGCTGACCGGCAGGCTGCGCCCCTTTGTCACCGCCAAGGACGTGAGTCTGGAAATTCTGCGCCAGCTGTCCGTCAAGGGCGGCGTGGGCTACATCATCGAATGGGGCGGCGAGGGAATCCGGTCTCTCACCGTGCCGGAGCGGGCGACCATCACCAATATGGGCACCGAGCTGGGTGCCACCACCTCCATCTTCCCGTCGGATGAAGTGACCCGGGCATTCCTCAAGGCGGAGGGACGGGAGGAGGATTATGTTCCCCTGTCCAGCGACCCGGATGCGGTCTACGACAAGGTGCTGCACATCGATCTGTCGGCGCTGGAGCCGCTGATCGCCTGCCCCCACAGCCCCGACAAGGTGGTGACCGTGTCCTCGCTCAAGGGCACCCGGGTGGATCAGGTGTGCATCGGCTCCTGCACCAACTCCTCGCTGCAGGATATGCTCAAGGTGGCGGCGCTGCTGAAGGGGCGCACCATCGCCCCGTCGGTGAGCCTGTCCATTTCCCCCGGCTCCAAGCAGGTGCTGTCCATGCTGGCGGATTGCGGGGCGCTGACGGACATTCTGGCGTCCGGCGCCCGGGTGCTGGAGTGCGCCTGCGGTCCCTGCATCGGTATGGGCTTTTCCCCCAATTCCGGCGGCGTGAGCCTGCGCACCTTTAACCGCAACTTTGAGGGGCGCAGCGGCACCGCCGATGGGCAGGTGTATCTGGTCAGCCCCGAGACGGCGGTGGCGGCTGCCGTCAGCGGTGAGATCACCGATCCCCGTCTGCTGGGCGAGATGCCTGCCATCGTGTTCCCGGAGCAGTTCCGCATCGACGACAGCGCCGTGCTGGCGCCCGCCCCCGAGGCAGAGGCGGACAGCGTGGAGGTGCTGCGTGGTCCCAACATCAAGGAATTCCCGAAATGCTATCCGCAGGAGGACAGCCTGACGGCGCCGCTGGTGCTGAAGGTGGGGGATAACATCACCACCGATCACATTATGCCTGCGGGAGCCAAGATCCTGCCCTACCGTTCCAACATCCCCCATCTGAGCCAATTCTGCTTCGGGGTATGCGATAAGACCTTCCCGGAGCGGGCGAAAGCCGCCGGACAGAGCATTGTGGTGGGCGGCAGCAACTACGGGCAGGGCTCCTCCCGGGAGCATGCGGCGCTGGTGCCGCTGTATCTGGGGGTGCGGGCGGTGATCGCCAAGAGCTTCGCCCGGATCCATGCGGCGAACCTTATCAACGCCGGCATTATGCCGCTGACCTTTGCCGATCCGGCGGATTATGATGCTCTTAATCAGGGGGATACCCTGTCCCTGGCGGATGTATATGCCGGGATGGACAGCGGCACCGTCACCCTGACGGATGAGACCACCGGAAAAACGATCGCTCTGAAGGCGGATTTCACCGACCGGCAAAAGGCGATCCTGAAGGCGGGCGGCCTGTTGGGCTATACCAAGGCGCAGGGAAACTGAATTTTGTGCGGATCCGGGGCGGCGCTGCAGGCTGCGGCGCCGTCCTGCCGGAGGAAAGGAAACAGTGAGTATGGAATCGTATGTCAATGCGGCGGTGGAACAGTTCCGCCGGGTGCTGGAGCAGCAGATCGCCCGTCAGCGGCGAATGGAGGCCGGTTCGGCGGCGGTGGATTACACCAAAAAGGACAAAATTGTCATCGGCATCATCGGCGGCGACGGGATCGGTCCCATTCTGGTGGAGCAGGCGAGCCGGGTGCTGGAGTGCCTGCTGGCGGACGATCTGACCGCCGGTAAGATCGAGTTGCGCTCCATCGAGGGGCTGACCATCGAAAACCGGCTGGCGCTGGGGCAGGCGGTGCCGGCGGATACGCTGGCTGCCATCAAGGCGTGCGACGTGCTGCTGAAGGGCCCCACCACCACCCCCAAGGGCGGCACCATGGAGAGCGCCAATGTGGCGCTGCGCCGGGAGCTGGATCTGTACGCCAATGTGCGCCCGGTGAGCATCCCGGAAAAGCACATCGACTGGGTGTTCTACCGGGAAAATACCGAGGGTGAATATGTGCTGGGCAGTCAGGGCATCGAGATCCCCGACACGCTGGCGATGGATTTTAAGGTGACCACCGATGCCGGCACCCGGCGGATCGCCCGGGCGGCGTTCGAGTATGCCAAGCTGAACGGCAAGACCAACGTGGCGATCGTCACCAAGGCGAATATCATGAAGAAGACCGACGGCAAGTTCACCGCCCTGTGCCATGAGGTGGCGGCGGACTATCCCGGCATCACCGCCGAGGATTGGTATATCGATATCATGACCGCCAATCTGGTGAACGAGTCCATCCGGGATCGGTTTCAGGTGTTTGTGCTGCCCAATCTCTATGGCGACATCATCACCGACGAGGCGGCCCAGATCCAGGGCGGCGTGGGTACAGCGGGCAGCGCCAATATCGGCGACCGCTATGCTATGTTTGAGGCCATCCACGGCTCGGCGCCCCGTATGATCGAGGAGGGTCTGGGGGACTACGCCAATCCCTCCTCCATCCTCAAGGCGTGCGAGATGCTGCTGCGGCACATTGCCCGCCCGCAGGCGGCGGATAAGCTGGCGGCGGCGCTGCATACCTGCAACGACACCGAGCGGCGGGTGGTGGTCACCGGCGATAAGACCGGCGCTACCTGTCGGGAATTTGCCGACTATGTGATGGAGACGCTGACAAAGTAAATAGTCCCATGGGAACCGATAGGACCGCTCCCGGCATACGCCGGGGGCGGTCTTTTGCGTGACGGCGCTTTGGACGGCTCGGCGATCGGCGAAAAAATACCGGGGCTGCGTGGAAAAACGCTTGACAAACCGCCAGCGTATGCTATAATGAACGAAAGGATATGAAAGGAAACGAAAGCATATGCCAAATCGTGGAAGACCTGCCCGGGGCGGCTCCCGGCTGGCGGCATGGGGCTCTCTGCCGCTGATGGACGCTCACGCCGACATCCGCTACGAGGGGAGCATCTCCAAGTGCGGCGATAACGCTGACTGGGATTGGGGCTTATACCCGGATGAAAACGGCGAGTGGGTGCTGATGGAAGTCAGCGGCCCCGGCTGTATCTTTAACTTCACCCAGCACCGCTACCCCACCAGCGCCGTGCCGGTGTTCCGGTTTTATTTCGACCATAGCCCGACCCCTCAATTTGAGATCACCCCGGCGGAATTTGGCAAAAAAGCGCCGTTTCTGTCGCCGCTGGCGGATATTTTCGTCGGTCCGGAGGATGGAGGACGGGGTCCTATCTGGGTGGTGCGCAGTTTTGTGCCCATGGAATTTACCGCCCACTGCAAGGTGACCTCCAGCATCCGGCTGGAGGGTGCGGATAAAGCCAAGGGCGAGGGCGGCTGGGGGCACATCACTTACCAGCTGTACGATTCCGCCGAGGGGCTGACGCCCTTTGACCCGGCGATGGATATCGCCCCGCTGGCGGAGCGGTATCGGCAGCTGCCGGTGCGCCCTGTTCCGGCGGCGGAGCGATCGCTGACGTTGCCGCCCCACGGCAGGGCGGAGCTGTTCACCGCCGCTGCGCCGGGCTGTCTCGCCGGCATTGGGCTGGAGGTGTCCGGGTTCACCCCGGAGCATTTGAGCGGACTGTGGGTGGAGATCGCTTTTGACGATGCCCCGCCGCAGGTGCTGGCGCCCTTGGGCACCTTCTTCGGGTGCGAGTTCGGGCGCACCCCGGCGGCGCTGCATACGGCACTGCTGACGGCGGATTTTGCAGGGGAAACGGCGCATTTCTTCAACGGATTCCCCATGCCCTACCGCCGCTGCTGCCGGGTGCAGCTGGAAAACCGGCTGGATATGCCGGTGACCCTGCGGGCCGGGGTGGGGGAGGATGCCGCCTGCCGCTGGCAGGAGGGTATGGGGTATTTCACTGCCTCGCCTTATTATCCGCCCACCGATAACACGCCGGGACAGAACTCCGTCATTGCCGCCGTCACCGGCTGCGGACATATGGTGTACGGGGTCATCTCCGGCTATGACATTCAGTGCGGCTGCGAGGGGGATGTGCGGGTGTTCCTGGACGGCGTTTCCTCCCCCGTGGTGGAGAGCGACGGCAGCGAGAGCTGGGGCAGCTATGGCTGGGGCTTTGTTTGCCCGCCTCAGAGCAACCCCTTTTCCGCCTACAACGGCATCCCCGGCGACAATAACAACTGGTCGGAGCTGCGGCTCACCTATACCGACAGTTATCCTTTCCGCAGCAGCCTGCGGTTCGAGCTGGAGCACGGCTGTCAGAACGACGGTGGCGGACGGCACAGCGGGCAGGTGTTTTACTACGGTATGCCGGAGACGGCGGAGGTGCTGTGTGCCACGGTGACGCCGGACAGCCCCGCGTATACCGCCGACGGACGGCGGGAGACGGGGGAGAACCGCTTTGAAAACGGCATCCATGAGCAATACCGTTCCTATACCTGCGTACGGGATATGCACCGGTCGCAGTTTACCGTGCCGATCCCGGCGGATAACCGGGGGATCGTGCTGAAACGGGTCTCGCTGCAGGATCGGGGACGGCAATGCGCCACGGTGTACGTCAACGGGCAGCAGGTCACCGAGCGGCAATGGCTGTTTGCGGATTCCAATCCCATTTACAGCCTGCTGGAGGACAGCTTCACCGTCCCGGCGCACTACACCGCCGGGCAGGAGCAGCTGACCGTCACCGTCGAGCCGGTCGATGCCAATTGGTCGGAGTGCAGCTATCGTATTTTTGCTATCACAGAGAAAGGGGAATCCTTATGACACACGAGAAATTTCACATTGCCCTCATCGGCGCCGGACGGGCGGGCATGATTCATGCCCGGAACTTCAAGACCTCCGTTCCGTACGCCTGCATCACCGCCGTCTGCGACCCGGTGGGCAATGCCGCCGCCGAGGCGGCGAAGGAGCTGGAGCTGGACAAGGCGTATACCGATTATCACGATGTGATGGCGGATGACACCATCGATGCCGTCATCATCGCCACCCCTACCAAGTTCCACTGCGAGATCGCCATCGCCGCCGCCAACGCCAAAAAGCATATCCTGTGCGAAAAGCCCATGGCGATGACCGTAGAGGAGTGCGACCGCATGGAGCGAACTGCCCGGGATAACGGCGTGAAGCTGCAGATCGCCTTTATGCGCCGGTTCGACCGCTCCTTTGCCGAGGCAAAACGGATGATCGATGCCGGCTCCATCGGCGATGTGGTGATGGTGCGCTCCAACACCCGGGGTCCCAGCATTCCCAAGCCGTGGATGTACGATATCTCCAAGTCCAACGGTCCGCTGGCGGAGGTCAACAGCCACGATATCGACACCCTGCGCTGGTTCACCGGCAGCGATTTCAAGACCGTGTTCGCCATCGGCGGCAATTTCCGCTGCCCCGATGCCAAAAAGGATTTCCCCGATTTCTATGACAATGTGACCCTGAACGCCTCCTTTGTCAACGGCTGTCAGGGCATCATCGACGGCGCACAGGGGGTGCTGTACGGCTACGATGCCCGCTGCGAGATCCTGGGTACCCGGGGCTGCATCTATCTGGGGAATACCCGGGAAAACTCCGTGACCCTGTGTCAGAGCGATATGCACCGCACGGAGGAATACATCAACAGCTGGAAAAATCTGTTTGCTGACGCCTATTTACAGGAGGATCGGGCGTTTGCCTGCACCATGGCGGAGGACAGTCAGCCGCTGGTGACCGGCTATGACGGCAAAATGGCGGTGCTGACTGTCAATGCCGGAAACCTGTCCATCCGGGAAAAACGGATCGTTGAAATTGACGGCGATCAGCTGGTATAATGGGAGGTAGAAAACGATGTTAGCTGCGAGAATGTACGGCATCGACGATGTGCGGCTGGAGGAGGTGCCCACCCCGACCCCGGCTGCCGGAGAGCTGCTTCTCCGGGTAAAGGCTGCCGCCGTGTGCGGCACGGACGTGCGGATGATCACCTACGGGGCTAAAGGCATCGACAGCACCCATCCCCGTACTCTGGGGCATGAGATCGCCGGAGAGATCGCCCAGCTGGGCGCCGGCGTCACCGGCTACCGGGTCGGGCAGCGGGTGGCGGTCGCCCCCAATATGGGCTGCGGCATCTGCCCCCAGTGCGTGGCGGGGAACAGCCATCTCTGCCCCACCTATCAGGCGCTGGGCATCAATCTGGACGGCGGCTTTGCGGAATACTGTCTGGTACCGGCGCAGGCGGTGCGGGCGGGCAACGTCTGTGTGCTGGAGGACAACGTTTCCTTTGAGGAGGGTGCCATCAACGAGCCTCTCTCCTGCGTGTGCAACGGCTTTGAACGGGCGGATATCCACCCCGGCGACAACGTGCTGGTGATCGGTGCCGGTCCCATCGGGATCATGCACTGTGCGCTGGCGCTGATGGCGGGGGGCAAGGTCTATCTCAACGACCTGTCCGAGCAACGGCTGGAGGCTGCCCGGCAGCTGTATCCGGCGATCGAGCCCCTCACCGGGGATCTGACCGAGGAGGTGCGGCGGGTCACCGGCGGCATGGGTATGGATGCCATCATCACCGCCTGCCCCGTGCCGGCGGTGCAGTCGAATACCACCCAGCTGGCGGCCATCGGCGCCCGGATCATCTTCTTCGGCGGCGTGCCCGCCTCGGCGGGCAAGGTGCCCATCGATACCAATGCGATCCACTATAAGCAGCTGATCGTCTCCGGCACCACCCGTGCCAGTCTGACCCAGTATCGCAAGACCCTGCGGTTCATCTCCTCTGGGGTTCTGGATGCCCAGCCGCTGGTGACCGCCCGGCTGCCCCTGAGCGACATCGCCGAGGGGATCCGGCGTACCAAGCAGGGAATCGGACTGAAAAATGTCATCATTATGGAATAACGGCAGGTGAAGCACATGAGTACACCCCTCTTTCTCGGCACCGACATCGGCACGCAGGGCACCAAAACCGTGCTGACTGACGCCGCCGGGCAGGTTCTCGGCAGCGCCTTTGTACCCTCGGCACTGCTGCGGGGGGCGGACGGCTCCGTTACGGAGGATCCCGCCGCCATCTTCGATTCCGTGATCCGCTCGGTGCGGGAGGCGGTGGAAAACGCCGGACTGACCCGTCCCGCCGTCGTCGCCATGGGCATCGACGGACAGATGAGCGGTATTATGGGGATCGACGCCGCCTTTGATCCGGTGGGACCGCTGGATTCCTGGCTGGATAACCGCTGCGCTCCGGATGCGGCGCTCATCCGGGAGCAGGCGGAGGATGTGTGCGTCCGCCTGAGCGGCGGGCAGGTGATCCATTCCCATGCCGCCCGGATTCTGCGTATCCGGCGGCAGGAGCCGGAGCGGTACGCCCGGACGGTAAAGTTCGTCATGCCCAACGGCTTCGTCGCCGGGCGGTTGTGCGGGCTGCGGGCGGAGCAGGCGTTCATGGACTATACCTATCTACATTTCAACAACTTCGCCGATACGGTGCACCGGTGCTTTGATGGGGCGCTGCTGGCGCATTTCGGGGTGGCGGCGGATAAGCTGCCCCGCATCTGCACCCCCACGGAGCCGGTTGGCACGGTGCTGCCGGTGTATGCGGAGGCGATGGGGCTGGGAAATACCCCTGCCGTGATCGCCGGCTGCGGCGACACCGCCGCCTCCAGTCTGGGCGCCGGCATCGTGGAGCCGGGTCTGGCGTACGATGTGGCGGGCACCGCCTCGGTGTTCGCCTGCTGCACCGATCGGTTCGCTCCCGACACCGGGCATCGCACGGTGCTGTTTTCCCGCAGCGTGATCGACGGGCTGTATCTGCCCCTTTCCTATGTGACCGGCGGCGGACTGACCCTCCCATGGTTCTCGGAGCTGGTGCATACCGATCTGCCCGAGCTGGATCGGCTGGCAGCCGCCGCCGACAGCCGGGTGCTGTTCCTCCCCCATCTGTCCGGACGCACCTTCCCGCCGGAGGAGGGGCTGGACGGCGTATTCGCCGGTATCACCCCCCTGACGGGCAAGGGGGAGCTGTTCCGGGCGGTGATGGAGGCGATCGCCTTTGAATATAAGGGCTATCTGTCCGTGATGCGCAGCACCGGCTGCATCGACCGGCTGAAAGCGGTTCGCTGTGTGGGCGGCGGCGCCAAGAGCGCCGTGTTTTGCGGGATCAAGGCGGATGTGCTGGGGGCGGATTATCACGCCGCCGGCGCTCTGCGCTCGGCACCCCAGACCATGGCGCTGCTGGCGGCATACGCCACCGGGCATACCCGGGGGGAGCTGGCCGGGCTGTTTGCCTGCCCGGAGGATGCCGCCCCCATCCGCCACGATCCCGCCCGCCATGCAGCGTATGAAAAGCAATACAGCCGGTATACCCGGCTGCTGGAGACCTATATCCGGTATCAAAAGGAGGATGTGTGATGACCCACGAAGAGCCTATGTTTGCCGAGGAGCGGCAGCGGAAGATCGTAGCGGAGCTGCGCCGCAAGAACAAACTGCTGGTGACAGAGCTGTGCGAGCAGTTCGGCGTTTCCTCCGCCACCATCCGCAACGATTTGAACCAGCTGGAAAAGCAGGGACTGCTCAAGCGCACCCATGGCGGCGCCATCTCCGGGGCGAAGGCCGGATTTGAGCCCACCTCGGTGCAGAAAAGTGAGCTGAACCGTTCCCAAAAGGAGCGCATCGCCCGCCGGGCGGCGCAGCTCATCGAGGAGGGGGATACCGTCGCCATCGACACCGGCACGACGGCTCTGTGTCTGGCGCAGCAGCTGGCGGATAAGCGCCATGTGACGGTGGTGACCTCCGACATCCGCATTGCGTGTCTGCTGGAGGAGTATGCCGGGGTCACGGTGGTGCTGGCGGGCGGCGCTTTGCGGCGGGGCTTCTCCTGCACGGTGGGCGCTATGACCAATGAGGCGCTGCGCTCCCTGCGGGTGGACAAGGCGTTCCTCGCCACCAACGCCGTCAACGCTGCCGGAGAGCTGTGCACCCCGGATATGGAGCAGGCGCAGGTGAAAAAGGCCCTCATCGACATGGCGTCCTCTGTGGTGCTGATCTGTGATTCCTCAAAATTCGGCGCCGAGAGCTTTGCGAAATTCGCTACGCTTTCGGAGGTGGACACCCTCGTCACCGATGACGGGCTGGACGCCGAGACCCGCAGCAGGCTGGAATCTGTCCAGGTGGAGGTGATCGTATGCTGAATCCTGTCGGTATTTACTACGCATTCTGGGAGCGGGAATGGTCGGCGGACTATTTCCCCTATGTGAAAAAGGTGAAGTCTCTGGGCTTTGACGTGCTGGAGCTCGCCGCCGGAGCGCTGCCGGATATGACCGCCGCCAAGCGGCTGCAGCTGGCGGAGGCTGCCCGGGAGGAGGGAATCCAACTCACCTATTGCATCGGGCTGCCGGGGCAGTATGACGTGTCTTCTCCCGATGAGACGGTGCGGCAAAGAGGCGTGCAGTACGTCAGCACCCTGTTGGACTGCATCCGTGAGATGGGCGGCGATACCCTTGGCGGGATCATTTACTCCTGCTGGCCCATGCAGCTGCGTCCGGACTACGACTATAAGTGCCGCAGCCGGGAGCAGGCGCTCCGCTCTCTGCGGGAGCTGCTGAAGAAGGCGGAGGACTACGGCATCAACTACTGTCTGGAGATCGTCAACCGCTTTGAGCAGTGTATTCTGAACACCGCCGCCGAGGGACGGCAGTTTGCCGAGGAGCTGGACAGCCCCCGGGTCAAGCTGCTGCTGGACACCTTCCATATGAACATCGAGGAGGACAGCTTCACCGACGCCATCCATACCGCCGGCAGCTATCTGGGGCATTTCCATCTGGGGGAGAACAACCGCAAAACTCCCGGCACGGGACGGCTGCCCTGGGCGGAGATCTTCGGGGCGCTGCGGGATATCGACTATACCGGTGCGGTGGTGATGGAGCCGTTCATCAAGATGGGCGGACAGGTCGGCAAGGATATCCTCGTGCTGCGGGATATCAGTCAGGGCGCCGATGCGGCGCAGATGGACCGGTTGGCGGCGGATGCCGCCGCCTTTGTGAAGAAAGGACTGAGGGACGCATGAAAAAGATCAAGGTCGGATTGCTCACCATGTCCGACGGACGCATATATATCCACAACGAATACGAGGCGCTGAATTTCCAGAAGCAGCACGCCATCAAGGCGGCGCTGGAGGCGACCGGCGTCTTTGAGGTGGTGGAGGGCGAGCACGTCATCAACTCCAATACGCTGGCAAAGCGGGAGGGCACCCGTCTGCGGGAGCAAGGGGTGGAGGTGACGGTGTTCAACTACACCATCTGGTGCTATCCCCAATACACCATGGTGGCACAGAATTTCGCCCCCGGCCCCTATCTGCTGTTTTCCAATTTGCACCCGTCGGAGTGCGGCATGGTGGGGATGCTGGCGGCTGCCGGATCGCTGGATCAGATCGGCGTGTCCTATGAGCGGCTGTGGGGGGATATCGCCGATCCCGCCGTGCTGGAGGCGATGACCTCCTATCTGAAAGCCGCCGCCGCCGTCAGCCGCTTAAAGGGGCTGACCTTCGGCAATTTCGGCGGGCGGCCGCTGGGTATGTATACCGCCGCCGCCAATCTTACCGACTGGCAAAAGCTCTTCGGCATCGACGTGGAGAATATCGAGCAGGATGACATCGTCCGGGCGGGGGACAAGGCAGACCCGGCGGAGGTGGAAAAGGCGTTCGCCTGGCTGACCGAGTATGTGGGGCGCATCGAATACGACGGGCAGGGGCTGACCCCCGATAAGCTCCGCACTCAGATCCGCTCCTATATCGGGCTGCGGGATATCATCGCCGCCCGGCAGCTGGATTTCGTGGGCATTAAAGCCCATGGCGACCTCACCGACCGCTACTGCACCATGGATATTGCCGAGGCGCTGCTCAACGATCCCTACGACTGGAACGGACCGAAGGAGCCCACCGTCGCCGCCACCGAGAGCGACATGGACGGCGCTCTCACCATGCAGCTGTTCAAGCACCTCACCGGTAAGCCGGTGCTGTTTGCGGATGTACGCCATTACGATAAGGAGAACGGTGTGTGGTATTTCTCCAATTCCGGCACCCACGCCACCTATTTTGCCGGTGCCTCGGAGGATTTCCGGGAGAATCTCAAAAACGTGAGTCTGCTGCCCGAGACGGATTATTATCCCGCCGGCGGCGCCTCCGTCCATCACTTTGCCAAGGCGGGCACCGTGACCCTTGCCCGGCTGGCACGGAAAAACGGGCAGTATTACCTGACCGTTGTACCGGCGGAGCTGGTGGAGTTTGACCGGGAGAAGATGCTGCAGATGGGCAGCACCACCACCCCCGCCTGGCCGGTGGCTTTTGCCCGGCTGAAGGTATCCGCCGATTACTTTATCCGCCACTTCCCCTGCAACCATATCCACGGGGTCTACGGCGACCATGTGGAGAGCCTGAAAAACATTGCAAAAATACTGGATATTCCGGTAGTTGTATTTGAGTAAAGGAGAATGTATTATGTCTGCAACACTGACCCCCGCTTCCCTTGCTAAGTATTTTGACCAGACCCTGCTCAAGCCCTTCGTCACCGAGGAGCGGCTGCGGGAATTTTGTCTGGAGAGCGACCGCTACGGCTTCGCCATGGTGGCGATCAATTCCGCTCCCGTGAAATTCTGCCGGGAGGTGCTGAAAAACAGCGCCGTCCATGTGGGCGCTGCCATCGGCTTCCCGCTGGGACAGACCACCGTGGAGGACAAGGTGTTTGAGACCCGGCAGGCCATCGCTGAGGGCGCCGATGAGATCGACTATGTGGTGAATCTGGTGAAGCTCAAATCCGGTGATCTGGCGTTCGTGGAGGACGAGATGCGCCGCATCGTGGAGGTGTGCAACGAGCACGGTAAGATCTCCAAGGTGATCTTTGAAAACTGCTATCTGACCGACGATGAGAAAAAGACCCTGTGCGAGATTGCCTTAAAGGTGCGCCCCACCTTTATCAAGACCAGCACCGGCTTCGGCACGCCGGAAAAGGGCATCGCCGTGGGCGCCACCGTGGAGGACGTCCGGCTGATGAAGTCCATGGTGGGGGATGCCGTCAAGGTGAAGGCTGCCGGCGGTGTGCGCACGCTGGCGGATGCTCTCGCCATGATCGAGGCGGGCGCTGAGCGCATCGGCACCAGCGCCGGAGTGAAGATCGTGGAGGAGTTGAAGGCACAGGGCTGAGCCGCCCATCCTGCAAAAAAAGCACTCGATTTCCGGAAATCGGGTGCTTTTTTGCCCGGTCATATTTTCGTTTGCTTTCGTTTATCTTCACATTCGACAAGCGTTTTCAGACTTTACTTTCGGTTTTTGTACATCTTCGTGCTTTTTCCTTATAAGTTATTAAAAAATCGAAAGCATTTTGGGCATATTGCGTTTATAATATATTTATACCCCAAAGTCTCAGGAATTTAGGAGGTTTTGATATGACAGTCAAACGACAATCGCACAGACTGCTGTCCGTGCTGCTGGCGATCCTGCTGATCGTCTCGGCGCTGCCGCTGGCGACGGGCGCTGCGGCAGAGACGGAATTTGTCTCGGAGAATATTCTGCGCAAGGAGGGCGTCATCGACACGGATGCCTCCAAGGGTAGTATGTACATCACCCCCCGGAACCCCGCCGGTACGGCTGCGGACAGCACCCGGCTGACGAGCAAAAACCTGCTGACCACGCTGACCGACGGCGTGTTTTCCTATGCGGAGGGCGCCCCGGACATCATTGCCTTCGGCAATACGGACTACCGTCTGTTCGGCGCCCTGTTTGCGCTGGATCAGGCGTATTATTCCGACCATATCACCGTCTACGGCGGCACCGACAGCCTGATCGACTACTATCGGGTGTATGCCTCCGATTCGCTGGATACCCTGTTCCGCAATGAGAATCTCACCATTGTGGAGGGCAACGGCGCTGCTGCCGGTGCCGAGGTGCCGCTGCATAAGGACGTGCAGTATATAGCGTTTGTGTACGATCATCTCAAGGTCTATCAGGACACCGGGCGGGAGGATGCCTCCAACGGGCGTCCCAAGGAGCTCGAGCTGTGGAGCGGCGACGAGAGCCGGCGGTTTGAGCCCGAGAATCTGCTGACCACCGATAAGCTGTCCGAGGCCAAGAGCGTCGCCATTAAGAGCGCCGACGGCACCGTGATGGATTATACCGCTAACGCCGGTAAGGTCACCAATGTGCTGAACGGGAAGTCCGATTACAGCCACACCGATATGAACGCCTATAACGATGGCAATATCGGCTTCCAGTTCAAATTCGATAGTCTCTATTACATCGGTGAGGTGGTGATCGACGCCGGCATCTACTGGGCGGAGACCACCAACTACAACGAAAAATACAGTGTTTATGCCGCCGACACGCTGGAGGCGCTGTATGCGGACGACTCGCTGGTGGCGGCCGATGTCGCCTGCAACAACGCTGCCGGCGCCCGGGTCACGGTCAACCGGTATGCCCGGTATGTGGCGGTGATCAACACCGACCACCCCGGCGGCATCCGCATCCGGCAGATCCAGGTGAAGACCGCCTCCGATGCGAATGTGGATAAGCCCTTTGTTTCCGAGAATGTGCTGCAAACCCAGTTGGAAAAAGCAGAAGCGTTCTCCTACTACTCCTCAAACGGCAACATCGTTTATGAGGCGGTGATCTCCGACCAAAAGCTGGCGGCGATGACCGACGGCAACACGACGAATCACGTTGACCTAATGGCGTTGTCTGCTCCTCGCTTTGTTGGCGCTCAGTTCACTCTGAAGCAGGCGGCGTTTATCGGACATATCTCTCTGTATGCCGGATACGAAGCCTACCCGGAGACCTATAGCATCTATGCCTCCGATTCGCTGGACACCTTGTTTACGGAGAAAAACCGGGTGGCGGCATCTGCCACCGCCACCGAGGTTTCCATCGTTACTGCCGCTGTGAACCGTTCTGTACAGTACATCGCCTTTATCTGTGATTCCTACAGCGGCAACCCCCGCTTCAAGGAGATCGAGGCGTGGACGGCGGAGCCGGAGGATGTGTTTGTTCCCGAAAATGTGCTGCAGACCCACCTTGCCGAATTCAAAGGTGTGGATATGTTCAAAAATACCGGCGTTGTGGTAGACAGCACAAACTTTAAGGCAGCCAACATCGCCGCCATGACCGATGGCGATACCGTGACCCATGTGGATCTCAGCGGTGGCGGCGCACCCACCTGGACGGATAATCCCCGCTATGTCGGGGCCTTGTTCACCTTGGATAACGCCTATTTTGCCGCAAGCGTTTCTGTGTTTGCGGGTATCAGCGGGTACCCGGAGAGTTGGCGGGTATATGCGGCAGATTCGCTGGATACGCTGTATAATGAGGCCAACCTTGTGTTACAGGCGAACGATCTGATCGGCGCAGAGGCGACCGGAACGGTCAATAAATATGTGCGGTACATTGCTTTCTTCTGCACGGCAGACAGCGGCAATGCCCGTCCTCACGAGTTCCAGCTGTGGACCGGCGATCCCAATGCCCAGCCGGAGCCGGATGTGCCGGATTCCCTCAAGGTGCTGACCATCGGCAACAGCTTCTCCGAGAACACCTCCGTATACGCCTCGGAGATCGCCCGCAGCAACGGGAAGGATCTGACCTTCGGCTATCTGAAATTCCCCTCCTGCACCATCGAGATGCACTATACGGCGGCGGTGGAGAACCGTGCCGTGTTCAAGTTTGACGTGACCTTCCCCGACGGCACCCACGACACGGCGGCGCAAAAGGCGGCGGCCAGCTCCTTTGATGCCGTGGACGGCGGCGGTGCCACCGTGGAGTATGCGCTGAACTATTGCGACTGGGATGTGATCGTGTTCCAGCAGGAATCCAGCTCCTCCCGGTATGCCTCTACCTTTGAGAAGCTGGGCGATCTGATCGCCTATGTGCAGGCGAAGGCGCCCAACGCCCGGCTGGCGATCCACGAGGTGTGGCGCTGGGGTGATTGGGGTGCCGACCAGTTTGCGCTGATCCAGGCGAATACCCGGGCGGCAGCCGCCCAGTATCAGCTGGAGTATATCCCCACCGGCACGGCGTTTGAATACGCCCGCACGGCGCTGGGCAGCGACACCATCGTCAACGACAACGACGGACACCATCAGCATGCCAATGCCTACGGTCAGTACATCGCCGGCAGCTGCTATGTGGCGGCGCTGTTCGGTGTTCCGGTGAGCGAGGACACCTTCACCTCCCATCCCTATGTGAACGACAATAGGCAGGTGGCGGTCCTGACCAAAGCCGCCAACGATGCCGTCGCCTCCCGCCCGGTCTACGGGCGGGCAGGCGATATGAATGGAGACGGCTATCTGGATGCCGCCGATGTGGCTGCCTTACAGCAGGCGCTGCTGGGTCTGACCACTTATGAGAAGACCGTGGCAGACGCCAATGAGGACGGCATCGTGGATATCCGGGATCTGGTATTTTTGTCCGAGAGTATCGCATAATTCCTGCTGATATGGTATAATTGACCGGACGTCCGACTGTTGCCGGGCGTCCGGTTAGGCTTTTTACTGTAATGAAATGGAGAATAACGATGGATGCAAAAACATTAGATGCGGTGGAAAAGGAGTATTTTGCTCCCGGCCCCGCCCCCTTTGACTGTCCAGCGCAGCGGCTGGAGGAGACCGCCGCCTTCACGCTGTCGGCGGAGGAACCGACCCGGATCTCCCTGAACGGGGAGTATTGGCTGGCAGACGGCGGCACGGTCGCTGCCCGCACCGCCCCCGATGGGGATTGGTCGGATGCCATCCCCGCCCATGTGCCGGAGAGCGTCCATACGTCGCTGTATCGTGCCGGGCGGATCCCCGATCCCCTGTTCGGGAAAAATGACAAGGCAGCCCGGGAGGAGAGCTATAAGACCTGGTGGTATAAGCGGGAGTTTACCTACGACTTCTCGCTGGAGCATCCGATGCTCTGCTTCGACGGGGTGTGCTATAATGCCGTGTTCTGGCTCAACGGGGTGTTCCTCGGCGGGCATATCGGTATGTTCGGTGGCCCGTTCTTTGACGTGTCCTCCATCCTGCAGGAGCAGAATACCCTCATCGTCAAGGTGGAGAACGCCCCCGCCGACCCCCGCCCATATTCGGCGTATGCCGACCATGACGAGGGCTGGAAATACGGCGTGGTGGTCAACTGCGTTTATGGCTGGCACTATGCCTGTATCCCCACCCGGGGCATCTGGTCGGAGGTGTACCTGCGTTCCCGCCCCGCCGTGGAGGCGGAGCGTCCGTTCCTGCTGACCCACGACTACCGGGACGGCACGGTGGATGTGTGCGTTTCCCTCAGCGCTGCCGCTGCCGGCACGGTGGCGGTGACGGTGGCACCCCATAATTTCGAGGGGGAGACCCGGTATTTCACCGGCGCTTTTGCGGAGACCCGGCAGCTCCATTATCGGCTGGCGCTGCGGGATGTGCGCCTGTGGTGGCCCAACGGCTATGGCGAGCAGAGCCTGTACGATGTGACGGTGTGCATTCATCCGGCGGACAGCAGCCCCCAGATCTTCCGTGAGCGGATGGGGGTGCGCACGGTGGAGATGCGCCCGGAGGTATCCGGCGCAGACGAGGCCCGCTATTGCTGGCGGTGCTTTGTGAACGGGCAATATATCTTTCTCAAGGGCACCAACTGGTGCACGCTGGACGCCCTGCTGCGGCTGCCGGAGGAGCGGTACGACCGGTTTCTGTCGCTGGCGCAGCATCAGAACCTCCAGCTGCTGCGTGCTTGGGGCGGCGGGATCCCGGAGAGCGACTATTTCTATGAGAAATGCGATGAACTGGGACTAATGGTGGCGCAAGAATGGCCCACCTGCTGGGACTCGCAGAAGGTGCAGCCGCTGGAGGCGCTGGAGGAGACCGCCCGGCTCAACACCGTCCGGCTGCGCAATCACCCCAGCCTGCTCTGGTGGGCGGGGGGCAACGAATCCGCACAGGCGGATGGAGAGGCAATGGACCGGCTGGCTCGTATCGCCTTTGAACTGGACGGCACCCGTCCGTTCCGGCGCACCTCTCCCTACGGCGGCTCGCTGCATAACTACGACACCTACTGGATGCTGCAGGATATGGATCGGGCGCTGACGCTGGACGCCGTGTTCATCGGGGAGTTCGGCATGGCGTCCGCCCCCAATTTGCAGAGCGTGTATCGCTATATTCCGGAGGAGGAGCGGGGTGTCTGGGATCCGGCGGCGAAAAGCGCCCTCAACTACCACACCCCCCGCTTCAACGAATTCCGCTGGCCGGAGCAGTATAATGACATGGATCATCTGCTGTACCATGCTGCGGCGTTCGGCGCCATCGACTCGCTGGAGACGTTCGTCACCAACACCCAACTGGCGCAGGCGGTTGCCATCCGTCATACGCTGGAGCGTATGCGGGCGGATAGTCCCCGCACCACCGGTGTATGCTACTATAAGCTGACGGATGTATACCCCGCCTGCTCCTGGTCCACGGTGGACTATTACGGTGTGCCGAAGATCCCCTATTATGTGTTCAAAAATGCCTATGCACCCCTCCATGCCATGCTGCGGATCACCTCCGTCACGGCGGTGACGGACTATCCGGCGGTGCTGCTGGACGATACGCTGCAGGCCGCCGGAAAGCCCTGCCGCATTTGCGTGGATCTCTATGACCGGCAGCTGCAGCGGCTCTGCCGGGAGGAACTGAGCTGTACCCCCACCGCCGCCGTGAACCCGGTGGGGACGATCCGGCTGGAGGAGCCGGTGCGGGCGGCGCTGCGGCTGGTCAGCGTCCGGCTGTATGTGGAGGATACCCTCTGCGACAGCACCTTTTATCTGCTGAACTACCGGGAGGATGTGGGCTTCCTGTATACGCTGCCGGTCACGGCGGTGACGCTGACGGCGGACGGGGATACCCTCACCCTGCGCAACACCGGCGCTTACCCGGCGGTGGGTGCCTTTGTGGAGGATCTCTCCTGCGACACCGCCTTTACCGTGTCGGATAACTTCCTGCTTCTGGAGCCGGGGGAGGAGCGCACGCTGCGGGCGAACCGGACCCGGGGCGCCTCGGTGCGGGGCTTTAACTTCCCGACGGTGACGGCATAAAGCCAAAGGACTGCCCCTCGGGGGCAGTCCTTTGCTGTTTTGCGGCGTTGCGGTATGCCGTTATTTCCAATAATGCAGGTTGCTGTGGACGGTGCGGTATTTGGAGGGGGTGCAGCCGTATTTCTTCTTAAAGATGGTGATGAAATGGCTCAGCGACGAAAACCCCAGCCGCATGGAGATGGACAGAATATCAAAATCGCTGGTGGTGAGCAGATTGGCGGCGTATTGCAGCCGCAGGTCGGTGATGAATTGCTTAGGGGTCATGCCCATCTCGCTTTTCATGATCCGGCACAGATGGCCGTGGCTGAAGCCGGAATAGCGGATCAGCGCCGGCAGCCCCTCCTCGATATTTTCCGGCGTATTCATCTGCTTGAGCACCGTCTGGAGCAGCTTTTCGTGGTTCTGCTGATTCTGGGCGTGGTATTCCAGGATGAAGTAGGACAGCACATCCACCGCCAGGGTCTTAAACAGGGCGATCAGCTCGTCCCGGCTCAGATTGACGTTCAGCAGGTAGTGCTTTTTCTTGATGGCAATGAGCCGGGGCTGGGACAGGACGATGGTGGGCGGAAACTCCGCCGCCAGCATATCGTCGATGACCGGGTTGGCGAAATACGCCCGCAGCGCCTCAAAGTAGCGGGCGGAAAAGCTCACGTTGATCATCTTGCAGCTCTGCTCCTCGGAGGGCTGGTAGCTGTGCAGGTCGGCGGGGCGGATCAGCACTGTGCTGCCCGCCCTCAGCAGCTGCTGCCGGCCGTTGACCTGATGGACGATCTCGCCGCTGGTGATGATGAAGTATTCGTAGTAATTGTGGTTGTGCGCTTCGGTCAGCACGGTCTTGCTGTCAAGAAAACGATATGCCAGCCCCAGATCCATGTCCATATAATCGTAGTCGTGTATCGTCTGGGTCAAGCGCTCCACCTCCTCGGATATAATGTCGGAAATTTAACGAATGGATTCGCTGCAGCGGGCGAAAAATGCGAAAAAGCCGCTGAAATTACCGTTCTCTTATCCATAATACCGCATTTGAAAGAAAAAATCAATAGTAGTTATCCAAACAGTTCCGGCATTTTTTGTATTTTGCATGAAACCGCCCTATTTGGAAAAATCCCCTATTTTTTCGATTTTTTCACACGAATTTCACGGGTATCGGATATCATATCAAGGAAAAGAAAGATATTCCGCTGCGGCTGTGTTACAATACAGACAGAAACCGTGGAATTTCACAATCAGGCGGAGGTACACAGATGTTTGACGAAGCCAAAGCAGCCGTCATGCGGCAATACGAAGAAACGATCGCCCGGAAAAATACGAGGGCGCCGTTCTATAACGGGATCTTTGACCGCTATAGCGACCCGGTGCTGTCCCGGGACCACATCCCGCCGTTCTGGAAATACGACTTCAGTCGGGAGCGAAACCCGTATTTCATGGAGCGGCTGGGCGTCAATGCGGTGTTCAACGCCGGCGCCCTGTACCGGGACGGGAAATACTATCTGATGGCCCGGGTGGAGGGCAACGACCGCAAATCCTTTTTTGCGCTGGCGGAGAGCGACAGCCCGGTGGACGGGTTCCGGTTCCGGGATTATCCCGTAGAGCTGCCGGATCTGTATCCGGAGGAGACCAACGTCTACGATATGCGTCTGACCCAGCACGAGGACGGCTACATATACGGCGTGTTCTGCAGCGAGAGCAAGGAGACCGAGAAAAAGGAGCTGTCGGCGGCGGCTGCTCAGGCAGGTATCATCCGCACCCGGGATCTGGTGCATTGGGAGCGGCTGCCCAATCTGGCGACCCGCTCCAAATACCAGCGCAACTGCGTGCTGCATCCCGAGCTTGTGGACGGCAAGTATGCCTTCTACACCCGGCCGCAGGACGATTTCATCGACGCCGGGGACGGCGGCGGGATCTGTCTGGGGCTGTGCGAGGATATTCTGCATCCCACGGTAGCCGAAGAGCGGCTGCTCAACCCCCGGCGGTATCACACCATCACCGAGGCGAAGAACGGCGCCGGGGCAGTTCCCATCAAGACCGAGCGGGGCTGGATCCACATCTCCCACGGGGTGCGGAACACGGCGGCGGGTCTGCGGTATGTGATCTACGCCTTTGCCACGGCGCTGGACGATCCCTTCCGGGTCATCGCTGAGCCGGGCGGCTTCCTGATCGCTCCCCGGGGGGAAGAACGGGTGGGCGACGTGTCCAACGTGGTGTTTACCAACGGCGCCGTCGTGAACGAGCGGGGCGAGGTCTATATCTACTACGCCTCCTCCGACACCCGGATGCATGTCGCCGCCACCGATCTGGAGCGGCTGACGGATTATGTGTTCAATACACCGCAGGATCCCCTGCGCTCGGCGGATTGTGTGAAGCAGCGCTGTGCGCTGATCCGGCAGAATTTAGCCATGATGGAGGAGCAGAAGTGATGTTTGAGCTGTATCGGGAAGAAAATCGGGAGCAAGAGCTGCATGTGGAGGGCAATAAGCTCCTCAATAAAAAGGGCGAGCGGGTGCTGCTCACCGGCGTCAACTGTGCCTCGCTGGAATGGCTGTCGGCACCGGAAAAGCTGAAGCCCACCGTCATTCATGCGCTGGATGTATGGCATGCCAACACCATCCGGCTGCCCCTGTCTCAGGATCGGTGGTTCGGCTTCGGCGGCGATCAGGTGGGCCGGGATGAGAGCGGCGAGAACTACCGCTGCATCGTGGATGAGATCGTCACCGAGATCGCCGCCCGGAAGAAATACGTCATTCTGGATCTGCACCGGAGCAACTGCGGCTCCTGGGGCGAGTTTATCAGCGGCAATATGCCGGACATGAACAGTCTGGTGTTCTGGAAGTCCATCGCCAAGCGCTACGGCAACCACCCCAATGTGCTGTTCGGCATCTTCAACGAGCCGTTCAAGGTCTCATGGGAGTGCTGGCGGGACGGTGGCGAGATCACCGTGGAATATGCCCCCCAGAATGTGGGCAATCAGATCATGCGGGATGAATCCGGTGAGCCGGTGCTGGAGAAGCTCACATTTGAGGCACCCGGACTGCAACGGATGGTGGATACGGTGCGGGCGCTGGGCGCCAACAACATCGCCATCATCGCCGGACTGGACTGGGGCTATGAGCTGGACGGCATCGCCCGGGGCTACACCATCGACGATCGGGGCGGCAACGGCATCGTGCTGGATTCCCACGAATATCCGTGGAAGGAGCTGGATCGCTGGGGCGAGCTGGTGGACGTGGTGAAGGAGCAATACCCCATCCTCATCGGAGAATGCGGCCATTATGGTGAGGGCGTGCCGGTGTATGAGGGTCCCCAGCGGGAGACCAGCGATAAGTGGGTGCCCCGCCTGCTCAATTGGGTCGAGAAGAACGAATACCATATCACGGCGTGGGATTTTCACGATACGGCAGGTCCCTCTTTGATCAAGGATCTGGACACCTTTGAGCCGACGCCGTTCTGGGGTGTGTATTTTAAGGATTTTCTGAAGAAACGCAACGGCTGAACAGCCTGCGGCGCAGGGAAGGGAGAAACGGGTATGGACCGATCCATCGGGCAAAAGATTCGATCGCTGGCGGCAGCGCTGCTGCTGACGGTGGCTGTTCTGCCCCAGGGCATAGCGGCGGAGACTGCAGCGACGGACGACACGGCTGCGGCGGCTGTCTCCGTGGGCAGCACCACCGATTATGCGGCATACTGCGACCGGTATGCGGCGGCGGAGCGCCCGGCGGAGACCGTTTCGGCGGAGCTGCTGTCTCCTGCCGATGCGATACAGACGGAGAGCGGCGGGGTGACCGGGGCGGAGCTGTCCGCCCGGCAGCCCCAGCTGACCTATACCGTTTCTGTTTCCCAGCCGGGTGCCTATCGCATCGGCATTGCCTACTGCCCGCTGCCCGGAAAGAACAAGGATATTGTGTTTTCCGTCCGGCTGGACGGAGCGCTGCCCTTTGACGAGGCGGCGTCGGTGAGCCTGTCCCGCATCTTCCGGGATGCCGGGGAGATACAGCAGGATGCCAACGGCAACGACCTGCGCCCCTCCCAGCAGGAGGTATACCGGCTCAACCAGCGGCAGCTGATGAACGGGGACGGCTATTACGACGATCCCTACCGCTTTGTATTTACCGAGGCGGGACAGCATACGATCACGCTGGACTATGCGGAGGAGTCGATGGTGGTCGTCCGCCTGACGCTGGAGCCGGTAACGGATCCGGTCGGTTATGCGGAATACAGCCGGGGAGCGACCCCGGCGGCGCAGACCCTCCGGATCTACGAGGCGGAAAAGTCTTACGAAAAATCCTCCTCCATGCTGTATCCCACCTATGACCGTTCCAGCCCCGCCACCAGCCCCAGCCACTATTCCAAGATGCGGTATAACACCATCGGGCAGTCCAACTGGGCGCAGCAGGGGCAGTGGATCAGCTGGACGGTGGAGGCACCTGCCGACGGCTGGTATTCCATCAGCCTGAAGGCGCGGCAGAACTATCAGCAGGGGGTCAACGCTTACCGCACCCTGTATATTGACGAGCAGATCCCCTTTGCCGAGGTGAAGAACATCCGCTTCCCCTATCAGCTGAGCTGGTATCAGAAAACGCTGGAGGACGAGGACGGTACGCCGTACCTGTTTTACTTGACGCAGGGGGAGCACCGGCTGCGGTTGGATGTTGCCGCCGGTCCCATGGGGGAGACGCTGAAAGCGCTCAGCGACAGCGTGCTGGAGTTGAACGAGCTGTATCGCAGCATCATCATGGTGACCGGTACCACCCCCGACCAGTACCGCACCTATTATCTGGAGGAGTCGGTACCGGATCTGTTCGACCGGCTGAAAGCCGCCCGCACCCAGCTGGAGGAAATTTACGCTGCCATCACCCAGATCACCGGTGCTACCGGCTCGCAGGCATCCTCCATCCGGGAGATGACCGAGATGTTGGGGGATTTCCTCGATAAGCCTCTGCGGATCCCCGAGCGTATTTCGGCGTTTAAGGATAACATTGAGACTCTCGGCTCCCTGATCCTCACCTTCAGCTCCCAGCCGTTGGAGCTGGACTATATCGTTCTCTACTCCGCCAGCGAGCTGCCGGCGGTCAAGGCGACCTTTGGCGAGGGCTTCCTGTACGGGCTGAAAGGGTTCATCGCCTCCTTTACGGAGGATTATAATTCTGTCGGCTCCGCCGCCGATGCGACGGCGGTGGACAAAGCGATCACCGTCTGGATCTCCAACGGACGGGATCAGGCGCAGATACTCAAAAATTACATCGATAACCAGTTTACCCCCTCCACCGGCGTCGGCGTCAAGCTGAGCATCGTCGCCACCGCCGCCGGCACCTCCTCCTCGACGCTGGTGCAGGCGACCCTCGCCGGGAAGGGACCGGATGTGGCGCTGTTCACCCCCAAGGATACGCCGGTCAATCTGGCGATGCGGGGTGCGCTGACGGACGTGTCCCGGCTGGAGGGCTATGACCAGCTGCGCAGCCAGTTCTATGACTCCGCCTGGATTCCCTACGAGTATGAGGGCGGCGTCTACGGCGTGCCGGAGACCCAGAATTTCGAGATGCTGTTTTATCGGACGGACATTTTCGCCCAGCTGGGGCTGTCCGTTCCCCAGACCTGGGAGGAGTTCTACACCACCATTGAGCTGCTGCAGAAAAGCAACCTGAGCGTAGGGGTGCTGGAGACCAACTCCGCCAACGCCGGTATCTCCTCCGGCATCGCTTTCTTTGAAAAGCTGCTGCTGCAGCGGGGCGGCACCTACTATAACGATACATTGACCGCCACTGCGTTTAACACCCAAGCGGCGTATCAGGCGTTTGAGGACTGGACGGAGCTGTATACCGAATACGGTCTGGATCGCTCCTTTGATTTCTTCAACCGGTTCCGCACCGGTGAAATGCCTATCGGCATCATGAGCTTTACCACCTATAATCAGCTGTATGCGGCGGCGCCGGAGATCCGGGGGCTGTGGGCGATGACCCCCATCCCGGGTACCCGCCGGGCGGACGGCTCCATCGACCGGTCGGAGACCTCCTCCGGCACGGCGGCGATCCTGCTGAAGGATTGCGGGGATGTGCCGTCGGCGTGGTCGTTCATCCGCTGGTGGACGGGCAAGGAGGCGCAGACCGCCTACGGCACCGAGCTGGAGGCGTCGCTGGGGGTGGCGGCTCGCTACGATACCGCCAACAAGGAGGCGTTCGCCAGCATGGGCTGGAATGACGCCGAGGCGGCGGCGATCCGCTCCCAGTGGGACAGCGTCACCGATGTGAAGCAGATCCCCGGGAACTATTTCATTTCCCGCTGCCTGACCAATGCCTTCCGCACGGTGGTGGATTCCAACGCCAACCCGGTGCGGACGCTGAACACATATAATAAGGATATGAATGCCGAGATCACCCGTAAACGCACGGAGTTCGGGCTGGATGAGTAAAGAGGTGAGATGACCGTGAAGCAGAAGGATAAAGAGCTGTTGCCCCTGCGGCAGCGGATATGGAACGCCCGCTCCAGCTATGTGCTGATGTTTCCGTTTTTGCTGCTGTTTCTGGTGTTCGTGGTGATCCCCATCCTGTCCTCGGTGGTGCTGAGCTTTACCTCCTTTAATATGCTGCAGATGCCGAAATTTGTCGGCTTCGATAACTACATCCGGATGTTTCTGGAGGACGATATCTTCGTCAAGGCGCTGAAAAACACGCTGGTGTTTGCGGTGCTGACGGGACCGCTGGGGTATATTCTCAGCTTTGTGGTGGCGTGGCTCATCAATGAGCTGGGACGGGGCGTGCGCTGGCTGCTGACCCTGATCATGTACGCCCCCACGCTGGCGGGAAATGTCTATTACATCTGGACATTCATCTTCAGCGGCGACAGCAAGGGACTGGTGAACGCCACTCTGGTGCGGCTGGGCATCATCAACGACCCCATCCAGTGGCTCACCAACAGCGATTATAACGTGACCGTGGTGATCCTCGTCATCATCTGGCTGAGCCTCGGCACCGGATTCCTCGCCTTTGTGGCGGGCTTCAATGCGCTGGATCGCAGCTATTTTGAGGCGGCCGCCATCGATGGGGTGAAAAACCGGTTTCAGGAGCTGTGGTATGTGACTCTGCCCCAGATGGCGCCCCAGCTGCTGTTCGGCGCCGTCATGTCCATCTCCAGCGCCTTTGCGGTGGGGTATGCCAATGCCGCCATCACCGGCTTCCCCAGCTCCAACTATTCCACCCACACGCTACTGCTGCACATGCTGGATTACGGCACCATCCGGTTCGAGATGGGCTATGCTTCGGCGATCGCTGTGGTGCTGTTCGCCATTATGCTGCTTTCCTGGGCGCTGATCAAAAAAGCGATCGGGAAGCTGATGTGACAGGAGGGGTGAACCGATGACATCTGCAAAGCCGCACACCAAGCGGGGAAAAAGCGGCGTCAAGCTCTCCCGTTCCTTGGGCGGTACGGTGGCGATCGCCCTGTTCCTGCTGGTGATCGGCGTGTTCATGGCGCTGCCCATCGTGTATTCGCTGGTGCAGTCCGTGAAGCCGCTGGAGGAGATCTTCGCCTACCCGCCGAAGTTCTTCGTGAAGAATCCCACCTTTGATAACTATGTGCAGGTTTACCAGCTGTGCCAGAATCTGTGGGTGCCGCTGGCACGGTATGTGTTCAACAGCCTGTTCATCTCCGTGGTGGGCACGGTGGTGTATGTGTTCATCGCCTCCGCCGCTGCCTTCCCGCTGTCTAAGCACAAATTCCCCGGCAAGGCCATCATTGCCGCCGTGATCGTCTGGGCGCTGCTGTTCCGTCCCGAGGTGACGGGGGTGGCGCAGTATATGATCATCTCCGGGCTGGGCATGATCGACACCTACTGGTCCATGCTGCTGCCCCCGCTGGCGGGCACCTTCGGCGTGTTTCTGATGATGCAGTTTATGGAAAACGCCATCGCCGATTCGGTGCTGGAGGCCGCCCGTATCGACGGAGCGGGGGAGTACCGGATCTTTTACCAGATCGCCATGCCGGCGGTGAAGCCGGCGTGGCTGACGCTGGTGATCTTCACCTTCCAGTCCTTCTGGAATGTGACCGGCGTTTCTTACATCTACGATGAGAGCCTGAAGACCCTGCCCAGCGTGCTGAGCAACATCGCCTCCGGCGGTCTGGCACGGGCGGGCGCCACCTCGGCGGTGGCGGTGATCCTGCTGATCCCCCCCATTGTGATCTTCATTGCCTCCCAGAGCTCCATGACCGAAACCATGGCGCATACGGGACTGAAATAAGCGTACAGGAGGAAACGATATGAAAAAGTGGGTTTCTCTTTTCTGCGTGCTGACCGTGCTGACGCTCCTGCTGGGGCTGGTGCCTGTCGGCGTGGCGGCGGAGGACGCCGCCGACCCGACCCTGCACACCGAGGGCAACCAGCTGGTCAACGGCAGCGGCGAGGCGGTGCGGCTGCTGGGATTGAATATTCCTTATATGACCTGGAGCGACCAGAACGAGGCGAAGGTCATGGAGGTGCTGGATATCTCTCTGGACGAGTGGGATTCCAACGCCATCCGTCTGGGCGTCACCCCGGAGCTGTGGTTCGGCAAAAATGCGGAGAGCTATCGCAAGACCGCCGACCGGCTCATCGAAAAGGTGGCGGCGCTGGGAAAATATGTGATTCTGGATAACCACTCCTTCTACCTACCCGATGCCAACGACATTCGTTTCTGGCAGGATGCCGCCGCCCGCTACAAGGATCATCCCAACGTGCTGTTCGAGCTGTTCAACGAGCCGGCGGGCTGCACCTGGCAGCAGTATTATCAGGGCGGTCATCTGACCTATAAGGGCAAGAACGACTGGGGCGAGGAGGCGGATATCACCATCGAGGCCTGCGGTATGATCGAGCTGCTCAAGGCGGTGCGGGGCACCGGGGCGAAGAATGTGTGCATCCTCCCCGGCATCAACTGGAGCTTCGATCTTTCCTGCGTGACGGAGGCGGATTTTGAGGAATACGCCCGGAGCGTGGCGGAGACCGAACGCCCCGACGACATGGACGGCTTTGTGAAGGAGTTCAAGGAAAACTACTTCCTGCGGGAGACGGACGGCAACGGCATCATGTTCTCCACCCACCCCTATCCCACCAAGCCCTCCGACTGGGATCAATACCTGAAGAATGCGGCGCTCGCCTACCCGATTCTGGTGGGTGAATGCGGTCCCACCGAAAAAGCCAACGGCTTTGTCCGGGCACTGTCGGATAATGACAAGTCCTATCTGGATACGCTGGCGGAGTATGTGGACAAATACGAGCTGCACATCACCCCTTGGGCGTGGGGCGCCTGGCCGTATCTGAACCAGGAGCCGTCCAATAAGCTGTCCGCTTACGGCAGCTATATGCTGGAGTATTTCAAGAAGAGTCAGGAGACCAAGGCGGTCACCCTTTACACCGGAGCGGACTACACCGGCGACAGCTATACGCTGGAGGCGGGCAGCTACGACGCCGACGGTCTGGCGGGGAAATTCGACCTGTCGAAGCTCACCTCCGCCTCCTGCAAATCGGATTATTACCAATATGTGATCACTCTGTATTCCGAAAAGGGGCAGACCGGCAAGAGCTACACCTTTGTGCCCAAGGCGGCGAACATCGGGGCGGACATTGCCGGCTTCACCCCCGCCTCGCTGAAAATTCAGCGGACGGTTCCGGAGAACATCATCCCCGGGCACGCCACCGTGACGGCGCCGGGCTTTGTGGAAAATATGCAGCCGGAGAACATCATCGACGGCAAGAATGGTACCTATTGGAAGAATACCGACGAAAAGGCCAACGAGATCGTCATCAGCCTGGATAAGCTGTATGCCCTCAACGGGATCACGCTGGCGCACGCCTCCGAGGCATCCATGATGTCGGTGTTCAATGCTTCCGACTATACCGTATCCGTCAGCACCGACGGGCAGAATTTCACCCGGGTGATCGACGTGACCGGCAACTCGCTGGGACTGTGTGCCTATTCCTTTGAGCAGATCCCGGCGGCGTATATCAAGGTGAAGATCACCAAGGGCAGCATCATCGACAATGCCACCTACTATCTGGCGGAGGTGATGGCGTACGGCACCGAATATACCGGCTCCACCGACGGCATGACCGTCCGGCTCAACGCCTATGCCGCCGGCACCGACACCGAAACGACAGCGATCCCCCGGTGGCAGCCGGTGCTGATCGCCGTGTTTTCCGTCATCATTGTGGCGTCGGCTGCTGTCTGCGTGACGCTGGCTGTCCGGAGCAAGAAGAAACAATCATGAACTGCCATCCACAAACACAGGAAAGGAAGCGAACGGTATGCTGAAAAAATGGGTCTGCACAGTGCTCACGGCGGCGCTGCTGTTTACCGGCGCCGTGCCGGAGCTGCGGGCGGCTACCTTCGTTCCCTATCAGGGATATGAATACAATACTGAGGAGGAGTCGGTGCCGGCGCCGGTGGGATATGAGCCGGCGGCCATGCGCATCGGCACCGAGATGGGCAGCGGTGCGCTGTCCGCCCCCACCGATATGGGCGAATACAACGGCGAGCTGTATATTCTGGATGCCGGGAACTCCCGCATCGTGGTCACCGATGCCGCACTCAACTGTCGGCGGATCATCGGCAAGCCCCAGTATAACGGGCAGGAGCTGGATTATACCGATGCCGGCGGTCTGTATGTGTGTAAGAACGGCGATCTGCTGATCGCCGACACCGCCGGGCAGCGCATTCTCCAGCTGGATAACGCCGGCAACTGCACCGGCATCCTGACCCGTCCGGACACGCCCATGATCGCCTCCACGCTGGAATACCGGGTGAAGAAGGTCATTCGGGACGACAACGGCGTAACCTATGCGCTGGTGGACGGACTGAACGAGGGTGCGGTCACTTATCTCAGCGACGGCTCCTTCGGCGGCTTTTTCGCCATGAATGAGGTGGAAAAGACCGCACAGGCGCTGCTCAACTATGTGTGGCGCAAATTCATGACCGAGGAGCAGATCCGCAACTCTGCCACCTCGTCGCCCTCCTCCATCACCAACTTTGACGTGGCGGATAAAGGGTTCATCTATACCGTCACCCAGTCCAGCGACGGCGAGACCGGCGTGCGCCTGCTCAATTTTAAGGGCTCCAACCTGCAGGACGGCGTGGTCTACGGCGATCTGGAGTGGGATCGGAAGATCAAGGATTCCGTCTCCACGGCTTTCTGCGATGTGGAGATCGACAGCGAAAACTTTGTGCTGCTGCTGGATGCCTCCCGGTGTCGGGTGTTTGTCTATTCCGAGGACGGCGACCTTATCACCGTCTGTGGCGGTAAGGGCGATCAGCTGGGCACCTTCGCTTCGGTGACGGCGCTGGAGACCATCGGAGATACCGTGTATGTGCTGGACGGCACCCGGGGCGGTGTCACCGTATTCCGTGCCAACGAGTATGTCAAGACCGTCCGCACGGCGCAAACGCTGCTGCAAAGCGGTCAGTACGGCGAATCCAAGACCTATTGGGAGCGGGTGCTGCAGCTCAACGCCAACAGCACCATCGCCTATTACGGCATCGGACTGGCGCTGGACGAGGCGGGGCAGTACCGGGAGGCGCTGCGGTATTTCAAGCTGGCGTATTCCAACAAGGGCTATTCCACCGCCTTCAAGGAGGTGCGCCGGGAGTTTATCAAGGCGAACTTCCTCTGGCTGCTGGCGGTGGCAGCGGCGGTGATCGTGGGGCTGATCCTGCTGATCCGCTGGCTGCGGCGGCGGTTCGGGCGGCGCAACGCCTATGAGGTCTCCGTACTGGAGCGGAAATACACGGCGCCGCTGTTTACCATGTTCCATCCTATGGACGGCTACGACGGGCTGAAGAAAAAGCGGCAATGGTCGCCGGCGTTGAGTCTGGGGATCCTGGCGGCGCTGTTTCTGACGCTGACGGCGTCCTGGTTCCTCACCGGCTTTTCCTTTAATCAGAACCGGGCGTCTGACTATAATCTGTTTATTACGCTGCTGCAGGCGTTCGGAATCATCGCCGTCTGCACCATCGCCAACTGGGCGGTGTGCACCCTCATCGAGGGCAAGGGGCGGCTGGTGGATATCTTCTGCATGATCGCCTATTCGCTGGTGCCGTATGTTCTGGCGGAGCTGCTGTGCGTGGTGCTGTCCAACACCATGACGCTGGAGGAGGACGCCTTTCTCGCCGCTGTGCGGCTGGCGGGGGTGCTGTGGTCGGCGGTGCTGATCTTCGTCGGCTCCATGTCCATCCACCAGTTCAGCTTTGCCAAAAATGTGTTGTCCTTCATCCTGACGGCATTGGGCGTGGCGATCATACTGTTTTTAGCCATCCTGTTTGTGGGATTGATGCAGCAGGTGGTGAGCTTCATTAAAGCCATCTGGTCGGAAGCGGCCATCATGACCTGAGAAAGGAGGAGATCGTAATGCTGAAACGAATCGTGGCGGCGATGGCGGCGCTGCTGCTGGGGGCGACCCTGCTGGTGAGCGCCGAGGAAGAGCCGGCAGCAGCGGAGGCGCCGGCGGGGGATACCGCCGCCGGTTACCAGACTGTCGCCGAAAACGACCGCTTTGTCCTCAGCGCCGATCTGCAGACGGGCGATTTCACCCTCAAGGTCAATGCCAGCGGATACATCTGGAGCAGCGGACAGTGGGAGGTGCTGGATGAGGAGAGCGACGCTTACGCCGCTACCTCCGGGCGGATGCGCACGGATCTGGTGTCGCTTATCGGCATCAACTATGTGCAGAACAGCACCATCGCCAGCACCGCCGTTCCCTCCTATCAGAACAGCTACGCCTATTGTGTGAAGCGGGGTGGCGTGCAGGTCAGCCGGATCGAAAACGGCTATCGGGCGACATTCACCTTCTCTGATGTGGGAGCGACCGTCCCCGTGGAGATCACCCTGCAGGAGGATGGCATCCGGGCGGAGATCCCGGGGGATGAGATCCAGACCGGCGATGAATACTCCATCACCTCCATCGAACTGCTGCCCGGCTTTACGGCAGCCGGCTCCCGGGAGACGGGCTATCTGTTCGTTCCCTCCGGCAGCGGTGCGCTGGTGGATATCGGCGCCGGGCGGGGCGATCTGTGTGCCTATTCCGAGCTGGTCTACGGCGACGACGCTGCCATCGAGCAGGAGGAATATACCGGCAAGACCCAGAATATCTGCGTGCCGGTCTATGGCATCAAGCGGGGCGATGAGGCGGTGACCGCCATCATCACCGCCGGGGACAGTCAGTCCCGGATCAACGCCGAGTCCAATTCCTCCACCTCCGACTATACCCGTGTTTACAGCGAGTATGTGACCGCCATCGTGGACAGCACGACGCTGTTTGAATCGGACTATTCCAACCAGCGGATCATCTACGGCATTGAAAAGCGGCAGAAGCTGGCAGATTACGCCGTGGATTTCCGCTTCCTCACCGGGGCGGACGCCAATTACAGCGGTATGGCGCAGGTGTATCGCCAGACTCTGGCGCTGTCCTCCACCGCTGCGGCGCCCCAGCTGTACCTGACCCTGTACGGGGCGGGGACGAAAAAGGCGTCGTTTCTGGGGATCCCCTATACGAAGACCATTGCCCTTACCGGCTTTTCCGATGCAGCGGCGCTGCTGGAGGAGCTGAACGGCGCCGACATTCCCGTGGCGCTGCAATACATCGGCTGGAACAACACCGGTGTGGAGAACCAAAAGGTGCCCACCAAGTTTGCCCCGGTGCGGGTGCTGGGCGGGAAAAAGGGCTTCGAGTCCCTCTACGCCTATGGGGAGCAGCACGGCAACACCCTGTACTTTGATGCAGATTTTCTGTCTATCCGTCGCAGCGGACACGGCTTCTCCGTGCTGTCGGATGTGAGCAAATCCATCTTCGGCACCCGTACGCCCCAGTACAAATATATGCGTTCGGTTTATGTGCCGGTCAATAACGAAAACCCCTGGTATCTGCTGACCCCGGGCAATGTGCTGGAGACGGCGGAGACCTTTCTCTCCCGCTACCGCTACGGCGGCGGACTGTCCCTGAGCGGCGTGGGGAGCATGGTGTATTCCGATTTCAAGAATAATGCCTGCCAGCGGGAGCAGACCGTTGCCGCTTATGTGGCTCTGCTGGATCAGGCGGCGCAGGGGCACAGCCTGTCGGTGCAGACCGGCAACGCTTACACCTATCCCTATGTGCGCAGCGTCTACACGCTGCCGTCCACCTCCGACGGCAACCTGATCTTCAGTCGGGATGTGCCGTTCCTGCAGATGGTGCTGCACGGGGCAGTCTCCTATGGCGCCGAGACGGGCAACAGCCTGCTGGACTGTCTGGAATACGGTGCCAACCCTTATTACGCCGGCATTACCGCCGACGACAGTACGCTGATTGAAACCACCTTTAACTGGCTGAGCGGCACCACCGCCGCCAACTGGCTGGAGGACGCCAAGACCACCTATGCCGCCTATGCGGCGGTGTACCGGGAGCTGTACGACCAGCCCATCACCGCCCATCGGAGCGAAAACGGCGTTTCCGCCACGGAGTTTGCCAACGGAACAACGGTCTATGTGAACCGCACCGAGGCGGACGCTGCGCTGGACGGTGTGACGGTGCCGGCGGGCGGCTATACCGTGATGGGAGGGCAGACGAAATGAAAAAACCACACCTGACCATCGAGGGACGTAAAGCACTGTCCGGGCGGCTGTTTATCCTGCCGTTTACCGTGGGCTTCATCCTGTTCTTTCTCAAGCCGGCGCTGGAGTCGCTGCTGTTCGTCTTTAACGACGTGTCCCTGAAGGTGGGCGGCTTCACCATGGAGTTCGTAGGGATGAAGAACCTGAAATACATCTTCCTGACCGACCCGGATTTCAACAAGAATCTGGTGTCCTCCATGACCTCCCTGCTGTATAAGGTGCCGGTCATCATCATTGCCTCGCTGTTTTTTGCCGTGGTGCTGAATGCTAAATTCCGGGGGCGCACGCTGGTGCGGGCAATCTTCTTCCTGCCGGTCATCATCGCCTCGGGCGTGGTGATGGAGATCATCAACAGTGACACCTTTGCCACCAGCCTGATCTCCTCCTCCGAGGGCATGAAGTCCACTGTCACCGCCAGCTCCTATGGGCTGACCAGTCTGCTGGTGGATATGGGCGTCAGCGAAAAGGTGGTGTCCTACTTCTCTTATATTTCTTCCAATCTGTATGACCTGATGTGGCGCACCGGGATTCAGATGATCATATTCCTGGCGGCGCTGCAGTCCATCTCTCCGGTGCTGTACGAGGCCTCCTCCATGGAGGGTGCCTCCGCATGGGAAAATTTCTGGATGATCACCATTCCCATGATCTCACCCATGATCCTCATTAACGTGATCTACACCATCATCGACACCTTCACCGATTCGGCGAATGTGGTGATGAATCAGATCAACAGCGTATTCGCCGATCAGCAATACGACCGGGCGGCTGCCATGAGCTGGGTGTATTTCCTGGTGATCGGGCTGCTGCTGGCGCTGGTGCTGTTTATCAGCACCCGGGGGCAGCGGGCGGAAAGGAGGCGGTCCCGGTGAAAAGCGATTTGACGCTGGCAAGATCCCGGCAGCTGCTGCGGAAAAACGGCACCTCCATTCTGTGGAAGATCTTCCGGTTTTTCCTGCTGGTGGGGATCTGCTACATCTTTCTGTTTCCGGTGCTGTATATGATCAGCGTGGCGGTGCGGGGCCCCGATACGGTCAACGATCCCAGTATCGTGTGGATCCCCCGGGGCTTTTCTATGAGCAGCATTAAGACCGCCATCGAGATTCTGGAGTATCCCCGGGCGGTGACCACCACTGCCGTCATCGCCATCGGCTCCACCATCGCCACCCTGCTGTCCTGCACGCTGGTGGGCTATGGGTTTGCCCGGTTCAATTTCAAGGAAAAGGGCTTTATGTTTGCGCTGGTGCTGCTGACGATCATCGTGCCGCCCCAGACCACCTTCATTTCCTCCTTTATCAACTACCGCAATTTCGACTTTTTCGGACTGACGAAGCTGCTGCATGCTATTATCCCCGCCATTCCGGCGCAGATCAGTCTGATCAACACCGTGTGGACCTTCATCTTCCCGGCGCTGCTGGCGTCGGGGCTGCGGGCGGGGCTGTTCATCTTCATCTTCCGCCAGTTCTTCGCCGGAATGCCGAAGGATCTGGAGGAGGCGGCGATGATCGACGGCTGCGGCGCCTTCCGCACCTTCCTGCAGGTGATGCTGCCCTTGGCGAGATCCGCCATCATCACCGTGCTGCTGTTCTCGTTTGTCTGGCACTGGAACGACTATTTCCAGTCCTCTATGTATTTCAGCGATAACCAGCCCATCTCGGTGATGCTGAATCAGATGCAGTCGCTGCTGCAGGACGCCAAGATATTTAACGTCGTCACCAACACCCCGGACGAGATCCGCACCTATCTGCAGGCGGGCTGCCTGCTGACGATCCTGCCCCCTCTGGTGCTGTATATTTTTACCCAGCGTTTCTTTACGGAAAGTATTGAAAGAACGGGTATTGTCGGTTAAAATACACTCAGTAAATAACAGAAAAGGAGTCGATCTATGATGAAAACCAAGCGTATCCTGGCTGCCCTTTGCGCCCTTGCGATGGCGTTCTGCATCACCGCCTGCGGCGACGTCGGCGGCACCCCCGACGCCAGCACGCCGAATGCCGATTCCGGCTCGGCGGATTCCCTGTGGAACAAGACCTTTGAGGGGGTCACCCTCAAGCGTATCCTCTGGTATGAGCCCAGCGACAGCGAAAAGCAGCTGGTCAAGGAGTTCACCGACCGCACGGGCTGCCAGATCGTAGACGAGGTCGTGGACTATCAGAACTACAACAAGAAGATCGCCGCCTCCATCAGCGGCGGCGACCCCTACGACATCGGCTATATCTACGGAGCTTTCTTCCCCACCCAGATCATCGCCGGTATGTATCAGCCCATCAATAAGTACATTTCCTCCGAGTATCTGCTGGATAAGTCCAAGATTGCCAACGGCGGCTTTGACATCAGCAAGATGGATTTCTACAAGTGGCAGTCCAACTACTACGGCTTCTCCTCCTACTGGGATGTGGATATGCTGGTGCTGTACTACCGCACCGACCTGATCGCCGAGGCGGGGCTCAAGACTCCCAATGAGTATGTGAAGGAAAACAACTGGAATCTGGACACCTTCTACGAGCTGGCGAAGAGCCTGACCAACACCAAGGCGGGCATTGCCGGCTACTGCGCCGGCGGCGAGAATACCCGCGGCTACAGCGAGTTTGTGTCCGCTTACGGTACGCAGATTGTCTCCTACGACAGCAACGGTGTCCCCTCCCAGAATCTGGGCGACTCCAAGGTGCTGGACGGTCTGAATTTCGTCAAGAAGCTCACCAACGGCGCCACCTCGGTCATCAATGCGCAGTCCAGCTTCCGCAAGGGCACGGCGGCGATGGCGATCGACGGTCTGTATGAAGCCCCCAAGATGATGAACGATTCCAATGTGCCGAATAACGTGAAGAAAAACTGGGATATTGCCCCCATCCCGCTGGCAAAGAGCAATCAAGGCGGCGCTTATCCCACCGACTGGCTGAAGGCCATCGGCATCGTCAACGGCTCCAAGAACCCGGAGGCGGTGGCGGCATTTGCCCTGCATATGACAAAGGGCAAGGGCGACAACTCTTGGGAGAGCTATCTGACCCAGGAGCAGATCGACCGCATCACCCCCTATTATGAGAACATCAACTATTCCAACTATGCCTACGGCACGCTGGGCGAGGAGTACATTCAGATGATGGCGAAGATCGTGGGCGGCGATGACGTGTCCCAGCTCATCAGCGAGTACAAGACCAGCTTTAAGGCGCAGATCGACAAGATCATTAACGGGTAACCACGGCTTTCTCCCAAGAATCAAGCAGGAGGAATGACTTATGATACGCAGAAAGTGGCTCTCTGTGCTGCTGGCACTGGTGCTGGCGTTTTCGATGCTGAGCCTGACGGCGCTGGCGGACGCCGCCCCCACCATCACGGTGGTGGGCAACGACAGCGCTCCCGTCGCCCCCGGCGGGGAAACGACCTTTCAGGTGCAGCTGACCAATTTTGAGGGCGTCAAGGGCATGGATGTCACCATCACCGGCACCGCCGGGGTGGTGTTCAAGAGCGTCGCCTCCGAGGACATCACACTGACCCGGGACGACAACTACACCCTGTCCGCCAACAAGATCCAGCTGGTGGATCTGAACGGCAAGGCGGCGCTGACCCTGACGGTCACGGCGACGGTGAATGCCGATGCGGATATTGCGGTGACGGCGCAGCTGGCAGCCAGCGCCACTCAGTTGGTGGAGAACATCTCCATCGTGAACGGAAAGCTGACGACGGCGCCTCTCACCCGGGCGCTGGGCGCCCAGCTGCGGGCGGGCGAGGCACCCTATGCGCTGCGGTTCATCGTAGAGGCGCAATGCGCCGGTGCCGCCTACAAAACAGATGGCGGCTATGAGGTGGACTACTCCGCCGCCACGGTCACCGTGAACGGTGCAGCACGGACCGTTGCCCGCATCGGGGCGGTGGTTGCCCGGGCGGACAAGGCGACCGCCGAGGAGCTGGTAGCGGGCGCCAACACCAACTACATCAAGGATGTAGAGGCAAAGAAGGCCTATGATGTGGCTGCCGGCACGGTGCAGTATGCGGTGACGGTGGTGAATATCCCCGAAAAGGCGGCGGGCACGGCGGTGAATATCCGCCCGTATATCGCCTACTACGACGGTGAGGGCGCCGTGCAGTATATCTACGGCGCTATACTGACCCGCAGCGTGCAGGATGTGCTGACCGCTGCGGCGTAACCGCATCGGATACCATGAACACGATCCGCAGATCCTTTATGTAAAGGAGATTCGTATGGCAAAGAAACGTTTATGCAGACTGCTGTCGGTTCTGACAGCGATCACCATGCTTATTACCATGGTTTCGGCAGGGCTGCTGTATACAGCCGCCGATGAGACCACGGCACCGGAGAATGTGCTGCAGACCCAGCTGGCGAGCGTGCGGCCCATCATTATGTACCCCACCACCGGCACGGTGGTGGACAGCAACCGGTTCAATGCAGCCAATGCCAACGCCGTTGCTATGACCACGGACGGCGATAAGGATACCGCCGCCGAGGTGTGGGGTGCGCTGGATTGGAATCCCGCCCGCTATGTGGGGGTGGAATATACGCTGAAGAGCGCCGTGGACTGCGGCGCTGCGTATGTGTATGCCCAGAGCGGCGAAAAGTGGCGGGTGTACGCCTCCGAGAGTGTTGACACCCTGTATACCGCTGACAGTCTGGTGGATACCGTCACCGCCGCCGAAAGCGGCGCCAAGGTGACGCTGGATCGCCGGGTGCGGTATGTGGCGTTCGTGAACGAAGCCTATGAGGGCGCTATCCATGTGCGGGAGTTGGAGGTGTTCACGGCTGCTGCCGATGAGACCACGGCACCGGAGAATGTGCTGCAGACCCAGCTGGCGAGCGTGCGGCCCATCATTATGTACCCCACCACCGGCACGGTGGTGGACAGCAACCGGTTCAATGCAGCCAATGCCAACGCCGTTGCTATGACCACGGACGGCGATAAGGATACCGCCGCCGAGGTGTGGGGTGCGCTGGATTGGAATCCCGCCCGCTATGTGGGGGTGGAATATACGCTGAAGAGCGCCGTGGACTGCGGCGCTGCGTATGTGTATGCCCAGAGCGGCGAAAAGTGGCGGGTGTACGCCTCCGAGAGTGTTGACACCCTGTATACCGCTGACAGTCTGGTGGATACCGTCACCGCCGCCGAAAGCGGCGCCAAGGTGACGCTGGATCGCCGGGTGCGGTATGTGGCGTTCGTGAACGAGTTCTATGAGGGCGCTATTCACATTCGGGAGCTGGAGGTGTTCACGGCGGAGCCGGACAGCGGCTTTGTCTCGGAGAACGCCCTGCGTACCAAGCTGGCGACGGCAGCCGGAGTGAATATGTTTGTCAGCAACGGGCAGATCGAGAGCAGCTCCCGGTTTGATGTGAAGGGGGCGCTGGCGGCCTCCACCGACGGCGACCGCACCACCGCCACCGATGTTTACGGAGCGCTGGACTGGAATCCCGCCCGCTATGTGGGTGCCGTCTATTCTCTGACGGATACGGTGTTTGCCGATTATATCATGATCTATTCCGGCTTCGACGCCTATAAGGACACCTACCGGGTGTATGCGTCGGAGAGTCTGGATACCCTTTACAGCCCCGACAGCATTGTGGGCAACAACATTGCCTGCGGTGATGCGGGCGTGAAGCTCGAGGTAGGCAAGCGGGTGCGCTATGTGGCGTTTTTCTGCACCGATTATGTGGGCAATCAGCGGGTCAAGGAATTTGAGCTGTGGACGGGCGAAGACACCGACGCCTCCAAAAACCTGCTGAAGGACTCCGTGTCCTCCGCCGTGGGGATCTTCTATAACGAAAACGGCACCGTAGAGACCACCACCCGGGTGACTGAGGCGTCCATTCAGGCGCTGACCGACGGCGTCACCGACGCCTGGACGGATCTGCCGGGCAGCATCGACTGGTCGCCTGCCAAATATCCCGGCGTGCAGTATACGCTGGACGCCAGCTATTATATCGATAAGCTGACCGTGTATGCGGGCATCAACGCCAGCTACCCCGAGCAGTGGCGGGTGTATGCCTCCGATGCGGAGGAGACCCTGTACGACGAGGCGCACCGGCTGGGGACGCTTGACTGCACCGGCACGGAGCAGACCCTGACCGTGGGCAAGGAGGTGCGGTATGTGGCGTTTGTATGCGTCGCCCAGACCGGCAATCCCCGTCCCCGGGAGTTTGAGGTCTGGTCCGGCACCAAGCCGGACGACGGCGGCAAGGATACCGTGGTAAAGGTGCTGACCGTGGGCAACAGCTTTGCGGAAAATGCGTCCATCTACGCCACGGAGATCGCTGCGGCGGGCGGGAAATCGCTCACCTTCGGCTATCTGAAATATCCCTCCTGCACCATCGACCAGCACTATGACAATGCGGTCAACGACAAGGCGGTGTACAAGTTCGCCCTGACGGAAAACCGGAGCGGCACCGTGGTGCGTACCACCGTCAAGGACGGCAGCAGCAGCTTTGCCACCATCCGGGAGGCGCTGGAATACACCGATTGGGACATCGTCGTGCTGCAGCAGGGCAGCACCGCCTCCTATGACTATGCCGCCTATGCCAAAACGCCCCAGCTGATGGAGTATATCCGGGGGTATCTCCCGGAGGTGCGGTTCCTGATCCATGAGACCTGGAGCTGGGCGACCTGGAGTCTGGATGGAAACCCCGCCAACGACTTCAAAAACATCGAAAAAGCCTATCATCAGATGGCGGCGGACAACGGCAATCTGACCATTATCCCCTCCGGGCGGGCGTTTGAGTTTGCCCGCCGGGACGGCATCGGGGTGAACGACGCCGATAACCAGCATGCCAACGCCTATGGCCAGTATCTGGCGGGCGCCTGCTATGTGGCGACCATCTTCGGCGGCGACATCACGGCGAATCCATTCGGCGACGGGCATCCGGCCTTTGCCGATGTGGATATGACCGTGCTGCGCAGCGCCGTCAGGAACGCCATGAGTTATATCTACGACCCCAACAGCAGCTGGGATTGGTCGGACGGCAAGGATATTCCGGAGGATACCCTGAAGGATCCGGATTCCGTCAACTTCATTGCCCGGCACTACGCCGATCATTCCACCATCGCCATGAACCCGGCGGCGAAGATGGTCAGCGAGCACACCCATTTCGTAGCGGCAAACGCCAAGGCGGTCCATATGGCGATCGACGGGCAGACCGACAAGGACTTTGAGGTCTGGGGAGCGCTGGATTGGGATCCGCCCCAGTATGTGGGCGTGATGTTCACGCTGGACGGCTCTTATAACGTGGATACCGCCGTGGTATACGGCAAGGCGGACGTGACCGTGGAGGTATATGCCTCCGATTCCATCACCACCCTCCACGATGCGGCCAGCTATGTGGGCAAGGTGTCCTGCAGCGGCGGCAAGACGGAGATCGCCATCGGACGGCAGATCAGCTATGTCTCCTTCCTCATCTCCGGCTACACCGCCGGCAGCTCTGCCCATCTGATGGAGCTGGATCTGACCGGCTCGGATACCGCTGTGGTAAAGGAGCCGATCGTATGGCCGGCGATGCCGGCGGGGGAGAATCTGCTGAAGAACGCCGCCGCCACCAAGATCATCGCCCCTAACGGTGATTTCGCCGGCACCAAGGAATACACCTACGGACTGATGGATTCCCGGTCTCCCGTGGAGCTGTCCGTCCTCACCGACGGCGATCTGCAGAAGCACTTTGACGTGTGGAGCCTGACGAATACCGATAAGCCCGGCGTGCTCTACGATCTGGGGGCTTACTACGATATCTCGCATCTCCATGTTTGGGCGGGCGCCGACGGCTCCCAGTTCCTGGTGGTGAACGGCTACCGGATCTATGCCTCGGATAGCCTGCAGGAGCTGTACAAGACCAAGAATCTGGTCGCCTCCTACAGCAACGCCGACGACAGCACCAACGAGTATGGGCTGAACACTCAGCTCAAGCGGGTGCGGTACATTGCTTTCCTGCTGACGGACAGCTCCGACGGCGGTTGGCGGATGCGGGAGTTTGCCGCTGTCGGCACCCGGTCGGCGGATCAGTCCCAGCCGGTGGAGCGCAAGAGCATCATCGAGGGCATGGATGCCGAATACTACGGCGTTGCCGGAGACAATCTGGCAGACCCGGTCTATATGGGCGCCAGCAATTTCGTCTCGGCGCTCACCGACGGCAGCCGGGACAACGTGGAATTCTGGGGCGGCTCGGACATTCAGAATACCCGGTTTGTGTTCATCTACAACCTGTATGAGAATTTCGATCTGACCGGTGCGGATATCTACGCCTTTGCCGACAGCATCGAGGAGGACTCCGGGATCCACAAGGGTATCCGCAGTGCCAAGATCTACGCCTCCCGCAAGTTTGATACCCTGTTCACCGGCACGCCGGTGACGGTGAAGGAGGACTATGAGGACAGCGCCCGCCCGGATGAGACCTCCAGCTTTTCCGCTGAGGCGCCTGCCTCCTGGAAGCAGGCACGGTATGTGGCGTTTGTGTTCACCATCGGGGACAGCCGCTACGGAGCGTGCCGTCTGGAGGAGCTGAAGGTCTACGGCACTCTGAGCGCCGAGCAGGATAAGGAAGAGGAAAAGGCGAAGCTGCCCCAGTACATCGACCTGACGGCGGACAACGGCGTGGTGGCACGGATCTTTGCCAAGGATGCCAATGACGATCTGACGAAGCTGGCAGCGGTGCTGCAGGCTGCCGTCAGCACCGAGACTGCCGACCTGAGCTTTGTGGAGCAGGCGCTGACCGGCTTCAAGGCGTCCCAGCTGTATAAGCTCTCGATCGTGAACGAGGGCGGAGCGGCGGTGGATACCGGCGGACGGCTCATCCGGCTGTCGCTGCCGGTCGAGGATACCCACAAGACCGTCGCCTGCGTGGATGAAAACGGAGCGGAGATCGTTTCCAGCGGGGTGCTGGGCGACTGCATCACCGTGGAGACGGAGACCCTGCGCAGCTATGCGCTGGTAACGGCTGTCGATACCGGCACCACCGGCGCCGGCGGGGTCAGCCCGTTGCTGATCGTCACCATCTGTCTGGGCGTGCTGGCGTGCGCCGGTTTGGTGGCGACCGTGTGCATGGCGCTGGCGGTGCGCAAGAAGAAGTAAGACACGACCTGTATGAGCCGCCCATTCCGGGCGGCTCATACGCAGCTTTATACACAATGGAGGATACGGCTATGCAGTATACAGAATACCCGGCGGCAGCGACGGCGCAGTTTTTCGGGCGCACCTACCGTCAGGGGGAGCGGGTGTTTTTCAATTGGAGCGGCGCCGGCTTTGCCTTTCGCTTTACCGGCACCGGCGCTGCGGCCCGGCTCTATGGCGGGGACACCGTACCCCGTCCGGAGGAGCGGGCGTATATTGGTGTGTTTGTGGACGATTGCCCCATCAACTGCGCCCGGTTCGCCTTGGATGAGCCGGAGCGGGTGTACACGCTGGTGCAGGGGCTGCCCTACGGCGTCCACACCGTCCGGGTGGTGAAGCAGACGGAGATGTATTATGGTACGGCGGCGGTGAGCGCCATCCTGACGGACGGTACCCCGGAGCCGGCTCCGGCCCGGGTGAAACGTCTTGAGTTCTTGGGGGATTCCATCACCTGCGGCTATGGGAATCTTTGCTCCCGGGAGAGCGCAGAGTTCATCACCGGGGAGGAAAACTTTTCGCTGACCTATGCGGCGCTGACCTGCGAGCGGCTGCACGCCGACCCCTACTGCGTGGCGGCGTCGGGCAACGGCATCTACCACGATTACGGCATGAATACCGTCAACCTGATCCCTCAGCTGTATCCCTATACCGATCGGATCCATCAGGGGGAGGAGCGCTGGGATACCGCCGCTCATCCGGTGGATGCGGTCGTCATCAAGCTGGGGCAAAACGACGGACAATACTGCAGCGGCGCCGATCTGCCCGAGGAGCAGCGCACGGCGGCGGTGCTGGGCGCACGGCGGCAGGGCTTTCAGGAGGCGGCGGTGGCGTTTCTCACGGCGGTGCGTGCCGCCCGCCCCGGTGTGCCCATCGTCTATCTGGTGGAGACGGAAATGCTCCTGAAGGAGGAGATCCTCGCCGCCATTGCTGCGGTGGGCGGCATCACCCCGCTGCTTATCGAGCCGAAGCGCCCGCATGAGGGAACCGGCGCCAATGGGCATTGGTCCATCGCCACCCATGCCCGGGTCTCGCTGCTGCTGTCCCGCCAGCTGGCGGCGTGCGGTCTGTGACCGCAGGAGCCGCCTATGCTGACGATACATCATGGCGTTTTAGAATGGGACGGGCAGTATTTCCCCTATCTGGCGGATACGGCGTGGACGCTGCTCCAGCGGCTGACCCGGGAGGAGATCCTGTTCTATCTGGATAAGCGCCGATCACAGGGCTTTAACGCTGTGCAGGTGTCCGCCATCTCCGAGCTGGACGGACAGCGCACCCCCACGCCGGAGGGGCTGCTGCCCTTTGTCGGCGGCAATGTGCGCAAGCCCTGCCGTGCCTATTTCGATAAGCTGTGCTTTGTGGCGGACGCCTGCGCCGCCCGGGGCATGGTGCTGACCCTGCTGCCCTATTGGGGGGATGCCTTTAACCGCAAGTGGGGCATCGGCCCGGAGAGCTTCACCCCCGGCAACAGCGCCGCCTACGGACGCTATCTGGCGGGGGTGATCGGACGGCGGGAGAATATCATCTGGATGCTGGGGGGCGACCGCCCTATCGAAACGCCCCTGCATCGGGAGATCATCGATGCCACCGCCGGCGGATTGCGGGAGGGGGAGTTTGTGCGTCACCCGATGACCTATCACCCCAATGGAGAAAACAGCTCGGCGTTCTTTCTCAGCGATGCGGATTATATCGATTTTCATTCGATCCAGTCGGGGCATTCCTTCGGCGGGTACAAAAGCGAGCGGCTGCTGAAAAAGAGCCGGTCGGTGGGGAAAAAGCCGGTGCTGGATGCGGAGTGCTTTTATGAGGATTTCCCGCTGGCGTTCGATCCGTCGTGGCAGTACCGGTTCACCCCCCGGGACATCCGGGGGCGGGTGTATGAGAATTTGCTGACCGGTACGCTGGGACATACCTACGGGCACCAGAGCGTGTGGTGCTTCCGGGAGCAGCCGGATGCGGAATATCTCTACGACTGGCGCACGGCGCTGGATCGTCCCGGGGCGGGGCAGATGCGCCATATCAACACCCTGCGTCAAGCGGTTGGGGCGGCGTCCGCCAAGCCGGGGCAGCGCCCCCACGGCATCCGGGTGCTGGAGGGTAACGGCTTTGCGCTGACCTACCTGCCGGATACGGCGCCCCGGTTCATTCAGCGGCAGCAGCCGGAACGGCTGCGGTATATGACCTGGTTTGACCCGGAGAGCGGGCGCTTTTCCGCTGCGGCGGACAGCACGGCGCCGCATATTACGGCGATCAGCCCGGGCGGACAGGACAGCGTGCTGATCTTTTCTGAGGAGCCGCTGGGCTGAGGACGGTGACGGCGCCGCTTAGGCGGAAAATGCGGGGGCTGTGGAGAACGGCTGCATAAAAGCAGAAAAACAGCGGAGCAGATGAACCGGTCCAGTAAAAACGGATAATAGATGAAACGGCCTCCTATGATAGAAGTAAAACATCTACCATAGGAGGTTTTGCTTTGGTAAGAAAAATACAGACACGTCAAAAATTACGAAAAGGAGCGAATAGAGCATATAGGGCAGGGGCGCAGTCTGAGAGAAACGGGAGAAGGGTTTGGTTTCACATAGAGTTTATTATTCGAGGAGACCCGTTAATATTTGGCATTTTTGATGATAGGATAGTTACTGTTGGATCGTTGAAGGAATTGGCCGTTGCTGTTGCTGAAAACTGGGTTCATACGAAGAAGCAGCTTAAAAGCTTCATTCTTTGAGTTTATAGCTTGTGGAGATTCGTGAAGAATGAAAACGGGACGGCAAAGGCGTGATAAACCGTTAAAAATAGTGAAAACCCCGGAAAAGCCCTTGATTTAGGCGTTTTTCCGGGGTTAATATGTGTCGCACGATGGAAAATCCTGCGGCACTTTTCATTTTTTGCGAACGGCTTTTCGGGGCGTTTTGGGGGCAAATCGGGAGCGGGCTACTTAGGGCAGCTTTTGCGATGCCGGGCGTTAAATAGGCTTTAATTGGAGCTTTACAAATCAAGGCGCAAATTGCTGTAAATGGCTCTATTGCTGGCTTTGTCGGCGTTTAATAAGCTAATTAAAGGCATTAAATCATTCGCTTTTGCAGTGTGGAAAATCGTCCGTGAGGACATCAAAAGCAAGGCGGAAAGCAGGAACTAAAATGCAGAGCAGACGGAAAATATTTCCGATTAAGCAACACCAACGGTTCGTGAGCATTTTGCTGGCAAAAAACAGCTTTTCCGAATGTTTGGAACAATATACATCAATATGAATATATATTCTGTTTCAAGGAAATGTCACGGTCCCTCATTGGTTTTGCCCAACAAAATTTGCAGTGATTCATCCAGAGCCGCTGCATATTCGGTCATAGCAATTTGTTTTGCCCGCTCCAGACGTGGCTTTTCTGCTGTTTCATCCGTGATCGAAGCGCAGATATCCACAAAACGCCCGCCAGTGCCGAGAAAATATTGCAACAGTGATAAGCTGGCATCTGCCTGGCGTTTCCGATCTGCTATTAGGGATAGATAATGGCGCAACTCGACCAGTGCATCAAACGTCATCTTTGTTTCAAACGCATCTGCATCATTTAAGGCCTTGGCAATACCGTTAAATAAGGGCTTAAATCCATCGTTAACAGCAGCCATAACCTCATCGTCTTGCCAAGCCTTTTCTCCAAAATCTGTAGCAATATCCGTTCTTCCAAGAAGATAATCAACGGATACCGAAAAATACCTTGCAAGTGCTTGTGCATTATGCGTATCTGGCAATGCGTCCTCCCCAGCTAAGTACTTTCGTTTCCAATAAGATGCCGAGCCTTTACTACAGCCTGCCTCCACAGTAGCAGGAGTGGGTTTGATACCCTTTTCTTTGCACAACTGTTCAAACCTTTCGTAAAAACGCATACTCTTCTCCTTCAAAAAAATATAAATTTACTGTTGACAAGTTGAAACGGTTGTACTAAAATCCAGTTAAGTTGAATTGTTACAACTTTTACAGCTGAAAAATTTGCCCTCTCTTTTTATGAACAGGTATGAGTATAACACAATGGTAAAAATGTTTCAACTATAATTCAGTTAAGGAGTGTGACTTGCGTGAAATTTGATTGGTCGTCAGAAGTTGTTGCTCGAATGCACGCTGTGGGGGTAACAGGAAAATCGCTCGCACAAGAAGCAGGCATAACACATCAGTACCTTTCTATGGTTCTGCATGGCAAAAAAGGATCGGAAAAGACGCACCAACGTATTTGTGCTGCCTTAAGCCGAATTGAAAACTCAAAGCGAGGAAAATCTGTATGATCGACGCACTGTGCTTGTTCGTACCGTTGGGGATCGCTTTCGGCATTGGCGAATGGCTGATCCAAAAGTACCCAGATCGAATTGCAAGACTGGCAGATATCGTATTCGGAAAGGAATGGGATAGCGAATGGAGCGAGTGAGAGCGCACTATGTGCAGCTGGAGCCGGGACGGATGTACCGAAACCGTGGAGGCGGCTCCTACCGGTGCATCGACTGCGCCGGTACCGCCGCTGCCAAGATGCAGAACACCGCAAGCGGCTGGATGCTATTGGCGCATGGCACGCAGATGTACCCCGACGGCACGATCGAGTGGAATTATTCCACCGAGGGGCATTTTGCGCCGCTGCCAGCAATCTAAATAGCCGAAACGCCCACAGCGGGCGTCTGTCGGGGACGGTCTCCCGGCACCGATGATGGCAGACCACGAATTTAACACTCCTTAAATCGCTGTTGAAAGGCGGTGAAATCTTGCATTATCTGACCGTAAAGGAATATGCGGAGATAAAAAATTATAGTTGCCAGCATATCCAAAAGCAGATTAAAGATGGTAAACTGGAGGCAAGAGAAACTTTTGATGGAAACCGAAAGAAGTACCTCATCCCCCTCACGGTGCTGCCGCAAGCGCAGCAGCGCAAATGGTACTGTGCGCACCATCTGGAGCTGCCGCCGGAGCTGCGCCGTCGATTGCCGGACACTACGCCGGCAGACAGCCGGACGCTGGAGGAAATGACCGAGAAAGAGCGGGAACAGGTCAACTGGTGGCTGCGAATTCTGGAGGGGTGGGACAAAGCCCGCTCCGGCGAGCCGAGCAAAGCGGACGCCGACGCCCGGTACATAGACTATGTGGAGCAAACCGAGGGCGTCAAGCTGACCTATTCCTCCCTGTATCGGCACCAAAAAGCCCGTCTCTGTGAGAATTGGGACGGACTGGTGGACAGCCGAGGAAAATGGCGCAGCGGGCAAAGCAGCATTCCGGAGGAGGCGTGGCAGGTATTCCTCAGCTTCTGGCTGGATCAGCGGCGGTTCAGCGCCGCCAAATGCTATGAGTACACCCGGATGTATCTGCAAATGAACGGAGACACCACCCCGCTGCCATCCATATCGTCATTCCATCGGCGCATCCAGTCGGATGTTTCGGAGGCGGTGCAGATCCTCGGGCGATACGGGCAAAAGGTGTATGACGACCGGTGCGGTCCGTACATCCAGCGTGTATACGATGATCTGAACAGCAATGACTGGTGGGTGGCGGATAACCATACCTTTGATAGTGGTTTTTGCAACTGTCTTGCAATCGTTTTTTGTTTTTTGCGATTTGCTACAATAGCCTGTTTTTCCAAGCCCCATAAAGATGTTATCAATAATAGTGCAGCCGGCATACGCAATATAAAACGGAGCGAGCTTTATGACGATACCAAAAATATCCTCTGCGTTTTCAAGTCCCTGCGCATAGCGGAAGAACGGGATCTACGCAGGAATGGTCACCGCCCAGAGCACCATGCTTGCAGCGGCAACAAAGTAATAGTTGAATTTATGTAGCTCTTTGTATCCGTCTTTGCAGTCCGAGCGAATCGCATCAGCAAGGGCTGTGATCGGAATGAGCAGCCATCCCCAGATAAAATTGTTTGCGATCCAATAGTTGCCCTGCTCTGCCACCATATTCACCATTTTGCAGACCATAACGGCATAGATAAGGTTGTCGACAAACTGCTGAAGCCCGGAAAATACACCAGTCTTGCACCAATCACGGAGCATCGCTCCGTTGGAGCTTTTGAAACGGAAAAACCGGATATAGCCCTGCTTATGCAGCAGCAGGATGCACATGACGGAAAGCGGAGCGTTGGATATAATATTTGATACTGCCACACCGTAAACACCGAAGCTCGGTATCAGCACAAGGTCGGCGATAAGCGACAGCGCTGTGCGAACGGCGAGAAAGGCATACACATTTTTCTCCTTGCCGATTACGACGAAAACCACATTGGCAAAGTTGACGATGATCCCCGTCATAAATGCGACCGTTTCCAGACGGAGATATAGAGTGGTGACCGCTATGTCTATCTCACCCGGACTCATCGCACCGATCAGCACCGAGCCGTAAATCAGAACACCGACCGAGAAAAGCGTATATAACAGGAGGACGCATACCCCGGTCTTGAAGGTCGCTCCCGCAAATTCATCGCAGTGATTTTTGAAAATGCGGTTCAATACTGAGTAGAGCGGCATTATCAGAAACGCTTGCAGGGTTTCGTTTATCAGGTCAAACCATTCCATCTGTCCGATGATGTCGAATACGCCGTCCTGCCCGCCTGCGGAGATCAGAAACGTTTTGACCGTTTGATACACCGCCGGGATGAGCGCCAGTGCGCAAAGAGAGAGCCATAACCGCCAGTGAAAGCTTTTGAGCTCTGAAATTCTTTTTCTCATACTGTATTCTTGTACAGACTTCGCATACTGTCTTTTATTTTTGCAGCACTGTATGCTCCACTGAGAGATGGACGGGAGATCCGTTCTCAATAAAATGCCGGTTGCAATAGTACTTTATATGGATAAGAGAAGCTGTACAAGCTTATTGTAGCAAAAAGCAGAGCGCTTTTCAAGCAAACCGCTTTGCTCATAGGCAAAAATAGCATACGTTGCATTGTTCCTGTTCCGTACCGCACTTAATATTATGTCGGAGTATTCATAGCCGAATAGAAGAATATCTAAGAATTGACATCGTAATGCTGCGCTTGTTTTACGCACATTGGTCTGCAGCATACCCCGGAAGAAAGAGCCGAATGGGGGGACTCCCGTTATCCGGTTATGCCGTTTCGGAGGCTTCTTTAGAAAACGGTGCATTTTTATCGCAGTTCCGGATTTTTCCAGCGGCAAACCGATCAAAACGGCGAATGGCCGGTATAATTCTCCACCGCTGACAAACAATAGCAGCGTGACTTGAAGCAAAGGAGAATCAGTACCATGAAAGCAACCGGAATTGTCCGTCGTATCGATGATTGCGGTATAATAACACAAAGAGGATTATGCCGCATAAACACTGGGGTTTTGCTGATTTTGTCCAAGAATTAGGTTCGAGGCCCGGGCATAATTCATCTTTAATATGCCCGAAAGGAGGAGCCAATTTATAGGCAGCCGAGCAAAACATATTTAATAACCTGTCACACAGAAAAGCCGAATGAGCACTGAAACTCATTCGGCTTTTCCTATTTCACGAGGAGGATAAGGATGAAAAAACAAGGTGTACTGATTTATGATGATGTAATTGGTCGAATGGACATTCGCTTCGGGCCGTTGGATTACTACGGCGGCCTTCACTGCGGAGAACGGCTGGAGGTGCTGCTTGACGGAGAGTGGATCCCGACAAGAATCGAACTCGGTGAGTTCTGGTATCTCAAGGGCGTGAAGCTGATCAAACTGAATGGACTGATTGTAAGAATCGAAGACTGATACTGTGTGACGACAGAAAGGTCGTCTTTTTTATTATTCCAAGGAAGGAGGCGCTGATGTTGAAATGCTTGATGAAGTATGAATGGGTAAAGCTGCGAAGGGATACCCTGCCGGTCGGCAAAGGCATTATGGGTACCTGGGCAAAGCTCGCCGCCCGAGCTGCATTTCGCAAAGGACATGCCTCCTACTGTGGTCATAAGAATGCTGTGAGCCCCGGAATGTGGTCCGGAGGTATTGTTGGGCTGAAGAGTATTCTCGGCATCAGAAGCCGCACACAGGCTTTAGAAATACTGGATAAGCTATCAGCCCTCGGTTATCTGAAATATACGCTGGACAGCAAAACCAAAAAGCTGACCTATCAATTAACGGATTGGGTCGTAAAATGCTCCGGCGAGGAGTGCATGAACGGAACCGTGTATGCCACAGATGGTTTTGGGTTTCTCTGCCTCCCCCGCAATATTACGCAGCGACTTGCCGGGGAGCAATATACATTTGATGAAGCAGACGCATGGCTGGATCTCTGGTGCCACACAGTATCAGAGGAACCGGGCAATGCGTTTTCTTTTATGGCGCCGGCTGTTCAATACGGCAATTACAGCGCCATATTAACGATGGAAAAACTGGGTCAGCGCTGGGGCTGGGAAAAGACAAAGGTATGGAGATTTTTCAAAAAGCACGGGGATGTCTTTGCTCTGTATCGTCTTCCCGGCTCTTACGGCTGCCTCGTTTTCAATAAATCGTATCCGATGGATACCGAGGTTTCCTTGCCTAAGCAGACAGAAATCCTGCGTATTCTTGATGAAATACGCATTTGGGGTGCTAATACGCACAAGGTAGGCAGTGACAACGATCATATCAACCGCTTGGTTGCATGGTACAGCAGAAATGCCGTGGAAAAGTCGATTGACAATGTGGAAGAAAATCGCGTTGCACTTTCGGACAGTATAATACGCGCGTATTTTTCTCCGTGTTGGAACTGTAAGAATTGTGAGTATGTCTGCCGGAGTAAAGAGTATTCCGTGCTAAAGGTACAGGAAACGAATAAAATCCGCGGACCGTGCAGGCCGACGGATATCACCAAAATCGCAAAGGAGATGTTTTATCATGAGCAAACAGGATGAACTGCAGTATGAGCAGCAGGAAAAACGAATACAAGCGCAGTCAGACGCTTTTATCACACTTCTGACAAAGCGAGGCATCTTGGGAGATAGCCAGATCGACGATGCACAAAAGCGTGCTGCCAGACAGGAAAAGACGAAAAACTGTTATCACAACACGCTGATGCTCCTCCAGCACTATCGCACGCTGGTGTGGATGCTGGAATGCTTCCCCGAGACGGTTGCTGCCGAGCTTGACCGGCCGTTTGAAGGTGTGGACAAGCTGATCGAGGACGTGGATGTTGAGGTGGCGCTGGGCAATAAGAAGATTGAAAGCCGGATGCAGGGCATGCAGAAATCCCGCCTGTTGATGGATCGGCTTAATGAAGCGTTGACCGTACTCCGAAAGAAGCCGGATAACGGCGAACGGCTGTATAATCTCATCTACACGGCCTACATAGCGCCGGAGGTGCTCAATCATCAGGAGGTTTTGTATCGACTGAACCTGTCGTCACGGAACTTTTATCGCTATCGTCAGCAGGCCATTTCCGTCCTTTCCATTCGTTTGTGGGCGACAGCTGCGCCGGATGTGGACTTTTGGTTGGAAATGCTGACGCTTCTGGAAGGGCTGAAATGAATATGCCCATAAAAAGGCGAAAAGTTGGCACACGATTGCCGATGACACGGGAACGCGAATGTGCTAAAATAATATCGTCCCAAACTGGGATCGGGCGAAACCGACGCCGTTTCTTGAGCTGAAAAGCTTTAAGAGACGGCGTTTTTTGTTGCCCAATACCGAAGAAAGGAGGGCTAAACGCATGAACAGACAGCTTCGGCTGCGCGATGGGAAGATCAAAACCGCATACTGGTCGCTTGTGGGTGTTGTGTCAGCACTGCTTGTTTCGACGCAGGCGGTATTCGCCGCAGATATGTGGGATCGTTTTTCGATAATCATGAAAGATATCTACGGAGAGCTTGTGGCGATCAGTACCATCGTGGCAGTCACAGTAGCCGCTATTGCTCTGCTGGTGCGCATGATCTCGCGCAATCAGCGAGCCGTCGATGAAGCGACGAGTTGGCTCAAGAGAATTGTGATCACTTGGATCGTTCTGAATTCTCTCGGCTTTATCGTTGCCTATCTGCAGCCCCTCATCAGCGGCGGAAACTACAACCCGTAAAAGACCCGGTCAAGCGGAAAGGAGGTGAACACCTATGCTTGACTGGATTTTTGAAGGAATCGTCACCTGGATCAGCAGTGTTGTGTCAGACATGATGGATGCGGTGTCCGGACTGTTCCTTCAGGCGCTCGGCACGGATATGACGGCAATGGAAGAATACTTCCCGTTTGTATCCAAAGCCTTTACCGTAATGCAGTACACTGCATGGGCACTGCTGTTTTTGATCACAGTCTGGCAGTTGTTCCGTGTATTCGGAGGCCCTGTAACAGAAGCAGAAAATCCGTGGATACTGCTTGGCCGAAGTGCGTTATTCGCCTTTCTGATCGCATATGCAAAGCCGATTTTCCTGTTGACGCTGAAAATTGCAACAGCGCCGTATACGGCACTCATGGACATTCAAATGACGGCGGAGGACTTCACCTTTGCCGGAATCGAGCAGGCCCTTCAAAACGGCTTGACCAGTCTTATCGCCACCATCTCGGTGGTTGGGCTGTTGCTGCTCACCATACTGGAAATTGCGCTGGGCTGGAACTATTTTAAGCTGCTGCTTGAAACGGTGGAACGGTACATCGTTGTCGGTGTGCTGTGCTACACCTCACCTCTCGCCTTTTCTATGGGCGCATCCAAAGCAACAACGCCGGTATTCCGGTCGTGGTGCCGGATGGTCGGGTCGCAGCTATTGCTCCTTGTGATGAATGTCTGGTTCCTGCGTGGTTTTTCAACCTCGGTAGGCCAGTATATCGGCACAGGCGGCGCCTTGTCTAACGGGAACGGCAATGTGTTCCTGTGGCTGTTCTGTGCAGTGGCGTTCCTCAAAACGGCACAGAAATTTGACAGCTATCTTGCGGCAATGGGACTGAATGTAGCCCAGACCGGCTCCGGTATGGGCATGGAACTGCTGATGGCAGCACGAGTAATCACCGGCGTGGCCGGAGGCGCAAGAAGCGCCGGCAGTGTATTCCGTGGAGGCAGTGCCGCAACCGGTACAGGCGCAGCGGCAACTGGGTTCGCCGCAGGCTTTGCCAACCGTTTCAAGGGCAATTCGTATGTCCGCGATGCGGTCGTGGATGGCGGCACAAGAATGGGCGCCGGTGGAACGATTGGCTTTGTCGGTCGGGCTTTCGGCGGTATGGCGGCCCGCAACGGCGTCACACTGACCGGAGAGTCCATCTCTTCCGTAGCGTCCAGAACACCGAATGTGTCCGGTTCTATCGGCGGCGATATTGCCAACCGCAGTCTCGGCAATTATATGCCGCATATGAAAGGCATAAATCTCTCGGATACACAGATCACCGGCGGACATATCTCCACAAAGGCAATCGGCGCCGACGGGAAAGAAACGGCTGTCGAGATGTTCAACACTTCCCAGTTTGAAAAGCCGGATGGCCCGCACGCCGTTGTCAATGCCTCGGACGGCAGTCAGTGGTATCAGATGGCCAGCGGTTCCGGAGCCGGAGCATTTTATGATGCGCCCGTATTCAGCGGCAATTCCGCTGAGGTGGCGCAGGTTGCAGCCGCATTCCCGGATGCGGACGGTGCAACGCTCAGAACGGTCGGAGACGGTGTCATTGAGGCATCTTCGGACGGTGGCGTGAGCAGATGGTACAACAGTGCGTATTATGACGAACCGGATGCACCGCATTCCACAATTCAGGCGGCCAACGGCGTAGAGTGGTACGCCATGCAGCAGCACGCAGAAACGCCTCCCTTTGAGGCGGGCGACGCAGCAGATGGATATAATCGGGCACAGTTCCAAAGCTTTATGCCGGGCTATGAACAGCCGGTCACAAGCGTGGATGGATCCGGTCGTATGGATGGGTATTTTGAGGTCCGGCATGAAAACGGATCCGGCACGATGTTCTACGATACGGCACAGTATGCACCTCCCCGCGGTGACTATCAGGTATATGAAGATGTTCACGGCAGCCAGTGGTACGCAGTACACGGCGAGGCTGCAGTGGAACGCAAGCCGGTTTATGAGAACGGAAAACCGGTCTATGACGGCGATAATGTACGCACCGTTTCTACGGAAACCGTGCGGTACAAAAGCACACCGTCCCGTTATGGTGAGCCAAAATCCCGTGATCAAACAGAGATCAAGTCGCCAAGACGGAGACGATGAACGGCGAGCAGCCGGACCGGAGCAATGGATTCGGTTCGGCTGTCTTCCTATTATAAAAGAGAAAATAAGCCTGCCTTTGGCAGTTTGAATACGGAGGTGAAAGAATGGCAGAGCCGCAAAAGCAGCAAATGGGAGACGGTTCGGATAATATCGGCCAAGCGGCCGGTCAGGCAGCAAAAGCCGCTAAGAATGCCGGAAAGCAAGCCGCAAAGCAGGCGGCGAAAAAAGGTGCGGAAGCAGCCGCCAACGCCGCTGCGGCAACCGTAAAGGCCGACGTGGAGGGCGGCAAAGCTGTGGCAGAAATCGCAGCCGGTACAGCCGCCGGTGGTCCTTGGGGTGCGATCATCTCCGCCGCATGGGCAATGCGGCATACCCTGTTTAAAATTCTGGTCTGCTTGTGCCTATCGGTGGTTTTCCTCATTGTTATGATCGTAGAGCTGCCCGGGATCATCATCAATAAAGCGCTCGGTATCGACGGCAATGAGCCGACGGTATCCATCACGGAGATCTATGAAAATCTCTCCGAGACGGTTTCGGATATTGTTCAGGCCGGGTACGACGCTTCAATGGCTGAGGTGGAACGCCTGATTTCAGACGGCGGCTATGACCGGGAACTTTCGATGAATGCGCTGATCAATTATGCGCAAAGCTCAGCCGGATACGACACCGCCTATATTTTATCAGCATATTCCACTTCGGTGGAACAGCTCAGCAACGACCCGGAGGATATGAAAAAGAAGCTTGACGGTGTGGCAGCCAAAATGTTTCCTGTAACCTCGGTTGAGCGAGAAAACGAAGTAGTCACACCGGTCACTTACTATACATATAAGCCAGTCACGATAACCGTGGTAACGAAAACGGTTAAGACCGGAGTGATCAACGGCGTCCCGCAATACCGCTATGAGACGGCGGAAGCGACCTACTATTTGCAGGATCAGCAGTTGTCATCCGATACACAGATCGAGGTAGATGCATACTCGGCCGTCACCCTGACGCTCCCCGTTTATAGCGGCAGCAATATCACCGGAACACGCAAGGCAACCTATTATCAGTACACAGGCAAGGAAACGCTTACGCTGGAAAAGAAAACCGTTAAATATCTGGAATGCACCATTCATCCCTTTGACAATACGGTAATTTCCACAGCGTTCGGGCTGGACCTCAACGCCTCCTATAACGGTCTGGAAACCACATATGGCGATGTGATCCACTCCCGTGCCTTGGCGCTGAAGAAAACGCTCTACGGAACAGCCGGAAACGGCAGCACCGTTCCGCTTACCGATGTAGAACTGATTGCCTTCCTTGCCCGTCAGAATTGCAGCGAAACGCGAAAGCACATCGTTAAAACCGGTCTGTCCCTCGTTGGGAAGGTGCCATACTTCTGGGGCGGCAAATCGGCAGCCGGATGGAATGATGAATGGAATACCCCGAAGCTTGTTACAGCCGCCGGCTCTACAACGACCGGCACGATCCGTCCGTTCGGCCTGGATTGCTCCGGCTTTTCGGATTGGACCTATAAAACGGCTGTCGGCGTCAGCTTGAACGGCGCCTCATGGAGCCAGTGGGACGAATCCTATGCCATTACCGCCGAAGAGCTTTTGCCCGGTGATCTGGGATTCCTGATGGATGATGACGGAGGCGGATGGAATCATGTGCTTATTTTTGCCGGATACGGTGAAAACGGTGAGCGCATGTGGGTCCATTCCTCCGGTGGTGAGGGCGTAATCTTTAATACGCCGAGCTATGAGGCCGGGCTGGCACTGCGCCGACCGAAGAATGTAGATTTCGGTGATACACCGGGATAAAAAAGAACGGAGGAACCATGGAAGAAAAAGAATTTAATACGACCTTTGCCATTCCTGCAAACTATACCGACTCCGGAAAGATATTCGGCGGAATGCTGGAACCGCGGAATGCGGTCGAGGCACTGATTCTGATATTGGCCATCGGATATCCGGAGTTGATGCTGATCCCAATGGCAACCACAATACGCATCGTGGTAATGACCGTCACACTGATCCCAATCGGGATTCTTGCCGCTATGGGCATTGACAGCGATTCGCTGTTCCAGTATGCAGGTCACATTATCTGCTATCTGGCGCACAGAAGAAAACTGCATTTGAGAAGGGTGGGATATAAATATGACCAAAGACAGCTCCGCAAAAAGAAAAACAGGAAAAAGAAAGCCTGAAAAGCTGAGCTTTACTCAGGATTTCATTCCGATCAAAAATCTGGAGCACGGCATTATTGAGACGACCGACGGGCGGTATATCAAAATCCTTGAAATTGAGCCCATCAACTTTATGCTGCGCTCGGAGGAAGAACAGTATGAGATCATCTGCTCCTTTGCAAGCTGGCTGAAAATTTCGCCGGTGCATCTGCAGTTTAAGAGCATTACCCGCAAAGCCGACTCCGATAAGCACATTGCCATGCTCCGAAAGGAAATGGACACCGAGGAAAGTGAGCAGTGTAAGAAGCTCAGCGAGGGATATATCCGCCTCATCAGGGATGTGGGAAGCCGTGAAGCGCTGACGAGGCGCTTCTTTTTGATTTTTCGATACGAGGAACTGCGGCGTAATGAAAACAGCGACTATGGGCAGATCTGCAGCACGCTGCTGACCGCCGAGCAGAACGCACGGGCCTACTTCATGCAGTGCGGCAACAATATCCTTCAGCCGAAGGACCCCGATGAAGCAACGGCGGAGATTTTATATATGTTTTTCAATCGCCGTTCCTGTGTAGAGGAGCCGTTTCATTCCCGCGTCGACCGCATCGTCTTAGACACGATGGCGGCGAAAAACAAGGTCATCGGCATTGATCCGGTTCCACATATCCGTATGGCGCATTTTATCGCGCCGCGCGGCATTGACCTAACGCACCGCAATTATATCATTATGGACGGGCTCTACTACTCCTTTCTGTATATCAAAGGAAACGGATACCCAAATAAGGTCCGCGCCGGATGGATGTCCTCCCTCATCAACGCCGGCGAAGGCATTGATATCGATGTGTTTTTAAGGCGGGAAAACCGCAGCAAGACCATTGACAAGGTTGCCCAGCGCATCCGCCTGAACCGCACGAAGCTTAAAAGTATGCAGGACACCTCGACCGACTATGAGGAGCTTGCCGGTTCCATTCAAGCCGGATATTTTATCAAGCAAGGAATCGCCAATTATAACGAAGATCTTTTTTATATGTCAGTATTCGTGACCGTGTCCGCACGGATCTACGAGGAACTGATGTGGCGCAAGCAGCAGATGACCGATATGCTCAAGTCTATGGATATGTATGTCAGCGACTGCAGTTTTCAGCAGGAGGACGCCCTGCGCACGGTGATGCCGTTTCTGCAAATATCCCCGAAGCTTGAAAAGAAATCCAAGCGGAATGTGCTGACCAGCGGTGCGGCCTCTACCTATATGTTCACATCCTTCGAGATGTCGGACGATACCGGCGTGCTGCTCGGAATCAACCGCCACAACAACTCGCTGTGCATCGTCGATCTGTTTGACACGAAGAAAAATAAAAACGCCAATCTGAACCTGCTCGGCACCAGTGGCGCCGGAAAGACCTTCACCATGCAGTTACTGGCGTTGCGTATGCGTATGCGCGGCATTCAGTGCTATATCATTGCTCCTATCAAGGGACATGAGTTCCGGCGAGCGTGCAACCGCATCGGCGGTCAGTTTATCAAGATTGCGCCGGGCTCGCCGCACTGCATCAATATTATGGAGATCCGGCACACCATCAGCCCAGAGATGGAACTGATTGATGAGTTGGATTATAGCGAGATGGATTCCCTTCTGGCGCAGAAAATTCAGCAGCTGATGATCTTCTTCTCACTGCTGATTCCGGACATGACCAACGAAGAGGAGCAGATGCTGGATGAGGCGCTGATCCGCACCTACGGTAAGTTCGGTATCACGCATGATAACGACTCAGTCTATGCGGATCGCAATGCCGTTCCGCCGAAGATGAAGACCATGCCGATCCTCGGAGATCTGCATGAGGAACTGCAAAAGAATGAAATGACCAAGCGTATTGCAGTCATTGTCAGCCGTTTTGTTACCGGCTCGGCGCAGTCATTCAATCAACAGACGAATGTGGACCTGTCCAATAAGTATATCGTTCTCGACCTATCGGAGCTGAAGGGCAAGCTGCTGCCTGTTGGTATGATGATCGCCCTTGATTATGTCTGGGATAAGATCAAAAGTGACCGCACGAAAAAGAAGGCCATTATGATCGACGAGATCTGGCAGCTGATCGGCGCCGGTTCCAACCGGATGGCGGCAGAGTTCTGCCTGGAAATTTTCAAGGTCATCCGAGGATTTGGCGGTGCGGCGATTTCCGCAACGCAGGACCTGTCCGACTTCTTCGGATTGGAAGATGGGCGCTACGGTCGGGCGATCATCAACAATTCCAAAAATAAGATCATTCTGAATCTGGAGCCGGATGAAGCGGAGTTTGTACGGGATACGCTGAAGCTTACAAAAACTGAAATCCGTTCCATCACCCGCTTTGAACGCGGTGAGGCGCTGATCTGTTCCAACAACAGTAAGGTGCCTGTCATCATTAAGGCATCCAAAGAGGAACAGGAAATGATCACGACTGACCGTGCCGAGCTGGAAGCCATCCTCAAGGAACGGCAGCAGGAGGCAGATTGACAGTGCGCATTTTGCACGGAATACGCATTTGGGTACAAATGAGTACAAAAAGGAGGTGGTTATCGTGCTGTTAACCGATGAACAGTATGTGGTCAAATGGCTCTCGCAATACGGAGCCTTGCCCCGTGCGCAAATCATAAAGATGCTGAAAAAGCCGCCGCAGACGGCAGAAAAGATCCTGCGGAATCTGAAAAGACAGATGCGTATTGCAGATGTTTCCCGCGGTTATTATATCGGACTTGACCCGATGTGTCAGCCGGATCAGCGGATGATTCTGGCGATATGGGTGCTGCTCCGGTTCATTGACAAGGTGGAGCCGATGGCGCATTATCCGGCAGTCTACCCGTCGCAGCTATTTTTCCTGAAAGAAAATGTCGGCTACGAGATCGTAGTGCTCTATGACGGCGAGCAGAATCTGCTGAAGCTGCTTCAGCCCCAGGAAGATATGAAATATATCGTTGTGGTGCCTCGGATCGGTATGGTGAGCACTGTACGGCTGCCGAATGCGCCGTGTCTGTTCGCTACGGTAGATTTTTGCGGTCAGGACGAGCCGGAAGTCCGTTTTTACAGTGAGGAGGCGACCGAGCATGAAGACTGAAACAACTTATATGAAGACACTCGGCAAAGTAGAAGCCAAGCTTTCCCGCATGAAGGAACAGGCCGCTGCCGTCCGCTGGTTTTACGAAAACGGAAACCTTCCGGAAAGCTATAACCGTTCGCTTCGGCTTGAGGAACTGTCCGAGCAGGCAGTCCTTCTCACCCGTGTCCTTCCGGCTTACACCGGAGCAGCTGGGGCAACGACTCAAACGGATGCGATAATATCAGATACGATCCCTGTCGAGGTCGGGTTTACAGCCGAGGGGTGGTTCTCCGTTCGCATTCCGGCACTGCTGCCGAAGAAAGCGACCGGCTCAGCGGATTACATCCGGTCTTATCTTTATCCGGCCATGCGGAAGTTCTTTGAGGGTAAGCCTCCGGTCCGCTTTCGGGATTGCGTACTTGCCTATCGCCATGTGTATGACAGAAGCCGCCCGGAACGGGCCATGCGAGATCACGATAATATCGAAACCAATATGGTTACGGACATTCTGGCACTGTATGTTCTGCCCGACGATCACCCGGCAGTTTGCTCGCATTACTATTGCAGTGCTGCCGGAAGCGAGGACCGCACGGAAGTCTATGTGATTCCCAAGCACGATTTCCCCATGTGGATGGTCGAAGAGAAAACGCTGCCGGATAAGGGGGTGAAGCTCTATGAAGTCCGCTTTTGTTAAGGGGAAAATCTTATGTAAAAACCACCGCTTTCCGCCCCGGAAAACTTACACAAGAAATTGGGAGTCAAAAACACCCGGTATAGCGGCGGTTTGGGGCAGATTTCACGGCGGAAATTCCGACAAAGAGAGCAGTCATGTGGTCGGAATTTCTTACAAAGCGAGGTGATGCGCCTATGCAATACTTCCGCCCGGGCAGTCAGCTCCGGCAGCTCATCACAATGCTTTCCATCGTCGGTGAATATCCGATTCGTTCGCTCTACCTACTCGGCAATGAACGCGCTTACAAAGCCCTGGTTCATAAGCTCACCACACCGGAAACATTCCGCATCCCTCAGACGGAAACGGAACTGACCACACGCCTGCTTACCGTTACTGGCAAAGGCAACAGCAGATCTGTGCGCTTTTATAAGGGCGCTCTCCCCATACTGGATTGGCTTCACCCAGACGCTTACCGGTATTACATGGATGCCTTTTGGGGACACAAATTCCCCGGGAATGCCGCGCATCGGGACAGAAACCACCGTGTTGCCGAAGCTGTGGCTATGTGTATGCGCTCAGGTATTGAATGCCGACCGTATATGCTTCCCGTTCTTCAAAACCGGACCATTACCAAACGGATTCCCGATACGCCGTGCTTTTATCTTGCCAAAGAGCTGAAGAAGCTCGGCGAAGCGGAGATGAACAAAACGATGTTTACCCGGATGGTGGGAACAGCCTATCTCGGGCAGCGGCCATACGCCGTTTATAACACGCGCAGCGCCGTGATGAAATGGAGTGGTAAGGGCGAGTTCAAAACGCTGCACAGCGTCATTGAGATCAGCCGCCTGAATGCCGGCACCGATGCAACGCCGGCCGCCATTTTATTTGGTCAGTCTGAGAGCGTCGCACTGAAGACACTGTTAGAGTCCGACACAACCAAGCGGCCAGAATTTCGGTTTGATGCAATCTACCGCAATCTATATTTCATTCCTATGGATGAGCATGGCATTCGCCAGCTGCGGCTGATGACAGTACCCGATTGGAAAGAACGGCTTTTGGAGCTTCTATTTGACCCGGAAGTGCGAACCTATGACCGCGGGCTGTTTGAGTATGACGCAAAAATCGGTGATGCCTATGTGTTCTCGCATCTGGACGGAGATCTCGCAAGGCTGGTTCGCTTTAAGGAAGCTGTCGAGAATCAGCGCGGAAATTATGAGGTGCTGTGCTACCCGTACCAGATGGCATTTATCCGAAAGTATCTCGGGAACCGAGTAACAATAAAAACGATCGGGTTTGACGCTGTGGAAGCAGAACTTGACCCGGAAAGGAGGGATTTATTTGAACGATAAAAACCGCAAGATAGCCATTATCATCGCCGCCATACTGGGATGCGTCGGGCTGATCTATCTGGGCGGAATGCTTGGTCAATTGCTCGGCAACTACGCTGCTTGGATGGACAGCGGCGGCGTTTCCGGCGAAAGCACGATGAAGCCGGTAAGCTGGAATCCACTGATCTGTTTCCCGGCGGCTTTCAGCGGGAATGGAATCAAAGGCATTCTGATGATTCTGCTGATCGCCGGTGCCATCTTCGCCTATGTGAAGCTCCACGATAAGTTTGACGGGAAGCAGCATGATCCCCGCGGCTTTGCCAGAAGCAAATCCGGTATCTACGGCACGGCATCCTGGATGGACGAAAAAGAAATGAAGGAAGTTCTGGAAATATCTCCGGTCCCCGATGCCAAAGGTACGATCCTCGGAGAATATAACGGCAAAGCCGTCTGTATGCCGGAGGACACCAGACTGAACCGCCATATCGCCGTCTTTGGCGCATCCGGTACCATGAAATCACGCGCGATCATCCGCAATGCATTATTTCAGGCGCTGCGGCGTAGCGAGTCCGTCATCGTGACCGACAGCAAGGGCGAGCTTTATGCCGACACCGCAGAAATGTTCCGAAAAGCGGGCTACGATGTGAAGATCTACAATCTCGTATCCCCTGAGCACAGTGACTCGTGGAACTGTATGTCAGACCTAAACGGCGACACATTGATGGCGCAGGTGCTGACCAATGTCATCATCGGAAACACCAGTTCAGGCAAGGGCGACCACTTCTGGGACAATGGCGAAGGCAATCTCCTGAAGGCATTGATTTTGCTCGTTGACCAGGATCGGACCCGAAGCCCCAGCATGAAGCACCTATCCGCCGTATATCAGCTGCTTACGCAAAACAGCGAACGGCAGTTGACCGCTATGTTTGATAAACTTCCGCTTGACCATCCGGCACGGGCGCCATTTAATCTGTTTGCCCAGTCCAGTGATACGGTGCGTTCCGGCATCATACTGGGGTTGGGTACACGCCTTCAAGTGCTTCAGAACCAAGCAGTGCAGCGGATCACGAGCCGGTCTGACATTGACCTGACGGCACCCGGCAGAAATAAATGCATCTATTACATCGTGCTGAGCGATCAGGACGCTACGATGGCGTTCCTGTCATCGCTCTTTTTCTCATTCATGTTCATCAAACTGACTCGCTATGCAGACGGTCGCCCAAACGGCCGCTGCGATGTGCCCGTCAATCTGATACTGGATGAGTTTAACAACGTGGGCCGCATTGGCGGCGCAGAAGACGGATCCGATTTTGCCAGATCCCTTTCTGTTGTGCGGTCGAGAGATATTCGAGTCATGCTGGCCGTGCAGAGCCTCGGTCAGCTGCAGAACCGGTATCCTAAGAATCTATGGGCCGAAATTATCGGTAACTGCGACATCCAACTGATGCTCGGTTGCACCGATGACGTATCAGCCGAGTATATCTCAGCCCGGTCCGGTGATATGTCGGTGCAGGTCAATTCTACCATGACGGTCCGTCAGACCATCGCTGTGGCGCAGGTCATTCCCCAGTACCGTCATACTGAAGGTCAGGGTCGCAGACGGCTGCTCACGCCGGATGAGGTTTTACGGCTTCCCAACGAGGAACTGCTCTGTATCATACGCGGGCACAACATTCTGAAGCTGAACAAACTGGATTTCACCAGACACCCGATGGCAAAACAGATCGTAAAGGCATCGGTTTATGATTATAAGCCGGCAGCCGATACGCTTACACCTACACCCACCCAGTCTGACACCGAACTGACGCCACCCAAGAAAGCGGCGCGCAGAAAAAGCTTATACAGCTCGGCACAACCGCCGAGCGAATTTTAACAAATAAAGGAGGACAATCTATGCCAACCAAAAAGAAAGCAGAGCTTCCCGAGGAGATGACGACTCCTTTGGAGGCGCAGAAATCCCAGACTGAGGAGAATATCACAGCATCACCTGCCGAAGGGGCACCGGATGACACCTGTGATGCCTCGCTCTCCCAGACTGAAACAGATTCGGCGGAAGCGGACACATCTTCGGCCGGAATTCCGGACGGAGCTCTCAATGAACCGACCGAATCTCAGACCGAGGTTAAAAAGCCCCGCAGGCGAAAGAAGACCGAGCCGGAACCGTCCCAGTCTGACACAGAACCTGAAAATGCGCCGAATGCCAAGGAAGACGGCGTCGACACGGCGTCAAAACCCAAGAGAAAACGCGCTTATACCAAACCGAGCGTGTCGGTACTGTCCATTGACGATCGCCCGACGGTCGAAACGGAGGCGGATAAGGCCAAGAATGATTTGCTCGACCTCATCGAGTCGCAGCGAAGCGGCCGTATCCTGACCGGGACGATCCAGGGTGTGGAACAGTCGGCGGATAACCCACGTCATGCCTTTGCAGTCCTGTATCACGGTGAGTTCAAAGTCATCATTCCCGCTGCCGAGGCAGTGGGGCCGCCCGAAGATTATCGCGGGCGTGACCCGGACGAGGTACTTCATTACATGCTGACCAAGCGCCTCGGCGCCGAAGTCGATTACATCGTAAAAGGCATCGATCCCAAATCCGGTATTGCAGCGGCGAGCCGCCTGGAAGCCATGCGTGCCAGAAGAAAAGAAATGTATTTCGGTACAGACCGGGACGGCAACAACCGTATCTATGCCGGCGTTTGCGCAGAAGCCAGAGTTGTTTCTGCCATCCGTGCCGGAATCTTCATCGACCTGTTCGGTGTGGAGAGCTACATTCCCCTCAAGGAACTGAGCTACCAACGCTGGATGGATGCGGCGGCTCACTTCCAGCCCGGACAGCGCATCCTCGTCAAAGTATTGGATGTGGATCGCAGTGACCGTGACAATGTCAGGGTTTCCGCCTCCGTGAAACAGGCAGGAGAAAACCCGTATGAGAAAGCCCTGCGCAGATATTCCGTTGGCAACCGTTATGTCGGTACTGTCAGTATGGTGGATGTGAATGGCGTGTTTGTGGCGTTGGACGGCGGCATCGACTGCCTGTGCAGTTATCCCAAACGGGGACGCCCGCCGAGAGGCGCCAGAGTCACCGTCCGGATTCTCGGAATCAACCACGAGACCAACCGAATCTGGGGTGCCATCACCCACATTGCCATGCCGCACTGATGAAGAAGAAAGGAGATTTTATGTTACATTGTGATCTGAGTCAGAAAGAACAGCATCGCAGAAAAGAGATCGCCGAGCATACCCGTCAGATGCTTCTGACAGAGCTGCCGATCGACAGTCAGGATGAGACTTCGATTATGGGCAGATATCGGGATTATTACCTGCAGGTTTCGTTTTCCGAGCTGCACCCGCTGATGGTGGTTTGTCTCGCCAAGGCGCTTACCCATCCGGGCACCGCAAAGCAGTGCCGGATCGCAAACGATCTGAATCTGAGAAGTGTACTCGGAAGTCATGCTATCAACGACGAAGTCGGCTGCTATTCCTACCGCGCCACGCACTGGCTGGATACCGAGTTGGATGCCAAGCGATTTTATGAAATTCTCGACCGGTGCGTCGACGAAGCGGACCGCGGCTTTTATAAGCTTGCGTGCTGAGTTGTAAAATCCCAGACTCGTCCGTGTAATGATGGTAAAAACACGAACCGGGAGTATGCATCATGAAAAAGCTTTTGATTTTATCCTGCGCACTGGCATTCTGCCTGACACTTGCCGCCTGCCATACCACAGACTCAGCTGATAGTTCCATTACCTCAGTTGCTCCAGGCTCAGCAATTGCCAATGAGTCCTCTGCTCACCAGACTGAACCGGAGAGTTCCCTGGAGGAGAGCCGGACATCTCGGGATACTGCCGTCACATCAGACCCAATCGAAAGTGAGACGACAGCCCCTGCCGAGCCGGCGGATCCCGAGTCGACCACTGAACCGGAAAGCGAAAAGGTCACCGAGTCTACGACTCCCCCTCAGACCGAGCCGGAAACCAAGCCTGCCGAGCCACCTTCGGAACCCGAGAAATCTTATGCCGGGGCCGAGGACGTCCGAGCGGTCGCCGATAAGGTGCTGGAGTACATCAACAGTTTCCGCACATCACCTGCAGTCAAATTGCCGGGTCTCACGAGCTATGCTGAGTATCGAAGCCGACAGCTCATCCGCAATTTTGCGCATGATACAAATGATGAGCGTGCAGCGGCAACAGCGCTTCAGTATGGCGAGTATGTGGATCCGAGCGTCTACGGCGGCAGCGGTGAACCGTATTACCGAGCCAATGCCAGCGAAGCCATTGCAAAGGCCGGTTATGTCGGTACGGTGGACGAAGTTGCCTACAAGTTGGCAACCTTGGTCAAAAACAGCGCAGAACATTGGTGCTATATCGGCTCGGCCGAGTATGGCTATATTGCTGTCGGCGTGACCTATGAAAGCGGCATGTGGTATTGCGATATCGCAGTTACCGCTGAAAACACGGACAATCTTTAGGAACCATCCAGGAATTGCAGCCTCACCATTTTTGGTGAGGCTCTTTTCATACCCAAATCAAGAAAGGAAGATACCAAGATGAACAAGAAATTCACCTCACGCATTCTGTCAATGCTTTTGGCAATGCTGATGCTCGTATCGATGTTGCCGACGAGCGTTTTTGCGGCGCCGGCATCTGACATTCCGGCAGAGATGCTGGACAATGTGTTCCTCGATGCACTGGAATACACCGGCTATAAGGTACAGGCGCAGAAGGATGACGGAACGATTTTCAAGAAGTACAGCGGTGGTGCGACAGCCTATCTCTCGAAGATTTCCTACGGGCTGAATAAGTATGGCACGGAGACTGTCACAAAAAGCGGTACGGCAACCGGGCTCGCACCGGATATCGCCGGATTCGAGAGCAGCGGTCTTTGCTGTGCCTCCTTTGTTTCGTATGTGTACTACAACTATCTGCCCAACATTGCGGGCATTGACACCAGCAGCGCAACCCGTCCATACAATCTGCGCACCGCAACGGCATACAACGCTGCCGCGAATGCATGGGTCAGTGCCGGAACGGCACGCCGCATCAGCTTCAGTCAGAATGCAAACGGCAACAATTTCATTCCCAGCGAGGATATCCCAATCGGTTCTCTCATCATTTTCAAACACATTCCGACCGGGGACATTGCTCATGTTGCCGTGTACGCCGGTTATTACAACGGAACCCACTATGTTTTTCATGTCGGAAACGATAGAGGACCGGAAATCAGTTCCATCGTCGGTATGTCTAAGGGTGATTACCCGGAAGCCGTCGTACAGGTTGTTACTCCGGAATTCGTAGAGGCAGCCGGCAAAATCGAAGTCTATAAAAAGGATCCGAAGGGCGCAGCATTGAGCGGCGCTTATTTTATTGCCACCAACACCTCGACCGGAACAGAATATGCCATCGGCCCTACCGACAGCCGCGGCTACGCCTGCACCAAAGAGCGGCTGCCGTTTGGAACCTACAAAATCGTGGAAACGGTTTTCCCGACAGACTACACCTATTCGGGAACCAAGGAATGGATCCGCACGATCAGCGCTTCCAATAACGGCATGGTGACAATTGAAGCCGTCAATGAGCTGAAAAAGGGCAATATTGAGGTCTACAAAAAATCATCCGGCACCAATGAGGCACTCAAGGGCGCCATTTTCACAGTCTACGATATGTCCGGCGCAAAGGTAACGACCATCGGGCCGACCAATGATCGTGGATATGCCAAATCCGCAGATATTCCTTACGGATCCTACCGAGTGGTCGAGACGACCTTCCCGTTTAACTATGAGCCGGACGGCCAGACGGAATGGAAGGTCACCATTGATACCGCACATGGCAGCCTGGCAACGGTCAATGCTTATAACCGACTCAAAAAGGGTCATATTGAAGTTCTGAAATCCGACGCCGAATCCGGAAAGGAGCTCAGTGGTGCGGAATTCACTGTCTATGATTTGGACGGTGAAGAAATCGCCGTGATTGGACCCACAGACAAAAACGGCTATGCCAAGTCCGGCGAGATCATCTATGGCGATTATATTGTGAAAGAGACCAAAGTCCCGGTCAATTACCAGCCGGACGGCGATGCACAGTGGAAAGTGACAATCGACGATAACAGTCCGCTTATCACCCTGGACATTGCCAACCTGCGCCAGTACGGTATGGTCAAAGTCCGCAAAACCGCCGAAGATGGCTTGGTGGAGGGACTGACTTTCCGCCTGACCGGCACTTCCGAATACGGCGAGCCTGTGAATATGACCGCTGTGACCAATGCGGCCGGCACAGCCGTGTTTGAGCGCGTCCCGATCGGTACGGACTACACGCTTTCCGAAGAGAACACCCCCGAGCGATATGTGATCCCGGAGGTGCAGAACATTTCTGTCGAGTGGAATAAAGTAACCGAGCGCCAGTTTGATAATATCCTCAAGAAATGGCGTGCCGATGTCCTCAAGGTCGATGCCTCTCTCCGCCGCAATAGTGAGCATGAAACCCCAAAGATGCTCTCGCTCGACTCAGACAGCATTGTGGAGAAACTCGGCTATCCTTACGGTGAAACCCAAGGCAATGCCACACTCGCCGGAGCAGTTTACGGTGTTTATCGTTATGATGAGCTCGTGGACACCTATGTGACGGATAAAAACGGGTATTTCCTGACCGACTACTATCCCTGCGGCGAGGGCTGGAACATTCGTGAGATCACGCCCTCGGAAGGCTATCTTTTAGATGAGACTGTCTATTGGCTCGGTGTGACGCCCGGACAGTATACGCTGGAGAAGAACACGAAAGAGTTGGATGTCTATGAGGACATCATCTTCGGCAGCCTGTATCTCATCAAACACATGGATGACGGCAGCACCGGTCTGGAGACGGTTGAGGCCGGAGCAGAATTTGAGGTGTATTTGAAGACTGCGGGATCTTACGGAAATGCCAGGGATACGGAACGGGACTACCTGATTACCGACGAGCACGGATACGCCGGGACGAAGCAGCTTCCTTATGGCGTCTATACAGTCAGACAGACGAAAGGCACGGAGGGCTTTGATCTGGCAGCGCCCTTCGATGTTTTCATTGATAAAGACGGATGCTGCTATCAGTATCTGCTCAACAACGCCCCCTTTACTGGATATCTCAAAATTCAAAAGACGGATGCGGAATCGGGTCTGAGTATCCCGTATGCAGGTGCGGCGTTCCAGATCTATAACCCAGACGGCACCAGAGTCACTATGCAGTATACCTACCCGGAGCTGACGGCGATCGACACCTTCTACACCAACGAGGAGGGCTACCTGATCACTCCGGAAGTGCTTCCGTTCGGGAAGGGCTACTCCATCGTGGAAGTCAAGGCCCCGTATGGCTATGTATTGAACTCTGATCCGGTCTATTTTGATGTGACCGCAGACTCGGCAACCGAGGACGGCGGCATCACATTGATCGAAGTCACCCGTTCCAACATGCCGCAGAAAGGTATCATCCGTATCACTAAGACCGGCGAAGTATTCTGGACGGTCACGGAAGCGGACGGGATCTGTAAACCGGTCTATGCGGTCAAGAGTCTGCCCGGCGCTGTGTTTGAAATCCGTGCGGCAGAAGATATCTATACGCTTGACGGCGTCATGCATTACGCAAAGGGCGAGATCGTGGATACGATCACGACCGGGTCTGACGGCGTAGCATCGAGCAAGGAACTGTATCTTGGAAAATATGAGATCCAGGAGATCACCGCGCCGCACGGAATGGTTTTGAACGGCACAATCCAGACGGTGGAGCTGACTTACGCCGGTCAGGAGGTCGCCATTACGGAAACCGCAGGTAATCTCTATAACGAGCGTCAAAAGGTCAAAGTATCCCTGAGCAAGGTGCTGGAGCAGAATGAGCTGTTCGGTATCGGTATGAACGGCGAGCTGAAAAACATCACCTTCGGTCTGTATGCCAAGACTGACCTGGTTGCCGGTGACGGGACCGTCATTCCTGCGGGCGGGCTCATTGAGATCGTGACCTTTGATGACAACGGTATGGCGACGGTCAGTACCGACCTGCCTCTGGGCAGTTATTACCTGCAGGAGCGTAGTACGGACGAGCATTACATCCTGGATGACTCCCATTATGATTTTGAGTTCTCCTACGACTCGCAGGAAACTCAGGTGATCGAGATCTCTGTCAACGACGGCGACCCGATCAAGAACGACCTCAAGTACGGTATGGTTTCCGGCCGCAAGGTCGATGAGGATGGCCATGTGATCGCCGGTGCAATTTTCGGTCTGTTCCGCAATGATGAAAATGAGTATACGGCTGAAAATGCGTATTTAACAGCGGAAAGCGCACAGGATGGTACCTTCAAATTTGAAAAGGTGCCCTTCGGGACCTGGGTCGTTCGTGAGATCCAACCGGCCAAGGGCTTTGTTCTCAATGAGAAGGCATATCCGGTCACAGTGTCTGAAGACGGCGATGTGGTGAACATCCAGCTGGAGAACCGGTATATCCGCGGCAACATTGAAGGTACCAAGCTCGACGAGGACGGCAATGTGATCGCCGGTTCGGTATTCGGCTTGTTCCGTGAAGGCGAAACGGAGTTTACTGAGGAAACTGCCGTGCGTGTAACGGAGTCTGACAGCACCGGTAAGTTCCGCTTTGAAGATATCCGGTACGGAAAGTGGATTATCCGTGAGCTGAAGCCGGCGACCGGGTATGTGCTCAATGAAACGCCGATCGAGGTAGAAATCACCGAGGACGGCAAAACCGTTTTCATCACCGTCGAGAACAAATTCATTCGCGGTGACATCAAAGGCTACAAGGTCGACGAAGACGGAAAGCCGGTTGTGGGTGCGCTGTTCGGCCTCTTTACGGAGGATGATACGGAATTCACAGAGGAAAACGCTGTTCTGACGGCGGTGTCCGATGCAGACGGTATCTTCACCTTTAAGAATGTGCGATTCGGGAAATGGATCGTGCGCGAGTTGAAACCTGCCGAGGGCTTCGTTCTCAACGAGACAGAGTTCCCGGTCGACATTACTACGGATGGTGCCGTAATCGAGTTCAAGGCCGAGAACCGACACATCTATGGCGCAGTCCATACGACTAAGGTCGATAAGGATTATCCTGACCATCTGCTTACCGGTGCCGTGTTCGAGGTCTACCGTGATGTAAACGGAAATCAGCAGTTCGATCCGGATGTGGATGAGCTGGTCGGTACCCTTTCGGAATGTGAACCCGGTCTGTATGAACTTGCCGAGCTGCGTTACGGTGGATACTTCCTCTATGAAAAGCAGGCGCCTGTAAACTATGTCAAGGACAACGGATACCACTATTTTGAGATCGTAACGGATGGCGAGATGGTGGAAGTTGAGAACAAAGCCGGCATTGGCTTCATCAACGACCATATGGTCGGCAATTTGAAAATCGTGAAGACCTCCTCGGACGGCCGTGTGGAAGACTTCAGCTTCCGCATCACAGGTGAGAATTACGATGAAGTTTTCACGACCGACGCAAACGGTGAGATCTTCATTGAAAACCTGCGCATCGGCAAATATACCGTGACGGAAGTTGAGGACAGCGTTAGCGCCGGGTATAAACGCCCGGATCCTTTTGAGATCGAGCTGACCGCTGATGAAACACTGACGGTCAATGTCCATAATGACAAGGTCACAACCGATCATCCGGATAGCCCGAAGACCGGTGACGATTCGCATATGGCTTTGTGGGTAAGTCTGATGCTCGCAAGTCTTGGCGTCCTAATCGGTACCATTCTTTATTCCCGCAAGAAGAAGCATCTTGCGGACTGACCAAGGAGGTAAGGCAATGAAAACAAAACTGACAAAAGGCATTCTGCTGATCCTGTCGCTGCTTTGCATTCTCTGCATTCCGGTCACACCGGTCTATGCGGCGCAGCAAGGCACGGACGGCAGCGAACTGCAGGTGGTAAAAGCAGAACAACTGGAGATCCAGCTTGGCACATCATGGTCGGGCGTAGACTTCCAGCTCAAGACGGACGCCGGGGTTTACCCCGGCACCGTCAAGGTCGGAACGGATGGCGTGCTCCGCCTTGAGATCGGCGGCAGTTCCCAGTACATTCTGACCTGCATAAATTCCTCAACTTCGATTCCGGAACCGGAGGATACGGCAAACTCAACAGACCAGACGCAAGCTCCTGCCACAACAGAGCAAACCCCTGAGTCAAATGAGAAAGCCGCATCCAGTATCCCGACGCTGCATATCATCCTCTTTGCAGGCGGCATGGTCATTGCAATCGGCACGCTGATCGTCATGCAGATTCTCAAGAAAAAGCGTGAAAATGAGTCGACGAATGATGAGGAAGACGAGGAATAATCCCCCAGACTGAGTCTGACAGAGAAAAGCGGAAAATTTGCGATATTTTTCGCAAAATTCGGCGTGAAAACGCTGATAAACCTTGACTTTTCGGCACTTCTCTGCTATACTATAGGCGTGGCAGGAGCTTGCGTTCAGGCTCTCGATACGTCTATGGTATGGCGTCAGACTTCGTCTCGGGAAGAGGCAAGGAATCGTTACGGATTTGCGCACTGAGCAAGTCCACAATAACGCAGGCAATTGAATATGATAGCCGGAAGGCTGCTTGAATCCATACAGTGATCATTTGTGCTGTATGTTTTAACGCAGTTCTTCCGGCTTTTTGTTTTTCTCGGAGGTAATATTGAACTATGAATAAAAAGAAGAAAAGAAAGGGGTTTGACCGGGGCGGGATGCGGTGCCCCTACTGCGGCAGTCCTGTTGTGTACAGAAGTGCAGATGGGATCTACCGCGACAATTCCAGAGGGACCATGCTTTATGTGTGTTCCCGTTATCCCGAATGCGACTCGTATGTCCGCGTCCATGCCGGCACGAATATTCCGGTCGGCAGTATGGCCAATCACGAGCTGCGTACATTGCGCCGCACAGCGCACCATTATTTTGACCAGCTTTATGAATCCGGATATATGAGCAAGCAGGATGCATACCAGTGGCTGGCCGACCTGATTATGGCGCCGCTTTCCGAAGCGCATATTGGGCATCTCGGCGAGTATTACTGTAAGCAGGTGATCGAAGAAAGTAGAAAGCTCTTAGAACGGCAGAAAGCCAAAATGCGGGGGCGATATTATGCACAGAAAGGAGGCGCACTGGCGTCATGACCCTGACAGCAGAACAGCAGAAGAAAGTGGAGCAGAATATTCGGTTGGTTCAGAAAGTGATCAACGATAAGATCCACGGTCCGTATCAGTTGGGTATCTATACTTACGACGATATTTTTCAGATTGGCTGCATCGGCCTCTGCAAGGCTGCGGCAACAGACAAAGGCGGGACCTTCTCTACCTACGCCTACCGCCTAATATGGAACGAGATCTGCGATGCGCTGATCTATTCGACCAGGCGGCAGGCAACGGAACTTTCAAGCGATACGATTCCCCTGGTTGCAGAAGAGCCGACCGTATCGATTGCAGATGTCGCAACGCAGTTGGATGTGCAGGCCGCACTCAAAGCAGCAAAGCAGGAGGCTTCGCCGTGCGTGCTCAAAGGAATCGATGCAATGATTCAGATGGCCGAGGGGCGCTCCAGCAAGGAAATCGGAAATGAATTAGGTGTGTCTGCCAATCTTGTTTGTGCATGGGTATCCAAGGCGAGAAAATATCTGAAAAGCCGGCCGGAAATATTAGCTGAAGTAGTCAATAGTTAGTAGACACAAAATTTCTTATGCCACCAGTTCTGTTCTATACGGGACTGGTGGTTTCCCTTTTAGTTTGCGGACGGGTCGCTCATTGTTGAAATAGTAGATTGCCTGCTCAATGGTAGATCTCAGATCATCACATTCCCAGTAACGGAAGTGCTTGCGCAGCGTGTCCTTGAATCGTCCCCAAAAGCTTTCCATAACTGCATTGTCGCGAGGGTTTCCGGCCCTTGACATACTTTGAATTACATTGTATTCTTTAAGCAGGTTACAATAACCTGCGGATGAGTACTGGACACCTTGGTCGCTGTGCAAAAGGACTTGGTGTTCGGTGCTCATTTTTCTTTTCAGAAGGCGCTCTGCCGGCTTCATAACGAGGAAATTGTCAAAAGTATCGCTGAGTTCCCATTCCAGAATCTCGTTGTTGAACAGATCCAAATAGCCTGCAAGATAATACCACTTGCCGTTATGTTTGATGTAAGTAACATCCGTCACAATCTTCTGCATAGGCTTCTCTGCTTTGAATTTTCTGTTCAGTACGTTGGCATAGCGGATGTGTTCTAAGTTGGTTCCTGTGGCCGTAGCTTTCCTGCGCCTGGTGTATCCGTGGATTCTCAGCCGCTTCATTGACTTCCAAACAGTAGGATCACTGACGATCCAACCGAATTCAAGGTACAGCTTATCCCTGAGCTGGCGGTATCCCATCATTGGGTGGTGGGAATGGACGTCCAGGACATAACTATCCAGTATTTTATGTGTTTTCTCATACCGGTTTAACTGTCCTGCTCGCTTCAGCCACTTGTAGTAGCCGCTGCGAGAAACACCGTAGATTTCACAAAGTTCGCTGACAGAATGTTTGTCTGTCTGCTTTTGAATCTCGGCATACATCTCTCGGATCATCTTTTTCGGGCATCGCCCCCTTTTCGTTCGTTCCGTTTTTTTAAACGAAGTACCTCCGCCTCTTTCTTAACCAACTCTCGCTTCAGCAGTTCGATCTGGTATTGCAGCTGCTCCTCGTAGGTCAGTTCATTCCGGCGCTCATAACGAGATAAAGGATTCCCGGGTTTCTTCTTAACTTCCAGCCCGGCTTCACCTTCTGCTAGATACTTTCTGGTCCACTCTTGTATTAACTGATGACCGCATCCTGTTTCTCTTTCGAGCGACCTTGAAGTTTCTCCTGCTAAATTCCTCTTTACAATCGCTAACTTTTCTTCTTTGCTTCGCATCGTGTATTTACCAGCCATATTGCCACCTCCATGTCTATAATAGCATAAAAATAATGGTAGGCACTTTTGTGTCTACCATTATTTTATCACTTCACGGAAATATTAGCGCTGGCAGAAATGTAATATATACGACATGGCCGCTGAGATGTGTTTCTCAGCGGCCTTATTATTTACTCGAAGGAGATGTATATGGGAAGACTCAAGAAGCTGTGTCCTATTCTTATTCCGGTCCTCGCATCCATCATTATAATCGTTCTTTTTCAAAGCGTATTTTTGCTCGGCTATGTGCCGACCGCATCAATGGAGCCGACACTTAAAGCCGGGAGCTTGCTTCTCGGACTAAGGCTCTTTGATGAACTGGAAACCGGCGATATTATCATTTTCCATCATGACGGTTCCTGCATCGTAAAAAGGATAGCAGCATGCGAAGGAGACACTCTTGTCCATAAGAATACCGTAGTAACTGTCCCCGAAAACTGTTTCTATGTGCTCGGGGATAATACGGAGAACTCCCATGACTCCCGGTACTGGGATGATCCGTTCGTATCTTATGAGAGTGTAATAGCAAAGCTGCTTTTGCCAGTAGGATAAAAAAGGACATAACCAATCAAAAGTTCGGACGCCTCACGGCCAAAGAGGTCGTCCGGACAATACCGGGAAAAGGAACTATATGGCGATGTGAATGCGAGTGCGGCGGGGAAAAAGAAGTCCCTGCCGCTTATTTTTTAGAGTATTGGGAAAGAATAAAAATGGTGATGTCATGAAAGATGTTTTCAAAGGCGTATTGCTTATTGCTATTGGCCTCGTGGCAGCAATTATAGTTTATCCGTTTACACACGAACTGGGGCATTCCATTGCAGCGTGGATCTCAGGCGCACAGATATATGAATTTCACCTTTTTCCTATACCGAATGTACTATGCAGGTTTGATTCTATGAATCTAAAAAGCGTGGTTTTAGTAGGCTTTGGCGGGATGCTTTTCCCAGCAGTATTAACCGGAATACGCTCCCCTAAAACATTCTTATTGTGGTATCTTTGGTTTGTGATAAAAAGCATCTGTGCGTTGTCTTTTTTTGTGTCATTATGGGCACTGGCTTTCTTCCAGACTGGTCTGGAAATTGCAAATGACGATATGATCCAAGTGCTGCAGTTTGCGCCTGAATACCGAGCGATATATTTGGTGTTTATTATAGGATTGCTTGCCACAACAGTGGTACAATTAGTACATGCAAAACCACTCAAAAGATGCCTAAAGTATTTTGGCGTATAAAAAGGAAAAGCGAATGAGGCTCAAACAGCTTCATTCGCTAATTTTTTAAACGAGTTAAATTTTAGGGGCAATCGGCCCTTCTTTTGCGTAGAACTCAAGGTTCTTACCATCACGAAAGTACGACACTACTCCACCTGTTCCGACTCATTGTACCACTTTTCACGCGAAAAGTCAATGAGTTAAAGCATAATTCTTTGACTTCGCTTACTGTAGACGGTTGATTCACGGACTGTTTTTTCAAAAAAATACGGTAAAAATTAGAGTTTTAATGCTGAATTGGGTCTGCATTAGGGGTCAGCGATCCTGGTTCCTTGATGATGCTTACGCTTGTAATATCGTAATACTCCCATTTTATAATTAGGGTGGTGACATTTTTATCGAAATATAAGTTGAAAGGAGCACAAATAACATGGCAAAACGTGGCGATAACATTCGCAAAAGAAAAGATGGACGATGGGAGGGGCGTTATAAAAAAGGACGCGCTGCGGACGGCAGTATTATCTACGGTTCAGTATACGGGAAAACCTATAAGGAAGTAAGAGAGAAGATGGCCTCTATCATTAGCCATCCATTACAACTGGCCACACCAAAAGGCCAAGGGAAAACATTTGGTGAGGTGCTGAATTTGTGGATGGATAATAATCGGGCACGCTTAAAGGGCGGGACGATTAATAAATATCAGAACCTTATTGACACGCACATCATGCCCGAACTCGGACTGACTAAAATCAATGAACTCTCAGCAACGAGGGTCAACACATTTCTGGATGACAAAATTTCAAGAGGCAGAGTCGATGGCTCCGGCGGATTATCGGCCTCTTATGTTAGGAGTATCATGCTGGTAATCAATGCCGCCATAAAATATGCGGTTAGCGAGCAGCTGTGCCTGCCGCTGAAAACTCCTATTTGTAAGCCCTCGGCGGATAAAACAGAATTGTCCATTCTAAGCTCGGAGGAACAGAAAAAACTTGAAACTTCGCTGCTGAATAACTTCGACTTAACAGGCGCCGGGATATATATTTCACTTCATACCGGACTGAGGATCGGCGAGGTTTGCAGCCTGGCATGGAACGATATTGACATGAATAAAAGAGTTATTCATGTCCGTCATACTGTCGCACGAATCAGAAGCGGCAATTCTGCCGGTTCTACAACATTGATTATAGACACCCCAAAAACCAAAGCGTCCAAACGCGATATTCCTATTTCGTCGACACTGCTGCCAATATTGCTCAAACTGAAAACTCTATCCAGTAAAGGCTTTCTTTTGACTGGGACAAGCGAATTCATTAAGCCTCGTACATTTGAGTACCGCTACCATAAGATTCTTGATGATTGCGGAATTACCTCGGTGAACTACCACGCCCTGAGACATACATTTGCCACACGCTGCGTTGAAGCCGGTGTAGATATCAAGTCCCTCAGCGAAATCCTCGGGCACGGGAATGTAAGTGTTACTCTTAACACATATGTACATTCCTCATTGGAGATGAAGAGAAACCAGCTTGAAAAACTGGCCATCTTATCTGCTTGAGCTTAGCGAGCCATTGTGGTCAAAATAATGGTCAATAAGTCCTCAAAGTCAAGCAAATACAAGGGTTTGTAGAGTTTTGGTGTAGAACCTTGAGTTCTACGCAAAGTAAGGACAAATTTTTTTGCGCGCCTACCAAGCAAGCGCTTGACATCAGAACAAC
>CAKTVV010000001.1 GCA_934630515.1 uncultured Eubacteriales bacterium | reverse complement strand
TCACAGACAGCAAGCCCTTTCGGTTGCTTGAACAGTTTTTTTCCTTATTCTTAGTCTAACTTTTTGGGGTCACTTCAGCAGCCGGACGGCGTTTTGCGGCGTTGTTTACCGGCGGATCATCCGCACCCATGGATCTCCCGCCGGCTTTGCATAAAACCGCTGTCCTATGGCGCCGGTCACCCCTGCGCTGTGCGCCGGTGCTCCGGGAATTTGGAGTGCTGCGGATGCGGCAGCCGGGGCAGGCGAAATGCCGTGGTGCTGCCCGAGGGGCGGCGCCAACGACGGCGGCTATCGCAAGCTGCACCTCGGCAACGGCTATCCGGAGCGGGCGGTTTACGCTTCGTCGGCGGACTATCGCCCGGTGTGCGCATGGGTGGACAGTCCGGAGCTGCTTTAGGGATGGAAGCCCACGCCGCCGACTCTGTACGGCACGGCGGCGACAAAGCGGCAGGGGGTGACCGTTACCGTGCGGGATGTCGCCGGAAAGCTCCTGTGTGCAGCGGCGCCGGGAGAGCGTCGACGGCGCTGGTATCACGCAAGCTCCGGCGGTGCATTTGCTGCCGGAAACAGGCGGAGATCATCCCGCCGAGCCGGAAGTATTGCCATAAACAGGGTAGCAAGACCGAGCCGCAGCCGGAATATCCGGCTGCGGCTCGGTCGTTTTTATGAACGCAATTTTTACAGAGTCACGCCATCCTTGAAGATGGCAAGGCTGTGCTTGTCCAAGGATTCCGACTTTGCCCGGAGCTCCCCGGAGGCAAGCGCCAGTACATACCGATAGAGCGTGTCGGTCAGCGTCTCCCGGGATACGCCGTGCAGCAGCTGTCCGGCATCGAAGTCGATCCAGCGGTTCTTTTTTTCGTACAAGGGGGTGTTGCTGGATAGCTTTACGGTGGGTACGGGGCAGCCGAAGGGGGTTCCCCGTCCGGTGGTGAACAGCACCAGCTGCGCTCCGGAGGCCGCCAACGCCCCGGAGGCGACCAGATCGTTGCCGGGAGCCTGCAGCAGCGACAGACCCCGCCGGCGCACCGGCTGCCCGTAGCGCAGCACGTCCTCGATGACGGCGCTGCCGCCCTTTTGAATGCAGCCCAGCGATTTCTCCGCCAGGGTGGTGATGCCGCCCGCCTTGTTGCCGGGGGAGGGGTTCTCGTCCACCGGCTCGCCGTAGCGCTGAAAATAGCGCTTGAAGCCGTTGATCAGCTCGACGGTCTCCCGAAAGACCGTTTCGCTGCGGCAGCGGCTCATGAGAATGGTCTCGGCACCAAACATCTCCGGCACCTCGGTGAGAAGGGCGCTGCCGCCCTCGGCGGTGATCCGGTCGGTCAGCGCCCCCAGCAGCGGATTGGCGGTGATGCCGGAAAAGCCGTCGGAGCCGCCGCATTTCAGTCCGATCACCAGCTTTTCGGTGGAGCAGGGGGTGCGCTGCGCCTGCGCCGCATAGGCGCACAGCTTCTGCAGCGCCTCCCGGGCGGCGGCGATCTCGTCCTCCTGCTCCTGACATACGAGAAACCGCACCCGCCGGGGATCATAGTCCCCCAGTCGCTTCTGTAATTCCGCTATATTGCCGTTTTCGCAGCCCAGTCCCAGCACCAGCACCGCCCCGGCGTTGGGGTGCCGGATCAGCCCGCAGAGAAAATCCAACGTCAGGTTTTGGTCGTCTCCCAGCTGCGAGCAGCCGTAGGGGTGGGTGTAGGCGTAGATGCCGTCGATGGAGCCGGTCTTGTAAACCTGTGCCTGCTGCTCGACGGCGCAGGCAATGGCGTTAATGCAGCCTACGGTGGGGAGGATCCACACCTCGTTGCGGATGCCCACCTGTCCGTCTGCCCGCTGAAATCCGGCAAAAACGCCGGGACTGCGGGGCGAAGCGGAGAGCTGCTGCGGGGTGTAGCGGTAGTCCGTTACCCCGCCCAGAGCGGAGTGCAGCTGAGCGGAATGCACATGCTCTCCCGCTGCCACCGGTTGGACGGCGACGCCGATGGGATAGCCGTATTTGATTACGCTGTCCCCCGGCTGCAGGGCGGTCAGCGCCAGCTTATGTCCGGCGGGGATGGGGGTGCGCAGCAGGATGGTCTGTCCGCCTGCCGTCACAGTCTCGCCCGCTGCCAGCGGCTCCAGCGCTACCGCTACATTGTCGGCGGGATGGATCTGTAATGCTTTCATCGGTTCTCCTCCAGCAGATGTGCCACCGCCCCGCAGGGGTCCTGCTCCAATGCCGCCAGCTGGCGGGTGACGGCATCGACGAAGCCGGCATAGGCGGTGAGGTCTTCACCCCAGAATTCCGTATGAGCGGCGATGGCGGCAACATACGCCCGATCGTCCGCTGCCGCATGGGCGGCAAAGAAGTCCAGCACAGCGGCGCTGTCATGGATGACGTACTCGTCGCCCTTCTTCCGGCGGGCGAGCAGACCGTCTGCCTGCCGTTGCCCGGAGCGGTAAAACGCCAGCAGCGCCGCAAAGGAAAAGGTCAGCAGCGGCGGCAGGGCGTGCCGGTCGGCGATATAATCCCGCAGGGAGGGCAGCACCCGTGTTTTCCATTTGGAGACGGAATTGAGCGAGATGGACAGCAGCTTGTGGTCGATAAAGGGGTTTTCAAACCGCTCGAATACCGAGGCGGCGAACCGGAGGGTCTCCTCCGGCGGCAACGGCACATAGGGGACGATCTCCTCCTGCACCACCCGGCGCACCAGCTGCCCCAGCAGCGGATCGTGCATACAATCCCGCACGATGTCCAGTCCACACAGGTAGCCTGCCAGCACCGTGGCGGTGTGGGCGCCGTTGAGCACCCGCACCTTGCGCTCCCGATAGGGGCGCAGGTCGGCGGTGAAGACCACCGGCAGCCCCGCCTTATCCAGCGGCAGCTCCCCCCGGATGTCGGCGGCGCTCTCGATCACCCACAGGGCGAAGGGCTCCCCCACATCCAGCAGCCGGTCGGTATAGCCCAGCTTGCGCTCGATAGCCGCTGCCGCCGCAGCTCCCGGATATCCGGTGACGATGCGATCCACCAGCGTGCTGCAAAACACACAGGTCTCCTCCACCCAGCGGCGGAAATCCTCCGGCAGCTGCCAGCAGGTGCACAGCGCCAGCACACAGTCCCGCAGCTTGCCGCCGTTGTTTTCGATCAGCTCCGTCGGCAGCAGGATCAGTCCCCGGCTGCGGTCGCCGCCGAACGCCCGGTATCGGGCGTACAGGAATTTCGTCAGCTTGCCCGGATAGGTATCCGGCAGCCCGTCGAACCGATCGCCGGTATCCAGTGTGATGCCTGCCTCGGTGGTGTTGGACACCACAAAGCGCAGCGTATCGCACGCCGCCAGCGCCATCCAGCGGTCGTAGTCCTCGGCGCAGTCGTATACGGCGCTGACGGAGGAGACGATCCGGCTCCCGTCCACGGTGCACCCCTCCTGCTGCCCCCGCAGTACCACGGTGTAGCGGCAGCCCTGCTGCCGGAACACCTCCAGACTGCCGTGGGGACGGGGCTTGACGATGGCAACGCTGCCGTCAAACACGCCCTGTTCATTGGCGATATCCAGCATATGATCGACAAATGCCCGCAGAAAATTGCCCTCTCCGAACTGCAATACCCGCAGCGGATGGGCAGGACGCTCCAGAGCAGCCTCTATAATGGTCTTCATGGGGTATCCCTCCCGAATGTAAACGCTTACATTATGATTATACCACAGTTTTCTCGTTTGTCTATAGCCGATCGGGCGGGAGCGGATCACGGCTGCGGCGGCGGCTCCAGCGTTTTTTGCTTACGGCGGAACTGCTTGGGGGATACGCCGTATTTCTTCTTGAAGATGGTGTTGAAATAGGAGACCGAGGAGAACCCCACCTCCTCCGATACGGACAGAATAGAGCCGTCGGCGTATTGCAGCCGCAGCGCCGCCTGCTCCAGCCGGCGGTCATTGACGTATTCGGTCATGGTGCAGCCCAGGTGCTGCTTAAAGCAGCGGCACATATATGCCCGGTCGAAATGGTAGGCGGCGAGGGTGTCGCACAGCCCCGCCTTCATGACGGCGGGATCGTTGAGCCGGGTCAGCAGCTCCTCCAGCCAGGCGGGATAACGGGGGCGGTTCAGCTCGGTCTCCGTGTGCAGCAGCTGCTCCAGCAGCGACACGGTGAGGGTGCGGATGCCGGTGAGCCGGTATGCCGACGGGGCGCCGGCGGGAAGGGTCAGCTGCCGCAGCCGCTGCTCATAGTCCTCGATGGCGGACAGGGGCAGGGCGATATGCTTGGGCAGGCGGTCGCTGCGATAGTCGGCGGACAGCTGTGCCCCCAGAAAGTCCAGCGTATCCTCAAAAAACTCCCGGCGCAGCACAATGTCCCGGTGCTTGCAGCGGTTGCCCTCCTCCCGCAGAAAGATGTGGGCGTCCCGCAGGTTGAGAAAAAATACGTCCCCCGGCTTGAGGGTCTCCACCGTGTCATTGAGCCGATGCTCCACTGTTCCCTCCAGTATGTAAAAGATCTCGTAAAACTGGTGGGAATGGTACACCTTATCCTGAGCGTCGTCGATGAGCTTGGTATACAGCGGTGTTTCCGGTGCGGTCATCCAGTCGTTGAGAATATAGCAGGACTCCATGCCTTTTCCTCCGAAACAGCAAAATAGCGGAAATTCAGAAATGCTCGATCGTCCTCAGTATACCGCAAAATTTGGAAAAGTTCAATAAAAAATTCCGATAATTCCCGGCGCACGAAATCAAAACAGGCATAAATAGCCGGGACCTTGGATGGTGCTGAAAATGACGAAAAGCATCGAAAAAGTCAATGGAGAGCAATTTTGCAGCAATAGGGCGGTAGAAGTGCCGCAGTCCGGGGGCGTATAATATACAATAGGAAAGGGTGATAAGTTCTATGTATTTGACCTGCAACGGCAGCGTGGATCCGGTAGGGATGGATCCGGACAATATACAGCTCCGCTTTTCGGCGGCGACGCTGTGCGCCGACGAGCCGGTGACGCTGACCCTGCGGCAGGACAGCACGGGGGCGGAGGTCGATACGACGATCCTCCGGCTGCCGGCGGCGCCGCTGTGGCGCCCTGCCGCCCGGCTGCATGCCGGGGAACGCTACCGCTGGACGGTGCGTGCCGTTGCCCGGACGGGTGAGCCGGTGGAGGAAACGGCGTATTTCGAGACCCTGCCGCCGCTGACCGCCGGACGATGGGTCGCCGCTCCCGCCTATGACGGGATGGTGCAGGAGTTTTGCCAGTCGTTTACAGCCCGGGCGGGCGAGCGGCTGCGGCTGTACCTGTGCGGGTTGGGCTTCTTTCGGGCGTATTGCAACGGCCGGCCGGTGGATACGGCGTATTTCGTGCCCCTGCTGACCGATTATGATATCCGGCATACGGACAATCCGCTGCTGGCGCATGAGAGCGCCGCTCATCGCTGCTGCTGCTATACCTATTCGCTGGACGGACTGGTGCAGCCGGGGGAAAACCGGCTGACGGTGCTGGTGGCACCCGGTTATTACTGCAATGAGGATCGCCGGGGGATGGAGCCGGACTTTTCCTTTGATAAGCCCAAGCTGTTTTTTGAGCTCCATCGGACGGGGCATGTGCCGGTGGCGGTGTCGGTGCCCGGCGAAACGGCGGTGCGGAGCACCGGCTGCCGCTCCACCCTGTATCGGGGGGATGTGATCCGATTCGGAAAGAATCCTTGTCCCTACGCCCCCAGCGTAGCGGCAACGCCGCCGGCGGGACGGTGGATCTCCCCCGCCCCCTGTGAGGATCGGGTGCTGGAGACGCTGTCTCCGGTGGAGACGATCCGGACAGCGGACGGGCTGCTGCTGGATTTTGGAAAGAACCATTCCGGAATGCTCCATTTCACGGCGCAGGGAGCGCCGGGGGATGTCATCCGGGTGGCGTTTGTCGAAAAGCTCCGGGCGGACGGCACGCTCAACCCCGCCACCTCCGGCTGGCATGGCTGCGATCCCGCCTCCGGCGAGCCGGTGGTGATGGAGCAGGAGGCAACTTACATCCTCAGCGGAGAGATGGATACGATCGAGCCGCAGTTCCATTGGAACGCTTACCGCTATGCCCGGCTGACGGTGCCGCCGGGGGTGGAGCTCGGGGCGGTGCAGTCCCGGTTCATCACCGCCGGGCTGCGGCAGGACGGACGGTTCATCTGCTCAGAGCCGACCCTCAATAAATTGCATGAGGCGTTTTTGCTGACCTTTCGCTGCAACGCCCACTGCGGTGTGCTCAGCGACTGCCCCCATCGGGAAAAGCTTCCCTATACCGGGGACGGACGGCTGGTGATGGCGTCGGCGTGGTATCTGCTGGATTGCCGGGAGTTTTACGAAAAATGGCTGGAGGATCTGCTGGATGCGCAGCAGACCGATGGCCTGATCCCCAACAGCGCCCCGTATCTGGGGGGCGGCGGCGGGTATGCCTGGGCAAACGCCCTGTGTACCGTCGCCCGGCTGCTGTACGGATTCACCGGGGACCGATCGGTGCCGGAGCGGGCGTATCCGGCAGTGCGCCGCCTGCTGGAGTATTATGCGGCGAAGCAGGATCCCGACGGGGCGATCCGGCATAACGGGCATAGCTGGATGCTGGGGGATTGGCTGGCGCCGGAGATGGTGGCGTCAGACGTTTACTATATCAGCACCGTCTGCTATCTGGAGGCTGCCCGCACGGCGCTGTGGCTGGCACGGCTCGTGGCGCCGGCGGATGTGCCGGCGCTGACCCGCCAATGTATGGCGATCCGGGAGGCGATCAACCGCTGCTTCTTTCACCCGGACACTCTGTGCTACGGCAACGGGGTGCAGGGGGAGGATGTGCTGGCGCTGGCGTATGCGCTGCCGCCGCCGGAGACGGCACGGCGGCTGCGGGAAAAGGTGCGCCGCCATTATACGGAGGAGACCGGATATCATCTGGATACCGGCATCGTGCTGACCCCGGTGCTGATCCGTTATCTGACGGATGCGGGAATGGCGGACATCGCCTATTGGATCATGACCGCCCCCGATTATCCCTCCTATGCGGCGATGCTGGAGGGGGAGACCACCCTGTCGGAGCATTGGAGCCGCCGCTGGCCGGATTACCGCATCGGAGCGGACGGCAGCTCGATCGTCAAGGGCGGTCAGGAGCTGTCCCATTGCCATCCCATGCTGGGCAGCACGGTGGCATGGCTGTATGAACGGGTGGCAGGACTGGAGCTGACCCGGCTGTGCGAGGGTGTGGTGACGGTGCATCCGGCGGTGCTGGAGCTGCTCACCCATGCCGCCGCCGAAAAGGAGACTCCCTTCGGAAAAGCGGCGGTCGCCTGGCGGCGGGAAAACGGCACCGTGCAGCTGACGGTGGAGATCCCGAATGCCCTGCGGGGCGAGGTGGAGATGACCTATCCCGCCGCTGCCGCCACGGTGTGCGGGGCGGAAAAATACACCGCAGCGATGCCGGAGGGACGGCTGCGGCTGCAGCTGCCGGCAGGAAGGTGGACGATCACATTGACGAGAGAGGATGAGGAACCATGAAACGAGCGATGGCTTGGCTGCTGGTGCTCGCCCTGCTGCTGACGGCGGCGGGCTGCGGTGGGTCGGCAGGCGGCAGCGACTCCATCCGGGTGCCGGCCTATCCGGATGAGGGAGGGATCCTGACCTTTGCCGATACGCCGCCCTCCACCCGGCAGGAGGATATCGAGCAGTATTTTGACGCCGGGTTCAACACCTACATACTCACGGAGGACCGGGTGTCGCTGACCGACGAGGAGGGCGTGCTCACAGACGCCTATAAGCAGGCGATCGCCGCCGCCTCCCGCTACGGCAATGTGCTGCTGCGCAATCAGTATAACGCTGCGGAATACTGGCAGAACACCACCGGCATCGCCTACAACGCCAACGGCTTCACTCTCACAGAGGTGCCTGTTCCCAAGCGGAGCATCACCGACCAGCTCAACGGGCTGGGCAAGGTGGTGGGCTACTATCAGTTCGACGAGCCCAGTCTGGAATCGCTGGATCGGCTGGCGGGGCTGGCGGATTGGCAGAACGCCAACGCCGCCGGACAGCTGTTTTACGCCAATCTGTTTCCCAGCTATGCGGATAAAAAGCTCATCGGCGGGGACTATGAGGCGTATTTGCAGAAATATGTGGATGTGCTGCTGTCCAGGCTCTCCACCCCCAAGGGGCTGTCCATCGACAACTATCCGCTGATGTCCGGCACCTCCGGCAATATGCTGCGGGCGTCCTATCTGTCGGATCTGCTGACCGCCGCCGGGGTGGTGAAGAAATATAACGACACGCCCGGAATTCCCAGCCGGATCACGCTGGGGTTCTGTATCCAGAATTTTTCCGACAATGCCCTGCGGTATCCCACCTCTGCCCGGGATATTGATTTTCAGATCAATACCTGTCTGGCGATGGGAGCGAAAACACTGGAATTTTTCCTCTATCGCACGGTGCTGAACATGGTGGGCATGGTGGAAAACGGAGTCAACGACAAGCTGGCTGCCTTTGACTATGTGAAGGAGGCGACCGGACGGCTGGATCGGTGGGATCACGTCATTGCCGCCTTTGACTGGGAGGGGCTGTACGTCGTGGACGGCAGCGAGCATAACGAAAACGCTACTGCCCTCCAGATGGTGCGCAGCCGCACGCTGGAGTCTCCGGCAGGGGTCGCCGCCGTGTCGGCACGCACCGATACGGTCATCGGGCAGTTCTCCGACAAGGACGGCTACCGGGGCTATATGGTGGTCAACTACACCGAGCCCTCCGCCGGGAGGATCGATGTGGTGGAGCTGACCTTTGCAGACACCCAAAGGGTGGTCGTGTGGCAGGAGGGAGAGGAGCAGGTCTACGATCTGGAGGATCACCGGCTGACGCTTGATCTCACCGCCGGCGGCGGCGCATTTGTCGTAGCGTGTCGATAATGGGCAGTAGTTCCGGCATACCGCCCGCCGGGGGCGACCGGAATCAGGATAAAATCGGATGAGGTGAGAAGAATGAACAAAACAGGTGGAAAGACACGGCTTCTGGCACTTCTCTCAGCGGCGCTGCTGGTGCTGGGCGCCCTGCCGCTGACCGCAGCGGCAGCGGGCACGCAGCACCCGGGGGTGGTTCTGTCCCCCTCCGGGCTGCCCGCCGACGCCTCCAGCTTCTACATGGAGGTCAGCGACAAGACCATCAGCGGCTCCTGGAACACCGTCTATAAGGCGGCAGCCGCCGACGAGGGGGTATTCCTCAACGGCGAGCGCCGGGACATCGGCATTCAGATCATCAGCTGGGCGGGGGATTCCGCCGGTCAGTGCGACGCTGCGTATCTCAAGCTGGATACGGCGGCGGCGACGGGGGATGTAGTGACCCTGAAGGGGACCTTTACCTCCGCCAACGCCCAGTTCAGCGAGGATTCCTTTACGCTGGCGGCGGACACCTCCTTCGCATGGAGCGGCAGCAGCTGGGTGCGGGTGGATGATCCCGCCGTGGCGCTGCGCCCGGTGCAGGGGCTGGGGGATACGGTGCTGTATCTGGATTGCGGCAGCACCGCCATCGCCAGCACCGCCATTGCGGAGCAGCTCTCCTATGTCCCGCTGGACGGCAACAGCGGCATTTGGGTGAACGGGGAGCATCTGGACGGCGGTCTGGTGCCGGGCTGGGACAAGGTCATCTACCGTAAGCTGCCGGCAGCGGCGGTGAACGGTACCCGGGTGGAGCTCCGGGGCGTGTTTGTCTCAGCGGATGCATCGAAGGCGGATGTCAATTTTGCCGTCACGCCGGTGGCGTTCACCTACGACGGCGCTGCCTGGGTGCGGGAGCCGGATGCCACGGATGTGAACTTTACCCTCAATGGGATCGCTCCGACCGACAGTGGCTTTTATGTGGATTCCAGCGATCGGAATCTGCCGGTGGGCTGGTCCGGGGTGGTGATGAAGCCCTGCAACGAGGAAAGCGGTATCTACAAAAATGGGACCAGACTGAACGACGCCTATTTTCTGGCGGCGTGGCAGGGCGGTGTGTATATCTCCGTCGGCGCTTATGCAGACGGGGATGTGATCACCGTCAAGGGAACCTTTGAAAATAAAGACACCGGCACGCCCTATAAGCTCACCGTAAACGAGCTGCAGGCGGTGTATACGGCAGCGGAGGGGAAATTCCTGCCCTATTCCGGCTTGACCTACGAGGCTGTGGCGCTGCGGGTCTCCTCGGTATCCGATGCGCAGCACCTGTATCTGGATTGCGGCAATACCGCCATCGCCAGCAATGCGCTTGCCTGGCAGCTGGCGTATGAGAACCGGGGCGGCAGCGGCGTGACGGTCAACGGCGAGACTGCGGCGATCGGACTGATCCCGGCGTGGGATGGGGTGCTGTGCCTGACCCTGCCCGCTGCGGCGGAGGAGGGGACGGTGGTGACGGTCGGCGGCACCTTCCGCCCACAGGAGGGGAAAGAGTCGCTGACGACCGTGTCCTTCTCGGTCGCATCCTGCACCTTTGTGTATACCGGTGCCGCCTGGGCGGCAGTGGACGGGGTGGCGACCTTTGACTTTGCCCCTAATGCGCCGCTGTCCAACGGCTTTTATGTGACCAACAGCAACACCGCCATGCCTACCGGCTGGAGCGAGACCAATTTCAAGCCTGCCGACGAGACCGCCGGCTTCTGGCTCAACGGAGAAAAGCTGACGAACGGCTGCTTTGTGGGGGACAGTGCGGGGCTGACCTATATTTCTCTGGGCACAGCCCCGAAAAAGGGCGATGTGATCCGGCTCTGCGGCGTGTATGCCAACACGGTCGCCGGGCATCCCTATACGGTCTATGTCTGCGCATTTACGGCGCAGTATAACGGCAGCACCTGGGGCGTCCCCGTGATCGAGTCGGACACTCCCGGCGATGCCAACGGCGACGGAGCTGTGGATATTCGGGATCTGGTCTGCTTCCGGGAGCTGCTGGACGCCGGTACGGCGCAGGCACAGGCAAAGCGGCTGGATCTGGATGGCAGCGGGCAGGCGGACGAGACCGACTGGAGCCTGCTGCAGCAGCATCTGCTGGGGCTGTATACAATCCCGGACATCCCCCGCTACGGAGCGGATGCCGGGGTGTGGTCCTTTGCGGATATCACCGCAAAGCCCACTGCCGCCGGACTGGCGGCGTATAAGGCCGCCGGGTTCACCGCCGTCTATGTGGGGGAGGATTATACCGCCATGCGGGATGACGCCGGAAATGTGACCGACGCTTATCTGCAGCAGGTCTTGCTGGCGGCGCAGGATTTTGATATACTGTATCGGAACTTTAATACCGCCTCTCCGGCGGCTGCCGCTGCCTATTGGGACGGCATCACCACGCAGCTCAATGTGTCCGACCGGATCCTGGGCTTTTACCAGTACGACGAGCCGACGCTTGCAGGCATCGGCGATCTGCTGCCGCTGGTGAACTGGCAGAATACCTATGCTGCTGACAAGCTGTTCCACGGCAATCTTCTGCCCGGCTATGCGCCGGCGGCATCCATCGGGGACAGCTATGCTGCGTATGTACAGACCTATGTGGATACCATTCTTGCACAGGTCAACGGGCCCAAGACCCTGTGCGTGGACAATTATCCCCTGATCCAGAAGACCGGTCTGACGGGGAAAAAGACCAACATCCTCCGCTCCGGGTATCTGGCGGATCTGCTGACGGTGGCGAACATCGCCCGGGAGTATAACCGCACCGCCGGGATCACCGGCCCCATCACCACCGCCTTTTGCATTCAGGCGTTTGCCGGCAGCGACGTGCGGGCAATCAGCACCAAGGCGGATATTGCCTTTCAGGTGAATACGGCGCTGGCGCTGGGCGCCCGGGGGCTGGAGTATTTCGCCTATCACAGCGCTGCCGACGACGGCACCGGCAACAGCATCACCGGGATGCTGGACGCCGACGGCAACACCACCGCCGCCTATGAGGCGGTGGCTGCCGTCAACAGTGAGCTGCAGCGTTGGGATCATGTGATCGCCGCCTTTGACTGGCAGGGGGCGGCGCTGGTCGCCGGCTCCGCCAGCCATGACAGGAGCTTTTCCGCCGGAGAGGCGGCGACGCTGGAGGCGCTGACCGGTGCTGCGGTTACGGCTACCGCCGATACGGTGGTGGGGCAGTTCGCCGATGCCGCCGGGCGCACCGGATATATGGCGGTGAACTTTACCGAGTCCTCCGCCGGAACGGTGGATGGAGTGACGGTGACCCTCACCGACAGCCGCCGGGCGCTGGTGTATCGGAATGGCGCAGGACAGCTGGTGTCGCTGCCGGACGGCGTGCTGGAGCTGGCGCTGGCGGCCGGGGAGGCGGCGTTCGTTATCCCCTGCTGAGTGGAGGTCTGCCGCTGCCGGGGCGAGCTGCCCCGGCAGCGGATGAAACGCTTTGAGTAAAGGAATCGGACTTATGGCAGATCTGAAACGGGGCAGACGCCCCCGACTTGACCGGCGAAAGTGGAAGGAGTATCTGTTCTGTTACACGATGCTGCTGTTCGCTTTCTATAATATCGTATCCTATCTGATCATCAATCTGGACTCGGTGCTGCTGGCGTTCACCATCCGGGACCGCAACGGCAGCGAGGTCTTTTCCCTCAATAACTGGCGGCTGCTGTTTCAGGAGCTGAGCAGCCGGGACAGCACCATCTGGAACGCTTTGATCAACACGCTGAAGTATTTTGCGCTGGGTATCGTATCGCTGCTGCTGGCGTTTGTGGTCTCCTATTTCCTGTTTCGGAAGATCTGGGGCTATAAATTCTTCCGCACGGTCTTTTTCCTGCCCAGCATGATCTCGCCGGTGGTGCTGGTGCTGATCTTCAAGGATATCATCAAGGTCTACGGCATCCTGTGGTATTCTGTAGAGCAGACCTTCGGTATCCAGCTGGGCAACCTGCTGGCGGACCCCCGGACCGCCACCGGCGTGATCCTCTTTTACACCTTCTGGTCGGGCTTCGGCGCCAATATGCTGCTGCAGATCGGCGCTATGAACCGTATCCCGCAGGACATCTTTGAGGCGGGCAAGCTGGATGGCTGCAGCTCGTTCCACGAGTTCATCTATCTGGTGGTGCCTATGTGCTGGGAGACCCTGTCCACCCAGCTGCTGCTGGCGACCACCGGCATCTTCACCGCCTCCGGCCCGATCCTCTATTTCACCAACGGGGATTACAACACCAACACGCTGTCCTTCTGGATATTCAATCAGGTGCTGGGCGGGGCATATAACTATCCTACCACGGTGGGATTGTTCTTCACCCTGCTGGCGGTCCCCATCGTCCTGCTGGTGCAATACCTGTCGAAGAAGGTGAATCAAGATGCACAATACTGACCGGAAGCGTCGAAAACACATACCGGTGGTGAAGCTGCTGGTATTTATCGTATTTGTCCTCTATGCGGCGACGATCCTGTTTCCGCTGGTGTGGGGGCTGCTGTGCTCCATGCTCACCCGGGCGCAGTTTAATGCGGCGGGCAGCCCCTTTAAGCTGCCCGGATCCCTCAATTTCAGGAACTACGCCGCTGCCTGGAGGGAGCTGTCCGCCAACGGCATCAGTATGGTGACCATGACGGTGAACAGCGTCTGGTTCGCCGTGGGAAAGTCGGCGCTGACGGTGCTGTTCAGCTCCATGACGGCGTATGTGGTGGCGAAATACCGGTTCCCCGGCCGCCGGTTCATCTACGCCTTTGCGGTGGGGACCATGATGATCCCGATCATGAGCAATATGGCGGCGTCTCTGCGGTTTTACCGGGCGCTGCACGCCACCGATTCGCCGCTGTATGCGCTGCTGTCCGCCAGCGGTCTGGGCTTCTATTTTATTCTCATGAACGCCACCTTCAAAAGCCTGTCATGGCAGTATGCCGAGGCGGCGTTCATCGACGGAGCGGGGCATTTCCGCACCTTTTTCACGGTGATGCTGCCTCAGGTGGTGTCGCCGCTGACGGCGCTGTTCATGTGCGAGTTTATCGGGCGATGGAATGACAGTATGGCGCCGCTGGTGTATTTGCCGAATATGCCCACGCTGGCGTCGGGGCTGTATGTCTACCAGATCGTCACCTCCCGGGCGATCAATTATCCGGTGCTGTTTGCGGCGCTGATGATGTGTCTGGTACCGGTGCTGGTCTTGTACTTTATTTTTCAGGAAAGTCTGATGGATCTTCAGCTGAGCGGCGGGATCAAGGGCTGAGCTGGGCGATGGATGAAAGGAGCGTATTTCCATGAAGAAGCATATCTCTCTTCTGCTGGCGGCGCTGTTGCTGCTGGGGTGTCTGGCGGGGTGCGGCGGCGCTGGCGGCACCACCGACAAGGGCAGCCGCAGCACCACGGTGAAATTCAGCTATTACGCCGGCGGCTATGGCGATGCCTGGCTCAAGGCGGTGGCGGAGGACTATATGTCCATTAACCAGGATGTGTATATCGAGCTGATTCCCAGCTATGACAACACCACCGCCCAGTCGGATATTCTCTCCGGCAGCGCCTCGGCGGACCTGTACCAGATCGAGGTGGGCATGTTCGGCAACGCCGATTATCTGCTGGAGCTGGATGATGTATACGATGCCAAGGCGTACGGCGAGGAAACGCTCATCAAGGATAAATGCGATGAGGGCGTGTACGATTTCTATAACGAGGACGGCAGGCATTATCAGCTGCCCGCCACCGCCCGCACCGGCTGGAACTGGGTCTATAACAAGACCGTTCTGGACGAGGTGTACGGGGCGGACAACTACCAGCTGCCTCGCACCACCGACGAGCTGTTCCGGTTGGGGGACGATCTGTTCAGCAAGCAGACCTTCCTGACGGTGGCGGCACTGGCGGACACGCAGGGGGGCGATTACACCTCCTATCTCACCACCACCTGGTTTGCCCAGATGACCGGCGTCGAGGGCTACCGCAACTATGTCCGGGGCAACTATCAGGACGGTGGCAGCTATAAGCTGGCGGAGGATTCTCCCCGGTTCATCGCCCAGAATAAGACCGCCATCGAGGAAGCGTATGCGGTGGCGTATAAGCTGGGCACCAAAAAGAACCACTATCTTTACAGCGACAGCGACAGTCTGGCGTTCAAGGGCGCCGATCAGGTGTTTTACGGCGGCGGCTACGGTATGAACAAATCCAAGGTGGCGATGATGTATATTGGCGCCTGGATCGAGAATGAGGTAGAGGATCTGATCCAGGACGGCATCGTGCAGCCGCAGGAGCTGCGTGCCATCAAGATGCCGGTCATCAGCGCCATCATCCGGCGCACCCCCTCCATTCCCGATGAGGCGACGCTGGTGCAGGTCATCGATTTTGTGGACGGCAAGGGCGCCGCCCCGGCGGGCGTGTCCGAGGCGGATATTGCGATCATCCGGGAGGCACGCAATCTGGTGTGCGAAAACTGCTGCCGCAGCTTTGTGGTGCCCAAGAATACCAAAAATGCCGAGGCGGTCAAGGACTTCCTCCGCTATCTGGCGTCCGACCGGGCGCAGAAGCTGTCCGCCCAGAACGCCAACGGACTGAGCCGCCTGCCCTTTGGGTATAAGCCCAGCGCTGCCGACGGCTTCCGGTTCACCGGTTATGTGCAGAGCCTTTACGATAAGATGGAGGACAGCGTGGTGCTGGATGTGTCCGGGCTGGATAATCCCATGGCAAGCATCGTGGACATCCAGTGGTGCTACGATAAGGCGTCCACGAACGTGAATATCGTTAAGACCATCTTCGGCGGCAACGCCACCGCTCCGGCGGATATCTACGGAGCGACGCTGGCGCACTACGATACGGCGCAGTGGAAGACGTATATCGAGAGCTACAAGACCAAAATGAAAGGGTGAGACGCTTGACGATCAGCAAACGCCGGGGGCTCCTGCTGCTTGCCGCTCTGGGGGCGGCTGCGGTGCTGGCTGCGGTGCTCCTGCTGCTGTGTACCGGCAGCCGTATGGTCTTTGCCTCGGAGTTCAAGGACGGCACGGTGTTTGAATACGGCACCGAGCAGCTGCTGCCCCGGGCTTATGTCGTCAACCGGCTGGGTATCCGGCAGAAAAACGCCGCAGTGACCTATACCTTCACCAATGAGACGGACACGGTGCTGGAAAGCGCCTATCCGGTGGCGCCCTGCGACAGCGTGGGGCAGTGGACGGTGCGCTGCACGGCCGGCAGCGCCGAGGCGACCCGCAGCTTTACGGTGGCGGATACCGTGGCGCCGCAGATCGAGATCGGCGCCGTGCCCTATGACGTGTTTCTGGACGAGACGGACAAGGAATACTCCATCCCGGCGGTGAATTTCGTGGATGCCTCGCCCATCGATTATCAGAAAAGCTATATTAAGCTGCTGTTCGAGGGAACGGAGACCTCCTATAACCAGATGACCGGTGCCTTTGTGCCGGAAAGGGCGGGGCGGTATGAGCTGCAGATCCACGCCGAGGACAAATACGGCAACGCCGCCGACGCCGCCTGCACCTGGCGTGCCAAGGACCGCCACTGGCAGGACTCCCGGCTGCCTGCCGACTATCTGTCCTCCTTCGATGACGAGGGCTATGTGAATCTGGTGAGCTCCGGATTCATCAACCAGTGGTGGACCGGCGCCGTGAGCGAGGAATATCAGCCCGAATACGGCGGCGAGACCGGTGTGCTGCGGATCACCATGGACTACAGCCCCTCCGGCTATGCGGTGGCAAAGGTATATCTTGCCCGCCCCATCCGCATACAGGAGCTGGGCGACCGCAAGATCGTCATTCGGTTCCGGGTGGACGATGAGGCCACCAACGGACGGCTGACGCTGGCGGGGAACTACGTCGAGGCGCAGTCCTCCAGCGTGGCACGGTATTTCGATCTGGAGCCGGGTCAGTGGACGACGGCGGTCATCGATGCCGCAGCGCTGCGGGAGGTGCACTATGCGGATGACGATGGGGTGCTGCGCAGTCTCCAGTTTGGTCTGACCCGCCAGTCCTCCCAGAAGAGCTCGGATATTTACTTAGCCTCCGTCACGGTGGCGACGCCGCTGGTGACCCCGACCGGGGTGACGGCGCAGGACGGTACCCTGCGCTGGACGGCGGTGGAGGGTGCTGTCGGCTACCGGGTGACGGTGGATGGCAAGGAGCATACGCTGGCGGCGGGGACGACCTCCCTTGCCGGAACCGGCACGGTCCATAAGGTGCGGGCGCTGGGCAACGGTCTGACGACGCTGGATTCCGACGATGCTGTATATGTCCACGCTGCCGTTCCTGCCGGATACCTGTCGGAAAACGATCAGCCCTATTACACCGAGCTGGTGTGGAACAACGGCGACGGCGTGCAGGGCGGCATGACATGGTACGAGGCGGATTCCTTCGCCGCCTCCTTTGACGCCGCTCAAAAGGCGGTGCGGCTGGATATGCAGTTTGGCTATGTGTGCGCCGGGGCGGTCATGCAGTTCCCCCGGCCGGTGAAGACCGCCGAGCTGGATACGCTGGTGGTGCGGGTGCATCTGGATAGCGCTGTCCGGGCGGTGAAGCTGTACGGCTATGGCTCCGACGGCACGCTGGGCACTTATACCGATCTGCAGGCCGGGTGGAACACGCTGACCGTATCCCGGGCGGCGCTGACCGCCGCCTATCGGGAGGAGACGCTGGCCGGTCTGCAGCTGGCCTTCTACAGCTCTGTCGAGCTGCGGCAGGGCTATCGGCAGGGGGAGCCGGTGACGGTGCTGCTGGGTGCTGTCACCAATGCAAGGCCGCTGGCCGCTCCCCAAGCGCTGACCCTGACCGGTGATCGGCTCACATGGAATGCGGTGGCGGGCGCCGTCGGCTACCGGGTGGTCGAGGACGGCAGACAGACGGTGGTCAAGACCCCGGCATACACGGTCACCGGCGGCAAGCTGCTGCGGGTGACGGCGCTGGGCGACGGCATCACCGGCTGGGATTCCGAGATGGCGGTGTATGTGAATGCCCATGCGGCGCCCGGCTATCTGTCCGGCAATGACGCCGACTATTATCGCTATCTGGTGTGGAATAACGGCGCCGAGGCGCCCGGCGGAATGCCTTGGTATAACAGCGACGCATTTGCCGTCCGCTACAATAGCGCCGAGACCTGTCTGGATCTGACCCTGACCCATGGGTATGTGTGCGCCGGGGTGGTGCTGCGGTTTCCGCAGCCGGCGGCGCTCGCCGGGGTCGAGTCGGTGCAGGTGCGGGTGAAGCTGGACGGCTCGGTGAGCCGGGTGCTCCTGTTCCCCTATGGCGGCAGCGACACGCAGGTGCTGGGTAAGTATACCGAGCTGCAGCCCGGCTGGAACACGCTGACGATCCCCAAGGCCAGTCTGCGGGGCGCCGACGGCGGCGATACGTTGATGGGCTTACAGCTGGCGTTTTATGGCTCGCCGGAGGGGACGGCATTTGGCACCGATCAGGGCAGAACCATGTCGGTCTCGCTGGGCGCCGTTACCGCTGTTGCCCGTAAGGTGCAGCTGGCAGCGCCCGCCGGAGTACGCTATGAGGACGGCACACTCTACTGGGAGCCGGTGGAGGGGGCGACCGGCTATCGGATCCTCTCCGACGGACAAGAATTGTTTGCCGCCGCCGGGGATACCCGCTATAGCGGACTGACCGGTGAGGTGGTGGAGATCCGGGCGCTGGGCAACGGCGCTGACCTCGCCGATTCGGAGCCGGTGCGCTGCGTGGCGGTGGTCAACACCGGCACGGCGCTGGCGGATAACGACCGGGCGGCATTTACCTATCTCATCTATAACAATGGAAAGGACGCCCCCGGCGGCATGGAATGGTATGAGTCCGACGGCTTTAACGCTGTCTTCGATGCGGAAAAGGGCGGTATCCGGCTGGAGCTGATCCAGGGATATGTCTGCGCCGGTGTGGTGGAGCGGTTTGCGCAGTCTGCCGCCGTGGCGCAGCTGCCGGACGTGCTGGTGCGGCTGTGGCTGGATGATACGGTGCGGGCGGTGAAGCTGTATCCCTACGGCTCCTCGGCGACGCTGCTGTTCGCCACCGAGCTGCATTCCGGCTGGAATGAGCTGGTGATCCCCCATGAGGCGCTGGTGGCAGCGCTGGGTGCTGAGGGCAGCCTGTCCGGTCTGCAGCTGGCGCTGTATACGACCGAGGCGCTGACTCCGGGCGTCGGGCAGGGGACCGCCATCACCGCCTGTCTGGGGACGATCCGTCCGCTGCGGCGGCTGACGGCGCCGGTGGTGACATTATCCGGCGATACTCTCTCGTGGTCTCCGGTGCCGGGCGCCTCGGGGTATGAGGTGTATGTCGATGGTACCTGCTTCCCGGTGGGGACCGCCTGCGTCATCGATCTCAGCGAGCTGGGAACGGGCGTGTTCCGGGTGACGGTCCGGGCGGTGTCTGACGACCCGGATGTGCTGCCCGGCGTCAGCAATGAGGTGGTGTACTCCTCGCTGGAGACGCTGCCCACGCCGCAGGTGGTCTATGACGACCGCAAGCTGCGGCTCTCCGCCGCCCGTCTCCCCGGAAGCTATACGGTGTGCATTAACGGCGTTGAATATATCGTCGCCTGCACCGGAGCGCAGACCACGGTGGACATCACGGCGCTCACCGGGTTGCCGCCGGATCGGCTGATCCTCTATCGGGTCAAGGCCAACGGCGATAACGAGACCACCGCCGATTCGGCGTATACGGCGCTGCAGGCACAGGATATGGAGCTGCAGCCCGGTACGCTGGCGGATTTCGACGCCGGCTATACGGCGCTGGTCCACAACAACGGCAAGGACACCCCCGGCGGCATGGAATGGTATGAGTCCGACTCCTTTGCGGCGGCATACGACGAGACGGAGCAGGCGGTACGGCTGGATATGACCTATGGCTATGTGTGTGCCGGGGTGGTGGTGGAGTTCCCGGAGAGCGTGTCCGTGGCACAGCTGGAGACCGTGACTCTGCGCATCCGGCTGGATGCGTCGGTCAAGCGGGTGGTGCTGTATCCGTATGGCGGCAGCGGCAAGCTGGGGGTATTCACGGAGCTGCACAGCGGATGGAACGAGCTGACGGTATCCCGGGAGGCGCTGGAGGCAGCGCTGGGTGCCGATGGCTGCCTGTCGGGCTTGCAGCTGGCGATCTTCGGTAATGAAAACGGGGATATGGGGGTCAACACCGGCTCTCCGGTCACCGTGTGGCTGGGCGAGGTATCCTATATCGCCCGCTAAACAGCTGTCTATGGCAGACCTACGCCCGGAGCAGTCATTGCTCCGGGCGTAGCTTTTGCAGGCATGGCGATGCGGCGGGACATCCGTCATTGGGGTGTCGATGGCGGCGCTGGGTGCCGACGATCCGCAGAAACAGGAGGACGCTCTGCGATCCGGTATTCTGCAGAGCGGTCCAGCTCCATAGCCCCCTGCCCCGGTGGAGCCTACGGCTTTCACCGGGTCTTCATCGGAAATTGACAGTATGGCGTGCTCTGTGCTATACTGCTATTTTATGGGCGGATCTCCATAGGGTACGGATAAAAAACGCCATACGGGGGAAAGCTATGACGCATGGAGGACATGGGATAAGGACGGCGCTGGTTTGGCTGCTCGTGCTTCTGACGGCGCTTTCGATCGGTCTGCTGAAATGGGATGACAGCCGAAGCGCTTGTGAGCCTATGCAGCCGGATGGGGCGCTTTTGCAGGAGATCGCCGCCGGCTTACCGGTTCCCGGGGAAACGGTCGAGGGAGAAATGACCATTCAGCGGAAAGGGCTTCGGGCGATCGTCGTCTATTATGCAGAGCCGGTCACGGAGCAAAGAGCCCGGGAGCTTACCCGGTATTTTCAGGAGGAAGCACAGCAATATCGGGGCTCATATGTAGCGCTGAGCGGAGAAAATGCCGCCGCCCTGACGGGCGATCACCGGTATTCCTCCGTTCTGGATTACGCTCGGCTATGGTTGGTTTCATAGCAAAGGCTACCTGTATGCCGACTATACCGATTGTGAACAGGCGAAAGGCAAGCCCAATTACCGCAATCGGTATGATGTCTCTCTTGTGAACGGTACGGTATGCTGCCGTTTTGTCCTGTTTTGTGATCGGCAGGAGCCGGAAAAGGCGCTGTCTGCGGCGGCGGAGCAGCTGTCTGTGCAGATCGGCACGGGCGCCGATCCGTTTGCCGGATCGGGCGGTCATCCGAAGAGAGCCGCTTTGGGAGCAGCCGTCGGGATCTGAGAAACCGCCGGGGCTCCAATCAGAGACACACCGACCGGGTGCTTCCGGCGGTGGTGTCTCTGTTTCGTTTTGCCGAAAATGCGGGGAGCGCAGAGGACCGCAGGCAAAGCGGCTGTCGGGGAGCGATCCGGTCTTTCTTCGTATTTCCCGACCGAAAACGAATCTTCTGCTTTTATTTTGCCGACAATTGTGGTACACTAAGATCTGTTCAAGGGGGTGATTCCGTGGAAATTCAGCCGAAGCGATCCAAAAAGCTGCTGCATACCGCCATGGCGGTGCAGATCCCTTGGGGAGCGCCCCAGGTGGAGCCGATTCCGGTGTTTTTGCCCCGGCTGCCCGCCGCCTTTTGCGGCGCCCGGGTGGCGGTGGTGGCGGATGTGCATCTGCCGGACAACGCCGTGCGGCTGACCCGGCTGATCAACTGCGTGGCGCTTCAGCGCCCCGACGCCATCTTTCTGCCCGGCGATCTGACCAACAGCTACACCGATTTTGATGCCGCCGGGCTGCGGCGGCTGGCTAAGGCGCTGGCGGCGATCGCCCCCTGCTTTGCGATCCCCGGCAACCACGAGCTGCGGCTGGGACGGGAGCCGCTGTATGGGCAGCTCCTCACGGAATGTGGGGTACACTACCTGTGCGACAGCTACGCCGACTGGGAAAAGGACGGGGCGACGCTGCGGCTGTTTGGCATGGGACACCGCTGCCCCCGTCCGCTGGCGGTCAGCGGGCAGCCGGCGATCGCACTGGCGCATAAGCCGGACTATTTTTCCTATTATCAAAAGGCGCGATGGAATCTGGTCGTCTGCGGGCACGCCCACGGGGGACAGATCCGGGTGCATGGACGGGGGGTATATGCGCCCGGCCAGGGGGTTCTGCCCGCTTATACCGACGGAGTATACCGGGAGGGGCTCACCACCATGGTGGTGAGCCGTGGTCTGGGCAACAGCTCTGTCCCGCTGCGCATCGCCAATCCGCCCCACCTGCCTCTGCTGCTGCTGCTGCCCGCCGGGGAGTGAGGCAGCGTTCATCAACATAAAGGAGTGGTCATCATGCGTACCAGCGGAATCCTGATGCCGGTGTTTTCCCTGCCGGGGAAATACGGCATCGGCACTCTGGGCAAGGAAGCCTATCATTTTATCGATTTTCTGGAGGCGGCAGGGCAGCGCTATTGGCAGCTGCTGCCGCTGAATCCTACCCATTTCGGGGATTCGCCCTATCAGTCCTTTTCTTCGGCGGCGGGCAATCCGTATTTCATCGATCTGGAGCGCCTGATCGAGGCGGGGCTGCTGGAGCGGGCGGAATGCGACCGGGCGGAGCTGGGCAGCGATCCCGGGCGGGTGGACTACGGCAAGCTGTATGACCATCGCCTGCCGCTGCTGGAGCGGGCGTTTGCCCGCTTCACGCCGGGGGAGGAGCATGCCCGGTTCTGCCGGGATCAGGCGGACTGGCTGGAGGATTATGCGCTGTTTATGGCGCTCAAGGACGCCCATGGCGGTGCCGGCTGGCGGGAGTGGGAGAAGCCCCTGAGGCTGCGCCAGCCCCGGGCGCTGGCGGAGTTCCGGCAGCAGCATGCACAGCGGCTGGCGTTCTATCGGTTCGTTCAATTTGAATTCTACCGGCAGTGGGACGCTCTGAAGGCCTACGCCCATGCCCATGGGGTGCAGATTATCGGGGATATGCCCATCTATGTGGCGGATGACAGCGCCGATGTATGGGCGGATCCGGAGCAGTTCGATCTGGATGAAGAGCTGCTGCCCCGGGTGGTAGCGGGCTGCCCGCCGGATGCGTTCACCGAGGACGGTCAGCTGTGGGGCATGCCGGTATATAACTGGGCGCAGATGCGCCGGGAGCCGACCCCCTACCGCTGGTGGCGGCAGCGGATGCGCCGCACGCTGGCGCTCTACGATGTGGTGCGCATCGATCATTTCCGGGGCTTTGAGTCCTACTACTGTATCCCCTACGGGGCGGTCAACGCCAAAAAGGGCGTGTGGCGGCAGGGCCCCGGCATGGAGCTGTTCCGGGCACTGGAGGAGGATCACGGCGGCCCGCTGCCCATCATTGCGGAGGATCTGGGCTTTTTGACCCCCGCGGTGCGGCAGCTGCTGGCGGACAGCGGCTATCCGGGTATGAAGGTGCTGCAATTCGCCTTTGACCCTGCCGGGGACAGCGAATATCTGCCCTATCGGTACCCCCGCCACTGTGTGGTGTATACCGGCACCCACGATAACGACACCATCATGGGCTGGACTCACACCGCCGCTCCGGCGGAGGTGGCGTTTGCCCGCCGGTATCTCCATGTGGACGATGGGGAGGGGTTCAACTGGGCGATGATCCGGGCGGCGCTGATGAGCGTGGCGGATACGGCGATCCTCATGATGCAGGATTTCATGGGACTGGGCAGCGAAGCCCGCATCAACACCCCCGCCACCTTGGGCGGCAGCAACTGGCAGTGGCGCATCGGAGAGGGCTGCATCAACGACTGGCTGGCGCAGATCATCCGGGAGAATACGGCGCTGTACGGCCGGCTGCCGGAATCCCACAAGGCGAAAAAAGCCCCGGCGGCAAGCACCGCCGCCGCTGCCATCGATGACGCCGGGCAGAAGTAAGCGGTGATAGTATAGCCAATCATCGAGGTGTGGGCTTTGGAAAGAAGTATCAACGAGCAATTAAATCATTATCAAAGCATATGGCTTGAAGAGATCTTTGAACCGTATGTCAGCCAAAATACGCATGAAGGTATTTCATATCCTTTTTTTACCGGAGCTTCGGAAAGATATGCTTGTGCCGAAAAACGGATCATGATCGTTGGGCAGGAAACGAATGGTTGGTCTGTATATAAACCGGATTGGGCTATAGCGGATAGCCAAAAATGGACGATCGATTTTTTGGACTATCAGCTTCGTTATTCAAATGATCCAAATCTAAAGCTTCGATTTGGCAGAAGGAACAGCTCGCCGTTTTGGAGCTTTTTTAAGGCTTTTAGCGCTCGGGGCATGGTTCCCTGCTGGAATAATATTGATAAGGCACAGAGGTGCATCCAAGGGAAAACCATGAGCCTGACCCTTGATTCGGAAATGGAGCTCAATAGGAATTTGCCAAATACAGATAAAACCTTGTTTCAAAATGAAGTGGAGATAATGCAGCCGGATATACTGGTGTTTATCACCGGACCGCAGTATCACGCCACTATGGAAAGGGCTATGAACCTGGAAAAGGGAGCGTTACATGAGCTGAATTTATCGTATGAAACAGGATGTATCGAGATCACTTCTGTATCCGGATTTGGAATACCGACTTTTTGGACGTATCACCCCAGACATATTATGAGCAGTAAAAACTCGTTGTGCCGGGAGGATATAATAAAAATGATAACAAATGGACTTGAACTATGATATATGTAATTTCCGACCTACATGGGTATCCGCTTGAAAAATTGAACAGGCTGCTTCGTAAAGCGGAGTTTGGAGAGCATGATTTTCTTTATATACTCGGTGATGTGATCGACCGGAACGGCGACGGCGGTGTTGCGATTTTAGAGTGGCTGCTCACACAGCCTAATGTCCAGCTGATTCTGGGAAACCACGAGGCAATGCTGCTCGCCTGTGAATTCCTTTTTGATGAGATCACGGATGAAAGCGTGGCTGATTTAGATAGCAGGAAAATTGAAATTCTCTCAAATTATCAGCTTAACGGCGGCGACGTTACGCTGAGATCACTGGCAAAGCTGAACAAAGCATCCCCCGATACCGTTGCCGATATTCTGGAGTATCTTCACGATGCTCCGCTTTATGAAGTCGTTACGGCAGGCGGCAAGGATTATCTTTTGCTTCATGGGGGATTGGATAATTTCAGCAAAAGCAAGAGAATATCCGATTACACACCCGATGAAATTTTATGGGCTTGGCCGGAGATTGACGACGAATATTTTGAGGATATTATGACCGTTTTCGGGCATACGCCGACAATGACCTACGGCGAGCAATATCGCAATAAAATAATCCAAACCAGAACTTGGATGGATATTGATATGGGTGCAGGCAACGGTACAACAGAGCCTGTTTTATTGTGTCTTGACAACATGAAGGAATTTAGGAACTGAAAAGAACGGCATAGAAGAATTACAGAGAGACATGGAGCTTTAGAAACCAAGGGCAATAAAATCGCTAAGCGCTTTTCTGAAAGGAGAGTATCTCATTTCCGCTGCAGCTTGGAGCTTATGCCTATACCCGTTGGAGGTGTCTTGTCTGCCGGTTTGTGCCGGAGGCGGCTGGGGGTTTCCAGCTGTTCATCGTACAGCAAGCAGCCGCAGCTTTCGTTGGCGGCGGACCCGGTTAGTCGTATCCGAAAAGAAAAGGCCGCATCCCCAAAACGGAATAGTTTCGATATCCCGTTGAAAAAAGACGGGTACCCTTATTGTATAGAAAAATCCGCCCCCTGTGGTTCCGTAGGGGACGGATTTTTACATTTGTCGAGGTCTTTTCTGAGCTTCGCAGTTACCGGCTGCCGTCCAGATGCACGTCCAGCTGCGGGAACGGAATTTCAATACCCTGCTCGTCAAAGCGGTGCTTGATCTCCTCCAGCAGAGCAAATCGCACCGACCAATAGTCGGGGGTGTTGCACCAGACGAACGCCTTATACAGCAGGGCATTGTCGCCGTGACCGGTCATGACGACGCTGGGGGTGGGGTCGGTCAGCACCCCCGGCACCTGTGCCGCTGCGGCCAGCACAGTCTCCCGCACCCGCTGACTGTCGCAGTCGTAGCCGGCGGACAGCTCCAGATCGATGCGGCGGGTCGGCTCGGCGGTGAGGTTCAGCACCGTGTTGGCGGTCAGCACGCTGTTGGGGATCACCACCCGGCGGTTGTCGTAGGTGCGCAGCGCCGTATGGAAAATGCCGATGGCGGTGACGGTGCCCTCCTGCCCACTCACTTCAATATAATCCTCCACCGAAAAGGGGCGGAAGAACAGGATCATCATACCGCTGGCAATGTTGGACAGACCGCCCTGCAGCGCCAGACCGATGGCGACCCCGGCGCTGCCGATGACGGTCACCACGGAGGTCATGGGCAGCCCCAGATAGGACGCCACCGTGACGATCAGCACCAGCCGCAGCACGATATTCAAGGCGCTGATGAGAAAGGAGCGCACCGACGGATCCATGTGCGCCAGTCCCTTGCCGCTTTTCAGCCGCCGGATGAGCAGGGAGATGCCTTTGGAGCAGAGAAACAGCACCAAAACGGCAATGACCAGCTTTAGGCCGGCATGGGTGGCGAAATCCACAAGCTTATTCAGAAATTGTTCCATGGAGATAAGCCTCTTTTCTTAGTATTGTGTATCACCGCACAAGGGCGCCGCCCCACTCCACCACCGTGAAGCCCTCCCGCCGGGGGGCGGTCAGGGTCTGGGGCGGCACGGTCTGGGGCGCCTTTAACGGACGATAGGCCATAAACACCCGGATGAGGGTGTCCGGCGCCGGGTCGATCTGCAGACGGGCGGCGTCGGTGTAGGCGGCGGTCTGGAATGCGATCATATTATACGGATTTTGCTCCAGCTGGGGCAGCCAGTAGACAATGAATTCGTTGGCTTCCCGCCGGTTCAGCCCCAGCTGCGCCAGCGCCGATTCCAGAAACGCCGCCGTATCGCTGCCTTTCACGCAAAAGCCGTGAGAAAAATCGTAGGCGGCGGGCAGCGTCCCCTCCCAGTAGAGATAGCTGTATTCCTGTCCGGCGGCGTCGGTGAGGGTGCCGTCGGGGCGGGCGGTGACCCGCCAGCCGTCCCGGTAGGCGGGATAGGTGCAGATGAGCGCGCCGTCCAGCGCCAGCCGGACGGACACCTCCGTCTCCTGCGGCGGATAGAGGTAAATGACCGGCTTGTACGCCTTGCCCTCCTCCAGCTGGAAATCGCTTTCTCCCACGGTGCGCAGCGTGCCCTCGATGCGCTGGGTCTCCGTCTGATAGCGGGTGTCGACCATGGTCACCTGCACCTGGTCGCCGATGCACCAGCCCTCGTCCAGCACTCCGTTGATCTTCAGCAGCGTGGGCATGGGCACCACATAGCGGGCGAAGAAGCAGTTTTTGTAGATGGCGACGATGCGCACATCCACGGTATCCGTGCCGTCGGTTCCCATCATAGAGCTGTCTGCCCCGCTCAGCCATGTGCCGGTATAGTCCACCTGCCGGCAGGCGTCGGCGATGGTGACGGAGGAGGCGTTGATCTGCGCCGGATAGCTCTCCGCAATTATGCCGTCATACTGCACCTCCACCGGGCAGCCGGGCTGCAGCAGCTCCACCGCCGTGCCGGCGGGGGCGGTGAGGGTGATCTTGTCGCTGCTCCGCCGTTCCTCCTCGCCGGTCAGCGGCTCCACCATAAGGAAGTTGTTTTTGACCTCCAGCACCGTGGCACGGAAGGTGCGGTCCTCCGTCCGGCTGTCGGCGGGCGGGTCGTCCTGCGAGGGTCGCTCCCGCTCCCACAGGGCGTCGATGGAGGTGAACAGGGAAAAGGGGTATACCCGGGTTGCCTGATAGTTGGGATCGGTCTCCTGCAGCCGGTTCCACTTCACCAGCGTATAGGTCAGCGCCCGGTATTCCACCGTGCCGCCGTCGTTCAGCGACATCACGGAAAAGGGAACGGTCAGCACCGCCAGCGCCACCGCAGCGAGGATCGGGATGAGCCACCATCTGCGTTTTTTCATCGGAATCGCTCCTTTCTGATCGTACAGCAAAATACAGTCGCCGATTCGGTCTTGAGTAGGGGTACTTGGTTCAGAATTCATATTGTGGTTTGGAACCGATAATGCGTAATATCGTTTGTCAATTGTAATAGGCGCTCATTTATACCGTTATCTACCGGAAAGCCAGAAACGATCGAGTCTTCATCACGACAATCGCTGTCGGTGGCTGTTCTTATCCATTCATAGTATGAAGACAGATCTTCGGGATATAGCGTTCTTATAAGATAATAATCAAAAATATTTCCGGCAAACTGGTTGTTGCAACGGGCAAGCGCATCGGGAACACGGCCAATTCTACGTTCGTTTGGCACACAAGCTCCCCCTTTGCTTATCCGCTGTTGCGGGAGCATTTCTCGGCGTCAATCGCCAATACCAGCATCAGCACCTGCAGGGCATCGGGGGCGTAGACCACATCCAGCACATAGGTATCCGTCCAGTGGAACAGCTCCTTGGAGATGGTCGCCACCGGCTGCCCGGCGGCGGATACCACCCGATAGTCCCATTCGAAGAAATCTCCCTCCATGCGCCAGCCGTTGCAGTCCACCGTATACCGGGGCTTGAACCAGGACCATTCCCGGGCGACGCAGCCCAGATACCGCCCGCCGGAATACAGCTCGAATTTCGGCAGCCAAGTGAACACCCGCTCCTTGACCAGACCGACCTCCCGCCCGGCACTGTCAAAGATCTTCAGACAGTGTCCCCAGGAGAGCTGCCCCTTGACGGTGTAGAGGGTGTTGCCCGCCTCGTCGTAGATATCGTAGCTGTCAAACCAGGAGAACAGCCGCTGCTTGAAATACATTCGCATACAAATTCCTCCGCTTCTGTCTACACTATACCATAGGGCATCCCCGATGGCAAATGACAATTTTGTTACCGCCGACAAAGCAGTGGATTCCGGAGCAATGTGTTTTTGAAAAACACATTGCAATATATGAAAATATATGGTATGGTAGAGATGCCATGACCGTGGGTCAACCAATGCCGTTCTTTTGGCAAGGAGGGAAGTATGTGAAACAAAAAAGCCTGTGCATCATGCTCGGTGTGTGCCTGTTTCTATCGATGGCGGCGAATGTCTTCCTCGGGATTCGCCGCAATACGGCGGACGATATGCAGGAAGCCTTTCAGCTGAATCTGACTGCGCAAAGCTCCGCTGTTAATAGGATCGTTGCTCGGTTGGAGGAGATCAAGAACACGGATACGGCGGAAACGGAACCGGTGGAGAGCCTGATCCGAGAGACCTTTTATGCGCTGACCGATTACACATCCGCCATCGGTCAGGAAACAGGATGGCTGTCGGGATCAAAGCACCGGTCGTTGTCCGAGCCGGCGATCGACCGGGCGGCTATGGTGCACGTCACGGAGAATGTTCTGTTTGGCTATTTTTCAGGGGACGCATCCTTTGAGAAAGACGTTGAGGTCCTGCATAGAATGTGGTCGGAATTACACAAGAGGTATGAGTCCTCAAGCGGGAATGCGCCGGATATAGACGCATTCTACGGCGAGCTCCGCAAGGATGAGGGGACTATGCTGAATCTTTACACGGAATTGGGCAAATAAAAGGAAAACCACTGTTTTTAGGTCGCTCCGCCGAAAAAGCGCCCGCAGTCGGATGACTGCGGGCGCTGATTTGCGCTTATGCTTGTTCGTCGGCAGGGGCGTCCTCTTGGAGCGTTTCCTCCGGCACCAGCCGTCGGTTGCTGTCAAACGCCATACGGGTAGCCTCGGAGCGGGTATATTTGAGAATATCCCGCAGCCGATACTGGTCGGCGTCTGTATAGAAGGTGTAGGCGGCGCCCTGCCGCTTGGCACGGCCGGTACGCCCGATGCGGTGGAGATAATATTCGTTCTCCTCCGGAATGTCGTAGTTAAAGACCGCCTCCACGTCCTCCACGTCGATGCCCCGGGCAGCCACGTCGGTGGCTACCAGAATTTCCAGCTTGTTCTCCCGGAATTTCGCCATCACCTTATTGCGCAGTGCCTGGGGCATATCCCCATGGAGACAGTCCACGGAGCCCCGGCGCTTTTGCAGCCGCTCGGTGAGCTGCCGCACGGTGCATTTCATGTTGGCGAACACCATCACCCGGTGGTAGTCCTCCTGCTTGATGATCTCCAGCATATCCTCCATACGCTGGGAGCCGGCGGAGCGGATGAGATATTGGTCGATATGGGGGCGGCTGTCCCCCTCGGCCGCCACCTGCACCTCCACGGCGTCGTGCTGGTATTCCCACGCCACGTCCATGACCTCCCGAGAGATGGTGGCGCTGAACATCACCACCTGGGTGTCCCCCGGGGTGGCGTTGAGGATGCGGCGCACATCCTTGATGAAGCCCATTTTCAGCATTTCGTCCGCTTCATCCAGCACGGCGGTGTATACATTGCCCAGCCAGACGTTGCCCCGGCTCATATGATCCAGCAGCCGCCCGGGGGTAGCCACTACAATGTGGGGGTGCTTTTTCAGGGCGTCGATCTGCTTGCCCATGGGCTGCCCGCCGTAGACGGCGGCAATGCGGATGGCGGGGTTAAACCGCACCAGCGCCCGCAGATCGGCGGTGATCTGTTCGCACAGTTCCCGGGTGGGGCAGACGACCACCGCCTGCAGATCCTTCATATCCGGATTCAGACATTCGATCAGCGGGATGCCGAAGGCGCAGGTCTTGCCGGTGCCGGTGGGGGCTTTGGCGATCACGTCCCGCCCCTCCAGCATCAGCGGGATGGTTTTCAGCTGCACCGGGGTGGGGGTATCAAATCCCATCGCATCCAGCGCTTTCATGGTCGGCTCGCTCAGGGACAGAGCCGCAAATCCGTTTTGTTCCAGTGACATAATTTCCTGTTCCTTTCCTCTGTTCACACACATCACAGCTCATTATACCAATTTTTCCGGCAAAAAGCAATAGGAAATCCCCGCAGCCGTCTCCGGGAGCGGCCGGTGTCGGCGCAGCGGTGCCGAAAGTCCGCCGCCGTTGCATCGTGCTGCGGAGTATGCTATACTTTCCCATAAGGAATGGAGGGGTTTCAATGGAAGAGCTTCAGTATCTCTCGCTGCGTGAGCAGGCGGCGCTGAAGGACACGGCGGCGGCGTGGTTCCACGAAAAGTGGGGCGTGCCCGAGGCGGCGTATCGGGCGTGCATGGAGGCGTATCTGCGCCATGAGACCGCCTACGGCTGGTATCTTTGCCTGGATGGGGAGCGGATCGTGGGTGGCTTGGGGGTGATCGACAACGACTTTCACGATCGACAGGACCTCACGCCGAATATTTGCGCTGTTTACACAGAGGAGGATCACCGGTGCCGGGGGATCGCCGGGCACCTGCTGCAGCGGGCGGTGGCGGAGCTGCGATCGCAGGGGGTATCGCCGGTCTACCTGCTGACGCATCATACCGGCTTTTATGAACGGTATGGCTGGGAATTCCTGTGCATGGTGCAGGAAGACGGTGAAACGGAGCCGTCGAGAATGTATATCCATCGGTGAGCAACGGCTGTGCCGTTGGAGGGACGTCTGCCGGGGGCGGGCACATACGGATAAAATCGGAGCAGCCGCTCCGTCCTTGCTTTGTGCAGGGGCGGAGCGGCTGCTTTGCGCCGTGGTTCATTTCCGTTCTGTGGGAATCCGCTGGGAAATGCGGTAATTCCGGGGGGTCACCCCGCATTTCCGCTTAAACAGCGTGGAAAAATGCTCCGGGTTCTTATAGCCCAGCTGCAGGGCGATCTCCTCGATCGAGGAATCGGTGCTGGACAGGAGCAGGCGGGCGGACTGCATCTTATGCTCGATGATATAGGCGTGCGGGGTGATACCGTAGGACTGCTGAAACGCCTTGATAATGTAATCCTTGGAGCGGTTCACCAGCTGCGCCAGCTCGTCGATGGTGTAGATGCGGTTGGGGGAATTGTCAATCACGCTTTTGATGGTAGCGGTGTCGGAGGGGCGCTCCACCGTATGCCGGGTGTGGTGCAGCCGGATCAGGATCCGGTGAAACAGCGAGGCGAACAGCTCCTGCTGCCGCTCCGGATCGATGGCGTCGGTGCCCAGCTGCGCCGTTTTGTACAGCTGGGCGAACAGCTCCTCGGTGTCGCTGTTGTGGAAGATGTATTGCAGCTCCAGCTGGTAGCTTTTGATCAGCTCCGGCGGCAGGGAGCCCCGGATATTCATGAAGTATTTGACCCATGGATCCCGGCTGTCGCTGTAATACAGATGGTTGGTATAGAGGGGCAGGAGATACACGTCTCCGGCGCGGGCGGTGTGCTTGACGCCGTCCACCTGCACCGTACCGGAACCGCTCAGGATGTATTCGATCACCGTCACGTCGGAGTTTTTGCGTGCCTGATAATAGGTGCCGTCGCAATAGGACAGCCCCACCAGCTCCCCCTGAAACAGAGACGGATCGCCGTATGCGGAGAAATAGTACAGGTTTTCATGCATGGGGCAGACCTCCCGGAAGAGTATTGTACCGGGCAGTATAGGCGGCAGGCAGCGGCGCCGCCGCCCTCCGGCGGTCCCCTGCTTCTGCGGCGGATCGTAGCCCGGCGTACCGCCTGTGGATATTGTACATCACGCAATGGGGCGCTGTCAATCCCGACAGAATAATTTTTATAAGATTTTCGATTATTATTCACATTGCATTGCTTTGTGCGCCTTGCTATAATGAACCTAACGCAATAGAAAAGTTCCAGTGGTGTTTGTAGGAAAAATTTGGTCGATTTGATATAAATACACCACAAGCCCCTACCGTTCGCCCTGCTTCCGCCGCAAAACGGCGGAAAACGGGGCGGTGAGCGCCAGAACTAAAAATACTAATTTTTGGAGGATTGGACTATGAAACGAACCGTCATGCGTCTGAGTGCTGCTGCTCTGTGTCTGTTGCTTTTGCTGGGTCTGGTCGGCTGCAAGGATAAAAAGGAGCCGACGCCCAGTAAGCCGAACAGCTCGACTGTCTCCAGCGATCCCACGGCTCCCTCCTCGGATCCGTCCTCGGAGGACCCCTCGTCGGAGGATCCCTCCTCCGACGACAGCTCCACGATCGACACCCCGGTGATCCCGACCCCGCAGCCGGTGGATGACGACGAGGACGATGCCGATGAGGACGATAAGCGGGAGCCGGCGGATAACGAAAAGCCCAGCACGGCGTTCACCAGCACGAAATTCGGAAAATACCAGTATGTCTGGGGCGATGAGTTCACCTCCAGCCAGCTGGATAACTCCAAATGGAACGTGCTTGTGCATTCCGATGAAAACTACTGTGCCAAGGCGTTTGAAGAGGGAGACTCCGAGCTGTCCAAGGTGTTTGAGATCAAGGACGGGGTAGTTAACACGAAATACATTCACTACTATGACCCCACCAACTCCCTCATCGAATACGCCGGAGCGGCGCAGCTGACCACGAAAAACACCATGAGCTATCGGTATGGCTATCTGGAGGTTCGCAGCCGCATGAGCTTTAACAAGATGGCCAGCGCCATCTGGCTGGTGAACAGCGGGGCGCTCAATTCTCCGGAAAGCCCCTATTGCGGGCTGGAGATCGACGTGTTCGAGACGTTGGCGTCGCTGGATTCCGTGACGCCGAATGTCCATCGCTGGTATCGGGACGGACGGCACACCAACATCAATGCGATACAGAAGTCCAAGTCGTTCACTTTCTTTGATACCACCAATCTGTCGAATGAGTATCATCTGTACGGCTTTGAGTGGACGCCCACGGAGATCAGCATGTATGTGGACGATGTGAAATACTGGGCGCTGGATACCACCAAGAGCTTTGACGATGACAGCGATACCAATTGCTATCATCTGCCCATGTATCTGATGCTGTCCGGTGCGTCGGCGTTCACCTCCGGCTCCACCTGGTTCCCCTATGACGGGGCGATCCTCAATAACGAGAGCCTGCCCCTGACCCAGTCCATCGATTGGGTGCGGCTGTATCAGGACCCCTCGGTGACGGGATCGCAGCTGAATGTGAAGAAATAACGACCTGTGACAGAACCGGTGACCGGAAGGGGCGGACTTACAACTATGCGCACAACGATCATCAAACGCCTGTTGGCTGCAGCGGCGACCGGCGTGCTGCTGGCGGTCTCGGTGCTTTCGGCAGTGGGAGAGACCTATGCGGAATATAAGAATACGCAAGCGGCGGCTGCTCCGGCGGTGACGGATGTGTCCATCGCCGGGGGTGCGTTCGCTGCCCGGGAGGGCAGCGATGCCGCCGCAGTGACCGGCTATGCCGGGGCGGCAGAAGCGCTCTATTGGAAAAACGGAAAAGGACAGGTGACCGCCGCTTTTGACTGTCCCCAGACGGGGCTGTATGAGCTGCGGGTCTCCTACTGCCTGCCCCAGAGCGGCGTGGAGCCGGAGCTGGGCGTGCAGCTGGATGGGGCGTATCCCTGCGAGGCGTTCGAGGCGGTCATGCTGCCCCGGGCGTGGCAGGATCGCTCGGCGGAGGTGCGCACGGATGAGCAGGGGAACGAGCTGTCCCCGGAGCAGACCGAGGTGACGGGCTTTATCACCCGCACCCTGACGGACCACACCGGCGTGGAGACGGAGCCGTATCGGCTGTATGTGACCGCCGGCGCTCACACCCTGACCCTCACCGGCTGCGGGCAGGAGCTGGCGCTGGCGAGCGTGACGCTGGCGGCGCCGGAGACGGTGCTGTCCTATGCCGAGACGGTGGCGGGGCAGACGATCGCCGCTGGCGGCGCCGCCCCCATCGTGATCGAGGGGGAGAGCGCCACAGTGAAATCCTCCTCCACCATCATCGCCAAGGCGGATACCTCCGATGCCTCCATGTCTCCGGCGAGCCCGTATCTGACCCGGCTCAACTACATCGGCGGCACCTCCTGGCAGGATCCCACGGAGACGGTCTATTGGGATTTCCATGTAGAGACGGCGGGCTATTATGCGCTGAGCTTCCGGTATAAGCAGGCGGATGTGGTCAACGGCGAGAGCCTGCGCTGGCTGCGCATCGACGGGAAAACGCCCTTTGAGGAGGCGAAGAGCCTGCGCTTTGCCTATAACCCCCGGTGGACGATCTACACCTTCGGGGAAGGGGACACGCCTTACTATGTGTATCTGGAGGCAGGGGATCACACCCTGTCGCTGGCGGTGACCATGGGAGAGCTGGCGGCGTATTATGCCCGGTTGTCCCAAGTGGTGGAACGCATCGGCAATCAGTATATCAGCATCGTGCGGATCACCGGCGATACGCCGGATCCCAACCGGGACTATGAGCTGTTCAACCAGATCCCCGGACTGAATGACGAATTGAGCGCCTGCAGTCAGGAGCTGCAGACAATCGCCGCCGATATGCAGAACTTCACCGGAAAACGGGGCGGTCAGTATGTGGCGGCGATCAACAATATGGTGCGGATCTTGGACGTGATGGTGGAGCGCCCCTATTCGGCGCAGCAGTACGTCACCGATTACTACACCAACTATTCCACCGTCAGCTCTTGGCTCTATGAGATGAAGGTCATGCCGCTGTCGCTGGATCAGATCCGCCTGTCGGCGCCGCAGGAGACGGAGACCTTCAACAAGGTGGGCCTTTTCTCCTCGCTGGGCTTTGGGCTGCGGCGCTTTTTGGCGTCCTTTACCTCCGACTATACCGATGCGGGCAGCGACGGCGACGCCGCCACCCTGCGGCTGTGGGTCAACTGGGGACGGGATCAGACCATGGTGCTGGATTCGCTGATCAAGGAGTCCTTTACGGCGCAGACCGGCATCCGTGTCAAGCTGGAGCAGGTCAACGCCTCCCTCATCAACGGTCTGATGGCGAACAATTACCCGGATATGACCCTGTATATGTCCCGCACCGACCCGGTCAATCTGGGGATGCGGGGGGCGCTGCTGGATCTCACCCAGTTTGAGGATTATACACAGGTGCTGACCCGGTTCGCTCAGGGGGCGGACATTCCCTATACCTATAACGGCAAGGCGTATGCTCTGCCGGACAGCCAGAATTTCTTTGTGCTGTTCTATCGCAAGGATATTCTGAAGCAGCTGGGGCTGACGGTGCCGCAGACCTGGGACGAGTTCCTGCAAACGGCGACGGTGATCCAGCAGAACAATATGCAGGTATACGTTCCCTATACGCAGATCACCACCGCCACGACGGTGAACAGCGGCATCGGCAGTCTGAATCTGTACCCCACGCTGATGCTCCAGCATGGGCTGTCCCTCTACAACAGCGAGCTGAACGGGACGGCGATGACGACGCCGCAGGCGCTGGCGGTCTTTAAGGAGTGGACGGGGCTGTATAAGGACTATCAGTTTCTGAAGGAAGCGGATTTCTATAACCGGTTCCGGGTGGGTACCATGCCGCTGGGCATTGCCGCCTATTCGGTGTCACTGACCCTGTCGGATGCGGCGCCGGAGCTGAAAGGGCGCTGGGCGATGGCGAATGTGCCGTCCACCGACGGCAACGGCACGGTAGCGGGCTCCGGCACCGGCTGCGGGATCGTGAAGCGGTCCTCTCACCCGCAGGAGGCGTGGGAGTTTCTCAAGTGGTGGACCTCGGCGGACACTCAGGTGCGGTATTCCCGGAATGTGGAATCCCTGCTGGGGATGCTGGGGCGTCCCCAGACCTCCAATGTGGAGGCGTTCAGCCGTCTTTCCTGGGACGGAGACGCCCGCCAGAGCATTCTCGACCAGTGGGCGCAGGTGCAGGAGCTGCCGGAGATCCCCGGGAGCTACTATGTGACCCGCTCGGTGGATCAGGCATACTGGGAGGTCATCAACGGCACCGCCAACGTCAAGGACGCCGTGGTGAAATGGAGCCGGTCGGCGGATAGCGAGATCACCCGCAAAATCCGGGAATACAGCTGAAAGGAGGAGCAGACCGATGGAAACCGTACCCCGGCTGAAGCGCAGCCGCTTCGGACTGGAAAAGGGACAGGGCGCCATGCTGGCGATGCTGCTGCCCTTTCTGATCTTTTTCTTTGTTTTTACCATACTGCCGATCCTTTCTTCGGTGTTTATGAGCTTTACCTCCTTTGATATGATCTCTCTGCCCAAGCTGTCGGGCATCGACAACTACCGGCGGATGTTTGTGGACGATGCGGTGTTCCCCACGGTGGTGAAAAATACGCTGGTGTTCGCCATCATCGCCGGGCCGCTGGGCTTTCTGCTGTCGTTCCTGCTGGCGTGGTTCGTCAATGAGTTTTCTCCGGCGATCCGCACCCTGTTGTCGTTCCTGTTTTACGCCCCCTCGCTGGTGGGGAATGCGTATTTTATCTGGAAGGTGGCGTTCAGCGGCGACAGCTACGGCTACATCAACAGCCTGCTGCTGTCCATCGGCATCATCACCGAGCCGATCATCTGGCTGAAGAGCACCGCCTATCTGATGCCGATCATCATCATCGTGCAGCTGTGGCAGTCGATGGGTATTTCGTTCCTGTCCAACATCTCCGGTCTGCAGAATGTCAGCGCCGAGCTGTATGAGGCGGGCGCCATCGACGGCATCCGCAACCGGTGGCAGGAGCTGCGGTTCATCACCCTGCCGGCGATGCACCACATGCTGCTGTTCAGCGCCGTGATGCAGATCCAAAGCAGCTTTTCGGTCAGCGCCATTGCCATCGAGCTGGCGGGCTATCCCAGCGCCGGACACGCCGTGGATACCATCGTGTCCTATCTGACCGATGTGGCGACGGTGCGCTATGAGATGGGCTATGCCGCCGCTATTTCGGTGGTGCTGTTTCTGATGATGGTGCTGACCCGGCTGATCGTCGGCAAGGTTCTGAAGATGGCGGAGGGGTGACGGGTTCTATGAAGCTGAAATTAGCCGCTCTCCCGGGTCGGGAGGGCAAAAAGCGCAGCGCCTACAGCCGCCGGTTCACCCGCTCCCGGTTCGGGAATGTGGTGTATTTCGTGTTTCTCACGGCGGCGGGGCTGTTTTCCGTGCTGCCGCTGATCTATGCCGTTTCCACCTCCTTTAAGCCCATCGACGAGCTGCTGATCTTTCCGCCCACCTTTCTGGTGCGGCGACCGACCACGGTGAACTATGTGACCCTGCCGAACCTGCTGTCCAATCTGCAGGTGCCGCTGTCCCGGTATCTGTTCAACAGCCTGTTTGTCAGCATCGTCACCACGGTGATCTACATCATCGTGTCGGCGATGGCGGCGTTTGCCCTGTCCAAGTCGAAGCTGAAGGGGCGCAACGTGATCTTCTGGATCATCCAGTTTGCGCTGATGTTCAATGCCTATACCCTGTCGATCCCCCAGTATCTCATCGATTCGGGGCTGAAGCTCATCGACACCTATTGGGTGTATATTCTGCCCCAGATGGCGGCGACGCTGGGCGTGTTCCTGATGAAGCAGTATATGGAGGGGTATATCCCCGATGCGCTGCTGGAGGCGGCGCAGATCGACGGCGCCGGATATTTCCGTATCTTCTGGCGGATCGTTATGCCTATCATCCGCCCGGCGTGGCTGACGGTGACGCTGTTCTTCTTCCGGGATGTGTGGGCGACGGTGCCCAACGGCACCATATTCAGCGAGCAGCTGAAGATGCTGCCGCAGATCGTAACGCAGATCACGGCGGGCGGGATCGCCCGCACCGGCAGCGCCATGGCGATCACGGTGATCATGATGATACCGCCGATCCTCGTGTATCTGATCTCCCAGAGCAACGTGGTGGAGGCTATGAGCAGTGCAGGCATCAAGGGATAAAAGGAGGATGGCGCTGTGACAAACCGAATGAAACGAGCCCTTGCCGGTCTGCTGACGGCAGCGGCATTGCTGGTATGTGCCGTCCCGGTCAGCGCCCGGTCCTATCGGGAGGTTCCCTATGAGACCTATACCTATTGGGAGGGGGTGCAGGAGAATGAGCGCAACGCCGCCTACAGCCGCCCGGTATATGAGGTGGCGCAGGTGCTGGATGCCGCCGGACTGCGTACGGCGGAGTTTAAGGAGCTGAAGGACATCTGCACCGACCGCTCCGGCAATGTGTATCTGCTGGACGCCTCCTCCCGGATTCTGGTGCTGGATGGGCAGTATGCACTGGTGCGGGAGCTCGGAGCCATCCGGGATGGGAGCGAGTCGCTTACCTATGAGGATGCCAACAGCGTGTATGTCCATACCGACGGCACCTTGTTTATCTGCGATACGGAGCACGCCCGGGTGCTGCACTGCACCGCCGAGGGCGAGCTGATCCGTACCTATCTTCTGCCGGATTCCCCCATCATTCCGGAGGATTATGAATTCCGTCCGCTCCATGCGGTGATGGACGCCCGGGGATATACCTATATCCTCAGCGACGGCTCCTATTACGGGATGCTGCTGTACGATGCCGAGGGCGGGTTTATGGGCTTTTACGGCGCCAACGAGGTGACCTCCGGCATCGCCGGCACCATCCGGAATATCTGGAACCGGCTGTTTGTCAGCGACGAGAAGAAAAGCAATACCGCCCGGACGCTGCCCTATGTGTTTGTGGATGTGGCGGTGGGGAGCGACGGGTTCCTGTATACCGCTACCGGCTTCACCGCCAAAAACGAGAACCGGGGGCAGGTCAAAAAGCTCAGCCCCGGCACCGGAAAGAACATTCTGGACTCGGAGAACGTGAATTTCACCGACGACCGGGTGAATACCACCTATAATGACGGCGATCCGGTCAACCAGAACATTGTGGGCTTGGCGGTGGACGATGAAAATTTCCTCTACTGTCTGGAGTCGCAATACGGGCGGGTGTACATCTATGATAAGGAGTGCCATATGCTCACCGCCTTCGGCGGCGGTCTGCAGAACGGCACCCAAAGCGGCACCTTCCAGTCGGCACGGGCGCTGGCGCTGAACGGCAGCGACGTGCTGGTCTGCGACGGGATGAACGGGACGGTGACCGTGCTCCGCCGCACGGCGTTTGGCGACCGGCTGCTGGCGGCGCAGACCCAGACCCTTGACGGCGATTATACCGCCGCCAAGGAGAACTGGCAGCAGCTCATCCGCAGCGATGAAAACTGCCAGCCGGCGTACCGGGGCTTAGCCCGGGCCTATTTGGCGGAAAACGACTTTGAGACGGCGCTGAGTTATGCCCGCAGCGGCTATGACCGGGAGACCTATGCACTGGCGTTTGAGTTGAAGCGGCAGGCGTTTGTGAACGACCATTTCGCCCTGCTGTTTACCGGGGCGCTGCTGCTGGCAGCCGGCATCATCGTGCTGATCGTGCTGGGCAGGCGGCAGAAGCTCCCCCGGGTGCAGAACCCCGAGGTGCGGCTGTGGGGCTACTCGCTGGTGCATCCGGCGCTGGCGTTTGAGCGGGTCAAGGAGCAGGGACAGGGCAGCCTGGTGCTGTGCGGGATCACGGTTGCCGCTTATTATGTAGCGTCGGTGCTGCAGGTGCTGTGCGGCGGGTTTATGTTCACCTATTACGATGCGGAGAGCTTTAACTCGCTGCTGGTGCTGCTGCGCAGCGTGGGCATGGTGGTCCTGTTTGTGGTCTGCAACTGGATGGTCTGCACGCTGATGGGCGGCCGGGGGCGGCTGCGGGAGATCGCCGTGGTCGCCAGCTACAGCCTGCTGCCGCTGATCTTCGAGATGCTGCTGCGACTGGTGCTGACGAATGTGCTGCTGCCGGACGAAAGCGCCTTTCTGGGGATCCTGCACACGGCGGCGCTGCTGTATGCGGCGATCATGCTGATCGCCGGATTGGTGAAGGTGCATGATTATTCCTTTTCCCGGCTGGTCGGCACCGGGGTGCTGACGGTTCTGGGCATGGCGGCGGTCATCTTCCTGCTGGTGATGGTGTGTCTGCTGTTTCAGCAGTTGTACGGATTTTTGGCTACGGTGATGATGGAGCTGATGTTATGAGACGGATGGCAAGAGGGTTGCAGAGGGGCGGCTGCCTGCTGATGGCAGCGGCGCTCCTGCTGCTGTGCGCCTCCTGCGGGACCCAGACGCCGCCGGCGGCGCAGGCGTTCGACGAGCAGGCGGCGTCTGCCGAGCCGGAGACGGCGCTGCTGGCGCAGAATGAGCGCTTCCGTCTGGAGTGGGACGGCGACAAGGGCGGCGTCCGGCTGGTGGAGACCGCCACCGGGCGCACCTGGGGGACCTCCCCGGCGGAGCCGGAAACGCCGCAGCTGGACGCATACGGCGACCCGGTGCGGCGCCATCCGCTGGTAAATTCGGCGCTGGCGGTCAACTACATTTCCGATGAGACCCAGACGGAGGATACCCTCTCCGCCTATGCCGGGGCGGTCAAGGGCGGACGCACGGTCTGCCGGACGCTGTCGGACGGTCTGCGGGTAGAGTACTACTTCGACGATATTGCCATTATGATCCCGGTGGAATACCGGCTGCGGGACACCGGTGTGGTGATGCGGGTGGTGACCGGAGAGATCCAGGAGGGCAGGAACAAGCTGGTGTCGATCGCACTGGCGCCGTTCTTCTGCGCTGCCGAGAATGACCGGGCGGACAGCTGGCTGCTGGTGCCCTCCGGCTCCGGTGCGCTGATCTATCCCAAGACCGTTTCCCAGCAGGGCGACAGCTATGCGGCGCAGGTGTACGGCACCGATCCCGCCATTGAGCAATGGGATCTGCCCACCACGGAAAAATACGTCCGCCTGCCGGTGTATGGAGCCAAAAGCGGCGACACGGCGGTGTGCGCCATCATCGAGGAGGGTGCCGAGAGCGCAGTCATTCAGGTGAGCAGCGGCGCCCGGGCGTATGGCTATTCCTCCGTATGGGCTTCCTTCGTCATGCGGGGCTATACGGCGAATAAGACCACCCTGCTGGTGGATTCCAAGGTGAAAAACACCATCTATGCCGACGGGATCACGGCGTCGGAGCTGGCGGTCGGCTTTTATCCGCTGACCGGCGGCGACGCTACCTACACCGGAATGGCACAGCTGTATCGTTCGTATCTGGGCTTGACCGGCTCCGCTGCCGACACGGCGCTGCATCTGAATTTTATCGGCGGCGTTATGCTGTCCCAGTCCTTTCTGGGGATCCCCTATTCCTCTCTGTTTGCGGCAACGACGGCGCAGCAGGCGCAGGACATCACTGCGGAGCTGCTGCAGCAGGGCTTGCAGCCCTCGGTGCAGTTGACCGGCTTCGGAAAGACCGGACTGACCGTCAGTCAGCTGGCGGGTGGGTTTCAGATCAGCGGGCAGCTGGGCGGACGCCGGGGTGTGGATGCGCTGGCGGCCTATTGCGCCGACCACGGCGTGGAAACCTATGTGGATTTTGACTTGGTGAACCTGAAGCGCAGCGGCAACGGCTTCCGGCTGTTCTTTGACAGCGCCCAGTGCGCCAGCCGCAAGATTGCCCTGCAATACGATTTCGATATCGCCACCCGCAGCCGGATCGAAGAGAGCCGGTATCGGCTGCTGGCACGGGATCGGCTGCAGGATGCCGCCGCCACGCTGCTGAAAAAGACCGGCAGTGCTGCGTTCACCGGATATAGTCTGGCGGCGCTCTCCAACACGGCGTGGTCGGATTATTCCAACCGCACCGACACCGCCGCCTATGCCAAAGGCGCAATGGCGCAGGACGCCGCCGCCGCCATGCAGGCGCTGCGGCAGAGCGGGAAAAAGCTGCTGGGCAGCGACGCCAACGCCTACGCCGCCGCCGTGGCGGATCGGGTGACGGATGTGCCGCTGACCTCCTCGAAGGAACGCATTTTCGATGAGGATATTCCGTTCTACGCTCTGGTATTTAAGGGAGCGGTGGCGCTGGCAGGCGAAAGCGTCAATCTGGCGGAGGATCCGGTGCGGCAGCTGCTGTTATCGGTGGAGAGCGGGGTGGCGCTCAATTACACTGTCACCGCCGCCTACGATACCCGTCTGATCGCCGCCGACCAGCCGGTGTTTTACGGCAGCCGCTATGCGGATATACGGGAGACCCTGTTGGAGCAGACCGCCCGTACCGCCGCCTATTATGCGGCGGTGGCGGGGCAGACCATCACCGGCCATACCATCCTCAATGCACAGCTGCGTATGACCGAGTTTGAGGACGGCACCCGGGTGTATGTGAACTTCGGCACCCAGCCGCAGGAGACGCCGCTGGGGACCGTCGGCGGGCAGGACTTCATCGTGGGGAGGGTTGCGCCATGAAACAGAAGAAGCTGCGCAAGCACCGGGGTATTGAGGCGCTGAAAAGCCGCTACGGGCTGCTGTTCATCACCCCCTGGCTGATCGGCTTTGTGCTGTTCTTCGCCATCCCGGTGGGGCAGTCGCTGTGGTTCTCCTTTTCCGATGTGAGCCTGAATAACGAGGGGCTGACGACGCAGTTTGTGGGGCTGCAGCATTACCGCTATGCGCTGCTGCAAAGCGGCGCCTACACCGCCACACTGGGCACGGCGGTGACCTCGCTGCTCTATCAGCTGCCCATTATCCTGCTCATCAGCCTGACGCTGGCGCTGATCCTCAATCAGAAATTCCGGGGCCGCACCTTTTTCCGGTCAGTATTCTTCCTGCCGGTCATCATCGCCAGCGGCATCGTGATGGAGCTGCTGTTCATGACCACCGGCAGCATGGAGGCGTCCACCACCGGCGCCTCTCTGTCGGGCAATATGTTCGACGTTTCCGATGTGGTGGAATTTCTCAATCTGCCCTCTGCGCTGTCGGACTACGCACAGACGGCGATCAGCAGTATTTTCGACCTGATCTGGAGCAGCGGCATCCAGACGGTGCTGTTCATCGCCGGGCTGCAGTCGGTGCCCTCCTCGCTGTATGAGGCGTCCCGGGTGGAGGGCGCCACCAAGTGGGAGGAGTTCTGGTTCATCACCTTCCCCAGTCTGGGGCAGGTGACGCTGCTGGTGGCGGTATTCACCATGGTGGAGCAGTTCACCAGCAGCCGCAATCCCATGATCCAGTCCATGTACACGCTGATGAAGGGCGGCAACTACGACGAGACCTCCGCCGTGCTGTGGTTCTACTTCGCCTTAGTGGGGATCATCATGGGGCTGCTGCTGTGGGCATATAACCATTTTCTGCTGCGGCGCTGGTCGTAAGGGGGTGCGGTGATGCTGAAAAAAGAGAAAAACACCCAAACGGCGGCGCAGCGCCAGAATCTGGAAACGGCTCGCCTGCGCAGTGCCGGGCGGGGCGCCTATGGGGTGTTCCGTATCCTGCTGCTGCTGGCGATCAGCTTTGTGATCATCTATCCGCTGTTTTACATGATCTCCACCTCCCTGCGTTCCCGGGATTCGTTCCTGAACTCGGTGAGGGTGTGGATCCCGGAGAAGATCGACCCGCTGACGAATTTCAAGGCGGCGGCGGAGGTGCTGAATTTCGGCCCGGCGCTGCGTTCCACCCTGACGCTGGAGATGGTCAGCGCTCTGCTGGAGATTGTCTCCTGCGCCATCGCCGCCTATGGCTTCGCCCGGTTCAAATTCCCGCTGAAGCGGCTGTTTATGGGGCTGTTGTTTCTGACCATTCTCATTCCGGACACCATGATCATCATCCCCCGGGTAGTGAACCATTCCCAGCTGGATTTTCTCGGGATTTTGGGGCTGGTGAACCGGCTGACCGGTACCGACCTGCGGGTGAGCATTCTGGATACTCCCTGGGCGTTTTATCTGCCCTCCCTGTTTGCGGCGGGGCTGCGATCGGGGATATTGATCTACATCTATATACAGTTCTTTAAGAGCCTGCCGGCGGAGCTGGAGGAGGCTGCCTGGATCGACGGCGCCGGTCCCATCCGCACGTTCCTGCGGATTGCCGTGCCGTCCTCGGGCGTGGTGATCCTCACGGTGTCGGTGTTCTCCATCATCTGGCACTGGAACGACTATTTCCTCTCCTCTATGTATATGACGGAAAACTATCCGCTGGCGGTCTGGCTGATGATGATGCCGAAGAACCTGCCCGGGCACGGCTACAATCTGGTGCCCAGTCAGCCGGAAAGCACCTCGGTGCTGATGGCGGGCTGCTTACTCTTTATTATTCCGGTGCTGATCATTTACATTATCGTACAGCGCTGGTTTATCGAAAGCATCGACCGTGTGGGTATCACCGGTTGACCTATAGAGCCACTGCTATACAGAGAAAGGATGACTTGTATGAAAAGGTATGTTTTTCAAGGCTCAGCGATCGTTCTGGCGCTGACGCTGCTGCTGGCCTCCTGCGTGGGCTGCAGCAAGGATGCGGGCACCTCCGATCCGACGGACAACTCCGGCATCAGCTGGATCACCTCGGATACGTCCGGTGACATCTCCGATCCCCAGTCCTCGGACGCCGACGCAGACCATTCCGGCACCGGTGGCGGGCAGTCGGATACGGGCAAGAACACCACCACTAAAAACAACTCCTCCAGCAGCAGCAAGAACCAATCCACGGACGCCTCCGCTCTGAAGGGTACCACGGTGCGGTTCCCGTTCTGGAAGAACGTGGGCGGCGAGATCAATCAGGCGGCGATCAACGGCTTCCAGAAAAAGTATGGCATTAAGGTGAAGCTGGAGCTGGTGCCTCAGGATCAGTACATCTCGAACATTGCCGGCAAGATCGCCGCACAGAATGCCCCGGACGTGTATTGGTCCAACGGCGATTTCCCGGCCTGTCTGGGGGATCTGCAGCCCCTGTCGGCGGGCAATGTGAATCTCTCCGACGCTATTTGGGATAAGAACATCACGAAGGCAACCACCCTCAACGGAAAAACCTATCTGGTGAACTCCACCAGCAATGTGGACGCCTCGCTGGTGTATTACAACAAAAAGCTGTTCTCCTCCAATAACCTCAAGACTCCGCAGGAGTATGTGGATGAGGGCAACTGGACTTGGGAGACCATGACCCGGGTGATGGAATCCGTTAAGGGGCTGGGCAGCAGCTATGTGGGCGGCTATGTGGACTGTGAGCAGTTCTGGGCCAGCTACGGCGTGTCTTTCTATCTCTACAATAACGGGCAGTTCTCCAGCGGACTGAACGCCAATCTGACCAAAGCGATGAACCAGCTTTCCACCTGGCTGGATAACGGCTTAATGCACGGGATCGGTCTGGACTATCGGGATGAGTTCGTCAACGGCAAGGTCGGTCTGGCATTCGAGGGCACCTTCGGTCTGAAAAAGTACGGCTATTGGAGCAAGATGGACGCCTCCCATGTGGGCTTTGTGGAGATTCCCAGCATTGACGGCAGCACCAAACCCACCTACGGCAAGGCGCTGAGCGGCTGGGGCATCTGCAAGGGCGCCTCCAATCCTCAGGGCGCCGGTCTGTTCATTCGCTATTACGCCGATCTGTCCAACCACGACCTGAGCAACGACTATCTCAGCAGCGAGGCGCAGAAATTCGCCATGAAGGTGGCAAATCAGTCCACTAATTTCTATCCGCTGATGACCGGCTGCTCCCATACGCTGGGACAGGATCGGTTCACCTATTGGAACATCGTCAAGAACAAGCCGGAGCAGATCCAGCAGACCCTGCAATCCATGGCCAATCAGGTGAATGAGGGCGTCAATCGGCTGAACGCCCGGATGAAGGATTTTTGATCTCAGGCGGTTTCGCCGATAGCGCAGCGCCTGTCTGCCGGAGCTGAACGGCGGGCGGGGCTGCGTGACGGCTTCCAATTATGAAAGCACAAGGAGGATACGCCATGAAAAAGAACACGGTTTCCCCGGCCCGGCGGTTGCTGGCAATCCTGCTGTCCTTGACCCTGTCTCTGACGGCGATCGTGACGGCGATTGCGGCGCCGGCCGCCGCAGCCGGCTGGGACGGGAGCATTGCCGACAGCTATGCCGGCGGTGCCGGTACGGAGAAAGACCCCTACCAGATCGCCACGGCGGAGCAGCTGGCGAAGCTGGTGAACGATCAGAATACTGCCGGTCACTATTATAAGCTGACCGCCGATATCGTGGTGAACAGCGACCTGACGAACAGCCCCAAGAGCTGGTTCGTCGGCACGGACAACAACGACATTACGAATTTCACCTTCAAGGGCGATTTCGACGGCGACGGCCATACCGTCAGCGGTCTGTATGTGAACAGAACCGGCGGCGACTACTGGACGGGCACCGGTCTGTTCCCCAAGGCGCATGAGGGCGCCAAGATCCGCAACGTGGGCGTGATCCACAGCTCACTGACGGTAGAAGGCGGCATGGTGGGTTCCATCGTGGGCTACATTTTCACCGATAAGGGGTATGAAGATACCGACCCGGCACAGCCGGTGATTGAGCGGTGCTACGCCGACGAAACGGTAACGCTGTCCGGCGCCAATGCGGGCGGTATTGCCGGCGGACTGATCGGTCAGACGCTGGTGCAGGATAGTTACTTCACCGGCAGCGGTGCTGCGGGCGGCGTATATGCCGCTCACTGGAGCAACTATGTGGTGGTGAAGCGGTTCTATACCACGGCGGCGCTGCCCGGCGGCGACGTGCAGTACACCAACGTCTACAGCACCGTGGGCGAGGCAGCCGGTGCCTTTGGCAACAACGCTTGGCAGCGCACCGTCGAGCAGATGACCGGCGATGCGGCGCTGGAGGGGCTGGCTGGCTTTGATTTCGCAGCGGTGTGGAAGACCAACCCCACCGGAACGCCCACTCTGCGGGTGTTCGATAAGGCGGATGTGCCCGGCGAGGGCTGGGATGGGAGCATTGCCGACAGCTATGCCGGCGGCGCCGGTACGGAGAAGGACCCCTATCAGATTGCCACGGCGGAGCAGCTGGCACGGCTGGTGAACGATCAGAATACTGCCGGTCACTATTATAAGCTGACCGCCGATATCGTGGTGAACAGCGACCTGACGAACAGCCCCAAGAGCTGGTTCGTCGGCACGGACAACAACGACATTACGAATTTCACCTTCAAGGGCGATTTCGACGGCGACGGCCATACCGTCAGCGGTCTGTATGTGAACAGAACCGGCGGCGACTACTGGACGGGCACCGGTCTGTTCCCCAAGGCGCATGAGGGCGCCAAGATCCGCAACGTGGGCGTGATCCACAGCTCACTGACGGTAGAAGGCGGCATGGTGGGTTCCATCGTGGGCTACATTTTCACCGATAAGGGGTATGAAGATACCGACCCGGCACAGCCGGTGATTGAGCGGTGCTACGCCGACGAAACGGTAACGCTGTCCGGCGCCAATGCGGGCGGTATTGCCGGCGGACTGATCGGTCAGACGCTGGTGCAGGATAGTTACTTCACCGGCAGCGGTGCTGCGGGCGGCGTATATGCCGCTCACTGGAGCAACTATGTGGTGGTGAAGCGGTTCTATACCACGGCGGCGCTGCCCGGCGGCGACGTGCAGTACACCAACGTCTACAGCACCGTGGGCGAGGCAGCCGGTGCCTTTGGCAACAACGCTTGGCAGCGCACCGTCGAGCAGATGACCGGCGATGCGGCGCTGGAGGGGCTGGCTGGCTTTGATTTCGCAGCGGTGTGGAAGACCAACCCCACCGGAACGCCCACTCTGCGGGTGTTCGATAAGGCGGATGTGCCCGGCGAGGGCTGGGACGGGAGCATTGCCGACAGCTATGCCGGCGGCGCCGGTACGGAGAAAGACCCCTACCAGATCGCCACGGCGGAGCAGCTGGCGAAGCTGGTGAACGATCAGGATACCGCCGGTCGCTATTATAAGCTGACCGCCGATATCGTGGTGAACAGCGACCTGGCGAATAACCCCAGAAGCTGGTTTGTCGGTACAAACAACACCGATACCACGAACCTCACCTTCAAGGGTGACTTTGACGGCGACGGCCATACCGTCAGCGGTCTGTATGTGAATAAGACCGGCGGCGACTACTGGACAGGCACCGGTCTGTTCCCCAAGGCGCATGAGGGCGCCAAGATCCGCAACGTGGGCGTGATCCACAGCTCACTGACGGTAGAAGGCGGCATGGTGGGTTCCATCGTGGGCTACATTTTCACCGATAAGGGGTATGAAGATACCGACCCGGCACAGCCGGTGATTGAGCGGTGCTACGCCGACGAAACGGTAACGCTGTCCGGCGCCAATGCGGGCGGTATTGCCGGCGGACTGATCGGTCAGACGCTGGTGCAGGATAGTTACTTCACCGGCAGCGGTGCTGCGGGCGGCGTATATGCCGCTCACTGGAGCAACTATGTGGTGGTGAAGCGGTTCTATACCACGGCGGCGCTGCCCGGCGGCGACGTGCAGTACACCAACGTCTACAGCACCGTGGGCGAGGCAGCCGGTGCCTTTGGCAACAACGCTTGGCAGCGCACCGTCGAGCAGATGACCGGCGAGGCTGCCAAGGAAAATCTGGACGGCTTTGATTTTAACGCCGTATGGCAGACCAACGAGGGCGGACTGCCCACCCTGCGCAAGCCCGATAATAAGCCCATCGAGCCGGGTACGGTCTGGTCGGGCAGGATCGCTGCCGACTACGCCGGCGGCACCGGTACGAAGGACGATCCCTATCAGATCGCCACGGCGGAACAGCTGGCGAAGCTGGTGAACGATTCGGACACCGAGGGCAAATTCTATGTGCTGACCCACAACATTGTCCTCAATGACACCACGGCGGAGGATTGGTATACCGCCGGCAGCCCGAAGGCATGGTATTCCGTGAACAATGACACCGCCGTGCGGTTCCAAGGGTATCTGGAGGGCAGCGGTCATACGGTCAGCGGTCTCTACTATGGCGACCAGCCCGGCCGTGACGGCTATCGCTCCGGTTTGTTCCCGATGATCGGGGGCGGAGCGGTCATCCGGAACGTGGGTATTACCCATGCATATATGTCCGGATTCTCCAATGTCGGCTCTATCGTCGGCTGGTCTCACGACACAGGCAACCATGCGGCGAAGCCGGTCATCACCGGCTGCTATGCAGACGAGACGGTGGTGCTGAAGGGTATGCGCACCGGCGGCATCGTCGGCGCCGGCTCGCTGGCGGTGGCGATGGATAACTGCTTCTTCGCCGGCTCCATGGAGGCGACCGAAAATATCAAGGGCGGCATCACCGCCTTCTTCTGGAACGGCACTCAGTCAATCGTCCATTGCTACAGCGTGGATTATCCCATTCATGAGCCGACCAGCGGGGCGACCTACGAGCTGCGGGATTGCTACAGCAATGTGGAGCAGGCCAACGTTCGGCTGCGCACCAAGGCGCAGATGACCGGCGAGGCAGCCCGTTCCTCCATGACGGCACTGGAATGGGATACCATTTGGGTGACGGCGGAGGGCAAAACGCCCCGGCTGCTGCCCGTAGCGGCAGAGCATCAGGTGAACGGAAATAACGGCACCCCCGGCGCTGTGTGGTCGGGTCAGGTGGCAACCGATTATGCGGGCGGCACCGGTACCGAGAATGACCCTTATCAGATTGCTACCGGTGAACAGTTGGCAAAGCTGGTATCCGGTTTGGTGAATGCCACCCAGGAGGATCCCAAGGGTGTATACTATGAGCTGACCCACGATATCGTACTGAACGATACCACGGCGGCGGATTGGAAGGACAATGCCCACGCCTGGTTCTATTCCACCTGGCAGCAGTATGAGGTACACCATGGCTTCCGGGGCCATCTGAACGGCAACGGTCACACCGTGTCCGGCATCTATCTGGATGTGGTGCGGGAAGGACAGGTGCTGGCAGGGCTGATTCCGGTCATCGGTGAGAGCGGTGTCGTGGAGAATATCGGTGTGATCCATTCCTATATTCGCGGCAGCGATACCAAGCACGGTATGGGTTGCGTAGGCGCCCTGGTGGGCTATTGCTATGACTGGACGATCCCCGAGGATAATGACGCCACCGGTCTGCTGGCAACGATCCGGGGCTGCTTCTCCGATCAGACCGTGACGGTCATCGGTAACTTTGTCGGCGGCATTCTGGGTGCCTCACCCCGGGCGATCCGCATCGAGAATTGCTATGCGACCGGTCCGCTGGAGGTCGAGGGCGACGGCTTCAAGGGCGGTTTGACCGGCTATAACTGGTGCGGCAGCCAGGTGAAGAGTCCGCTGGTAAATTGCTACGCCGCCAACGATGCCAAGGATCCGGCGGTGGGCAAGTGCTTTGACAGCACCGTATCCACGAATGTGTACGGTCTGGTATTCTCCCAGTCCAAGACCCGTATCCTCAGCCTGAAATCCATGCGGGGTGCCAACGCCAAGCGGTATATGGACGGCTTCGACTTTGACAACGTCTGGTACGCCTGCGAGGACGGCACGCCGGTGCTGCGGGCGTTCGGCACCACCTCAAAGTATTCCAACAAATCGCCCTTCGATAAGGTGCAGATCACCTTTGTTACCAACGGCGGCAACGAGGTGGAGCCTATCGTCGGCGAGGAGGGCGAGAAGATCGTCTGGCCGACCGTGACCCGCTACGGCTATAAGTTTATGGGCTGGCATGTGTATCGGGAGCTGGATTGCGAATATACGCTGGATGTGTTCCCCATGAACAACGTGACGCTGTACGCCAAGTGGGAGGCCGTGGGTATTTTCCAGGGCTTCGAGCAGTACGACGCCGACACGCTGCTCGGCGACGGGCTGGTGCATTACCATATGGGGCGTGCCGATTACGATGTGGATAAGGTGTATGAGGGCGGCAAGTCCGTCCGCTGGCTGGGTACCGCCGACAGCGGCAAGCTGGTCCTGTTTGATAAAGATAACGGACAGCTGACCCCCGGCGCCGAATACGATCTGACCTTCTGGGTGTATGTGGACGGCGATACAGTGCCGCAGCTGACGCTGCTGCCTATGAGCCGTGCGAAAGCCTCTGCCGATCCGGCGGCTGTCGGGCTGGCGCTGCCGGCGCTCAACGGCGCCAAGCGGGGTCAGTGGCAGCAGGTAACCTATCGGTTTGTGGCGGAGTCCAAATATCTGGCGCTGTCGGTGATCGGCGGCGGTGAGACCTATTTTGATGATGTGGCGATCGTACCCACCGGCAGAACAACGGGTCGGTCGGATGCGACCCCCACGGGCGATACCACTTCGGCGACGGTGGCGGTGCTGCTGCTGGCGGTTTCTCTGGCGGGCGTGCTTGCCTGCCGCCGCCGGAAGGTAACGGTTTAACATGTGACGGCTGTACGGTTCCCGGCGCAACCGGCGGGTTGCGCCGGGACAGCGTACAGCGCTTTTGAAGGAGTTTACAAGTATGAGTTTTCGAGCGCCTGCTTACCCGCTGATCACAGTGGATCCGTATTTCAGCATATGGTCTATGACAGATCGGCTGTATGAGAGCGATACGCAGCTGTGGAACGGGATCCCCACCCGGATGATCGGGGTGGCGGAAATTGACGGCGTTTCCTATCATTTTATGGGCAAGGCTGCGGATGAAAGGCATATGGAGCAGGTGTCAGTGACCGTGGAGACTCTCTCCACGACCTATGTGTTTGAGGCGGCGGGTGTGCAGCTGACGGTGCGATTCACCACGCCGGTGCTGCCGGAGGATCTGCACCTGCTGTCCCGCCCGGTATCCTATATTGAAATGACTGCCCATGCGGCGGACGATAAGCTCCATCGGACGAAGGTGCGGCTGCTGGCGGCGGAGGATTTTTGTGTATCCAAAAAGCTGCAAAACTGCGTCTGCGCAGAGGCGGTGCCGCTGGGCGGCGATCTGTGTGCCATGCGCATGGGCGGCATTGAGCAGAATGTGCTGGGCTGCTCCGGCGACGATATCAGCATCGACTGGGGCTATGTGTACCTGGCGCTCCGGGGCGGCAGCGTATCCTCCAAGCGGATCGGGGACTGGATGTTCCTGCGGGCGGAGGCGGCGCTGCAGCCGGATGAGCCGCAGCTGTTTCTGATCGCTTATGACGATGTGGCGTCCATCAAGTATTTTAACGATCATCTGCCTGCCTACTGGAAGACCGAGGGGGCGGCGCTGCCCGCACTCATCGAGGAGGCGGCAGCGGACTATACGGACACGCTGGCACGGTGTCAGGCGTTCCATGCGACGCTTTGGCGGGAGGCGCAGACGTCCGGCGGGGAGCATTATGCCCGGCTGCTGACGCTTTCATTCCGGCAGATCATGGCGGCGCACAAGCTGGTGGTGGATAAAAACGGCGAGCTGCTGTATATCTCAAAGGAGTGCCTCTCCAATGGCTGCGCCGCTACGGTGGATATCAGCTACCCCTCCATGCCGGTGTTTTTGCTGTACAATCCGGCGCTGATTGAGGGCATGCTGCGCCCGGTGTTCCGGTTTGCCGCCAACGAGCGCTGGCCGTTTCCCTTTGCCCCCCATGATGTGGGCACCTATCCCATTCTTAACGGGCAGGTATACAGCAACGGCACCATGCCGGAGCGGCAGATGCCTATTGAGGAGTGCGGGAATATGCTGCTGCTGACGGCGGCGCTGTTTTCCGTGCTGCCGGATCGGGCATTTGTCGGGGAGCATAAGGCGCTGCTGGATCAGTGGGCGGACTATCTGATGGACTTCGGCGCAGACCCGGATGGGCAGCTGTGCACCGATGATTTTATGGGCCATCTGGCACGCAACTGCAATCTGGCGCTGAAATCCATAATGGCGCTGGATGCCTACGGATATGTATGCGACCGGATGGAGGACGCCGGGCGTGGCGGACGCTGTCATGCTGCCGCCCGGTCGATGGCGGCGTTCTGGCGGGAGAATGCCGCCAACGAGGACGGCACCTATCGACTGGCGTTTGATCGTCCCGGTTCCTTCAGCATGAAATATAATGCGGTCTGGGATCGGGTCTTTGAACTGGGGCTGTTTGAACCGACTATGTGGCGGCAGGAAACGGAGGGCTACCGGCGGCATATGAACCCCTATGGCTTGCCGCTGGACGACCGCTCCGACTATACCAAGTCCGACTGGATGGTCTGGACGGCAACGCTGACGGAGGATGCCGCCTTCTTTGGCAAGATCGTGGCGGCGATCGAGCGGGCCTATCGTCTGTCCCCCTCCCGGGTGCCGATGACGGATCTGTATTCCAGCGTTACATCGATGCAGATCCACTTCCAGCACCGGTCGGTGCAGGGCGGTCTGTTTATGAAGCTGCTGTACGATAAAGGAATCTGCCGGGGTCTGATGAATACAGCGGAGGACAAGAAATGACGAAATGGGAACGAATCCGCTGTTTTTCCTGTAAGCTGCCGGGCGAGGACGGCGGCTGGCGATCGGGTGGATATTGCGCATGACCGCCGGCGCTGTCCACGGCGCCATCGCCGGTATAGGCGAAGCGGCGGACGGACCTCCTTGCCGAAACGAAAAATGCCTGTCGGCACAATAAAGGAGCGTACCCCTCCGAGCTTCAGAGGGGTACGCTCCTATTGGTTTGGCGGAACAGCGGGCGTTGTGCTTCGCTGCGGCTATGGGTCAAGTGTGTGCGTGGGGGGCTTGATCCCGGACGATCCTGTAGCTTGTGCGGCTGCCTCTGATTCGACAGGCGTGGAATGCGACGCCGTTGGCTCTCCAGTGGGGGAAGTGGTCTGCTTTTTCGGCGTTGGTATCACGATGGCAAATGATCAGGTTGCCGGGAGCGTCGCACCCGCTGCGGGACAGCGGACGGATGTGATCGAGCGTGGGGTGACAGGGATCGCTCGGATTACCGCAGGCGGATCGTTTTATCCGCCGCCCCGCATAATCGTACACCTCCTGCTTTGTCCCGAAAAAGCGGCTCCACAATTCCATGACCGTATACTTTGACATATTGAGTACCTCCTTTCTGTGTGTCTGATCTCATTATACAGAGACACAGGAGGCTCGGAAAGAGTACAGGAGTACCCCACAGGGTCAGATCAGCTCGTTTATGTCCTTTCCCGTCAGGGCTGCCACTAAGAGAATATTTTCAAATTTTGGAGAGCGGGAACTGCCGCTGTGCTTCCCCCATGAGCGGATGGTACCCTCGGAGAGCTGCAGCTTTTCAGCAGCGTCGGGAATCGAAGAATCTGCCTCACGAATGGCGGCATAGCAACGGTTGGCAACCGCATTCTTGTCGCTCCGAAAATATTTTTCCACCAGCGCCTGCAGACAAAAGACATCGTTGCCGGTGATCTCCTTGGCTTTTTTGTAATATTCCTCTTGCGTGGAAGCCGGGGGTACAGCTGTACCCGTTTCTCCCATAATGACGCATTGCACCGTTTTCCAATTATGCGGGATCAGGTAGGGGCTGTGGGTGGAATACAGGACCCGCACGCCGCTTTCGGCGAGTGCCAGCAGCTCCCTTTGCACCTCCTGCTGTGCCGATGGATGGAGCAGGGCGGCGGGCTCATCGATGAGGAACCAATCCCCCGGCTGCAGGGTGTTTTTGATGAAATAATAGGTGAAATACCACCGGCGTCCGGCGCTGGTGGCATCCAGCGCAACCGATTCGCCGGAGCGCTCCTGCAGACGGATGACGGGAGCGCCCTCATTCGTCTGCTCGACGGATATGCGGTCATACATCCCCTGCTCAAAGGCGGGCATGCTGCTGTTGAGATACTGCTCAAATGCCTGCCGGGCGTCCTCGGAGAGCGAAAGCCCCTGTCTCCCTTGTATTTGCTGCAGCAGCGTCTCCTGGTCGTCCCCGTCATACACCTTTTGCAGATAGGTCTCCCAAATGATCCGTGACTTATCGCTGCGATACGCTGCCGGAGCGGTCTCACCGTCCGTGAAAAGAACGGCGGTGCTTTCATTGCGCAGGAACGAGCATTTGCCGCTGACGCAGGTCTGGAGCTCGTGGATCAACCAATAAAAAGGGCTGTCCCCGGATCGCAGAAGGGTGGGGTCGGCGTTCGGTGCTGCCAGCAGACGTCCGGTGTAGTCGTTGATCCGGGTCAGCAGCCGGTGGATGCTTTCGCAGGTCCGGCGGGTCTCTTGGTTGATCCGATCGATCTCCTCCTTGAGTGCCGGCTCATTTATGGTGATATACGGAGCCTCAAACGGCGCCAAATGCGGCGGGACGTATGCCAGCTGAAAGGACATTTCCGTATCTCTGGATAAAAGGCGGTCAAGAAAAGGCATCAGACGTGGGGAAAGGGGGATCGGCAAAAGATCAAGACGATCCTCCGGGGCTCTGCATCGCTGCAAAAGCGTATCGGCGAGCCTTTCCGCTTCTTCGATAATTCCGCTTACGTTTTGCTGCAGCCAGTCAAAATTGGTGGATACAAGCTGAAAGCTGTGGAAAGAGGAGAGCGCATCGGGATCATAGGTGATCTGCTCCAGCTGCTGCCGATAGGTGCTCAGCGCAGCCTGTAAGTGCTTTGCGGTGCTGCGCATAGCGTCGATCTCGCTGCGGAGCCTCGGAACCAGATACGCCGATTCCAGCTGGGCGATCCGCCCCTGCGCATCGGGGATGACGGTGATCCGGCAGGGCGTCTCCGGCTGCTCGCCCGGGCAAAGCCGGACAAGCTCCTCCGGCGTAAGCTCTAAATGGATGCGATAGTCCGGCGGCGTTTGCCCGCCGCCCCCATAGCCGTCTTGCGCTGAAGCGATGCGCTCCAGCGCCTCCAGTATATTGGTCTTGCCGCTGCCGTTTTTGCCGATCAAAACGGTGGGGAGTGAGTCGAAAAAGCGGATCGAAACGGGCTCCTGAATGGATTTGTAGCGGGAGATTTCAATTTCGGTTATGTGCATGGGATCCTCCTCCTGACGGGTGCCGCTGCCGGCAGTTATTTTTCTAAATACTATCATATTATGGGGCGGCTTTCAATGGGCATAAAAAAGTGTGGTCAAAAACGCAAAAAGCTCTTTACAAACCGGACAAAGTGTGGTATAGTACATATTGTCTGTGCGGTCTCTCCGTGCAGCGCTCCGGTCACCCGGATCTGCGGAGTACGCCCCTGTGGGGGAGCACCGTTTCCCGTTTCTGGGTCTCACGGAAATATTTGAAAGAGGTGTAGACTTATGATGCTGAAAGAAGAGAAAAACGCTGTTATGCAGGAATATGCGACGCATGAGGGAGATACCGGTTCTCCCGAGGTGCAGATCGCTGTTCTGACCAAGCGGATCAACGACCTGAACGAGCACCTGAAGGCTCATCCGAAGGATCATCACAGCCGTCGGGGTATGCTGAAGATGGTCGGTCGCCGCCGCAATCTGCAGAACTACCTGATGAAGAAGGACATCGTCCGGTACCGTGCCCTGATCGAAAAGCTGGGCCTGCGGAAATAAGAGCTGCACAGGGGCAGGCGGGACGTTCCCGCCTGCCTCGTATTGCTCTCTTGCTTTCTTATTCTCTGTCCGTTTGCAGGAGCCCCTGCGGGTCTTTTAGCAGTGAAACGAGCGCCGGGAACAGCCGCCGGCGTTGGTTTTCTTGCTAAAAACCGGAGCCTCCTGCATGGAAATATAAAAATTTATGTTTGGAGGTAAACCCGTATGTTTGACAATTTCCGTACATTCGAGACTACGCTGGCCGGACGCCCGCTGGTGATCGAGACCGGCAAGATGGCGCAGCTGGCAAACGGCTCCTGCCTGGTGCGGTATGGCGAGACGGTCATTCTCTGCACCGTCACCGCTTCCGCCAAGCCCCGTGAGGGCGTGGACTTTTTCCCCATGAGTGTGGATTATGAGGAAAAAATGTACTCTGTGGGCAAGATCCCCGGCTCCTTCCAGCGCCGGGAGAACCGTCCCAGCGAGAAGGCGATCCTCACCTCCCGTGTGATCGACCGTCCCATCCGCCCGCTGTTCCCCAAGGATATGCGCAACGATGTGACCGTGGTGTGCACGGTGATGAGCGTGGATCCCGACTGCCAGCCGGAGACCACCGCTATGATCGGCGCTTCCACGGCGATCGCCATTTCCGATATCCCGTGGGACGGCCCCATTTCGGGCGTGGTCGTGGGTCTGGTGGACGGTCAGTTCGTCATCAACCCCACCGCCGAGCAGGAAAAGAAGTCCCAGATGCATGTGACCGTGGCTTCTACGGCAGATCTGGTGGCGATGATTGAGGCGGGCGCCAACGAGATCGACAATGACACCATGTTCGACGCCATCATGGCGGGACATCAGGCGAACCAGCAGATCGTGGAGTTCATCAACGGCATCGTCAAGGAGATCGGCAAGGAGAAATTCGCTTTCACCTCCAACGATCCCGATCCGGCTATGTTCGAGGCGATCAAGGAGTTTGCCATCGAAAAGGTGCGCTTTGCACTGGATACCGACGATAAGCGGGTGCGGGACGAGCGGCTCAAGCCCGTCTACGAGGAGGTTCACGCCCGGTTCGACGAGGAATACGCCGACTGCGTGGAGAAGATCGACGAGTGCCTGTACAAGCTGCAGAAGTTCGTGGTGCGCCGGTGGCTGCTGGATGACGGCAAGCGGGTGGACGGCCGCGGCATCAACGATATGCGCCCGCTGAATGCGCAGGTGGATCTGCTGCCCCGTGCCCATGGCAGCGGTATGTTCACCCGTGGACAGACGCAGGTGCTGACCACCGTGACGCTGGGCGGCAGCAAGGACGCCCAGCCGCTGGACGGGCTGGATGATCAGACCGAGAAGCGGTATATCCATCACTATAACTTTCCCTCCTACTCCGTGGGCGAGACGAAGCCCTCCCGTGGTCCCGGCCGCCGGGAGATCGGACACGGCGCACTGGCGGAGCGGGCGCTGCTGCCGGTGATCCCCTCGGTGGAGGAGTTCCCCTACACCATGCGTCTGGTCAGCGAGGTGCTGTCCTCCAACGGCTCCACCTCTCAGGCGTCGATCTGCGGCTCTACGCTGGCGCTCATGGCGGCAGGCGTGCCCATCAAGGCGCCGGTTGCCGGTATCTCCTGCGGTCTGATCTCCGAGGGCGACCGGTTCATGACCATGGTGGATATTCAGGGTCTGGAGGACTTCTTCGGCGATATGGACTTTAAGGTGGGCGGCACCAAAAAGGGTATCACCGCTATCCAGATGGATCTGAAGGTACACGGTCTGACCCCCGCCATCATTCGGGAGGCACTGGACAAGACCTATACCGCCCGCTGCAAGATCCTGGACGAGGTCATGCTCAAGGCCATCCCCGAGGTGCGTCCGGAGCTGTCCAAGTATGCCCCCAAGATGCTCAGCACCAAGATCGACACCGACAAGATCGGCGGCGTGATCGGTAAGGGCGGCAAGGTGATCCAGCAGATCCAGTCCGAGTGCAACTGCACCGTCAACGTGGAAGAGGACGGCACCATCACCATCCTGTCCACCGATATTGACGATGCGCGCCGGGCGCTGCAGGTCATCGAGACCATCGCCAAGGATCCGGAGATCGGCGCCATCTACAAGGGCAAGGTTACCCGCTTGATGACCTTCGGTGCGTTCGTGGAGATCGCCCCCGGTAAGGAGGGTCTGGTGCATGTGTCCAAGCTGGATCTCAAGCGTGTGGAGCGTGTGGAGGATGTGGTCGCCGTGGGCGACACCATCGCTGTCATGGTTACCGAGATCGACGAGCAGGGTCGTATCAACCTGTCCCGCAAGGACGCCATCATCAAGATGGAGGGTCTGAACCCTGAGGATTATGCAACCGCTCCGGCACCTCGCCGGGAGGGTGGCTTCCGTCGGGAGGGCGGTCGTGGTCCCCGTCGGGATCATAACGATCGTGGCTGATCCGGCGCCAGATCCCCATTGAACCCAAAAGCCGTCCCTGCGGACGGATAACGAAGTGTTGAACAAAACCGTTCATCAGGCGTGGCAAGGGCAAATAAAGTCACCGAGAGAAGCTAAAAGCTTTTCTCGGTGATTTTGTTATTATATGGTACTTGATGGCACTTGGAACGGTAGCTTTTCGGATTGATCAAATGAAGGATGTCAAAATTCGTTGGCTGGATTCCTTGCAAAAATCCCCTAAATTTGTTGCTTCTATCGAGTTGTTCAATCACTTCCCGAGAGAAAATCAAAAATGTCAAGCGATAATTATTTGGCATTCTTTCTTATTCGATTATTACTACTAACTTCGCTATAAGGATTGCGGAAGATCAAGGGAGGTATGACCGATGAAGCAAAAGGGTCAACTTGTGCCTACAACCGAGGAATGGCGGCTTATGATCGATCGCTTTGTCTAAACCAACTCCGCAACCGGCTTTATATCGGAGGGCAAATATCCCGATAAAGAAAAACGCTTGGACGGGCGTCGGGAAGCAGAGAGACCGTAAAGCGACAGAGCCAATACCGTTTGCAGTCGAGCTGTGCTGTTTTGATGCTTGATTAAGGTAGTATTATATTGACAAAAAAGAAAAATAAACATATAATGTATAAAAATACGGTTGTAAAAATCGACCGCTGTATTAAGGAGATAAAATCTATGAAAACTACACAAGGTATTTTTATGAGATCGGTAGCTGCAGCGCTGTGCTTTATCCTGATACTTTGCTCGACCGCCTGCTCTTCCTCAAAGAAGTCTGGTGAAGCAAGCGAATCGCCGACACAATCCAAACAAACCGAGCATCCGGAAAAAAAGGAGCTTATGACAGAATTCAAATATTCCTTTAACTATACGGATTGGACTGCTCCGAAAACAGATGACGAGCCTTTCAAGGATATAAGCGAAATACCGTCCAACAGCGGAAAAATCGTGTATTTCAACATTGAAAACCACGAGGCAACCCCCATAAGCTACCAGCTTAAGCTTACAATGGTCGAGGGTACGGCAGGAAGCGCAGAGTTTGGATACGTCGCTCCTGTTCAGGCTGCGTACGAAACCTTAGGCTCCGCAGTCAGAAATATTATCGAATCAACCCCCCTTGATTCAGGATATGTTTTTTCAGACACTTTGGAAGCCAATGAATCCGTTACGGTTGCACTTGTGCTATATTGCGCAGCAGGCACTGCCGGTGCCGAAGCATCAAGGTTGAGCATTTCATATGACGCCGCTGCCGTTTCCGAATCAAATTGATCGCTGAAAGCTGCCATCGGATACCCCACAGAGTCGGAAAACAGCATAACAAAAAAACAGGCGAAGAGGCGCACTCCGTAAGGAAGTGCGCCTCAGTTATATTCGCCCGGCGGCGAGTGATATTGTCCTTCGGACAGGGGTATTATGCTTCGCATAGTGCTATTGCATGCGGCAGTTAAGGCGGCGAATATACTTTCACGAAAGCCGGCAGGCGTTCATATCACTTTTCGAAAGGAAAATATCCCTCCGGGCAAAGCCCGGAATATCCCTTTTGTCCATAAGTACGGCGAGCATCGGATTTAGTCGTCAAGATCTGGTATCGTTCTTTTTTCGGATAGCGCAAAAAGAAGGCAGCACAAATTTTGCGCTGCCTTCTTCCTTATGGAGCTCCGCCGAAAGGAGCGGACGTTTTTTGACTGCACACAGCGGTTCTATCCGACTGCGCAGAGTGGGGCGAAATCAAAAATGGGCGGCGAACCGGGGAAACAGCGGTCGGATCTCCCAGATGCGGTCGAATTGCTTTCCAAACCAGCCGATCAGCGTGCCGTTGCACACCGCCATCACCAGCGTTCCCCATCCGATGGCGGTCAGCCGTCCGAAAAACAGCAGCGACAGCACCACCGCTACCAGCAGGCAGGAGAGATCAAACAGCGTCTTGAACCGGGGCAGCGGCACGGCATATTTTTGGCTGACCCCTTTCACGAAGAAGTCGTACACCTGCGGATACAGATAGGTTTTGTAAAACAGGGAAACGGACAGGGCGGTGAGCAGCACCCCGCACACAAATAAGAGCAGCCGTCCCCATAGGGGCAGGCTATCCGGGGCAGTCATCTGCGGATCAAACAGAGGAAGCCGCCGCCACAGATCCAACACCGCTCCATACAGCAGACAGGTTCCGAAGGAGGATAAATAGATCCAGCGAAACTGCCCCATCACCACACAGAACAGGACGAAAACCCCCGCCTGCAATGCATATTCCGCCTGCCCAAAGGACAAAATAGATACCTTCAGGCTGACCAGATACGCCGGAGCCACGATCATGGACACCCCGAATCCGGCGGTGGTCAGCATGGCAACGGCGAACGCCAGCAGCACCAAAGCCAATAAATACGCCAGCTCTGCCGGAAATATGCGCTTTTTGCGATTGGTTACTTCTTGCATACAGAAAACCCCCTGCCAAATTTCATGTTATGCTGTCGCTGCGGTCAAAACGAGCCGTCCCCGGTTTCTCCACCTCCTTACGGGTCATAGACCCTTTTCCTGCGCCCCGGACGCCCAATAAAAAACGCCATACATCCCCGCAGGAATGTATGGCGAAAATGAACCGTTCAATTCAGAAAAATCCACACCAATTTTCTGACAGACAGTGTAGCACAGCTGTCGCCGGCTGTCAACCGTCAAAGGGACTTTTTGAAAAAATCGGTTGACAAGCCGCCGTAAATGTGGTATTCTCGGAACAGTAAACAGGCCTTGACGGAGAGAAGTACCGCCGCACAGCGTCCCAAGCGAGCCGGGGAGGGTGAGAGCCCGGTGACAGACCGCTGCGGGAATAACACTCCCGAGCCGCAAACCGAACCCCCGCCCGGGGCAGTAGGAGCGCCGTACACCCTGCGTTAAAGGGCAAAGCCTTGTCAGAGGCGGAGCGGCCGGCGATCGTCGGCAATATAGGTGGCACCACGGGCAGCTGAGCTGTTCGTCCTATGATGTAGGACGGACGGCTTTTTTGTTTTATCCGGGCAGATTTTGATGAAGATAAGGAGAATAGCGCTATGAAACACACGGACATTCGTATTCTGTTCACCGACCCGGCGTACATCGGGCAGACCGTCACGGTCTGCGGTTGGGTACGCACCTCCCGGGACTCGAAAAACGTCGCCTTTCTGGAGATGAACGACGGCACCACCCTCAAGCACCTGCAGATCGTGCTGGATAAGGAGAAAATGGGCGATATCAGCGCCTTCATGCCCATCGGCACCAGCCTGAAAGTGGAGGGCGAGCTGATCGCCAGCGAGCGCAACGGCGTGGAGGTGAATGCGGCCGCCGTCACCGTGCTGGGCACCTGCCCCGGCGAATATCCCCTGCAGAAGAAGCGCCATACGGTGGAGTTTCTCCGCTCCATCCCCCATCTGCGGGTGCGCACCAATATGTTCAACGCCATCTTCCGGGTGCGGTCGGTGATGGCGGCTGCCATCCATCGGTATTTTCAGGAGCAGGGCTATGTCTATGTGAACACCCCGCTGATCACCGCCAGCGACTGCGAGGGCGCCGGCGAGATGTTCAAGGTCACCACCATCGGCTATTCCGATCAGTATAAGAGCGCCGAGGAATACTACGCCGCCGACTTTTTCGGCCGCCGGGCGGGGCTGAGCGTTTCCGGACAGCTGGAGGGCGAGATGGCTGCCATGGCGCTGGGGAAGATCTACACCTTCGGTCCCTCCTTCCGGGCGGAGAACAGCAACACCCCCCGTCATGTGGCGGAATTCTGGCATGTGGAGCCGGAGGTGGCGTTTGCGGAGCTGCCGGACATCATTGAGATCGCCGAGGAGATGATCAAATACATCATCCGGGACGTGATGGAGAAATGCCCGGAGGAGCTGGCGTTCTTCGACAAATTCTTTGAGCCGGGTCTGCAGGAAAAGCTCCGGAGCGTCACCGATCATGAGTTCCAGGTGCTGGATTATACCGACGCCATCGCTATTCTGGAAAAGGCGGATGTGGAATTCAAATATCCGGTCTATTGGGGCTGCGACCTGCAGACGGAGCATGAGCGGTATATCACCGAGCAGGTATTCAAAAAGCCGGTGTTTGTTACCAACTATCCCAAGGATATCAAGTCCTTCTATATGAAGCAAAATCCCGACGGCAAGACGGTGGCAGCCACCGATCTGCTGGTGCCGGGGGTGGGCGAGATCATCGGCTGCTCCGAGCGGGAGGCGGATCTGGACAAGCTGCTGGCTGCCATGCAGGAGCGGCATATGAATCTGGACGACTACCGGGATTATCTGGATCTGCGGCGGTTCGGCTCGGTGCCCCATTCCGGATTCGGGCTGGGCTTTGAGCGCATCATCATGTATGTGACCGGTGTGTCCAACATCCGGGACGTGCAGCTGTTCCCCCGCACCGTGGGCAGCATCCGCTGAGAGAGCTGAAAGGAGTCAACGCTATGTCGGAATATCATTTTTTCCCCGGATATGACCCGAAGCTGGGGCTGCGCCAGACCCAGCAGGCGATCAAGGTGATCAAGGATACTTTTCAGGTGCTGCTGGCGCAGAATCTGCATCTGGAGCGGGTGACCGCCCCGGTGCTGGTGATGGGCGGCAGCGGCATCAACGACGATCTGAACGGCGTGGAGCGCAAGGTGGATTTCACCGTCAAGCAGCTGGACGAGGCGCACGCCGAGGTGGTGCAGTCGCTGGCGAAATGGAAGCGGGTGGCGCTGGGGCGCTACGGCTTTCAGCCCGGCGAGGGGCTGTATACGGATATGAACGCCATCCGGCGGGACGATGAGATGGACAACACCCATTCCATCTTCGTGGATCAGTGGGACTGGGAAAAGGTCATCACCCGGGAGCAGCGCACCGTCGAATATTTACAGCATACGGTGCGCCGCATCGCCAAGGCGGTGGTGGACACCAACAAGCTGTTGCAGCAGAAATACCCGTTGTTGACCGCCGAGCTGAGCGAGGAGGTCTATTTCCTCACCGCCCAGCAGCTGGCGGATCGCTACCCCGATCTGACCTCCAAGGAGCGGGAAAATGCCATCACCAAGGAGCACGGCACCGTGTTTCTCATGCAGATCGGCGGGGCGCTGGCGGACGGCAAGCCCCACGACGGACGGGCGCCGGACTATGACGATTGGCGGCTGAACGGGGATCTGCTGTTCTGGGATGAAACCTTGGGGCAGGCGCTGGAGGTCAGCTCCATGGGCGTGCGGGTGGATGCCGAGAGCCTGCGGCGGCAGCTGAAGCTTGCCGGAGCCGAGGATCGGATGCAGTATGCCTATCACCGGGGCATTTTGGAGGATACCCTGCCGCTGACCATCGGCGGCGGCATCGGACAGAGCCGTCTGTGTATGCTGATGCTGGAGAAAGCCCACATCGGCGAGGTGCAGGTGTCGGTCTGGCCGGAGGATATGGTCGCCGCCTGTCAGGCGCACGGCGTGCCGCTGCTGTGAGCGGAGGGAACGCCATGGCGTATACGGTGATGCTGGTGGCGGCGGCGGGCAGCTCCACCCGCATGGGCTGCCCCAAGCAGACGATCCCTCTCGGCGGAGAGCCGGTGCTGCTGCACACCCTGCGGGCGCTGGAGAGCGCCGCTTCGGTGGACGGCGTCGTGCTGATCGCCCGCCCGGAGGATGCGCAGAGCTTTGCGGCGCTGGCGCAGGAGAACGGGATCCGCAAGCTGCTGGCCGTGGTGCCCGGCGGCGCCAGCCGGCAGCAGTCGGTGGAGCGGGGGCTGGCGGCGCTGCCGCCGGAGACCGCCTTTGTGGGCATCCACGACGGCGCCCGCCCGCTGGTATCGGCGGCGCTGATAGACGCTGTTGTGGCGGCTGCCCGGGAGACCGGGGCGGCGGCGGCGGCGATCCCGGTGCGGGATACCCTCAAGCGAGCCGATGCCGCCGGTACCGTCACCGCAACGGTGGAGCGGGAGGGGCTGTGGCGGGTGCAGACCCCTCAGGTGTTTGACCGGCAGAGGTATGTCCGGGCGCTGGCGGCGGCAAAAGCCGCCGGGCAGGAGTATACCGACGATTGCCAGCTTCTGGAGGCGGCGGGACAGCCGGTGCAGCTGGTGCCGGGGGAGGAGACCAATCTAAAGTTAACCGCCCCGGCGGATGTGCCGCTGGCGCAGGCGATCCTACAGCAGCGGAAAGGGGAAGAAAACGCAATGCGTATCGGACACGGCTATGACGTCCACCGGCTGGTGGCGGGGCGCCCGCTGATCTTAGGGGGCGTGACCGTCCCCTTTGAGCGGGGCTTATTGGGACATTCCGACGCCGATGTGCTGACCCATGCGGTGATGGACGCCCTGCTGGGGGCGGCGGCGCTGGGGGATATCGGCGGGCTGTTCCCCGATACCGACCCAGTCTATGCCGGAGCGGACAGCATCGGTCTGCTCGCCCGGGTGATCGACCGGCTGCGGCAGGCGGGCTATGCCCCGGTGAATATCGACGCCACCGTGCTGGCGCAGCAGCCGAAGCTCAAGCCGCATATCCCCGCTATGCGGGAGCGGCTGGCGGCGGCCTGCGGGCTGCCCGTGACGGCGGTGAGCGTAAAAGCCACCACCGAGGAGGGGCTGGGCTTTACTGGCACGCTGGAGGGCATCGCCGCCCATGCGGTGTGCCTGATCCGGCCCCGGTGACCCGTTTTTGACAAAAAAAGACCGATAACGACGGCGGGATTTTCGTGCAAAATCCGGACAAAGCCTCTATCCTATTGGATAGAGGCTTTTTTCTTTTGGCAACCAGTGTAAGGAAAGGATGACAATAGCATGCAGGTGGAATTGAACCGTCGGGAGGGGCAGGTGACCGCCCGGCTGGTGGGAGAGCTGGATCACCACGGAGCGGGGGAGATCCGGGAGGCCATCGACGAGGCGGTGCTGCGCCATCGGGTGCGGCGGCTGGAGCTGGATTTTTCCGGGCTGACCTTTATGGACAGCTCCGGCGTGGGGCTGATCATGGGGCGGTATCGGCTGCTGCGCTCGTTGGGCGGTACGATCGTCGTCACCGGCGCCAGCCCCCGGCTGGAGCGCATGATCCGTTTAGCCGGATTGGATAAGCTGCCCATCTGGGAAGATCAAAAAGGAGGAGATCATCATGAAATCGATCAATGAAATGCGGCTGACCTTTCTCAGCCGCTCCGCTAACGAGGGCTTTGCCCGGGCGGCGGTGGCGGCGTTTGCCGCCCAGCTGGATCCGGCGGTGGACGAGCTGGCGGATCTGCGCACCGCCGTATCCGAGGCGGTGACCAATGCCATCGTCCACGCCTATCCCAACAGTCTGGGTAGCATCACCCTCACGGTGAAGCTGTACGACAACGGCTGCGTCTGGGTGCGGGTGCGGGACAAGGGCTGCGGTATTCCGGATGTGGAGCAGGCGATGGAGCCGCTGTATACCACCGGCGGCGAGGAGCGCTCCGGATTGGGCTTTTCGGTGATGCAGAGCTTTACGGATAAGCTGCGGGTGCGTTCTGTCCCCGGCAAGGGGACCACGGTCACCATGGAAAAATACATATCCCTCCGGGTGAAAGGCGGTGCATGATGCCGGTCGCAGAGGCCGGTACCGCCGCACGGGAGGCGTTCATCTGCCGCAATCTGGGGCTGGTGCATGCCTGCGCCCGGCGCTTTCACGGCCGGGGCATCGAATACGACGATCTGTATCAGGCCGGGTGTCTGGGACTGATCAAGGCGGCGGACGGCTTTGAACCGGAGCGGGGTCTGCAGTTTTCCACCTATGCGGTGCCGGTGATCTTGGGGGAGATGCGCCGCCTGTTCCGGGAGGGCGGCACGGTGAAGGTCAGCCGCTCTCTGCGGGAGCTGTCGCTGCGGGCGACCCGCACCCGGGAGCGGCTGCTGCTGGAGCTGGGGCGGGAGCCTACGGTGGAGGAGCTGGCGGCGGCGCTTCAGGTGGAGCCTGCCGTGGCGGCGCAAGCCATCACCGCCGGATTGCCCGCCGTTTCCCTCACCGCCGACGAGGAGGAGGGGGAGGAGCGGCAGCTGGATCTTCCCACCGACTCGCCGGAGGAGCAGATCACCGACCGGCTGGCGGTGCAGCAGCTGCTGGCGGAGCTGGAGCCCCGGGATCGGCTGCTGCTGCGGCTGCGCTACAGCGCTCACCAGACCCAGCAGGTCATCGCTGATCGTCTGGGCATGACGCAGGTGCAGGTCTCCCGCCGGGAAAAGGCGCTGCTGACCCAGCTGCGGCAGCGGCTGAACGAGTAGCGCCCCGAGCGGTACGCAAAGCGCATAGCGTCACCCTCCGAGCTGTACGAGTGGGTGTGTATGGCTATCGGGGCGGTGCCCGGCCGTATGGCGGTATGGGGGAAAGGGTCATCCCGATGGGGGTGGCGGAAAATCGACTGGAAGCGACGGAACGGATCGGCGCTGGGCTTGACATTTTTCCGGCACCCCGGTACAATGGAGCAAGGGAGGGGAGTGCCGTGACCGATCCGATACGCAAAATTTTGGTGGATGCCGACGCCTGTCCGGTGGTGGATATTACGCTGCAGCTGGCAGCGGCTGCCGGGGTGCCGGTGATCCTCCTGTGCGATACCGCCCATCGGCTGGAGCGCCCCGGCGCCCGTACCGTCATGGTGGATAAGGGCGCCGATAGTGTGGATCTGCGGCTGGTGAATTTGGTGACGCCGGGGGATATTGTGGTGACGCAGGATTACGGGCTGGCAGCTATGTGTTTGGCAAAAGGGGCGCAGCCGGTGCATCAGAACGGTATTTTGTATACGAACAACAATATCGATGAGCTTCTATACGCTCGGTATATCGGAAAGAAGCTGCGGCGGGCGGGTCATCGCACGAAAGGACCGCCGCCCCGTACCAAAGCGCAGGACGAGGCGTTTGCGGCGGCACTGGCGGCGCTGCTGCAAGGGGAAAACGAATAGTCGGCAGAAAGGCTCCGGGCGGCAGCGGGCTCTTGCGGCGGCTGGGGCGCTTTCGGACAAAAATAAAGCAGCAGGCTCCGATTTTCGGAGTCTGCTGCTGTGTTTATGCCTTTTTGCATCACGGCGCCGGGAACGCCTATGGATTTCTGATTGTTTTTGCAGAAACCAACCGAAAATCCGCCGTTGTCCGACACACTTTGAAATCCGGTTACGGCTTTTCGCTTTCTTTTTTCGTCGCTTTTTTGGCAGCTGTCTTTTTGGCAGCGGGCTTCTTCGGCTCCGCTTGGGTTACGGCTGCTGCCGGTGCTTTGACCGCTGTCTCTTTTTTGGCGGTACGGCGGGTGGCGGGCTTTTTCTCAGGCTCTGCCGCCTTTTTGGCTTTGGGGCGGGTGTGGGTCTTGCGATATGCCTTGTCACAGGGGTTCTCCAGCGTCTTGTCGCATGCCGCACAGTAATCAAATGTGCCGCAGGCGTCCTGACCCATTTCCTCGCTTTTCAGCCATTTCAGCTCATCCAGCTCTTTCTGCTTTTTGGTGATCGCCATATACAAGGACCTCCTTAAACAATCGATGTGGAATATAGCTCTGTAGGTATTGTATCATGCGGTGTTTCCGCTGTCAAGAGCGGCAAAATTCCCTTTTTAGCAATTTCAGGGGGATTTGGTCGAACCGTGGCGAGAGCTTTCCAAAGGGACTTGCCCGGTCATGGGCAAGTCCCGGATAAGACGCATATAGGGTGCCGCTCCGGGGTTAGCGATCGTATTCCATACTGCGGCGCCCATGTCGGGACGGTTGGCTCTTACTCCGCTCGGCGGCGGCGCAGGGCAGGCTTCGGCTCGTCAGCGGGGACTGTGCTGAAATACCGGGTGTGGCGCAGAAAGGCGATCGCTGCCACCAGACAGCCGCCCAGCGCCAGCGAATATTGTCCCGCCCGGAGAAAATGGACGGCGCACACGCTGCCAAACAGCAGAAAGGTCAGCATACTCCGGTAGCGGTTGGGGGAGATCTTCACCGCCACCGAGAAAAAGATATACAGCCCCGCCAGCACCAGCACGATATAGCTGGTGGGGATCAGCCCCAGCAGCACGCCGAAAGCGGTGGCGATACATTTGCCCCCGTGGAATCGGTTCAGCGGCGCCAGAGCGTGTCCCAGCGTCGGCGCCGCCAGCACGGCGGCAAAGGGCAGCAGCTGCCAGTCCAGCACCCGCATCCCCCAGTATACCGGCAGAAATCCCTTGGCGAGATCCAGCGCCAGACACAGCAGCCCCATAGGCACGCCGCAGTGAATGAATACGTTGGCGGCACCGGGGTTGCCGTCGTCGCTGAGGGCGGTCACATCCTGCCCGGTGAGCAGCCGGGGGATCGCCCGGCAGAACATCACGCTGCCCAGCAGAAAGCTGCCCCCGATCCAAACGGACCACAGCAGCACATTCATCGGGTCAGCACCTCCGTCACGATCCGGTCAGCGGCATCCGGATGGATCGCCAGCCGCTGCCGCTCCTGCATGGCGGCGGCATCCGCCGGGCTGTGGATGAGCCGAAAGGCGCAGGCGGCTGCCTCCTGCGCATTCGCCGCTCGCAGGGATAAGCCCCGATCGGCAAAAAAAGCGGCATTTTTCGTTTCGCAGCCGTCAAATGCCAGCAGATGCACCAGCGGGGTATTGGCGACCGCCGCCTCGGTGCTGCTCAGCCCGCCGGGCTTGGTGATGGTGGCGTCGGCGGCGTTCATATACAGCGGCACCTCATCGGTGAACGCCACGGTACGCACGCATCCGTCGGTGCCGAACCGGGTGTCCAGCTCCTGCTTGAGCGTGCGGTTGCGCCCGGTCAGCACGCAGGCGGTGAACGGACCGTCCGCCTGCGCCAGCAGCGCCTCGCACAGCTCCGCCAGATGGCCGCAGCCCACGCCGCCGCTCATCACCAGCACTACCGGGCGATCGGCGGGCAGCCCCAGCCGCTGCCGGGCCTCCCGGCGGGCGGTATGGCAGGCGAATGCCTGCCGCACCGGGATGCCGGTGGGGATCAGCCGCTCCGCCGCCATGCCCTTGTCCGTCAGCTCGCTGCACAGCGCCTCATGGGGAATGAAATAACCGTCCAGTTCCGTTTCCGCCAGAAACGGGATGCAGGTGTAATCGGTCAGCACCCCGTAGCAGGGGATCGCCAGCTCTCCGGTCTTCCGCAGGCGGGTCAGCGCCTCCATGGCAAACAAATGGGTGCTGACGATTGCTGTGAAGCCGTTTTCCCGGATGTATTCGCCCATGGTCCGGGCATACAGGGTGTTGGCGAAATAGACCGGTGACCGCAGCCGGGTGGAGCTGAACAGATCCCCCGCCTTATAAATGACCCCAAACGCCCGGGGGGTATTCTTGATGATGCCGTTGTAGGTGGCTGCCACCACCCGGGCGGCCTTTTTATGTCCGAAGGACAGCGGGTCGGCGGTCACGCAGTCGATCTGCCGCCGCCGGCATGCCTCCTCCACCGCCCGGGCGGCGCTGTTGTGTCCCTGTCCGGTGCCGCAGCTCAGGATCAGCAGTTTCATACGCAATACCTCCGTTGATTTCTTCCGGCGAATCTTGTCGAAGTGTGGAGGATCCGCTCTGTACGTCGTCAGTATACCACAGCTTTCGACAATTTGCAAGCCGATTCGCAGGGTCTAAAATTGATTGTAACGCCCAAAAAATTATAATTTATCGCCATTTTACTGTATAAATTAGAAAAAATTCTTGCATATCCTACCATCATGTGATAGGATAAGCCTTGCGGTATTGTCCTTTTCGGAGCGTCAGGTGAGGGAGCGCTTCGGCGGGGGCAGTGCGGTAATTTGGAGTAGAGTTAAGGGGGAGAAACGGTATGAAGCAAAAGCTACTGGCGTGTATGGCGGCAGCGGCGGTGCTGTCGGTGGCGGTCGCCGCATTTTGTGCGGCGTTCCCGGCATCGGCGGAGCTGGCGCCGACGCAGCTGACAACGGCGAATGGCCATCTGCTGCCCGCCGCCGGCGACAATCGGCTGGCTACGGCGCAGCTGTTGAACGCCGCCGGTGCCGGCGCCCATCTGGAGCGGGCGCTGGATGGGGTGATCCCGGGGGTGAACAGCGATGCCGCCGACGGAGAGCTGAAGGCGGAGTTTCCCACCGGCGGCACCGCCGCCCGCAGCGACGGGACGCCCTGGAACGGTGCTGCCGGCTGGTGTACGCTGAGCTTCCGGCTGGCGGGACGGTCGGAGCTGCGGCAATTTCTGGTCGCCGGTTCGGCGAATGACAGCACGAATTTCAGTTATGCAGGAACGCAGATCAACAATAAGCACATCGTGTATTACGAGATCTATGCGGCAGACACGCAGGAAGCGCTGTTCTCTGCCGATTCTCTGGTGACGGCGTGCGACAATTCCCAGACGCCGGGGATCTGCCAGCTGTTCACATTAGAGCAGCCGCTCTCAGCCCGGTATGTGGGCTTTAAGCTGGTGGGCGGCGCCTACAGTCTCGCCCGTGTCGGTGAGTTGGGGGCTTACGGCAGCTTGGCGGTGGACGACTATACGCCCCTGACTGATGCGGCGTCCATGGCCGCCGCCGTCGGCGCTCAGGACAATCTGCTGGCGGGTGCCGCCGTGCAGGATAAGCCTTACGACGGGCGGCTGGTGCTGGAGGGGTTGACCGACTACACCGGCGAGGCGGCGCTGCTCACCGACGGACAGGTCAGCTGGACGGCGGCGGAGGACGTGGTGACCTATACCCGCTCCGACAGCAACCGGCCGGTCTACGATCTGCGGGGCACGGCTGCCCTCACCGGCGTGCTGCTGGTGGGCGGCTGCGCCGAGAGCGGGGCAGGGCTGCAGTATTTCCGGGTGTATGCGGCCGACAGCCGGGACGCTCTGTTTTCCGATATCCATTTAGCGGCGTTTGCGGTGCTGAACGGACAGGCGCAGGGCGGCTATGTATCCATCAGCGGCGTATCCGGCCGATATGTGGGCTTTGACGCCGTGAGTCTGGACGGTGATGCGGTCACCGTGGCGGAGCTGGGCGTATACGGCAGCTATACCGGCAGCGTAGAGCATTATGTCCACAGTCTGATCCGGGGCAAGACGCCGGTGCAGATGCTGCAGATCAGCGCCCGGGGGATCGACAACAAAACGGCGCTCAGCGCCGACGGTGCCGCCGGCTCCGGCAACACCGGAAATTTTACGGGAGCCGCCTCGCTGCGGAATGTCACCAACCTTGCCTGCCTGACCGATGGATTGAATGATCGGCGCACGGTTTTTGCCGTGCATGGCTCCAAGGTGGACGAGCTGGCTTACGATACGCCGTGGATCGTGCTGACCTACGATCTTGGCGGCCTGTGCCGGGTGACGCAGCTGCGGCTGGACAGCTTCGCCCGCAACGGGGATCTTTCCTACAGTGTGGGCGGGGTGCAGTTCTACGCCTCGGCGAACCATGCCGATCTCTTCAAGAATGAGAGCTTGCTGTATACCAGCGGCGGAGAAAAATACACCACGGATGCCGCCGGCAGCTACATACCCGACCACAGCACCGGTCTGCCGGTGCAGGAAACGCTGACCTACGGGCTGACCGCAGCGCAGCAGGCGACACAGGTGCGGTATGTATCGCTGGTCATCACCCGGCCTTACAATTATCTGTATGCCAGCGGCTCCAGGATCGTGGGCTACAATCAGTCCCGTCTGGCGGAGTTCATCGTCGAGGGAACGATGGTGACGGCGGATGCGCCGCTGCAGAAGGAGTTCACGGTCGCCTCCTCCAAGGGAGAGGTGAAGATCAGCATCCAGCAGAAAACGCTGGATGACCGGGATTTCTTCAGCGATCTGCAGGGATGGCGTCTGACGGAGGAAACGCCGGCGGCCGAGGTCAGCCCCCGGGAGACGACCGGCTGGCTGACGGCGGACGGCAGCACGGTGTTTCATCTGGAGCTGCTGAACAAGAGCGGGCAGGTAGTGTCCGATCTGGGCGGGCGCACGGTGACGGTGGCACTGCCCACGGCGGCGGAATATACCCAGAGCGCCGGACAGCTCCGGGACGGCGAGATCGTGCGCTTCTACAATGCCTATGACCATGCGGACGGGTATATCTATATCGGTTCGGAGAACTATCCCACCTATGAGGAGGGCACCATCAACAATCGGGACAAGGCCTTTATCCAGTCCGGAGATGTGCGCCTGGTCTATCTGAAATACCGGGACATCCGGGAGATCCGGGCAGAGGAGGACGCCGGTTACCACGAGTCGCTGCTGGAGTTTCAGAATAAATCCTATGCGGCGGCGAAGGGAGGTGCGGCGCAATGAAGCAGACCCTTCGAGCGCTCCTGATATGGACGCTGGCGCTGCTGCTGCTGGCGGGCGCCGTGCCGGTATCCGCTCTGTTTGCGCCGGGCTGGGATAACTGGTCGGACGGCGTGGAAGAAACATGGAAGACTGCTTATGCGGCGGGGGAGACCGCCATCCGGGCGCAAAACATCCTTGGCCCCATCAATCCTCATGCCAGCCGGGAAGCGAAGAATCTGTACGCTTATCTGGCGGTGATGTCCGACAGCGAGCGGTTCCTCACCGGCACCTTTGATATTTCCACCTCCGACAATGTGTATAATCAGGTCGTGCGGGAGTACGGTCTGGAGCCGGCGCTGTATTCTAACCGGTATATCGTGGACACCACCGAGCCGGAGATGGAGGAGAATGAGGACGGCACCTATACCATCGTCAACAGCAGTCTGAATTTCACCAATGTGGCGGCGGCAAACCGGAAGCTCAAGGCCCATTACGAGAACGGCAATGTGCTGCTGGTCCATTCCGACTCCGAGGTACCCAGCATGGCGGGCCGGTGGGCGAGCGGGCTGGGTCTGTATCCCATGGATTCCAACGGCTATGTAGCCAATGCCATTCAGGAGCTGGACCGCACCAATCCCGACCGGAATATGGAGGTCTACGCTATCTGGCAGAAGTTTATGTATAACGAGATCGCCGCACTGAAAAGTCTGGAGGACGACTACGGCGTCAAGGCGTACTTATGGCGCCCGTGGATCGAGCTGAACTACAAGCCCTTTAACGGAAACAATCGGGTAGCGTATGAGGCGTTCACCCGGGTGTTCCAGCAGAATGTGGAGGCACTCATCGATGCCGGGCTGACCGGCTTTCTGGTGACCTATTCCCCCGGCTCTGCCGGCAACACCATCACCCGGTATCCGGGCAACGATTATGTGGATGTGCTGTCGGTCACCATGTATTCCTATTCCACCGATCTGGGGGCGCTGAAATCGGATGCTTTCGACAATTACGGCTGGTATGTGCACGCCGGGAAGCCGATGGGCTTTTCCGAGCTGTCCTGCCGTTCCGGCAACTGGAAGCAGCAGGGCAGCGACCCCCGGGCCAGCTGGTATGACCTACTGCAGGATGTGATCGAGCATTGGCCGGGCATCGCATGGGTCAACTGCTGGGGCGATGGCAGCTATTCGCTGATCGACAACGATTTTGCCGTCGGGGGCAACGACGACGGCAAGCTGTTTATGGACAGCCCGTTCACGCTGGATCTGTCCGAAATTCTGGATTATCGCCATGTCGAGCTGGAGGCGCCGGGCGTGGCACAGCTGTTTCGGACGCAGGATGCCAGCGACGCCTATCTGGCGCTGGAGGAGCGGGTGTACACTCAGGCGGAGCTGCAGGCGCTGGGCTTCACGCTGTCTGAGCTGCGGGCGCTGCACCTGAACCGGAATTTCAGGATCACCTTCTACACCGGTGCCGACGGCGCCAGCGGCACGGCTAAGACCTACGACGTGAGCGGCAAGGGGATTACGGCGGCGGAGATGGCTGGCTTCCGTTCCTGCGCCGTCGAGTATCAGGCGGAGGAGATCGTTACCAGCGTCACCGGCGCCAGCTATCGTACCGTTACGTCGCTGGATCAGCTGCCGGAGAGCAGCGCCGATACCCATGACTGCAATTACGCCAGCCTGATCCGGGGTAAGCAGGCGTATAGCGGTGCGCAGGTGGGCAAGCAGCTGACCGCTGTGGGCGGCAGCAGCATCACGGCGCAGACCGACGGCAAATATCAGGGGCTGGATGAGTCGGTGCACTATAAGACCTCCGCAACGCAGCAGAGTCTGACGCTCAACGGCGTCACCTATGCGAGCGAGCCGGTGCCGCAGAACAGTCTGGGCTACAGCGGATATTGGTCATATGTGGCAAGCGGCTGGATCGACACCGATGCGAACCTCACCCGGACGGTGTTCTATTCCAATACGGATACGGAATGGGGACGGGGGATCAAGCTGTACTACGATATGGGCAGCGTGAAGACCATCGGCTCCCTGATCATCGGCAGCACCACCGACATCACCGCCTGGAAGATCGGCAATCTGATCGGCACGGTCCCCACCACCGAGGAGATGCTGCAGTATAAGCTGGAGGGGTACGGGCAGAGCTCCTACCTGTACGCCGGCAAAGTGTATGTGGGCAACGATCCCGCCACGCTGTACAGCGACGCCAATCTGGTGATGGAATACGACTGGTCCCAGAGCTGGGCGAGCATGAAGCGGGCGCTGCGCAACCTGTATACGCTGGAAAACAGCGCCACCGGCCGGTATGTGGGCTTTGTGTTCCCGACCTTTGAAAATCAGGTGCGGATCTCCGAGCTGGCGGTGTACGCCGCTCATAACAGCACCGTGACCGTGACGCCGGCGACCTGCACCTCCAACGGCTCGGTCATTAAGCAGTGCGCCGACTGCGGCGAAAAATATGTGGAGACGCTCCCCGCCAAGGGACATCACTATGTGGCGACCGGCCGCACAGAGGCCACCTGCGTACAGGACGGCGCCGCCGGCTATCGCTGCTCGGTGTGCGGCAACACCTATACGGCGGTGTTTCCGGCGTTCGGACATGCCGAAACGGTGACGGCGGCGGAGGCGGTCTCCTGTGAGACGGACGGATACACGGAATATCTTTGCAGCACCTGCGGCAATGTCCGGCGGGAGATATACCCGGCGCCGGGGCACGAGGAGCAGGTGACCGAGCAACAGGAGGCTACCTGCGAGGAGGCAGGCTATGCGGTCTATGCGTGCAGCCGCTGTCAGCGGGTGCGGCGGGAGACGCTGCCGGCGCTCGGTCATGCGTATTCCTACACCATCGTGCAGGAGACGGATGGCGGCTATACGGTGACCGGCCGGTGCGCCCATTGCGGTAATGTTACCGTCCGGCACCTGACGGCAGGCGCCAAGGATAACGAGACTGAATTTGGCGGCTGGGATGTGTGCGGCGGCAATCACACCTATGTGCCTCAAACGAACGGGGTAGCGACCTGCACCAAAGCGGGCAGGCAGACCTATATCTGCATAGAATGCGGCGATCTGGTTACGGAAGACACGCCTGCTCTGGGGCATGACTGGGAAGAGGAATGGACGATCGACGTGCCGGCGACGGAGACCGCGGACGGCAGCAAGTCTCATCATTGCACCCGCTGCGATGTGAAGAACGATGTGACGGTGATCCCGAAGACCGGTCCGGTGCGGACCGGCTGGTATACCGATCCGGACACGGGTCTGACCTACTACTATAACGAGGACGGCACCCTGTATACGCAGGAGCTGCTGGAGCTGCCGAACCCGGAGGATCCGAACACGAGCCTGTATTATCACTTCTATCCCCAGTACGCTACGGTGAACGGGAAAAACGTGGAATACAGCCGGCTGCTGGGCTGGGTCAAGATGCCGGGCGGCATCATCCGGTACTATGAAGAGGGCGCACGCTGGTTCAAGACCGGCTTCCAGTATGTAGGGAAAGAGCGGTACTTCTTCGATTTCTACAGCGGAGCCCAGTACATTCCTCCGGAGGAGGAGTGGTATCAGGGCATGGGCTGGTATGTGTTTACGGATCCGGATACGAAGATCCCCAGCTACTATGCGCTGGACCCGGAGAACGGCGGATGCTTTGTGTACGGGCTGTATACCAACAGCAAGGGAGAAACGTATTACTTCCCGCTGTATCAGCTGGGCTATGCCACCGGCTTTGTGACGGTGGATGGCGAGACCTACTACTTTGATCCTGCGATGGGCATCCGGGTGGAGAATGAGACCCGGACCATCGGAGCGGCGACGCTGACGTTCGGCGCCGACGGAAAGGTCACCAAGGCAGTCGGTCTGTATCTGAACAAGCTGTACGATGCGGACGGCAATCTGGTGACGGAGAAGGGTCTGGTACGGGGCGCCGACGGCAACCTGTATTACACGACCGGCAACGGCGATCTGTACACCTCCTATTGGTGGAACATCGACTACCGTGACGAGAGCGGCAGCAAGAAGATCTATATGCTGAAGGGTAAGGTTCTGGAGGGACTGGTAACGCTGACGGAGGAGGATCTGAAGATCACCTATAACGGCGAGTTCCTGCATGAGGATCTGACGGTAGCGGGTACCTACCTGTTTGCGGGCAACTCGACGGAGGCGCTGACGGGCTTCCAGACGGCGGAGAACGGACTGGAGTATTTCTTCCAGCCGAAGAAGGGCGGCGCCCGGTATGAGAGCTGGACCTTTGCGGGACTGACGCAGCCGGATGGCTCGACCGTGCTGGCGAACTTCTACGGGAAGGGCTCCGTGATCGACGGCGTGGACTATAGCTTCGCCCACAAGGTCGGTCTGATCAAGGACACCGACGGCAACCTGTACTACTATGAGGATGGCACCGAGGGCCCCATCAAGGGCAAGACCGTAACGGTGGACGGCGTGCAGTATGAGCTGGATGCTACCACCGGCGTGGCGAGCCGGGTGGGCTGAGCGGAGCTTGCAGCCGACGGCGAACTAAGTGCATAAGGAGAGGGCGGCGTGTGGATACACGCCGCCCTTTTTGCGTTGATAGAAGAGACCGATGTGGGGGAGCAGCAGGAGAGACCGAAGCGGGGAGCAGCGGCAGCAGAAAAGGTCGGCGCAGGGAAAGCGGCAGCAGAAAAGACTGATGCAGGGGAAGTACAGCAGGAAAGATCAATGCAGGGAGAGCAGCCGGAAAGATGCTAACAGAAATGCAGAGAATGCAGCGGTCCTCCGCTGCTTGAACCGGACAGCCGTGCGGCGGCGATACTGTAAGAGCTGTGCATAGCTGCAGACAAAATTTCCCGCCCCATACCCGGTATGGGGCGGGAGCGTTTATGCGGAAATATACAGCCTGTCAAGGGAAACGGCTTTTAGATCGGTGTTTTTGACTGCGGCACCGAAAATGCCGAATTTCCCGGAGCTTACAGCGCCGCTGCGGCTGTTTACCACACCTCCGGAACGTGCGTGACTTCGCCGAAGGCGACCTCCCGGGGCGTTTCTCCGGCGGGGATCACCGTGTGCAGCTTGCCATAGCTGGGGATCTTTCCCGGGGCGACAGATACCACCTTATAGGTCGCCTGCTTTTCTCCCTTGGTGGTGTCGGTGAACGTGCGATCGGTCAGCCCCGTTGCCAGCGTCTCATAGGTGGGAGCGCTTTCGATAGCCCGATACACCGTATAGGCCGCACCCGGCTCCGCCTCGGTCCAGCAGAGCCGGACAGCCCGCCAGTCGGCGGCGTCTACGGTCAGCTGCGCCGGATCGGCGGTGCGGGCGAAGGGCGGCAGCCCTGCAAGACGATAGGTCTCCCCGGCTTTGACCGGGAATGTGATCATTTCCGGTCCCACGGCTGTGTGGGGAACCGGCTGTCCGGCACTGGCGGTGACGGTGACGGCGGCTGCGGTAACGGTGGGATACAGCACCCGGCAGGTATCGTCCAGTCCGGCGTGTATGGTCGCCTCGGTCAGACAGCCGCCCGCCCAGCGCAGATCCACGATATACCGTCCCCGGGCCGCCAGCCCCTGCACCGAGCCGTCCGGCCATTCCGGCGGCAGGGCGGGCAGCAGATGGAGGCACTCCTCGTGGCTTTGCAGCAGAGTCTCCCCGATGGCGGCGGTGATACCGAACACGCCCTCGATCTGGAAGCAGTCGTTGGTGTTATGTCCGGACAGCATATTGGGGTATACGTTGCCGTTCAGCACCCGCTCCACGATCTCCTGGCATTTCACTCCGTTGCCGATGCGTGCCCACGCCATCATCCGATGAACGTTGCCCCAGCACACATGGGTGGCGCCCCGTCCCTCCATGGAGACCCCGGCGGCGTCCAGCCAGGCGGGGGTATGGGCGTTGATCTGGGTGCCGGGCGCCACCCCCACCATGTGGGAGATGTGGCGGTGTCCTTTTTCCCCGATGTCGCCGTAATATTGCTCCTCCCGGAATTCCTTGACCTGTCCGGAATACCCCACCTGCACCGGATCGTAGTGGTCGAGCTGCTGCCGTACCAGCGCCACCAGCGCCTGATCCACCAGCGGATCGTCCCCCAGCAGCTCCGCTGCCCGCAGAAAATCCCGGTTGTTTTCGTACATCATCTGCTGGTCGAAGGCGCAGCCGATCGTCTGGTATGCCTTGCCGTTTTGCATCTGCTCCGGGGAGGAGGAGATCTTGCACAGATAGGTGCCGTCCGGCTGCTTCTCGGCAAACTTTGTATAGAACCGTGCCATCCCCTGCAGCACCGGGAACACATCCCGCCGCAGGATCTCCTGGTCCCGGGTGAAATCGTAGTAATCCCAATACGCCTTGGTGGTCAGTCCGCCGGTTCCGGGACCGGAATGGCCGCCGCAGCCGCTGACGAAGTAGGGGCTGTTGCCGGTACCCAGGATCCAGCCGTCCATGCCCTGCCCCTCGGTGTGATTTTCCGGCAGGAACCGCTGGATGTACTCCGTCGCCATCTGCTCCATGCGCTCCATGCGCACCCGGTTGAAATGCTCATAGCAGCGGAACATCTCCGGCAGATTGGCGGTGAACACCGGCCAGTAGTTCATTTGGATATTGATATTATACCAATACCCCGCCGTCCACGGCGGGATTTCAAACACATTCCAGATCCCCTGCAGATTGGGGGGCAGGCAGCCCTCCCGGGAGCTGCACAGCATGGCGTACCGTCCCATTTGATACAGCAGCTCCACCAGATAGGGGTTCTTGTCCCCCTGCCGGTACTGTTCCTTGAGGGTGTCCATGGAAACCGTTGGCTGGGTGCCGCCCAGATCCAGCTCCACCCGGTCAAAATAGCCGGTGAAATCCGCCAGATGGCTTTCCTTGACGGCGTCGTAGCCCTTTTTGATAGCGGCAGCCATGGCGGCAGACACCATCTCATGGGGATGGGGATAGCCCTGAAGCTTTTCCGGGGCTTGGCGGGAGAATACCTCCGGCGTCAGCCGGTAATTGGTGCCGACGGCGACAAAGATCATGGCGCTGGTGGCGTTCTCCACCGTGAGGGTGCCGTTCTCCCCGTGGGCGTCGTTTTGGGCGGTGCAGGTGCCGCCCTGCTCCAGAATGACCGTATACTGCCCCTCAAACTGCACATGGTAATGCTCCGATTCGCCGGTCTGCACCACCGTGTTGCCGGCGGCGACGCATTTGCCGTGCTTGCCCCGTCCGTCTCCCGGCGCCATGAGCCAGTCCCGGTTGTGGGGGGAGTAGGGGCGCAGCCGGAATTGCAGCGCCCCGGGTCGGGAGGCGGTGAGCCGCAGCGCCCATACCCGGTCGGGATAGGAGCCGAAGGTCTCCCGGGTATAGGTGACCCCATCCTGCTGATAGGTGACGGTGGCGATGCCGGTGTTCAGGCACAGCGCCCGCTCATAGCCGCTGGTCTGCTCGATGGCGTGGGGAAAATCGATGTACAGCTCGGCAAAATTCTCCAGACCGCAGCACCAGTGCCATTTGATGTATTCTGAGGGGCAGGTCACCAGCGAATTCTCGGTGATCTGCAGCCGCTCGGTGGATACACCGCCGAACAGGTTGACTCCCATATATCCGTTGCCCATGGGGAACGAGCGCCGCTCCCAGTCATAGTCGGTGTCTGCTGCGGGCTTGTCGAACCGCAGCCACATAGCTTTGTGCAAGATCTCATCCCTCCCAATTTTTTCTTCATTGTACCATAAACCGGGAAAAATGCAAGTAAATCCGCAGAAATTTTCCGCTTTTCCGCAAGTTTGTCCAACTTTTGTCCTGTCACCCTCTTTGGACTGTCCGCATACCCTGTTAGTAAGCGCAAAGGATACGGAGGAGTGGACAGACATGGGAGAGCGGCGGGCTTTATGCGACCTGCGGCCGGGTGAGTCGGCGGTGGTGCAGGCGTTATATACGCAGGGCAGTATGCGGCGGCGGCTGACGGACATCGGGCTGATCCCCGGCAGCCGGGTGTGCTGCGTGGGGCGCAGCCCCGGCGGCGATCCGGCGGCATACGGGATCCGTGGGGCGGTGATCGCCATTCGGGACGAGGATGCCCGGCTGGTGCAGGTGGAGCGGGAGGAGGCGGAGAAGCGATGGGACTGACCGGACGATCGGTGGGACGGGGTGCATTGGATGCGGGGCTGGCGGTGACGCCTGCCGCCGGGGAGCGGGTGCTGGCGCTGGCGGGCAATCCCAATGTGGGGAAAAGCACGGTCTTTAACGGTCTGACCGGGCTGCACCAGCACACCGGCAATTGGCCGGGCAAGACCGTCTCCGGGGCGCAGGGGCGGTTTTCGGCGCAGGGGCAGGCGTATCTGCTGGTGGATGTGCCCGGCACCTATTCTTTGGCAGCCCATTCCGCCGAGGAGGAGGTCGCCCGGGATTTCATCTGCTTCGGCGGTGCAGACGGGGTGGTGGTGGTGTGCGACGCTACCTGTCTGGAGCGGAATCTGCGGCTGGTGCTGCAGATCCTGGAGACCGGACTGCCCACGGTGGTGTGTGTCAACCTGCTGGACGAGGCAAAGCGGCGGCACATCACGCTGGATCTGCCGGAGATCGCCCGGCGGCTGGGCACGCCGGTATGCGGCACCGCTGCCCGAAAAAAGCGGAGCCTTGTCCGGCTGACGGAGACGCTGCAGGACATCCATAGCGATCATCCGGCTTCCCCGCCGCCGGTGACCTATGCGCCGCCGGTGGAGCGGGCGCTGGCGGTGCTCACTCCGGCGGTGGCGCCATATGCCCGGGGCGGGCTGAGCCCCCGGTTTCTGGCGCTGCAGCTTTTAGAGGAGGAGCCGGGGATGCTGGCGGCGCTGCGGGACTTTTTGCCGGTTTCGCTGGAGGAGGAGCCGGCGGTGCGTCCGGCGCTGGCGGTGGCACGGCGGCATCTGGAGCAGGCGGGTCTGACCGGGTCGGCGCTGCAGGACAGCATGGCTGCCAGCGCCGCTGCCGCTGCCCGGGCGGTATGCCGGGGGACGGTGGAGGAATGCGCCTGTAAGGATTCCGCCGACCGGCGCATCGATCGGATCGTCACCAGCCGCCGGGGCGGATATCCGCTAATGATCCTGCTGCTGCTGGCGGTGTTCTGGCTCACCATCCGGGGCGCCAATGCCCCGTCACAGCTGCTGGCGGACTGGTTTGCCCGGGGGCAGGCGGCGCTGACCGCTCTATGTCAGCGGGTCGGTGCGCCGGAGTGGCTGCATGGGGCGCTGGTGCTGGGGGTGTATCGGGTGCTGGCGGCGGTGGTGGCGGTGATGCTGCCGCCTATGGCGATCTTCTTCCCGCTGTTTACGCTGCTGGAGGATGTGGGGTATCTGCCCCGCATCGCCTACAATCTGGATCGCCCCTTTCACCGCTGCCATGCCTGCGGCAAGCAGGCGCTGACCATGTGCATGGGCTTTGGCTGCAACGCCGCCGGGGTGGTGGGCTGCCGGATCGTGGATTCTCCCCGGGAACGGCTGCTGGCGATCCTCACCAACAGCTTCGTTCCCTGCAACGGACGGTTTCCCACGCTGGTGACGCTGCTGACCCTGTTTTTTGTGGGCAGCGGCGCCGGCGGCAGCCTGCAGGCGGCGGTGCTGCTCACCGGGGCGATCCTGCTGGGGGTGCTGATGACGCTTCTGATGACCCGGCTGCTGTCGGCTACGGTGCTGCGGGGGATGCCCTCCTCCTTTACGCTGGAGCTGCCGCCCTATCGCCGCCCACAGGTGGGGCAGATCCTCCTGCGGTCGGTGCTGGATCGCACCTTGTTTGTGCTGGGGCGGGCGGCGGCGGTAGCGGCGCCGGCAGGACTGCTCTTGTGGCTGCTGGCAAATGTGTCGGTGGGCGGCGCTCCCCTGCTGTCCCAGATCGCTGCCGTGCTCGATCCCTTTGCCCGGCTGTTGGGATTGGACGGGGTCATCCTGTTGGCGTTCATTCTGGGGTTCCCGGCAAATGAGATCGTGCTGCCCATCGCTCTGATGGCGTACACCGCCGGCGGTACGCTGCCGGAGCTGGGCGGGGTCGCTCTGCTGCGGGATACGCTGACGGCGCATGGCTGGACGGGGTGGACAGCGGCATCGGCGGCGCTCCTGTGCCTGTTCCATTGGCCCTGCTCCACCACCCTGCTCACCGTTCGCCGGGAGACCGGCAGCTGGCGGTGGACGGCGCTGGCGGCGGCGCTGCCGACGGCGGTGGGCGTGCTGCTGTGCATGGCGGTGGCATGGCTCCACCGACTGTGCGGATAGTATATCCTGCGTAGAAATATACAAATCGTAAATATAAATATCCGCAAAAAACCGCCCGGGTCGTTTGACCCGGGCGGGACGTTACTTAGTACATTGGATTCACCGTTTTCTTTCGATTGTAAGAATTCGACTCGAAATCAACTGTGCATCGGACTCACCATTTCTCCTCAGGGTGTATTTTGGTCGGGTTACTTCGTTAGTAAATCTTTGGACTCATTCCCTTCTGCATCGATTTTCAGTTGTGAAACGGGTGGATCATCGTTCATCATGGGAATCAGTCCTCCTTCTCTCCCATCTGCTTCATGGGTTTCTGGTCATTTCCTTCTCTGTGTCTATAGTATACCCCGGTGGGGCGCATTTGTCTATTCGCAAAACCGCCAAGGAAAAAATGAAAAATTCAGGCAGGATACCACTTGAAATGACCGGGGGATTTGTGCTATACTTATGACTGTTGGGGTGTTCGGGAGCGGGAGCTTTCGACGCCTTTTTGCTTTATCTGGGAGGGATCGCAATGAATCGACCGTTTCGCTGGCGCAGTCTGCTGTGGTGTCTCATTCCGACGGCTGCGGCTGCCGGAATGTACTGGATACTGCCGCATTTTCCCCGGTTCACGGAATATGCGGTGACCCGAGGGCTGTTTCGGGCGGTGTCCTATCCGGTGGAGTGGCTGCTGTCGCTGTTCCCCTTTTCGTTGACGGAATGTCTGGTGGTGCTGGGCATCCCGGCGGGGCTGGGGCTGCTGATCGGGTGGGTCGTGCGGCTGATCCGCCGTCCGGGCCGCCGGGAACGGCTGGGGCGGGGCTGCCGGGTGCTGGCATGGGGGCTGTCTCTGGCGTGGCTGGTGTTCATGGTGATGGACGGCGCCAATTTCTCCCGCCTGCCGCTGGCGACCCTCATGGAGCTGCCGAATCGGCAATATACGGCGCAGGAGCTGTATACCCTCACCGCCGATCTGGCGCAGCAGGCGACGGACGCCCGGGCGCAGCTGACGGAGGACGAAAACGGCTGCATGGTGCTGTCCCAGCCCTTGTCCCGGGCGCTGCGGCAGGGGGAAGCCGGGTATGCTGTTCTGCGGCAGACCTATCCCTATCTGGTGACCGGCACCCGGCGGGTGAAAGCGGTGACCCTTTCCCATCTGTGGTCGTACACCGGCTATACAGGGGTCTACTGTCCCTGGCTGGGGGAGGCGAGCGTCAATGTGGATGTGCCGGATTGCGAGCTGATGCACACCGTCACCCACGAGTTGGCGCACACCATGGGCTTCGCCAAGGAGAATGAGTGCAATTTCCTCGGCTATCTGGCGTGCAGCGCCAGCGGGCAGCCGGAGCAGGTCTATTCCGGGGCGCTGAGCGCCTATATCTATTGCAGCAACGCCCTCTATAAAGCGGACAAGATCCTGTGGAAGCAGGCGTATGCCCGGCTGAGCGACGGGGTGCGGCGGGATCTGCAGCAGCGGCGGGACTATTGGAAGCAGTTTGAGGGGCAGGTGATGGAGTCCTCCCAAAAGGTGAACGACGGCTTCATCAAAGCCAATGGCGTGGAGAGCGGCGTCATCAGCTATGACGAGATGGTGGAGCTGCTGCTGCGGTATTACGATAAAGAGGGGCGGTTCGCCTGACGTCCTTCAGAGAAAATATAACAGAGCGGCAATTGATTTTTCACAGTTCCGACATATTTTGCTGCCATACTATACAATAGCTTAATAGAGAGAAGGGATCACCGATGGCAGAAGAACAAACCATATTGGTCGTGGACGACGAGGTGCGGATGCGCCGGGTCGTGCGGGACTATCTGCAGATCAAGGGCTATGCGGTGCTGGAGGCCGGCGACGGTGTGGAGGCGCTGGAGCTTCTGTCCCGTCGGAGGGTCGATCTGGTGCTGCTGGATGTGATGATGCCCCGGATGGACGGGTTTGAGACCTGCCGGCGCATCCGCCAGACCTCGGCGGTGCCGGTGATCATGCTCACCGCCCGCTCCGAGGAGGAGGACGAGCTGCAGGGGTTTCAGCTGGGGGTGGACGAGTATATTGCCAAGCCCTTCAGCCTGAAGGTGCTGCTGGCACGCATCGAGGCGGTGCTGCGCCGGGGACAGCCCCAGCCGGAGGAAAAGCGGGACAGCGCCCCCGGACTGACGGTGGATACCGTCGGCCGGGTGGTGCGGGTGGACGGCAAGCCTGTGGAGCTGACCTATACGGAATATGAGCTGCTCCTGTATCTGATGACCAACGCCGGGGTAGCGCTGTCCCGGGACCGGATCCTGGACAGCGTCTGGCGGTTCGACTATGAGGGGGATGCCCGGACGGTGGACACCCATGTAAAAAAGCTGCGCAGCAAGCTGGCGCCCTACGGCGGCTATATCTGCACCGTGCGGGGGATCGGGTATAAATTCGATCCCAAGGCGGGAGGAGCGCTGTGACCCGCCCCCGGCTGCGCCGCTCGGTGGTGTGGAAGCTGTTTGCCAGCGTGGCAGGCTGCGTGGCGGCGGTGCTGGTGGCGGTGTTTTTGCTCAACACCTTTGCCCTCAAAAACTATTATATCGGACGGAAAAAGCAGCAGGTGGTGCGGGCGTTTACGACCATCAACGCCGTGTGCGGAGACAGCGAGCAGCTGCAGGACACCCTCACCGAGCTGCAGGATTCCGGTTCGGTGGCGACCCTCATCTGGAGCGATCGGCAGGTGCTGTACAGCAGCCTGAACGCCGACCGCTTTGTGATCCACGGCAACCGCAGCTATGCCCCCGGCACCTACGAGCTGGCGGTCACCGGGGAGGACGTCATTCTGGCGGATTCTCCCACCGGAGAGCAGGCGATCCTGCTGGTAGGATCGCTGAATAACGGCTGGCACATCTATTTGCGCAGTCCGGTGGCGGCGATCGAAGAAAGCGTGGCGGAGACCAACCGGTTTCTGCTGTTTGCCGGGCTGGGGGCGCTGCTGCTGGGGCTGCTGCCCACCTGGTGGGTGGCACGGAAATTCACCGACCCGCTGCGGCAGCTGTCGGCGCTGGCGGACCGGGTGGCGCAGCTGGATTTCAGCGGACGCTATACCGGACAGCAGCAGGACGAGGTCGGGGCGCTGGGGGAGAGCATCAACGCCATGTCGGCGGCGCTGGAGACCACCGTCACGGAACTGAAAAACGCCAACGCCCGCCTGCAGGCGGATATCCGTCAGCGGGAGGAGCTGGATCATTCCCGCCGGGCATTCATCGCCAACGTATCCCATGAGCTAAAGACTCCGCTGGCGCTCATCGGCACCTATGCGGAGGGGCTACGGGAGGATATCGACGGCGGCGGCGAGAACCGGCAGTATTATTGCGAGGTCATCGAGGATGAGGCACACCGGGTCACCCAGATGCTGCGGCGGATGACCATGCTCATGCAGCTGGAGGGCGGCGGCAGCCAGCTGGAGATCTGCCGCTTCGATGTGGCGGAGCTGCTGGGCAATCTGCTGGAGCGGGAGCAGGTACGTCTCCGGGAAAAGGGCGCAGCGGCGGAATGGGAATATCCCGGCGCTGTGGACGTCTATGCCGACCCGTTCCTGATCGAGAATGTGCTGACCAACTACCTGTCCAACGCCCTCAACCATGTGTCCCCCGGCGGGGTGGTGCGGGCGGCGGTCGCCCGTCCGTCGGCGCAGCGGGTGCGTATCACGGTGTTCAACACCGGCGAGCCGATCCCCACGGAGGAGCTGCCCCGCATCTGGGAGAGCTTTTATAAGGTAGATAAAGCCCGCACCCGGGCGTATGGCGGCAGCGGTATCGGGCTGAGCGTGGTGGCGGCGATCATGAAGGCGCACGGGATGCCCTACGGCGTGGAAAATACCCCGGACGGGGTAGCGTTTTATATTGAATTGGAGAGCCGCTGACCCGGAGCTGCAGCCCACAGCGGAGAACAGGAGGAAAATGTGAGTATGGATGCAGCCATACGGTTCCGCACGGCGGAGCGGGCGGATACGCCGCTGATCCTGCGGTTTATCCGGGAGCTGGCGGCATATGAGCAGCTGCTGGATCAGGTGGTGGCGGATGAGAGCACGCTGGAAGAGTGGCTCTTTGACCGGAAAAAGGCGGAGCCGATGTCCGATTGGACGGTATACCGGATCGCCGGGGATACCCTGACCCGGCTGGCGGAGCCGATGTCCGGTGAATAAATGGATACATACAGCCCCGGCTGTCAAAGAAATTTGACGGCGGGGGCTTTCCTTTTCGGAAAAAATCTGCTACAATAGGAATACATTGCTTGGACAGGAGGGTTCCCATGAGCCGGAGTTTGAAACAGGAGAAGGGTATGGCGTCCCGGGCGTTTTTATGGACGCTGGGGATGGCGGTGCTACTGTTCTTGCCGTTTGTTATTTATGATCGGGGCTATTTCACCTATTACGGGGATTTTAACGCCCAGCAGATTCCCTTTTACCAGATGGCGCACGATGCGGTGCGCAGCGGGCAGTTCGGGTGGAACTGGCTGACGGATCTGGGGGCGAATTTTGTCGGTTCCTATTCCTTTTATTTGTTGGGCAGCCCCTTTTTCTGGCTGACGCTGCCGTTCCCGTCGGCGGCGGTGCCCTATCTGATGGCGCCCCTGCTGGCGCTGAAGATGGCGTGCGCTTCCTTGACCGCCTATGCGTATACCCGGCGGTTTCTGCAGCCCCGCATGGCGGTGCTGGCGGGGATGCTGTATGCTTTCTCCGGGTTTTCCCTGTATAACGTGTTCTTCAACCACTTTCATGAGGCGATGATCTGGTTTCCGCTGCTGCTGCTGGGCATCGAGCAGCAGATGCAGGAGCGTCGCCGGGGGCTGTTCGCCGTAGCGGTGCTGATGAGCGCTCTGTCCAATTACTATTTCTTCATCGGACAGGTATTTTTCGTGATGATCTACTGGGTGGTGCGGGCTGCGTCCGGCGCCTGGGAGCATCGGGTGCGGGGCTTTTTCGGTCTGTGGCTGCAGGCCTTGATCGGGGTGGCGGGCGCCGGAATATTGCTGTTACCCTCCTTCTATTCCGTCATTCAGAACAGCCGTTCCACCGAGTATCTGGAGGGCTTCGGCTTCCTCATTTACGGCACCAATCAGCGGCTGTATGACATTCTCCACAGCTTCCTGTTCCCGCCGGAGCTGCCCGCCTGGGCAAACTTCTTCCCGGATGCCAATAATAAGTGGTCCTCCATGTCGGCGTGGATCCCTGTGTTCGGCTGCACCGGTGTGATCGCCTATTTCCAGTCCCGGCGGCACACCGACTGGCTGTGGCGGATGCTGGTGGTGCTGTTTTTCTGCGCCGTGATCCCGGGCTTTAACGCTCTGTTCCAGCTGTTCAATCAAATGTATTACGCCCGGTGGTACTATATGATGGTGCTGCTGCTGATCCTCGCCACCCTGTCCTGCTTCGATGAGGAGCAGCCGGTGGAATGGGGACGGGCGCTGGGCTGGGCCGGCGGTCTGACCGGGGCGTTCGTGGTGTTCATCGGGCTGCTGCCGAAAAGCTGGACGCCGGACGAGGAAACCGGCAAGCTGCAGTGGGGCTTGGAGAAATACCCGGATATGTTCTGGGTCTATGTGGCGGCGGCGGGGCTGTGTTTGGCGGTGACGGGGCTGCTGGTCTACCTGTGGCGGCAGGACCGGCAGCGGTTCATCGGCTGGTGCACTGCCGTGTGTATGGCGGCGTCGCTGCTGTTCGGCTGGAGCTATATGGCGGCGGGCAAGGCCATCGGCAACTACCCCGATGACTATGTGATCGACAAGCTGATCCGGGGCGGGGATTTTACGCTGCCGGAGACGACGATCTTCAGCCGGGTGGATATGCATAAAGGAATGGATAATCAGGGGATGTACTGGCAGATGCCCTGTATTCAGGCGTTCCACAGCATCGTGCCCGGATCGGTGATGGATTTCTATAATTCCGTGGGGGTGAAGCGCAGCGTCGGCTCCCGCCCGGACAGCAGCGCCTATGCGCTGCGCAGCCTGCTGTCGGTGCGGTGGCTGTTTGATTACGACCCGGAGGCGGGCGGCATCGAGTTGTATAACAAAAAGGCGGAGGACGCCTTTTCGGTGGACGGCGTGGATGCCATGCCCGGCTGGACCTATTGCGATACACAGCAGGGCTTCCGCATCTATCAGAATGACTGCTTTATCCCCATGGGCTTCACCTATGAGGGCTACATCACCCGCAGCGAATATGAGGATCTGTACGAGGATAACCGGCAGCTGGTGCTGCTGAAGGCACTGGTGGTGGAGGACGAGGACGCCGCAGCGGTGCCGCTGCCCCATCTGGATCCCTATGACTTCGACTGCACCGAGAGCGCCTATAAAAAGGATTGCGCCGCCCGGAAGGCGGGTGCCTCCTCCTCCTTTACGGTGGATAAGACCGGCTTCACCGCCACCATCACGGCGGAGAAAGAAAACTGGGTGTTTTTCAGCGTTCCCTATGAGAGCGGCTGGAGCGCCGCTGTGAACGGGCAGCCGGCGGATATTCATACGGTGAATGTGGGCTTTATGGCGGTGGCTTGCCCCGCCGGGGAATCGGTGACGATCCGCTTCGATTATGAGACCCCCGGGCTGCGGTACGGGATCTGCATTTCGGCGGCGGGGCTGGTGCTGCTGGCAGTGTATCTGCTCTGCGTCGCCGGTCCTAACCGGCGGGCAAGGCAGGCGGCGCAAACGCTGCCGCCCCCGCCTCCGCCGGAGCTGCCTCCCGCAGCGGCGCCGAAGCCCGAGGGGGATTTCGACCTCTATTCCATCTATCATCCGGAGGAATAGACGGTACAGGCAGAACAAACAGAAAACAAAAAGCGGCGTGTGCCGGTTCACGGAACCGGCACACGCCGCTTGGTATTTTCGCTTATTCCTGTATTTCGTCCCAGTCGATGGTGCGGTCCTTAAAATAGTATTCCCGGTCGTGGTCGTTCACCGGGCGCAGCACCCGGCAGGGGTTGCCCACCGCCACCACGTTGGAGGGAATGTCCTTCGTCACCACGCTGCCGGCGCCGATGACTACGTTATCGCCCACCGTGACCCCCGGCAGCACCACCGCTCCGGCGCCGATCCAGCAGTTGCGCCCGATGCGGACGGGGGCGTTATACTGATAGCCCTGCTCCCGCAGCTGCGGCAGGATGGGGTGTCCGGCGGAGGCGAGGGTGACACGGGGAGCGATCATGGTATAGTCCCCTATGTAGATGTGGGTATCGTCTACGCAGGTCAGTCCGAAATTGACGTAGATGTGACTGCCGAAGTGGACGTGATGTCCGCCCCAGTTGGCGTAGAACGGCGGCTCCATGTAGCAGCCCTCGCCCACCTCTGCCAGCATGGTCTTCAGCAGCGCCTGCCGCTCCTTCAGCTGGGAGGGGCGGGTGTGGTTAAAGTCATACAGCCGCTCCAGGCATTGGTTCTGCTCCCGCAGGATATCCGGGTCGTGGGGCAGATACAGCTCGCCGGTGTGCATCCGGTCTTTCATGGGCTTCATCGGGATCCCTCCTTTTCCTGTCCTATATTATAACGGCTGCCGATGCCGAATGCAAGAGTGGGATTTTGTGTAAAAATACGCCTTGCAAAAGCGCCGCTTTTGCGGTACAATAGGCAGGCAAGCAGACAAGCGGTCTGCGAATATACGAAGGAGTGGATTGACAATGTCTATGGAAGTGTTGGTGGAGACCTCCGCCCGTCATGTGCATGTGACCCGTGAGGTGCTGGAGACCCTGTTCGGCAAGGGCTATGAGCTGACGAAGAAGAAGGATCTGTCCCAGCCCGGACAGTTTGCCTCCAACGAGCGTGTGGATGTAGTGGGACCGAAGAAGACCCTGTCCGGCGTGTCCATCCTGGGACCGGTGCGCCCGGAGACGCAGGTGGAGCTGTCTCTGACCGATGCCCGTAGCATCGGCGTGGCTGCCCCCGTGCGGGAGTCCGGCGATATCGCCGGCAGCGGCGCCTGCAAGCTGGTAGGTCCCTGCGGCGAGGTGGAGCTGACCGAGGGCGTGATCGCTGCCAAGCGGCATATCCACATGACCACCGCCGACGCTGCCGCCATGGGGCTTGCGGATAAGCAGGTGGTATCGGTGAAGGTGCCCTCCGGCAACGGCCGTGCTCTGACCTTCGGCGATGTGGTGGTGCGTGTCAGCGATAAGTATGCGCTGGCTATGCACATCGACACCGACGAGTCCAACGCCGCCGGTGTAGCGCCCGGCACCATGGGCGAGATCCTGAAATAAACCCTACCGCAAAAGACCCGGCACTCCCCTCCATCCGACGGGCGTGTCGGGTCTTTCGGACAGTACAGACAAAAGCAAGGGGGCGAGAAATATGAATCTGCTGCATATGAAATACGCCGTGGAGGTGGCTCGCACCGGCTCCATCAATAAGGCGGCGGAAAAGCTGCTCATCGGTCAGCCCAACCTCAGCCGTGCCATCAAGGAGCTGGAGGCGTCGCTGGGCATCCGGCTGTTTGAGCGCAGCGCCCGGGGGATGACCCTCACCCGGGAGGGGGAGACCTTCATGGGCTACGCCCGGAGCATTCTCAAGCAGGTGGATGCGGTGGAGGACACCTTCCGCAACGGTCTGTCGGTGAAAAAGCGGTTCTCGGTCTCCGTTCCCCGTGCCAGCTATATCTCCGAGGCGTTTGTGCGGTTCTCGCAGTCGCTGGCGGAGCAGCCGGACGTGGAGGCGTTCTATCAGGAGACGAATGCCGCCCAGACCATCCGCAATGTGCTGCAGGAGGACTATCGGCTGGGCATCATCCGCTACAGCGAGGAATACGATCGCTACTATAAATCCATGCTGGAGGAAAAGAACCTCAGCTATGAGCTGGTGGCGGAGTTTCCGCTGGTGCTGGCGATGGGGCGGGATTGTCCGCTGGCGCAGCGGGAGACGGTGACGGAGACGCAGCTGGCCGACTATGTGGAGCTGGCGCACGCCGACCCCATGGTGCCGGCGCTGTCCATGACCGAGGTGCGCCGGGCGGAGCTGCCGGAGACGGTGCGGCGGCGCATTTTCGTGTTTGAGCGTGCCAGCCAGCTGGAGCTGCTCGCCCGCAATCCCCGCACCTTCATGTGGGTGTCCGCCATCCCTGCCGAGCTGCTGGATCGGTATGGACTGGTGCAGCGGCAGTGCCCGGAGGGCGGGCGCATCTATAAGGATGTGATGATCCGGCGGCAGGAATACAGCTTTACGACGCTGGATCACCGATTCATCGAGGCGCTCATCGCCACCAAGCGGGAGCTGTTCGGCTGGACGGAGGGAACGGAATGAATCTGGATCGGATCATCGCCGTCAGCAGCACGAAGACGGTGTATCGGGACGAGGATCGCTGCCTGAAGGTGTTTGTCCGGGAGCGGAATGTGTCGGCGGTGCTGCGGGAGGCTATGAACCAGACTCTGCTGCGGGAGGCGGGGCTGCCGGTGCCGGAGGTGGAGGAGATCGTCCGGGTCAATGACCGTTGGGCGATTGTCAGCCGCTACATCCGGGGGGTCACGCTGGAGCAGCAGCTGCGCAGCGACCCCGCCCGGACGCCGGAGCGGCTGCGGCGTCTGGCACAGCTGCAGCGGCAGCTCCATGAAAAGAGCTGCCCGGCGCTCTATCGTCTGCGGGACGGGCTGGCGGAGCGGCGGATGCCGGCGGCGCTGCCTGCCGCTGTGGCGGTGGTGTGCCGTCAGGCGCTGCGGGACGGCGCCGAGCGCATGAGCCGGGAAAAACGTATCTGCCATGGAGATTATGTGCCGTCCAATGTGATCGAGACCCCCGGCGGCGAGCTGTATCTGGTGGACTGTGCCCGCTCGATGGCGGGGGATCCCGCCTTTGATGCCGCCGTGACGGTGTGCCGGCTGCTGTTGCTGGAGCCGGCGTGGGCGGCGGAATATCGCCGCCTGTATGCGGGGAAGGAGCCGGAGCTGTATGACCGGGTGACGATGCTGCTCCCGGCGGCGGCGGCGTTTTTGCTGCCGGACAGCAGCGAGGATGCCCGGAAGCTATTGCTGCGGCGGGTCATTGCCCGCCCGGCGGAATAAGCGGAACGGAGAAAGCGCCGCCCGGCGGCGCAGCTGATAAAAAAGGGGATAAACGAATGCTCGTGCGTATTTGCATCGGATCGTCTTGTCACCTGAAGGGATCCGAGAGATTGGTACACCTGTTTCAAGAGGAGCTTGCCCGGCGGCAGCTGGAGGATACCGTCACGTTGGCGGGCAGTTTTTGCGCCGGAAAGTGCAACCGGGAGGGCGTGACCGTTACGGTGGACGAGAAAATGTACACCGGCGTGACGCCGGAAAAGTTCCCGGAGTTTTTTGAAAAAGAAATCGCATCCCGTATTCCTTAAAGAAAGCCCTACCGCAGCCGGCACTGTCCGGAATGCGGGAGAAGGAGCACCGGCATCGCCGGCAGACGGATCGCCGCAGCCATACACTGCGGCGATTTTTTGCTGCCAAGCTACTGCGCTAAATTGTTAAATAGTATAATAAATTTTGCATACCACCTATGAAATTTTGGCAATTCCCAAGTGAAAATGTCCGTGCTATACTATAGCCAACGAGATGGAAGAGAACGACACTTCCATTGAGAAATTTTTAACAATCTCTAAGGAGGACATGAGTTATGGCACGGTTTACTTTACCCCGGGATCTGTATCACGGCAAGGGTTCTCTGGAGGCGTTAAAGACCTTCGAGGGCAAGCGGGCGATGGTCTGCGTCGGCGGCGGCTCCATGAAGCGGTTCGGCTTCCTGGACAAGGCGGTCGAATACCTGAAAGAGGCCGGCATGGAGGTCGAGCTGTTTGAGGGCATCGAGTCCGATCCGTCGGTGGAGACGGTGATGAAGGGCGCCGAGGCGATGCAGAAGTTCCAGCCCGACTGGATCGTTGCCATGGGCGGCGGCTCGCCCATCGATGCGGCGAAGGCTATGTGGATCAAGTATGAGTATCCGGATGTGACCTTTGAGGATATGTGCAAGGTGTTCGGCCTGCCGAAGCTGCGCAAGAAGGCGCACTTCTGCGCCATCTCCTCCACCTCCGGCACCGCCACCGAGGTGACGGCATTCTCCATCATCACCGATTATTCCAAGGGCATCAAGTACCCCATTGCGGACTTTGAGATCACCCCCGATGTGGCGATCGTGGATCCGGATCTGGCGGAGACCATGCCCAAGAAGCTGGTGGCGCACACCGGTATGGACGCCATGACCCACGCCATCGAGGCGTATGTGTCCACCGCCAACTGCGATTTCACCGATCCGCTGGCGCTGTATGCCATCCGCATGATCCAGAACGATCTGGTGGATTCCTACAACGGCGATATGGCGAAGCGGGATACCATGCACAATGCCCAGTGCCTGGCGGGCATGGCGTTCTCCAACGCTCTGCTGGGTATCGTCCACTCCATGGCGCATAAGACCGGCGCTGCTTTCGCAGATTACGGCGCTCACATCATCCATGGCGCTGCCAACGCTATGTACCTGCCCAAGGTCATCGCTTTCAACGCCAAGGATGAGACGGCAGCCAAGCGCTATGCCACCATTGCGGACTATATGGGTCTGGGCGGCGACACCACCGAGGAGAAGATCCACAACCTGATCGAGCATCTGCGTGGCATGAACGATGCGCTGAATATTCCGCACTGCATCGGTCACTACGGTGCCGACAGCTTCCCGGCGGAGCAGGGCTTCGTGCCGGAGGATGTGTTCCTGGCTCGGGTACACGACATCGCCGTCAACGCTCTGGCGGATGCCTGCACCGGCTCCAATCCCCGCCAGCCCAGCGTGGAGGAGATGGAGAAGCTGCTCAAGTGCTGCTACTACGACACCGAGGTGGATTTCTAAGCAGCTCGGTGACCGGAGACAGCCGGGAGCTGTGCTCTGCCTGAAGGCAGCATAAGCCCGATCGCAATACCGGTCGGTATATAAGCGACTGCAAAAGGCCGCCGGATGAAATTGGTCCGGCGGCTTTTTTGCAGGGAAATGCTCCCGGAAACCGATTTTGGGTATTCACAAGCGGGTCATTTTATGGTACAATCAATACAACCGTGTCGGGAATGGAGAGATCCGCCCGATTTCCGCTGTATTTTTTCTGATTTTGTCGATAAGGAGTGTCGAGGACTTATGTATAAGATCGTGCGTAAACGGGTTCTCAATCCTACCGTCACCCAGATGGAGATTGAGGCGCCGCTGGTGGCGAAAAAGGCTCGCCCCGGTCAGTTTATCATCCTGCGGGTAGACGAGGAGGGGGAGCGCATCCCGCTGACCGTCGCCGGCTGCAATGAGGCGGACGGCACCGTGAAGATCATCTTCCAGATCGTGGGCGCCACCACCGAAAAGCTGAACCATAAGGAGGCAGGCGACTGCATTCAGGATTTTGTCGGCCCGCTGGGGGTCGCCACCAAGGTGGAGGGGCTGAAAAAGGTCTGCATCGTGGGCGGCGGCGTGGGCTGCGCCATCGCTATGCCCATTGCGGAGGAGCTGCATCGGATGGGGGCGGAGGTCACCTCCATCATCGGCTTCCGCAGCAAGGATATCGTGATCCTGGAGGATGAATTCAAGGCGTGCTCCGACCGGTTGGTGCTGATGACCGACGACGGCACCTACGGCCGGCAGGGCAACGTCACCGTCCCGCTGAAGGAGATGCTGGAGGCGGGGGAGACCTTTGATGAGATCATCACCATCGGTCCGCTGATCATGATGAAATTTGTGGTGGCGGCGGCGAAGCCCTTCGGCGTGCCGGTGACCGTGTCCATGAATCCCATTATGATCGACGGCACCGGGATGTGCGGCGGCTGCCGGCTGACCCTCCATCGGGACGGCAAAAAGCTGGTGCAGTTCGCCTGCGTGGATGGCCCCGATTTCAACGGCTACGAGGTGGATTTCGACGAGGCGATGTCGAGAGGCCGGATGTACGCCGGCTTCGAGCGGCATGCCTACGAAGAGACCTGCAATCTGTTCAACAAGGCGTAAGGAGGTACAAGCGTCATGGCAATTGATCCGAAAAAGCATGAAATGCCCACCCAGGACGCCCATGTGCGTGCCGGGAATTTTGACGAGGTGGCGCTGGGCTACACCCCGGAGATCGCCGTGGAGGAGGCCAACCGCTGCCTCAACTGTAAGAATCGTCCCTGCGTCAACGGCTGCCCGGTGAATATTGAGATCCCGGACTTCATCAGCCGCATCAAGGAGCAGGATTTTGAGGGCGCCTATCAGGTGATTTCCCGTTCCTCCTCCCTGCCTGCCGTCTGCGGGCGGGTGTGCCCTCAGGAATCCCAGTGCGAGTGTCATTGCACGCTGGGGATTAAATTCGAGCCGGTAGGCATCGGCCGTCTGGAGCGGTTCGTGGCTGACTGGCACAATGCCCACGCCGAGGCTCCGGCGCAGAAGCCCGCCCCCAACGGGCATAAGGTCGCCGTGGTGGGCTCCGGTCCCTCCGGCCTGACCTGCGCCGGCGATCTGGCGAAAAAGGGCTACGCCGTTACCGTCTATGAGGCGCTGCACACCGCCGGCGGCGTGCTGGTCTACGGCATCCCCGAGTTCCGTCTGCCCAAATCCATTGTGGCGAAGGAAGTGGAATCCCTCAAGGAGCTGGGAGTGGATGTGGAGACCAATGTGGTCATCGGCAAGACCCTCACCATCGACGAGCTGTTCGAGGATGGCTTTGAGGCGGTGTTCATCGGCTCCGGCGCCGGATTGCCTAAGTTCATGGGCATCGACGGCGAGGGGCTGAAGGGTGTCTATTCCGCCAACGAGTTCCTCACCCGCAGCAATCTGATGAAAGCCTACCGGGACGATGCCGATACCCCCATCATGAAGGGCGGCAAGGTGATCGTGGTCGGCGGCGGCAACGTGGCGATGGATGCCGCCCGCACGGCGCTGCGTCTGGGCGGCGACGTGACGGTGGTCTACCGCCGCTCCATGGAGGAGCTGCCCGCCCGGAAAGAGGAAGTGGAGCACGCCATGGAGGAGGGCATCAAGTTTAAGCTCCTCCATAACCCCACCCGCATCCTCGGCTATGAGAACCCGGACGATCCCCGGGATCCCAAAAACGGCTGTGTGACGGCTGTGGAATGCATCCGCATGGAGCTGGGCGAGCCGGATGAAAAGGGACGCCGCCGTCCGGTGGAGGTGCCGGGCAGCGAGCATATCCTGGAGGCGGACTGCGTGATCATGGCGCTGGGCACCTCCCCGAACCCCCTCATCAAGAATACCACCGCCGGTCTGGATACCCAGAAATGGGGCGGCATCGTGGTGGAAGAGGAGACCGGCCGCACCTCCCGTGAGGGCGTGTACGCCGGCGGCGACGCCGTCACCGGCGCCGCTACGGTGATCTTGGCGATGGGCGCCGGCAAGACCGCCGCCAAAGCCATCGACGAATATCTCAGTCAAAAGTAACCCACAGGCTCGGCTGCCGGTGCAGTAGGTCGCTGCACCGGCAAAGCTTGCCCTTTTACATATCAAAAGTGATATGTTAGCTATTCAAAAATGGCAATACCCCTTTTCGACGGAATATGATATAATACTGCGAGTTGTTAAAAAGTTATCAAATACAGGATGGTGCTATTATGAACAAGATCTCCATTATCGGAACCGGGAGCGTCGGCTCGACCATTGCCTATTCCATCGCTATGCTGGGCATGGCGTCGGAAATCGTCATGATCGACATCAACAACGAGAAGGCACTGGGCGAGGCGCTGGATATCCGGCAGGGAACGCCCTTCTGCGCCCCCTGCTCCATCTACGCCGGCAGCTATCCGGATGCGGTGGATTCCAACATCGTGATCCTCACCTCGGGTGTCGCCCGCAAGCCCGGTCAGTCCCGGCTGGAGCTGGCGCAGATTAACGTGAACATCACCAAGTCGATTATCCCGGAGATCACCAAATATGCGCCGGATGCGACCTATATCATCGTGTCCAATCCGGTGGATGTGCTGACCTATGCCTTCCATAAGCTGTCCGGTCTGCCGGAGAACCGCATCATCGGTTCGGGCACCATCCTGGATACCGCCCGGCTGCGGGCCCGGCTGTCGGAATACTACGGCATCAGCCAGAGCAACGTCCACGCCTATGTGTTCGGCGAGCACGGCGATTCCTCGTTCATCCCCTGGTCGGTGGCGAACATCTCCAATGTACCGATCAAGGAGTGTCAGACGGTGTTCCACGGCGAAAAGCTGGGAAATCCGGTGCTGGATCTCAAGGAAATCGAGGAGTATGTGCGCAAGTCCGGCGCCCGGGTGATCGCCCGTAAGGGAGCCACCTTCTACGCCGTGTCCATGTCGGTGTGCCACATCTGCAAGTGCATCCTCAACGGGATCAACACCACCATGACCGTGTCCACCATGATGCACGGGGAATACGGCATCGAGGATGTGTGCCTGAGCACCCTCAACGTGGTGGGACGGGACGGCGTGCGCAGCAAGGTGAACATTCCGCTGAACGACAACGAGGTACAGCTGCTCCGGCACAGCGCCGACACCCTCAAGGGCGTGATCGGCAGTCTGGAGATCTGAGAAAGGGGAGCGAAAGAGTATGGAATATCGGATCGAACACGATTCTATGGGAGAGATGCAGGTGCCTGCCGACCGTCTGTGGGCGGCGCAGACCCAGCGCAGTCATGAGAACTTCAAGATCGGCGTAGACATCGAGACGATGCCCCGGGAGATCACCCACGCATTCGGTATCCTCAAAAAAGCGGCGGCGCTGGCAAACGCCCAGCTCAAGCCGGAAAAAATGACGGCGGCAAAGGTGGCGGCGATCTCCGCCGCCTGTGATGAGGTCATTTCCGGGGCGCTGAACAGCCATTTCCCGCTGGTGGTGTGGCAGACCGGCTCCGGCACCCAGTCCAATATGAATGCCAACGAGGTCATCGCCAACCGGGCGAATCAGATCGCCGGGGAGAAGCTGTGCCACCCCAACGACGATATCAACATGAGCCAGTCCTCCAACGATACGTTCCCCACCGCCATGCACATTGCGGCGGTGCTGGCGATCGAGGATAAGCTGCTGCCCGCTGTGGAAAAGCTGGTGGCGACCTTCAAGCGGTTGGAGGCAGAGAACGAGGGCATCGTCAAGTCCGGGCGCACCCATCTGCAGGATGCGACCCCCATCAAATTCAGTCAGGAGATCTCCGGCTGGCGCTCCAGTCTGGAGCGGGATGCCGAGCTGCTGCGGCTGGCGGTGAAGCCGCTGTATGAGCTGGCGCTGGGCGGCACCGCCGTGGGCACCGGGCTGAACGCCCCTGCCGGGTTTGCGGAGCTGGTCGCCGCCAAGACGGCGGAGCTGACCGGCAAGCCCTTTGTGACGGCGCCCAACAAATTCCATGCCCTCACCTCCAAGGACGAGCTGGTGTTCGCCCACGGGGCGATCAAAGCCACCGCCTGCGATATGATGAAGATCGCCAACGACGTGCGCTGGCTCGCCAGCGGTCCCCGGGATGGGCTGGGAGAGATCCACATTCCCGAGAACGAGCCCGGCTCCTCCATTATGCCCGGCAAGGTGAACCCCACCCAGTGCGAGGCGGTCACCATGGTGGCGGTGCAGGTCATCGGCAACGATGTGGCGGTGGGCATGGCGGCGTCTCAGGGCAACTTTGAGCTGAACGTGTTTATGCCGGTCACCATCTATAACTTCCTGCAGTCCGCCCGGCTGCTGGCGGAGGCGATCGTGTCCTTTAACGACAACTGCGCCGTAGGCATCACCGCCAACCGGGAGAAAATGGATCACAACCTGCATAATTCCCTTATGCTGGTGACGGCGCTCAACCCCTACATCGGCTATGAGAACGCCGCCAAGACGGCGAAAAAAGCCTTCAAGGACAACATCTCCCTGAAGGAGGCCTGCGTGGAGCTGGGCTTCCTGACGGCGGAGCGGTTTGATGAGGTATTCCATCCGGAACAGATGGTCTGACAGGGAGGTTTTCCGTATGAAAGTCAGTTATTTTCCCGGCTGCACCCTGCGCACCAAGGCGAAGGAATTAGACGCTTATGCCCGGGAATGCGGGGCGCTGCTGGGGGTCGAGCTGTGCGAGATCCCCGATTGGCAGTGCTGCGGCGGGGTGTTCTCCTCGGCAAAGGACGAGATCGCCTCCAAGCTGCCCAGCGTACGGGCGCTGACGGCGGCACGGACGGCGGAGCAGCCGCTGGTGACGGTGTGCGCTGCCTGCCATAACGTCATCAAGCAGACCAACTATGCCATGCAGACCGACGAGATTTTCGCCGCCCGGGTGAATGCCTATATGGCACAGGATCAGAACCCTGCCGCCCCCTATCATGGGGAGACGGCGGTGTACCACTATCTGGAGCTGCTGCGGGATGTGGTGGGTTTCGACAAAGTGCGGGCGGCAGTGAAGCACCCCCTCACCGGACAGAAGATCGCCGCCTATTACGGCTGCCTGTTGCTGCGCCCCGGTAAGGTGATGGCGTTTGACGACCCGGAGAATCCCCGGATCATCGAGGACTTTATCCGGGCGCTGGGGGCGGAGCCAGTGCTGTATGCGCAGCGCAACGAGTGCTGCGGCGGCTATACCGTGCTGGAGAATCCGGCGGGCGCTCAAAAGCGCTCCCGGGCGGTGAGCGAGGATGCAGCGGCGCACGGCGCCCAGCGGATCGTTACCGCCTGCCCCCTGTGCCGGTATAATCTGGAGAAGAACGGCAGCGCTCTGCCGGTGGTGTATTTCACCGAGCTGCTGGCTGAGGCGCTGGGTGTAAAGGCTCCGGCGGCAGACGAATAAACTGCGTATGACCGGCGTTTTGCGGCTTTGGCTGTTCGCGTGAGAGCCGCCCCGATTCCGCAAGAAAGGAAGGATCCTGAAGATGGATACGAAGAATGAACGGCTGCGGGAGCAGGTGCTGCGCATGAGCGGTGTCAACCCCCGCAAGTGTATGCGCTGCGGGAAATGCTCCGGCACCTGTCCCTCCTACGACGAGATGGAGTATCATCCCCACCAGTTTGTTTCCATGGTGGAGAACGGCGATCTGGAGACGCTGATGCAGTCGCCCTCCATCTATAAATGCCTGTCCTGCTTTGCCTGTGTGGACCGCTGCCCCAGGGGTGTGGAGCCGGCGAAGCTCATCGAGGCGGTGCGGCTGGCGGTCATCCGGCAAAAGGATGGCAGCCACATGACCGCCGACGACATTCCGGCGCTGGTGGACGAGGCGCTGCCCCAGCAGGCAGTCATGAGCGCCCTGCGGAAATATTCCAAGTAAGAAAGGGGATACCGCCATGCAAAGAATTGGCGTGTTTGTGTGCCATTGCGGCACCAATATTGCCGGCACGGTGGACGTCAAGGCTGTAGCCGAGGCGCTCAGCCACGAGCCGGGTGTGGTGATTGCCACCGATTATCCGTATATGTGTTCGCAGGCCGGACAGGAGATGATCCGGGAGGCGATTGCTGCCCATCATCTGACCGGGATTGTGGTCTGCTCCTGCTCCCCCCGGATGCACGAGGCGACCTTCCGCAAGACGGCGGCAGCCGCCGGCATCAACTCCTATATGGTGGAGATCGCCAACATCCGGGAGCAGTGCTCCTGGGTGCATAAGGATATGCCCACCGGCACCGAAAAAGCCATCATCCTCGCCAAGGCGGCGGTGGCCAAGGTGCACCTCAACGCCCCGCTGACCCCCGGCGAAAGCCCGGTCACCAAGCGGGCGCTGGTCATCGGCGGCGGCATTGCCGGCATTCAGACGGCGCTGGATATTGCCGACGCCGGGTTCCCGGTGGACATCGTGGAGACAAAGCCCACCATCGGCGGCAAGATGGCGCAGCTGGATAAGACCTTCCCCACGCTGGACTGCGCCGCCTGTATCCTCACCCCGAAGATGGTGGATGTGGCGCAGAATGAGAAGATCCGGATCTTCTCCTATTCCGAGGTCACCGCCGTTAAGGGCTTTGTGGGTAATTTCGACGTCACCATCAAGCGCAAGGCACGGTATGTCAAAGAGGATGTCTGCACCGGCTGCGGCGCCTGCACCGAAAAGTGCCCCATGAAAAAGGTGCCTAACGAGTTCAACCTGGGCATGGATAACCGCCACGCCATCTACATCCCCTTCGCTCAGGCGGTGCCGAAGGTGGCGACCATCGATCCCAACTATTGCCTGATGCTGAAAAACGGCAAATGCGGCGTCTGCTCCAAGGTCTGTACCGTCGGCGCCATCGACTATCAGGCGAAGGACGAGTATGTGGAGGAGCAGTACGGCGCCATCGTGGCGGCGACGGGCTTTAACCCCATCTCTATGGACAAATTCGACGAGTTCGCCTATTCCCAGTCCAAGGACGTCATCACCTCTCTGGAGCTGGAGCGGCTGATGAACGCCGCCGGTCCCACCGGCGGCACCCTGCTGCGTCCCTCCGACGGGGAGCATCCCCACACCATCGTGTTTGTGCAGTGTGTGGGCTCCCGGTGCGCCGCCTGTGCGGATAAGGGCAAGGAATATTGCTCCAAGATTTGCTGTATGTACACCGCCAAGCACGCCATGCTCATCCGGGATAAATACCCGGACACCGAGGTGTATGTGTTCTATATCGACGTGCGTACCCCCGGCAAGAATTTCGACGAATTCTACCGCCGGGCGGTGGAGGAATACGGCGTCCACTATATTAAAGGTATGGTGGGCAAGGTGACCCCCGAGGGCGGCAAGCTCCATGTGCAGGCTTCCGACCTGCTGGATAACCGGCAGCGGCATATCGACGCCGATCTGGTGGTGCTGGCGGCGGCGATCGAGCCGGATAAGTCCGCCCGTCCGCTGGCGACGATGCTAACCGCCAGTATGGATACCAACGATTTCTTCACCGAGGCGCACCCCAAGCTGCGCCCGGTGGAAAGCCCCACCGCCGGCGTGTTCCTGTCCGGCACCTGTCAGGGCCCCAAGGACATTCCGGAGACGGTGTCTCAGGCGGGAGCGGCAGCAGCCAAGGTGATCGGGCTGCTGGCGAAGGATAAGCTCATGGGCAACCCCTGCGTGGCACATTCCGACGAGATGATGTGCAACGGCTGCTCCACCTGCGAGCGGGTCTGCCCCTACGGAGCGATCACCTATGTGGATAAGGAGTTTCGTATGCCCGACCGCACCACCAAGGTGCGCCGGGTGGCGTCGGTGAACGAGGCGGTCTGTCAGGGCTGCGGCGCCTGCACGGTGGCGTGTATGTCCGGAGCGATGGATCTGCGGGGCTTTACCAACAGACAGATCATGGCGGAGGTGGATGCAATATGCCGATGAATGAATATCAGCCGAAGATTGTGGCATTTTGCTGCAACTGGTGCTCCTATGCAGGCGCCGATCTGGCGGGCAACAACCGGCTGGCGTACCCCGCCGACGTCAAGATCATCCGGGTGCCCTGCTCCTGCCGGGTGAACCCCATGTTCATCCTGCGGGCGTTCCAGCGGGGGGCGGATGGGGTCATCCTGTGCGGCTGTCACCCCGGTGACTGCCATTATACCTCCGGTAACTACTATGCCCGTCGCCGGATGGCGCTGCTGTTCTCGATGCTGGATTATCTGGGCATCGAGCGGGAGCGCACCCGGGTGGAGTGGGTCAGCGCTGCCGAGGGCGCCAAGTTTGCGGCGACCATGAACGATTTTGTGTCCACGGTGGCGGCGCTGGGCGAGAATAAGCGATTGGAGGATTGGCGATGCAAACGATAACCCGTGAGGATCTCATTGCTCGGGCGGCGGCGCTGCTGGACGACGGCACGGTGGATCGGGTGCTGGGCTGGCAGGCCGGCGAGTTTGGCTACGACGTGACCCCGGCGCTGTTCCGCAGCCAGGAGGCACTGGAGCAGTCCTTTGTCTGGAACAGCTTCTGCGGCGCCAACTTTTCCAAATATCTCATCAAAGAGACCGGCAAGAGCGACGGCAGGGCGCTGGTGTTCCTCAAGCCCTGCGATACCTATAGCTTCAATCAGCTGCTGACCGAGCATCGGTTTGACCGGCAAAAGGTATATGTTGTAGGCGTCCCCTGCAACGGGATGCTGGACGCCGGACGGCTGCAGCAGGCGGCGGGAGAGATCCGCTCTGTCCGGGAGGACGGGGAGACGGTGCTGGTCGAGACCCTGTATGACGGCGAAAAGGCGCTGGAGCGGGCGCAGCTGCTGCCCGACCGCTGTGTGCATTGCAAATCCAAGCAGCACGTTGCCTACGATGAGCTGCTGGGCGAGGACGGCACGGTGCTGGACAGCCACCGGTTCGACGAGGTGGAGCGGCTGGAGCAGTTGACTCCGGACGAGCGGTATGCTTTCTGGCAGAATGAGCTGTCCCGGTGCATTCGCTGCAACGCCTGCCGGGATGTGTGCCCCGCCTGCACCTGTGAGCATTGCGTGTTCGACAATCCCAACTCCGGGGTGGAAAACAAGGCGGCAGCCACCTCCTTTGAGGAGCAGATGTTCCACATCATTCGGGCGTTCCATGTGGCGGGGCGCTGCACCGACTGCGGCGAGTGCTCCCGGGTCTGTCCCCAGCACATCCCGCTGCATTTGCTCAACCGGAAATTCATCAAGGATATTGACAGTCTCTACGGCGAGTATCAGGCGGGCGCCGAGGTAGGCAGCCGGGCGCCCATCGTCAACTATACCGTCGAGGACCCGGAGCCGGGCGAGGCTGTGGAAAGGGGGAGCCGCCATGCGTAAGATCGGACTGGAGCAGCTGGATACGCTGCTGGCGGCTTTGGCGGAGAAGGCCGCCCTGTATCTGCCGGTGGACGCTGCCGCCGGCGCCCGCTACGAGCGCTATGAGGCGGGAAAAGAGCTGTCCGGGACGCTGAATACCGGACGGGGCGTCAAGGATTTCTTCTTCCCCCAGACGGAAAACCTGATGGATTTCAAGGTGGAGGGCAAGACCGTCGAGATCGAGGACACCCGCCGGGAGCAGGAGGATTTCATCCTGTTCGGTGTGCGGGGGTGCGATGTGCAGGCGCTGGAGGTGCTGGATCGGGTGTTTCTTGCGCCGCCGGAGGACAGCTACTATCAGAACCGCCGTGCCCATGGCACCATTTTCTCTCTGGCATGCGACCGCCCCGCCGAGACCTGCTTCTGCGGCACCTTCGGCATCGACGCCGCCGATCCGGCGGGGGATGTGGTGTGCTGGAAGACGGCGGATGCGCTGTATCTGAATGCCAAGACCGAGAAAGGCGCCGTACTGCTGGCGCAGCTGGAGGATGTCACCGCTCCCGCCGACGAAGCAGCGGCGGACGAGGCAAAGGCGACCATCCGCAGCCGGCTGGAGGCGCTGCCGCTGGCGACCCTGTCGGCGGAGTCCTTCGGCGCCGGGAAAACGGAGCAGTTCTTCAATGCGCCGGAATGGGCGGAGCTGTCCGAAGCCTGTCTGGGCTGCGGTACCTGCACCTTTGTGTGCCCCACCTGCCAGTGCTACGATATTAAGGATTTCAACACCGGCCACGGGGTCAAGCGGTTCCGCTGCTGGGATAGCTGTATGTATTCCGAATTCACCAAGATGTCGGCGGGGCAGCCCCGTCTGACCCAGCTGGAGCGGTTTCGCCAGCGGTTTATGCACAAGCTGGTGTATTACCCCACCAATAACGGCGGGATGTTCTCCTGCGTGGGCTGTGGGCGGTGCCTGAATAAATGCCCCATCCGCATGAATATCGTGAAGGTGATGAAAAAACTGGGAGGAGGCGCATCCCATGCTTGAGAAAGAACCGCTGATGCCGGTGATCGGCACCGTGACGGACATCCGCATCGACACGCCGGATGTTAAGACCTTCCGGGTGGTAACGCCGGAGGGCAAAAAAGCGTTTGACCATATGCCCGGTCAGTGCGCCATGCTGTCCATGCCCGGGGTGGGGGAGGCGATGTTCTCCATCACCTCCTCACCCACCAATACCGAATATATGGAGTTTTCCATCAAGAAGTGCGGCTGTGTTACCGACTGGCTCCACGCCATGGAGGTGGGACAGCAGATCACCATCCGGGGCCCCTACGGGCGTCCGTTCCCGGTGGATACGGAGTTTGCCGGGCATGACCTGCTGTTTATTGCCGGCGGTATCGGTCTGGCGCCTCTGCGCTCGGTGATCAACTACTGCCGCCATTATCGGGATCGCTACGGCAAGATCGATATCGTCTACGGCTCCCGCAGCAAGCAGGATCTGGTGGACTATCGGGAGATCATCGAGGAATGGGAAAAGGATACCGGTGTGAGCGTGCATCTGACCATCGACCGGGAGCAGCCGGAATGGGACGGCCATGTGGGCTTTGTTCCCAACTATGTGAAGGAGCTGGGATTCTCCACCGACAAGATCGCCGTGCTGTGCGGCCCGCCCATTATGATCAAATTCACGCTGGCGGGTCTGCAGGAGCTGGGCTTCGACAAGACTCAGGTGTACACCACTCTGGAGCTGCGCATGAAATGCGGCATCGGCAAGTGCGGCCGCTGCAACGTGGGCGCCAAGTATGTGTGCAAGGATGGCCCGGTGTTCCGCTGTGACGAGCTGGACGAGCTGCCCAACGAATATTAAGTCTCAGCAGGTGCTGAGGCTTGCATAAAGCAGAGGAGACGGATATATATGGAGAATATGGTGAATGTCTACCTGTTCGGCAAGCAGTATCAGGTGCCGGACAATCTGACCATCATGCGGGCGATGGAATATGCCGGGTACCAGCTGGTGCGGGGCTGCGGCTGCCGCAACGGCTTCTGCGGCGCCTGTGCCACCATCTACCGCATCAAGGGCGACCGCACCCTGCGCACCTGTCTGGCGTGCCAGACCAAGGTGGAGAACGATATGTATGTGGCGACGCTGCCCTTCTTCCCGCTGGTGAAGCAGGTGTACGACATGGAGAAGATCCGCCCCACCGAGCAGATCATGATGCAGCTGTATCCGGAGATCTACGCCTGCGTGGGCTGCAACGCCTGCACCAAGAGCTGCACTCAGGGACTGAATGTGATGCAGTATATCGCCTATGCCCAGCGGGGCGAATTCGATAAGTGCGCCGAGGAGTCCTTTGACTGCGTGATGTGCGGTGTCTGCTCCTCCCGCTGCCCGGCGGGGATCTCCCATCCTCAGGTGGCGATGCTGGCCCGGCGGCTCAACGGCAAATATCTGGCGCCCAAGACGCAGCATCTGGCGGATCGGGTGCAGGAGATCCGGGACGGCACCTTTACCGAGCTGATCGAGGCGCTGATGGATAAGCCCATCGAGGAGCTGAAAGAGCTGTACAACCATCGGGAAATTGAGAAATAAGGAGGGCGCAGTATGTATCCGAAGGAACTGGAAGCATCCCTGAAGGCAGTGGAGGCGGCACGGGCAGAGAATATTGCCTATGAGCCGGCTCGCATGACCGCCGACGAGAAGGACGCCCTGCTGGCGGCGTACCATCCCGACTATAAAAAAAGCGAATTTTCCACCCTGCAGATCGGCGCCAACAAGGGGGAGCAGGTGCCCCACGAGCTGTGCGAGATGCTGCAGGCGCACAGCCGGATCACGGCGGCGGACGTGGATCTGTCTGCGGTGAAATACGATGTGGACGTGCTGATCATCGGCGGCGGCGGAGCGGGCGCTTCGGCTGCCATCGAGGCGGATAACGCCGGCGCCAATGTGATGATCGTCACCAAGCTGCGCATCGGCGACGCCAACACCATGATGGCAGAGGGCGGCATTCAGGCGGCGGATAAGCCCAACGATTCCCCCGCCATTCACTTTGTGGACGCTTTCGGCGGCGGGCATTACGCCGCCAAGCGGGAGCTGCTGGCGAAGCTGGTGTGCGACGCCCCCGAAGCCATCCAGTGGCTGAACGATCTGGGGGTGGAATTCGACAAGGCGCCGGACGGCACCATGATCACCACCCACGGCGGCGGTACCTCCCGCAAGCGGATGCATGCCGCCAAGGACTATTCCGGGGCGGAAATTATGCGCACCCTCCGGGATGAGGTGCTGAACCGGGGGATCCCGGTGGTGGATTTCACCGCCGCCATTGAGCTGATCCTGGATGAGAACGGCAAGGCGGCAGGCGCCGTGCTGATGAATATGGAGACCAAGGAGCTGATGGTCGCCCGTGCCAAGACGGTCATCATCGCCACCGGCGGCGCCGGACGGATGCACTATCAGGGCTTCCCCACCTCCAACCACTATGGCGCTACCGCCGATGGGCTGGTGCTGGGCTATCGGGTGGGAGCAAAGCTGCTGTATGCCGATACCCTGCAGTACCATCCCACCGGTGCAGCCTATCCCCAGCAGATCTTCGGCGCTCTGGTGACCGAAAAGGTGCGTTCGCTGGGGGCTAAGCTGGTGAACCGGGACGGTAAGGTGTTCATGCACCCGCTGGAGACCCGGGACGTGGCGGCAGCCTCCATCATCCGGGAATGCTCCGACCGGGGCGAGGGTGTGAACACCGGCAGCGGCGAGGCGGTGTGGCTGGATACGCCCATGATCGAGGCCATCGGCGGCGAGGGTACCATCGAAAAGCGCATCCCCGCTATGATGCGGATGTTCGCCGGCTACGGCATCGACATCCGCAAGGAGCCGATCCTGGTCTATCCCACCCTCCACTATCAGAACGGCGGGCTGGACATCACCGTGGACGGTATGACCACCAATGTGGAGAACCTGTATGTGGCGGGCGAGGCGGTCGGAGGTATCCATGGCCGCAACCGGCTGATGGGCAACTCCCTGCTGGACATCATCGTGTTCGGACGCACCGCCGGCAAGAACGCCGCCGCCCGGTCGAAGGACGTGACGGTGGGGGCGCTGACACTGGAGCATATCGCCCGGTTCGACGCCCAGCGGGCGGCAGCCGGCATCGAGACGGACGCCGTCTCCCCGAAGCTGCTGCCGGACTATCGCCATACCAAATAAAGAAAAATAGAGGGGAAATCAACCATGACCGATTTATTGGAAGCGTTAATGATATTCTGCTTTGGCTTATCCTGGCCGATCTCCATCCGCAAATCCTGGGTTTCCCGTACCGCCAAGGGCAAGAGCCTGTTTTTCGAGGTCTTTTTGCTGGTGGGCTACATCTGCGGCATTGTGCGTAAGATCATGCTGTCGGTGAACCCCGGCACCAACAAGGATTTTCTGTTTTTCCTCAGCTTCTTCTTCTATGTGCTGAATTTCATCGAGATCTCCATTGACGTAGCGCTGTATTTTCGCAATAAAAAGCTGGATGAGGCAGCCGACCGGGCGGCGACGGTGCAGTAAAGGCACCTTGCCGCCGCTGCCGGTGCGTCCGAGGACTTGGATGCGGGGGTCATACCCCGACCGAAATCTATGATAACAGAAAGGATATGCTTATGAAGATCACCGTGTGTATTGGCTCCTCCTGTCATATCAAGGGCTCCCGTCGGGTAGTGGACGAATTGCAGCGTCTGCTGGCGGCCCATGAGCTGACCGACAAGGTGGAGCTGGCCGGCACCTTCTGCATGGGGCGGTGTCAGGATGGCGTCTGCGTGACCGTGGACGGAGCATTCCACTCCGTATCGCCGGAGAGCGTAGAGGAGTTTTTCACGCAGCAGGTATTATCCGCCGTATGACCGGATGGGGCGGCTGCGGGCAGCCGCCTGCCGATGGATGAAAAGGGGAGAGGATCATGGATTGTCTGACGCTCAAAAAATCCAACTGCAAAAACTGCTATAAGTGCATCCGCCATTGCCCGGTAAAATCCATTCGCTTTTCCGGCAATCAGGCGTATATTATCGGCAATGAGTGTATTTTGTGCGGGCAGTGCTTTGTGGTCTGCCCGCAGGATGCCAAGCAGATCGTGGACGAGACCGAAAAGGTCAAGGTGCTGCTCCACGGCAACGAGCCGGTGTATGTGAGTCTGGCGCCCTCCTTCATCGCCAACTACCGGGGCATCGGCATCGACGCCATGCGGGCGGCGCTGCAGCAGCTGGGCTTTGCCGACGTGGAGGAGACGGCGGTGGGCGCCACCATCGTGAAAAACGAGTATGAGCGGATGGTGGATGAGGAAAGCCGGGATGTGATCATCACCTCCTGCTGCCATTCGGTCAATCTGCTGATCCAGAAGTATTTCCCGCAGGAGCTGTCCTGTCTGGCGGATGTGCTGTCCCCCATGCAGGCGCACTGTCAGGATCTGAAACGCCGCCACCCCGGCTCCAAGGTGGTGTTCATCGGCCCCTGCGTCGCCAAAAAGGACGAGGCGCAGCACTATGAGGGGTTGGCGGACGCTGTATTGACCTTTGACGAGCTGACCGCCTGGCTGAAAGCGGAGAATATCGCACTGCAGCCGGAGCTGGACAGCGAGGCGCAGAGCCGGGCACGGTTCTTTCCCACCACCGGCGGTATTCTCAAGACCCTGTCTCATACCAATCCCCACTACACCTACATGGCGGTGGACGGTGTGGAGAACTGCATCGCCGCTTTGCGGGATATTGAGAGCGGTCAGGTGCATCGGTGCTTTATCGAGATGTCCGCCTGTGCGGGCAGCTGTATCGGCGGCCCCGTGATGGAAAAATTCCATCGCTCGCCGGTGCAGGATTATGCGGCAGTAGCCCAATATGCCGGGGTGCAGGATTTCCCGGTGGCGCAGCCGGAGGAAACGACGCTGCGCAAGGAATTTGTCTCCATCGAGCATAAGCTGGCGACCCCCTCGGAGGAGGAGATCCGGGATGTGCTGCGGCAGATGGGCAAGATGAAGCCCTCGCAGGAGCTGAACTGCGGCTCCTGCGGCTACGATTCCTGCCGGGAAAAAGCCATCGCCGTCTGTCAGGGCAAGGCGGAGATCTCCATGTGCCTGCCCTATCTGAAGGATAAGGCGGAGAGCTTCTCCGACACCATCGTGCGCAACACCCCCAACGGGCTGATCGTGCTCAACGAAAAGCTGGAGGTGCAGCAGATCAACAAGGCGGCGCAGAAGATCCTCAACATCCGGTATGCCTCCGATATTCTGGGCGATCAGGTGGTGCGGATATTGGAGCCGGGGGATTTCCTCACGGTGCTGAGCAAGGGCAAGGCGATCCACAACAAGCGTACCTATCTGGCGGAATACGATAAGTATGTGGAGGAGACCATCGTCTACGACCGGGAATACCGGCTGCTGGTGTGTATCCTGCGGGATGTGACCGAGGAGGAGAGCCAGCGGGAGAAAAAGGAGCATATCAGCCGCCAGACGGTGGAGATCGCCGACCGGGTGGTGGATAAGCAGATGCGGATCGTGCAGGAGATCGCCTCCCTGCTGGGCGAGACGGCGGCGGAAACGAAGATCGCCCTGTCCAAGCTGAAGGAGTCGATCCAGGATGAATAATCTGTGCGCCGACATCGGCTGGAAAAGCATCAACCACGAGGGCGAGCAGCTCTGCGGCGACCATGTGGACATTGTGGAGCAGGGGGAAAACTCCACCGTCATCGTGCTGGCGGACGGGCTGGGCAGCGGGGTCAAGGCCAGTATCCTCTCCACCCTTACCTCCCGGATCATCTCCACCATGATGGCGGAGGGGCTGTCGCTGGAGGAGTGCGTCTCCACCATTGCCGCCACCCTGCCCATCTGCTCTGTGCGGGGGGTGGCGTATTCCACCTTCACCATTATCCATCTGGTGGATAACGAGACCGCCGAGCTGATCCAGTACGACAATCCCCACATCGTGTTCATCCGGGATTGTCAGAACTGGGAGTATCCCCGCAGCGAGGTGCATATCGACGGCAAGACCATCTATAAATCCACCATCCCCCTGCAGGAGAACGACGTGCTGGTGGCAATGAGCGACGGCTGCCCCCATGCGGGCATCGGCATCGCCTACAACTTCGGCTGGAAGCGGGAGGACATCGCCACGTTCATGCAGGATCTGTCCCATGTGGGCTATACGGCCAAGACGCTGGCGACCATGCTGGTGGATGAGTGCGATAAGCTCTACGACCACAAGCCCGGGGACGATGCCACTGCCTGCGTGGTGCGCATCCGGCGGCGGGAGCCGGTGAATATTCTGTTCGGTCCGCCCCGCAATCCGGACGATTGCGACCGGATGATGTCCCTGTTCTTCTCCAAGGAGGGCAAGCACATTGTCTGCGGCGGCACCACCTCCTCCATTGCGGCGAAGTATTTGGGGAAGCCGCTGAAGGCCAGCCTGCGCTTCGAGGCCAGCGATGTGCCGCCCACGGCGGAGCTGGAGGGGGTCGATCTGGTGACCGAGGGGGTCATCACCATGAATAAGGTGATCGAATACGCCAAGGATGCTCTGGATCAGAACGAGCTGTATGAGCAATGGGGCTTTCAGCGGGACGGCGCCTCCATGATCTGTCGGCTGCTGTTCGAGGAAGCCACCGATATCAACTTTTTCGTGGGACGGGCGGTGAATCCGGCACACCAGAATCCGGATCTGCCGATCAACTTCAATATCAAAATGAATCTGGTGGAGGAATTGTCCGCCTGCCTCAAAAAAATGGGCAAACGCATTAAGGTCAGTTATTTCTAACGGAGGGCGACGGTAAGGGATTATGAGAAAGTTTGACACCAAGGTACAGCATCTGAAATACAAGGTCCTGCGGGAAGTAGCCCGTCTGGCGTGGGATGACACGCTGATGGAGCATATGATGGATATTCCGAAGACCATCGTCCCCGGCAAGATCCCCACCATGCGCTGCTGCGTGTATAAGGAGCGGGCGATTCTGGGGGAGCGGGTAAAGCTGGCGATGGGCGGCGCCAAGGACGATCCTCAAGTGATTCAGGTGATTGAAACCGCCTGCGACGAATGTCCCATGGGCGGTTACGAGGTCACCAACGCCTGCCGGGGCTGCTTGGCACACCGGTGCGAGGATGTGTGCCGGTTCGGGGCTCTGTCCTTCGATCAGGACCATGTGGCGCACATCGACAAGAGCAAATGTAAGGAGTGCGGCTGCTGCGCCAAGGTGTGTCCCTACACCGCCATCATCAGCCGCCGCCGCCCCTGCGAGAACGCCTGCAAGGTGGGCGCTATCTCCATGGACGAGAATAAGGCGGCTGCCATTGATCATTCCAAGTGCATTTCCTGCGGCGCCTGCGTGTATCAGTGTCCCTTTGGCGCCATTACGGATAAATCCTATATTCTGGACGTGATCCGGTTCATCAAGGAGAGCGATCATAATCAGAAGTATAAGGTGTTTGCGGTGGTGGCGCCCGCCATCTCCAGCCAGTTCACCTATGCCAAGCTGGGGCAGGTCATCTCCGGTCTGAAGGAGCTGGGTTTCCATACGGTCATCGAGGCGGCGCTGGGCGCCGACATGGTGGCGGATGCCGAATCCCGTGAGCTGGTGGAAAAGGGCTTTTTGACCAGCTCCTGCTGCCCGGCGTTCGTGACCTATATCCATCAGGCGTTCCCCGATCTGGTGCCGTATATTTCCCATAACCTGTCCCCCATGGCGACCATCTCCCGGTATATCAAGGAGCATGAGGCACCCTGCAAGGTGGTGTTCATCGGGCCCTGCACAGCGAAGAAGGCAGAGGTCAAGCTGGACAAGGTGAAGGAGTATGTGGATACCGCCATGACCTTTGAGGAGCTGCAGGCGCTGTTCGACAGCCGGGATATGGACATCACCACCCTGCCGGAGCAGCCGCTGGATAACGCCTCTTACTTCGGCCGGATCTTCGCCCGCAGCGGCGGTCTGTCGGATGCGGTGGCGCAGGGGCTGAAGGAGCACGGCGACACCGATTTCGAGCTGAAAGCCTGTGCCTGCGACGGCATCGAGGCGTGCAAGATCGCTCTGTTGAAAAAGAGCAAGGGGCTGCTGCCGGAAAACTTCATCGAGGGTATGGCGTGCGTGGGCGGCTGCATCGGCGGCGCCGGCTGCCTGACCCACGGGGTGAAAAACAAGGCGGAAGTGGACAAATACGGCAAAGAGGCTTATGAAAAGACCATCGGCGATGCGCTGGCGATGCTGCACGGCGTATCCAAAAAGCCGGAGGGCTGAGCTTACATCGTAAAGGAGCGGATCGCTATGGTGAAGCACATCATTCTCTGGAAGCTGCGCGATTCCATTCCCGCAGCGGAGAGACCGGTCATTCAGGCGAATGCCAAGGCGGCGCTGGAGGGGCTGGTGGGGCAGATCGACGGGCTGCTGGCGCTGCAGCTGCAGATCGATCCTCTGCCCTCCTCCAATGCGGATATGCTGCTGGTGGCGACGCTGGACAGCGTCGAGAGCCTGCAGGGGTACCAGAAGAGCCCGCTGCACAATGCGGTGGCGGATCGGTATGTGCGACCCTATACGGCACAGCGGCTGTGTCTGGATTATGAAGAATAAATAAAGCGCATACGCTCCCCGCAGGGATCCGGCTTGAGACGCAACAGGCTCAAGGCGGCGCTGCGGGGAGCGTCTTTATGCGCTGCGGACGGGAAACAGCCCTCCGGCGGCACCTTGCCCGGTTCGGCTGCCGTGAAGCGGCGGCGTTGCAGAGCCTCCGCTGCGGCGGCTTTGCCCGGATGCGGCCTGCAGAAAGTTATGCTTGCCAATCCGTACCATTTGGTGTATAATGCGACTGGATGTGTCTTTATATCGGACACACGGAGTAAGGAGGAAAGGTTTGCATGAAAGGAATTATTCTGGCGGGAGGATCCGGCACCCGGCTGTACCCTCTCACAAAGGTCACTTCCAAGCAGCTGCTGCCCATTTACGACAAACCGATGATCTATTATCCCATGTCGGTGCTGATGAGCGCCGGGATCCGGGATATTCTCATTATTTCCACCCCTCAGGATACGCCCCGGTTCCAAGAGCTTCTGGGCGACGGCCATCATTTCGGTGTGGAGCTGTCCTATGCGGTGCAGCCCTCGCCCGATGGTCTGGCGCAGGCGTTTATCATCGGCGCTGATTTCATCGGCGGCGATACGGTGGCGATGGTCCTGGGGGATAATATTTTCTCCGGTCACGGTCTGCGCAAGCGGCTCAAGGCGGCTGTGGAAAACGCCGAGCAGGGGCGGGGCGCCACGGTGTTCGGCTACTATGTGGACGATCCGGAGCGGTTCGGCATCGTGGAGTTTGACGCCGCAGGACGGGCGGTTTCGATCGAGGAAAAGCCCCAAAAGCCCAAGAGCAATTATTGCGTCACGGGGCTGTATTTCTATGACAATCGGGTGGTAGACTATGCCCGGGGGCTGAAGCCCTCTGCCCGGGGCGAGCTGGAGATCACCGATCTCAACCGCCTCTATCTGGAAAAGGGCGCACTGAACGTGGAGCTGCTGGGACAGGGCTTCACCTGGCTGGACACCGGCACCCACGAGAGTCTGGTGGACGCCACCAACTTTGTGAAGACGGTGGAGACCCATCAGCACCGCAAGATCGCCTGTCTGGAGGAGATCGCCTACCGCAACGGCTGGATCAGCCGGGAGGATGTGCTGCGGGTGTATGAGGAGCTGAAAAAGAATCAGTACGGCCAGTATCTCAAGGATGTGCTGGACGGCAAATATCTGGATATTCTCCACTGAAAGGAACGGGTAAACGCACTATGAAAAAGACCATCATTGTCACCGGCGGCGCCGGGTTTATCGGCAGCAACTTTGTGTTCCACATGCTGAAAAAATATCCGGACTATCGCATCGTCTGTCTGGACAAGCTCACCTATGCGGGCAATCTGTCCACGCTGGCACCGGTGATGGATAACCCCCAGTTCCGCTTTGTCAAGGCGGACATCTGCGACCGGGAGGCGGTGAACCGCCTGTTTGAGGAGGAGCATCCGGATGTGGTGGTGAACTTCGCCGCCGAGAGCCATGTGGATCGCTCCATCGAGGACCCCGGTATCTTCCTGCAGACCAACATTCTCGGCACCGCCACCCTCATGGATGCCTGCCGGAAATACGGCATCGAGCGGTACCATCAGGTGTCCACCGACGAGGTGTACGGCGACCTGCCGCTGGATCGGCCGGATCTGTTCTTCACCGAGGAGACCCCCATCCACACCAGCTCCCCCTATAGCAGCTCCAAGGCGGGCGCCGACCTGCTGGTGCTGGCCTATCACCGCACCTATGGGCTGCCGGTGACCGTCAGCCGCTGCTCCAACAACTACGGCCCCTACCATTTTCCGGAGAAGCTGATCCCGCTGATGATCGCCAATGCGCTGAACGATAAGCCCCTGCCGGTGTACGGCGAGGGGCTGAACGTGCGGGACTGGCTGTATGTAGAGGATCACTGCAAGGCGATCGACCTCATCATCCACAAGGGACGTGTGGGCGAGGTCTACAATGTAGGCGGTCATAATGAGATGCGGAATATCGACATTGTCAAGCTCATTTGCAAGGAGCTGGGCAAGCCGGAGAGCCTCATCACCCATGTGGCGGATCGCAAGGGGCACGATATGCGCTATGCCATCGACCCCACGAAGATTCACAATGAGCTGGGCTGGCTGCCGGAGACCCCCTTTGCGGAGGGCATCCAAAAGACCATCCGCTGGTATCTGGACAATCGGGAGTGGTGGGAGACCATCATCTCCGGCGAATATCAGAATTACTACGAGAAGATGTACGGCAACCGCTGAAGCGGCAGGGAGAACGGAGACTGCGTATGAAAGTATTGGTGACCGGCGTAGCCGGACAGCTGGGGCATGATGTGATGAACGAGCTGCACCGTCGGGGATGCGACGGGGTCGGCTCGGATCTGGCGCCCGCCTATAGCGGCGCTGCCGATGGCAGCCCGGTTACGCAGATGCCTTATGAGCCGCTGGATATCACCGACGGCGCCGCCGTGGAGCGGGTGCTGGAGCGGGTGCGGCCGGATGCCGTGATCCACTGCGCCGCATGGACGGCGGTGGACGCCGCCGAGGAGCCGGAAAACCGGGATAAGGTCACGGCGGTCAACGCCGCCGGCACCCGGAACATTGCCGCCGTATGCGGCAGACTGGGCTGCAAGCTCATGTATATCAGCACCGACTACGTCTTCGACGGACAGGGAGAGACCCCTTGGGAGCCGGATTGCCGGGCGTATGCGCCGCTGAATGTGTACGGGCGCACTAAGCTGGACGGCGAGCTGGCGGTGGAGGGGCTGACGGACAAGCACTTTATCGTCCGTATCGCTTGGGTGTTCGGTAAAAACGGCAAGAACTTCATCCAAACCATGCTGCGGCTGGGGCAGACCCACGACACCCTGCGGGTGGTGGACGATCAGATCGGAACCCCCACTTATACCTTCGATCTGGCACGGCTGCTGGTGGATATGATCGAAACGGATCGGTACGGCACCTACCACGCCACCAACGAGGGCGGCTATATCTCTTGGGCGGAGTTCGCCCGGGAGATCTTCCGGCAGGCGGGGATGGACGGAGTCACGGTGATTCCGGTGACCACGGCGGAATACGGGCTGTCGAAGGCAGCCCGCCCCTTTAACAGCCGTCTGGATAAGAGCAAGCTGACGCAAATGGGCTTTACCCCCCTGCCGGACTGGCGGGATGCGCTGGCACGGTATTTACAGGAGATCGGAAACGGAGATTGAAAGCTATGGGACAGATTCAGGTGACGAAAGCCCCCATCGAGGGATTATATGTGATCGAGCCGACCGTTCACGGGGATGAGCGGGGCTATTTCATGGAAACCTACAATCAGCGGGATATGCAGGATGCCGGACTGAATATGGTGTTCGTGCAGGATAACCAGAGCATGTCCAAAAAGGGCGTGCTGCGGGGACTGCATTTTCAAAAGCAGTATCCGCAGGGCAAGCTGGTGCGGGTCATCCGGGGCAGCGTGTTCGACGTGGCGGTGGATCTGCGCTCCGGCAGCGCTACCTACGGGCAGTGGTACGGCGTGGAGCTGACCGAGGAGAATAAGAAGCAGTTTTATATTGCCGAGGGGTTTGCCCACGGCTTTCTGGTGCTGAGCGATACGGCGGAATTCTGCTATAAGGTGACGGATTTCTACCATCCCGGCGACGAGGGCGGTCTGGCGTGGAACGATCCCGCCATCGGTATCGACTGGCCGCAGCTCAGCGGCAGCTATCCCGGCTGCGCCGACGGCAGCGGCTACACGCTGGCGGACGGCACCCCGCTGACCCTCAGCGATAAGGATCAGAAATGGCTGGGGCTCAGGGATACATTCCGGTTCTGAGGAAGGACGATGGAAAATGAAGAAAACCGCAGACAAACCGCTGAAGGTGTGCTTGGTCGGCTCCTCCGGCGGACATCTGACCCATCTGTATATGCTCAAGCCCTTTTGGCAAAACAAGGAGCGATTCTGGGTCACCTTTGATAAGGAGGATGCCCGGAGCCTGCTGGAGGGGGAGACGTTTTATCCGTGCTATTATCCCACCAACCGAAGCCTGAAGGCGCTGATCAAGAACACCCGCATTGCCTGGCGGGTGCTGCGCAAGGAAAAGCCGGACGTGATCATTTCCTCCGGGGCGGCGGTGGCGGTCCCCTTTTTCTACCTTGGCAAGCTGATGGGAGCCAAGCTGATCTACATTGAAGTGTTCGACCGGATCGACAAGCCGACGGTGACCGGCAAGATGGTGTATCCTATTGCGGATCGGTTTATTGTGCAGTGGGATGAGCAGAAGCAGGTCTATCCGAAGGCAATCAATCTGGGCAGCATCTTCTGAGTGAGCGATGGAGGCATACGCATGATTTTTGTAACGGTTGGCACCCACGAGCAGCCCTTTGACCGCCTCATCCGTAAGGTGGATGCGCTGAAAAAGCAGGGCGTGATTCAAGAGGAGGTCATCATGCAAACCGGCTTCAGCACCTATGAGCCGGAGTGCTGTCAATGGAGCAAGCTGCTCCCGTATAAGCAGATGATCCAGAATGTGGCAGATGCCCGGATCGTCATTACCCACGGAGGACCTGCCAGCTTCATCATGCCGCTGCAGGTGGGGAAGACCCCCATCGTGGTCCCGCGGCAAAAGCAGTTTGACGAGCATGTCAACGACCACCAGCTGGAGTTTGCCCGGCAGGTGGCGCAGCGGATGGGGACTATCATCCCGGTGGAGGATATCGACACGCTGGGGACGGTCATCACCGACTACGATGCCATCGTGGCGGATATGGGGCACGGTATGTGCAGCAATAACGCAAAATTCAACGAACGCTTCGAGCAGATCGTCGAGGAGATGCTCAAATAAGCAGCTAAGCGGCAAGGGGATAGAAGAATGCCTGTAGGGTTAAGATTTCAGCGCAAGCACCGCCGGCTGGGGTATCGGTTGAAGTATCTGTATTATCTTGCCGCCAGACGGGATGTGCTTCAGAAAAGGGTTTCCTACGGAAACGACAATGCCGGGCAGACCGTGTATGTGGTCAAGCCGGATTATCAGGATGGCGTAGAGGGCTTGTTGTCATTGGTGTTTAAGCAGGTGCTGTACATCGACTGGGCGAAAAAGCAGGGGTACATCCCCTATGTGGATTGGAAGCACTTCAAGACACAATACCACGATGGGATCCACAATGCCTGGGAGTATTTCTTCCGGCAGCCCTCGGCGCTGACAGAGGAGCAGGTGTACCGGAGCAGACGGGTGTATTTATCCGGCTGGACGTGGAAGAACATCGATCCTCAGGGGCTGTTTGAGGCGGAGATCTTTCACGATGCGGCGCTGGAGGCGGAGAGCCATCGGGTGCTGACGGAAAACCTGCAATTCACCGACGAGGTCTTACAGCGGGTCGAAGAAGAGGCGCAGCGGCTGGAGATCGAGCGCTGTATCGGTGTTTATGTGCGGGGCACGGACTATGTAAAGCTGCGCCCCTCCGGAGAATATGTGCAGCCGACCGTGGAGCAGGTTAAGGAGCGGCTGACGGCATTTATCGAGCGCTATCAGGCGCCGGTATTTCTGGTCACCGAGGACGGGGGCATTTACGATGCCCTGTCGGAGACCTTTGGCGATCGGATCCGAACCGTGTCCTTTGACACATTCATCCGCAATTATGACGGAAAAGATGTGCTCAGCCGTTCGCATGTCCTGACGGACGACAGAAAAAAGCGGGGACAGGATTATCTGATCAAGATGCTGCTGTTGGCTCGCTGCCGATACCTGATCAGTTCCATGACCCAGGGGTCTAAATTCAGCTACTCCCTGAACGGGGGACGCTATGAGGACGAATGGATCTTTGATCTGGGACTGTATCCGTAAAAGCAGCGCCTGTGTCTGCGGAAAAATCAGCGGAGGAGAAATAGGTCTATGATCATCACCAAAACGCCGTTTCGTATGTCCTTTTTCGGCGGCGGCACCGATATGGAGGAGTATTTTCGGGAAAACGGCGGCGCCGTGCTTTCCACGACCTTCGACAAATATTGCTATGTGAACGTGCGGCATTTACCCCGCTTTTTTGACTATACCACGGAGCTGTCCTACTCCCGGATGGAGCGGGTCAGCCGGGTGGAGGACATTCAGCATCCCGCCGTGCGGGAGGCTATGAAGATGCTGGATATGCACGAGATCCGGCTCACCTATGAGGCGGATCTGCCGGCACGCTCCGGTCTGGGCACCAGCTCCTCCTTTGCCGTGGGAATGCTCAACGCCTTCTATGCGCTCAAAGGAAAATACGCCGACAAAAAACGGCTGGCGGATGAGGCCATCTATCTGGAGCGTGTGCTCTGCGCCGAGGCGGGCGGCTGGCAGGATCAGATCGCCGCTTCCTTCGGCGGGTTTAACCGCATTGAATTCAGCGCAGACGGATACGAGGTGCTGCCGGTCATCATCTCTCCGGAACGGAAAAAGCGGCTCAACGACAATCTGCTCATGTTTTTCACCGGCTTCACCCGGTTTTCTTCCGAATTGCAGAAGGTGAACAACGTCAGCGGTACGGAGGAAAAGCGGCTGCGGCTGCGGCGGATGTATGCGCTGGTGGAGGATGCGGAGCAGGTTCTGGTGAACAAGGACACCGATCTGGACGATTTCGGCCGGCTGCTGGATGTGACCTGGCGGTTGAAAAAGGGAACCGGCTCGTCGATCAGCACCGGCAGCATCGACGAGCTGTATGACCGGGGCATGCAGGCGGGCGCTCTGGGCGGCAAGCTGCTGGGCGCCGGCGGCGGCGGCTTTTTGCTGTTTTATGTGCAGCCGGAAAAGCAGGAGGCGGTCAAGCGGGCGATGCAGGATCTCATGTATATCCCGTTTCGCTTTGAGGATGGCGGGACCCGGGTGATCCATTACAGCCCGGAGCCGTATGAGGCAAAATGACCATAGGTTGGTCAAACGGAGAAAAGAGGTTTTAATGCGTATGGAAGCGAGAGTACAGGCACAGATCGATCTGTTGATGCGGCGGTATCCGCAGCTGGAGGCCTGCCGGGAGCAGATCCTGGCGGCGTATGCGCTTCTGGAGGAATGCTATCTCCACGACGGCAAGCTGCTGCTGGCCGGTAACGGCGGATCGGCATCCGACTCGGAGCATATTGCCGGAGAGCTGATGAAACGGTTTCGAACCCCCCGACCGGTTCCGGCGGAGCTGGCGGAAAAGCTGAAGGGTGTGGACCCGGTGCGGGGGGCGCTGCTGGCGCAGAAGCTGGAGCGGGGGCTGATGGCAGTACCGCTGGTGACACATGAGGCGCTCACCACCGCTTACAGCAACGATGTGGATGCCTCCTGTGTGTATGCACAGCAGCTGTATGGCTTTGGGCGTCCTGGCGACGTGTTTTGGGGGATCACCACCTCCGGAAACAGTGAAAATGTGATCAAGGCCGCTGTGCTGGCAAAGGCACTGGGGCTTCGGACGATCGGTCTGACGGGAGCGACCGGCGGGCAGCTGGCGCAGATAGCCGATGTGACGATCACCGTTCCGGAGACGGAAACGTATATGGTGCAGGAGATGCATTTACCGGTATATCACTGCCTGTGCCTGATGCTGGAGGAGCGCTTTTTTGGGAGTGAGAGCTGATGAAACGCCGGATGCTGTTCATCGCCATGTGCCTGCCCTTTAATAAGGCGTTTCATGCCGGTGGTAAGACGTTTAATTATTACATTCAGAAATTTGCGCAGGATGATTGTGAAGTCAAGCTCATCGCCAAGGTGCTGCCGGACGAGGAGCCGTATCTCGATTCCATCCTGCCGGAGATCGAGGTATACCCGGTGGCGACGCCTAAGAGCAAAGCCGCCCGTCTTTTGGCTTACGGCAAAAGCTTGAATTCCAAGATCAACCCGTGGTATCCCTACGGCAATACGCTGACCAAGGAGATCTACGATCAGATCCACCGGCGGCTGACGGCGCTGAAGAATACCGGATACCGGCCCGACGTGGTCGTGCTGGAATGGACGGCGATGCTGCTGTATATCGATCGGGTGAAGGAAGTGTTCCCGGATGCGGTGTATGTGGCGTCGGAGCACGATGTGACGTTTCTGGGCTATGAGCGTCGGGCGGCAGGCAGCTGCAACCCGCTGAAGCGGCTGTATCGGACGGCGGCTTACCGCTCCATGAAGCGGCATGAGCTGCAGTCTATCGAAAAATGCGATCTGGTGGTTACGCACAACGAAAAGGATAAGATCCTGCTGCTGCAAAACGGCGTGGATGAGGGGAAATTGGGCGTCATTGCGCCCTATTATGATAAATTCCCGTTCATCAACCGGTGCTCCAATGACCGGGACATCCTTTTTTACGGCGCTATGAATCGGGTGGAAAACTATTCCAGCGCCATTTGGTTCATCGAATCGGTGCTGCCCCTGCTGCGGGAGCGGGATGTGCGGTTTATTGTCATCGGCAACAAGCCGCCGAAGGAGCTGTTGGAGCGGCAGAACGACCGGGTGGTGGTGACCGGCTTTGTGGACGATCCGGCGCCGTATTTTGAGAGCGCCGCCTGTCTGGTGGCGCCCCTGCTTTTGGGCGCAGGCGTCAAGGTGAAGATCATTGAGGCGCTGTCCTCGGGGGTGCCGGTGCTGACCAACGAGATCGGCATCGAGGGCATCGATGCGGAGGATCGCCGGGATTATTTTCTTTGCAGGACGCCGGAGGAGTATGCCGCCGTGATCGGGGATATCCTGTCCGGGAAGCTGGATACGGCGTCTATCTCAGCCAACGCCCATGCGCTGATTGAGGAAAAATACGATCTGGAAAAGTCCTATAACCGCTATAAAGACCGCATAATGAGGTTGGTGGAGCATGGAGAATAGCAGAAAGCCGCTGGTGGCGATCATACTGGTGAACTATAACGGGTATACGGATACGGTGGAATGTGTGAAAAGCATTCGGGAAAGCACCTATCCGGCGTACCGGATCATCGTGGTGGATAACGGCTCCGGGGATGCAGAGCGGCTGCAGCAGGACGCTTTTCTGAACGAGCATACCACGCTCATTTTAAGCGAGGAGAACCTGGGCTTTTCCGGCGGAAATAATCTGGGCATCGAGTATGCGGAAACGGCGTTTGCGCCGGAGTATTATTTCCTGCTGAACAACGATACGGTGATCGAGCCACAGGCGCTGGAAAGAATGGTGGACACCTGTGAGAATACGGCGGATTGCGGTATTCTCACAGGGCGTATTTTGTATTATTCCGAGCCGAAGCTCCTGTGGGCGGCCGGCGGGAAATTCGATTTTCGCACCGGCATTGCAGATCAGCCGGCGCTGGGGCAGCCGGACTCTGCCGCTTACGACGGTGTGGAGGAGACCACCTTTTGCACCGGCTGCGCCATGCTGATCCCCGCACGGGTGATGAAAACGGTGGGGCACCTGGAGGAAAGCTATTTTCTGTATGCGGAGGATACCGATTATTGCTGCCGGGTGATGAATGCCGGATTTAAGCTCTATTACACCGGGGAGGCGGTCATATATCATAAGGTCAGCGCCAGCACCGGGCGGACCAGCGATCTCTCCCAGTATTACAATATTCGGAACAATTTCTATATCATTCAAAAGTACTGCATCCGACCGCTGCTGGGCTACGGAAAGCGCTGGTATCGGATCCTCCGTTCTCTGCTCCGCAAAGAGCTGACCCTCGGCAATGTCGTCCGGGGCTACCGGGATTTTAAGCGTGGGATCGTCGGAAAGGTAGATTTGTAGCCTATGGTGATACACAAGCGTATACAGGCGGATTATTTTGTGTCCATGATGTGTATTATGGCCTATTTTATTCCCCGCTATTTGGAGTATACTACCTTTGTAAACTTTGGCATACTGGGGACTTTGATCGCCGGTTTGAAGGCGGCGTCCTATCTTCTGGCGCTGGTCTGGCTTTTCATCCGGGCTGTCCGGGGGAGAAAATGCCCGCTGCTGTTTCTGCTGGTGATCACAGCGGTGCTGGGGTACTTCACCTATCAGGCCGGGATCAAAAAGCATAATACGCTGTTTATCGTATTGCTGTTTTCTCTGGTGTTGGATGAGTGCTATTTTGACCGATATCTGACGGTCATTCTGCGGTCGTCTGTGGTGCTGTATGTCTTGACGCTGCTGGCAAGCGCCGGCGGATTGATCGAAAATGTCACCACCTCCCGCAACAAATTCGGCAGCGTGTGGGTCGCCGGAGGAAACGGTTTCGGCTATTCCGGGCAAATGATCATGATGCTGATCCCCATTGTGTTTATGTATTACTATAAGCATGACGGGAGGATCCGCTGGTGGGATCACCTGCTGTGGGTCGCCGTTTCGGCGCTGGTATACTACCGGTGCAAGACGATCATGGGCTTTGCGCTGATCCTGCTGTTTATTGTGCTGTATGCGGTGGTTTCCTGCTCGTCGGCGTGGATGGATCGGGTTATGCAGTCGTTTTTGGTGCGTGTCAGCGCCGTGATTTTCTGCGGAGTCTCGCTGCTGCTGATCATACTGTACAATAAAGGGCTGTCGATCGGAACGACGCTGGATGTGGTCGTTAACGGACGGCTGAGCGTTGCCAGCCGGGTGATCCAGCGGTACGGGATCAGATTGCTGGGCACCGGATTCGTGAACAACGTCATAGACGACAATTATGAGATATTGGATTCCGAATACGTCCATATGCTGGTATCCGGCGGCATCGTATATTTGCTGATCGTGCTGGCGGTGTGCGTGTGCATCATGCGGCTCGCCCAGAAAAGGGGCCGCACGCTGACGCTCATCTGGCTGATGATCTTCTTCAACGCCGTATTCAACAATGGCATCTTCGGATTGGTCATGAATCCGTTCAGCATTCTGCTGGTTCCGGCGCTCAGAAGCGGGCTCCGTTCCGGTCTGTTTCGGCGTAAGATACGGATTCGCCGACACGCTGCGGCGGACGAGCAAAGGAGAATAGAACGGGTATGAATGCACGACCGAAGCCAACTGTGGCTACGCTGTTTCTGGACATGGAGAATGTCCATCTGATCAAGGACCCCGGCATGATACCGCTGACCCTGCAGCAGCGGTACGGCTGGAGGGCGGTCATCCCGCTGTGGGACGACCGGGAGTACCCGTATAAAGCCACATATTTCAGTGAGGTCTGCACCCCGCTGCTGAAGGGGCATCCCTCCCCCCGGCGGCGCCATCTGACGCTGTTCTCCTGGCTGCGGAAAAATGCGCCCCGGATCGATGTGCTGCACCTATTCTTCTTTGAACGGTGGACGTGGCTGTATATATGGCTGTACAAGCGCAGAAACCCCGCAGGAGCGGTGTATGTCCACTGCGACACCGACGGGCAGCGGCTGCTGGACTATCAGCTGCCGGCTTCCGGCTGGAAGCGCCGGATCATCCGGACGCTGCTCTCCGACCAGAATATCCGGGACGTGCTGTGGGGCGTACAAAACCGGCAAAACAGCGAAAAGCTGCAGAAAAAATGGCCGTTTGAAAATATCCGCTATATACCGAACGGCGTCAGCTGGCGTCAGGAGCGGGAGGTCCCCTATGAGCAGCGGAGCGATACGATACTGACGGTCGCCCGCAACGGGGATCCATCCAAAAAGACCGATCTGCTTCTGGAGGGTTTTGCGGCGGTGGCGGCGGAGTTCCCCCGGTGGAAGCTGCGGCTGGTGGGAACGGTGGAGCCGGATTTCGAGCCGTATATTCAAGAGTATTTTCAGCGGCACCCCGAGCTGCGGGAGCGGGTGTGGTTCAGCGGCCCCGTCACCGACCGGGATGAATTGCAGCAGATATACTCGGACGCCAAGGTGTTTTGCCTGCCCTCCGCCTGGGAGAGCTTCGGGCTGGCTACGGTGGAGGCGCTCAGCTGCGGCTGCTATGCGATCGGCTCCGATATTCCTGCCAATGTCAATATGCTCCGGGACGGCACCTACGGGACTTTGTTCGCCTCCGGGTCGCTGGAGGATCTGACGGAAAAGCTGCGGCAGTGCCTGCGGGATGAGCCGCACATGAAAGCCACAGCGCAGGCGGCTTACCGCTATGTTGCCGCACACTACACCTGGGAAAAGGCGTTAGAGCCGGTCGTCGCTTGGGTGAACCGGAAAAAGGAGAAACAGCCGTGAAGCGTTCAAATATAGCCCCCAGCGTAAAAGCCAACTATCTGTTTAATGTGATCAGTCAGTTTGTGACCTTCATGATCCCGATGGTCACCAATCCGTATGTATCCCGTATTTTCGGTGCCGACGGCATTGGGATCTCCAGCTATACCGCAGCCAACGTGACCTACTTTACGCTGTTCGGGATGCTGGGGATCTCCGGCTATGGGCAGCGGGAGATCGCCATCTGGCGGGACGACCGGCAGAAGGTCAGTCAGATCTTTTGGGAGCTGCAGCTGCTGCATCTGATCACCTTTCTGATCACCGGCATTGCCTATCTGTTTCTGGCGCTCAACTCGCCGGAATATCGGGTGTATTATCTGGTGCAGTACATCACGATCGTCGCCTCGTTTCTGGATATCAACTGGTTTTTCCAGGCGTATGAGCGCTTTCGGTTCATTGCGATCCGGAATTGCGCCATTAAGCTGCTTTCCGTGGCGGCGATCTTTTTGCTGATTCACGACAGCGGCGATCTGGCGATCTATATCGGGATCACCAGCATGGGAACGCTGCTGTCGAATGTATCTCTGTGGATCGGTATGGACCGGTACGTGGATCGGGTGCCGGTCCGGTCCCTGAATCTGCGGCGGCACCTAAAGAGCGTGCTGGTGTTTTTCATTCCCACCATTGCGGCGTCGGTGTATTCCATTCTGGACAAAAGCGTGATCAATTGGATCACTAAGGATAATGCGGAAAACGGCTATTATGAACAGGCAAATAAAATTCTGATCATTGCCAATGTGTTTGTGCAATCCCTTTCCAACGTGGCGGCTCCCCGGATGTCCAACCTGTATTCCAAGAACAATATGGAGGAGTTTTCCGGTAAGCTGAACAAGGCGCTGGCCTTTATGCTGATGATCTCCCTGCCGACCGCTTTCGGGGTGGCGGCGATCGCCGACCGGTTCGTGCCGCTCTTTTTCGGCGCCGGCTTTGAAAAGACCACCTATATCCTGTATGTGTTTATGCCGATGGTGGTGATCCTCGGCTTCAGCGTCTATCTGGACGGTATGTATCTGGTTCCGGCGGGGCGGCGGGCGGAAAGCGCCCGTGCCGTGTGCATTGGCTCGGCGACCAATCTGGTGCTGAATATCGTGCTGGTCTATTGGTTCCAGTCTGTGGGGGCGGCGGTCGCTACGCTGATCACGGAGGGTGTGGTCTCGGGCATGATGATCTGGATGTCCCGGAGGATGATCGATTGGAAGGCGCTGAAGGCCTATGGCGGCCGGTATTTGCTGGCGTCGGTGGTGATGTTTGCCTTGGTGCACCTGTGCGGGTATATCGTGAAAAACGATTTCCTGTGTCTGGCGATCCAGCTGTGTCTGGGCGTAGGGGTGTACGGCTGTCTGCTGCTGATGATGAAGGATACGCTGGTGCTGCAGGCGTGTAAAACGGTGCTCGGGAAGCTGAAACGGCACGGGTGAATCCGGCTGTCCGCAAAGAAAGGAAATGGATAGGTATGAATACAGTTATTCTGACCGTGGCGCATAAGGACTTTGACGATAGCTTTTTGCCGGATGGATACCGTGTGATCCGGGTGGGGCGCAAGCCGGATACCGCCGGCGGGGAGCGCACCTGGTTTTCCGACGCCGACGGCGAGAATATAGCCGATGAGAACCCCTACTATTGCGAGCTGACCGCCCAGTATTGGGCGTGGAAGAATCTGGCTCCGGAGACGGATATTCTGGGGCTGGTGCACTATCGGCGCTTCTTTATGGATTACCATAAGGGGTCCACCTGCTTTGCACAGGACATTCTGAAGCGGGCGGCGATCGAGCGGGTGCTGACCGGCGGCGATTGCGATATTCTCATACCGTATTATTCCGCCAAGCTCCGGAACAGCTCCATTTTGTACCGCCATCGGCCGTTGGAGCAGCAGGATAAGCAATGGCAGATCGTCTACGGGATCATGCGGGAATACTATCCGGAGTATGTGCCGGCCTTTGAAAAGGTGATCTACGGGAAGCGCCAGTGCTGGTTCAATATGTTTATCGCACGCAAGGAGACCTTCTGCGCCTATAGCGAGTGGCTTTTTGGCGTGCTGAAAAGGTATGACGAGGTCGTGCGGGATACGCTTCACGAGGAGCGGATCCCCCGGGTGGATGGGTTCCTGTCGGAGCTGCTGATCCTCGTCTGGGTGGAGGCGAATATCGACAAAAAGCGCATCCGCCACTACGACGTGAAGAATACGGAAGCCAACGAGCTGGATTACGGTCCGGCGTGTAAGAGCCGTATCAAGCGGTTCATTTATCGCACACCGAGCCTGTTGGGGCTGAGCAAGTGGGCGCAGACCTCTCTGCGGGCGCTGCGGAACCTGCGCTGAGCGCCCGGCGGCGCCCGGGCGAAAGCAGCCGACCGATGGGAACGCCCGGAGGAGATCGGCGGAAGGAGGGCGGCGGATGGAGCGCCGGAGCCGGCACATCATAAAAAAGATCGGGATCCTGTGCCTGACAGCTGTCACTCTGTGCGGGTATCTGGGGTATGTCTGCACCCATCGGGAGCAGCTGACCCGGGAGAGCACCGCCACGGTCGTGCTGGAGGCGGGAGCAACCGAGGCGACGCAGCGAACGCCGCTGGAAAAGGACGTGGAATGGCGCCAGAACGTAACCATGACCGCCTCCGGCGAGCTGCAGAGCCTGCTCCTCAGGCTGGTGGAGCTGCCCGAGGAGCTGGACGGGGATCTGGAGATCTCGATACAGAATGAGGCGGGTACACCGCTGTATACCACCCGTGTGGCGGGCGCATCGCTGCTGGACGGCACCTATCTCACCATGTCCGGGTTCACGCAGGTGCAGCTGGATACGATCGGGGTACCGGTGAAGCGGCAGGAGCAACTGGCGCTCTGCCTGACTTTCTCCGGCGCACACGGTCCGGCGGTCGTGACCTGTGAGCGGGCGGGCGAAAACACGCTGCAGGTCAGCGACCGCATGTGGACGGATCACTTTTTGCCGCTGGAATGCCGTATCGCCGTAAGGACCCGGTATCACTGGGTGGCGGGGCTGCTGGCGCTGCTGTTGGCGCTGTCTGCATACGGTGCCTGCCGGTAAAGGGCGCATCGGGTCATGACGATGTGGGCGGAGCTGTGCTGTCTGCTGCTGCCGGTGTTTGTGCTGCTGTATGCGGCATGGCTGGAGGGAAACACCGCCTATCTGACAACCGGATATATGCCGGTCAACCTGCTGCTGATCTATGCCCTGTATGCGGTTTTCCTCGGGGTCGCAGGGCAAAGGCTCGGCAGTCTGCTGTTTCTGGGATGCGGCACCGGCGTGGCGCTGGCGAATTACTATATGGATCAATTCCGCGGGCAGCCGGTGCTGTTTACGGATCTGTTTTCCCTGCGCACGGCGGCGACGGTGGCCGGCAGCTATACGCTCACCCTGTCCTTTTCTGTGGTGACGGTGGCGGCTCTGGCGGTTTTGCTGGCTGTGGCGGTCTTGTCCGGGGAGCGGCGGCGGATCACAGGGAAAAAGCGGGTGCTTTGGCGATGTGCGGCGGCTATCGCCGGTGCAGCCGTGCTGATCGTCACCTGCTGTACCACCGCCGCCGATCTGAGCGGCTGGAACATCCGAGACAGCGTGACCCAATACGGCTGGCTGTATACCAACGCCAAGCTGGTCAGGAGCTACCGCAATGCTCCGCCCGGGGGATACGACCGGGAGGAAACGCAGGCATTCATTGCTTCTCAGGCCGGGACGGAGCCGGTGCTGTCCAATCCCACGCCGACCAATCTGATCGTCATCATGGATGAGTCCTTTGCCGACCTATCGGTGCTGGGAGAGATCACGACGGATCGGGAGGTGCTGCCCTTCTTCCATTCTTTGCAGAACAGCGCCAATGTGGAAAAGGGCTGGCTGGGGGTGCATGTGATCGGCGGCGGCACCGCCACCACCGAATGGGAGGTCCTCACCGGCGGAAACAGCACCTTCATGGATATCGGCTCGCTGAATCCGTATAATCTGCTGACCGGCCGGGCGGGACGGTATAACACCATCAACCTGTGTACGGCGGCAACCGAAGCCGGATACTATCCGGTGGCGATGCACCCCTTCTACGGAAAAAACTACGGGCGGGATACGCTGTACCCGCTGTTTGGCTTTAAGGAATTTCAGAATATCGACAACAGCTATCAGGGCGCCGAGTGGATCCGCTGGTGTGTATCCGACGAGGCGGATTTTGAGGCGCTGATCCGGCGGTATGAGAGCAAGCCGGAGGACAAGCTGTTTGTATTCAATGTGACGATGCAGAATCATGGGGCGTATTCCTATCCCATGGATGAATACACCGTGCATGCGGACGCATACGGCAGCGACGAGCTCAACAGCTATCTGTCGCTGGTGCAGTACACCGACCAGGCGCTGGAAAAGCTGATCGGCTATTTTTCGGCGGTCGAGGAGCCGACGATGATCGTGTTTTTCGGCGATCACCAGCCGGCGCTGACGGATGGGGCGTATGAGCAGATATTCGGCAGCGATACGCTGACGGCGCAGCAAAGCGAAGCCAAATATGTGACCCCCTATCTGATCTGGAGCAATTATTCCCGGGAGACCTGCGGCCGACCGTATATGAACGCCGGCTATCTGCATGCGGTCATCAAGGCGGAGGCGGGGCTGTCGATGACCCAATGGGATCGGTATATGCTGCAGATGCTGCAAAAATATCCGGTCATCGGCAACTATGGAATATACGACAGCGGGTACGCCTTTCAGACCTACGGAGAGGCAGCACAGGCGGATCAGGATTGGCTGCGGCAGATGAAGTATGCGCAGTACTATTGGTGGACCTACAAACCATAAGAAAGGGAGAGCGGAAATATGTACGATTATCTGATCGTGGGAGCCGGGTTGTTTGGGGCGGTGTTTGCCCACGAAGCGGCGGCAGCCGGTAAGCGGGTTCTGGTGCTGGATAAGCGGAGCACCGTCGCCGGAAACGTGTATACGGAGAAGTGCGAAGGGATCCAGGTGCATCGGTATGGCGCCCATATCTTCCACACGAACAATACGCAGGTATGGGAATATCTGAACCGGTTTGCCACGTTCAATCGGTTCACCAATGCGCCGGTGGCGAACTATAAGGGCGAGCTGTATTCACTGCCCTTCAATATGTATACCTTTAACCGGATGTGGGGCGTGATCACCCCGCAGGAGGCACAGGCGAAGATCGAGGAGCAGCGGCAGGCGGCCGGTATCGCCGAGCCGACCAATCTGGAGGAGCAGGCGATCCGGCTGGTCGGGGTGGATATTTACGAGAAGCTGATCAAGGGATACACACAAAAGCAGTGGGGACGTCCCTGCCATGAGCTGCCGGCGTTTATCATCAAACGGCTGCCGGTTCGGTTTACCTTTGACAATAATTATTTCAATGCGCTGTATCAGGGGATCCCGATCGGCGGATATACCCGGATGGTGGAGCATATGCTGGACGATCGCTCCCTGCCCGGCTCGATCGAGATCCGGCTGGGGGTGGATTATCTGGCCAGCCCGGAGGCAAAGGCCGCTTTGGACGCACAGGCGGAGCGGGTCATCTACACCGGCGCCGTGGACGCCTATTTCGGGTACAGCCTGGGGGCGCTGGAGTACCGTTCGGTACGGTTTGAAACGGAGACGCTGGATACGTCGAATTATCAGGGGAACGCAGCGGTCAATTACACCGATGCCGAAACGCCCTGGACACGGATCATCGAGCATAAGTGGTTCGAGTTCGGTCTGGACGAGGAGGGGCATGAGCTGCCGAAAACGGTGATCAGCCGGGAATACAGCGCCGAATGGAAGCCGGGGGACGAGCCCTATTACCCGGTGAACGACGCCAAAAACAGCGCACTCTATGCCCGGTATAAGACGCTGGCGGACGCTGAGACCAAGGTGGTGTTCGGCGGGCGCTTGGGCGAGTACAAATACTACGACATGGATGCGGTGGTGGCTGCCGCCCTGTCCTGTGCCAAAAGAGAGGGCTTGTAAGCCGTATCGTGACCCCCTCGATAGGGGAGAGTCCCACGGAAAGGAAGAAGACGATGGCAGCAAAGGCAATACTGATGGCAGGCGGACGGGGCACCCGTATATCCGAGCGGTTTCCCGACATCCCGAAGCCGCTGATCCCCATAGACGGCGTGCCGGTCCTGGAGCGGGAGATCCGCTCGCTGGCGGCGCAGGGGTTTACGGATCTGATCCTGACGGTGTCGTATCGGCATGAGATGATCGAGGCATATTGCGGCGACGGCAGCCGCTTTGGCGTGCATATTCGCTATTTTGTCGAGGAGGTACCGCTGGGCAATGCCGGCGCACTGATCTGTCTGCGGCAGGAGCTGGGGGACGAGCCGTTTTTGCTGCTCAATGCCGACGCCGTGTTTGATGTGGACTTTAACCGGATGCTGGCGTATCATAACGCCCATGGCGGTCTGGTGACGCTGTTTACCCATCCCAATGCCCACCCCTACGATTCCGCTCTGATCGTCGCCGATGCCTCCGGACGGGTGGAACGGTGGCTGACAAAGGAGGAGGTACGCCCGCAGTATTACACCAACCGGGTCAATGCGGGGCTGCATATCCTCGATCCCCGGGTGCTGGATCGACTCGATGTATCGCCGGAAACGATCGGAAAGCCGAACGCTGACGGGAAAACGGTCAAGGTGGATCTGGATCGGCAGATCCTGAAGCCGCTGTGCGGCACGGGCGCCATGTATTGCTACGACAGCCCGGAATATGTGAAGGATATGGGCACGCCGGAGCGGTATGAGGCGGTGAGCCGGGATTACGCCAACGGGATCGTTACGGCGAAGAACCTCTCCAGCGCACAAAAGGCTGTGTTTTTGGATCGGGACGGAACGATCAATGTGTATAAGGGATTTCTGCGCAGCATTGAGGATTTTGAACTGATACCGGGGGTTGCGGAGGCCATCCGGTGCATTAACGAATCCGGATATCTGGCTGTCGTGGTGACGAATCAGCCGGTCATTGCCCGGGGCGAGGTCACCCGGCAGGAGCTGGATCGGATCCATCAGCGGATGGAGACGGAGCTGGGGCTGCAGGGCGCCTATATCGACGGCTTGTATTACTGCCCCCATCATCCGCACAAGGGGTATGCCGGTGAAATCCCGGAGCTGAAGATCGATTGCGACTGCCGCAAGCCGAAGCCCGGGATGCTGTTGCGTGCCGCCCGGGAGCTGCATATCGATCTGGCGGCATCCTATATGGTCGGCGACGGCGAAAACGACATTCTGGCAGGAAACAGCGCCGGCTGCCGTTCCATTCTGCTGAACGGCGCCGGAACGGCGGGAAACAACGGGGCATATGGGCAGGCGGATACGCTGCCGTCGCTGGAAATGTTCGTTCGCAAGTATCTGTGCCGGGGAGCGGAATTGCAGATATGACCGAATCGTGCCGGAAAGATTGCAGAAGTGTGCCGATGCTTGCAATTCGGCGGCGGATACAGTACAATAATTCTCTGAAATGATTCATTGCGGCGGGGCATCGCCGCATCATAAGGAGTGTGTATGTATGATTCAATTACGGGATAAGGAAAGCTGCCGCTACGACTGTCTGTCGCTGGGCGAGATCATGCTGCGTCTGGATCCGGCGGAGGGCCGTATCCGGGGCGCCCGCCGGTTCGATGTGTGGGCCGGCGGCGGCGAGTATAACGTGACCTACGGACTGACCCACTGCTTCGGGCTGCGGGGCGGTGTGGTGACGGCGCTGGCGGATAACGAGGTGGGACATCTCATCGAGGATTTCGTGCGGCAGGGGGGCGTGGACGCTTCTCTCATCCAATGGAAGCCCTTTGACGGCATCGGGCGCACGGTGCGCAACGGGCTGAATTTCACCGAGCGTGGCTTCGGGGTGCGGGGCGCTTTGGGCGTTTCCGACCGGGGCAACACCGCCATCTCCCAGCTCAAGCCCGGTGAGGTGGACTGGGATCACATCTTCGGGGAGCTGGGGGTGCGCTGGCTGCATACCGGCGGCATCTATGCGGCTCTGTCCGAGAACAGCGCCGCCGTGGTGCTGGAGGCGCTGAAGGCGGCAAAGAAGTACGGCACCGTGGTGTCCTATGACCTGAACTATCGCCCCTCCCTGTGGAAATCCATCGGCGGACAGGAAAAGTGCCGGGAGGTCAACCGGGAGATCGCCCATTATGTGGATGTGCTGATCGGCAACGAGGAGGATTTCACCGCCTGTCTGGGCTTTGAGATCGAGGGCAACGATGAGAACCTTACCTCCCTGTCGCTGGACGGCTATGCCGCCATGATGCGGCGGGTGATCGCTGCGTATCCCAATGTGCAGCTGACCGCCACCACCCTGCGGACGGTGCGCTCGGCGTCCTTTAACGATTGGAGCGCTATGGGCTTTGACGGCGAAAAGCTGGTGCAGGCACGTTCCTTTGAAAATCTGCAGATCTTTGACCGGGTCGGCGGCGGCGACAGCTTCGCCTCCGGGCTGGTGTTTGGAATTTTGGACGGCCGTGACCTGCAGGAGGCGCTGAATATCGGTGCCGCCCACGGGGCTCTGGCGATGACCACCCCCGGCGATCTGACCATGGCGACGAAAGCCGAGGTACTGAAGCTGGCGGGCGGCGGCAACGCACGGGTCGTACGCTGAGAAAAGCAAGAGAGGACCTCCTCATGGAGGTCCTCTTTTACTCTGCGGGGGAGCCGGAGGAGCGGTGTTTACCGCCGCCGAGGATGCGGACAGCGGCGCCGGGCGCAGTCGATGAGAGCGTACGTCGGCTTTTTGCCGGCTGTCTGACAGCGCTCGGGTGCGCTGTTGACAAATTCTGCTCAAAAGGGTACAATAGCAGGGTTGATTGTCTGTACGGGCGGCGGTACCCGGGGGCGGAAGCAAGGGAAAGCTCCGTCTCCAATGCAATGAGAGGAAGAAAAAATGGAAAAGAAAAGCAGCTTCAGCGGCTCGCTGGGCTATGTATTGGCTGCCGCCGGCAGTGCGGTGGGCGTGGGGAACATCTGGCGTTTCCCGTATCTGTGCGCTAAGGATGGCGGCGGATTGTTTCTGGTGACCTATCTGGTGCTGGTGCTGACCTTCGGGTTTGTGCTGCTGACGACGGATGTGGCGATCGGGCGCAGGACTAAGCAGAATGCGCTCCACGCCTTCGGCACGATGCATCCCAAGTGGAAATTTCTCGGGTATCTGACCTTTTTGGTGCCGGCGCTGATCATGACGTATTATTCGGTCATCGGCGGCTGGATCACGAAATATTTCACCGTATATCTGGTGTCCGACGGCTCGGCGTCGGCGACGGACGGCTTTTTTACCTCGTTCATCACCTCCCGGGTGCCGCCGCTGGCGTTTATGCTGCTGTTTCTGGCGCTGACTGCCTTTGTGGTATACCGGGGCGTGGAAAAGGGCATCGAAACGTTTTCCCGTATCTTGATGCCGGGTCTGCTGCTGCTGATCTTGGGGATCACGATCTTCTCGCTGACCCTGTCCCATACCGACAGCGACGGCGTCACCCGCACCGGGCTGCAGGGGCTGATGGTGTATCTGAAGCCGGATTTCACCGGTATGACGGTGCGGCGGTTCCTGGATGTGCTGCTGGATGCGATGAGCCAGCTGTTTTTCTCCCTGAGCGTGAGCATGGGTATCATGATCACCTACGGCAGCTATCTGAAGGACGATGTGGACCTGAATAAAGCCAACAACCGGGTGGAGCTGTTCGACACCGGGGTGGCGTTTTTGGCGGGCATGATGATCATCCCCGCAGTTTATGTGTTTTTGGGGAAAGAGGGCATGGCCAGCGGGCCGAGTCTGACCTTTATCAGCCTGCCCCGGGTCTTCTCCGCCATGGGCAGCGTGGTGGGACGGATCGTGGGGGTCGCCTTCTTTTTGGCGCTGGGCTTTGCGGCGCTGACCAGCTGCGTGTCGGTGATGGAGACGCTGGTCGCCAACTGCATGGAGATTTTCCATAAGAGCCGCAAGCAAATGTGCGCAATCATCGGGCTGTATTCGCTGGGAACAGCGGTGCTGATCTGTCTGGGATACAATCTGCTGTATTTTGAGCTGCAGCTTCCCACCGGCAGCACGGCGCAGCTGCTGGATCTGGTGGATTATATCAGCAATAATGTGCTGATGCCCTTCATCAGTCTGCTCACCAGCATTCTGGTGGGCTGGGTCGTCGGACCCCGCTGGATCGTGGCGGAGGCGGAGAAGAACGGCGAGACCTTCCGCCGTGCCAAGCTGTACAGCGTAATGATCAAATACGTCGTGCCGCTGGTGATGCTGGTGCTGTTCCTGACCTCCACCGGTCTGCTGAATCTGCTGCTGAAATAATACGGATCGCTCCCCTTGTTTACACCAAAGCAGGGGGAGCGTTTGCTTTTTTCGGTCGATCGCTCCGATTTTTCGCCCCGGCACTTGCGACTGCCCCGGGAATGTGGTAACATAGAGCTGTTAAGAACTGTACAGGGAGCGTGTATCATGCCGTTTTTACCTCTGACCGTCGAAGAAATGCAGGCATATGGTTGGGAGCAGCCGGATTTTGTCATCGTGACCGGGGATGCCTATGTGGATCACCCCAGCTTCGGCACCGCTATTATCTCCCGGGTGCTGGAGGCGAAGGGCTTTAAGGTGTGCATTGTCTCCCAGCCTCAACGGGACGCCGACTATCAGCGGTTCGGCAAGCCTCGGCTGGCGTTTTTGGTCAACGGCGGCAACATCGATCCGATGGTGGCGCATTATACCGCCGCCAAGCGCCGCCGCAGCGAGGACGCCTATTCCCCCGGCGGCAAGGCGGGGCTGCGCCCCGACCGGGCGACCATCGTATACTGTCAGGCGATCCGCCGGCTGTATGGGGCGGTGCCGCTGGCGATCGGCGGGCTGGAGGCATCCCTGCGCCGGTTTGCTCACTACGACTACTGGGAGGACCGGGTGCGTCCCTCCATCCTGTTTGATACCGACGCCGATCTGCTGATGTACGGCATGGGGGAGCGGCATATCGTGGAGATCGCCCAGCGGCTGGATGCCGGGGAGGATATCCGCACGCTCACCGATATTTTGGGTACCTGCTATCGGGTGGCGGCGGCGGAATATCGCCCCATGCCCTGCGCCGAATGCCCCACCTATGAGCTGGTCAGCGCCCCCACCGACAGCGGCAAGCGGCAATACGCCATCGCCTGCCGCATCCAGCAGCAGGAGCAGGACGCTGTCCGGGGGAAAGCGGTGATCCAGCGGCACGGCGGGTATATTCTGGTGCAGAATCCCCCCTCCCCGCCGCTGGAGACCGAGGGGCTGGACTGGGTCTATGGGCTGCCTTATATGCGCACCTACCACCCCAGCTACGAGCCGCTGGGCGGCGTGCCGGGCATCGCTGAGGTGAAGTTTTCCGTCATCCACAACCGGGGCTGCTACGGTGCCTGCAATTTCTGCGCCATCGCCTCCCATCAGGGGCGGCAGGTGACCTCCCGCAGCCACGACAGCGTGGCGGCGGAGGTGGAGCGCATCACGCAGATGCCGGATTTCAAGGGCTATATCCACGATGTGGGCGGCCCCACCGCCGATTTTCGGGCGCCCAGCTGCGATGCCCAGCTGAAGCGGGGGCTGTGCAAGGACCGGAAATGCCTTGCCCCGGAGATGTGTCCGGCGGTGAAGGTGGATCACAGCGATTATCTGACCCTGCTGCGGCGACTGCGGCAGATCCCGGGGGTCAAAAAGGTGTTCATCCGTTCCGGGATCCGCTACGACTATCTGATCGCCGATCCGGACGAGCGGTTTTTCAAGGAGCTGATCCGCCACCACGTCAGCGGTCAGCTGAAGGTGGCGCCGGAGCATGTGTCTGACCGGGTGCTGGATCGGATGGGCAAGCCCCATTTCGGCACCTATGAAAAATTCCGTAAGCGGTTCTATGAGCTGACCGAGAGCGAGGGAAAAAAGCAATATCTGGTTCCCTATCTCATGTCCTCTCACCCGGGCAGCACCGTGGACGATGCGGTGAAGCTGGCGCAATTCCTCAAAAAAGAGGGGCTGCATCCGGAGCAGGTGCAGGATTTTTATCCCACCCCCGGCACGGTGTCCACCTGTATGTTCTATACGGGGCTGGATCCCATGACCCTGCAGCCGGTGTATGTCCCCCGCACGCCTCAGGAAAAGGCGGAGCAGCGGGCGCTGCTGCAATACTACCGTCCGGAGAACCGGCGGCTGGTTCTGAGCGCCCTGAAAAAAGCCGGGCGCTACGACCTGATCGGCACCGGCAAGGGCTGTCTGGTGGCATCCGACCCGGAGCCGCCCGCCCGCCGATCCGGGACAAGACCCGGCACCGGAGCCGCTCCCGGGCAGCGCCCGGCTTCCCGCCGCCCGGCGGATAAAAAGAAATTCAGCCGCTACAGCCGCCCGAAGAAGAAGTAACCAACGTGTGTAAGGAGAATGAACGATGGAGGCAGTGCTTCCTGTTACCGCCGATGAAAAAGCCCGCTATACCGAGATGCTCGGGACGATATTGACCGAGGCGGCGGCCGATCCCGAGGGATGGGTATTTTCCGCCGCCGTGGGCAACGCTCTCGCCGCCCGGCAGATAGTCTATAAAAAGCACGCCGCCCGGCTGCGGGATTTTCTGCTGCTGTTTCCGGAGCTGCTGGAGCTGCGGGACAGCGTGGAGCGCCCGGACAAGCCGCCCGTGCTGTATGTGCGGCTGCGCCCCGGTACTGCTGTCACAGCGACGGCTGCACCGTCGTCCCAGCCTGCGCCGGCGGCTCAGTCTGTGCCGACGGCATCCGCTCCGGCAGCGGAGCCCACGCTGTCCCCGACCGATCAGGCGCATTGTGCCGCCGTGCTGACGGCTGCGCTGCGTAGCCTGCAGACCCAGCCGGGGGAGTGGGTGGATCTGGCGCCCTTCGGCGCTGCGCTGGCGGGCGCCGGGCTTTCCTATAAGCAATACGGCTTCGCCAAGCTCCAAGCATTTCTTGCCGCTTTTCCGGAGCTGCTGGAGTATCGGGTGGTCACGCCGGAGGAGAGCAGCAAAACGCCGGTCCGTTATGTGCGGCTGCGTCCCGGTACCGCCGTCGCAGCGACGGCTCAGCCGTGCCAGCCGTCTCAGCCTGCACTGCCGTCCCAGCCTGTGCCGCCGGCATCCGCTCCGGCAGCGGAGCCCACGCTGTCCCCAGCCGATCAGGCGCATTGCGCTGCCGTGCTGACGGCTGCGCTGCGCAGCCTGCAGACCCAGCCGGGGGAGTGGGTGGATCTGGCGCCCTTCGGCGCTGCGCTGGCGGGCGCCGGACTTTCCTATAAGCAATACGGCTTCGCCAAGCTCCAGGCATTTCTTGCCGCTTTTCCGGAGCTGCTGGAGTATCGGGTGGTCACCCCGGAGGAGAGCGGCAAAACGCCGGTCCGCTATGTGCGGCTGCGTCCCGGTACCGCCGCCGCAACGACGGCTGCACCGCTGCCGAAGGTGCCGCCCCAGCCCCAGCTGCAGCGGACGCCCTCGCCGGATATAGATCTGTTTGCCTGGGCTGCCATCAGCGGGAATAACTTGGAGATCCTGGCCCGGCTGGCGCTGCCGGAGGACTGGAGCGGCGGCAGCGACGACCCCCGCAATGCGTATGCCGTGCTGCGCCGCTATCTCAAATACACCTTCCTGCGGCTGGTCTATGAGAAGAAGATTCTCATCAGCCACGATCCCGAATCCGACGATCCTCAGGATGAGTACGCCTCCTTTAATACCGGGCTGGTGGATCGGAAATACGAGTATATCTATGCGCTGTTTAAGAAATGCACGGTGGATAAGGGGAATCGCTACTGGCGGCTGGTAGCCTTTGCGATCCCGGGCGAGGACGCCGGAAAGACCCTCATTCGTGTATTCAATCCCCTGCCGAAAAAGGCGGATTATTTTGAAAACCGCATAGAAAATATGTTTTACGACACCTCCACCGGAGCGCTGTCCTGCGACTATACGCATATGCTGATCGAGCGCTGCTCCCGGCTGCCGGCGGACTTTTTGTGGGATAATTGCCCGGTGGAGATGCTGAGCATTGACGGCATGGGGCTGGATACTGCCGAAGCACTGAACGCCTTGGACAGCCGCCGCATTGCGTATTTTGCCCGATTGGGCGAGCGCATCCGGGAGGATCCCCGTACGCTCAACCGGTTAAAGAACCGCCTGCAGGACGCCACCGATCTGGCGCTCAAGCGGGTGGAATGGAACTATAAAACGGCGATCCCCATGTATTTCCCCCGCCAGAACCGGGGCTCGCTGCTGCTGCCGCTGGCGCTGGTGGACGAAAGCAAGGTGGATCTGGCGCTGGTGGTATCCCGCCATTCCAACGGCTCCTATCAGGGGGAGACCGTCCTCCCCCTGTCGCTGGCGTATCAGGACAGCCGGCTGGTGTCCCGTCCGGACAGCGACTGGCTGCAGCCGGGGCTGCTGGCGGCTGCGGAGCGTGCGGCGCTGAATGATGAGGACGATCTGGACGATGAGGATTGAGCTGTCCGACGCTTAGGGAACGGCTATGTGCAGCCTCTTCGGACGGCTCGCAGTGGGGCGGCGCTATGCGTTGGTTCCGGTATTCTGCCAATGAAAAGAGCTTTCGGCAATTTTGCCGAGAGCTCTTTTTCGCTATGATAAGCGTCGGGGACGTTCCAGACAGCCGCCGGGTTCGCTGCGGTGGGGCAGTCGGTTATTGTCGGACGGTGGCGGGCAGCTGCCGCCGCACCTGTGCTACGGTATCCGCCGTTACGCTGCCCCCGGCAAAGGTCACGGCGCTGCCGGTGGCGACCGCCAGCCGCAGTGCCTCGGGCAGCGGCTCGCCCCGGGAGACCGCCGTCAGGAATCCGGCGATCATGCTGTCACCGGCGCTGACGGCGCAGCGCACCCGCCCGGCGGGGGCGGGCTGATACCACACGCCGTCTCCTGACACCAGCAGCGCACCCTCGCCGCCCAGCGAGACCAGCACCTGCTCCACCCCCTGCTGCCGCAGCGTTTGGGCTGCCGCCTCGACCGCCGCCGGCGTAGGCAGCGCCTGCCCCACCAGCTGGGACAGCTCCGCCCGGTTGGGCTTGATGAGAAACGGACGATGCGTCAGCGTGCGCCGCAAGGGCTCGTCCACGGTATCCACCACTGCCTTCACCCCGGCGGGCACTGCCTGCAGCAGCCTGGCATAGCTGTCCGGCGTCATGCCGGGCGCCAGACTGCCGCTCAGGCACAGTACATCCCCCGCCTGCAAGCCACGCACCCGCTCCTCCAGCGCCCGGAATGCCGTCTCCGGCACGGGTGCGCCGGGGGCGTTCACCTCGGTCTCCTCCGTCCCCGTCAGCTTGACGTTGATGCGGGTGCGCCCCCGGGGCAGCCGGATCCACTCGGTGGGGAAGGGCTCCGCCGCCAGCAAGGTCTCCAGCATGACCCCGGTATCCCCGGCGCTGAAGCTCACCGCCCGGGTCTCTACGCCAAAGGCCGCCAGCATCCGGGACACGTTCAGTCCCTTTCCGCCGGCACGCAGCCGGGTCTCCTCCGCCCGATTGGTTTCCCCCGGGTGCAGCCCGGAGACCGTCATCAAATAATCCAGCGCCGGATTACAGGTGACTGTCAGAACCATACGCTCACTCCTTTTCCGCCCGGACGATGGTGCCGCCGCCCAGCACCTCGTCTCCGGCGTAGAATACGACCGCCTGCCCCGGTGTGACAGCACGCTGGGGCTGGTCAAACACCACCCGCACCCGATCGCCGTCCAGCGGCAGCAGCGTCGCCGCCGCCTCCCGGGCGGAATAGCGGGTGCGTGCCGCCGCCCGCACCGGGGCGGTCGGCGTTTCGCCGCTGATCCAGTTCACATCCTCCGCCAGCAGCGCCGGGCTGTACAGCGCCGTCTCCGGCGCCAGCACCACCCGGTTTTGTGTCATGTCCTTTTCCAGCACATACAGGGGCGCCGGCAGTGCCAGCCCCAGTCCCTTGCGCTGCCCGACGGTGTAGCCGATCAACCCCTTGTGCCGTCCCAGCACATGCCCCTCTGTATCCACAAAATCGCCGGCGGAATAGTCCCGCCCGGTGTGCTGGCGGATGAAATCGGCGTATTTGCCGTCCTCCACGAAGCAGATATCCTGACTGTCGTGCTTGCGGGCATTATAGAAGCCGTGCGCCTCGGCGTATTGCCGTGCTGCCTCCTTGCTCTCCACCTCACCCAGCGGGAAGCGGGTGTGCGCCAGCTGCTCCTGGGTGAGAAAATACAGCACATAGCTCTGATCCTTGGGTAAAAAGCGGGCTTTTTTCAGCTTCCATTTGCCGGTGGCGGCATCCTGCTCCACCCGGGCGTAATGCCCCGTGGCGATGGTGTCGTAGCCCAAGAGCCTTCCCTGCTCATACAGCCGGGCGAACTTCATATAGCGGTTGCAGTCGATGCAGGGGTTGGGGGTATAGCCTTTTTCATAGGCGTCCACGAACCGGTCGATGACCTGTGCGGAAAACTCCTGTGTATAGTTAAACACATAGAATTTCATGCCCAGCGAGTACGCCACCTGCCGGGCGTCCTCGGCGTCCTCCTGAGTGCAGCACGCCTTCTCCCGGCGCACCGCCGCTTCGCTCTCATGGAGCTTCATGGTCACACCGATGCAGTCATAGCCCTGCTCCTGCATCATCGCCGCCGCCACGGAGCTGTCCACCCCGCCGCTCATGGCGATCAGTGCTTTTTTATTCATCGCAGGCTGTCTCCTTTCCGGCTTCCATCAAGCCCCGCCGTCCTTTGCCGTGGGGCGGGCTCCTGACTGGCGAACCATTGCAGCAGTGCCCCATTTCCCCGACGGGTGAATCCCGCCGCCAGCCGCTGCCGCTGTGCCGGGGACAGCTCCGCCAGCAGCGTCTGCGGCGGCTGTCCGAATTGCCGATACAGCTGCCGTTCCACCATTTCCGGTGTTGCCGCCGCTGTCTGCGCCAGCCGCAGCAGGGTCTCGCACACCCGCTCCGGGCGGTTCTGCCGATACGGGTTCATGTTGTTCCGCCATGGCGGATAATATCCGCCGTCTTTGCCCGGGTCACCCGGATGAGATCCGCCGGTGCGAGGAAAATCTGCGCCCCGATGCGCCCGCCGCTGATGATGACCTCATCGTATTGCAATACGCTCTCGTGGATGACGGTGGGAAACGCCTTTTTCATCCCGATGGGGGTGCAGCCGCCCCGAATGTAGCCGGTGAGGGGCAGCAGCTCTTTCACATGGATCAGCTCCACCGCCTTTTCACCTACCGCCCGGGCGGCGGCCTTCAGGTCCACCTCCTCGGCGATGGGCACTACGAACACATAGTGCCCGCCGCTTTTCCCCACAGCCACCAGCGTCTTAAAGCTGCGCTCATAGGGCTGCCCCAGCTGATCCGCTACCTGCACCCCGTCCACAAATTCCGGACAGTCATACTGATTCACGGTATGCGGGATTTTCTGCTGCTCCAGCAGCCGCATGGCGTTGGTCTTTTGCTCTTTAGCCATCGGTTTTTTCCTCCTTCATGGCGTCCAGCGCCTGCCGCAGGGTGTCCAGAGCATCCCCGCCGCCCTTGGTCTGGATCTTCACCGCATAATAGGGCTTTCCGGCGGCACTGATCAGCACCCGCCCGGGCAGCGCCGCTGTCAGCCGGGCGCCTGCCGCCATATCCAATGCCCGGGGATACAGATACAGGGTGCCGCCCTGCTCCCGGATCTCCTTGATGCCGCAGGCAGCGGCGGTATTGCGCAGCAGCGCCACGTCGATCAGCCCCTGTACCGCCGCCGGCGGCTCTCCGAACCGGTCGATCAGCTCGTCGTAGACGTCCATGGAATCCTCGTCCGTGCGGATATCCGCAATGCGGCGGTAGATCTCCAGCCGCTGGGCGTTGTCGCTGATGTAGTTCTCCGGGATATGCGCCGACACGGGCAGATCCACCAGACAGTCCACCTGCGCCGCAGCGGGCTGCCCCTTTTCCTCCTCTACCGCCTCAGACAGCAGCTTGAGGTACATGTCATAGCCCACTGCTTCCATGTGCCCGTGCTGCTGGGCGCCCAGCAGATTGCCGGCGCCCCGGATCTCCATATCCCGCATGGCGATCTTAAAGCCGGCGCCGAACTCGGTGAACTCCCGCATAGCCTCCAGCCGTTTTTCTGCCACGTCGGACAATTCCTTGCCCCGGGTGAAGGTGAGATAGGCATATGCCCGGCGGGAGGAACGGCCCACCCGTCCCCGCAGCTGATGCAGCTGGGACAGGCCGTAGCGGTCGGCGTTTTCGATGATGAGGGTGTTGACATTGGGAATATCCACGCCGGTCTCGATGATGGTGGTGCAGACCAGCACATCCACCTCGTGCTCCAGCACCTGCCGCCAGATCTCCGACAGCTCCTCCTCGCTCATGCGGCCGTGCGCCACCGCCAGCCGTGCCTCCGGCACCCGGGCATGAATCGCCGCCGCACACATATCGATGTTGTCGATACGATTGTGGAGATAATACACCTGTCCGTCCCGGCGCAGCTCCCGCCGGATGGCGTCGGCGATGACCCCGGCATCCTGCTCCAGCACATAGGTCTGCACCGGGCGGCGATCCTGAGGGGCTTCCTCGATGACCGACATATCCCGGATGCCGCTCATGGCCATATTCAGGGTACGGGGGATGGGGGTGGCGGACAGGGTCAGCACATCCACGTTGGGGGTCAGCTCCTTGATGCGTTCCTTTTGGCTGACACCGAACCGTTGCTCCTCGTCCACGATGAACAGCCCCAGATCGTGAAACTGCACATCCGCCGACAGCAGCCGGTGGGTGCCCACCACGATGTCCACCTCACCGCTTTTCAGTTTGTGCACCGTTTCCGCCTGCTGCTTGGCGGTGCGGAACCGGGAGAGCATCTCCACATGCACTGGAAAGCCCTCGAACCGCTTGAGGATGGTGTTGTAGTGCTGGAACGCCAGAATGGTGGTGGGCACCAGCAGGGCGCACTGCTTTCCCTCGGTGACGCACTTAAACGCCGCCCGCAGCGCCACCTCGGTCTTGCCGAAGCCCACATCGCCGCACAGCAGCCGATCCATGGGGATGGGGCGTTCCATATCGGACTTGATCTCGTCGATGCAGCGCAGCTGATCCTCCGTTTCGGCGTATTCAAAGTGGCGCTCAAAATCGTATTGCCATTCCTCATCCGGACCGAAGGCGTAGCCCGGCGACGCCATTCGCTTGCCGTATAGGGCGATGAGCTGCCGGGCAATATCCTTGACCGCCGAGCGTACCCGGGTCTTGGCTTTTTGCCATTCCTGCCCGCCCAGCCGATGGAGCTTGACGGTGGCGTCCTCCTTGGTGCCGATGTATTTGCTCACCAGATCCAGCTGGGTCACCGGCACATACAGAGTATCTCCCTTGGCGTATTCCAGCTTGATATAGTCCTTGACGACTCCTTGTACCTCTACCTGATGGACGCCCTGATAGACGCCGATACCGTGGGCGGAATGCACCACATAGTCGCCCACCTGCAATTCCGACAGGCTGTGGATATCCAGCCCTTTGTTCTGCTTCCGGCGGCGGGAGCGTTTCGCCGTTGCCACCCGTCCGTGGGTGATCACCGCCAGCGCCGCATCCGGCAGCTCCAGCCCCGCCGACAAGCCTCCGGCGGTCACCAGCACCTGCCCCTTTACCGGCTTTTCCGGCGCTTTGGCGTAAATGGCGGGGAGACCTGCCTTTTGCAGATCCTCCGCCAGCACCTGCGCCGCCTTTTCTTCGCCCCCTGCCAGCACGATACACGCCAGCTTCCGGTCCAGACAGTCCCGCAGATCCTCTGCCAGCAGATCCACCCGCCCCGACCACACCGGCAGCTGCCGGGCGTTGACGGAATAGATGGCGGCGGGGCGTATATCCCCCTGCGCCCGGGCAAAGGCGTCCAGCAGCAAGCCGCTGCCCTGCTCGATCCGCCGTACGACATCGCTCCACTCCAGCAGATGGGTGGTCAGTTCCCGGCAGAGATGCCCCTCCGCCAGCAGCGATTCCACGTCCTGCTCCAGCTGCCAATGGGTGGTGCGCACCCGCTCCTTCAGCTTGGCGGGCTCGCTGGCGACCAGCAACGCATCCCGCAGATAGTCGAACAGTGTTGCCGGAGTATATAACAGAGAAATATAGGGATCCATGGAGGCGGGCTGCACCCCGCCCCGCAGCCGGTCGGCGTCCGTCAGCAGATTTTTCTTCACCTCCGCCGCCATGCGCCCACGCTGGGCGCCTGCCAGCTCCGTGATCCGGGCAGCCAGCGCCGCCGGATCGTCGCAGGCGATCTCCGCCGCCGGCGGGATCGCCATCGCCTCCAGCGACTCGGTGCGCCGCTGGGACAGCAGGTCGAAGGCGGCGATGGTATCCACCGTGTCGCCCCACAGCTCGATGCGCACGGGGGCAGCGCTGTCCGCCGGGTAGACATCCACGATGCCGCCCCGTACCGCAAACTGTCCGGCGCCCTCGATCTGGGCGCAGCGCTCATAGCCCGCCGCAGACAGTGCGGCAGGCAGATCCTCCACCGGCAGCACCGCTCCGGCGGTCAGCTCCAGCGTGCGGGACAGCAGCGTATCCGGCGGGATGGTATATTGGATCGCTGCCTCTACGCAGGCGACCACCGCATCATAGTTGCCCTCCGCCAGTGTTGCCAGCGTGCCCAGCCGCATCTGCTCGTATTCCCGGGAGGCGCTCTCGGTGGGGCGCAGGGTGATCTCCCGGGCGGGCAGATATTCCACCCGCAGCCCCAGCGCCCGCAGATCCTCCACCATCCGGGCGGCCTCCGCCTCGTCCGCCGTCAGCACCGCCACCCGGCGCTTCAGGCTCTGCCGCAGCCCAGCGGCAAACACCGCCTTGTGAATGTGCGCCAGTCCGATCACCGACACGGCTCCGTGCCCTGCCCGTAGATCGGCGCATACATTTTTATAGACCGGCAGCGCCGCCAGTCCGGCATCCCAAAAGCTCATGTGTCTCTCCCGATCTCCTGTCAGTGGGAATAGCGGTTCATCGCCTGATCGATATGCCCGGTGACGATCAGCTTTGCCGCTCCCGCAGCTTTTTCGTAGGCTTCGTCCATTGCCGGCTGCTCCTCGGGCTTGAACCGGGACAGCACCCAGTCCGCCATGTCATAGGCGGGATGGGGCTTTGCCCCCACCCCGATGCGCACCCGGGGAAAGGCGTCGGTGCCGATGCAGCCGATGATGCTGCGCAGCCCCTTCTGTCCGCCGTCGCTGCCGCTGCGGCGCACCCGCACCGCCCCTAAGGGCAGCGCCACGTCGTCGCTGAATACCAGCAGCTGCTCCGGCTGCAGCTTATAAAAGTGCATCGCCGCCTGCACCGCTTCGCCGCTCAGATTCATGAAGGTCTGGGGGAACAGCAGCAGCACCCGCCGCCCGTCGATCTCGCCGGTGCCGGTGAGCGCCTTGCATTGCTTTTTCGACAGCTCTGTGTGCAGCTCCGCCGCCAGCGTCTGCAGCGCTCCGTATCCGGCGTTATGCCGGGTGTTTTCGTAAGCCATACCGGGGTTTCCCAATCCCACAAGGAGGAAATCCACTCCGCCGGTGCGTTGAAACAGCATCCGGACACACTCCCTTTCTGTTTTTCATCCCCCTATTATAGCAAATTTATACCGGCGGCGCAAGAGCTTTGTGCGTATCGAAAGCAAAAGAGCGGCATGCCGCCGTTTTGCAGAGCCGGCAGGAATACGGCTGCGGATTCGCCATAAAACTGTCCAAATCGCCGCCGATCGACGAGAAAATACTGGAGAAATGTACAGAAACTGCCCATCCCCTATTGACAGGCGGAAAACCGGTGGTATAATGAGGGCAAATTCCATACAGAAACGCCAAGATAGAGGCGCAAAGCTCATCAGTAGTCCGGGACATACAGGCTGGCAAGCCGTCCCGCCGAAAGGGTGCTTTGCCGAAGCGGCGAACGGGTTGCCAACCGTCCGGCGCTGGGGCCGTGCAGAATATGCACGGGACTGTCACAGCTTGTGGAGAGCTATCACGGCTTCAGCACCTGTTCCCGGGATAGGTGCATATAGCCTGTGATACCTTTTAACCAAGGTGTTGCGGGTCTTTTTCGTATCCGGACGGTTTCTGTATCGGAAAAAAATAAAAAGGAGAGAGTCATTATGAAAAGAATCGTTGCAATCGTTTTGGCAGCTGTGCTGGCGCTGGTTTGCGTCGGCTGCGGCGGGCAGGATCGTGTGGATATAAAGAGCGCCCAGTCGCTGGCAGACCTGAAGGGGGCAAAGATCGCCGCCCAAGCGGGCACCTTCCACGAGCAGGCGCTCACCCAGATCGAAAATGTCCAGTCCTCCACCTATCCGGATTTCACGGATCTGCTGACGGCGCTCAAGAGCGGCGCCATCGACGGCTATGTGGCAGAGGAGCCCACGGCGCTTTCGGTGACCAAGTCGGACAGTTCCCTGACTTATATCCCGCTGAAGAATAACGACACCGGCTTTAAGGCGACGGCGGCGGACGTCGGAATTGCCATCGGTCTGAAGAAGGGCTCCGACATGACCGATAAGATCAATCAGGTGCTGGCGACCATCACCGAGGAGCAGAAGGCGCAGCTGATGGATCAGATCGTGACGCTGGCCAACGGCGGTACGGTGGATGCCTTTGCACTGGAGAGCGAAGCGCCCGCCAGCCCCACCGGTACGCTCAAGGTCGGCATGGAGTGCGCCTACGAGCCCTATAACTGGACGGAGCTGAAGTCCGGCACCATCGGCGAGGTGGCAATCAGCAGCGAGGGTAAAGAGAACCAGTTTGCCAACGGCTATGATGTGCAGGTGGCGCAGTATGTCGCCAACAAGCTGGGGCTTAAGCTGGAGATCTATGCGATGGAGTGGGATTCCCTGCTGCCGGCGGTGCAGTCGGGCACCATCGACGCCATCGTCGCCGGTATGAGCCCCACGGCGGAGCGCCAGCAGGAGATCGACTTCACCCAGACCTACTATGAGTCCAATCTGGTGGTCATCATCAAGAAGTAAAGGATTTGTGACCTATGACGTTTTTTCAGGATGTGTGGGGGATACTGACCAAGTATTTTCCTCAGTTGATGCAGGGAGTCGGCTATACGCTGCTCATTTCTTTGATCGGCACGGTGGTGGGGCTGCTCATCGGTATGCTCACCGGCGTGGTGCGCACCGCCCCCAAGTCGCATAACCCGGTGGTGCGGGCGCTGCACACGATCCTCAACGGCATCATCGCCGTGTATGTGGAGATCTTCCGGGGCACCCCCATGATGGTGCAGGCGATGGTGATCTATTGGGGCTATGCCTTTGCCACCGGCGGCAGCACCCTGCCGCTGATCCCCTCCGGTATCCTGATCGTCTCCATCAACACCGGTGCCTATATGGCGGAGATCGTCCGGGGCGGCATCATCTCCATCGACAAGGGGCAGTTTGAGGGCGCTATGTCCATCGGCATGTCCCATACCCAAACCATGCTGCGGGTCATTATTCCGCAGGTGCTGCGGAATATCCTGCCCTCGGTGAGCAATGAGTTCGTCATCAACATCAAGGATACCTCGGTGCTGAATGTGATCGGTGTGACGGAGCTGTACTATTTTGCCGGCGTCATCAAGCGGCAGAATTTCCAGACCTTCCAGACCTATCTGGTGGTGTGCGTGCTGTATTTCATCATGACCTTCACCATCACCCGGCTGCTGCGGCTGGCGGAGAAAAAGCTGGATGGGCAGGAAAACTATACCATCTTCGGCTCGCAGTCGGATTCGGCGGCGGAGATTCATGTGAAGAAGGAGGGCTGAGCCATGGCAGAGACGGTTTTGGAACTGCGCAATCTGCAAAAGCAGTTCGGCGAGCATGCGGTGCTGCGGGATATCAGCCTGACGGTGGAAAAGGGGCAGACGGTGAGCGTGATCGGCGCCTCCGGCTCCGGTAAATCCACCATGCTGCGCTGCATCAATCTGCTGGAGACCCCCAGCGCCGGTGAGATCCTGTTCCGGGGGCAGAATATTCAGGAAAAGGGCTTCGACCTGTCCGATTACCGGGCACGGGTGGGCATGGTGTTCCAGAGCTTTAATTTGTTCAACAACATGACGGCGCTGGAAAACTGCATGGTGGGGCAGTGCACCGTCATGCACCGCAGCAAGGAGGACGCCCGGCGGGTGGCGCTGCAGTATCTGGAAAAGGTGGGCATGGCGCCCTATATCAACGCCAAGCCCCGGCAGCTGTCCGGCGGTCAGAAGCAGCGGGTGGCGATCGCCCGGGCGCTGGCGATGGAGCCGGAGGCGCTGCTGTTCGATGAACCCACCAGCGCTCTGGACCCCCAGATGGTGGGTGAGGTGCTGACCGTGATGCGCTCGCTGGCGGAGGAGGGCATGACCATGATCGTGGTGACCCACGAGATGGCGTTTGCCCGGGATGTATCCGACCGGGTGATCTTTATGGCGGACGGCGTGATCGCCGAGGAGGGTGCTCCGACGGATATCTTTGAGCACCCCCGGAATCCGTTGACCCAGGAGTTTTTGTCCCGGTTCCTGCAGCGATAAACGTACATCCGACAGCATACCGGACGGGCTGTCCGACCATTTATCCGATAAAATCCACAGCAGAAAGCTCCCGGCGGAATGTATTCCGTCGGGAGCTTTTTTGTGCTTTTGTCCGGTATTGCTGCCGGGGACAGTTCTTGTCCGCTGCTTAGTCTGCGCCGCCTGTAAAAATACGCACGGCGCCGTTGGGAACGGCGTTGACGCAGGTCGTCTCCGGCAGACAGCAGACCTCTTTTCCGGAGTACCGCTGCAGCAGAAGGGCTTCCGGCAGGCGCAGCTCCCGCTTTCCGCCCACATACAGCCGTCGGACGGGTACCTGCCGGATGCGCTCCACCTCCGGACACAGCACGGCGCCCAAGCAAAAGCTGTATACCTCCTGTGGCGTGCGCCGGTGCAGCAGGGCGAGCGTCCGGCAGCGAAACAGCGCCTGATTGATCCCATACCGACGGCAGTAGGCAAAGCCCTGACACAGAAATTTCTCTATGAACTCCTCGCAAAATGCAAAGCTCTGCCCGACGATGGTGCCGTTCTTCACCGCTGCCAGCAGCTCGCCGGTCAGCATGGTGCAGAGGTTGTGGATCTTGCCCTCTCCGTTTACAAGAATACACTTGGAATGGGTGCCGGGGAGGATGTAAGCGGCGTCCGGAGACAGACGGCGGGTCAGCCCAGCCAGCTCGGTCTCCTCGCCCCGCATCATATCCTCGTCTGTCCGCACACCCGGGATAAAATAGAGCGGCTGAGGGCTGATCTCCGGCAGCAACACCCGCTGCATCCCCCGGTGCAGCTCATCGATCCCCACAGGCGCCCGAAGATGCGGCAGAGCGTATAAACCGGTGGGGCTGGTGATCATTCCCGAGGCGATGACGGGAGCATCGGTCGGAAGGGTCGCCAGCGTCGCCCGGACAAATGCCGCCAGCCCTGCCGGATCGCCTGCGCCTACGCCGGCGTGGGCGCAGAGAGTTACCCGGGAGCGGTCTACGGTGTAAAAGCGGGTGTTGGTGGTGCCGCCGTCAATGACTGTGTACATAAGCCCAATCCTCAATGCTCTGCGTGTAGCGCTGCGCCAGCGCCGTCAGCTCCGAAAACCGCCCCTGTGCGATCCATTCCCGACGCACAAGGGTGGAACCGACGCCAAAGCCGCAGACGCCGGCGTCCAAATATGCCGGAATATTCTTTTCGTTTATGCCGCCGACCGCCAGCACCGGGATGTGCGCCAGCGGTGCCAGAAGCGCCCGGATATAGTCTGTCCCCAGCGCCTCTGCCGGAAACAGCTTGACCAGATCCGCCCCGGCCGCATAGGCGCACTGCACCTCGCTGGGGGTGAACGCTCCCGGCAACGACAGCATTTGCAGGCGCTTTGTCTCTCGGATGATCTCCGGATCGGTATTCGGTGAAAGGGTGAACTGCGCCCCCGCCTGCCGGGCAAGGTGTACCTGCGCCTTCGTCAGCACCGTCCCGGCGCCCACCGCCATGCGGTCCTCCATCCGCCGGGACAGGGCGGCGATCGTTTCGGCTGTTTTCTCCGCCGGACACCCGCCGCTCTGGTCAAAGGTGACCTCCAGCAGCTGGATGCCGCCGGCGTATAACGCCTCGGCCAGCGGCTCCATAGCGCTCGGTGCGACTCCACGGACAATGGCAATCAGCTTTTTGGCAGCGATCCGCTCATGTATAGTCATTTTCATAGAAGCCCTCCCTTTTTCTTAAGTATAGCAGACCGGAATTACAATCCAATTGTATTTATTGCAGGACATATTGCAATTTTGGCATTTTCTGCTATACTGAAATGTGCCGGGGTGCCGGACATTACCTGTGACAGTACCGGCACCGGCGGAAAAGAGGGTGTAAATATGGCGTTTTGCAAACAGTTTCATGCCGACCCGGCACATTTTTGGTATGCTGCCGGCACCTCCGTGATGCGGGGGGAGGAATTTCATGCCGAGCATGAAATCCTGTACTTGTACCAAGCCGAGGGGCGGTTCCTCTCGGAGGGGGAAAGCGTTCCGCTCCACCCGGATATGCTGCTGCTGATCCCTAAGGAGCATTTTCATAATTTCACCTTTTCCCGGGAGGAGGAATACCGGCGCTGCCGGCTGTGGTTCCCGGATGTGCCGGAATGGGCGTGCCTGCTGGGGGTGTGTATGGATCGCATCCGGATCCTGCACACCCCTACGCCGGAGATCGTCCGGCTGTTTCAAGGGCTGCGGGACGGGCTGTTCGATTCCCGCCCGGAAGAGGAAAAGGCGCTGCTGCTCCGCACGGCGGCGGTGCAGCTGCTGTTTGCCATCCGGGACTCTCTCGGCTGCTTTTCCGCCTCGGATGCCCGGGACGAAAATTCGCTGATTGCCCGTGCCCTAAGCTATGTAAACCGGTACTATCAGACCCCCGTCACGCTGGCGCAGGCGGCTGCGGCGCTGTTCGTTTCCACCTCGCAGCTGTCCCACTGCTTCAGTCGGGAGCTGAATATCTCTTTCTATCAATATGTCCAGCAAAAGCGGCTGGTGTGCGCCCGCCAGCTGATCCGCTCCGGAAGGACCGCCGCTGAGGCTGCTGCGCAAAGCGGCTTTTCCGAGTATTCCTCCTTTTTCCGTGCGTATAAAAAGCACTATGGCTGCGCACCGTCGCATCCGACCCGCTGACAGGCGTTTCTGCAGGAATTGCAATGCGGATTGCAAACTATGCAATTGAATGTGCCATTTCTGTATGCTACAATCGGCGAAAAGGAGGCGCTGCTGATGGAGCGATCATATAATAACATCCGGTTGTCCGGCATGGATGCCCCGTCCGATGCCCGGCATGTGCCGTATCTGGAGGAGCCGCCCGAGGTGATCGATATTACGGTCGGACGGCAGCTGTTTGTGGACGATTTCCTCATCGATTCCACCGATCTCACGCCGGAATATCACACCGCCCAAAAGACCGGTGCACCGGTGCTGTCTCCGGAGACCCCCTGGGAGCGGGACGGCGCCCCCTGTGCCTGCCCCAAGAGCGGCGGGGTGTGGTACGATGAACGGGAGCGAAAATTCAAAATGTGGTATGAGGCGGGCTGGCTGCGGCATATGGCGTATGCAGAGTCGGCAGACGGTCTCACATGGGAGCGCCCGGATCTGGGAATTGTGGCGGGAACCAATTTGATTCTTCCCTATACCCAGCGGCAGGATGCTTTGGATATGTCTGAGGGCGACACCGCCTATCTCCGCCCGGATTCGACCACGGTGTGGATCGACGACACCGCCCCGCCGGAGGAGCGGTATAAGCTGTTTCTGCGCAATCCCGGCGTACAGATGCCGGGGGTCGCCGCTGTCAGCGGCGACGGTGTTCATTTCCACCGATTCCGCCAGACCGGGAACACCTTCGATCGCAGCACGATGTTTTATGACCCGTTCCGCAAAAAATGGGTCTACAGCATCCGGGCTGCCGATGCTCAGCCGGATGGCTCGTGGCTGCGCTACCGGAGATATCGGGAGTGCGACGACTATCTGGAGGGTGCCGGATGGAGCGACGCTGACGCCCGGCCGTGGCTGTATTGCGACGAGCTGGATCTGCCGCATCCCTATATCGGCTTTCCGCCCCAGCTGTATAATGTGGACTGTGTGGGCTATGAGAGCTTGATGCTGGGTATGTTTCAGATCATGTACGGACCGGAAAATCCTGTGTGTGAACGCTACGGTGTGCCGAAGATCACCGAGCTGATGCCGATGTACAGCCGGGACGGATACCACTTTTCCCGCCCCTGCCGGGACAGCCTGATCCCCGCCTCCATGCACCCGGGCGCTTGGGATCGGGGGTATGTGCAGTCGGTGGGCGGCGTGCTGGTGATCCACGGCGATGAGCTGTGGATCTACTACAGCGGCTTCGGCGGCGATCCCGCCTACCGGTGCCGCCCGTGGACGGACAACGGTATGTACCGCAACGGTGCCACCGGTCTGGCGAAGCTCCGCCGGGACGGATTTGTATCCATGAACGGCACCGGGCGGCTCACCACAAGGCTGCTGTGTATGACCGGCAAGACCGGTATGCTGGTGAATGCAGACGGTTCTGTGACGGTGCGGATCCTTTCCCCGGAGGGGGAGACTTTGGCGGTCTCCGAGCCCTTGACAGGGGACAGCACGCACCACACCGTGCGGTTCCCGCATTTTGAACTGAAAACGCTGGAGAAAAAGCCGTTCCGTTTGGAGTTTGCTGTCTGCGGTAAGCTGTATTCCTTTGGGTTTACCGATGCCGCAGGGGACTGCGGCGGGGCGCACGCCGCCGGACGGCTGTAAAAGCTGTACGCCGGTTTGTGGTTGGCGGGGAGCAAAAAACAGATGCTGTAAAGGAGCAGTTGGTTTACAAATCGTAAACCAACTGCTCCTTTATACAAATTGTATCTAATTTTTACAAATTCAGACGCCGTTCTGCCCTTCGCAGGCGGGCGGATGAGAGCTTATCCCTCGATCCACCCGGAGGTGAAGATCCATACCGGGGACTTGCCGACCCGGTCTGCCCGGTTGGTTACCCGGTAGCGGCTGCCGACCCGCTGCCCGTCGTACAGATAAAAGGTGCCGGTGCGGGTCACATACCTGCTGCCCCGGGCGGTGGTGTACAGCCTGCCGCCGGTCAGCTGCACGGCATCGCCCGCTTGAGGCGCTGCCGGAGCGGGCGTGGCAGGTTGCTCGGGTGCGGCGGGCTGCTCCGGTTCCGGCTCGGTGTGGGGTTGGTACGGGACGCCGCAGATCTCGCACAGCGCCTGTACCGTCTCCTCCGCCATCGTGTCCATGCCCCCATTGTGGAACCAAGCGCAGTCCTCCGCATTGTCATGGAAGAACAACTCATCGTACAGACAGGGCATGGCGGTGGCGTTGATCTCATACAGGTCGCCCCGCTGCCGGACCACATGCCGCACGTTGCGGCGGTACTTGTGGAGAATGTCTGCCTTCTCTTTGCTGGCCTTGTCGGTGTAGCACATGGTCATGCTGTACCGGCCGCCCCCGGCGTTGGAGTGCGCCACATAGTAGAGGTCGGCTTTCCACTGGTTTGCCTCCGCCACCCGGGTGGTCATGGCCAGCGAGCCGGTCAGGGAGCGGGTTCCCCGTTTGACCTCGAAGCCCAGCCCCCGCAAGCGTGCCTCCAGCTTATCTGTATAGGCGTTGCAGTGGGTATTTTCGCTGCAAGCCATGGGGCACTGGGTCCGGTTATCGGTGGCGTGTGCCGCCGGGGACAAGTAGATCTTTGCCATGTTAATTTCCTCCTCTGTCAGTATATGCACCGGCTCCGTCACTGTTCCGGAGTCGGGCGAGCAGCGTCTGCAGACGGTCGTATCCGATGCGTCCCATGCGGTATTGCAGCTGTAAAAATCGTTCCATCGTTTATCCCTCCGTGATCAGCTCCAGCATCGCCAGCTCCAGCGCCTCCAGCCGCTCCTCGGTGGAGGGCGGGGCGTCGGTCAACCCCTCCGGGGGCGCAGACAGAGCGGCGAGCTCCTCTGCGGTCATGTCAAAATACTGCCCGTTTATACATTTACGCATACACATTCCTCCTTAGGCCTTTCTTCCGTACAGGGTCAGCACGGTTCCTGCCGGGAGCCCGGCGCTGTCGTTTCCGGCGATAGTGCCGTTGACGATCAGCTTTTGGATGGCGGTGAAGCCGTAGCCGTACCAGCCGGTACGCAGCGAATTGCCAAAGGGGTTTTCGCTGCCCACCGCCACAGAGGTGATGCAGCGGGGCGCATCTCCGGCGGCGCCGACGATCTCCCCCTCCAGCCGTACATACCTTGCCCGCTCGACGACCGCCTGATAGTGCAGGCAATAGTTGGCGGTATATCCGTTGGCGTAGATGCTCAGCACACATTTCCCCGTCTGCTGCCCCAGCTCCAGCGCTTCGGGAAACTGGATCAGCAGACAGAACCGGTCCAGAGAGAAGCCGGTGTCCTCCATGTCGGCGGAGAGGATCATGCTCCCCAAGGCTTCGGTGGTGGTGATCTGCCGGATCAGCTGCAGCTTCCCGCCGGCAGCGGCAGCCTCGGCGGCTTTGGCAGCGGCGACGGTGGCGGCGGTCTCGGCGGCGGCTTTGGAATCGGCGGCGGCAGCAGCGTCGGCTGCGGCACTGGCGGCGGCGGTCTCAGCCCCCGCCTTGGCGCTCTCGGCGTCCGTTTTCGCCGTCTCCGCCGCTGTGACATGGGTCGCTGCCGCTGCGGAATCGGCACTGGCTTTGGCGGCACTTTCGTTGGCGGCGGCTTTGGCGCCTTCGGCAGCTGCCTGAGCCTTGGCAGCGTCTGCGGCGCTTTCGGCTGCTGCCTTGGCGCTGGCGGCTGCCTCCTGAGCGGAGGACAATGCCGTCAGTGCGTAGCCGTTGGATTCGTTCAGGTTGCTGCGGCATTGTCCCTCGGCGTAGGAGGTCCAATATTGCACATTCTCCTCGCACTCCTCGGCCTTTGACACATATTTGGCGTACAGCCCCTCTATGTTCTGTATGAGCTGCTCCTGCTCGGATACCGCCGGCGGTATGGCGGCGACAGCGATCACCGCCGGCTCCACCTCAAAGGTCATGATGGCGGATTTTTTCACCGAGCCGTCCGCCGCTACCGCCCGCAGCGTCGCCTGCAGGGTGCCGGGCAGCCGGGTATGCTGGGCGAGGATCGTCCAGGTGAGGGTCACCCCCTCGTCGTCGGACTGCATTTCCAGAGGGACCACGTCGGTTTTGGTGTCGCAATCGACGGTGGTCTCCGAGAGAATGGCGTTTTCCGTGGTTTTGGTGGAGACCGACTGACTTTGGTTTGTTCCCACGGTCTCCTGTACATTCTGGCTGGTGGTTTCCCGCTGCCGCTGTGCGGTGGTAGTTACGGTGGACAGGTCAAACGCCAGATCCAGAAAGTACGCATAGCCGCCATACCCGCTGCCGTGGAGGCGGAACAGCCGATGCTCGGAGGTGTTCTCTCCCACATAGGCGATGCGCCGCTCCTCCTCGGGGATGGTGGCTATCCAGTTGTTCACTTGGATCATTTTGTGACTCCTTTCTGTTTGCCGTCGGTGGGACGGCGGGCTTCCGGTCGCCGTTTCTCATCCGGTGCAGCCGAGAAAAAAGCAGCTGCATTCACCCTATGCAGCTGCTTTGTCTCTCGGACTACACTTCTATTGTATACGAACGTTTGTTCTTTGTCAACCCTTTTTCCGGTTCTATCGCTGCGCCTGCTCCAGCTCCTCCCGCAGACGGCGGATGATGCGCTTTTCCAGCCGGGATATGTAGGATTGGGAGATACCCAGCAGATCCGCCACCTCTTTTTGGGTGTGCTCCTTTTCGCCGCAGATGCCAAAGCGCAGCTGCATGATCTGCCGCTCCCGCTGGGGCAGCCGTCCGACGCAGAGCATCAGCAGCTGGCGCTCCGCCTCCTGCTCCAGATCCCGGCTCACCAGATCCGGGTCGCTGCCCAAAATATCGGACAGCAGCAGCTCGTTGCCGTCCCAGTCCACATTCAGCGGCTCATCGATGGAGATCTCGTTGCGCTTTTGGGCGTTTTTGCGCAGATACATGAGGATCTCGTTTTCGATGCAGCGGGAGGAATAGGTGGCGAGCTTAATGTTGCGGCTGGGGCAAAAGGTGCGCACGGCCTTGATCAGCCCGATGGTGCCGATGGAGATCAGGTCCTCGATGCCCACGCCAGAGTTCTCGAATTTCCGGGCGATGTACACCACCAGCCGCAGGTTGCGGGTGATGAGCTGCTCCCGGGCGGATTCGTCGCCGCCCTCCAGCCGGCGGAGGGTCTCCCGTTCCTCCTCGGCGGTCATGGGCGGGGGCAGCACATCGGAGCCGTTGATGTAATAGATGGGCTCCCGCCCCAGCAGGCGGCGGCATAGGCGGTGCAGCCATTCGATCAGTGTTTTCCACATATCCATGCTCCTTTCGGTTCTTCCGCCAGCTGGGCGGCGGCGGCGCTGCCCAGCAGCCCCTTGTAATCCTCCGGCAGCAAGGTGCGGCTCAGGGCGATGTAGCAGTGGGGCAGGGAGCGGTCTCCCTGCCGGGTATGTACGGTGACCCGCTCCGGGCGGAAGGCGGGCAGCAGCCCTTGCCCGCCCAGACTGTCGAAGGGAATGACCCGCCAGCCGGGGGCGGTGGGCAGCGGGGCGGTATCCCCGCCCTCGGGCAGCAGCGGGGCGAGGGCGTCCCGCTCCATGACGATCACCGGCGCCCCGGAGAAGGGCTCCACCAGATGATTGCCGCTGTCATAAAGACAGGGCAGGGTAACGGTGCGCCCCCGGTTCGCTACGGAAATGGTGTAGCGGTGCCGGTCGGGGGCGGCTCGCCGCAGCCGCTGCCCCACGATCCACAGGATCCCGTAGCACAGCAGCGTCATCCCCACCAGCAGCAGAGGGGAGATCCGGTAATAGACCACGCCGTTTCCTACATAAATGCCCGGCGGCGCAAAAAAATAATACAGTCCCTGGCATAGCCCCGCCAGCCCGGCGCTAAGGGCGAACAGCCACAGGATGCGCCGCAGAAAGCAGCGGCCGTTCTCCAGCGGAAAGGCAATCAGCACCATCAGAGCGGCGCCGGCGGCCTTGCACAGAAGCGAGAGCCACACCGGCAGGGGCGGCAGCAGCAGCACAAACGCCGTCAGCCCGCCGCAAAAAGCTCCCGCTGCCAGCCGCCAGCCCGGCGCCCGGGCGCCGGTGACCCGGCGCAGCAGCGCCAGCAGCAGAAAGTCCACCCACCAATTCACCGCCAGCAGCACATCGGCATAAATCACCATCGCACACCCCGTCCTTTGTCTTGTATTATAGCGCCGGAGCGATGGGGAATCCTGCCGAATATGCGGGAACGAAAAAATAAGGACACGCTCCATTGACAGATGGGGAGAAACTGTGTAAAATCATACGAAAAGGACAGGGAGGCGGTCGCTATGCGTATTTTCGACATTCTGGGGCCGGTGATGGTGGGTCCCTCCAGCAGTCACACCGCCGGAGCGGTGCGCATCGGGCAGACCGCCCGCCAGCTGCTGGGGGAGCCGCCGGTGGAGGCGCATATCACCCTGTACGGCAGCTTTGCGCTGACCGGGCGGGGGCACGGCACCGACCGGGCGCTGATCGCCGGTCTGCTGGGGATGCCGCCGGACGATTTGCGGATCCCCGACAGCTTCCGGTGGGCGCAGCAGGAGGGGCTCGGCTACACCTTTGCCACGGCGCAGGCGCATAATCTCCACCCCAACACCGTTCGCCTGCAGCTGACCGGAAGGACCGGGCGCACGCTGGATGTGGTGGCGGAGAGCGTCGGCGGCGGGCGTATCTGCGTGCGCTCCATCGATGGCATCGAGACGAATTTCTCCGGGGAGCATAATACCCTCATCGTCCACAATCAGGATGTACCGGGGCATGTGGCGGCGGTGACGGCGGCGCTTATGCAGCGCCATGTGAACATCGCCACCATGCAGCTGTATCGCAACGAGCCGGGCGGCTATGCGGTGATGGTGCTGGAATGTGACCAGCCGATCCCCACCGATCTGGCGCAGTGGCTGTCCCATATTGAGGGCATCCGCAAGATCACCGTATTCAATCAGGAGGGAGCGGTATGAGCTTTACCAGTGTGGCGGCGCTGCTGGAGGCGGCGCAGCAGGAAAATAAGCCGCTGGCGGAGGTGATCCTGTCGGCGGATTGCCGGGAGAATGGGTATACGGCGGACTATTCCCGCCGCCGGATGGCGGAGACCTGGGCGGCGATGCAGGAGTCCAGCCGCCAATATCGTGCTGCCGACCGTTCCCGCAGCGGGCTGTCCGGCGGTGACGGCGAGCGGCTGCGGCAGGCAGCGCAGACGGGGCGGCTGCTGGGCGGCACATATTTCCTCCGGGTGACGGAGGAGGCGCTGCGGGTGGCGGAGTGCAACGCCTGTATGCGGCGGATCGTAGCGGCGCCTACGGCGGGCAGCTGCGGTGTGCTGCCGGCGGTGCTGATCCCGCTGGCGGAGGAGCGGGCGCTGGGAGAGGATGCCGTGGTGGAGGCGCTGTATATCGCCGCTGCCTTCGGCGCTGTGACCGCCAGCCGTGCCAGCGTATCTGGGGCGCAGGGCGGCTGTCAGGCAGAGATCGGCACCGCCTCGGCGATGGCGGCGGCAGCGCTCACCCATTTGCAGGGCGGTACCGCCCTGCAGTGCGCCCATGCCTTTGCGCTGGCGCTGAGCAACCTGCTGGGGCTGGTGTGCGACCCGGTGGCGGGGCTGGTGGAGCTGCCTTGTGTGCGGCGCAATGTCATCGGTGCGGTGAATGCGGTCAGCGCCGCCGATATGGCGCTGGCAGGGATCGTCAGCCGTATCCCGGCGGACGAGGTCATCGACGCTATGGGAGAGGTGGGGGAGGCTCTGCCTGCCGCTCTGCGGGAGACCGGACTGGGCGGGCTGGCGGCGACCCCCACGGCGCAGCGGCTCACAGAGGAGATCCGTCAGGCGGGTGACGGAGAGAAATAAACGGCGCCGGACGGGGGAGAAACAGAAAAAGCGTTCTGGTGAATGCAAAAAGCACCGGGAGCAGACACAGACCTGTGTTCGCTCCCGGTGTGTTGTTTTGGAAGAAGATATACGAATTACTGGCGGGTTTTGCCCAGATAGGCCTCTTTGACCGCCTCGTTGTTGAGCAGCTCCTCGCCGGTGCCGGACAGGGTCAGGGTGCCGGTCTCGATGACATAGCCCTCGTCGGCGATCTTCAGCGCCATGTTGGCATTCTGCTCATTGAGCAGCACCGTGATGCCGCTCTCGTTGATCTCCCGGATGATGGCGAAGATCTCCTTTACCACCAGCGGCGCCAAGCCCAGAGAGGGCTCGTCCATCATGATGAGCCGGGGACGGCTCATCAGCGCCCGGCCTACCGCCAGCATCTGCTGCTCGCCGCCGGACAGGGTCCCCGCCATCTGCCAGCTGCGCTCCTTCAGCCGGGGAAACAGGTCGTAGACATGTGCCAGATCGTCGTCCAGCTTGTCCTTGCGCAGGTAGGCGCCGATCTTCAGGTTCTCCAGCACCGTCAGGTTGGGGAACACCCGCCGTCCCTCCGGCACCAGTGTGATGCCCTTGCTGACGATGGCATCAGGGGTTTGTCCCAGGATGCTGACGCCGTCCAGCAGAATATCGCCGCTTTGAGGCTTGACAATGCCGGAGATGGAACGCAGGATGGTGGATTTACCGGCGCCGTTGGCGCCGATGAGGGTGATGATCTTGCCCTGCTCCACGTCGATGGAGATGTCCTTGACGGCTTTGATACCGCCAAAATTTACGGACAGATCTTTAATTTCCAGTATATTACTCATCGTCGTCTGCCACCCCCAAATAGGCGTCGATCACCCGTTGATTGGCTTGAATTTCTGCCGGTGTGCCGTGGGCGATCTCCTTGCCGAAGTCAATGACGTAAATGCGGTCGGAAATATCCATCACCAGATTCATATGATGCTCGATGAGCAGAATGGTGATGTGGAACTGCTCCCGGATCTCCCGGATGAACGCTGTCAGCTCCTCGGTTTCCTGCGGGTTCATGCCGGCTGCCGGCTCATCCAGCAGCAGCAAGGTCGGCTCCGTCGCCAGCGCCCGGGCGATCTCCAGCTTGCGCTGCATGCCGTAGGGCAGGCTGGTCGCCGGCTCGTCCTTGACCCCCTCCAGTCCCACCAACCGCAGCAGCTCCAGAGTCTCCTGCCGCATCCGGGCTTCCTCCTTGAAATTCAAGTGGAAGGTGGCGGTGAACAGGTTGGAGCTGCGGCGCAGGTGCTTGGCGGTGAGGACATTCTCGAACACCGTCATGGACTTAAACAGGCGGATGTTCTGGAAGGTGCGTGCCATGCCCAGCTTAGTGAGCTGATCCGGCGTTTTCCGCAGGACGGTGGTGTATTTGCCTTGATTTTCCCCGGCATACAGCTTTTTCATCTTTCCCCGGGGCTTGTTGGAGATCACCAGCTGGTCGTGGTAATAGATGGCGCCGTTGGTGGGCTCGTATACACCGGTGATGGCGTTGAATGCAGTGGTTTTTCCGGCGCCGTTGGGGCCGATGAGGGCGACGATCTCCCCCTCGTTGACCTCCATGGACAGGTTGTCCACCGCCACCACGCCGCCGAATTGCATGGTGATGTCGCATAGACGTAATACGCTGCTCATGCCTGTCCCTCCTTTGCGGCTTTCTTCCGGAGCTTGCCGGCGATCGTAGCGGGCAGGTTCACAATATTCCGCACCAAGCGGGCGGAGCTGAATTCCTTATCGCCCATAATGCCGTTGCGGAAGAACAGCACGAAGATCATGATGATGACCGAGAATACCACCAGCCGGAAGCCGTTGCGGAAGATCGGGGAGGTGATCCCCAGAAATTCGCCGCTGTCCAGCCCCCGCAGCCACCACTCCTGAGAGGCGATGTACAGGAAGCTGGCAAGGATCGATCCGGTGATGGAGCCGATGCCGCCGATCACCACGATGAGCAGAATCTCATAGGTCAGCGCCGAGGTGAACGGGGCGGCGTTGGTGGAGCCGACATACATGGCGTACATGGCGCCGCCGATGCCGGCGAAGAAGGAGCTGGTGAGGAAGCTGATCATTTTATGCTTCGCCAGATTGATGCCCATTGCCTCGGCGGCGATCTCGTCATCCCGGATGGCCTTAAACGCCCGCCCGTAGGTGGAATGGATCATCAGGGCGATGATGCCGATGCACACCACCGCCACCAGAAAGAACGGGAACACAAAGGACAGCTTCTTGAACGGGCTGTCGCTGAGCTGATCCTTGAAGGTGTTCAGCTGACTGATGGGGAAGGAGCCGTTGGTGAGGGGACCCAGCTTATCCCACTGGATGATGGTGCGCAGGATCTCGGCAAAGCCCAGCGTGGCAATGGCGAGATAGTCGCTTTTCAGCTTCAGCACCGGCAGACCGATGAGAAAGGCAAAGACGGCGGCGGCAATGCCCGCCAGCAGGATCGCCACCAGGATCGGCAGCTGAAAATGGATCAGCGGCGTGCCGGAAAAGCTGTAGACCATCTCCCGGCTGGCGTCGTTCACGGAGAAGATGGCATAGACATAGGCGCCGATGAGCATGAAGCCCGCCTGCCCCAGCGAGAACAGACCGGTGAAGCCGTTGAGCAGGTTCATGGAGACCACCACGATGGCGTAGACGCAGCCCTTTTGCAGCACCTTGACAATCATGTCAAAGGAGTTGGAGGTGGTATCGACGACGATCAGCACCGCCACCAGCGCCGCCAGCAGGATCAGGTTGCCGATGGTGTTCTGCTTTTTTGTGGCTGGTTTTAACAGTTGTTTCATGGGGGACACCTCCTTACACCTTTTCCGTGGTCTTCTCTCCGAACAGGCCGGTGGGCTTGACGCAGAGAATGACGATCAGCAGAGCGAACGTAAAGGCATCGGAGAAGGTGGTCATGCTCACGCCGCCGATGTTGATGGCACGGATGAGGTTTTCGCAGATGCCGATGATGAACGCTCCCACCACGGCGCCGGGAATGGAGCCGATGCCGCCGAATACCGCCGCCACAAAGGATTTCAGCCCCGGCATGGAGCCGGAGGTGGGGATGACGGAGGGGTAGTTGCTGAAATACAGCACCGAGCCGATGGCGGCCAGCAGCGAGCCGATGACAAAGGTGACGCTGATGACCCGGTTGATCTTGATGCCCATCAGCTGGGAGGTCTCAAAATCCTTGGACACTGCCCGCATGGCGATGCCGATCTTGGTGAACCGGATGATCAGCACCAGCCCCACCACCAGCAGAATCGTCAGCACCGGGGTGATGAGGGTCACCCATTTGGTGGTGGCGCCCAACAGGCTGACCGTGTTGGACAGACCGGGGATCGAGGGGTAGGTCTTCGCCAGCCCGCCGGTGACGTACAGCGCCACATTCTGCAGCGTATAGGACACGCCGATGGCGGAGATCATCACCGACATCCGGGGGGCGCTGCGCAGGGGCTTGTAGGCGACCTTTTCCACGGCGCAGCCCAGCGCCACGGTGGCGATCAGCACCAGCGGAATGGACAGGTACAGAGGCATCGCCGTGGCGGCGTACACCATGATGAGTCCTGCGACCATGAAGATATCGCCGTGGGCGAAATTGATCAGGCGCAGGATCCCGTAGACCATGGTGTAGCCGATGGCGATCAGCGCATACTGACCGCCTACGGAAATACCCGCCAGAATATAATCCATAGTGACTTCCTCCAAAACAGACGGCGCCGGAGGGAAAACCGCCTCCGGCAGCCGCAGTCGATTCTTCTGAAAAAGGAAAGGCCGAATGCCAGATGCCGGCATCCGACCCTCCCGTTACGGCGGAATTTAGATGCCTTGCTCCTTAACAAAGGTCCAGGCACCGGTGGTGGTATCGGCCGCCTTGATGTAAGCAACCGTCCGCTCGGCGTCGCCGTTGACAGAATCGAACTGAATGTCGCCGGTCACGCCCTTGTACTGCACATTCCACAGCGCCTCCATGATCTTGGCAGGCTCGGTGGAGTTGGCTGCCTTGATGGCCTCCAGAGCGGTGAAGTAGGCGTCGTAGCCCATGGCGGACACGGCCGACACGATGTCGTTGCCGCCGTTGTTGGTCAGCTTGCTGCTATCGGCGTTGAGCCACTTCTTGAAGCCGTCATCGAACTCCTGATTGCCGCCCTCCTGATAGAAGGTGGTGATGTTGATGGTCACATCCTTATCCTTGGCTGCCTGCAGGATCACGTTGCTGTCCCAGGTGTCGCCGGCGTACAGCGGGATGCCCACCTTCTGGGTGGCGGCAGCCTCCACGATCAGCTGCGCATAGGAGATGGAGGTGGGGGCGAAGATCGCCTGCGCACCGCTGTTCTTGGCGTTGGTGATGTAGGAGGTGAAGTCTGCCTGGTTCGTCGGGAAGTTGCCGGATTCTACCGTGCCGCCCAGCTTCTCAAAAGCGGTCTTAAAGCTGCTGGCCAGCCCCAGATCGTAGGCGTTGCCCAGCTCCGCCAGAGTGTAGGCGGTCCGGATGCCCTGATCCCAGGCGTATTTCGCCATCACAGAGCCCTGGAAGGGATCCAGGAAGCAGATGCGGAAATAGTGCTTGTTGCCTTCGGTGACCTGTGTGTTGGTGCAGGTGATGCCGATGGCGGGGATACCGGCCTCCTTGAATACGGGGGAGGCAGCGATGGACACGGACGAGCCGTAGGAGCCCAGCACCACGGATACGCCCTTATTCACCAGCTGCGTGGCAGCGGTGGACGCCTTATCGTCGGCGGACTGGTTATCCACCTCGACCAGCTCGACCTTGTAGGTCTTGCCGCCGATCTCCACGGTGGGCTGGACGCTGTTGGCGTATTCCACGCCCAGTGTCTCCTGCTTGCCGCCGGCGCCGTTGGCGCCGGAAGCCGGCTCGAACACACCGATCTTGATGACATCGGCGCTGTCGTCGCTGCTGCTATTGCCGCAGCCGGCAAAGCACAGGCACACCAGTGCCGCACACAGAATGATTGCGAACAGTTTTTTCATATGTATTCCTCCTTAGAGTTCCTCAGCCGTCTGCCTGTGCCGGTGTTGCCGCCGCATGCTGTCCGCCCTTCGGAATTTTTCGTCATTGTACACGCTTTTTTGCAGCGTGTCAATATTTATACTGCCATTTCTATCTTTTTTCGGTTTTGTCGGGCCGGTCGGCTCGATGATTTGTATATTCCGCACAACAACCTGTTCGCTGCACACGAACAAATAGAAAATCACACGATAATAGCAAACAACTTGCCATGAGAAAACGCCGATTGCTCATAGGGTTTTGCGCCGGTGATCATGTTGCTAAATGGCGAACACAAAAAACGAATGAAAATATACCCACACGGTATAAAATGGCGAAAGCAACGCAAAATTCCGAATAAATATACATAATTTTACTGCTTTAGCGATTAAAAATGCAGAATTACAAAAGACCGCCGCCGGGTCTATACAGCCCGACGGCGATCAAAGGGTACGGATGCGGTCACGCCTGCGTATCGGCAGGGAGAGCCGGCGCCAATCTTTCCGGCGGCAGCAGGTCGGTCATGCTCTTGAGACTGATGCCCAGCGTGGACAGGTTATGCAGTAGCGCCGACAGGGTCGGCTGTATGACGCCGGTCACGCCGCACAGGATCAGCAGGAGATTAAAGCCCACGATGAACCGGTAATTGCGGTGGATGCGCTGCATGAGCAGCTGGCTCAATTGCCGCAGGGTCACCAGCTGGAACAGCCCATCGGAGGAGATGGTGATGTCGGCGATCTCCCGGGCGATGGCGGCGCCGCTGTTGATGGCGATGCCCACATCCGCCTCGGACAGCGCCGGGGCATCGTTGACCCCGTCGCCGATCATCATGACCCGGTGTCCGGCGGCCTTTTCCGCCCGGATGTAGGTGGCCTTGTCCTCCGGCAGCACCTCGGCGTGGTATTCGTCCACCCCCACCGCCCGGGCGACGGCGGCGGCAGTCTTTTCGTTGTCGCCGGTCATCATCACCACCTTGCGGATGCCGCAGGCGTGGAGCGCCTGAATGGCGGCAGTCGCCTCCCGGCGCAGCGGGTCGTAGATGCAGATGACCGCCGCCAACTCTCCGGAAACCGCCAGATACAGGTGGGAATAAGCGTCGTTGAGGGCGGCAAATTTGGCTTCTTCTCCTGCCGGAATGTGGCAGCCCTCGTCCTCGAATACAAAGTGGTAGCTGCCGATGATGACCTTATGCCCCTCCACGGTGCTGGAGATGCCGTGCGCCACCACATATTCCACCTTTGAGTGATATTCCTCGTGGTTGAGCCCCCGCTTTTTCGCCTCCTCCACCACGGCGTTCGCCAGCGAGTGGGGATAGTGCTCCTCAAGACAGGCAGCCAGCCGGAGCATATCCTCCTCCCGCCGTCCGCCAAAGGGGACGATCTCCGCCACCTGCGGGGTGGCGTGGGTCAGGGTACCGGTCTTATCGAACACGATGGTATCGGCGGCGGCGACCGCCTCCAGAAAGCGCCCGCCCTTAACAGCGATGTCGTAGCGGTTACTCTCCCGCATCGCCGACAGGACGGCGATGGGCATGGACAGCTTCAGCGCACAGGAAAAATCCACCATCAGCACCGACAGGGTCTTGGTGGCGTTACGGGTGAGCAGGTAGGTCAGCGCCGTGCCGCCCAGCGTATAGGGAACCAGCCGATCCGCCAGCCGGGACGCCTTGTCCTCGGCGGTGGATTTGAGCTTTTCCGAATCCTCGATCATCTGCACGATCCGGTCATAGCGGCCGCCGCCGTTCACCCGGCTGACGGAGAGGACGCACTCGCCCTCCTCCACAACGGTGCCGGCATAGACGTAGCTGCCGCTGACCTTGCGCACCGGCAGCGCCTCGCCGGTCATGGAGGACTGGTTGACGGCGGCCTCGCCCTCGATCACGGTGCCATCCAGCGGGATGAGATTGCCGGTGCGGACCACGACCGTGTCTCCCTCCGCCACGTCGGAGATGGGGACGAGGATCTCCTGCCCGTCCCGCCGCAGCCAGACCTTATCCACATGCAGGGACATGGCGCCCGCCAGATCGGATACGGATTTTTTGTGGGTCCATTCCTCCAGCAGCTCGCCCAGCCGCAGCATGAACATCACCGATCCGGCGGTGCCCACGTCGCCCCGCAGCAGCGAGACGGTGACGGCGGCGGCGTCCAGCACGCTGACGGTCAGCCGACCCTGCAGCAGAGAGCGCAGCCCGGCGCCGATATAGTGCAGGGACCGCCATACGGCAAGGACCGTGCGTATTGGCAGGGGTAAAAACAGCTTGGATGCCGCCCGGCGCAGCACGGTGGCGATCAGCTTATCCTCAAATTCCCGGTTCAGCGCCCGGGCGGTATGGCTCGGCACCAGCTCCAGCGCCTCCGCCCGCTGAAAGGAGAACGCCGCCAGCGCCCGGAGAAGGGCGGCACGGTCGGCGGTGTAGACGATCACGGCGTCCCGGGTGCGGTCGAACACCTGCACAGACGTCACGTCGGCGAGACTGCGCAGATAGTATTCCGTCACGTCTGCCTGGGCGAGGGTCATGCGGCTCACGCACAGGTGGATCCGCATCCGTCCCCGGCTTTCATGTAAGATCTCACATTTCATGGTCAAATTCCTCCCAAAGAGAAGGACTGTCACCGGCGGTACCGGGACAGCCCTGCGGGAAACCCTTATTCGGCGGTTACATCCTCAGCGGCTGTATCCTCAACGATCTCGACGGCGGCCGCCGCCTCCCGCTGCTCGTTCAGCTCCTTGGCGTCGGCGAGAATATCGCCGGCATGCTCCCGTATGGTGGTAACGGTCGTCATCACATCGTCCTTAGCCCGCAGCGCAGCGGCGGTGGTGTAGGTATAGACCTTTTTCGCCTCCCGGCTGCTGAGAATTTTCAGCCCCGCTGTACCGAACAGCACGCCGCCTACAAATAAACCGAATTTTCCCCATCCGCATTTCATAGCGATGACCTCCATTTTATAAGTATAGTGTAAGGGTAAAAACCAGCCCGGATGAAATCATTTCATCCGGGCTTTAGTATAACACGGAGCTTTAGAAAATGCAATCCCTTTTTCGCCGCTTTCCGTCCTGTTCCGACAATGTAAGTGCTTATATGGTCTGTATATTGCGCACGGCAAAGCCTGCATCCCGTCGGCAAAGGGCGATCCGGTAACGGGTGGGATAAGTGTGGCTGTCATAGGTGCGGCGTACGATAAAATCGAAGGATACCTCCACGGTGAAGGCGTCCGTCGCCCATGCTGCCGGGTCGCTGACCTGCAGCTGCTGAAAGTCGATGGAATTGTGCTTGTTGTAATAATAGCTGCTGTAGGCTTTTACCTGACGCAGAAAGTCGGTGCCGCTCTCCAGATAGGCTGTCAGCTCCTCCAAGGGCGCATCGCCGCTGATATAGGCGGCGTAGGTGCGGGCGACGGCTTCGCTCAGAGCGGTGAGCGCCTGCTTATCGGATTCCGACACCGTCGGAGAGAGGTGCAGAGTGCCGTCCGCATCCTGCTCCCGCCGGGGCGACTCTCCATTGAGGGTGAACGTCCCCTCGTGTAAGCAGGGGATGACGTAGGTGCCGGTGGCGGGCGCAGTGGCGCCGCCGGCGAACGCTGCCACCGGCGTTTCCGCCGTGCGGTAGGGGGTCAGGTCGGCGCCGTCCATCCGGGGCACTCCGGCGGCGATGACGGTCAGCGTCTGCAGGGTATAGTCGGAGCAGATGTGCCAGCCGTCCGCCCGCTTATCCAGAGTCAGCGTGCCGTAGCGCTTGTCGTCCGCATAGACGTCATAGACGGTCTTTCCCTCCGTCTCCTGCCGCTGGGCGTATTGCCAGCGCCGATCGCCGTGGGCGTATTTTTGCTCCAAATAGCTCCAGTAGGCGTCGGGGGTGTTGATCTCGTTGAACGGAAAGCCGCTGTCCGCCAGAATGGCGTCCCGCTCCCCTTGCTTCAGCTGGGTGAAATAGGTGTTCATGGCACCCACCGGGTGGCTTTTTTCGTAGCGCTTCAGGTAATTCCAGAAGATGCCGGCGCCCACGGCGATCAGCACCGCATAGACGCCGACAAGCAGCAGCAGCCATCGGCCAAAGCCCGGGCGGCGGCTTCGGGCGTGTTGAGAGCTCATACAGGCATCCTCCTTTCAACGCACCAGAAACGAGGTGGGGATCTCCCGGGAGCCGTACAGGCTGGCACAGTAATTGACGGCCTTTCCCTTGTAGATCATCAGCGTGGAGGAGCCGCCGTCCAGATTGGCGGCGTTGACGGCGCCATAGTCGAGCATCACCGCCTGGCAGTCCTTATAGCTGGCGCCTAGGCTGTGGGATTGCCGCCCATCGATCACCAGCAGCAGCACGGCGCCGTCCGCCCGCTGCCCGATGGCGGTGCGGGGGTTCAGTCCCCCGCCGGTACCGGCTACCGGCGCCGGCTGTCCGTTGGCGACCAGCACCGGTCCGAAGGACACCGCCTCCTGCACACCCTTTTCCAGCGCTGCGGCGGCGGTCATTTTGCCTACGATCAGCTTGCCGTTGCCGTCAAAGCCGATCACCGAGGTGGTGGCGGAGCGGGAGCCGAACACCAGCTGACCGCCGCTGATAACGATGCCGATGGGGGTGCCGCCGTTGCCCATGCCCTTTTCGTCCTCGAAGCCGCCGGCGTTGATGCCTGCCACGGCACCGTGATCCCGCACCAGATCCTCCAGACGCTTGCCCGCCTCGCCCTCATAGGGGCCGGAGGTGCCGACATACAGCCGCTTGGGATCCCGTACGATCATCATCTTTCCCTTGAAGGTGCCGCCGGTTACCTCCTCTATGGCGAGCTCCGGCTGGGTCTCATCCGGTTTCTCGGGGGTGATGGCGGTGTCATCGGTTACCAGATCCGCCTCGATGACCGCATTCTGCTGCTGGATCGCTTCGATCTCAGCCTCGGAAAAATACAGCTTAGCCAAAAACTTGGCGGCGCTGGTTTCCATCACCGTGGTGACGAACAGTCCCCGGGCTTGGGTGGACGGACCCTTGCAGATCACCGTGACAGCCGCAAAAAATGCCACGACGATCGCTGCCAGCGTCACGCCCAGCACCGCCGATACCCGGCGGATGATCGTTCCGAGCTTCATAGCGATCCCTCTTTCCATGTGTTTTATGGTCTCTCTGCCAATTCCGGCAGCGCCAGCAGCTCATGTAGTGCATGGATCCGATGCGCTGCCGCCGGTACCGGACTATCGTAGCAGGGATGCTCCGGCTGATGGTGGATGTCGATCCACGCCGCCTGCATCCCGGCGGACAGCGCCCCCTCAATGTCGTTGCAGACATAATCGCCAACAAACAGGCAGTCCTCCGCCGCCACGCCCAGCCGGGCGGCGATCCGCCGGAACAGCCGGGGATCGGGCTTGTGGATGCCCTCGTCCCCGGATACGGCGGACAGATCCAGCAGCGGACGTAATCCGCACAGATCCACCTTGGCATTTTGCAGGCGGGATTCACCATTGGTGATCAGCCCCAGCCGCAGCCCCCGGCGGCGCAGCGCCGCCAGCGTATCCGCCACATCCGGCAGCAGACGGCATTGCCCGGCGAAGGTCAGGCAGAAATACCGCAGCCCCCGGTCGACCTCCGCCGCTGTCGGTTCCCCCGCGGTGTGGGGCAGAAACCGGGCGATGAATTCCGCATAGCCGCAGGGCATCCGATAGCCGTAGTTGTTAAAGGCGATCATATCCCGGCAGAGTGCCGCCTGCTCAGCGGCTGTGCAGCGGGGATAGTACCGGGCGATGAACCGCTCCACAGTGGCGACAAAGGCGTCGTACCGCCGATGGAGGGTATCGTCATAGTCAAACAGCACCGCCCGGATGCGCCCGGTGGGGGCGAATACCGCCCGGGCGGCGGCAGCGTCCCGGTGTACCTGCGCCGTAAGGGCGTCCAGATCGGTGAATTTCTGCTCCGGACGCAGGAATTTCACCGGATAGATCCGCACGGTCTGCCCGTACAGATCGCCGCTGTAATCCTGTATCCATGTCTCCGCCAACGGAGCGGGAGCGCCCACGGTGGGGCGCACGCCGATGTTGGTGACGCCCACATAGGTTTCGTCACCGATCTCCACCGAGGCGGCATACACGCCGAACCGGGGCAGCGCCAGCGCCGCCGGAATGGGCTGGTTGACGGTGGGCATTCCCAGCCGTCCGCCCAGGTGCTGTCCCTGAACCACCGGCAGCGACAGACCCCAGCTGCGCCCCAGCAGCCGGCGCACCGCCGGCATATTTCCTGCCGCCAGCTGGCGGCGGATGGCGGTGGCGCTGACAGGCTGTCCGTCCGCCGTGATGGGCGGCAGCACCGTGAGCGCCATGCCCCGCCGGGCGCAGAGCGCTTGTAGCAGCGCCACATCCCCGGCGCCGTCCTTACCGAAGCGGTAATTATAGCCGCAGGACAGGGCGGTGGCGTGGAGCCTGTCCCGCAGCACAGTATCCACAAACTCCTCCGGCGTCATCGCCCGCACGGCAGCAAAATCCTCCTCGATCAGCTCGGTGACATCCTGCTGCTCCAGCAGGCGCCGCCGCTCCTCATCGGTGCATAGCTGCTGATTCGGCGTTTTGGTGGTGACGGTGTCGGGGCGAAAGGTATAGACGGTGCAGTAGCCCTCGCCGGCTTGCAGAGCGGCGGCAATGACCGCCCGATGACCGGGATGCAGTCCGTCGAATACCCCCAGCGCCACGCTGCGGGAGGGGAGCGGCGGAACGGCATGGCTGGCAGTATAGAGATCCATATTAAAATTCCTCCTAATCGGTCAGAAAAGTTGCAGAATGGCTAATTGATCGCCCTGCGGTGTGCCCAGCCCCAGAAATGTCCCGTCAGGGGCATAGACCCGGGTGATCCCCGTGGGTGCCGTGCGCAGACGCTCCAGCGCCAGCGCTCCGCCATTGCGGAATCGGGTCGCCTGCGCCGGGGATACCGTGACCGCCGGGTAGAGGGAAAAGGCGTGGTCGATGGGCAGCAGCCGGGAAGCCAATCCACCCTCCGCCGCCAGCGCCTTGGCGGTCTCCAGAGGGATGCAGTCCGCCAGTGTGTAGCTTGCTGCCTCGGTGCGGCGCAGGGCGGTCATGACCGCCCCGCAGCCCAGCAGACGTCCCAGATCGTCGCACAGCGTGCGGATATAGGTACCCTTGGAGCAGCGGCAGTCCAGCGTCAGCTCGCCGGCTGTCTCGTCATAGGCGATGAGCTCCAGCCGGTCGATCGTCACCGGTCGTGCCTCCCGCTCCACCTCGATGCCCTGGCGTGCCAGATCGTATAGCCGCACGCCGTCCTTTTTCAGCGCCGAGGTCATGGGCGGCACCTGCCATATGGCGCCCCGGAAGGCGGGGAGCGCCGCTTCTATCGCTGCCCGAGTGGGCAGCGGCTGCCCGGTCTCGGAAACGGTGCCCCAGATATCCAGCGTGTCGCTGACAGCGCCGAACCGCAGGGTGGCGGTGTAGCGCTTGTCGTGGCTGGGAAGCAGCTCCAGTGCCTTGGTGGCTTTCCCCACCAGCAGAGGCAGCACACCGGTGGCGTTGGGGTCCAGCGTACCGGCGTGACCGATCTTTTTGACCCCCAACAACCGCCGCACCACGGCACAGCAGAGGAATGAGGTCATGCCGGTCGGTTTATCGATACAGAGAATACCGTCCATAAGAGCTCCTTGTCGTATATCTGCAAAATACGGACCTTTTCACCGGGGCTTGTCCGTTGTGCCGCCCCGGCAGCCGGGGCTTCGGCTGCGCAAAGGCGGCGGCATTTGCGGGGAATATCCAAAAAGATCACGGGTGCTTCTCCGTGATCTTTTCAGGCTATTATCCGGTGACGATGCGGGGAACCGCCTGCTCCACGGCGTGGAGGATGGCGTTGGTGGCGGTCTGCAGAGAGCCGTCTACGGCGCAGCCCGCCGCCCGGTTATGTCCGCCGCCACCCAGCAGGGCGCAGATCGCCGAGGCATCGGCATGGGTGCCGGTGCGCACGCTGATCTTATAGTTGCCGTCGGCCTTTTGCCGCAAAGTGATTCCCACCCATACGCCGGTGATCTGCCGGGGGATGGGGGGCAGCCCCTCCATGTCATTCTCCTTGGCGCCGCTTTTGCGCACCATGTCGTTGTCGATGACCATGACCGCCACCCGGCCGTCATGGTAGAACCGCATCCCCTGCAGCGCCATGCGCTCCAGCTCGATGCGCTCCCGGGATTTTATGTCGAAGTTGACCCGGTTGATCATCTCGAAGTTGATGCCGGTGTCGATGCAGTCCGCCGCCATCCGGTGCGCCAACGCTCCGGCGTTGGAATACTTGAAGCAGCCGGTGTCGGTGGCGATGCCGGTGAAGATGCACTGGGCAATAGACGGCGTAAGGGGAACGCCCAGCAGCTCGATGAGCCGATAGACGATCATCGCCGCCGCCGCACAGGAGGCATCCACACAGGTGTGGGCGGCGTAGCCGGTGTTGGTGCTGTGATGGTCGATGCACAGATCCACCCGGTCGCCGTATTCTGCCTGCACCGCCGGCCCTAACAGCTTGGCATCCGCCACATCCACGGCACAGATAAATTCCGGCGTGAATTCCGGCTGAGGTATGCCGGTATACATATACTCATAGCGCTCGGGAATCGTATCCCCGCACAGCACCCGCACGGTCTTTCCCAGGGACTGCAATGCCTGACACAAGGCGTAGTTGGAGCCGAGGGTATCTCCGTCGGGGTATTGATGTGCCAGCAGCAGGATGCGGTCTGCGCTCTGCAGCATGGCGGCTGCCTCTTGTTCCGTTAGCTTATTGGTCATGGGGCTGCTCCTTTTTCAAGCGATTGAGGGTGGCGGCAATATTGGCGCTGTATTCAATGCTGTCGTCCGCTACAAACCGCAGCTCCGGCGTGTGTCGCAGACTCAAAGCCGTCCCCAGCGCATGACGCATGTAGCCGGCAGCGGATTTTAAGCCTTTGACGGCCTCTTTGGCAGCCTCCATGCCGTTCATGGAGGTGACATAGACGGTGGCATAGGACATATCCCGGGTAACCTCCACCCGCAGGATGCTGAGCATGCTGCCGGTGACCCGGGGATCCTTCACCGTGCGCAGGATCGCTGTCAGTTCCCGCATGATGTCCTCGCTGGTGCGATCCATCCGATAGTTTGGCATTGTCAAGACCCCCCTGTTTGATGTTAGACGGTAGATACTGGATGGCAGACGGGCGTACTGCAGCCGGTACGCCGATCGATAAGATAAAACAATGCAGTGCTGTGGCGTCGGATAAGCCCGGAAGCTCAACCCTGCTGCAATGGTGTGGGCGAGCCGAGTCGGTTCCGTAGAGAGCTCCACGGGTATTGCCGGCTTTTCGATAGACCCATGACGTCAAGGAAGATACCGGCGTAACATTTGATGAAATCAAGCCTGCCCGTACCCTCTCAAATCGGCGCATAGTCCTGCCGATCTCCCCCTTTCGGTTTTGCCGAGATGCAGGGTGTTTAACCCCGCAAGGGGATATTTGACTGAGTAAAAGCCATCAGCTTTCACTCAAATCGGCGCATAGTCCTGCCGATTTCCTCGTTTTCGGCTCTGCCGAAAGGGCTGTTCAGCCCCGCAAGGGGATATTTGACTGAGTAAAAGCCATCAGCTTTCACTCAAATCGGGGCAGAGACCCGCAAATATTGCCGTTTTCGCCGATAGGCGAAATGACGTTTGTTCAGAACGTCAAGGGGATATTTGACGGAGTAAAAGCCATCAGCTTTCACTCAAATCGGGGCAGAGACCCGCAAATATTGCCGTTTTCGCCGATAGGCGAAATGACGTTTGTTCAGAACGTCAAGGCAATATTTGACGAGATTAAAATCGTAGATTTTAATCTCGATATTCCTCGATCACATAGGTCTCGTAGATGTCGCCCTCTTTGATATCGGTGAATTTCTCCAGACCGATACCGCATTCGTAGCCCTGAGCGACCTCCTTCTGATCGTCCTTAAAGCGCTTGAGGGAGATCATCTTGTCGTCGCCGATGATGATGCCGTCCCGCACGATGCGCAGCAGGTCGTTGCGGCATACCTTGCCGTCCACCACATAGCAGCCAGCCACCAGACCCACGCCGGTGATGCGATAGACCTGCCGCACCTCGGCACGTCCGTGCAGTACCTCCCGGGTCTTGGGCGCCAGCATACCCTTCATGGCGGTCTCCACCTCCTCGATGGCATCGTAGATCACCCGATACATTCGCATATCCACACCGGCGTTTTCCGCCGCCACTTGTGCCAGCGGATCCGGGCGTACATTAAAGCCTACAATGATGGCGTTGGAGGCGTCTGCCAGCATGACGTCGCTCTCGGACACCGCACCCACGGCGCCGTGAATGACCCGCACCCGCACCTCGTCGTTGGACAGCTTTTGCAGCGACTGGGTCACCGCCTCCACCGAGCCCTGCACATCGGCCTTGACGATGATGGACAGTTCCTTCATCTCGCCCTCGTGCATCTGGTCGAACAGGTTATCCAACGTCACTTTCTTATACTGGCTGAACTGCTCCTCCTTGGCAGCGGTCTTGCGCTGCTCCACCAGCTCCCGGGCGAGCCGCTCGTCGGTGACGGCGTTGAACACATCGCCGGAGGCGGGGACCTCCGCCAGACCCATGATCTCCACCGGCACGGAGGGACCGGCGCTCTCCACCCGGTTGCCGTTTTCGTCGGACATGGCACGGACACGTCCCACCGCCATACCGGCGACGATCACATCGCCGGTACGCAGAGTGCCGTTCTGCACCAGCACGGTGGCGATGGGGCCACGCCCCTTGTCCAGCCGTGCCTCGATGACCGTACCCTTGGCGGCACGGTCGGGGTTGGCCTTCAGCTCCTTGACCTCTGCCACCAGCAGCACGCTCTCCAGCAGATTGTCCAGACCCATGCCGGTGTGAGCGGAGACCGGCACGCAGATCACGTCGCCGCCCCACTCCTCGGGCACCAGCTCATGCTCGGTGAGCTGCTGCATGACCCGGTCGGGGTTCGCCTCGGGCTTATCCATTTTGTTGATCGCCACGATGATGGACACGCCCGCCGCCTTGGCATGATGGATCGCCTCGATGGTCTGGGGCATGATGCCGTCGTCGGCAGCCACCACCAGAATGGCGATATCGGTCACCTGAGCGCCCCGTGCCCGCATGGAGGTGAACGCCGCATGACCGGGGGTGTCCAGGAAGGTGATGTTATGCCCGTTCACATTGGTGCGGTAGGCGCCGATGTGCTGGGTGATGCCGCCCGCCTCGCCGGAGGTGACGCTGGTTTTGCGAATAGCGTCCAGAATGGAGGTCTTGCCGTGGTCAACGTGACCCATGACCACCACCACCGGATCCCGGGGCTGCAGATTCTCGTCGGTGTCCTCGCTGTCGTCGATGATCTGCTCCTCGATGGTGACGACGACCTCTTTTTCCACCTTGGTGTGGAATTCCTCCGCCACCAGATAAGCGGTGTCGAAGTCGATCTCCTCATTGACGGATGCCATCACGCCCAGACCCATCAGCTTCTTGATGACCTCGCCGGCGGTGGCTTTCAGCCGCAGCGCCAGCTCTCCCACGGTGATGGTATCGCCCACCTGAATGGTGGCGTGCTTTTGCTTACGCTCCATCTGGATACGGGCCAGCCGCTCGCTCTCGGTCTCCTTGCGGCGGGGCTTGCGGTACTGCTGCTTGGAGCGCTGGTTGATCTTCTGCTTTTTCACGCCGCCGCCGTCGCCCCGCACCCGGTTGGAGGTCTGCGCCATGACGTCGAATTTTTCGTCGTATTTATTGGTCGCTACCATATGGGGCTTGCGGGTATCCACGGTGCGCCGCTCCTGGGGCGCCTTGGGCTGCGGAGCCGCCTTGTCTCTGGCGGGCTGAGCGGCGGGCGCCTTGCCGGGGGCTGCTGGGCGAGCCGGTGCGCCGGTCTTGGCGGGGGCGGTCTTTGCTGCCGGGGCGGCAGCCGCTGCGGGCTGCTCCGGTTTGGGCTCTTCCTTCTTCCGCTCGTTGGCGGTGGCAAAATAAGTGTCCAGATTGTCGGTGGCGTGCTTCTGGGTCATGCACTCGAACACGATGTCCAGCTCATGCTCCTCCAGCGCCGTAGCGCTCTTTTTGGCGGGCTGCACATACTTCCCCAGCAGCTCGATGATCTCCTTGGTGGGGACACCGAAATCCTTCGCCACATCGCTGACACGGTATTTAATCATCATAGGGCAACATCCTCCTTTGTATCGGTGCTGGCACACGGCGGGTCGGGCAGGACCCGCTGCATGGCAGCGGCAAAGCCGTGGTCATCGGTCGCCACGGCGGCAACAGGCTTTTCCAGCCCCAGAACGGCCGCCAGCGCCGTCTTATCGGCGGCAACCGTCCGGATGGGGCAGTGTCCGTTCTGCCCGGCAAAGTGCAGCTCCTTCTCCGTCTTGGGGGAGCAATCCGCCGCCAGCAGGACGAGGCGGGCTTTCCCGCTGTGCAGGAGCGCCTTTACGGCGTCAAAGCCAATGTGTATATGTCCGGCACGCCGGGCGATCCCCAGCAGTCCGGCCAGCTTAGGTTCCATCCTGCATCAACTCCTGTTCCATCCGGTCATAGACCTCCGACGGAATGGCGCAGCCGAAGGAGCGCTCCAGCCGGTGCGCTTTGCGGGCAGCCTGCAGGCAGGGGAGGGAGGGGCAGACATAGGCGCCCCGTCCCGCCATGCGGCCGGTCAGATCCAGAGCGATCTCCCCTTCGGGGCTGCGCACTACCCGGATCAGCTCCTTTTTCGGCTTCATTTCGCCGCAGCCGCTGCATTTGCGCAGCGGGATCTTTTTCTCTCGCACGGTGCTGTCTCCTCCCGTCGGTCGGTTATCGTAAACGGCTTATTCGGTCTCGTCAGCGGTCTCGGCCGGGGCCTCGTCGGCGGTCTCCTCCGGCTCATCCTCGCCGTAGAAGCCGCTCTCGGGGCGGATGTCGATCTTCCAGCCGGTGAGCTTTACCGCCAGCCGGGCGTTCTGCCCCTTGTTGCCGATCGCCAGCGACAGCTGGGAATCCGGCACCGTCACCTTGCACGCCTTGCTGCCGTCGGGATCCATCTCCACCTTCAGCACCTTGGCGGGCGCCAGTGCAGCGCCGATGAAGGTGGCGGGATCGTCGCTGTATTCCACGATGTCGATCTTTTCGCCGCCCAACTCCTCTACGATGTTGGCGACACGCACGCCCCGCTGACCGATGCAGGCGCCGACGGCGTCCACATTCCCGTCATGGGACAGCACCGCCATCTTGGTGCGGGAGCCTGCCTCACGGGCGATCGCCTTGATCTCCACCACACCGTCGAAGATCTCCGGCACCTCGCTCTCGAACAGCCGGGTCACCAGACCGGGGTGGGTGCGGGATACCAGCGCCCGCAGTCCCTTTTCCGTCTCCTTGACGTCCACCACATAGACCTTGATGCGGGCGCCCTCACGGATGTCGTCCGTTTCCATCTGCTCGCTCTTGGGCAGCACGGTCTCGCCTTTGCCCACCTGCACGGTGGCGGCGCCGGAGCGGGGATCCACCCGCACGATCTGTACCGTGACCAGCTCCTGCTTACGCCGCTGGAATTCCAGCACCTGCTGGTTCTTTTCCGCCTCCCGAATGCCCTGACGAATGACATGCTTGGCGGACTGGGCGGCGATCCGACCAAACTCCTTGGTCTCCAGCCGGATCTCCACATCCTTGCCCACGGCGGCACGCTTGTCGTACCGCTGCGCCTGCTCCAGCGTCATCTCCCGATCCGGATCGACGACCTCGTCCACCACTGTTTTGCGGATAGACACGGAAAATTCGCTCTTATCGGGATCCATCACGACGTGGATATTCTCCTCCCCGCCGTAGTCCTTTTTCACCGCCACCACGATAGCTGCCTGGATGCGCTCCATCAGATATTCGGGGTCGATGCCCTTTTCCTTGGCGAGCCCTTTCAGTGCCTCGAAAAATTCCACCATGTCCTTGTTTGTCATTGTTGTTACCCTCCAGATTTATGTGTCGGATCGTGCGTTTTCGTCGTCCGCCAGCTCGAACTCGTCGATGGCGTGGACGGCGGCCATGTCTTTTTGCTCAAAGGTGCGGGTCTCACCCTCCTCGGTGATGAGGGTGAGGACCTTATCGGCGTAGGAATCCAGAATACCGGCGATCTCCCGCTGCCCGTTTTCATCGGGCCGGTACAGCTTAACGTTGACCGGCAGCCCCTCATAATAGGTAAAATGCTCCGGACGGGTCAGCTCCCGGTCGGCACCGGGGGAGGTGACCTCCAGACAATAGGATTGGGGGATGGGGTCGGCCTCGTCCAGCAAGGGGCTGAGCCGGCGGGACACCGCCACGCAATCGTTGATGGACACCGGCGCCTCCTCCCGATCGATGACGATGCGCAGAATCCAGGAGGCACCCTCCTTGAGAAACCGCACATCCCACAGGATCAGATCGGTCTCGTCGATGATGGGCTGCACCAAGGCGGCAACCCTGCCGACCACGCCGCCGGGGGAGGTCGGAGCTTTTGCCATAGCGATCCCTGCCTTTCTGCGGCAGCATGCCGCACACAACGACAAAGGAGCGGGTCGCCCCACTCCTTTGTTCTTTCATACTCATCGTGACTTAGTATACCATATTTATCCGGAAAATGCAAGCACTTTTTCGTCCGACGGTCATTTTCTCTGAAACCGATAAAAACCGCAGCGGGCGTACCGGCGTTTTGCGGCGGTTCGCTTAAGAAAGCGGCCGTATCGACGGCTCGCAGCGGTGCCGCACTGCGCCGTCGGCAAAGCCCTGCAGCCGGACGCTTAATCCTTGCGCTCGTCTCCCCAGAAATAAAGAGCAACGGTGCCGGGACCGCTGTGGCAGCCGATGGTGGGCCCGATGTTGAAGATCGGCACCTCCGTCACATGGGAGAACCGCTCCCGCACCATGGCGGCGACCTTTTCCGCATCCGCCCGGCAGTCGGAATGGCTGATATAGACATTGCCGGCGTAATCCAGCCCGCCTTGGGCGTGCTGCTCCATCTGCCGGACGATCTCCCGCATGGCGTTTTGCTTGCCCCGCACCTTAAAGCGGGGGATGAGCCGCCCCTCTACGTCCATATTCAGTACGGGGCAGATCTTCAGCACGGTGCCGAACCAGCCGGCGGCCTTGGTGACCCGTCCGCCCTTGACGTAGAAGGTCAGGTCGGAGGAATAGAACCAGTGGTGCATCTCCCGGCGATGGGCTTCCGCCCACGCATACAGCTCGTCCAGCGACTTGCCGCTGTCCCGCAGGTCTGCCAGCGTCATCACCAGCAGTCCCGAGCCGGAGGAGGCGCCCAGAGAGTCCACCACCAGCACCCGCCGCTCCGGAAACTGTTCCTTGAGGATCCCGGCGGCAATGCGGGCGGAATTATAGGAGCCGGAAATGCCGCTGGACAGGGTCAGATGCAGCACATCCTGCCCCGCCTCCAGAAACGGCGTGAAATACCGGCAGTATTCCTCTACGTTGATCTGGGCGGTGTGGGCGTCGGCGCCATCCACCATGGCCTGATAGAAATCGTCCATGGATACGGTCTTGCCCATATCGTCGTCGTATTCCTTGTGATCCAGGGAATAGTGGAAATGGGCGTACCGGACGCCCCGCTGCTCCAGCAGCTCCGGGGTCAGATCCACCGTGGAGCAGCAGCTCAATACAAAATTCTCACTCATAAATATCTCCTTTCAGGATAACGCCGTCAGGCGGATTGCAGATAAGCGGCGATATGACCGGCGATCAGGTCATGTCCGGCGGGGGTGGGGTGGATGCCGTCGGCGCACAGCAGGGAATCAAACTGATGGCTCAGCAGGAAATCCCGCCGTACGTCGATCAGCGGACAGGACAGGGATTTGGCCAGCCCCTCCACCAGACGGTTGTAATGCTCCTGCCAGCGAGACAGCATGCTTACATCCCCCAGCCAGCGCAGAATGTTCTCTTTATTCAGGCTGCGGCTGATCCAGGAAAAATATTTCTGGGCGTCGATGGGAATAAGGGACAGCATCGCCACCTTGGCGCCTTGGCTGCGTGCCAGCTCCACCGCATTGCGGTAGCCGTCCAGAAATTTTGTCTCCGGCGTATGGGGCTGGAAGCTGCCGGTGGGGTCGGCGGCGATTGCCGCCCAATCGAAATCGCAGTCGTTGCCGCCGTATTCCAGAATCACCAGCGCCTCCTCCTCAGGGACCTCCCGCCGCTCTAAGGTGCGGATGCCCCGGTCGATGGTGGCGCCCATACGGGCGTAGTTGCAGATGGTCACTCCCTGCTCCGCCAGCGTCGTCAGGCGGGGGCTGTGACAAAGGCGGTAACGTCCCACGTCGCTCTGGTATACGACGCCCTTCAGGATGGAATCGCCATACAGCTCTAATCGTTTCATCGGGTCTCGCCTCCGGTATATCAGCATTGCAATTGCGGCAGCAACGGTGCGGCTGCCGCTCTGTGCCCTATAGTATACGCCGGGCCGGGGCGAATTGTCACCCTACCCCTGCCAGCAGGCGCTCTCCGGTGAAAAGATTGCCGGTAGAGCCGAAAAAATCCACTCTACCGATGGTGGAGTTGTCGATTTATGGCAATTCCGGCGGTCTTCGGCTGCGGTTGCCGTGCCGAAAAAGCGGCACTCTACTGCCGGGAGAGTGTCGCTTGCATTTTGAGGGAGAGTGTGGTATACTATCCGTAACAGGTGTGCCGCTGTCGGCGGAGACGATGGCGGCGGGGCTGCCGCATTCCTGCCGGGCAGGAGCATGTAAGCCGCCCGCCCGTGCCCCTGCGGGATGACACCGGGTGTTGTACTGTATTGAGAAATAAAGGAGCTGACCCTATGCAGGCGCTGAAGGATGTGATCGCCGCCAATATCGTATTGCTGCGGCGGGATGCCAATATGACCCAGCTGGAGCTGGCGGAAAAACTGAATTATTCGGACAAGGCCGTTTCCAAGTGGGAACGGGGCGAGTCCATCCCGGATATTACGGTGCTCAAGCAGATCGCCGATCTGTTTCAGGTGTCGTTGGATTTTCTGGTGCAGGAGGAGCACCCGGTCAAGCATGAGGGCAAGCAGACCCTGCGCCAGAGGATCCGCAATCACGGGTTCATCACCGGGATCTGCGTGCTGCTGGTGTGGCTGATCGCCACGCTGGTGTTCGTGATCCTGGATATCTCCATGCGGAATCCCACCCGCCACTGGCTGAGCTTTATCTATGCGGTGCCGGTGTCCATGATCGTGTGGCTGGTGTTCAATTCCATCTGGTTCAAGACCCATCGGAATTTTCTCATCGTATCGCTGTTGATGTGGTCGATCCTCATTTCGCTGTATTTGTCGTTTGTGGTGTTTTCCATGAATCTGTGGCAGCTGTTTGTGCTGGGGATCCCGGGGCAGTTTATCATTCTGATGTGGTCCCGGGTGCGGCGTCCCGGAAAGGAAGAGCCGTCACCCCAGACCCCGATGGTGGACAGTCCCGTACAGGAGGAACTGTAAGACGACGAAAAATCTCCGTGTGAACCCGCCGGGTTCACACGGAGATTTTTGTATTTACAGACACAGTGCGGGGGTATCGCAAAGAGTGGACGGGGTGCGGTCATCCCAGCGCCGCCGGCTCCGGAGCCGTGGGGGATGACTGCCGCCGCTTTTGCCAATATTTGCGCAGGGAGAGGGGGCGCACGTCGAACAGATACACCGACCGCTCCGCCAATGCCATGATCAGCATGAAATGACAGACCAGCTTGGGAGTCATCAGGGGGTAGTCGAACACCCCCTGCACGCAGAAGGCTACACCGAAGCCGATGAGCGCATACCCCAGCCAAAAGGAGCGGGGCTTCCAGTTTTTGCGCATGAGCATCAGCCCGTTGCCGGCTGTGCGGAAGCCCAGACACAGGAAGATCGCCAGCGCCACCAGACCGCCCTCCATCAGCAGCTGCAGCACCAGATTATGGGCATGCAGAATGGGGAGGTTCCGCTGCCGCAGCAACTCCCATGTGGTGTGAACACCGGCGCCGTAGCCGAAGAAGGGGCGCTTCAAAAAGTATCGCAGCGATTCCAGCCAGATCTGCCAGCGGATGTTGATGGCTACGTCGGCACCGGAGGCGTTGATGATCTCCTGCGCCGCTGAGGTGACCGTTTCGGCGGGGGCCTTGAAGCTGTCCAGAATGTCGCTGCCGGTCTTAATGCCGGGCAGGATGCTGAGCATCCGCTCTACCACCCGGCCGGGGATCAGCAGCAGCCCGGAAAAGGCATAGATGACGATGGAGGAGAAGTGCTTGCGCAGGTTGAAAAACGCCAGCGCCGCCAGCAGCAGCATCAAGGCGATATAGCCGCCCCGGGAAAAGGAAAACATTACGCCGGCGACTATCAGGATCAGACAGGCGTTGGCGATGTGCTTGGAGGCGGTCGCCTCCGGCTGCCCGGTGGCGTAGAACACCCCGAAGGGCAGGGTCATCGTCAGATATTCCGACAGAACGTTGGGGTTGTTGAATGTCGAGCAGGAGCGCAGTGTATAGGACAGCTCGCTGGTTCGGATGGGCAGCCAGCTGTATACACGCTTGTCCAGACATTCCCAGAAGCGGATGGGGTTGGTCTTGGTGAGATCGCCGATGTAGAATTGCAGGCAGGCGATCAGCCCCACCACGCCGGCAGTCAGGGTCATGAAGCACGCCAGTGTTTCAAAGCGTTCCCGGCTGGTGAGCAGGGAACGCAGCAGGCAAAACATACCGAAAAAAAAGCCCCACATGGCAAAGGTGATGAGAGTGCTGTTTTTATGGATGGTGTAGGCCAACCCGAGCCCGATATAGGCAATATACAGCAGCAGCATCCGGGAGATCTGCCGGGGGCGTACCGGCGGCTGCTGCCATCGGACGAAAAATCCGACAATGGCGGCGGCGATCACCAGAAAAAAGCTGATATATTCCGGAAACAAAGGGATCACGGCGATCAGCAGCATTGCCCAGGTCGCCGGGTCTCTCCAACGGATCGTGGTTTCGGTCAATCGGATCGTCGCCACCCCCTTTTCGGGTATTTGTGCGCTCCGTTTTGAGCGCCAACGGGTACTATAGCACATTTCTCCGCAACTTGCAAGAAAGTTTACAAACCTGTTACTTTTGCGCCGGGCAGCTGGGGGCGGAACCGGCCGGTGTTTACGGCTTTTCCAAGGTAACGCCGGTGTAATAGTACCGCAGGATCTCCTCATACCGGTAGCCCTGCCGTGCCAGATAGTCGGCGCCGTACTGGCTCATGCCCACGCCGTGTCCGTAGCCGTGGACGGTGAACTGGAAGCCGCCGTCTTTATATAGGTAAGTAAAGGCGGCGGAGCGCAGCCCCAGCGCCGTGCGTACGGCGGTTCCCCGCACGGACTGACCGCCGACGGTGACGGCGGCGACGGTCCCGGCGGCGGACAGGGTCGGCGCCTGCAGCCATTCCTCCGGCGCATCACCGAAAACGGCGTCCGGAAACGCCCGGGAAAGCGCCGCTTTTACATCGGCGGCGGACAGGGTGACGGTGGTCTCATAGTCGGGGGACAGCCGATCGCCCGGGCTGGCCACCGGCTGCAGATAGGGCACCTCCTGCCCCCAGACCACGGCGGCGGCTTCGGTGCTGCCGCAGCTGAGAGCAAAATAGCAGGCATCGATCCACTCGCCCTGATAGGTCATGTACTGCCCCGTTACGGCGTCCACGGCGGCGCACAGCTTTTTGTAGTTGGCGTCGAACTGGCTGCCCCACTGCTGCCGCAGGGCGGTCTCGTCATACTCCGCCGGGAATTTCTCGTCCGGTGCGGCGAAATCCGCCCCCTGCAGCGCCGGGTCGGGGCTGCTGCGGCGCCGCTGCCGCTGCCGCCCGTAGTAGGTGTAGGCAGCAACTGCCTGCGCCTTGAGCGCCTCGGTATGGTAGGAGGCGGGCATCTCGAATGCCAATGTGCGGATGAGAAACTCCCGCTCGGTCAGGGTTACTACAGTGTCGCCCGCCAGGATCCGAAAGGCGCCCTCCTCTCCGGAGGGTGCCGGAGACTCCGGCGCAGCGGGAGCGGACGACTCCGGTGTCGCCGGGGCGGCGCCGCCGCCGCTGCGGGGCAGGGCGGGCAGCGGAAACAGCAGCAGTAGCAGCGCTATCGACAGAAACAGGGCTATGTATCCTTTCATGCGTCTCATCCTCCGGTTTTTTCTTGACTTTGGGGACAAAACGGATTATGATAGAAACCATTGAACGGTACCGGTTGTCCCATAGTGCAGCTATATGCGGCGGACAGGCAGAATATGCCCGTCCGATGGGCGGCGGAGGAAAGGCGGGCGAAGAACCGGTGAAACAGAATTCTCGACGGACGTGGAGCGGCGCTTTGCGTACGGCGGCGCTGGTCGGTTTGGTGATGACAGCGGTAACGCTGGTGCTGCGGGTGGTGCTGATGCCCACTCTGCTGGATGGGGAGACCGGGCGGTTCTCCATGAGCGCAGCGGTGATCGCTTTGATGGTGCTGACGTTAGCGGCGCTGGCGGTGCTTGGCGCACTGGCGCCCCGGCGGCGGATCGAGGTGACCGGTTCGGCGGCGCTGCCGACGGCACTGCTCACCATGCTGGCGGGCGGTGTGCTGACAGGCGCCTCTCTGTGGGAATGCGGCAGCTATATTCTGAGCGGCGTGGTGCCGGAGCCGCAGGCGGCGCAGCTGACCGGGCTGGCGACGCCGCTTTTATGGCTCTATCTGCTGTGCGGTATGGCGGGCGGCGTGGGGCTGGTCTATTTCGGGCTGCATATGGCGGCGGAGGGCGGCACCCGCATCGGCATGAGCGCTGCGCCGCTGCTGCTGCCGGTGCTGTGGATGTGGTTCCGGCTGGCTCGCTATGAGATGTCCTATGCCAGCGCCGTGCGCCTGTCCGAGAGCTTCTACGATTTTGTGATGTTCATTCTCGAGATGCTGTTTTTATTCAAGCTGGCTCGGTATGCCTCCGGCATCGGGAATACCACCCCCGGCTCGCTGCTGTTCTATGCGCTGGGGACGGCGCTGTTTGCCATTACCGGGCCGCTGACCCGGCTGTGCATGTTCCTGATAGGCGATACCGAGGCGTATCTTGCCAGTCGGCTGCCGGGGGTGACGGATCTGGCGATCGGCGTGATGGCGCTGGGGTATGCGCTGGCATGGGTGTATGGTCAGTTGCAGCTGCCGCCGGGGGGAGCGGAGGAGGAGCCGCTGTCCGTCGAGGACGAGGAAGAGGAGACGCCGTCGGAGGAATCGGGCTTTGTGCTGCCCGGGGAGGACAACGAGGGGTAAAGCCACCCGTAGAAGCCGGTCCACACGGCGGACAGAGAATCCCGCAGCAGCGCAGCGGCTGTGGGGCACACATAGGGACGGGCGCCGGGCGGAATCTCCGCCGCCCGCCCGATGGAAAAAGCAACCGAGCTTTCGCAGAGCGCCAGACTGCCTCCGTGCAGCCGGGCGCTTTCCTGTATCAGCTGCAGGCTGTCTTTGGCGACCGGCGGTGCGGCGGCGGTCACCGTGACGGTCAGGCAGCGCTCCTGCTCCTGCATCCGCACCCATACCGGCTGGTGGGGCGCCGCCAGACAGGCGGCACGCAGCAGCCCGGTCAGCCCCAGCGACAGAATGCGGGGGTGCAGCATGGCGTAAAAATCGATGGCGGTCTCCTTGGCGGGGAACACGAACAGCGGCTGCCCCAGTCCGGCGGCCAGCTGCTGGGCGGCGGTGAGCAGATTCTGCATCAGCGGCACCGGATTGCCCCAGAGCAGCGGGCGGGTGCTGCCGGCGCTTTGCAGGATCTCGTCGGTCTCCAGCTGCCCCATCTCCCGCAGCCGGGCGAAATAGGTCTCCCGCTGCGCCGGGGTCTGCTGCGGTATCGGCGGTGCGGACAGAAAATACGCTGCCAGCTGTTCCCGGCGGCTGCCCTCGGCAGCCGTTGGGGCGAATGAGGATCGTGAGGAAGGCATAGGAAGCTCCTTTTTGTATAACGTGAACACGGCGGTTGTCCGGTGTTCGTGTGATTTGTACAAAACTCCGAAAGTGCCGGCGAATTGGTTAAAAATGTAACAAACATCTTGCATTTCGGGGCGATTTGCGGTAGAATACACATAGACTAAATAAACGGAGGTAATTGTGTTATGGCAGTTAAAGTTGCAATTAACGGTTTCGGTCGGATCGGCCGTCTGGCATTCCGTCAGATGTTCGGTGCCGAGGGTTACGAGGTCGTGGCGATCAACGATCTGACCAGCGCCAAGATGCTGGCTCACCTGCTGAAGTATGATACGGCTCAGGGCAACTATGTGGCGATGGGTCACACGGTGGATTTCCATGAGGGCGAGGGTGAGGACAACTATATCACCGTCGATGGGAAGAAGATCGTGATCTATGCCATCAAGGACGCCAACGAGTGCCCCTGGGGCAAGCTGGGCGTAGACGTGGTGCTGGAGTGCACCGGCTTCTACTGCTCCAAGGATAAGGCGCAGGCGCACATCAACGCCGGTGCCAAGAAGGTGGTCATCTCTGCTCCTGCCGGTAAGGATCTGCCCACCATCGTGTACAGCGTGAACGAGAAGACCCTGACCGCCGAGGACAAGATCATCTCCGCCGCCTCCTGCACCACCAACTGCCTGGCTCCCATGGCGAAGGCGCTGAATGATTACGCCCCCATCGAGAGCGGCATCATGACCACCGTGCATGCCTACACCGGCGACCAGATGATCCTGGACGGTCCCCAGCGCAAGGGCGACCTGCGCCGTGCCCGTGCCGGTGCTCAGAACATCGTTCCCAACACCACCGGTGCGGCTAAGGCCATCGGTCTGGTGATCCCCGAGCTGAACGGCAAGCTGATCGGCTCCGCTCAGCGTGTGCCGGTTCCCACCGGCTCCACCACCATTCTGGTGGCGGTTGTGAAGGGCAAGGATGTCACCGTTGAGGGCATCAATGCGGCGATGAAGGCGGCTGCCTCCGAGTCCTTTGGCTACAACGAGGATATGATCGTGTCCTCCGACGTCATCGGCATGCGGTACGGCTCCCTGTTCGACGCTACCCAGACCATGGTGGCGAAGATCGATGACGACACCTATCAGGTGCAGGTCGTGTCCTGGTACGACAACGAGAACTCCTACACGAGCCAGATGGTTCGTACCATCAAGTACTTCGCTGAGCTGGGCTAAGCCCCGTCAGTAGGTCTTACGGGTTTGCCCCGGCGGGTGCGTCAGCGCCCGCCGGGGCTTGCTATATACAAAGCGGCGTCCGGATGCTTGGCATAACAGGACCGCAGCAGCACAAAGGCAAGGGCGTTCGCCCCGTCTCTGTCGCCGGCCGGAACGGACGGCTTACAAATGCGTCCGGCAATAGCATACGCAATTTTTTCGTTTCCACCGGTGGAAATACCAGACTGATCTGGAAAAAAACGGATGTGCGGCGAGTATGTCTGCGGGATATAGGAGCCATACACTTTTAAGATATTGTATTTTATAAGGAATTGGAGTATAATAAATACCGGTCAATGAAGGAGGGATCCGGATGATCGAAAAAAGCATTGCCGCTATTTTGCAGGTGGATAAGCAGGCTCGTCAGCAGGAGGAGCAGGCGGAGGAAAAGCGCCGCCGGGTGGAGGATGTTGTCGCCCAGCGTCGGCGGGATCTGCAAACGGCGTATGAAAACGGCGTGGCGGAAGCGGTCGTCTATACTAAGGAGGAGCAGTCCCGCCGCCTGACCGCCGGAAAGGCGGCGGTGGATGCCAAGCAGACCGAGCTGCTGGCGGCGATGGCTGCCCGGGTGGAGGAAATGCACGATACCTGGGTGGCGGGGCTGGCGGCCCGTGTGACGGAGCAGGAGTGAGGCAACCATGCACGCTGCGGAAAATGCACTGCTGGCGAAGACCCGGGCGATGTATGCCCGCCGGTTGTCGCCGGAGCAGTATGGAGAGCTGCTGAGCTGCCGCACCTCCGGAGAGGTGGCGGCATATCTCAAGGATAAAACGCCCTATGGGCGTCATATGGACACCACCGATCCCAACACCATCCATCGGGGGCGGCTGGAGAACCGGTTGCGGGAGATCCAGAGCCGCCATCTGGCGGGACTGTCCCGGTATGCGTATGCGATCCACTCGCCCTTTTACACCTGCTTTTTGCTGGAGTGGGAGACGGAGCAGCTGGAGCGGTCGCTGGCGTATGCCGCCGGGCATCTGCCGATGGAGCTGCCCGCTGCCCCGGAGTTTTTTATCGCCCATTCGGCGGTGGACTGGGCAGCGGTGGAGCAGGCGGACAGCGCCGCCGCCTGGGTGCAGGCGCTGTCCGGCACCCCGTATGCGAAGCTGTGCCGCCCGCTGGTGCAGGGGGACGGGCCGGTGGACATGGCGGCGCTGGATCAGGCGCTGCGCCGGTATCGGACGGAGCAGCTGCTGGCGCTGGCGCAGAGCGCCTATGACGGCGCCGAGCGGCAGGCAGTGCTGGAGCAGCTGAAAACGGAGATCGACTGCACCAATCTGGTGCTGATCTACCGCACCGGTGTGCTGCGGCGGTTCCCGGCGGGCGCCGGGGCGTTTCTGCTGGAGGGCGGTCTGCTGACCGACGCCCAATTGCGGCAGCTGCTGGCTGCCGCCGACCGCCGGGCGTTCAACGAGGTGCTGTCCCATACCCGCTATCGGGCGATGACCGTACAGGCGGAGGAATATGTGGAGCTGACGGTGGATCGCTGGTGGTTCCGGTATTGCCAGCACCAGCTGCGGTTTACCACCGATCCGTCGGTGGGGATGCTGTGCTATGCAGCGCTGCGGCGGCTGGAGCTAAAGAACATCCTGCATCTGATCGAGGGCGTCCGGTACGGGGTCACCGATACCGCCGCCGCTATGCTCATCGGAGTGGAAAAGTGAGGCGAATGGACTTATGGCAGTTGAAAAAATGTGGATGATGCGGGCATCCGGCAAGCTGGAGCAGCTGGATGCGTTTATTGACCGCTGCTGTCTGGACGGACGGGTGCAGGTGGAGCCGGCGTCGGAGTTTATAGCCCGATCCATGGGCTATACGCCGCTGTCGGAGCCGAATCCCTACGCCGAGCGGCTGGCAGCGGCGCAGGAGGTGGCACAGGCATTCGGACGGGAGCTGCACTATCGGGACGAAGTGCGGGACAGCCGGGACGATGCGCAGGTGGACACCCAGCTGCTGTCCGCCATGTCCAATCAGGTGAAGGAGCTGCAGGACAAGCGCACGGCGCTGCTGGCGGAAAAAGACGAGGACGCCCGGGCGGTGCGGGATCTGCAGCACTTCGTGCAGATGGATCTGCCCCTCAACGAGCTGTATGAGAGCAAGTTCATCCGATTCCGGTTCGGACGGATGCCGGCAGAGAATCTGGAAAAGCTCAAGCGGTTTGAGCAGGACCCGTATCTGCTGTTTTTCCCCTGCTCCCGGGAGGGAGAGGAGGTCTGGGGCGTGTATTTCGCCCCGGTGAATAAGGCGGACGAGGTGGATCGGCTGTTTGCGGCATTGTATTTCCAGCGGCTGCGGCTGCCGCAGGCGTTTGACACGCCGGAAAAGGCGATGGCGGAATACCAGCGGCGGCTGGATGAGGCGGTGGCGCAGCTGGATGCCATTGACGAGCAGCTGCGGAAGTTCTGGGACGAACAGCAGGATGCCTGCGACTATATGTATTCCCGCTTACTGTACCGCAATGCGCTGCATGAGATCCGCAGTCAGGCGGTGGTACACGGCGAGTACTTCTTCCTGTGCGGCTGGGTGCCGGTGAAGGAGGACGCCGCCGTGCGGGCGGCTGCCGAAACGGTGGGAGTGGAGCTGACGCTGGAAAAGCCGTCCGCTGCCTCCAAGCCGCCGACGAAAATGAAAAATTCCTGCATCATCCGCCCCTATGAGGAGTTTGTGGAGATGTACGGCATCCCCGGTTATCACGATATTGACCCGACGCTGTTTTTGTCCGTTGTGTATACGGTGCTGTTCGGCATTATGTTTGCCGATTTGGGACAGGGGCTGTGTGTGGCGGCGCTGGGGCTGCTTCTGTGGCTGAAAAGCCGCAATCGTATGGGCGGAATCCTGCTGCGCTGCGGGCTGTCCTCGGCGGTGTTCGGCACCCTGTTCGGCTCGGTGTTCGGCAACGAGGAGGCGCTGGACGGGTTCTATGAGACGGTGTTGCACATGGAGAAGCCCATCACCATCATGCAGGACATCACTCTCATTCTGGTGACCGCCATCGGCATCGGCGTGTTTCTGCTGATCGTGGCGATGGGGCTGAATATCGCCGCCTGCCTCAAGCGACGGCAGGTGGGCGAGGCGCTGTTCAGCGAAAACGGACTCACCGGCATCGTGGTGTATGTGTGTCTGGTGCTGCAGATCCTCAAGTTTATGGGCGGCGACCTGTTTGCGGTCATTCCGTCGGCTTGGATCACCTGGCCGCTGGTGGCAGGCTTTGTCATCCTATACTTCAAGGAGATCCTCATCGGGCTGGTGGAGCACAAGCCCGACTGGAAGCCGGAGAGCTGGGGCGACTATCTGCTGGCAAATCTGTTTGAGCTGATCGAATATGTGCTGTCCTATTTCAGCAACACCGTGTCCTTCCTGCGGGTGGGCGCCTTTGTGCTGGTGCATGCCGGGATGATGCTGGTGGTCTATTCCATGGCGCCGGCTGCGGGCTTCGGTCGGATTCTGGTGCTGGTGCTGGGCAACCTGCTCATCATGGGCATCGAGGGCGTGCTGACCTATATTCAGGTGCTGCGTCTGGGCTTTTATGAGATGTTCAGCCGGTTCTATCAGGGAGACGGGCAACCGTTCCACGCATTCCGGCTGGGCGATACCGTGCGTCAGAAACAGGCGTGAGACGCCTGCGGTCATAAAACTGTGAAACACAAAAAATGGAGGGTATCACAATGAAAGCGATTCTGTTTATTCTTCCTGTACTGGTGCTGGCGGCGACGGTGGCGTTTGCCGTATACAAGGTGCGGCGGGGCGCTTCCCCGAAAAAGATGGTGTGCATGAATCTGGCGGCGGCAGGCGTGCTGCTGGTGATGTGCGGCATGATGGCAATGACCGTGTCGGCGGAGGGCACGGCGGCGAGCTCATCGGATGTCGCCACCACCGCCGCCCCCGAGGAGACGCAGGAGGATTCCACGGACGGTCTGGCGCTGGGGCTTGGTCTGTTGGCGGCGGGTCTGGTGACGGGGCTTGCCGGCATCGGCGGCGGTATCGCCGTGGCGGCGGGCGCTCCGGCGGCGATCGGCGCCACCAGCGAGGATCCCAAGATGTTCGGCCGGGCGCTGATCTTCGTGGCGTTGGGCGAGTCCATCGCCCTGTACGGTGTGGTTATTTCCATCCTGATCCTGAAGGGTCTGGGTGTGCTGTAAAAATGAGCGAGGCGGAACGATGAAGTTCTTTCTCATCAGCGATAATGTGGATACCCAGATGGGGATGCGTATGGCAGGTATCGAGGGCGTGGTCGTCCATGAGTCGGCGGAGGTGGAGCGCTGCCTGCGGCAGGCGATTGCCGACGAGAGCATTGGTGTGCTGCTCATCACCGAGGGATTGGCGCAGCAGTGCGACTCCCTCCTGTATCCCCTGAAAACCAGCGTGTCCCGCCCTCTGATCGTAGAGATCCCTGACCGGCACGGGGTGCGCAGCAAGGACAGCATCACCCGGTATGTGCGGGATGCCATCGGGGTGAAATTTTAAGCCTGCGGAAAGGCGGAGTCATTATGAGCGATATACAGGATAAATTGCCGCTGTTTCTGGAGGCGATCCGGCAGGCGGCGGAGGAATCCTGCCGGGCGACGGAGCAGGAAACGGCGGCGTATACCCATACCCGAATGCAGGAGGCTGAGCGGGAGATGCACGACCGGCACGAGGTGCAGTATCAGCGTGCTATCGGGCAGGTAAAGCAGCAGACCGACATCGAGCTGTCGGCGTACCGGGCAGCTTCCCGGCATCGGCTGACCGGGCTGCGGGATGCGTATGAGCAAAAGGTGTTCGAGGATGCCGCCCGGGCAGTGGCGGCGTTCACCGCCACGCCGGAATACGGGATGCTGCTGGAACGGTCGGCGGCACGGCTGGGGGCGCTGCTGCCCGCCGGAACCGCCGATGCCGTGGTATATCTGCGCCCGGCGGACGAGGTCTATGCCCCCCGGGTGCAGGCGGCGTTCGGCTGCCCCTGCCGGGTGGAGACGGATGCAGCCAACACGCTGGGCGGTCTGCGGATGGAGAGCGCAGCGGCTGCGCTGCGGGCGGACGATACGCTGGCGACCCGTCTGGAGCAGGAAAAGCCCCGCTTCCGGGAGCAAGCCGGACTGACGGTTCTGTAAATTGACGAGCATTGTAGCAAGGTCTGCCGGGCGGTTCCTGCCGGAGCAGGGAAAGCGATTGGCGGGCTAAGGAGGCCACAGGAATGGAGAAAACCATACATTCGATCAACGGTCCCGTGGTGACGGTTGCCGGGCGCACGGATCTGTCCATGATGGACATGGTCTATGTGGGCAGGGAACGACTCATCGGCGAGGTGATCGCACTGGAGGAGACGGGCGCCACCATTCAGGTATATGAGGAGACCGAGGGACTGCGCATCGGCGAGCCGGTGGTCAGCACCGGCGGCCCTATGTGCGCCACGCTGGGGCCGGGGATTCTGCACTCGATCTTCGATGGGATCCAGCGGCCGCTGGAGGCGATCCGGGATGCGGACGGGGCGTTCATCCGCCGGGGCGTACAGGTGCCGACGCTGAATGAAGCCCGTCGCTGGGCGGTGACCCTGACGGTCAAGGCAGGGGAAATGGTGTCCCCCGGACAGGTATATGCGACCTGTCCGGAGACCGCCTCCATCACCCATCGGTGTCTGGTGCCGCCGCAGGTGAGCGGCGAGGTGGTCTGGGCGGCGGAGGACGGCGAGTATACCGTCAACCAGCCGGTGGTGCGGCTGCGCACCGCTGCCGGCGAGGAGCGGGAGCTGACCCTGTGCCAGAAATGGCCCATCCGGGTCCCCCGTCCGGTGAAGCGGCGGCTGCCCATCGCCATGCCTCTGATCACCGGTCAGCGGATCATTGACACCATGTTTCCCATCGCCAAGGGTGGTGCGGCGGCGGTGCCGGGCGGTTTCGGCACCGGCAAGACCATGACCCAGCACCAGATCGCCAAATGGTGCGATGCGGACATCATCGTCTACATCGGCTGCGGCGAGCGGGGCAACGAGATGACCGATGTGCTGGGGGAATTTAGCGAGCTGACCGACCCCCGTACCGGGCGCTCTTTGATGGAGCGGACGGTGCTGATCGCCAATACCTCCAATATGCCGGTGGCGGCCCGTGAGGCGTCCATCTATACCGGCATCACACTGGCGGAATACTATCGGGATATGGGCTATCACGCCGCCATCATGGCGGATTCCACCTCCCGGTGGGCGGAGGCGCTGCGGGAGATCAGCGGCCGGCTGGAGGAGATGCCCGCCGACGAGGGCTTCCCGGCATACCTGCCCTCCCGGCTGAGTGAGTTTTACGAGCGGGCGGGCTATATGGAGCCGCTGTGCGGGGGCGAGGGCTCGGTGTCGGTGATCGGCGCCGTGTCTCCTCAGGGGGCGGACTTCTCCGAGCCGGTGACCCAGAATACCAAGCGGTTCACCCGCTGCTTCTGGGCGCTGGATAAGAGCCTCGCCTACGCCCGGCATTACCCTGCCATCAACTGGACGAAAAGCTACAGCGAATATCTGTCCGATCTGGCTCCCTGGTACGAAAAGCAGATGGGCGCCGGCTTCCTCAAGGATCGGGAGGAGCTGGCGAGCATCCTCGCCGAGGAGGATGGGCTGATGGATATCGTCAAGCTCATCGGCGCCGACGTGCTGCCGGACGACCAGAAGCTGGTGCTGGAGACCGCCCGGGTGATCCGGGTGGGATTTCTGCAGCAGAATGCCTTTCATGCGGACGATACCTTCGTATCGCTGGAAAAGCAGCAGAAGATGATGCGGGTGATCCTCCACCTGCACCATGGGGCGCTGCGGCTGGTGACCCGGCAGGTGCCGCTGTCTAAGCTGCTGGCGACGGGGCTGTTCGATAAGGCGGTCAAGATGAAATACGACATCCCCAATGCGCATATTGAGCTGCTGGATGGATATATCACCGAGATCGACGATACCCTGTCCGCCATCCGTCCGGTGGACGGTTAAGGAGGGACAAAGCGATGATTATTGAGCATACAGGGCTTGCCCAGATCAACGGCCCGCTGGTGGTGCTGGACGGCGTCCCCGACGCCGCCAATGAGGAGATCGTGGAGCTGCGCAGCGGCGACGGTACCTCCCGGCTGGGACGGGTGGTGCAGATGAGTGGGCAGCGGATCGTGGTGCAGGTGTTCGAGGGTACCCGGGGGCTGTCGCTGGAAAACACCCGGGTGTCCCTGACCGGGCACCCCATGGAACTGCCCCTGTCTCCGGAGATTTTGGGACGGGTCTTTGACGGGGTGGGGCGGCCGCTGGACGGGCTGGGGGAGGTCTATCCCCAGAGCCGGGAGAATGTAAACGGCAAGCCCATCAATCCGGTGTCCCGGATCATGCCCCGCAGCTATATCAACACCGGCATCTCCGCCATCGACGGGCTGACGACCCTCATCCGGGGGCAAAAGCTGCCCATCTTCTCCGGCTCCGGTATGCGCCATAATGAGCTGGCGGTGCAGATCGCCCGGCAGGCGAATATCGGCGACGGAGAGGAGTTCGCCATCGTGTTCGCCGCCATGGGCGTGAAGAACGATGTGGCGGATTATTTCCGCCGCTCCTTTGAGGAGGCCGGCGCCATGGGGCGGGTGGTCATGTTCCTCAATCTGGCGAATGACCCCATTGTGGAGCGCACCATTACTCCCCGCTGCGCCCTGACGGCGGCGGAATATCTGGCGTTCACGCTGGAAAAGCATGTGCTGGTGATCCTCACCGATATGACCTCCTATTGCGAGGCGGTGCGGGAGTTTTCCTCCTCCAAGGGGGAGATTCCCGGACGAAAGGGCTACCCCGGCTATCTGTATTCCGATCTGGCCAGCCTGTACGAGCGGGCGGGCATGATCCAGGGCAAAAAGGGCTCGGTCACGCAGGTGCCGATCCTGTCTATGCCCAATGACGACATCACCCACCCCATCCCCGATCTGACCGGGTATATCACCGAGGGGCAGATCGTGCTGGACCGCACGCTGGAGAGCAAGGGCATCTATCCCCCCATCAGCGTGCTGCCCTCCCTGTCCCGCCTGATGAAAAGCGGCATTGGCGAGGGCTATACCCGGGAGGATCACCAGTCGGTGGCAAACCAGCTGTTCGCCTGCTACGCCAAGGTGCAGGATGTGCGGGCGCTGGCGTCGGTCATCGGCGAGGAGGAGCTGAGTGACAGCGATAAGCAGATGCTGTCTTTCGGACGGGCGTTCGAGCAGCGGTTCCTCAATCAGGGCTTTACCAATCGGGATATGCTGGAGACGCTGCAGGTCGGCTGGGAGCTGCTGCGGCTGCTGCCCCGCAATCAGCTGGATCGAATCGACGATAAGCTGCTGGATCAGTATTACGATACGCCCGCCGAGCCGGCGTAAAAGGGAAAGGAGTGACCCGGATTGGCACAGGTAGCGCCCACCAAGGGCAATCTGATGGCAACCAAAAAAAGCCTGGAGCTGGCGGAGCTGGGCTACGATCTGATGGATCGCAAGCGCAACATCCTCATCCGGGAAATGATGCAGCTCATCGACAAGGCGGCGGACGTCCAGAGCCGCATCGACTCCACCTATGCCGAGGCGTATGCGGCGCTGCAAAAGGCGAATCTGACGCTGGGCTTTTGCGAGGATTATGTACGCAATATCCCGGTGGAGGAGGGGCTGGAGATCGACTATCGATCGGTGATGGGGGTGGAGCTGCCCGCCGTGCGGCTGCATAGCACCAGCTATGCCAATTATCCCCTGTCCTCCACCAATTCCATGCTGGATGAGGCGTATGAGCGATTCCGGCAGGTGAAGGAGCTGACGGTGGAGCTGGCGGAGATCGGCAGCAGCGTTTATCTGCTGGCGAATGCCATCCGCAAGACCCAGAAACGGGCGAACGCACTGAAAAATGTGATGATTCCCCAGTTCCGCATCACCATCAAGGACATTACCGAGGCGCTGGAGGAAAAGGAGCGGGAGGATTTCTCCCGCCTGAAGGTCATCAAGCAGCAAAAGGAGCGGCAAAAGCGAGCCGCTGTCTCAAGCGAATAAGCACAGACAAAACAATCCGGGTGCAACCGCTCCTGAAAAGGGAAACGGTTGTACCCGGATCGCTATATCGGATGAACAGCCCCGACAGAAATTGTTTCTGTCGGGGCTGTTTTGCGCTGACGGAGCGGGCTTCAGCGGTGCAGCAGCCACTGGACGACCCACAGCAGCCCGGCACCGCCCAGCATGGCGCCGAGGGTATACAGCAGCCGCTGCCACCGCAGCCGCAGCCGCTGCCGCCGCAGCCCGGCATAGGTGTCCGCCTGCTGCACCACCTTTTCCGCCATGCTCTGCAGAGCCTCGGCGGCGGGCTGGCTGCATCCGGTACGCACCACTAAAAATGCCCGCTCAAAATAGGGGCTGCCGGTGTGGGTGACTTCGATCATCTGGCGATTGATCCCTTTGATCATGTGTGATCCCTCCTGCGCTTCCTGTAAATATCCGAAAATTCGACCGCAATATGGGCGGCTTTTTCCTCCGACCGGGTCATACGAAAATAGTATGGGAAAGCGGCGGGAGGAATATACGGTTTGTAATGTGGAAAACCACCCCGCTTTCCCGGAAATTCTGTGGAAAACTCGGTGGAAAGTGTGAAAAACCCAGACTTTCCCACCGAATACATACGGTGAAAAAGTCATCCGGTTGCTGACAAGGGGTGATAACTGCGGGTTGAATGACCTTGTCAGCGGGATCGCTTTGCCGGTGCTTTAGTCGGCATTTCGATGAAAAAAGATTTTATCCGGATCGGTTGACCCCAGGGGCAGAAAGCGGTATAATAAGCAGCACAGACTTGAAATGAGAGAGGGACGGCGTGTGAACTCTTTTTTACATCGTACCTGGGCTGAGGTAGATCTGGATCGGCTGCGGGATAATGTGGCGGCGATCCGTCGGGTGCTGCAGCCCGGCTGCCGCATCATGGGGATCGTCAAGGCGGACGCCTACGGACATGGCGCCGTGGAGGTGGCACGGGAGCTGCAGCAGGACGGTGCCGACTGGCTGGGCATCTCCAATCTGGAGGAGGCGATCCAGCTGCGGCAGGCGGGGATCGAGTGCCCGATCCTGGTGATCTCCCATACGCCCCCGGAGGAGGCGGAGCGGCTGGCGCAATATCGGGTGACGCAAACGGTGCTGTCGGCGGAATACGGGCAGACGCTCAGCCGGGAGGCGCAGCGGCTGGGGGTGACCCTGCCGATCCATATCAAGGTGGACACCGGTATGTCCCGGGTGGGCTTTTTCTGCCATGAGCCGGCGGAGATCCCGGCGGCGGCGGAAAAGATCGTGTCGGTATGCCGTCTGCCCGGTCTGCAGCCGGAGGGGATCTTCACCCACTTTGCCTCGGCGGACGAGGAGGACGACGGCGGCTTTACGGAAAAGCAGTTTGCTCTGTTCACCGGGGTGATCGATGCCGCCCGGCAGCAGGGGATCGTGTTTTCTCTGCGTCATTGCTGCAACAGTGCGGCGACCCTGCGGTTTCCGCATATGCATCTGGACATGGTGCGCCCGGGGATCATCCTGTACGGGCTTATGCCGGATCGCTGGATGGCGGCGCAGTGGGGGGCGCAGCTGCGCCCGGTGATGGCGCTGAAAACAGCGGTCACGCAGGTGAAGGACATTCCCGCCGGGACTACCCTCAGCTATAACCGCACCTATACGGCGCCGGCTCCGATGCGGGTGGCGACGGTGCCTATCGGCTACGGCGACGGCTATTGCCGCAGCCTGTCCAATAAGGGACAGATGCAGATCGACGGGCAGCTGGTGCCGGTCATCGGGCGGGTGTGCATGGATCAGTGTATGCTGGATGTGACGGCGCTGCCCCGGGTGCAGGTCGGCACGGAGGTGACGGTGTTCGGGCGGGATTCGCTGACCGCCGACACGGTGGCGGCGTGGATGGGTACCATCAACTATGAGGTGATCTGTCTGCTGAGCAAGCGGATCCCCCGCCTGTATTACCGCCACGGACAGCTGGTGGGTAAGCTGAATTATATCCTCATGCGGGAATGAGCGATCCCCGCCGGAGTCTATGTTTCCATATAAAAATACAACGAAAGGCGAGGGGATCCCTCGCCTTTCGTTTTGCTTATGGAGGAGGACGGCTTCCGGCGAAACGGCATCGCCGGGGCAGCGGCGCCGTTACCACGCCTGCTCCGCCCGATACATTTCCTGCGCCGCCGGGGAGGCGGCAAACGCCTCCAGCAGCCGCTGCGCCCGGCGTCCGTCCACGCTGTAGGAGCGCCAGTCGGCGGTGGTCAGCGGCTTCCAGACCGGCTTGCCCTTGGCGTTTTCCTCCCAGCTGCCGGTGTTTTCCAGCCGTTGGTAGAGCGCCGTCACGGCGTCGGCAGCGATCTCTGCATCGCTGTCCTTCGTCAGCTGTGCCAGATACGGAATCGCTCCGTCGGACAGATCCTCCAGCGTGGCGATGTCTACCGTCTTCAGCCGCTGCTGCTGATAAGCGGTCACGTTATACCGTGCCACCACCGTGTCCACATCGGCATAGGCGGCGCACAGCCCGATGAGAACCACCCCCACAACGCACAGCCGCATATAGGGGAACCGGGGGCGGAACAGCCGCACTATCACGGCGACGATCACCACCGCCATCATCGCCATGAACAGGTTGGTCAGCACCCGCAGCCGGGTTAGCCCGAAGGACTGGATGTACAGCGCCATTTTAGCGGCGGAGGTCGCCACCAATCCCAGCGAAAACAGCAGGATGAATAAGCAGAACAGCCGGGTCGCCAGAGGTGCTTTTCCATTGACCTTGCGGGACAGCGCCAGACAACCGCCCACCAGCCCCAGATTGATGGCACAGAGTACGCACATCTCGAAAAAGCCCCGCCGGGCGTATTGTGCCGCCGTGTAATCGGCGGGCAGAATGCCGGAAAAGGCGCTGGTGAAGTAGGCGAACTGCGCCGCCAGATACAGGATATACACCAGACTGATCGCACCCAAAAAGGTGCAGAGAGGGGCGGCGTCCAGCCCTCGCAGCGGGCTGGGCGCTGCTGCCGGGGACAGATCCAGCCGGTGTCGCAGCCCGAACAGCCGGGCATACACCACACAGAACAGCCCCAGCCCCAGCACGAGACTGCCCAGCCATTCCCCCAGATGCTCCAGCACCGTCAGCCGCATCAGTCCCTCAAAGGCGGCGTCGGCGCCGATGAGCAGCGGCACGAGGATCGCCAGCACCGGTATGGCGCACAGCAGTCCGATCAGCACGCCGCCGCAGCGGCGCTTCTGTACCTGCCCGTTCTGCTCCCGGCGGAAGATGGCGCTCACCGCCGTTCCCAGATGATTCAGCGGGCGTACGCACCACAGGCTGCATACATCCGCCACACAGCCGACGGTGCCGCTCCCCCGGCGCTGGGTGCCGGTGTATTCCAGCAGGGTCAGCATGGTCAGAAACACGATGCCGCCGCCCAGCCAGAACCGGGTGAACCGATCGGTGTGCCATACGAACACCCCGGCGCACGCCAGCGCTGCCAGCAGACAGAAGACGCTGTAGAGATCGACCCGCCCGCTGCGGCGGAGGTAGATGCCGCCGGTCAGCGCCATGCCGACACAGGTGATGGCATAGCCCAATTGAAATCCGCCGAACAGGGAAGCATTCACGCCCAGCACCGCCAGCAGCCCCAATACGATCGCCAGTCCCAGATCCCGCCGGTCGGAAACCAATTGACACTTGGGTGTGGGGACATAATAGCCGGCGGGGGACACCGCCGGGACGTAACCGCCGCCGGGCGGGGTCTGCGGTTGAGCTTCGTTTGATCGGGCATCTGCGACATTTTTCGCAGGCGCAGCGGGCTGTCCCGCCGGAGAGGTATACGGTTCGTTCATTGTAAGATCCTCCTGTTATCGGATTTACGAAAGCCTGGCTGAGCAGCGGATCCGGCGCTCGGAAAGCGCCCCGCTGTCGTCTTGCCATGGCAATAGTATAGTCTTGAATTTATCGAAAATCAATAATTAAATGCCGAAAAACAAGAAAATCGGCGCTTTTCACAGGAGAAGCCCGGAAAAACGCCGTGAAATTTATCGAAATTCAATAAGAGCTGTATTTGGCTTTCAGCGGGTCTTTTCCGATTCCTGTCGCTGGTAATCGGAGGGGGTGCGCTGCTTAATGGTCTTAAACACCCGGGAGAAATACAGCGGATCGTTAAAGCCCACCGAGCTGGCGACCTCGGCGATGGACAGGTTGGGGTTGCGCAGCAGGCTGCACGCCTCGCTGATGCGGTATTTTTGCAGATAGGTGTGGGGGGATATGCCGAAATCCTGCAGAAACGCCCGATACAGCTGACTGCGGCTGATGCCCACATAGCGGGCGATGTCGCTGACGCCGATATCCCCGGCGTAGTTATACTGGATGAACCGCAGGGCATTGGCGACATATTCCTGATGGGGGTCTCCGGCGGTGCGGCGGGCGCTGTGGCGGATGAGCTGCGCCAGAAACAGATACAGACACCCCACCATCTCCGCATCGGCGGCGGCGGTGCTGCCGCTGACCTCGGCGATGCGCAGCAGCAGCGCCGGGGTGGTCTCCGGCTCCGGATCCCGCAGCACCGGCTCCTTGCGGGTGAAGCCCGCCATGGTCACCAGCCGCCGGGCGTCGGTGCCGTTAAAGCCCACCCAGCAGTATTCCCACGGGTCTCGCGGGTCCGCCCGGTAGCTGACCATCTGCCCCGGGGCGATAAGAAACAGGTCGCCCGCCCGCAGAAAATAGGTCTGCCGGTTGCAGACAAAGGAGCCCTTTCCCGCCGATACATAGTGGATCAGATAGTGATCCCGCAGCCCAGGTCCCCAGCTGTGGCTGGCGTCGCATTTCTCATAGCCGGTGTTATACACCGACAGTCCGGCGTTTTCTTTCAGCGTATCCTTAAAGGAATACCGGGCGTTTTTCATCCGATCCCCTCCCTCATATCCTTATCTTACCACACAATGCAACAAATGTCCATACAAATGCCGAATAAAAGGGTTGACCTTTTGGTAGTTGCTTTTATAATGAAAGTAAAGAAAACGATGAATGGGAAGGATGATGGGCTATGACAGCAGCAGCGACCATGACCGAGAAGATCCGTTCCGGAGGGTACGACGAGGCGTTTGCCCGCCTGTACGGTGCCGACCAGGTGGAGGCGCAGCGGGAACGGTATGCACAGGCGGTGGCGGGCTTTGCCGCCACCTACGGTGAGGACGGTGCGCCGCTGATGCTGTTTTCCGCCCCCGGCCGCACCGAGATCGGCGGCAACCACACCGACCATAACCACGGACGGGTGCTGGCGGGCAGCGTCAATCTGGATGTGATCGCTGTCGCCCGTCCCGTTCCGGGAGGCGTCCGGGTGCAGTCGGAGGGCTACCCCATGGATGTGGTATCGCTGGATCGTCTGGAGCCGGTGGAGGAGGAGAAAAACCGCTCCGCCTCTTTGATTCGGGGAACGGCGGCACGGTTCCGGCAGCTGGGGTATGAGATCGGTGGCTTCGATGCCTACACCACCTCCAATGTGCTGAAGGGCTCCGGCCTGTCCTCGTCGGCGGCGTTTGAGGTGCTGATCGGCGTGATCTTCAATCACCTGTTCAACGGCGGACGGGTGGATGCGGTGGAGATCGCCCAGATCGCCCAATATGCGGAGAATGCCTTTTTCGGCAAGCCTTGCGGTTTGATGGATCAGATGGCGTCCTCGGTGGGCAATATCATCACCATCGACTTTGCCGACACGGAGCATCCGGTAATCGAGCGGGTGGATTTCGATTTTTCCCAGACCGGTCACGCCCTGTGCATCGTGGATGTGGGGGGCAACCACGCTGACCTGACCCACGAATATGCGGCGGTGCCTGCCGAGATGAAAGCGGTGGCAAGGTCGCTGGGGGTGGAATACCTGCGGCAGACCGATATGGCAACCCTGCTGGCGCATATCCCGGCGCTGCGGAAGGAGCACGGGGATCGGGCGGTGCTGCGGGCGATCCATTTTTTGCGGGATAACGAGCGGGTGCCCCAGCAGGTGGCGGCGCTGCGGGCGGGGGATTTTGAGCAATTTAAGCAGCTGGTGATCGCCTCCGGGCATTCCTCCTTTGAATATCTCCAGAATGTGTACGCCGCCTGCGCCGTGGAGGAGCAGGGGATGAGTCTGGCGCTGGCGCTGGCGCAGGGTGTGCTGGATGGCTGCGGTGCCTGGCGTGTCCATGGCGGCGGCTTTGGCGGCACCACCCAGAATTTTGTGCCGCTGGATAAGCTGGAGGAGTTCCGCACGGTGATGGAATCGGTGTTCGGCGCCGGCTCCTGTCATGTGCTGAGCATCCGTCCCTGCGGCGGTGTGTGTGTGGATACGCTGTAAATCAGTCAGATCAGGAAAGGTGACGATATCAATGGCAGAGCTTCGTAAGCATCCCCTCACAAACGATTGGATCATGATCGCCTCCCATCGGCAGAACCGGCCGCAAATGCCCAAGGACTATTGCCCGTTCTGCCCCGGCAGCGGCAAGGTGCCGGATCACTTCGATGTGTATGAGTACGACAACGATTTTCCGGCGCTGTCCCAGAACCCGCCCCAGCCCGACGATGTGGCGGACGATTTCTTTGAGACGGCTCCCTGCTACGGCAAGTGCGAGGTCATTCTGTATTCCCCCGAACATACGGTGACCCTGCCGGAGCTGTCCCGGGAGCATATCACCAAGCTGGTGGATCTGTGGGCGCAGCGGTATGAGGCGCTCAGCGCCGATGAGAAGGTGAAGTATGTGTTCATCTTCGAGAACCGGGGCGACGTGGTGGGGGTGACCATGCCCCATCCCCACGGACAGATCTACGCCTACCCCTTCCTGCCCAAGAAGCTGGAGCTGGAGGTGCAGAACGCCAAAAAGCACTATGAGGAAAAGGGCAAGTGCCTGTTCTGCGACTGGCTGGAGCATGAGGTAAAGGACGGGCGGCGGGTCATTTTCCGTAATGAATATTTCACTGTGTTTTTGCCGTTCTTTTCGGAATATCCTTATGGTGTGTACATCATGGCAAACAGCCATAGATCCAACATCAGCCAGTTCACGGCGGAGGAGCGCTCCTGTCTGGCGGAGACCCTGCGGCAGACCGCCGGGATGCTGGATAGCCTGTTCGATTATAAGTTTCCCTATATGATGTGCATGTATAACGAGCCGGTCAACGGCGAGGACCTGTCGGCGCAGTTCCACTGGCACATCGCCTTCTATCCGCCCATGCGCAGCGCCACCAAGATCAAGTACAACGCCTCCAGTGAAACCGGGGCTTGGGCGCATTGCAACCCCACCTGTCCGGAGGAGACCTCCAAGGAGCTGCGGGCGGCCCACGAGAAGTTTATGCATAAGTAAATTTCAAGTAAATATACAGCAGAAATGACGGCAGCCGGAGCGAATTTTTCGCTCCGGCTGCTTGCTGCTTGCGGCGTCTCGCAGGACGATGCGGAAAGAGGGGAAGATCGGTTGGGCAATTTGCTTAAAAACGAATTATCGTGTGAAAATCTATTGACATTTTTGCTTGCCTGCCGTAGAATATAGTTACATTGCTTCGGGCGGCTTTTTGACCCGCCGATGCAATAAAATAGTAGGGAGGAAAATAATATGCAAAGGAGAACCTTGGCACTGATCCTATCTTTGGCGATGCTGGTCGGTCTTGTGTCCGCTGCCGACATCTTTTCGGTCTCGGCGTCCGCTGCCCAGTGGACAGCGGACGAGACCGGAAACGCCGCCTATACGACCATCGCCCGGGGCACCGGGCTGACGGCGTACATGGCGGAGCAGGGCGTAACGGAAAGCGCCCTGAACTATCACATGAATCCCCTGTCGGTGCGTGGGGAGGACGGCCAGACCGCCGGCCGGAAGGGCAGCACCGCCAATGAGCCGAACGGCTTTCCCCGGCAGCTGTGCGACGGCGATATGGGCTCCGCCAGCGACGTGAGCAGCCGGATCGTGTATTATTGCACGTCGGGTAAGCTGAACTACTACACCTACGATCTGCTGCAGAACAGCAGACTGACGGATTTTGTGGTGGCCGGCTCCCAGATGGACAACACGACCTATCTGCTGAAGAATGTCAAGATCTATGTGAGCGATGCGGCTTACGACGGCACTGCGGAGACGCTGGGCACAGAGGTGTTCCGCCATATGGGGGAGACCTCCAAGAATGTAAACGACTATAACTACCATGTGCGCCTGAATACGCCGGTCACCGGCCGGTATGTGACCTTTGCCGTGGGCTTTGGCGATCAGTATACCCAGCTGCGGCTGGGCGAGCTGGCGGCATACGGCACCCGGCTGAGCTATGACACGCTGGGCAACGCCGTGCGGGAGCTGCGGGCGGCACAGGACATTCCCACCTATGCGAATGCGCTGATATCCGCCACCGGCAGAATGATCGGCGGCGGCGGGATCCCCTTTGCGGGCAATCTGCTGAACGGTGTTGTCTCCGCTTTGACCACCAACGTGGATTTTCTGATGACTGCCGAGGAGACCACGACCTATGCAAAGGGCGATTCTCAATACAAGAGCGGTACGAACTTCCTGGATAAAGCCAAGGGAAAGGCGTGGATCACTGTCCATGACGACGAGAGCTATACCGTTCAGAATATCCCTCTGGCCGAGTCCAAGTATACGGAGACCGTAACGGGTGACGACGGCACCGAGACGACGGTGACCAAGTATAAACGGTTTATCCGGGCGAATATCGGCTGGAACGGACAGCGGATCGCCGTGCGGTCGGACTATGCGAATGAGGATCGGAACATTCTCGGAACGGAGAACCAGTTCTATTACGATCTGGGCGGTGTGACCGATGTGGAAAAGGTCATGGTCGCCAGCGGCGTGGCGCTGCAGGATCAGTATCTGGATAATGTCGCCTCTACGGTCGGCGACGGTACGCTGAACACCTGGAACAGCACGCTGGAAAATACCGGCGCCTATATCGTTTCCGGTATCAAGCTGTATGTGGCGGATACGCTGGGCGAGCTGATGGCAAACGGCGCTTTCCTGGAGTCGGCACTGGTAGCGGACTTCACGCAGGAGCGGGGCAATACCATGGATACCGCCGTGGAGCTGACGCTACAGAATGTGCAGGGACGCTACATTGGCTTCACCCTGACGACTCCGACAAACAATCTGCGTCTGTCTGAACTGGCGGTAAAGACCGGCGAAAAGCACGGCAACTGGCACATCGATACGGCGGCAGCGGCAGACACGGCGGCGGAGAGCCTCCTGAATACGGTGACCGTGCTCGACACCAACCTCAAGGGCGGCGTCGCCAATGTGGTCAAGCTGGGCGACGGCGATGGAAACGTCAAGGGCGAGATCGATATGTACAGCAACGACGGCAAGAATGCCGACGGCGATACGATGGCGTGCATTCCCGGCACGGATACGGAGATCAAAGGCACCTCCGGCTGGGCGCAGATCTGGTTTGAGTTGGATTCCGAGGTGAGCATTGACTCCTTCCTGCTGATGGGCAGCTTGGGCGACACCGATAACGGCGGCAACTTCGGCAGACAGTCGCTCTGCCGCAACCGCACCATCGCCTACTACCGCATCTATGTGGGCGACAGCAAGGACACTCTGTTTACCGATGACAAGCTGGTGGTGGATTGCAATAATGTGGGCGACAACGTGCTGGGCAGCAACCCTGCCAGCGGCGCCTACGATGCCTTCCGCAATTATCTGAACGCTCCTGTCAAGGGGCGGTTCATCGGTGTGAAGCTGACCACCGGTGCCTATCAGGCGGGCCGTGTGGGCGAATTCCACGTCTATGGTAAGGCTGAGGCAAAGTGCCGGACCTGGACCGATTGCTCCGACAGCACCATTACGGTGCCGGCAGCGGAGAATAACCTGCTGGCGGATGCCTATAAGGAGGTGCTGGCGTATGAGCAGCATGCGCTGAAGGCGGGGCAGGAGGGTGAGTTCACCCGCATCAATCCCGAAGGCTCCAGCGCCAACTTTGCCAATGTATTCGACGGCAAGACCTGGGCTGGCTACCAGAAAAACGAGGACGGCAGCTATGTGACCAATGAAAAGGGCTGGAAGATCGAGGTAGACGCCAATTCCAAGTGGACGCCTATGGCGTATGACACCGCCGTGGCGGAGGATGAAACAAAAACCAATTATCCGAATTATATTTGGCTTGACTTTGATCTTGGTTTGCGGTATAATATCGACGGATTCTTCCATGCGGCAGCCGATCGTGGCGCCAGCGAGGTGGATTTCTTTGTCACCGATCGGACGGTGCAGGAGCTGGCGGCAGAGGGTGCCGAGCCGGATGTCCACATGACCGGTAACGTAAAGGCGGGCTCTGCCGGTACGGCGACCCATAAGACGCTGCTGGCGGCACGACAGGGCTCTCATGTGATCATCCGCCTGAAGGGCGATCTCAACGCCGGCATGTATCAGATGTGGGTGTCTGAGCTGGCGGTGACCGGTAAGGCGGCGGAGTCGATCCGCTATGTCGGCGCATCCAAGCGGCTGAGCAGCACCAACGATCTGCGCTTCATGTTCCGTGTGGCGGTGGAAGACGCAGCCTATGCGGCGGGCGATCCGCTGGCGAACGGCGATTACAGTCGGGATATTTCCGATGCCACTGTCACGGTGGACGGCGAGAGCCGTACGGTCGTGTCCTTCGGCGCTATAGTGACGAATCGGACGGACGATTGGGAAGCCGCTCTGGACAGCGTCTCCGCTGCGACCGGTAAGTATACCAAGGTCGTGGAAGCGTATAATCTCTATGCCATTCATTCCGGCTATGTGACGTATACCGCCGTAGTCAAGGATATTCCGGATGCCTATGTGGAGCGTGTGATCCACGCACGTCCCTATGTGGCGTATCTGGCCGCTGACGGTTCGACGCAGTATCTCTATGGGGAAATCGTATCCTCCTCCATCGCTGCGTTCAACGAGACCGCCTGACCTTTCCGTAAACGCCCGATCATGATCGGTTCTCGATCGTAAATCATTGTCTAAGGAGGCTGAAAACATGAAAAAGGCGTATACAAGCCCGCTCCTGAATCAGCATAAATATGTACAGGAGTTGGATACGACCCTCAATGGCGTTACGACAGCATCGATGGATAATGACGTCGAGCTGGATTTCAATTGATGTGGCCAAAGAAAAATTAGGGTTGTAGGGCAAAGTAGTGAATAGCCGCAGGCGTGTATGCGCCTGCGGCTATTTGCTTTGTCCGGCTCCGGCCGTTCGGGGCGCTTGTCGGAGAGGTACTGCAGCCGCCTGCACAACGAAAAACGGCAAGAGAGGTGTGAAGTGGAGAAAAAGCGGCAGTTGTGCCTTGTATGGTGGTGTGAAGTGGAGAAAAAGGGAGGTGCTTCCGCAGGCGGCGGCATCAAGCGGGCAGAGGTGTGCCGCAGCCGGCGCAGAGTGCAGACCGTGTGTGCGCATGAGCCGCCGCAGAGTGGCTGAAAACCGGCTCGGGTCAGGAACGAACCGAAAATTTTGACCGAAAATTCGCAAGATACAGGAAAATATGCAATATTTTTCGCTGATTAGAGAGGTAAAAAGCCGAAAAGTGCGGTACAATGTTCTCACGAAGCGTCTGATCGGGTATGGCGGCATAGGCGATCGGACGGCACGGATTTTCTGAACAAGCGGGAGGTTCCTATGGAACGGACGATCACACTGAATGGCAGCTGGCAGCTGTACTACTACGATACCATAGCGGGCGAGACCCACACCGAGGCGGAGCTGGCGCAGCTGCCGTCCATTCCGGCGCAGGTGCCGGGCAACGTGGAGCTGGATCTGTCCCGGGCGGGGCTGCTGCCGGCAGATCTGCTCAAGGGGATGGGGACAAAGCTCGCCGAGTCCTATGAGACCTATGAGTGGTGGTATCAGCGTACCTTTACCGCTCCGGAGCGGGCGGCGGACGAGCGGATCTTTCTTTATTTTGACGGAGTGGACTGTCTGGCGGAGTATTATCTGAACGGACAGTGCCTGGGGACCTCGAATACTATGTTCACACCCCGGGAATTTGACATAACCGAGCATCTGCTGCCCGGCGAAAACCGGCTGTCGGTGCGGCTGCGTTCCGCCCTTCTGGCGGAGCTGCAGGGGCAGCCCGATGCGCTCCAGCTGACCAACTGGGATATGGGGGACGGGCGGTTTCAGCGCAAGCCTGCCCACGCCTTTGGCTGGGATATCCTGCCCCGGGCGCTGACCGCCGGGCTGTGGAAGGATGTGGAGCTGCGCATCCGGGATGCCTACGGCTTTGAGGAGCTGGGCTATGTGGTGAAGTTTGATGCGCAGATGGCGCCCCGGCTGGAGGTGTATTTCAGCGTCACCGCCCCGATGGAAAAGCTGGTGGGGGACAGCCTGCGGGTGCAGATCCACGGTGTGTGCGGCGAGGACTCCTCTTTTGAGGGAGAGAAGCGGTTCTACCGCCGCCGGTATGCCCGGATCCAGTGCCCCATCCGCAATCCGAAGCTGTGGTGGCCCTATGGCTACGGCGAGGCGGCGGTATACGACATGACCGCCCGTCTGCTGGACGGCGATCGGGTGGTGGCGACCCGCACCATGCCGGTGGGGCTGCGCCACCTTCGGCTGGATTACACCGAATCCCTGACCGAAGAAAACGCCCGGTTCCGCTTTATCGTCAACGGTGTGCCGATTATGTGCCGGGGCAGCAACTGGATCCCGCTGGCGCCGTACCATAGCATGGATCGGGAGCGGTATGCCCCCGCTATGGCGCTGGTGTCGGATGTCGGCTGCAATATGCTGCGCATCTGGGGCGGCGGCGTGTATGAGCAGGATGAATTCTATGATTATTGCGACCGGCACGGCATTTTGGTGTGGCAGGATTTTATGATGGCGTGCCGCCCGGTACCCACCGACGATGCTATGTGGCACGAGCTGGAGCAGGAATTCAGCTATCAGATCCGGCGGCTGCGGCATCACCCCTGTCTGGCGCTGTGGTCGGGGGATAACGAGATCGACGAGTCCATGAAGGACACCGGCATCGACCCCGCCTGCAACCGGATCACCCGGGAGCTGCTGCCCCGGCTCATTGCGCAGCACGACGGACAGCATCCGTTCCTGCCCAGCTCTCCCTACATTTCCTCCCGGTGCTTTGCAGAGTGGCAGAGCGGACGCTATACCCCCACAGAGCAGCATCTGTGGGGCGTGCGGGATTATTATAAATCCGATTTCTACGCCCGTTCTGCGGCGTGCTTTGTCAGCGAGACTGGGTATCAGGGCTGTCCCTGCCCGGATTCCATGCGGCGCACGGTGGACGAGGACTACCTCTGGCCCAATATGAATGAGCAGTGGATCTGGCATTCCGCCGAGCAGTGGGGCGGCGACGGCTGGATCATCCGGGCGATGAACAATCAGATCCGCCAGCTGTTCGGCACCGTACCGGATACGCTGGAGGAGTATGCGCTGGCGTCGCAGATCTCTCAGGCGGAGGCGTTCAAGTTCTTCATCGAGCGCATCCGCATCCAAAAGCCCCGTACCGGCGGCATTCTCTGGTGGAATCTGCTGGACGGCTGGCCGGTGGTATCCAACGGCGCTGTGGATTTCTTCTTCCGGAAAAAGCTCGCCTACTTCACCATTAAACGGGCGCAGGCGCCCTTTGCGATCCTGCTGGGGGAGATCAGCGATTCCAGCCACCGGGTGGTGGCGACCAACGACACCCTGCAGCCGGTCAGCGGACACTACACCGTGTCCGATCTGGACACGGACGAGGTGCTGGCGCAGGGCGATTTCACCGTGGAAGCAAACCAAAACCGCACCTTGGGCGGGGTCTACGGCAACTATGGAGATAAACGAATGCTGCTGATCCACTGGGTGGTGGACGGCAAGGACTACTATAATCATTATTTGGACGGTACCCCCTGCTTCTCGCTGGAGCAATGCTCCCGGTGGATGGAAAAGCTCCACCGGATCACCGGTGATGAGGATGTGGGGCTGACCTGGCTGTGAGGAGGGTGCCTATGCAGCTGTTGGGGCTGGACATCGGCGGCACGAAGTGTGCCATCCTGCAGGGAGACGGCACCGGACGGGTGACCCGGCGGGTGGAGATCCCCACCGGTGCGCCGGAGGAGACCTTGGAGCGGCTGTTTGCGGCGGCAAAGGCTTGGGGCTCTGCGGCGGCAATCGGAATTTCCTGCGGCGGTCCGCTGGATGAGGCGCAGGGGGTGATCCTGTCCCCGCCCAATCTGCCCGGTTGGGATGCGGTTCCGATCGTGGCGCTGGCACGGCAGCGGTTGGGCGCTCCGGCGGCGCTGCGCAACGATGCCAATGCTTGTGCCTTGGCGGAATGGCGGTTCGGCGCCGGACAGGGCTGCCGCAGCATGGTCTTTTTGACCTTCGGCACCGGCATGGGCGCCGGGCTGATACTGGACGGACGGCTCTATGTCGGCGCCAACGGCAATGCCGGCGAGGTGGGGCACTGGCGGCTGGCTTCAGCCGGACCGGTGGGCTATCATAAAGCCGGGTCGTTCGAGGGCTTTGTCAGCGGCGGCGGACTGGCGCAGCTGGCACGGCAGATGGCGGCGGATGCCCGGGAACGGGGAGCTGTTGTCCCGTGGGCGGAGGAGCCGGTGAGCGCCAAATCGGTGGCCCTTGCCGCTGCGGCAGGCGACCCCACCGCCCGGGCGGTGTATACCCGCTGCGGGGAACGGCTGGGACAGGCACTGGCGCTGCTCATCGACTGCCTGAATCCGGAGCGGGTGGTCATCGGCAGTATTTTTCAGCGGGCGGAGGCGCTGCTGCGCCCGGCAATGGAACGGGTGCTGCAGGAAGAATGTCTGCCCCAGACACTGGCGGCGGTGCAGATCTGCCCGGCGCAGCTGGGGGACGCCATCGGCGATCTGGCGGCGCTGAGCGTGGCGATGGAATGTGCGGAGAAGGCAGCGCAAGGATAGACCGGATCCATGGATTATCCGGCATCCGGCGGTGCGCCCGGCGGGTGTACGTCTGCAGGCGGACGGAGATGTGCTGCCGGTGATCCCCGCCATGTTGTTTAACGCCGCCTGTATCGCCCGGCATCCGGGAGCTGCCGGTGATCGGACGGACAGCACCGTGGTGGGCAGCCGGGCGCTGCGGCGCAGGCAGTACTCCACGTCCCCCCCGGCGGCAATTCGACGGTGTTGAGCCCCGTCTGCCCGCCGGTATGCGCTGTGCAGTGTGCGGGGGGAACCTTTTTTGCGGCAATGAAACGATGGCAGGGAAACGGCTTACGGGCAGATTCCCTGCTTTTTCTATTGACAGCCGGGGCGAAAATGGCTATAGTAGGGGTTAGAAAAACCAGCAAAAGGAGTCAGATATATGGATATTTCCAATGCCGTGCGGTATATAGGGGTCAACGACCATCAGGTGGATCTGTTTGAGGGGCAATATCCGGTGCCCAACGGAATGGCATACAATTCCTACGTCATTCTGGACGAGAGGATCGCCGTGATGGACACGGTGGATGCGCATTTTGTGGAGGAATGGCTGGACAACCTGCGGGCGGCGCTGGACGGGCGTCAGCCGGACTATCTGGTGGTGCAGCATATGGAGCCGGATCATTCCGCCGGGGTGCAGCGCTTTAAGGAGCAGTATCCGGCGGCGACGGTGGTGGCGACCGCTAAGGCGTTCGGCATGATGGGGCAGTTTTTCGGACAGGCCTATGCGGACAGCCGCCGGGTGGTGACAGAGGGGGATACCCTGCCGCTGGGCAGTCATACGCTGCATTTCGTGACGGCGCCTATGGTACACTGGCCGGAGGTGATGGTCAGCTATGAGGACAGCGAAAAGTTGCTGTTCTCCGCCGACGCCTTCGGCAAGTTTGGGGCGCTGGATCGGGAGGAGCCGTGGCTGGACGAGGCACGGCGGTATTATATCGGCATCGTGGGCAAATACGGGGTGCAGGTGCAGGCGCTGCTGAAAAAGGCAGCGGCACTGGACATCGCCGCCATCTGCCCGCTTCACGGGCCGGTGCTGACGGAGGAGCTGGGGACTTGTTTGGGTCTGTACGACACCTGGTCGGCGTACCGACCGGAAAAGAAGGGGGTCGTGGTCGCCTATGCCTCCGTGTACGGGCACACCCGGCAGGCGGCGCTGCAGCTGGCAGACCGGCTGCGGGAGCAGGGGACGCCGGTGGAGGTGTTCGATCTGGCACGGTGCGATCTGGCGGAGGCTACCGCCAAGGCGTTCTGCTACGATACGCTGGTGCTGGCGTCGGTCACCTATAACGGAGACGTGTTCCCGCCCATGAAAAATTTCCTGCTGCACCTGACCGAGCGGAATTATCGCAACCGCCGGGTGGCGCTGATGGAGAACGGCTCCTGGGCGCCCATGGCCGCCAAGGTGATGCGCACCATGCTGGAGGGGTGCAAGGAGCTGACGTTCACCGCATCCACGGTGCGGATCCTGTCGGCGCCGGACGGCGCCGCCGAAGAGGCGATCCGGGCGCTGGCGCAGGAGCTGCAATGAGGAGCGCCGGCGGCAGAAAAAAGCGGTTTGAGACGGTTCTGCCGGAGGGATATGTCCCGGTATATACGCTGGATGCCGCCGATAAGCGGGTGGGGCTCCGGCTGAATGCGGCGGCGCTGGCGGTCATGGCATTGGTGGCGGCGATCGGCTGGTGGGGGATCCGCCCCACGGAGCTTGCGGCGCACTACAATCTGTGGCACAGCCTGCTGTTGATCGGCGGGATGCTGCTGTATCTGGTGCTGCACGAGCTGCTCCATGGGGCGGCGTATAAGCTCCTTACCCGCCGCCGCCTGACCTTTGGGATGACGGCAACGGTGGCGTTTTGCGGGGTGCCGGATATTTATGTGTATCGGCGCACGGCGCTGATCGCTTTGCTGACGCCCTTCGCCGTGTTTATCCCGGTGTTTTTGCTGCCGGCGTGTTTGTGCGCACAGGCGTGGGATCGGTTCGGCTGCGTTGTGCTGCTGGCGATCCATCTGGGCGGCTGTGTGGGAGATCTGTACGATGCCGGGCTGTACTGGTTCCGGTTTCGCCGCCCGGACACGCTGATGCAGGATACCGGTCCGAAACAAACCTTTTATATAAAGGGTGCGGAATCGACAACAGGCGGAACGCAGCATGTCGATGGTTGACGGACGGGGCGACTGCCTGTCGAAACGATCCGCATAGTAGTATATTTTGCGGAATCAACAATCTGTATATATTTTGCTGCAAAATACCGCCCTTTGTGTCGGTGCTGCGGGTACCGGGTCACGGCTGGCGCTTCCGAAAACGGTGGCGGGCTGTCTACAGCGGCACCGAAAATAAACGGTGCCGTCCGCTGAAAACGTTCGGTACTGACAAAAAAGATCGATAAATGCAATTAAGAGCATATAATGAAAGCGTATATCAGACCCCCGACGGCGCAAATGTCCGGTTGGGCTTCTTTGGAACGCCGGTTGGAGGGCACCTGCTTACGGTGACGTCGGTTTGTCGGTGGTGATGATCTTGAAACAGACTTTGGGTGAAGAAAAGAAGCTGCTCATCAGCATAGACGAATGGGAGGCGCTGACCCGGCGGCTGGAACAGACGGCTGCCGAGACCGGTCGGCGCTTCGTGTGCGTTTCGGCGGAGCCGAGAGGGGAACAGTGGCGTCTGTCCATCGATGACGCTTCACCGGAGGCGTCGCTGGTGACCGTGCAGGCGGAGGGGGACGCCTATTGCGTTCGACTGGCGGCGGAAACGGCGCAGCCGGATGAAAGCGACCGCCCGGAGAACGCTGCAGCGCAAAGAAAGCAAAAGCTCCAAGCCTCGCTGCACAAGGCGCTGGAAAACGGAGAATTTAAGCTCCATCTGCAGTTTATTCTGGACTGCCGCCGGTCGGTGTTTTGCGGGGCAGAGGTGCTGTCTCGCTGGCAGAACCCGGAATACGGACTGCTGCAGCCCGGTGAATATATCGGGCTTTTGAAGGAGAGCGGGGATATCGTTTCCCATGATTTTCATATCTTTGCGCAGGTGTGCCGATTGCTGGAGCGGTGGAATGCAGCGCCGTTTGACCGGCTGTTCCTCAGCTGTAATTTCACCCGGATCTCCGTGTCGGCGCCGGATTTTGCGGATCGGATACTGGCGATCGCCGCTAATTTTCGCTTCGACCATCGCCGTCTGATCCTGGAGATCACGGAGGATACGCTGACGAACAACCCGCAGCAGACCTCCGAGAATATACGCCGCTGCCGGGAAAATGGGTTCCGGATCGCACTGGACGATATGGGGACCGGGTTCTCCTCTCTCGCTGATCTGTACGATAACGACATTGACGTGGTGAAGATCGAACGCAGCTTTACGGCGCAGTGCTTCTCGCCCCGGCGCCGGAAAATGCTGCGGGATATTCTGGCGTTGGTGCATAACACAGGCGCTCTGACGATCTGCGAGGGGATCGAGACCGAGGCGCAGCAGAAAACGCTGCAGTCGATGGGCTGCGATATGATGCAGGGCTTTTATTATTCGCCTGTGCTGTCTTTGCCCGAGAGCGAGGCGCTGATCGCCGGAAAGCTCTGATCGGCAGACTGTATTTTTCAGGCTATAGGGGCTTGAATCGCCATACAAATCCAATCAGCCGCCGCAGCGGAGAGCGCTCGCACAGGAGCGCTGTAAACCCACCGGCGGCAGAAGAACGGGTGCAGCCGTCCTGTCCGACGGCTGCACCGTTTATGGTTATAGGGAAAGTCATTGATTTTTCTGCAGGTGTGCGGTATACTAACGTTAAGTGAACAAACCATTGCCTAAGGAGGACGTATATGAAAACGACGGAGCAGCAGCACAACGAGCGCAAGCGGGAGATGATGGAAAAATGCTTTGATTGCTATGCGGAAAACGGGCTGACCGGCACGGGCATCAAGGCGCTGGCGGAGGCATGCGGCTGCACAACAGGCAATCTGTACTGTTATTTCAAAAGTCTGGACGAGCTGATCCTTGAGTCTACCGCCTACTGTATGGCGAAGGTGGAGGACGATTTTATGAAAAAGGCTCCCACCGATCCGAAGGACGTGATGCGGTTTATCGAGGAGGTACCGTACTGGACGGCGAAAAAGCACGGCAAAAAATACCGTCTGATGTATCAGGTCTATACACTGCCAAAGTATATCGAGCACGGCAAGCGGTTCTTCGAGGGCGTGAATGAGCGTTATACGGCATACGCCAAGCAGCTGGAGCCGAAGATCGGCATTCCCTATACGACCATCACGCCGCTGATCTTCATATTCGTCCGTGCCTGCGTACACTACGCTATGTTCGAGGACGAGTACTATCTGCGCTCCCAGATGGAGATCCTGAAGCAGGGAGTCGCTCTGTTTGCGGATAAATATCATGCACAGTATCTGAACGGCGGAAGCAACGAATAATACCGGCTGCGGCTCACACTGGGCAGCGCACGGGGGGGCGTATCCCGATCCCGGCGGGTTTGGATCGCCGCCGGCGGGGGGATCCCGGAGCAGACGGCGGGATCGGATCGGCTCTCGTCGGCTGCGGCGCTGCGGAAACGGAAAAAGCGCTTCTGTAAATGTATTCGGAGCCGGTGTGGCAGGCGGCGGGCCTCTTGTATAAGCGTCCGCCGCTTTTGCGGCTTTCGTTCCGCTCGCCGGCGTGCCCGGGTGGGGCGAAGCTCCGCCGCCACAGCCGGGCGTACCGGTGCAGCGGCTGCCGGAGCGTTTGTTTTCGGTTTATTTACAATTTCACGCTTTACAATGCGAAAGAAATGGACTATAATAAAGGCAGCGTGAAAATACAAGAGATCGGAAACGGAGGTTATCGGATTGAATTCCAAAATTAAAAGCGACGAGGCGGATTTTCTGTTCCGGGCGATCCTGTCCCTGCAGGATATGGACGAGTGCTATAAGTTTTTTGAGGATCTGTGTACCGTGACGGAGATTAAGGCCATGGCACAGCGGATCGTGGTGGCGAAAATGCTCAGCGAAAAGCAGGTGTACAGCAAGATCGTGGAGCAGACCGGCGCCTCTACCGCCACCATCAGCCGGGTGAACCGGTCGCTGGAATACGGCTGCGACGCCTATGCGATGGTATTTGGCCGGATGAACGAGTCGAAATGAACGAATATCGGGATTTTGCGGCATTTTACGATGCGCTGACCGAGGATGTGGACTACGCCGCCTGGGCGGACTATGCACTGGCGCTGATCCGCCGCCACGGCGGCAGCAGCGGGCAAATGCTGGATCTGGCGTGCGGCTCCGGCAGCCTGTCGCTGGAGCTGGCTGCCCGGGGCGCCGATGTGGTGGCAGTGGACGGATCGGCGGATATGCTGGCGATCGCCCGGGAGAAAGCCGCCGACAGCGGAGCGGACATCCTGTTTCTGTGTCAGGATATGCGGCAGCTGGATCTGTACGGTACGGTGGACAGCGCCGTGTGTATGCTGGACAGTCTCAGCCATATTGTGCGCACCGATGAGCTGCGGGAGATCTTCCGACGGCTGGGGCTGTTTATCGCTCCGGCGGGTCTGCTGCTGTTCGATGTGAATACCCCCCATAAACACGCTGTGACGCTGGGCGACAATTCCTTTGTCTTCGAGACAGAGGAGTTTTTGTGTGTATGGCGCAATACCTATGAAAAAGCCCGGCACGAGGTTGCCATGCAGCTGGATTTCTTTCTGGAGGAGGACGGGCTGTACCGCCGCTATACCGACGAGGTGCGGGAGCGGGCGTATTCCCTCGCCACGTGGAAACGGCTGCTGGCGGAGACCGGCTTCGACCTGCTGGGGGTTTACGGCGAGCGCAGTCTGCAGCCTCCGGCAGCCGATGCCGACCGCTGGGTGCTGGTCGCCCGTAATCGGGCGATCGATCAGAAAAACGGAGAGTAAGCTATGGGAAAATTGATACGCTGCCTGACCCGTGACGGCACGGTGATGGCGATGTTTTTGGATTCAAAGGATATTGTGTCGGAGGCGGAGCGCATCCATCAGACCTCGGCGGTGGTGACGGCGGCGCTGGGACGGCTGCTGACCGCCGCCTCCATGATGGGGCAGATGCTCAAGGGCGCCGACGAGTCGGTGACGGTGAAGCTCAGCGGCGGCGGTCCGGCGGGGACGGTCTTAGCGGTGGCGGACAGCCACGGCAATGTGCGGGGCTATGCCCAAAACCCGGTGGTGGAGATCCCGCTGAAGCCCAACGGCAAGCTGGATGTGTCCGGTGCCGTGGGTACGGACGGACAGCTCACCGTGATCCGGGACGAGGGGAACGGCGAGCCCTATTCCGGGTGCATTCCGCTGGTGTCCGGGGAGATCGCCGAGGATATTACCCGGTATTATGCCGTCAGCGAGCAGACCCCCACCGTGTGTGCGCTGGGGGTGCTGGTGGATACCGACCTGTCGGTGAAGGCGGCGGGCGGACTGCTGCTGCAGCTGCTGCCCCATTGCCCGGAGGAGGTCATCGACCGCATCGAGAGCAACGTCAGTCGGCTGGAGCCGGTCACCACCATGCTGGAGCGGGGCTTGACCCCGGAGCAGATCCTTGGCCGGGCGCTGGAGGGCATGGAGTTTGATGTGCTGGACACCGGCGAGCCGGTATACCGCTGCACCTGCTCCCGCCAGCGAGTGGAACGGGCGCTGCTGTCTATGGGTGAAAAAGCACTGCGGGAGCTGCCCGACGAGCAGGGACAGACAGAGGTCACCTGCCGGTTCTGCGATACGGTGTACCGGTTCTCTCGGGAGGAGCTGGAGCGTCTGCTGCGCTCCGCCCGCTGAGAGCCGACGGAAATAGGGGAAAGGATGGTTGACAGGATGGAAAAGGATCGGGACGGGTATATTTCGCCGCTGTCCACCCGGTATGCCAGCCGGGAGATGCAGGCGATCTTTTCGGAGAATTTCAAGTTCCGCACCTGGCGGCGGCTGTGGATCGCCCTGGCGAAAGCGGAAAAGGAGCTGGGTCTGTCCATCACCGATGAGCAGATCGCCGAGATGGAGGCTCACGCCGAGGAAATCAACTATGAGGTGGCAGAGGCTCGGGAGCGGGAGATCCGCCACGATGTGATGAGCCATGTCTATGCCTATGGGGTACAGTGCCCCAAAGCGGAGCCGATCATCCATCTGGGTGCCACCAGCTGCTATGTGGGGGATAACACCGACGTGGTGATCCTGCGGGAAGCTTCCCGGCTGGTGCTGCAAAAGGCGGCGCAGGTGCTGCATAATCTGGCGGAGTTTGCCGCCCGGTATAAGGCGCTCCCCTGTCTAGCCTATACCCATCTGCAGCCCGCCCAGCTCACCACCGTGGGCAAGCGGGCGACCCTGTGGATGAACGAGCTGTGCATGGATATGGAAAATCTGCAGTTTCAGCTGGATCGGCTGCAGCTGCTGGGCTCGAAGGGGACCACCGGCACGCAGGCCAGCTTCATGGAGTTGTTTGACGGCGACGAGGATAAGATCCGCCGCATGGAACAGCGGATCGCAGAGGAGATGGGCTTTTCCGGCTGCGTGCCGGTGTCCGGACAGACCTATTCCCGTAAGGTGGACGCCTATTTTCTGGGGGTGCTGTCCGGGTTCGCCCAGAGCGCCTATAAGTTCGCCAACGATCTGCGGCTGCTCCAGTCCTTCTCCGAGGTGGAGGAGCCCTTCGGCAAGAAGCAGGTAGGCTCCTCCGCCATGCCCTATAAGCGTAACCCGATGCGCAGCGAGCGGATGTGCGCGCTGGCACGCTATGTGATGATCGATGCGCTCAATCCGGCAATGACGGCGTCTACCCAGTGGTTCGAGCGGACGCTGGACGACAGCGCCAACAAGCGGATCGCCGTGGCGGAGGCGTTTCTGGCGGTGGATGCGATCCTCAACGTGTATAGCGATGTGACCTCCGGGCTGGTGGTGTATGAGCCGGTCATCCACAGCCGGGTGATGGAAAAGCTGCCCTTTATGGCGACGGAAAACGTGATGATGGAATCGGTCAAGCGGGGCGGCGACCGGCAGGCGCTCCACGAGGTGCTGCGGGAGCTGTCGCAGGCGGCTGCCACCCGGGTGAAGCTGGAGGGGGCGCCGAATGACCTCATCGACCGCATGGCGGCGGACGATCGGATCCCGCTGACAAAAGAGGAGATCCTCGCCCAGATGGCGCCGGAGAAGTATATCGGGCGCAGCGTATCGCAGGTGGAGGAGTTTTTGAGCCAGACGGTGCAGCCGCTGCTGGAGCGGTATTATACCGGCGATGTGGCGGCGGCGCTGACCTTGTGAGATGGCTCTGTTGGGCGTGCCCGGCATTTTGGGACGAGGGGGGCTTTCATGGGAAACGACAGGATCCATGAAATTGACATTCTGAAGGGTATCGGGATCCTATCCGTGGTCTGCGGACATTCCTTCGGCTTTGTCATTCCGGTAATTCAGATCCATAGCTTGTGGCTGATCAATACCTATCAGATCTTTGTGTTTTTGTTTACCTCGGGCGGAACATACCGCCCCGGACAGTCGTATAAGACGGATATGGGAAAGCGCATAGTGTCGCTGGCTGCGTATAATTTTCTGTACAATCTGCTTTTTGTGCTGATGCACAATGGGCTGATCCGTATGGGTGTGCTGGATGCTGTGCGCTACCGCAAAGCGGATCTGTTGGAGAAGATAATCAACGGAGTCCAGCTGGATACCGCCGAAAGTATGCTGGGGGCGTTCTGGTTTATTCCTATGCTTCTGTTTGCTATGGTGTTTTTCATCGGGTTTTGGCGGTTTGCCGAGGCACGAAAACACAAGCTGTTTTGGCATATACTGTGCATTGTGGGCAGCATCGGTATCGGATATGGGATCCGACACTATGCGCTATTTGACCGTGTGGGACACCATATGATGATCTCTTTTCTGGGAGTCCCGGTCATATATGCGGGGAAGCTGTTCTTTTCCTATAAAGAAAAGAGCGAAAAGGCGCTGACCTGGTATGGAATGCTGGCAGCGCTCGTCATTATCGTGCTGTCGATCAAGCAGAAGCAGCAAATAGCCTTAAGCGTCTATGTGGTTCCGGATCCGCTCTGGTTCTACGGCATTACGATATGCGGCATATACGGCTGTCTGTATGTGACCAAGTGGATCGTAAAGAGCGCTCTCCTGACAAAATGGATGTCGGTTGTAGGCAAGAACAGCCTGCATATTATGGCACTGCACTTTTTGTCGTTCAAGGCGGTGGATCTTTTGCTGATAGGCTGCGGCCTTTTTGATGCACACCGCTATCCCTTGAATGGATATCCGACCTCCGGCTTGCCGATCGGTTTTGCGTATGTCCTTGCCGGTACGCTGCTGCCGCTGGGAGCGATCACCGTTGTAAAGCTGCTGAAGAAATGGTGTCAGGCGCTGAATTGGAAAAGAATTTCCGGAATACAGTGCGCTCCCGGTGCAGACTAAATAGAGGAAACAGCGATATTCAGATCCGACATTTTATAGAAAAGGAGACGGGATCATGGAACCGAAAATGAAAAACATCCCCCATGCGGAGGTGGTCACGCTGCGGGAGCAGGTGGACTATCAGCCCGGTCAGGTGGTAAGTAAGACTTTGGCGCAGAACGAGGCGCTGAGCATTACGCTGTTTGCCTTTGAAAAGGGCGAGGAGGTCAGCGCCCACAAGTCCGGCGGCGATGCGTTCGTCACCTGTCTGGATGGCGTCGGCCGTATCACCATCGACGGGCAGCCCTATGCGCTCCACGAGGGGGAGTCCATCGTTATGCCCGCCGGGCATCCCCATGCGGTGTACGGTGAGGAGCGGTTCAAGATGCTGCTGGTCGTAGTGTTCTGAGACAGAGAAATGAGATTTTGACTTAACTTTTCTGGAAGAGCGCAGAGCTTACTCCGCTTTCGGGCGGAGTAGGCTCTTTCTCGTAAAAACGACTGCTTCTCAGGAACAACTCAGTGCAGAAATGTATGGAAAAGGCGGTGGATCACCTTGCAGGATGCCTATGTCGGCGATGTTGGGGATTATGGAAAATATGGATTGCTGCGCATGGTTTGCGCAGCAGGAAGAACTCTATCTGTAAACTGGTATCGGGTATGCCCAAAGCAGCCGCAAAAACAAGAAGATGGGAAATACATACACTATTTGTCCGTACCGCAATTGTATCGAGACTACGACCCCGAATTGTTTGATTCTTTGCACAGAGTCGTGGTGTTAGAGCAGGATAGACGTGTCGAGCGCATCGAGAAAGAGTCACTGTTTCATGCGGCGTATTTTTCCGAGGTGATCGGACCGGACAGAAAGGCGTGGCATAAACGGGGATTGGAGCGGACTAAAGACACGGAAGTGGTCTTTCTTGATCCGGACAACGGACTTGAAACGGCAAAAATGTATCAGGATAATGCTGCCACCGAAAAGCATGTGCGGTGGACGGAGCTCAAGGAATACTATGAGCGGGGGCAAGATGTCATTTTGTATCAGCATCGACCGCAGCTGATGGCGAAAAAGAAGTGTATTGAGTGCGTTATGGATTTTCAGAACAGCTTTTTGTTGGCGGATCGCGTGAGGCTGCTGGAGTTTCCAAGGTATACCAATCGGTTTTATTTTATTTTTCATCATAAACACAGTGGTGTCGCATTTCAGCGCATCTGTGAGCAAATGGTGCAGAATTGGGGCGACCGTGATTTCTGCCATGAAATTGCTTTGCATAATAGGGAAATATAAACGGCTGATTCCCATTATAGCTGGGTCTGCCCAATGCCTAACGGTGTTGGATCATAAAGAGCGGCAGCTCGGGGGCAGATATATCTGTCTCCCCTGACTGCCGCTCTTGCCTATAATTGCCCTGTGGATGTTTGCTTTACGATTTGTCGCCGGGCTTCGCCACCAGTGCACACAGAAATCCAAACACCACGGCGGCGGTGATGCCGCCGGCTGCCCCGGTGATGCCGCCGGTCAACACGCCGGATAACCCCTTTTCGGCGACGGCCTCCTTGACTCCCATCGCCAGCGTATAGCCGAAGCCGGTCAGCGGCACGGTGGCGCCGCAGCCGGCAAACTTCACCAGCGGCTCATATACGCCGATGGCGGTGAGCGCTACCCCCAGCGTTACGAACGCCACCAGGATCCGGGCGGGGGTCAGCTTGGTATAATCCATCAAAAGCTGCCCGATCACACAAATGCCGCCCCCTACCGCAAACGCCTTGACCAGCATCCACCAATCCATTGCTTAAACTCCTTCTTCCGGTTTTATTTTCTCCGCTGTCCATTATTTTGCCGATTTCTCAAAAAGTTATGCGTGAATGTAAAAAAGTTCTGGACAGAACCGTATTTATCTGGTATGATAGCGCTGATCTTATACATTTTAGGAGGAATCAATTACTTATGAACGACCCCGACGGCAGTAATATACAGCTGCTCCTGTTTATGCTGGTGCTGGTGACACTCTCCGGGTATTTTTCCGCCACCGAAACCTCATTTTCATCCTTCAACCGTATCCGTCTGAAGAATATGGCGGAGGAGGGAGACAAACGGGCGCAGCTGGTCATGTCCCTGTCCGCCCAGTACGATCGTCTGCTGTCCACCATTCTGGTGGGGAACAACATCGTCAACATCCTGCTGGCGTCTTTGTCCACCGTGTTTTTTGTGGGCTTGTACGGCAGCGGCACCGGCACCACTCTGGCGACGATCGTGTCCACCGTGGTGGTGCTGATCTTCGGAGAGATCTCTCCGAAAAGTCTGGCAAAGGACCATGCCGAGAGCTTTGCGCTGGCGACAGCCCCCATTCTGCGGTGCATCGTGGTGCTGCTCTACCCCGTCAACTGGGTGTTTTCTCTGTGGAAGCGCCTGCTCAGCAAAATTTTCAAATCCAGCGGCGAGTCGGTGGTGACGGAGCAGGAGCTGCTCACCATCGTGGACGAGGCGGAGCAGGGCGGCTCCATCAACGAGCAGGAAAGCGAGCTGATCCGCCGGGTCATCGACTTCAATGACCGGGAGGCGGTGGACATTCTCATCCCCCGGGTGGATATGACCGGTATTCCGGCGGACGCCACCACCGAGGAGATGGCGCAGCTGTTTGCAGAGAGCGGATACTCCCGCCTGCCGGTGTATGAGGAAACCATGGATCATATCGTGGGTGTGGTGCATCTGAAATACTATCTGTGCGCCAAGGAGAAGGATCCTACCCCCCGGCAGATCATGCAGCCGCCGGTATTTGTGCCGCCGACGATGAAGATTCGGCTGCTGCTGCGGCTTTTGCAGGAGCAGAAATCCCACATCGCCATTGTGTCGGATGAATACGGCGGCACGCTGGGTATGGTGACGATGGAGGACGTGCTGGAGGAGCTGGTGGGCGAGATCTGGGACGAACACGACGATGTGGTGGAGACCATTCGCCCGCTGGGGGACGGCGAATACGCCGTATTGTGCTCGGCGGAGCTGGACAGCCTGATGGAGGTGTTCGACGCCGAGACCGAGTGCGAGGCGTCTACCGTCAGCGGCTGGGTCATGGATGCGCTGGGGCGTATTCCGGCGGAGGGGGACACCTTCACCGCCGATGGGCTGGAGGTACAGGTGGTGCGCATGGACGCCAATCATCCGGAGGAGATCCGGGTGCGTCGGGCGGCATCGCCGGAGCCGGAGTCGGAAGAAAAATAAAGTAGGATTTCGTGTGTCCCCGGCTATGGTGGGGACATATAACCAAAACCGGCGGCGAAAGCAATTGCTTTCGCCGCCGGTTGTTCTTTGTCTCAAATAACCTTGCTCAGGAAATCTTTTAGGCGGGGGCTTTGGGGGTGGTCGAAGATATCCTCCGGCGTCCCCTGCTCCTGAATGTGGCCGCCGTCCATGAACAGCACCCGGGACGCCACCTCCCGGGCAAAGCCCATCTCGTGGGTGACGATCACCATTGTCATGCCGGTATCCGCCAGCTGCTTGATGAGATCCAGCACCTCGCCCACCATCTCCGGATCCAGCGCCGAGGTGGGTTCGTCAAACAGAATGACCTTGGGGTTCATCGCCAGCGCCCGCACGATGGCGACCCGCTGCTTCTGCCCGCCGGACAGGGTGGAGGGGTATTTATCCGCCCAGTCGTCCAGTCCGATGCGCTTGAGCAGCTCGTGGGCTTTCGCCTCCACGTCCGCTTTCAGCTGCGCCTTTGCTGCCCGGCCTTTGGCCTTCTTTTTGCCGATGAGGTAGGGCGCCAGTGTGATATTCTCCAGCACGGTCTTGTTGTTGAACAGGTTAAACTGCTGGAACACCATGCCCATGTGCTGCCGATGGACATTGATGTCCACCTTCATGTCGGCGATGTCCACCCCCTCAAACATGATGGAGCCGGAGGTGGGATCCTCCATGCAGTTAAGACACCGCAGGAAGGTGGATTTGCCGCTGCCGGAGGGCCCGATGATGACGATGCGCTCGCCCTCGTGGATGGTCTCGGTGATGCCGTCCAGTACGGTCAGATCGCCGTATTTTTTCGTCAGGTTAATTGCGTCGATCACTCTTCTTCAGGCTCCTTTCCATCAGATGGATCCCCAGGGTAATGAGCAGCACCAGTACAATGTAGATCAGCGCCATCACCAGATAAGGAATCATAAACTCATAGTTGTTGGTACCGATGAACTTGAACGCCACATACAGATCCGCCGTACCGACGAAGCTGACGATGGAGGTATCCTTGACCAGAGCGATAAACTCATTGCCCAGCGTAGGCAGAATGTTTTTGATCGCCTGGGGGATCACGATGCGGATCATGGTGGTGGCATAGCCCAGACCTAACGCCCGTCCGGCCTCCATCTGTCCGCCGTCCACCGACTGGATGCCGCCCCGCATGATCTCGGAGACATAGGCGCCGGAATTCATGCCGTAGATGATGATACAGGACGCCAGCGCCGACAGCTTCAGCCCCAGCAGGGGGCGCAGCACAAAGTAGCCCACCAGCAGCTGCACCACCAGCGGCGTGCCACGGAAAAACGCCACATACAGCTTGCATATCCGGTTCAGCACCCGGGGCAGGCGCTTGTATTTCGGCATGACCTCCACGGTGGCAATGAGCGTGCCGATGACGATGCCGATGATCAGACCACATATCGCCACCAGCAGGGTGTTGCGCAGCCCCTCCAGCACATTGCGGTAGCCGCCGTTGTCGATCATGGCGTGGACGAATTTTTCCCACTTCAAAGCAAAATTTCCCATAAGCAACCCTTTCTGCGTCAGCATTACCCGCCGTATGAACAATTACCTCGCTCCCGCAGGGGCGAGGTAATTGTCCAAAACGAGATCCGGATTATTGCATAGCGTTGATGGCCTTGGTGATGGCAACGGCGGGAGCCTCGTCGATGATGACGTAGTCCACATCGCCGTTGAGCATGGCGCTGACTGCCAGAGAGCCGTTGGTGTAGCCCACTGCCTTGGCTTTCAGGCCGTCAAAGCCGAAGCCCTCGTCGCCCTCCACATAGGAGTTGCCGGTGGTACCGGTCTGCACGCCGATCTTCACGCTGCCGTCAAACCCGTTGAGGATCTTCTCCACATCCTCCTTGGTCTTGCACTCATCGAAGGTCTTATCGGTGCTCTTGACGATGATCTTCTGCGCCGCATTGTAGTAGGTGTCGCTGAACTTCACCAGCTTGGCACGCTCTTCGTTGACGGTGATGCCTGCCATACCCAGATCGGCGCCGTCGGTGTTCAGGGTCTGGAAGATGGAATCAAACTCAATGGCCTTGATCACCAGCTCTTTGTTCAGGTAGTCGGCCAGCAGCTGAGCCATCTCCATGTCGATGCCCAGATACTTGTCACCGCTGGTATACTCGAAGGGCTCGAAGCCGGGCTCGGTGACCACGATCAGCTGATCCTTGGAGCTGTCCTCCTTGGCAGAGGTGATCTCCACCGGAGTGCCGTCGCCGAAGTAGTGGTTGCATACCTCGTCGAATTTGCCGTTGTCCTTGATCCCCTTCAGGAAAGCGTTGACCTTCTCGTACAGCTCGGTGTTGTTGGGGTTGACGGCGAAGGCGTATTCCTCGCTGGTCAGCTGGATGTCCACCACCTTAGCGGTGGCTTTTTCGCTGCCGCAGGAGCAGCAGAGCAGGGCGAGGGCGGCAATCGCTGCCACCAGTGCAATGATCTTTTTCATGTTACCATTCTCCTCTTTCTGTTTCGTTCTTTACAATTACTGGGTTTCCGGATCTCATATAAACCCCATTCGGGAGCTGCATCTCCCGGGAACAATTGCAAGTATACACCCGAATGTGCATATTGTCAACACTTTTTTGCATAAAAATACTTACAAACGAGTCAAAACCTGCCGGGCCGGTTTTGTGTACTTTGTCAAAATTCATTTGATTTCCGGGAAAAACGGGATTTTTCATGGGAAAACAGGGTGAAACAGCGACCTCCAGAATGTATATGCCGCTGCATATTCACATATTTATACATTTTGCTTGTGATTATACATTTTTCCGTTCCACGGTTCTATCGCTCTATGCTGTTTCTGTATATTCAGCATATAAGGACATAAAGCAAAAGCAATCACTGCAAAGCGCTGCTGTGTGTGCTTTGGAAAAAATCCTGCGAAAAGCGCAAATTATTCGGAAAAGCCTCTTGACAAAGCGCATTTCTCGTATTATCATATGAATAGATGTTCATATGATAATACGAAAGGGAGGTCAGAGCCATGGCGACGGAGCAAAGGATCGTGGGCTGCGCCTGTCCGGAGGAGCACGCACATACCCTGCGGCTTGCCGAGCTGGATATGCCGCCGGGGGAGGTCATGCAGGAGCTGGCGGAGCAATTCCGCCTGTTTGGGGATGCGACCCGGGTGAAGATCCTGTGGGCGCTATCGCAGGGCCCCTTGTGCGTATGCGATCTGGCGGCGCTGCTGGGCAGCGGACAATCGGCGGTATCCCACCAGCTGCGGCTGCTGCGGCAGGCACGACTGGTAAAATATGAAAAGCAGGGAAAATCCTCGGTGTATATGCTGGACGATGAACACGTCTGGCAGATCATTCGGCTGGGATTATCCCATGTACAGGAACAAGAGACAGGAGGACATACCCATGAGTGAACAGCTTCACGAACACGAGCATGAGCATGAACATGCCTGCGCCTGCTGCGGCGGACACGAGCATGAACACGAGCACGGTCATGAGCACGGTCATGAGCACGAACATGAACATCATCACGAGCACGGTCATGAGCGTGGCTGTGGCTGCGGCTGTGGTCACGACCATCATCACGGCGGCGAGGAACCGAAAAGCCTGCTGCCGCTGCTGATCAGCGCCATCCTCTTTTTCCTGGGCTGGCTGCTGCCGCAGCTGCTGGAGATGCCGGCGTTTGTGCAGCCCATCTGGATGGCGGCGGCGGCGATCTGGCCGCTGATCCCGGTGCTGGAGGAGGCGCTGGAGGAGCTGAAGGATCGCTCTATGGGCGAAAATGTGCTGCTGGTGATCGCCGTGATCGCCGCCTTTGCCATCGGGGAGTTTGTGGACGGCACCTTGGTACTGCTGCTGTTCTCGCTGGGCGAATGGCTGGAGGATAAGGCGGTAGATAAATCCCGGGATGCAGTGGCATCGCTGGCGGCGGTGACACCGGATACCGCCCGGCGGCTGAATGCCGACGGCACCGAGGAGGAAATCCCGGCTACGGCGGTGGCGGTAGGCGATCGGCTGCTGGTGCTGCCTCATTCCCGGGTGCCGGTGGATTGCCGGGTGCTGGAGGGCAGCTCCGAGGCGGATACCTCGGCGCTCACCGGCGAGAGCCAGCCGGAGGCTGTGACGGCAGGCTCCCAGCTGCTGTCCGGTACGGTCAACGGCAACGGAACGCTGACGGTGGAGGCGCTGCATGCCACGGAGGATTCGGCGGCGGCTCGTATCCTGCAGATGGTGGAGGAGGCTTCCGCCCGCAAGGGACAGTCGGAGAAATTCATCACCCGGTTTGCCCGCATTTATACCCCGGCGGTTACCGGCTTGGCGGTGCTGGTGGCGGCGGTGCCGCCGCTGCTGGGCGCCGGTGCATTTACCACTTGGCTGTATCGGGCGCTGGTGTTTTTGGTGGCGTCCTGCCCCTGCGCACTGGTGATCTCCATCCCGCTGGGATTCTACGCCGGCATCGCTGCCTCGGCTCGGCGGGGCGTGCTGCTTAAGGGCGGCAAATATGTCGAAAAGCTGGCAAAGGTTCAGGCGGTGGCGTTCGATAAGACCGGCACGCTGACCACCGGCGCCTTAACGCTGGATCGGGTGGTGCCGGCACCGGGAACGGATGCGGCGGCAGCGCTGGCACAGGCGGCGGCGCTGGAGCAGTATTCCACCCATCCGCTGGCTCGTGCCATCTGCGAGGCGGCAGGAACCGTTCCCGCTGCTCCGGAGGGGCTGCAGGAGCTGCCCGGTGTGGGCGTTGCGGCAGGCAGCGTTGCCTGCGGTGGTCTGCGGCTGTTGGAGGAGAAGCAGATCGCCCTTGCCTCCCTGCCGCAAGAGATGCAGGATGCTTCGGCGTTTCTGGTGACCGATGGCGCCGTGACGGCGGCGTTCTTTGTGAAAGCGCAGCTGCAGGAGGGTGCCGCCAAGACCGTGGCGGAGCTGGGTCAGCTGGGTGTGTCCCGGCAGGTCATGCTCACCGGCGACCGGCGGGCGCAGGCGGATGAGGTGGCAGCTGCCGTGGGGCTGTCCGATGTGCGGGCAGAGCTGCTGCCGGAGGATAAGCTGGCTGCGGTGCAAGACCTGCAGCAGACCGGACTGACCACCGCCTTTGTGGGCGACGGCATCAACGATGCGCCGGTGCTGGCGGCTGCCGATGTGGGCATTGCCATGGGGCTCGGTTCTCCGGCAGCCATCGAGACGGCAGACGCTGTGCTGGTGTCCGGCGGACTGTCCGGGCTGCCCGGTGCGGTGCGGCTGTGCCGCCGGGTCATGCGGATCGTGCGGGAAAATATCGTCTTTGCGTTGGCGGTAAAAGCGGCGGTGCTGGTGCTGGCGGTGTGCGGGTTCGCTCCCATGTGGCTGGCGGTGTTCGCCGATATGGGTGTCACTCTCATCAGCGTGGGCAATGTGCTGCGGCTGTTGGCAGGACAAAAGCAAGCGTGATTGGATGGATTACAAAGTCAAAATGGCAGGCGCTTTTGCGCCTGCCATTTCTTTTGCAGAGCTATGGGCTGCAAGCAGCTTGGGATGCTATAACCACGCCATATATCGTTCTGGTTGCTTCAGCAGCCGAAAATGATGATGTGAGCAGGGGGTTGTCCGGTGGGGACGGCTGCGCTTTTCCCGGTTTGGATGTGCCGCCGGTTTGCACCGGACTTTCCCGGTCCTTGTCGGCAAGCGCCGCCCCTCTGACAGCGCTATAGCGGTGCTGCGCAAGGCGGCGCATCCCGCAGCGTGACCGGAAAAGCCGGCAGAAAAGGCGGCGTCCCGTCGGAATGAACCTGTGCGATCACTGGTTGCGGATGGCAGAGGCATCGGCGGAGATGGATCACCGGAGAGGGCGGCCTGCACTGCCGCAGGCTGCCAAGCGGCAGCGGCGGACAAAAAAGAACGCCCGCAGAGATCGTACGATCTCTGCGGGCGTGATCAACGTAGGAAAAGGGGATCGCCTTATTCGGCAACCGACACATCGTTGACGCAGCGGGACAGCACATTGCCGTATACATAGTTGATGGCGTTGTTGTCATCGTAGTAAGCAATGTAGGGACGCACATGCATCACCTTATCCGCAGCAGCGGAGGGGATGCCGGTGATCGTCACGGCATACCGCACGGAATCCGCTGCCACCTCGTAAGCCTTTTTGGCTTCCACATTCTGCACCAGAGTGTTGGAGGAATCGGCAACCAGCTCCGACGCATCCGCCTTATCGGCACGGGCGACCAGAGCCCCGATGCGGGCGATCGTGCGAGCTGTACCGTTGATGGTCACTTTGGCATTGGCATAGTCCACGGCGAAGGTCTCACTGTCAAGCGCAGCGCCGCTGCACTGTGCCTCCAGAATGAACCGCAGTCCATAGGGGGCGCCGCCGGCACGCACCTGAGCGCCCAGCGCCTGAGTGAGAGGAGCCGTGGTCAGCTTGCCGTTCACGATGGAAACGTTCTTGACCAGCTCGGTGGCGCTGGCAGCCAGCTTAGCGGTCACGGAAATGTCCGCATCGGCGTTGACGGTTGCCGTCACCGTGAGGGTCAGATCGGATTTGGCATTCAGCTCTACGATCTGGATCTTATTGGCGGACAGGGTGTAGTTGCTGTCCTTGGTGAGAGTCACATCTTCCGAGGTGATGTCCTTGAACACCACGCCGTCGGTGGCGGTGATGGTGATATCCATGCCCTTTACATCCGAGAAGTCCGCCAGCTTGACCTGAAAGGTGGTGTCCGCACCGGGGGCGGCCTCATTGCCGATCACCGTGATGCTGGGGGTGATGTCGGCGAGCACGCTCATGCTTGCGACCGACAGGATCATGACCAGCGCAAGAAAGATAGCTGCCATTTTTTTCATCTGCATACTGATTCCTCCGTGTAGTAAAATTAGAGTCTCGGGTAATGCAACAACAGCGACGCTGCAGGAGACCGACCGCAACTCCGATCGTGCTCCCGGCAAAACAGCCCCGCCGTCTTCCAGTTGGAAATATCCTGCAATCGTAGCATAGACCGGCGCAAAAAGAGCCGTCTGTGACGAACTTTGCGTCAGTTATACAGAATTGCAGTCAACATTTACCATCCTTGATTATTAGACCATAAATGCGGCTAATTGTCAAGGCTCAAAATGCTCTAATTTATTGGCGGTTTCCTCGGCACATTGCACAGAAAAGAGTGCTTTTCGGGCAATAGAGCCTAGTGGTTGTGCAGACAGGCGGGCAGAGTTGTAAGCTCTTACAAAATGTCCTGCTTCGATCGGCTGTCCACCGTTGCGTCGGTCATCTGAGCCTTCGTGACGTTATCGATACCCTTGAGCCGGAATTCGGCGGGTGAGCAGGATACTGAGTGGTCGCTTCTTCATGATGTATTACCTACGTTCTGTATATATCGGCGTATCATTCTGCACATATGCCCGTGGTGCTTCTCTGGCATCTTCATAAACGCCGCTTTTTGATAACTACAAATCATTTAGCTCGAGCGCAGCATAGAATTGCGGCAAATTCAAGAGCTGCTCGAGAATAGCTGTGAAAAAAGCGGGGCAGTCGGTATTTTCCGACTGCCCCGCTGCTTTGCGTCCGTTATCGGATGGCATCCTCTTGTTTTTTCTTGACTGCCAGTGCCCCGGCGGCGATGCCGCCGCTGATGAAGAGCAGAGCGATCCACAGTGTCAGATCGCTGACGCTGCCGGTCTTGGGAGAGTTGGCTTCCTCCTCCAGCCGCTGCAGTCTCTCCGCCAGAGCGTCGAGCTTGCCCGCAGCGTCCTTGCCGAGCATCGCCTTTTCATTTTCGGTCAGCCCGTCGATCAGCTCCTGCACACGGTCCAGCTCGCTCTTATCGCCCAGCTTGGGGGCAGCTTGCCGATCTCATCGGCTGCCTTTTCCGCCTTGTCGATGGCTGCCAGCGCCGCCTTTACGGTCTCCAGCTTATTTTCAAGGCCTTCCTGCTCTTTGCCGGTATAGTTGCCGTCGAAGTCACGCAGAGCGCCCTCCAGAGCTTTTTCCGCCGACTCAAGGGCTTCTTTGTCTCCGAGCTTCACATTGTCCTTGGTGATGCCATCGACCGCCGTGATCTCGTCCGCTTCGACAGCGGCCTTCGCCGCCGCAATGCGGTCAAGCAGCATCTGCGCCGTACCCTTCAGCGCCTCCAGAGCCGCTCTCTCGCCCTCGTCGATGTTGCCGATGAGAGGACATAAGAACACAGCCTTTACGGGACCGGAATCCTGCGTCATCTGACGGACGGCGGAAATCACCTCGTCCATTGAATCGTACTGGTCGTAGAGGACATTCTGTTCCAGTTCCTCTTTGATGTCCTCGCTTGTCGCCCCAATAACAAGCGTCAGCATATTGGCGTCGGCGATGGTGTTTTTCTCGTTCAGCGTGAGGAGCAGATGCTGACCGAAGTCGCTCTCGCTGAATAGCTTTACGCCGATGTCCTCGTCCTCGTTGTCGGTCAGCGGGATCTGTTTCGGCGGCTGCATAATGCCGATAGACTGTAGCTTTTCATAAATGTCGCAAATGCTGTGGGGCAGTTCGAGAACAAGGGCGTTCTCTTTATTGCGGATAATTGCGGTGATCATATTTACATTTCCCCCATCGTCATAGGCTCGTCCTGATATAAGATGTCGAGCAGGCTTGTGTCGGTGTCGTTGTAGATGAAGCCGCCGTCGACGAATTTCCCGTAATATATTTCGCCGATATGCTCACCGAAGGCTCTGTAATCGAAAAACTTTGCCACGGCTGGGTTCACAGTAAAGTCCTCGTTGTTTTGTGCTACATACTCTCCGATCTCCTGAAAATAGTTCGCACCCTCAACAAAGGTGAAGCAGTCGATGTTTTTCGCAAGCCGTGAGAGCTGCTTGGCGTCCTCGGCTTCGGCGTATTCGGCGACCGCCCACAGCTTTTCCATATCCATATCGGCACGGTTGACGGCGGCGGCAAGGCAATTCAGTTCGTAAACACCTTCCTCGGCGGCGATCTCCTTGAAGCGTCCGATCCACTTGTCGCTATCAATGCAAATGTCCTCCCATGGGAGCTTCACATCGTCCGGTGTGGGTGCGCCGAGTCGGGCAAACGCCTTGTCAATAGCTTCTTCCTCGCAGGGCAAATACAAGAATTCGGTTTTTCCGTTGTATTCAGCTCGTATGAAGCAGAGCATTTCCTCATACACATAGGCCGGAAAATTCTGCCCATCATACAGCCTTTGAAACGGTGTGTTTTCGTCAACAAACAGCAAACCGTGTTCGGTAAAAACGCCCTTGCCGGATCGAATCAGCTCCCGTCCGAGCTCTGCATATTTCGGGTCGTCCGCATCATCGGCAGGCAGACAACCCTTGACCGTGAGCAGATACTCTCGTCCGATCTTGCCCATATCGCCGATGTCCTGAATCAGCGGATATCTACCCAGGTTGAAGCTCAGATTGATAAGGTCGGGCAGAGTATCGAAGCCTTCTAATTTCATCGCCTCGTAAAACTGATATTCCTCATCACCGAAAAAGCTGTCCATCCGTTTTCCGAGGTAGTTGACTTCATCGAGGTCAACGAATCGGTCTTGGAGGCAACCGAGTTCCTCGGGGAATACGACCTCGGACACATACAGTTCAAGGGGTGTGACATCCTCGGCGTGGGTTCTTTCGAGCGCCGCACTCATTTCTTTTTCTGTGCAGGGAAAGCGGAGGTCGGTCTGGCTGTTTCCGTATTTGATTTTCAGTTTAATCATGGCAGTTCTCCCTTATGGCGGCGAGTCCGAAGCGGCGGATCGCCATAGCGTTGCAGATGGTGCGAAACAGCATAGGCGGAACAAGGTCGGCGTCCGACAGATCCGACACGGTAATATGTTTTGTACCGAGCGTCAAGTCCTTGGCTGCACAGTAGAGAGTGTAGGCTCGTTCGGTGCAATTATGGAGTTTGATGTTTTCGAAAAATACACAGCCGTTATTTATATGGTGCTTGCAGCAGCTCCACAGCCTTGGGTCGGCAGTGAGCAGATACAGCGCCGAAAGCAATGCGTAATTTGCCTTGGCGATGTTCTTGGCGGCAAGTGTAAATCTTGCCCGATGCTTTTCATTTATATATGTCATTGGTTTTTCCTCGCTTTCTATATATTCATTGAATCTCTTACGGAAAGGCGGACAGCGTATCTGCCTCATGGTTTCCGCAAGTATTTCCGTGGGTGTGGCGGTGGTTATTGCGATGAGTATCTGCGACTCCGAAAAGCGAACGCCGACACCTCTCGGCTTGAAGTTCGGGATTGCGGTCATAAACCGTTCGATTCGGCGGTCATGTGGATTATCTGAAAATATGGTCATTGTTTGTTCTCCTTGCTGTGAAATAAAAAAAGCCCTCCGGTTTTTGTGTAACCGAAGGGCGATTGATAGTATTACATATTCTGTTGTGATGCTGATTCCTGTTCAAAGGTCGGCGGCTCGGCTTCAAGAGAGGGGTATCCGTCCGTGAGCTTTTCTTGGAGCTTATCCAGCTGCCGTTCCTGCTCATAGGTTAGCGTTTCGCAGTTGCCTTTGGCGAAGTCCACACAGCGATAGAGGTCTGCCGATTCTTTTTCGGAGAAGAGACGGGGCTTGCTGACAAGACCGGAGCGCACGGCAAAGGCTTCCTTGACATATTCATAATTCGGCGAGTAATCTCCCCAGAACACCGAGTCGCCGTCTGCATTTTGTTTCCATGTGCAGAACATAAAGCCGTTCTTTTCACTGTAGGTCGCAGCCAATACGGTATCTCCGAAGGCGGCAAGCTGTCTGTAATCGGAGACGCCGTCGGCTTTCATCTGCGGTGCGTGTTCGTAGAGTCCGACATATTCACGCACCGTAGAGATCTCATCCTGAATATCTGTAATTTTACTGCGGCACTCATCGGATAGGTTTTGGTCGGCGTTGCTTAGAAATTGACCGTTGTATTTTATTCGGCAGAGGGGGATGCCGTCCGAGGACACTTCCAGCCATCCGTTGCCGTCCATCTTGGTGTCGTACCGAGCTTTGAGCCGTTTGGCTAATTCTTTCTGTAACATATCTGTTTTCTCCTCTTTGGGATAATATAAAAAGCAGATAGATTTTTGATTTCTATCTGCCTTGCGTATCATTATTCGGTTGTGTGAGAGTTCAAGACATCCAACAAAGGGAAAACATCATTTTTATATCTGTCAAAACGGTTTGCGGAAATTTTGCCGTATAAACGGTGAAAACCCCGATTTTATCGGGGTTTTCACGGGCTACATCTATTTTGTAGCCTCTTGATGGTGCGAGGGAGGGGACTTGAACCCCCACGTCGTTCGACACACGCACCTCAAACGTGCCTGTCTGCCGGTTCCAGCACCCTCGCATATAGAACGGAAATCATTATACCACTTGTCGCCGGATTCGTCAACAGTTTTTTCCGGCAAATTCAAAAACTCTCCCTGTGAAATCCGGCTGTTTGCGGATTCCACAGGGAGAAGATCGTTCTTTACGGCTCTGCCGGCTGCTTCGTGTAAAACACCGCCAATACGGCTTCGTACAGGGAGGCAGCGTCCGGGTGAAAGGCAGCGTGCTCTCCCTCCAGGGTGGTGGTGCCGTCGATCGTGATATACTCGGGCGTCGGTACGCCGGTGCTCAGCGTCGTTCCCGCCAGATAGGTGATCCGGGACAGGGTCAGGTCGCTGACGAGGTGCGGCTTGACGGCGGAATAGTAGGAGGGCAGCAGGGTGATGTTGCTCTTGAGATTGCTGCCGGCTTTTTGGACAAACGCCGTGAAAAACTGCTTTTGCCGCTGCATACGCCGCTGGTTTGCCTCGGTGTCCTGTCCACGCCCCCGGATATACGCCCGCACCAGAGTGCCGTCCAGAAGCAGCGATTCGCCCGCCTGAATATTGACCGGCTGGAACGTATGCGGATCCCCGGGTATGTGGGTGTAGCCGGAAACATCCTCCAGAGCAGTCAGCTGCACGCCGCCGATCTTGTCGGTCATTACCTCCAGTCCGTCCAGATCGATCGCCAGATAGGCGTCGGTTTCGATGCCGTACAGCAGGCGGCTGACCGAGCGCTGCACATTCCGGCAGCTTTCCTCACCGCTGGCGCCGTAGGCATACGCCAGACACAGCTGGGTGTTTTGCACTCCGGAATAGCCGCCGCTGCTGCTGTAAATGTCCACATCCACCAGCGTCTCCCGTGACAGGGGGAGAATTTTCAGAGTGCCGGCCGCAGTATCCAGCGCCGCCACAAAAATGCTGTCGGCTTGCCCGTTGCTGCCGTAAGTCGTGTCCTGCCCGACGGCGTCCTTGTCCACGCCCAGACACAGGATGCTGACGAGATTGCGGTTGAGGCAGTAGGTCTCGCCCTTATATACCACACGGCTGCCGTCCTCGTCGTAGCCGTCCAGCAGCGAGTCGGGGGTCTGCACCGGGTCCTTTCGTTGACCGAACCAGTCCCGGCGTCCGCTGGTATACAGCCACCAATACCCGCCGCCCAGCACCAGCACCAGCAGCAAAAGGCATGCCAGCACGATACAGACGATCCGCAGACCCTTGCGGGTGTTTTTTTTCGGCGGGGTCCGGTCATTTGGTGCGTTGGTCATGGATCAGCACTCCTTCTACAAGATAACGTTCCGTGCTTTTCGTGGTGCAGGTGCTGAGGGTGAGAATGCGGTCATCGGTGGTCACGGTGACCCCCTCCCGCACCTGACGGCTCATGGAGGAGGGGTTCAGCGTCTGGCTGATGAAGGATTGAAATTCAAACGGGTTATAAAAATCAAAGGAATTCAGTATGTGCCGGTCATCGTATACGAATGCCGCATAGATCCGATAGGTGAGGATATGCCCCGGTGTGTAGATGTACAGCGTATCGTGCTGCTGAAAGAAATCCGCTTTCCGGAATTTATGGAGGTCGGCAAACATGGTGCCGTTTGCCATGTAATGACCGTAGAGCACGGTGTTGGGATCGGTGAAGGCGGCATCGTTGAGCGACTGCATATAAATGCTGCCGGAATAGCGATAGCTTTTGTCGGGTGCATGGTGCAGATACAGATCCTCGGCGGTATCCGGGCCCGGGCGCATCACCTCGTAGTCGATCACCGTGCCGGGAATGCGGATCCACCCCACCACATCGGGGTATTGCGCCTGCAGAGCGGTAAAGTCGATGGGGTTGTCCTCCAGCGGCTCTGTCGTGGCGGCAGGGGTGGAGACGGTCGGATCGGGCTCCTCCGGCACCTGCCGTGGAAACAGCAGCGGCCAGAAATGGGCGAGCAGCAGCGCCAGTGCCGCCGCCAGCGCTGCGGCGGAGATCCATAGCGACCAGCGCCAAAAGAGGCGGCGGTTCTCCGGTGCCTGATTCATCTTATGCCCTCCTGCCATGCAAAGCTGTTTGCATCAGTATACCGCACCGCCCGGCGCTTGTCAATCCGTGGGAGCCGGGCAAAAAACGAATAAAAAGGTCTGCGGCATATTGCCGCAGACCTTTTGTCGATTTTCTGTATGCCGATGCGCTTATTTCGCCAGCTGCTTTTTGGAGACGACCACGCCACCCAGAGCCAGCACCGCCGCACAGGCGATCACCGCCGCCGCCGTGTCGCCGGTCTTGTCGGATTTGTCCTTAAACGCCTCCAGAGCGCTCTTGATGCCAGTCAGCTTGCTGTTCCAGTTGGCAGTTACGATCAGATCCGTCTTGGGGATCAGGGTGATGGTGGTGTCGGTGATCAGCGTCTTGCCCTCAAAATCCACGGTGTTTGCTACCGTCTGCAGCGCAGCGCCGAAACGGTCGATGCCATACTGCACTTGGGGAATGGTCGCAGCAAGAGCTGTGCCGGTGACGCTGTTGGATTCCACCAGCGTATAGTCGGTGCCGGCGGTCGCTACGGTGCCGTCCGATTTATAGATCGCCCAGCCCAGAAACACATCGGTGTCGGCGGATTTCTTCGCCGTGAAGGTCAGCGCATCCGCCTCCTTCCCTACCGTGTACGGGGCATTCGTGACGGTGGGCTTGTCGGCGTCGTTCATCACGAGAACGACCCGGTGATAGGTGGTACCGCCGGGGCTGGTGGCGGCAAACGCCGTCACGGACAGACCCAGAAGCATAACCAGAGATACAGCGATCGCAACGATTTTTTTCATTGTTAGTGACCTCCTGCTTTCCTCAAGATCTTTTGTGTCAACAGAATAATCAAATTCGTCAACCAGTCTCGAACAGTATAGCACTCTTTTGGGGGTTTGTAAAGGCTTTTCGGAAATTTTTTCACCCGGTGCACACCCGACCGGGGCTGGGGCGGCGTTTTCAGCGGCGCCGGAAAAGATCGAACGGATAATTGACGAAACTGCCAAAATCGGCTGCGTATTTTGTGCCAAATCGACAAACATCGTCCAGAGATATTGCTTTTTGCGCCAAAATGAGTATAATAGCCATAAGAATATTACAATTTTGTAACCATTTGCTGCGGTTCACCGGGGAAATTCGGTGTGACTGCAGCGGCGGATATACAGGCCATTCGGTCAGGCCGTCCGGCGATCCGGTTTTGTGTTGGAAAGGATGAACGGTGCTTTGAAAACAGAGTTTAATATAGAGAAAAATCCCTCTGCGGCAGAGACTTCCCGGCGATCCGGTTTCCGGCGGCTGCTGGACGGGATCTATCAGTATGAATATATGCTGGGAATGCAGACGGCACGCCGCTGGCATCGGCGGGGACGGAAGCTGCGCAGCTTCCTGGCGCCGGCTGTACACGGTGTGCGGTATTTCTGGCGGCGGCGGGTGGTGCTGCCGCTGCATCGGCATCACCGTAAGCTGCACGATATGCTTTGCCGGTTCCCTCAGGCGCATCGGGAGCTGCGGCAGGCGGGGAAGAACGGCGTCCGGGCGTGGTTCGCCTGCCTGCGGGGGCTGTTCCGCCGGGCGGGCAGCCGGTATCGGGAGGAGCTGCTGTCCCTGTGGGGGCTGGTCGGTCCGGCGGCGGCAGCGGTGGTGCTGATCGTGACCGTGTCCGTGTGGGCAAACACCCGCTTCTGCCTGTCGCTGACCTATGGGGATCAGTCGCTGGGCTATATCGAGGATACCGGCACCTACGATGCGGCGGCGGCGCTGGCGCTGGAGCGTGTGGTGAATGTGGATAACTCCTTTTCGGTGGAGACGGCGCCCCGGCTGGCGGTGACCATCCAAAAGGGACAGGACGTGATGAACGATAGCCAGCTGTGCGATGCCATCCTCAGCACCTATGGCGACGCCATCGCCGAGGCGTCGGGTATGTATGTGGACGGCAGCTTTGTGGGGGCGATGGAATCGTCGGACGAGCTGCAGGCCATGCTGGAGGGCATGAAGGACGGCTATTACGATAAGAACGACGCCGATCAGCGGGCGGAATTCGTGCAGAACGTGCAGACGGTGGACGGGCTGTATCCGGCGGCGGTGGTGCTGTCCGCCGATCAGCTGAAAGGAAAGCTCACCGCCGAATCGGTGGTGAAAAAGACCTATCAGGTGCAGGCGGGGGATACCCTGAGCACCATTGCCGTGAAGAACGATATGACCACCTCCGAGCTGCGGCAGATGAACCCGGCGTATGCCAACACCGATATGGTGCATATCGGGGATGTGCTGACGGTGCAGCAGCCCCAGACCTATCTGCAGGTCAAGGTGATCAAGCGCATCTATTATACCGAGAAGATTGCGTATACGACCCAGTATGTCAATAACACCAATAAGCCGGTCACCTGGTCCACGGTGAAAACCAAGGGACAGGAGGGCAGCCAGAATGTGACGGCGGAGATCACCTATGTCAACGGTACGGAGCAGAGCCGGCAGGTGATCGCCACGGAGGTCACCAAGCAGCCGGTCACCAAGGTGGTGGAGCGGGGCACCCAGAAGGTGGTGTCCTCCGGCGGCGTGACGGTGGTGCAGGGCGACGGAGTGACCGTCGGCACCATGCTGTGGCCGGTGCCCATCTGCCATAATATGTCCCGCGGCTTCGGCCGGGGGCATAGCGGACTGGATATCTGCAACGGCCCCGTGACGGTGCGCAATAAGCCGGCGCTGGCGGCGGACGGCGGCACGGTGATCTATGCGGGACGGTACTATGGCTATGGCAATTATGTGCTGATCCAGCATTCCAACGGACTGCAGACGGCCTACGGGCACCTGAACTCCATCTCGGTGGTGAAGGGACAGCAGGTGTCCCGGGGGCAGCAGATCGGTCTGATCGGCTCCACCGGTCAGTCCAGCGGTCCGCACCTCCACTTCGAGGTGATCCGCAACGGCGTAAAGGTCAACCCCCTCAATTACGTGAGTCCCTGATCGACAGAAAAGCTCCGGGAGGCGGAAACGGTTGTTTCCGCCTCCCGGTTTTTCTGTATCCGGGCATTTGTTTACAAAAATGACATGACTTTTTCGGCTGTAGCTCTTCCATTTCAGCTGCCGATGTGGTAAAATACTCAATATGTATGCGTACCTTTAAGTTAAGAAAGCGAAGGGAGGGCGAACCGTGGATTTTGAGGATCGTCCGGACTCGGATCTGGAGAATCGGCTGCTGTCGGCGGAATATATGCCGGAGGACGACGGGGATAACCCTCTGCGCCCCCGGTCGCTGCGGGAATATATCGGGCAGGAAAAGGTCAAGGAGAATCTGTCGGTATTCATCGACGCCGCCAAGGTGCGGCACGAGGCGCTGGATCATGTGCTGCTGTACGGACCGCCCGGCTTGGGAAAGACCACGCTGGCGGCGATCATCGCCAACGAGCTGGGGGTCAATTTTCGCATCACCTCCGGCCCCGCCATTGAGCGTCCCGGCGATCTGGCGGCGATGCTCACCAATCTGGATGAGGGCGATGTGCTGTTTGTTGATGAGATCCACCGTCTGCCCCGCTCGGTGGAGGAGATCCTGTACCCGGCGATGGAGGATTTCGCCATCGACATCATGAACGGCAAGGGGCAGGGGGCATCCTCCATCCATCTGCCCCTCCAGCATTTCACGCTGGTGGGCGCCACCACCCGGGCAGGGCAGCTGTCGGCGCCCCTGCGGGATCGGTTCGGCGTGGTGATGCGGCTGGAGCTGTATACGCCGGAGGAGCTGGCTCGCATCGTGCGCCGCAGTGCCAAGATCCTGGAGGTACCCTGCGACGAGGCGGGGGCGCTGGAGATCGCCGCTCGCTCCCGGGGCACGCCCCGGATCGCCAACCGGATGCTGAAGCGGGTGCGGGATTTTGCCCAGCTGCTCAACGACGGCGTCATCGATCGGTCGGTTGCCCGGCAGGCGCTGGAGCGCATGGAGGTGGATGAGCTGGGGCTGGATTCCGGCGACCGCCGGATGCTGAAGGCGATGATCCAGCACTATCAGGGCGGTCCGGTGGGGCTGGAGACGCTGGCGGCGATGATCGGCGAGGAGGCTGTCACCATCGAGGATGTGTATGAGCCGTATCTCATGCAGATCGGCTTCATCGGCCGTACCCCCCGGGGACGGGTGGTGCTGCCGGCGGCGTATGCTCACCTGGGGCTGGAGCCTCATGGGCAATTGATGTTTTGAACAGGAGGAACAGAGATATGGGTCGATTGTTTGGAACCGACGGCGCCCGGGGTGTCGCCAATACGGAGCTGACCTGCGAGCTGGCGATGTCCATCGGACGGGCGGCGGCGATGGTGCTGATCGAGACGGCGGGAAAGCGCCCCACCGTGGTGATCGGTAAGGATACCCGGGCGTCCTCGGATATGCTGGAGGCGGCGCTGTGCGCCGGTCTCTGCTCGGTGGGGGCGGATGTGCTGCTGCTGGGCGTGATCCCCACCCCGGCGGTGGCCTATCTGGTAGGAAAGTATCAGGCGGCGGCGGGCATCATGATCTCCGCCTCCCACAATCCTTGTGAATACAACGGTATCAAGCTCTTTGACGGCAACGGCTATAAGCTGCCGGATACGCTGGAGGCGGAGATCGAAGCCATCGTGCTGGACGGCAAAAAGGCCCCGCCGGCGCCTCTCGGCGGCGAGGTGGGACGGATCCTGCCGCCCCGCCCGGCGGTGGACGATTATGTGCACCATCTGCTGCAGGCGGCGCCGGTGGAGCTGCGGGGGATGCGCATTGCCGTGGACTGCGCCAACGGCTCCGCCAGCACCACCGCCCGCAAGCTGTTTTCGGCGCTGGGGGCGGACTGTGTCTATATCAACGATCAGCCCGACGGCACCAATATCAACGAAAACTGCGGCTCCACCCACATGGAGGGATTGACCGAGCTGGTGAAAAAGCTGCGGTTTACCGCCGGTGTGGCGTTTGACGGGGATGCGGACCGGTGCCTGGCGGTGGACGAAAAGGGCAACCTGCTGGACGGCGATAAGATCATCGCCGCTCTGGCGTACCACTATAAGGAGCAGGGCAAGCTGCCCGGCGATACGGCTGTGGTGACGGTGATGTCCAATCTGGGCTTCTTCCGGTTCTGCGAGGAGCGGAATATCCACACCGTATCCACCAAGGTGGGCGACCGGTATGTGCTGGAGGAGATGCGCCGGGAGGGCTATGTGCTGGGCGGCGAGCAGTCCGGGCATATCATCCTGTCCCAGTATGCCACCACCGGCGACGGACAGCTCAGCGCCATTCAGCTGCTGAGCATGGCACGGCAGCATGGCTGGAAGCTGTCCCGGGTGGGCAGCCTGATGGAGCGTTACCCCCAGGTGATGGTGAATGTGCGGGCGGACGCCGCCCAAAAGCAGAAATTCAATGCCAGCAAGACTCTGCAAAAGGCGGTCAAGGACGCCGATGCAGGCTTAGGCAGGGACGGCCGGGTGCTGGTGCGGGTCTCCGGTACCGAGCCGCTGGTGCGGGTCATGGTGGAGGGCAAGGACTTCGACCAGATCAATGCACTGGCGCTGGAGCTGGCCGGACAGATCAAGGCGGAGCTGAACGCTCCTGCCGAATAAAGCGGAAAGTGGATAAGGAAAACAGGTATGAGAGCAGCCGAACGGTGGAAAGACTATGAATTGCTGGATGCGTCCCGGGGGGAGCGGCTGGAGCGGTGGGGAGACATTCTCCTCATCCGCCCCGACCCGCAGGTGCTGTGGGATACGCCCCGGCGGGATCCCCGCTGGCAGCAGGCGCACGCCCGCTACCACCGCTCCAACACCGGGGGCGGACAGTGGGAACGGCTGCGGCCGCTGCCGGATAGCTGGCAGATCCATTACGATGGGCTGACCTTTGCGCTGAAGCCCATGGGCTTCAAGCATACCGGTCTGTTTCCGGAGCAGGCGGTCAACTGGGATCGGATGGGCAGCTGGATCCGACAGGCGAACCGCCCGATTCGGGTGCTGAATTTGTTCGGCTACACCGGTGCGGCGACGCTTGCCTGTGTGGCGGCGGGGGCGCATGTGACCCATGTGGACGCCTCCAAGGGCATGGTGGCGTGGGGCAAGGAAAACGCTGCCCTCAGCGGGCTGGCGGAGCGCCCCATGCGCTGGCTGGTGGACGATTGCGGCAAATTTGTGCAGCGGGAGCTGCGGCGGGGCAACACCTACGACGGGATTCTGATGGATCCCCCCTCCTATGGACGTGGTCCCGGCGGCGAGGTGTGGAAGTTGGAGGAGCAGATCTATCCGTTGGTGGCGGAATGTATCAAGCTGCTCAGCGACCAGCCGCTGTTTTTCCTCATCAATTCCTATACCACGGGGCTGTCCCCGTCGGTGATGAAATATGTGCTGGGTGCGCTGCTGCCTGCGGGCATCGGCGGACGGCTGGAGGCAGACGAGATCGGACTGCCGGTGACCGACAGCGGATTGGTGTTGCCCTGCGGGGCGACGGCGCTGTGGCAGCAGAATTAAGCGGGAGAAGAAACACTATGTCCATGCTCAAGGCAGAACAACTGTATTTTCAGTACGAAACGGATGGGGAGACCGCTCCGACGGCGCCGGCGGTGCTGCGAGGGGTCGATCTGACGGTGGAGCCGGGCGAGTTTGTGGCGCTGCTGGGACATAACGGCTGCGGCAAATCCACCCTTGCCAAGCAATTCAATGCCATCCTCCTGCCCACCGGCGGGCGCATGCTGGTGGAGGAGCTGGATACTGCCGACGAGCAGAACACCTACGCCGTGCGGCGGCGGGTGGGCATGGTGCTGCAAAACCCCGATAACCAGCTGGTATCCACCATCGTGGAGGAGGATGTGGCATTCGGCCCGGAGAATCTGGGCGTTCCTCCGGCGGAGATCCGCCGGCGGGTGGAGGAGGCGCTGAAGGCCGTCGGTATGTGGGAATATCGGGAGCATTCCCCCCATAAGCTGTCCGGCGGACAGAAGCAGCGGGTGGCGATCGCCGGGGTGCTGGCGATGCACCCCGACTGCATCGTGCTGGATGAGCCCACCGCTATGCTGGATCCCCAGGGGCGGCAGGAGGTGCTGGACACCGTCTGTCGGCTCAACCGGGAGCAGGGGATGACGGTGGTGCTGATCACCCACTATATGGAAGAAGCCGCCCGGGCCGACCGGGTGGTGGTGATGGACGACGGGCGGGTGCTGACCGACGGCTCCCCCCGGCAGGTGTTCTCCCATGGGGAGCAGCTGCGGGCGGTGGGGCTGGATGTGCCCCAGCCGACGGCGCTGTGCGGGGCGCTGCGGGCGGCGGGGATCGATGTGCCCGCCGATGTGCTGACTCCGGAGGAATGTGCGGCGGCGCTGCTGCCGCTATTGCAGAAACAATAAGGATTGAACGGTAAGTCAATGGATAAAAACGGAAAGGAGGGCGACGATGGCAATACTGGAGATGGAGCAGGTGTCCTATACCTATGGCGCCGGGTCGCCCTTTGAGCAGCAGGCGCTGCAGAATGTGAGCTTTCGGACGGTGCCGGGGGAGCTGCTGGGCATCATCGGGCATACCGGCTCGGGGAAATCCACCCTCATCCGGCATCTGAACGGGCTGCTGCGTCCCTCGGCGGGGCAGATCCGGCTGGACGGCCAGGACATCTGGGAGCGCCCCAAGGAGATCCGCTCCATCCGGTTCCGGGTGGGGATGGTGTTCCAATACCCGGAATATCAGCTGTTCGAGGAAACGGTGCAGAAGGATATCGCCTTCGGTCCCCGGAATATGGGGCTGCCGGAGGAGGAGATCGACCGTCGGGTGCAGGATGCCGCTGCGCTGGTGGGATTGGCGCCGGAGCTGCTGGAGAAATCCCCCTTTGACCTGTCCGGCGGCGAAAAGCGCCGGGCAGCCATTGCCGGAGTGATGGCGATGGAGCCGGAGATCCTCATTCTGGATGAGCCCACCGCCGGACTGGACCCCCGGGGACGGGAGCAGGTGTTCGCCATGATCCGGGAATATCGGCGGCAGCGGGATACCACGGTGCTGCTGGTATCCCACAGCATGGAGGATGTGGCACGGCTGGCGGATCGGGTGCTGGTGATGGAGCATGGAACGATCGCCATGCTGGATACGGCACCGGCGGTATTCTCCCGGGCGGCGGAGCTGGAGGCGATGGGGCTGACGGTGCCGGCGGTGACCCGAATCATGCTGCTCTTGCAGCGGGCGGGCGTCCCCGTGGGGACGGATGTATATACGGTGGAGCAGGCGCTGTCCCGGCTGCTGCCCCTCCTGAAAGGGGGCGCTGACGGATGATGACGGATATGACCATCGGGCAGTATTACCCCGGCAGATCGCTGCTGCACCGGATGGACCCCCGGATGAAGCTGGTGCTGACTCTCCTGTTCATCGTGGTGGTGTTTCTGCCCCGCAACTGGGTGGGGCTGGGGGCGGCGGCGGTGTTTCTGGCGGTGGTGATCGGGCTGTCCCGGCTGCCGCTGAAGCTCATGTGGCGCAGCATCAAGCCGATCCTGATCCTGGTGCTGTTCACCTCCCTCCTCAATATGTTCTATGTCACCGGTGGGACCCCTCTTCTGGATGTGGGCTTTATCCATATCACCACCCGAGGGGTGTATTCGGCGGTGTTTATCGCCTCCCGGATCCTGTGTCTGATTCTGGGCAGCTCGCTGCTGACCTATACCACCACCCCCACGGCGCTGACGGACGCCATCGAGTATCTGCTGCGGCCGCTGCGGGTGATCCATGTGAACGCCCACGACATCGCTATGATGATGACCATCGCCCTGCGCTTTATCCCCACGCTGATGGAGGAGACGGATAAGATCATGTCTGCTCAAAAGGCGCGGGGTGCCGATATGGACAGCGGCAATCTGGTGCAGCGGGTGCGGGCGCTGGTGCCGGTGCTGATTCCGCTGTTCGTCTCTTCCTTTCGCCGGGCGTATGAGCTGGCGATGGCGATGGAGTGCCGCTGCTATCAGGGGGGCGAGGGTCGTACCCGGATGAAACAGCTGCGCACCGCCCCCCGGGATTGGGTGGCGCTGGCGGTATATGTGGCAGTGGCAGGCGGTATCGTATGGCTGAACCGGTATTTTCCGGCGGTGCTGACTTAACAGGAAGGGGGACAGGGCGGTGCAGCGGCTGATGCTCACCTTGCGGTATGACGGTACCGCCTATCACGGCTGGCAGGTGCAGCCCAACGCCCCCACCGTGCAGCAGACCCTGCAGGATGCGGTGGAGCGGGTCACCGGGGTGCGCTCCGGGCTGATCGGCTGCAGCCGCACCGATGCGGGGGTGCACGCCGATATGTTCTGCTGCACCCTTGACACGGATAGCCCCCTGCGGGATAATAAGCTGTGCAGTGCACTGAATTTTTATTTGCCGCCGGATATTGCGGTCTATCGGGCGGCGGAGGTGGCGGCGGATTTTCACCCCCGCTACCGTGCCCGGGGGAAGCGGTATTGCTACCGCATCTGGAACGGAGCGCAGCGGCATCCCATGTATGACCGCTACGCCATCCACCGCAACCGGCCGCTGGACGCAGCATGGCTGGACCGGGCGGCGGCGGGCTATGTGGGCAGCCACGATTTTGCGGCGTTCTGTTCGGCGGACAGCGATGTGCAAGGCTCAACGGTGCGCACCGTCCGCCGCTGCGGGGTGGAGCGCCGGGGGGAAATGGTGATCTTTTCGGTCGAGGCGGACGGCTTCCTCTATAATATGGTGCGGATCATGGTGGGGACGCTGCTGGACATGGCCGACGGGCGGATCCCGCCGGATGCCTTGCCGGCGATCCTCGCCGGCGGCGACCGCACCCGGGCGGGGGCGACTGCCCCGGCGAAGGGACTGTGCTTACAGGAGGTATTCTACGATTGAGGAAAGGGGGCGGCGTATGGCACGGCGTGCGGATGAACGACCGCTGGAGGACCGCCGGGAGGAGGACGACTACTCCCGGGAGGATGTGCGGCGGCGGCGGAAAAAGAGCGCCCGGCGGCGGGTGCTGCGGCGGCTGCTGGTGCTGACGGTGCTGGTGGCGCTGGTGGCGGTGCTGTGGAATCATTGGGATACGCTGGCGCCGGATAAGCTGCTCCCCCGCCTGCAGGATTCTCTCAATGACAGCGGCGGCAGCTATCCGGTGGATGTGTCCGGCTCCAACGTCAAAATGCTGGCGCAGAGCCAGAGCTATACCGTGACCCTCAGCGACAGCTATCTGACCTACTATAATAGCGCCGGCAGCGAGCTGACCCGGTATAATTGCACCTATTCCAACGGGCTGCTGTATACCGCCGGGAAATATGCGCTGGTGGCGGAGCAGGGAGGCAAGCGGTTCCAGCTGCATACCCGCTCTATGACGCTGACGGAGGGCACGGCGGAGCGCAGCATTCTGGCGGCGGCGGTCAATGAGCAGGGGCAGGTGGCGCTGCTGACCCAGGGCGCCGACGGCTATGCGGTGGATCTGGTGGTGTATGACCGGCGGGGTACGGTGCTGTATACCCGCAGCCGCAGCCGGCAGGCGGTGAGCGTGGCGCTCTCCCCCTCCGGGGAGCAGGCGGCGCTTTTGAGCGTGGAGGCGGTCAACGGAGTGCTGAACACCGTGGTGGAGGCCTTTTCCGTCACCTCGGATGCTGCCGAGGCGCTGTATTCCTATACGGCGGCGGATACACTGTTATATCGGGTGAGCTATCTGAACAACAACCGCTTGGCGGTGGCGGGTGAGGATGGCGTTTACCTGCTGGATCGGGAAACAGCGGCAAGCCCTACGGTGTTTGCGCTGACCGGGCAGCGGCTGCTCAGCTTTGCTCCGGCGGAGGATGGTATAGCGGCGGCGGTGCGCAGCTACGGCGATACCGGCGGCGGCACAGTGATCGTATGGAACAGTCGGGGCGAGGAATGTGTCCGCAGCGATTTTTCTGGGGAGCTGCGCAGTCTGACCGGCGACAGCAAGGGGTTTGTGCTGCTGACCGATGGCTATGTGCAGAGCCTGTCCTATACGGCGGCAGGGGAGCCGGTGGCGGTGGCGTCCGACGGACAGCAGGCGGTGCGGGGCGGCTCCGGCGCCGTGGTGCTGGGACTCAGTGCGTTGCAAAGCTATAGCTTTTAGCATATCAATACATAACGGAGGAATGGACGATGGCAATCATTTTGGATGTAGCTGTGGTGGGCATTTTTGCTCTGGCGGTCTATCTGGGCTATAAGCGGGGATTTATTAAAGCGATCTCCAAGTTGGCGGCGTTTGTGATCGCCGCCGTGGTGGCGTACCTCTTCTGCGGGTCGCTGGCGGGAACCGTGTTTGAGCGGGCGATTGCTCCGGCGGTGGAAAAGAGTCTCACCCCGTATCTGGAGAGCGCCGACACGGATGTGACGGCGGCAATCGAAGCGGTGAAAGCGAAGCTGCCCGCCTTTGCCCGGGAGCGGCTGGAGGATAAGAGCGGTGCCGGCTCAAGCCTGTCGGTGCTGAAGGGCGAGTCCAAAACGCCCGCACAGATGGCGGAGGAGTTCACCCGCGGTCCGGTGCGTTCGGCGGCGATGCCCGGACTGAAGATGCTGTGCGCCATTGTGCTGTTTCTGGTGGCGCTGATTTTGGCGCTGATCGCATTGCGCGCTGTCAATAAGGTATTTCAGCTGCCGGTTCTGCACACACTAAACGGAACGCTCGGTCTGGTGGCGGGCGTTGCGAACGGGTTGATTCTGGTGATCATCGCCGTGGCGGTGCTGCAAATCGTGGCCGCCGCCGGCACCGCCGATTCTGCCATCAATCCTACGGTGATGTCCGAGACCCGTGTGGTGCGGTGGCTGGCGCAGTATAATCCGTTCAGCAACGGTCTGTACTAAAGGCGGCGGAGCGGGAAATTTTCGTATGCGAGGTGTCGTATGCAGATTTTTAATGTACCATGGAAGTGGAATGTGCCCAATGCCCTGTCGCTGCTGCGGCTGGCGCTGGTGCCGACCTTTTCGGTGCTGTATCTGTTGCAGCTGGATCATTGGGCGTTCGTTGCGCTGGCGCTGTCCGGCGTAACGGATTTTCTGGACGGCTTCATTGCCCGTCGGTTCGATCAGATCACCGACTGCGGCAAGCTGTTGGATCCGCTGGCGGATAAGCTGACTCAGGTAATGGTGGTGGTCTGTCTCACTACCCGTTATCGGGAGCTGCTGCCGCTGACGATCATTTGCTTTGTCAAGGAGCTGTGTCAGGGCGTGGGCGGCATGATCCTGCTGCGCAGCGGTTGTCAGGTGCGTGGCTCCAAATGGTTCGGCAAGGTGGCGACAGTGGTATTCTATCTGTGTATGCTGGCGCTGGTGCTGTGGCATGACCGGCTGGCGATGTGGATGGTGGCGACGCTGGTGGCGATCGCCAGTCTGACGATGCTGGTGGCGTTCGCCGGCTATTTCCGTCTGTTTATTCAGATCCACCGTGCCGCAGCGGCACCGCCCCAAACACCCCTGACCCCGGATACGGAGAAAGATTGAGGATAGTTGACCTATGATGATGTGTACCCGATGCAAAAAACGTCCTGCCATGGTGTTCATCACCCGTCTGGAGAACGGCGAGAGTAAGAGCGACGGCCTGTGCCTGATCTGCGCCAAGGAGCTGAATCTGCCGCAGGTCAATGCGCTGATGCAGAAATTCGATATCTCCGACGAGGATATCGAGCAGATGGATCAGCAGGTGCAGGAAATGATGGAGGAGATGGAGGCGCAGAACGGCGGCGAGGACAGCGACGGCAACGATTTTTCGTTGGGCGGTGCGCCCTCCTTCCCGTTTTTGCAGAATCTTTTCGGCGGCAAGCCGGCGGCAGCCGAGGAGCGGCCGGAGGACAATGGCAATAAAGAGGAGAAAACCAAAGCGGATGCGGGAAAGGACGCACGCTCCAAGCGGGGCAGACGGAAGTTCTTGTCCCAGTATGCCACCGATCTGACCGCCCGTGCCCGGGAGGGGGCGCTGGATCGCACCATCGGCCGGGAGCGGGAGACAGAGCGGGTGGTGCAGATCCTTTCCCGCCGTACCAAGAACAATCCCTGTCTCATCGGTGAGCCGGGTGTGGGTAAGACCGCCATCGCCGAGGGGCTGGCGCTGCGCATTGCCGAGGGGCGGGTACCGCCCCGCCTGCGGGATAAGGAGCTGCATCTGCTGGATATGACCGCACTGGTGGCGGGAACGCAGTTCCGGGGGCAGTTTGAGAGCCGCATCCGGGGATTGATCGAGGAGGTCAAGGCGGACGGTCACATCATCCTGTTCATCGATGAGGTGCATACGCTGGTGGGCACCGGCGACTCCGAGGGAAGTCTGTCCGCCGCCAATATCCTGAAGCCCGCTTTGTCCCGGGGGGAGATTCAGGTCATCGGTGCCACCACCTTTGAGGAATATCGAAAATATATCGAAAAGGATGCGGCGCTGGAGCGGCGATTCCAGCCGGTGACGGTGGAGGAGCCCTCCGAGCAGGCGGCGTTTGAGATCCTGCAGGGGGTGCGGGGCTATTATGAGCAGTATCATGGCGTGACCGTCAGCGATGCGGTGCTGCGCCGCACGGTGACATTGGCGGAGCGGTATATCACCGACCGCTATCTGCCGGATAAGGCGATCGACCTGTTGGACGAGGCATGTGCCGCTACGGCGCTGGCAAACAAAAACGCCGACGCCTACGCCGAGCTCACAGCCCGGGAGCAGAAGCTCCAAGGCGAGGAGGAAACGGCGATGAACGCCGACGAGATAGACTATGAGGCGCTGGCAAACCTGCGGGCAGAGCTGCTGCAGGTGCAGCAGCAGGCGGAGTCGATACGTCCCGCCGCTACCACCGCTCCGGTGACGGAGGCGGCGCTGGCGGGGGTCATCGAGCTGTGGACGGGTATCCCGGCCTCTAAGGTGCAGGAGAGCGAGCTGTCCCGGCTGGCGCAGCTGGAGGAGCATCTGCGTGCCAAGGTCATCGGACAGGAGGAGGCGGTGCAGGCGGTGGCGGCAGCCATCCGCCGCAGCCGGGTGCAGATCAGCCCCCGCCGCCGCCCGGCGTCCTTCATTTTCGTGGGCTCCACTGGTGTCGGGAAGACCGAGCTGGTGAAAGTGCTGGCGGCGGAGCTGTTCGATACGCCGGAGACACTGATCCGGCTGGATATGTCGGAGTTTATGGAAAAGCATGCGGTCTCCCGGCTCATCGGATCGCCGCCCGGCTATGTGGGCTACGACGAGGCAGGTCAGCTCACCGAAAAGGTGCGGCGCAAGCCTTATTCGGTCATCCTTTTTGACGAGATTGAAAAAGCCCATCCGGATGTGCTGAACATCCTGCTGCAGATCCTGGACGAGGGGCGTGTCACCGACGCCCACGGGCGCACGGTGAATTTCGAGAACACGGTCATCGTTATGACCTCCAACGCCGGCAGCAATCTACGGGAGAACCTGATGGGCTTCGGCAAGACCGAGGGGCAGGCGCAGAAGGAGCGGGCGCTGAAGGCGCTGGGCGAGTTCCTGCGGCCGGAATTTATCGGTCGGGTGGACGAGGTGGTGTTCTTCCAGCCCCTGAGCCGGGAGAGCTACACGAAGATCGCCGCTCTGATGCTGGAGGAGCTGGTGGAGCCGCTGCGGGAGCGGGGCATCACCCTCACCTATACGGATGCGGCTTGTCAGGCGCTGGCGGAGCAGGCGGTGGGCGGCAAGCGGGGCGCTCGGGAGCTGCGCAACGCCATCCGCCGTCAGGTGGAGAACCGGCTGGCAGAGGAGATCGTCACCCGCTGCGAGCAGCCGTTTACGGCGGTGACGGTGGATGCCGTAGACGGTGCGGTACAGTTGACGTATGGCTGAACGGAGCAATCGTGTCGGCACCATGAAAGACCCCTCCCCGCCTTACTGTAATACGGTAAGGCGGGGAGGGGTCTCGGTCATTGCAGACGATGTGCGCACAAATTTGCCGGATCCGCTTGCGCAGACGGCGGTTTTACGGTATAATACCGATAAAGCACCAAAAATTGGCATTGCAAGAGAGCGGATGTCATGGAGATTCGGAAGATCCATCTGTCTGCGTTTGCGCCGCTGAGGGATGGCAGTGCCGATGCGTCTCAAGCGCTGCGTGCCTGTCTGGAGGAGGCGGGAAGCTATCCCCGCAGTGTAGTGGTCCTGGAGCCGGGAGACTATCTGGTGGACAGTCGAGAGCCGCTGCCGCTGTATTCCGGTATGACGGTGCGGGCGGAGGGGGCGGTCTTTCGCTTTCCCCGGTCGCTGCGTACGGCACGCTCCCGGGTCCTGTTCAGCGGCGAAAACGTACAGGATCTGCAGTGGTACGATGGCCATTTCATCGGCTATGTGTACGATCCCCGGGCAGCAGACAACGACTGGGAACCGGCGGATTATACCGGCTGTCTGCAGCTGATCGGGACGGACGGATGCAGCTGCAGCCGGGTGCTGTTCTCCGGTATCACAGCGGAAAACGTCGTCGGTGCCGTCATCCATGTACGGGGGCAGCGGGGAACACCGGCAACGGACGTGGATATTCGGGATTGCCGCTTTACCAACTGCGGCAAATTCATGTGGGATTACGGCTATCTGTGGCAGATTGCCGTGTTTTCGGAGGCATATCCGGCGGCAACGGTGGAAAATGCGTTCCGCTATCTGCCCCGGGACTGTATGTCTTCCGCCTTACGGCTGGAGCAGGGGCGGCTCTATGCGGATGTCATGCCCGCCGCTCTGCCCGAGGAGCGGGATGCGGTGACCTTTTTCGGTCCGAAGCTGCCCCCCCGGGAATCCGGCGGGGATAGCAGTATTTTGTCTGCAACCGTGGAGCAGCCAACGGGCTGCTGATCTGTGAAACACCGGATGGTGCCCCTCTGTCTCTGCCTTCTGTGCCGCCCGGGACCCGCTTGTTCCGGAATATGTTCTACCTGTTTCATGATCTGTATGCACCGCTGGGAGACCGGGCGTCTCAAAAGGGCAGCATCGATACCACCCGCTGCCGGAATGTGACGGTGACCGGCTGCCGTACAGGGGCTTCCGGCGACAGCATGCACATTCTGGAATGCGAGAATGTGGTGTTTTCCGCCAATCAGATCACCGCCGCCCGGATGGGCGCCTTTTACATCGGATTCTTCTGTCGAAACGTGACCGTAACCGGCAACACGGTGTACGGCACCAACGGCTCCCGCACCTGCAGCGTGGAGCGCAGCTCCCGGGATATTACGCTGGTGGGGAATACCTTTGTCGGCGGCGGTCGGGGCAGCTGGTTCAATCAGCCGTACAACCTGATCCTCAGCGATAATCTGTTTTTACGAAATACGGAAAAGTGCGTGCCCGAGCTGCAGCAGGGGCGGATGTGTCCCGTGACCGGGCACTTTGAACGGTACCCGGAGGTATATTGCACCACTTGGGAGCCGGATGCCGTCTATGGGCCGGTGATCCTGCGGGGCAATATTATCGAATCCGGCGATCACGTTTCGGCGGCGGTCGCCTTCAATCTCGGCGGGCGGGACATTCTGCTGGAGGGCAATGTATTCCGGGGTGCCGTGCGGGATATCCATGTCGCTGCCGGCTGTGCTATGCCCCATATGAGCGGCAACATTGGGATGGGAGCGGTCTGTGAGCGCACCTTTGTAAACACCGTCAACGTGCGGTAAAGGGGCATCCTCTGACAGAGCGGAGAGCGCCGGACGAAAGGGAGCGGCTCAGCGGCTCAGACACCGTTCCTCGATGGCGGCGTATAGCTCCGGGGTGATCCGGTCGGCAGGGTCGGCCTGATACTGCCGCAGCTCCGGCTCATCGGGGAGATGAACATAGATGCTGCCGTCGTCGGTCAGATACAGCGTGTAGGACTGACCGCCGATGGTGGCATTGAGAATATGGCTCTTAGTGGGGGATACCAGATCGTCGAAGCGCTCAAAGGGGCAGTCCTGCTGATAGCGGTATGCCTCCAGCAGCCGGACATCCTCCCTGTCCATGGCAGCCTCCAGAATGACAGCGGATCCGCTATTCGGGAAAACGGTGCAGCTTTGCACGTCTCCGAGGGTGTGGGCGCCCATATCGTACAGCAGACAGTCCTGCGGCAAGGGGGGCGTCGGCAGGGGTGCTTTTTTGGCATCCGGCGCACAACAGAAGCAGGCATCCGGCAGCAATGGCGCCGAAAAGCCGGGTGAAGGTTTTCATACGGTGGGTCTCCTTTCCGGTGGGTCTGTCCGATTTTTTGCCGGCGGATCGCCGTGACTCAGCGGGGCGGCAGCCGGGTGGCGGTGAGCTTTTCCACAAACGGCTGGGGGGTAGACGCCCCCAGCACCATCCGATAGCTTTCTTCGTTTTCCTTGAGAAATGTGATGATGCCCCGGGCGTAATAGCCGAAATCCAGCGCCTCGGCGGTGGTGACCGTCTGTAACTGGGACAGCACGTCGGTCAGCTGATCGATCAGTTCATTTTCAAATTCCTCCGCCACGGCGCAAATGTCCTCATAGTGATCGTAAAAGGTGGTCTTGGAAATGTCGGCACGCTGCGCCAGCTCGGTGACGGTGATCTTATTGAGGTCTTTCTTCTCCGCCATCAGCTCGGTAAGGGCCCGGCGGATCCACTGATTGGTTCTTGCGGTATTTCGATAGACTTTCATAGACAAAATCCTGACACTTTCCGCATTTGTGTTCGATTTCTTACGGAAGACGGGAATTCGGACTTTTCTTTTTCCTGTTTTTTACTATACTAACTTCCACAGCAAAAGTCAACGCCGGAGCAGGACCGGGGCAGGCGGAGAAGCTCGTCTGCTATGGGGCGCACGGCATGACATCGGTGGAATTTTCCAAGGAGGTATGGAGCTATGGAGCAGACGAAACGCCCGGGGAGCCGGGTCAAGGTGGTGCTGGTCATTTTGCTCTTTGTGGCTGCCGGGGTATTGTCGGCGGTCTTCATGGGGCGGGTAGCCATCAACTACGATCTGGCGGATTATCTGGGAGAAGGTACCCAGACCAAGACGGCGCTGGATATCATCGATGAGGAGTTCGGCATGACTGGCAATCTGCAGGTGATGGCGAAAAACGTATCCGCCGCCACGGCGGAGGAGATGCAGGATACGCTGGAGGGGATCCCGCATGTGCTGAATGTCAACTTCGACCAGTATGACGAGAGCTACTATAAGGACAGAAACGCCTTATTCATCGTCATCATCGACGGAGACGATTATTCCGATAACGCCAAGCAGGTTTCGGCGGATATCCACACGGCGCTGACATCCTATGAGGGGATGGAGTACGGCGGCACCACGGTGGAGAAAAAGAACCTGCAGAATGCCATCACCAGTGAGATGGTGTATATTCTGGCGATTTCCCTGTGCCTGGTGGTGGCAATCCTGCTCATCACCTCCGAGTCGTGGCTGGAGCCGTTTATTTTGCTGGCGGCGTCCGGCGTGGCGATCCTGCTGAATCGGGGCACCAACATCTTCTTCGGGGAGATCTCCTACATCACCAATTCCATTGCGGCGATCCTGCAGCTGGCGCTGTCTATCGACTACAGCATCGTGCTGCTGCATGCCTATCGCCGGGAAAAGGAGACGGCGGCAGATACCGGGACGGCGATGAAGAGCGCCATCCTGTCGGTGGTCAAGCCGGTCTCCGCCAGCGCTCTGACAACGATCGCCGGTTTGCTGGCGCTGTTGTTCATGTCCTTCCGCATCGGGTTTGACATCGGCATCGTGCTGATGAAGGGCATCGTCATCTCCGCCATCACCTCGCTGACGCTGCTGCCGGCGCTGGTGCTGCTGCTGGATAAGCCCATGAAGCGGGCTCGGAAGAAAGCCTTTGTGCCCAAGGGCAAGGCGTTCTGCCGGGTCGTCTGTAAGGCGGGCAAGGGCATTGTGCCGGTGGCGTTGGCGCTGGTGGTGCTGTGCGGCGTGCTGCAAACGGGGAACGGCTACATTTTCACCGATACCAAGGTAGGCAACCAAGCCATCGTGGATGAGTTCGGCAAGAACAACTCCGTGGTGGTGGTGTATAAGAACTCGGACAATAACTATGCCAACGAGCAGCAGCTGGCGGAGGCACTGCAGGCGTATACCACCGCCGACGGCACGCCGGTGCTGACCAACTATACGGCGTATACCAACACCGTGCGGGAGCCGTATGATGCACAAAAAGCGGTGCAAAAGCTGGAGCTGTCCGCTCAGGACACCGAGCTGCTGTTCACCATGTATAATCTCTATCAGAACCCGACGGCGGTACAGCTGTCCTTTGCGGAATTTGTGGATCTGGGCAATGAGCTGGTACGCAGCGACGAGGACACCAAGGAATTCGTCGATGCCGACACCACCAAGACGCTGCAGACCCTGCAGGTGATCGCCGGGGTGATGTCCGGCAGCCAGACCGCCGATCAGCTGTATACGAAGCTGACCACCGGCGTTATGCAGGGGACGGATGTGCAGAAATTCTCCATTCAGCAGCTGTATGGGTTGTACTTCTACGATCGAGTGGCGGAAAAGTCCGTGGATTTCCAGACTATGCTGCAATACATGATCGCTGCCGGGGATAACGAAGATCTGAAATCGACCATGGATCCGGAAACGGTCACCCAGCTGCAGACCCTGCAGGCGGGCATCCGTCAGTTCAACACCCAGATGGAGACGCCCATGAACCAAAAGGCGCTGCAGGGCTGGGTATACCAGAATTACGGCGTGCTGCTGTCGGATATGCAGCTGGCGCAGATCTACGGCGGCTATTTCGCTGCCGCCGGACAGCCGGCGGAGGAGACGATCCCGTTCCTGCCGCTGATGAAATTCTTAGCTGCCAATCAGATGCTGCCGGATGCCACCGCTGCGCAGACCGTGGCGGGCTACGATACGCTGTATCAGACCATTCATGCCGCCTACGGCTATGAGCAGTTCCTGCCCACGCTGTCTGCAACGGCAACGGCACTGGCAGGGCAGGCGCCGCAGATCACGGTTACGGCTGAGTCGGTGCAGCAGCTGTACATCCTGTATTTCTATGATACGGGCGCTATGCCCGGTGACCGGATCGGCGGCAGAGCCTTTGCCCAGTATGCGCTGGCAACGGATAAGACCAACGCCGTGGTACACGCCAATCTTACCGAGGAGAACCGGAATAAGCTGGCGGATATGCTGACGGTGGATCGGTATTATACCGACACCGCTCCGCTGACCTATCCGCAGGCGTATGAAAAGCTGACCGCCCTGCAAAAGGAGATCAAAAGCGATATGGCGTCCTCTCAGCTGGACGAGGATAAGATCTCCGGGGTATACATCAAATCCGCTGTCCGCAGCGGGCAGCCGCTGACCGCCGCCATGCGTGCCTGCGAGCTGCTGGATTTCGTCAGCGGGAATATGGATACCAACACCCTGCTGAAGGAGAAAATGAGCGATGAGAACCGCCAAAAGGTAGCCGACGCTCAGAGCGACATCGCCAAGGCGGAGGATCTGTTTACCGGGGAGCAGTATTCCCGGATGCTGCTCTCGGTCAACCTGCCCAATGAGAGTGAGGAAACTACTGCTTTTGTGGACCGTCTCATTCCGGAGGTAAAAAGCGTGTTTGGGGACGACGCCTATATCACCGGCGAGATCGTCTCCACCTACGATCTGGAAAGATCCTTTGATCACGATAACCGGTTTATCACGGTGTTCACCTTGGTGTCCATTTTTGTGATCGTCATGGTGATCTTCCGGTCGCTGTCGCTGCCGGTGATCCTGGTGGCGATCATTCAGGGGGCGATCTTCATCGCCATGAGCACCCAACTGCTGGGCAGCGGCATCTTCTTTATGAGCTACATCGTCTCTACCTGTATCCTTATGGGCGCCACCATCGATTACGGCATTCTGATGTCCAGCAACTATGTGGCGTACCGGCAGAGCCATGACCGGGCGACGGCGCTGCGGCTGTCGGTGGAGGCGGCGATGCCTACGGTGTTCACCTCGGGGATGATCCTGACGGTGTGCGGCTTTGTGATCCACTTCATCTCCAGCCAGAATTCCATTTCCACCGTCGGCTTGCTCATCGGCATCGGGACGGTCTGCTCGGTGGTGATGATCACGGTGGTGCTGCCGTCCGTGCTGTATCTGCTGGATGCCTTCGTGCTGAAGCTGTCTCTGAAGAAAAAATGACCGGCGGTCATGCGCCGATAGAAAAGCACCGTCCGGGTATAGACCCGGACGGTGCTTTTTGTCATGCTGCCGGAGCTTTCGGAAGGCGCATCAAGTCTCCAGCGAAAAATGCCCCAAGCGGCTGTCGGCGATGTATTGCTCCTTCAGCTGCCGCAGCAGCGCCATATGGGGCTGTGCCACATGCCGCTGCTGATGCTCGGGGGACGCCCATTCTTCGATCAGCAGAATATCGGTGTCATTTTGCAGCGAGAGGAAATAGTCGTACCGCACACAGCCCTCCTCTGCCCGCACCTGTGCGGGAATGTTTGCTGCCGTAATGGCATCGAGGAACGCCTGCCGTTTTCCCGGCAGGGCGGTGTATACAACGTAGATGGTACAGGGTCTCATTTCGTTCACTCCTTATGATTCTTCAGCAATCCGTAGACGGCCAGATCCCAGATCTGTCCGTTTTTCCATACTGCCTGCCGCAGCAGCCCCTCCTGCACAAAGCCGGATTTTTCCAGCACCCGGCGGGAGGCGGTGTTGGGGGCATAGGCCAGACCGGTGATGCGCAGCAGATCCAGCGCCGCAAAGGCAAGCGGGCAGATCTCCGCCACGGCGGCGGTCATGATGCCCTGTCCCCAGACGTCCGGATGCAGCAGATAGCCGATCTCCCCATCCCGGCGGTAGACGCCGGCTTTCCGTTCCACGGAAATATTCCCTACGATCCGGTCGTCCAGCCAGATCGCCCGGAATATTCCCTCCTTCCCATCCTGCTCCGCTACATGGTGCAGCCACCAGTCGGCGTCCTTATCGGTGTAGGGATAGGGCAGCCGGTCGGAGAGATAGTTCCGGGGCACGGCATTGGACAGCGCTGCCAGCGCCGCCCCGTCGGTCAGCGCCCAGGGGCGCAGCGTAAGGCTCTTCATATGGCCTCCTCCTTGCGAATCGTAACGGTGGCTAAGCGGGAATACTCGCCGTCCCGGTCAGTCTGCATTTCCAGCTGTACGGCGGGAGCATCCCCGCCGCCCAACCCCATCTCCAGCGAGTAGGTGCCGGGCTCGGCGTCGGCGGGCAGGGGGAGGGTCACCGTCTCCACGGTGTCTCCCGGCAGCCAGCGGCGCACATCGACGGCGGTGGTGACGGCATAGGTGTGCCGGTCGCTGACCAGCCGCAGCCGGAGCGGAACGGGGGTGTATAGGGGGGCAACTCCGGCGTTTTCCACGGTCAGCTGGATCGCCAGCGTATCCCCGGGCGCTGCGGCGGCCGGAAATCGGCACACCCGCACCACGAAGTGATAGCCCATGCTGTCCAGCCAGCGGTCGATCTTATCTCTCCATGCAAAGGGGATCGGCATGGATTTGGCATTAAAGCCGGTGATATGCCAGCGCAGGGTGCGGTCGATCATGTCGTCGATATCCCAGCCCTGCCGCTGCCATTCCTCCAGCCACCAATAAGACTCAAACAGCACCGGCGCCGTTTTCCAATTGTCTTGCAGCTGCTCCGCCACCGCCGGATAGCGGATATAGGTCAGGTAGTCGCTGCCCAAGCCGTCCGCCCGCCAGCCGATGGGGCGGTTCCTGCCGCCGTATTCGATCAGCCAGGGGGCGGCGATCTGTCCGATGAGTCGGGTGTGGGGAAAGGAGCGGGTATAGACATCCATCAGCTCCTGCAGCGCCTCCCGGGGGTAGCGGTCGCAGCCGTAGCCCTCTCCCCAGGAGCCGGTGATGGAGATATCCATCATATCCAGCGTCGGGTCGGCGTCAAACCGTTCCCCGATCCTGGCGATCGCTTCCCCGAAATAGCGCAGATACACCGGGTCGGCGGGGGAGTCCTTGACCCGCATGCCCGCCGGGCGGGCGGGGCAGTCGATCCGCTCCTTCAGCCAGTCGGGTACATCGTCGCTCTCCCGGGTGCTGTGGGGCAGCAGCCGGAACAGCACTGTCTGCCCGGCAGCTTTGGCCCGGCGCAGCACCTCCTCGATCACCTCGTAGCGATATTCCCGGCGACGGGGCTCAAATTCTTTCCACAGGATCCGGATATAGGCGACGCTGCAATCCGGGTAGAAGCCCTGCCGGTCGCCCTGCTGCTCGATATAGGAGGGAACGGGATAGCATTCCCGTTCCTCCGTCTCCAGCCCGTGGTTGGCGGGGTCAACGACGATATCGGAATAGAGCGGGTCGCCCCGATAGTGCTGAAAGGTGGAAAAGCCCATATAGGGGTTGACGACCCGCCGGCGGTCACGGGTGAAATAGCGGATGTCGGTAGGCTGGCGCAGCATAGCCTGTCCCTCCCGGTAAATATTTAGTCAAAAGCGCCCGAGCTCACCAAAACGAGACTCGGGCGCAGGCGTGTGGGATGGGGCTTATTTGCCCTCCCGAGCCAGACGGATATTTTCCATAAACTTGGCGGCGTTGGCTTTGACGTCGCCCTTCATCAGGCTGCTGCCGGCGCCGACAGCCACGGCACCCGCCTTGATCCATTCGCCGGCATTGTCGGCGCTGACGCCGCCGGTGGGCATGATCTGGGCATAGGGCAGCGGCCCCCGGATATCCTTGATGAATGCCGGCCCGAACAGATCGCCGGGGAACAGCTTCAGCACATCCACGCCAGCCTCCATGGCGGCGACGGCTTCGGTGATGGTGAGGATGCCCGCCATGCTGGCCTTCCGATACCGGTTGCACAGCCGGGTCACCTCCGGGTTAAAGTGGGGGGAAACGATGAACTCCGCCCCGGACAGCAGGGCGATGCGAGCGGTCTCGCTGTCCAGCACCGTGCCGGCGCCCAGCACGATCTGCTCGCCGTATTTCCGGCTGATATCCTCGATGACCCGGTGGGCATAGGGGACGGTAAAGGTCAGCTCGATGGCACGGATGCCGCCCTCGATGCACTTTTCCACGATCTCCATGGCTTTTTCGGAGGTCTCGCCCCGCACGACGGCGACCATCCCGTCGCCTTTAATGGCCTGCAATACTTCTTCCTTGGTACGCATAGCGTTTGTCACTCCTTGTTGTAATGGTAGGGAATTGTAAGAATGTAAGGGCTTACAAACCGGTACGGTAGTATTGTACGCCGAAAGCGAAAAAAGGTCAAGGGATTTTTCATTATTCATGGAAAAAGCCGGAAAAATTTTTCGTCAGGGTCTTGCAATTTTTCGGATTTGCGGTATACTGATTTTGTAAGGGCTTACATGTGCAATCAAGGAGGAAACCGGTGAACATTTACGATATTGCCGCCAAAAGCGGCGTTTCCATTGCCACTGTATCCCGGGTGCTGAACGACAGTCCCCTTGTGCGGGCGCAGACACGGGAAAAGGTGCTGGCGGTGATCCGGCAGGAGGACTATGCCCCCAACGCCTTTGCCCGGGGGCTGGGCTTCGGCACCATGGGGATGGTCGGGGTGCTGTGCACCGACGTGCGGGATCCGTTCTATGCGGCGGCGGTGGGCTATGTGGAGGAGCGGTTGCGGCAGCAGGGGATGCACGCCATCCTCCGCTGCACCGGCTCGGCGCTGGAGGATAAGCAGGCGGCGCTGGAGGCGATGGTGCGGGAGAATGTGGATGCCGTCATCCTCATCGGCTCGGCGTTTCGGGAGGATACGGACAACCGCCATATTGCGGCGGCGGCTCAGCGGCTGCCGGTCATCATCATCAACGGCTATGTGGAGCTGCCCGGGGTCTACTGCATCACCTGCGACGAGCGGCGGGCTGTGCAGGAGCTGGTGGAGAGTCTGTTCCGCCGTCAGATCCGCCGGATCCTGTTTCTGCACGATTCCATGACCTATAGCTGTCAGCAGAAGATCGCCGGCTACCGGGACGGCTGCGCCGCCTGCGGAGAGACGGCGGCGCCGGAGCGGATCGTGCTGGTGGAGCGGCGTATGGACGCCGTCAACGAGTGCATTAAGCGCCTGCTGGTGCAGCGGGTGTCCTTCGATGCGGTGATCGGGTCGGAGGATATTCTGGCGGTGGCGGCGCAGAAGGCGCTCCAGCGCATCGGGATCAACATGCCGGTCATCGGATTCAACAATTCCATTCTGGCGCAATGCTGCACCCCGGAGCTGACCAGCGTAGACAATGCGCTGGAGGCTATGTGTGCGGCGGCGCTGGATACCCTCGGCGCTTTACTGGAGCGGCGGGAGGCGGAGACCCATGTGGTCATTCCGGCCCGGCTGGTGGAGCGGGACAGCTTTCGGACCCAATAAACATTTATAGTAAGGGAGAGAAGCATCATGAAAGCATTTATGGACAAGGATTTTCTGCTGGAAACGGAGACGGCGAAAACGCTGTTTCATGAGTATGCGGCGAAAATGCCCATCATCGATTACCATTGCCATATCGATCCCCGGGAGATCGCCGAGGATCGGCGGTTTGAGAACATCACCCAAGTATGGCTGGGGGGCGACCACTATAAGTGGCGGATGATCCGCTCCAACGGTGTGCCGGAGGAGGAGATCACCGGAGCAGCGGATGACCGCACGAAATTCCAGCGGTTTGCGGAGGCGATGCCGCTGGCGATCGGCAACCCCATGTATCACTGGACCCATCTGGAGCTGCAGCGGTATTTCGGCTATGACGGCGTGCTCAACGGCGAGACCGCTGAGGAGGTCTGGAGCCTGTGCAACCGGAAGCTGCAGGAGCCGGGCATGTCCGCCCGGGGCTTGATCCGCCAGTCGGGTGTGAAGGTAGTCGGCACCACCGACGATCCGGCGGACAGTCTGGAATACCATGCCGCCATCGCCGCCGAGGGGATCGGGGATTTTAAGGTCGTTCCCTCCTACCGCCCGGATAAGGCGGTCAACATCCACAAGCCCGGCTTTGCGGATTATATTCCTAAGCTGGGCGCCGCCAACGGTGTGGATATCCGCACCGCCGCCGATGTGAAAACGGCGCTGTCCAAGGCGATGGATCGGTTCGGGGCGCTGGGCTGTAAGGCATCCGACCATGGGGTTGACTATCTGATGTACCGCCCCGCCGCCGACGAGCAGGTGGAGGCGGTGTTCCGTAAGGCGATGAGCGGACAGACGGTCACCGCCGAGGAGGCGGAGATGTATGAGACCGCCATGCTGCTGTTTGTCGGGCAGGAATACGCCCGCCGTGGCTGGGTCATGCAGATCCACTACAACGTGCAGCGGAACACCAATACCCGTAAATTTGAGGCGCTGGGTCCCGATGTGGGCTGCGACTGCATCTCTACCCGGGATTGCGCCGCCGCTATCACCGGACTGCTCAATGCGCTGGATAAGACCGACCAGTTGCCCAAGGTGGTGCTGTATTCTCTGAATCCAGCCGACAATGAGCTGCTGGGCAGCATCATCGGCTGCTTCCAGGGACCCGGCGCCGCCGGAAAGCTGCAGCATGGCTCCGCTTGGTGGTTCAACGACAACAAGACCGGGATGGAAAAGCAGCTGACCGATCTGGCGAATCTGTCGCTGCTGGGCAATTTCATCGGGATGCTGACCGATTCCCGCAGCTTCCTGTCCTATACCCGCCACGAGTATTTCCGCCGCATCCTGTGCAATGTGATCGGAAAATGGGTGGAGAACGGCGAATATCCGGCGGATATGGCAACGCTGGGCAAGCTGGTGGAGAATATCAGCTACAACAACGCCAAGGCGTATTTCGGCTTCTGATGGCGGTTCGGAGCATTCGATCGTGACGATAAAACCGTTTGTCCCGGGCTGGAGCGTGTTGCACGCTCCAACCCGGGGCTTATTGTTAAAAGAGCAGGGTACCCGGCGAATGTGCCGGCGCCCCGGCACCTTTATCGGCGCACTCAGCGGTAAGCGATCCGGCGCTTTCACCGGCGCAATTCGCCGGCGGTGCGCCGCACCCGGCGGTACGGCCGCTATGCGGCTTGTCAATCTGTCCAAAACCGACAGTTAGCCTGCCCTAACTGTTTGGTCAGGTTTCCGAAAATCCGGAAAAGTCGAAAAAAGCGGGAAAAATCTCTTGACAAAGCACCAAGGGCGGTGTATCCTGTGTATTGGTTAGCAAGGGCTAACCAATACTTTGGCGTATCGGTTAGCGAAAGCTAATTGAAAGGCGGAAGGCAGCGGCCGGCCGCCGCAGTAAGAAACGGGGGATGCGTAATGATGCCGTTGAGTTTAGCGGATATAGGAACGGAGACCACCATCAAGCGGATCGGAGGCAGTCCGGAGGTCAAAAAGCATCTGGAAAACCTGGGCTTTGTGGTCGGCGGCAATGTGACGGTCATCACCGCAATGGCGGGCAACGTCATTGTGAACGTGAAAGAGGCACGGGTCGCCATCAGCGAGGAAATGGCCCGGAAGATCATGGTTTGACAAGCGGGTCACCGCTCAAATTTAATATTCCATACATAAGGAGGATACGGACAATGAAAACTCTCAAGCAGGTCAAGGTCGGAGAGACAGTCCGGGTGGTAAAGCTCCACGGAGAGGGCGCCGTCAAGCGCCGGATCATGGACATGGGGCTGACCCGGGGCGTCGAGGTCTATGTGCGCAAGGTGGCGCCGCTGGGCGATCCGGTGGAGGTCACCGTCCGGGGCTATGAGCTGTCCCTGCGGAAGGCGGACGCCGAGATGATTGAGGTCGAGTAAACAGCATTTCATAATCAATTCGGAAAGAGAGGAATTTACGATGGATCTGCGTATTGCCCTGGCGGGCAACCCGAACTGCGGTAAAACTACCCTGTTCAATGCGCTCACCGGCTCCAACCAGTTTGTCGGTAACTGGCCGGGCGTCACGGTGGAGAAAAAGGAAGGCAAGCTGAAAAAGCACGACGGTGTGATCATCACCGACCTGCCGGGTATCTATTCCCTGTCCCCCTACACTCTGGAGGAGGTCGTGGCCCGGAATTACCTGATCGGCGAGCGTCCCGATGCCATTCTGAACCTGATCGACGGTACCAACCTGGAGCGGAACCTGTATCTCACCACCCAGCTCACCGAGCTGGGGATCCCGGTGGTCGTCGCCATCAACATGATGGACGTGGTAAAGAAGAACGGCGACAAGATCAATACGGCGGAGCTGTCCCGGCAGCTGGGCTGCAAGGTGGTGGAGATCTCGGCGCTGAAGGGCACCGGCATCATGGAGGCGGCTGACGCTGCCATCGACGCCGCCAAGAACGCCAAGACCATTCCCATGCACACCTTCTCCGGCAGCGTGGAGCATGCGCTGGCGCACATCGAGGAGGCGGCGGTGCACGGCCTGCCCGAGGAGCAGCAGCGCTGGTATGCCATCAAGATCTTCGAGCGGGACGATAAGGTGCTGGCGCAGCTGAAGCTGGACAGCGCTGTGCAGGCGCATATCGAGAACGATATTGCCGCTGTGGAAAAGGAAATGGACGACGATGCGGAGTCCATCATCACCAACGAGCGGTATGTGTACATCAGCTCCATCATTCACGCCTGCTACAAGAAGAAGCAGGTGGGCGGGCTGTCCACCTCCGATAAGATCGATAAGGTGGTCACCAACCGGTGGCTGGGTCTGCCTATCTTCGCAGCGATCATGTTCCTGGTCTACTGGATCGCCATGGTGGGTGTGGGCGCCCCGGCGACCGACTGGGCAAACGACGGCGTGTTTGGCGACGGCTGGCATCTGCTGGGCATCGGCTCCTCCGCCTATAACGATGCGGCGGACGAGTACAGCGATGCGCTGAATGCCATCAACGGCTTCGTGGAGGTCGATCCGGAGGCGGAGGACTTCGACGCTGCGGCGGCTCTGGAGGAGATCAAGAGCTTCCAGCCCGATTCCGCCAATGCGGTAGGCACCGTCACGGTAGAGGACGAGGAGACGCTGGCTGAGTCGGATATGGCGGTGTACTACTCTGAGATTCCCGCCTCGGTGAAGGACGATGCGGATGCGGAGTACATTCCGGTCACCTATCAGGAGGCTGTGAAGTACTTCGAGGAGAATTCCGAGTTTGAGGCGCCGGATCCGGCGGATTACGGCGTGTGGGTGCCGGGTATCCCGGTGCTGGTGGGCGACGGTCTGGAGGCGGCGAACGCCCCCGAGTGGCTCAGCGGTCTGATCAATGACGGTATCGTTGCCGGCGTGGGCGCTGTGCTGGGCTTTGTACCCCAGATGCTGGTGCTGTTCCTGCTGCTGGCGTTCCTGGAGGCTTGCGGCTACATGGCTCGTATCGCCTTCGTGCTAGACCGTATCTTCCGTAAGTTCGGTCTGTCCGGTAAGTCCTTTATCCCCATGCTGATCGGTACCGGCTGCGGCGTGCCCGGCATCATGGCGTCTCGTACCATCGAGAACGAGCGGGATCGCCGTATGACCATCATGACCACTACCTTTATCCCCTGCGGCGCTAAGGTGCCGTTCATCTCCATGATCGCCGGCGCCATCTTCGGCGGCAGCGCTTGGGTGGCAACCTCCGCCTACTTCATCGGTATGGCTGCCATCGTCGTGTCCGGTATCATGCTGAAAAAGACCAAGATGTTTGCCGGTGACCCGGCTCCCTTCGTCATGGAACTGCCCGCCTATCACCTGCCCACCGTGGGCAATGTGCTGCGATCCATGTGGGAGCGTGGCTGGAGCTTCATCAAGAAGGCCGGCACCATCATCCTGCTCTCCACGATCCTCGTGTGGTTCACCACCTACTTCGGCTGGGTGGACGGCAGCTTCGGCATGCTGAGTGAGGATCAGATCGACGCCTCCATTCTGGCGAAGATCGGCGGAGCGATTGCCTGGATCTTTGCACCTCTGGGCTGGGGCAACTGGCAGGCGACGGTGGCGTCCATCACCGGTCTGGTGGCGAAGGAGAACATCGTCGGTACGCTGGGCATCCTGTACGGCGGCGGCGACGGCAGTGTGTATCAGACCATTGCGGCGGCGTTCACCGGTGTGACGGCGTATTCGTTCCTGGTGTTCAACCTGCTGTGCGCTCCCTGCTTTGCCGCTATCGGCGCCATCAAGCGGGAGATGAACAGCCCCAAGTGGACCTGGTTCGCCATCGGCTATCAGTGTGGCTTCGCCTATCTGATTGCCCTGATGATCAACCAGTTCGGCGGCCTGTTCACCGGTCACATCAACTGGATCGGTCTGGTGTTCGCTGTGGCAACGCTGGTCGCTATGACCTATATGCTGGTGCGTCCCTATAAGGAAGCCACTAAGCTCACCACGAATGTCAAGGTAAAGTAAGGCAGCTTAAGCTGCAACACCCTGTTGGAAAGGAGCCGATTTTATGTTTCATTGGATTGCTGCGAATGTCTGGACGATCCTGATTTGTCTGGTGCTGATCGCTGTTGTGGCGGCGATCATCGTCAAGCTGGTACGGGATCACCGAAAAGGGAAATCCTCCTGTGGTTGCAATTGCGCCCACTGTGCGATGGCGGGCTCCTGCCACAAGAAATAATCCGTTCGGGGGCGTCGCTGATAGCCATGCGACGCCCCCGTATCTTTTATCCGAAAGGAGGGACCATGGAACCGAAACGAACCTTCACCGCCGCCCATATCCGGTATCTGCTGACGATGGACGAGCTGGACCCGAAAAACAAGGGGGTCCGCTGCGTGGATATTGCTATGGCGCTGGGGCTGTCCAAGCCCAGCGTCCACGGGATGATGAGTACCTTTGCCGGATGGGGGCTGGTGGAAAAGCAAGCCTACGGCGATGTGTTTATGACCCCGGACGGGCGCACCGCCGCCCAGCGATACCGACGGTACTATAACGCTGTGGTGGGTCTGCTGGTGCGCAGCTTTCCGGAGCTGCACGATGTGCGCACGGCGGCGTGTTCCCTGCTGGCGGAGATCCCGCCGAAGAATTTGGAAGAACTGTGCAGCCGCTGCGAGACGGCGGTCACTTCATAATATAAGGAGATGAATCAAACGTGGCGATCGTAGAATTTCAGGATGTGAGCCGGGTATATACCAGCGGTGACCATGAGCTGCGGGCGTTGGATCATGTGAATATGACCCTGGAGGAGGGCAAGTTTGTGGTGATCCTCGGTCCCAGCGGCGCCGGAAAAAGCACGCTGCTGAACCTGCTGGGCGGGCTGGACAGTCCCACCGAGGGGAAGATTCTGGTGGAAGGCAAGGATATCTCCACCCTCACCAGCAATCAGCTGGCAGAATACCGGGCAGCGACGGTGGGATTTGTGTTCCAGTTTTATAATCTGGTGCCTACGCTGACGGTGCATGAAAATGTGGCGCTGGTAAAGGAGATCGCTCCCCATGCGTTGTCCGCCACCAAAATGCTGGAAGAGGTCGGTTTGTCCGACCATCTGAAGAATTTCCCGGCGGAGCTGTCCGGCGGCGAGCAGCAGCGGGTGTCCATCGCCCGGGCGCTGGCGAAGAACCCGAAGATCCTGCTGTGTGATGAGCCTACCGGTGCGCTGGACTCGGCGACCGGTGTGCTGGTGCTGAAGCTCCTGCTGCGCATGGCCCGGGAATACGGCAAGACTATCGTCATCGTCACCCATAACCAGAACATCGCCAAGATGGCGGATGTGGTGCTGCGGGTGAAGAACGGACACATCGTCTCCCAGGAGGAGCAGCCTCATCCCGCATCCGCCGATGAGATCGAGTGGTAAAGGAGGGATCTCGGGTGCTGTTCAAAAAGCTATGGAGAACGATGGGACTTTATAAAGCGCAGTTCATCTCCATGATTCTGATGATCCTTCTGGGTGTGGGCGTGTTCGTGGGCTTTAATATGGAATGGGTGAGTATTCAGGAGAATACCGCTTATCTGTTTGAGGAGACCGGGTTTGCCGACTATCGGATCGTGTCGGAGTCCGGATTCACCGAGCAGCAGGAGCGGGACATCGCCGCCGTATCCGGCGTGGAGCGTGCCGCCCGGTATCTGTCGGTGACGGCGGATGTGGAGGAGCGCTCCGGCGATACCCTCTCACTGGCGGTCACCAAGGATGAGCGGGTGTCCGGCCCCTATCTGGTGGAGGGGGCCGCCTATGATGCCGCCAGCACGGACGGCATCTGGCTGGCGCAGCAGTATGCCGACGCCAACGACATTCAGTTGGGGGATACGTTGACGCTGGTGTATAAAAACATCCGGCTGACCGGCACCGTCCGGGGGCTGATCAAGTCCGGCGAGTTTATGATCTGCGTGCGGGATGAGAGCCAGCTGATGCCGGATTATCGCACGCACGGCTATGCCTATATCGCCCCGGCGATGTACGAAAAAGCGGCGGGCATCGCCTATTATCCCCAGCTGTATGTTTGCTCGGAGCTGGATAAAAAGGCGTTTACGGAGCAGGCGGACCGGGTGCTGGGAAAGACCTCGATGATCCTCACCAAGGATGAGGTCATCTCCTATTCCGGCGCTCAGGGCGAGACGGAAGAGGGACAGACCATGGGCTCGGTGCTGCCGGTGTTGTTCTTGCTCATCGCCGTGCTGACGATGGTGACGACGATGCACCGCCTGACCGCTAAGGAAAAGACCCAGATCGGTACACTGAAGGCACTGGGCTTTAAGGACGCCCGCATTTTGCGGCACTATACCGCCTATGCGCTGATGATCGGTCTGGTGGGCTCAGCCGGCGGCGTCGGATTGGGCTACCTGATCGCCTGGCTGGTGATGAACCCCAACGGGATGATGGGCACTTATATGGATCTGCCCCGTTGGCGGCTGTGTTTCCCGTGGTTCTGCTATGTGGTGCTGGCGGGTATCATCGGTCTGCTGACCCTGATCGGATTTTTGTCGGTAAAGCGGATGCTGGCGGGGACGGCGGCGGATGCGCTGCGTCCCTATACCCCCAAAAAGATGAAGTCCTTGCTCATTGAAAAGACCCGGCTGTTTCACCGCCTGTCCTTCGGCACCCGTTGGAATGCCCGGGACATCATGCGGCATAAATCCCGCAGCGCCATGAGCTTGCTGGGGATCGTAGGCTGTATGGTGCTGATCGTCGGCTCGCTGGGTATGCGGGATACCATGGATGCCTTCCTTGACCTCTATTATAACGGAGCGACGCAGTACGCCTCCCGGATCTATCTGGCGGAGGATGCCACCGACGAGCAGCGCAGCGCCATTGTAGGCCGGTATGACGGCGATTGGAGCGGCTCGGTAGCGGTACAGCTGGAGGAGAAGGCAATTTCGCTGGATGTGTACAGCGTGACTCACGACCGGGTGCGGTTCCCCGCCCAAGCCGGCGGCTACACGGCGCTGGAGGACGAGGGCGCTTACCTGTGCATGCGTCTGGCGGAGAAATACGGTCTGGCGGCGGGTGATACCTTTACGGTCAGTCCCTACGGCACCGACGATACCTACACCCTCCGGGTGGCAGGCATCGTCCGCAGCGTGTCGGAGAATATCGCCGTCACACCGGCCTATGCCGATCGGTTGGGGCTGACCTATACCATCGACAGTGTGTATACCACCGCAGAGAAAGCCCAGATCGGTACGGACGCTGCGATCAAGAGTGTGCAGTCCAAGCAGGCGATCATGGATTCCTTTGACAGCTTTGTGGGAATGATGAATATGATGATCATCATTCTGGTGCTGGGAGCGCTGGTGCTGGGCATTGTGGTGCTGTATAACCTGGGGGTGATGAGCTACACCGAGCGCTATCGGGAGATGGCGACCCTCAAGGTGGTCGGGTTCAAGGACAAGAAGATCGGACAGCTGCTCATCGGGCAGAATCTGTGGCTGAGCGTGATCGGTATTCTGATCGGACTGCCGGCAGGGATCGGCACGCTGGCGTATCTGCTGAAAGCGCTGGCGGGAGAGTATGAGATGCGTATGGCGATCAGCCCCCAAACGGTGATCATCAGCGTTCTGCTGACCGCCGGAATATCGCTGCTGGTGGGATGGATGGTCTCCCGCAAAAACCGGAAGATCGACATGGTCGAAGCGCTCAAGGGTGCGGAGTAGACCGGGGGTCGAGACTCTCGGACAGGGCGACCGCCCGGGCGTGTGCCTCTATCTGCCCGCTGCGGCAGCGCAGTTGAGCGGCGGTGTGGATATAGGCATTATGCTTGTGCAGCCGCAGCTGCTGTGCCACCGGCAGAGACAAAAAGTAGGAGCGGGCGCTGCGGCTTTCCCGCAGCAGCGCCGCCAGATCCGGATAGTACGTACCGTATCACCTCATCGGTAGTATATCCACATATGGTACAAATCAAAACCACGATCGATAAAGGAGGGTTTTCCCTGTGAACGAATGGATATTCAGTGCCGAAGCCTGGGGCTTGGCAGCCATTGCTGCTGCGCTGTTTGCGGCGGCGTGCATTCTCAAATACGGATTGCGTAAGCTGGCGGAGAGAACCGCTCCCGCCGAAAGGAGAGACAGTTATGACGGAGATCACGCTGAAGGTTGACGGGATGGCGTGCGGTATGTGCGAATCCCACATCAACGACTGTGTGCGCAGCCATTTTCCGGTGAAGAAGGTCACCTCCTCCCACACCAAGGGAGAAACGGTCATTCTCACCGAGGAGCCGCTGGATGAAGCGGCGCTGAAGGCGGCAATCGAAGCCACCGGCTATACCGTGACCGGGGTTACCGCACAACCGGTGGAGAAAAAATCCGGCGGTCTGTTCGGTTGGTTGAAAAAATAAGAACGGGGCAGGAGCCGGAGACATTTGTCTCCGGCTTTTTTGCCGGAAATTTTGCAACTTTTCCGCTTTAGGGGTTGACAAAATGCCGGAGAATATGATAGAATAGCATGCGTCAACAACACGGAGAGGTGTCCGAGCGGTTTAAGGAGCCGGTCTTGAAAACCGGTGACTCGAAAGAGCCAAGGGTTCGAATCCCTTCCTCTCCGCCACACCGACCGACAATAGCATAGGCGATTCGGCGGATCACTGCCCCCGGATCGTCCCATACGGAGAAGTACTCAAGTTGGTGACGAGGCGCCCCTGCTAAGGGCGTAGGTCGGGTAACCGGCGCGGGAGTTCGAGTCTCCCCTTCTCCGCCAAAATGTGGACACAAAAAAGATGCGTCCAGCGAAAAGCCCGAATATATCGGGCTTTTTTGCTACCTAAACGGCGATTTTTCTCTGTACCAAAACACAGATGTAAAATCGCCGTTTTTCCTTTGTGGATAGACTTGAACTCCCGAAAAGTGAATATCCGATACGCAGGCAGATAGAAATCAAAAATCTATCTGCCTTTTATATTATCCCAAAAAGGAGAAAACAGATATGCTGCAGAAAGAATTAGCCAAACGGCTCAGGAATCGGTATGACACAAAGATGGACGGTAACGGATGGCTGGAAGTGTCCTCGGACGGCATCCCCCTCTGCCGGATAAAATACAACGGTCAATTTCTAAGCAACGCCGACCAAAACCTCTCGGATGAATACCGCAGTAAAATTGCAGCCATTCAGGATGAGATTTCTACGGTGCGGGAATATGTCGGACTCTACGAACACGCACCGCAGATGAAAGCCGACGGCGTCTCCGATTACAAACAGCTTGCCGCCTTCGGAGATACCGTATTGGCGGCGACCTACAGCGAAAAGAACGGCTTTATGTTTTGCACATGGAAACAGAATACAGGCGGCAAATATTCTAAGATGAGTACAAGAGGGAAATCGGAAAGATATTGCGAGAACTATGTGAATGGAAAGGAATAACCATAGTGGAAGCGGAAGTATGTCCAGATCATATACATATGTTGGTAGAGATTCCACCGAAAATGAGTGTAGCAGGGTTTATGGGGTTTTTGAAGGGCAAGAGTAGTCTGCTTATCCACGAGCGGCACGGAAACCTCAAGTACAAATATGGAAATCGAAGTTTTTGGTGCAGAGGCTATTACTTGTGTGTAAAGACAGTACCAAAACCGCAGAAGCCTTGATATATAAGGGATTCTACGGTTTTGTTTTTGAAATTTAATATCTCGGGTGGACACTTTTGCATATGATTTTCAATATGACGGGTATGTTTTATCTATGATATTTTTGCGATGACAGAAACTTATAAAATTACAAAGAGCAACAATATGGGAGACGAAGTGGGATTGAAAAAGAGATGATTAAGTTAAGCAAACTACCCCAATGCAACATCCGTTCTTGCAAAACAGCTCGAAATATGGTATATTAAATATAGCAATATACGCTGAAAATACACTTTGGAGGTTCAGATATGAACAAAACAGAATTTGTTGCTGCAGTTGCAGAGGCTGCCGGCGCAAGCAAGAAAGACGCAGAAAACATTATTAATGCAACCCTCGCACAGATTGAAAAAGTACTTGTTGCGGGTGACAAGGTACAGTTTGTCGGTTTCGGCACTTTTGAAACCCGTGAGCGTGGAGAGAGAACCGCTAAGAATCCTCAGACAGGTGCGGCAATCACTGTCCCGGCATCTAAGGCTCCGGCATTTAAAGCAGGCAAGGCTCTCAAGGATGCCGTCAATAAGTAAACAGAATTATAAAGCAAAAGGCACAGCTATCATTTCGATGGCTGTGCCTTTTTGAATATCTACCTTTTATTGCACATTACCGAGGCGCAGAACATACCGTCTTTTACCTCGAAGCGGCAGATACCGCCGTAATGCTCGGCAATGCTTTTTACCGACTGTGTTCCAAGCCCGAGACCTTTATGCTTGGTCGAGAGAAATTCATTATCTGTTGTGCGCCGGAGCGTTCCGGTAAAGGTGTTATCGACCGTGACGCAAAGCGTGCTGCCTTTGAGCCTTGCCCGAATATCGATTTTTCGGTCATCACCGTGTTCCTCTTTGCAGGCGTCTATGGCGTTCTCGATCAGGTTGCCGAACAGAACGGAAATATCGGTATCCGAAACGAAAATATCGCCGGGGATCTCTGCGTTGACGATGTAGTCAATATCGTTATCCTTCGCCTGCTGCGCGAAATAAAGCAATACGGCATTGGCGGCGGGATTCTCGCAGAAACGAATGAGCGAATCGTCCGGCAGACTGGCGCTGTAGCGATCGAGATATCTGCGCAGCGCCTCAAGCTCACCGTGGTTTACGTATTCCTGCATGAGTGCGATATGATGGCGCACATCGTGCTTGGCACGGCGGGTGTCGGTGATTTTTTCCTGCAGATTCTCATATTGCACCGCCTGCATAGAAAGCTGATGATTCTTTTCCTCCAGCTCCAGCGTTTGATTCTGCTCCAAAATCAGGCGGGTCACGACATAGTAGATCAGGATCGCTCCCACATTGATGATAAACAAAAACAGAGTATTCTTCGGACGCAGCGCAATTTCCAGCGCCGAACGGGAAACAACGCTGTATATTGCAAAATACCATACGATATAGAAGGTTGCGGGAATCAGCCACAGATACCGCCACTCAAAGCCGGACGGTTCTTTTTCTACTGCCGGAGTGAATACGGACTTCATATAAAGAAAGATCGGCACAGAGAGAATGATCTCCACAGCAAAGAGCATCAGCGAGAAGGACCAGCGGTAGCTCTGCATAGCCAATGCCGGAAACAAGAGCCCCTCAATGCATTTGGCGGAAATCACGGCGAAGTTGGCAAGATTGGAGATCATCAGCAGCGTGAAAAGCGTTTTGCCGAAATGCTTCTTCACGGCAAGAAAATAGAAAGCGGCATACAGCGCCGTGCTGAGCGCACTGGCGATTGCGGCATGATTCCCGGGAACAAAGCTGACCCATGCGCCGAGCAGCACCTGAATGACAGACAGCAATCCGATCAGAATTCCGGTAACGCCTCTTGAAAATCGCAGACTGTGCCGGAACGGATAGAGCGCCAAGGCAAGAAACGGCAGAAAGTTCAGCAGCGAATATACGATGATCTCAATGAACCGATAAACAGGCGGCATCACCGTTTGCCTCCTTTACGCAGCTGCTCAAACAGGAAGGATGAATAGGCGTCCGTTACCTCTTTGGCTTTACGGCGGCTGATGGGAATAAGGCTGCCGTTGCTCATGGTAAAGGTGTCTGCGTTCTGTGCGTCGACCTCGTGAAAGTTAATAATCAGCCCTTTCGACGGGATAAAGAAATACGGATAGCCGCAAAGCAGCGCTTCGATTTCCGAAAGGTTTGCCCGCAGGATAATATCCTTCCCGTATTTGCAGTGCAGCGTCGTATAATGTGCGGCGTAGTCTGCATAAATGATATCGCGCAGTACGACGCTTTTACCGTCAGGCAGTTGTATTGTTCGTTCCTTTTCGACCTGGGCAAGATCGATGCGGTCAAGCATTGCTTTGACACGCTCCCGGTCAAACGGCTTGTGCAGATAGTAGCAGGCATTTACTTCGTAGCTCTCGCTGGCAAACTCATTGCTTGTGGTGCCGAATGCGATACGGACATCGCTGTCCGTTTTGCGTATTTCCCTTGCCACATCCATGCCGGTGAGCTTGTCCATGAAAATATCCAGCACGATCAGTTCAAAAGTGCCGGGCTGGCAAGTCCGCAGAAAATCTTCTCCGCTTTTGAAATATGTAAGTTCGGCAGATGAACCGAGCAGTTCTCCAAAATAAGTTTGCAGACATTCATACATCCGTATGTCGTCGTCAACGATTGCGATCCTCAAAACCAAAACTCCTCTTTATGCTATACGGTCGGGTACTACTCAACTGTATTCATTATACCACATGATTGTGAAAAAACAAAGCGTCAATCCCCAAATGATTACCGCTTGAGTCCTTTTTTGACCGCTTGCGCCAAACCGATTGCGGAAAGCCTTAATATCAGTTATGATATTTATGTATAAGTATGCCTGCGAGGAGGTGCCATATGAGGTTGATTCTATACGGAACAGAGGCGGACAGAGAGGAGTTTATGTGCTCTGTTACTGCTTTGCCGGACCTGCGTTACCGTAAAATGCAGGTGACAGACTATCCGGATTATGACAGCTTTATCACAGGACTCGGAGAAAGCCCGCCGGACTGCATCGTGATTGCGATGGACGGCGCGGACGGTATGGAGGGCGTCATCGCCGCCAAAAGCGTTTGCAAAGATGTCCCGGTGCTTTGGTTTTCGGATGATAACGGTTTCGGCGTGCAGTCTTACAGGCTCGGCTGTGCATATTTTCATAAAAAGCCTGTTTCCCCGCAGGTCCTCTCTGCGGCGATTGCAAGATGCGTGTAAAGGAGTAACGAGATGAACACAAACATGACACTGGAAAAACGGATACTTTCCGTGCTGCTGACGGTTATCATGGTATTTTCCATGGTGCCGCTATCGGTATTTGCGGCGGACGGCAATCAGGCGTCTGTCACCGTGAACGAAACGGAAACCGAGTACGCCACCATTCAGGAGGCATTTGATGCAGCGAAGAAGCTTACCGAACCCTCTACGGTCAAGGTGCTGCAAAGCTTTAAGGGCAGCATGGTCCTTGGGGTAACCTTCACCGCCGAGGATAACTGCGATATTACGCTTGATGTCAACGGCTTTGATATGTATAATCGCAATACCAGAGATCAGGCATCGGCAAGCATGTTCACCTTTGAAAAGGGTACAAACGCCCACCTGACCGTGGTAAATAATGCCGAAAACAGGGAAACCCTCGGCGGTATTTTCTACTATCCGAACGGCACCGATATCTCCAACAGTGTCTTTCATATGGAAGGCGGATACCTTACCATCGAGGATGTCTTCGGTGACGGTATCAAGAATAAAACATCTAATTACGACAAAATCTCGGGCAGCATCCTCTATCTTGACGGCGGAAATGTTACCATAAACGGCAGCAAATTCGGCGAAGAAAACAGCATTGTGCCCCTTTATGTAAAGAGCGGAAATCTGACCGTAAACGGCGGCACATTTATCACCCAGCAGGGCAATGCTTTGTGTATAGCCGAGGGATTCGACGGCAAGGTCAACCTGTCGGGCGGCAAGTTTTCCAGCACCTTTACAAGCTCTGATTTGGATAAAATGGGGAACTTCGTTCAGGTTTACAGCATTCCCAGCATTCTGCGTGAGGACGGCGGCAAGGTAGACGATCTGCTTGCAAAGGGCTACGTATACCAAAAGAACGCCGACGATGAAAAGAACTCCGAGACGGCACTTTACCGTGAGATTTCGGTCGTACCGGAACCCGGCGTGAAATACATTGCGGCGGACGGTACCGAGCAGAGCTGTACGGAGTATACCGAGCTTACCGAGTCTACCGATGGATCCACAGGGTTAACGGGCTGGTACGTGGTCAAGGGAACCGTCAATAAGGAAGGCCTTATCGGTATTGCCGGAGGCAAAACCTTGAACCTGATCCTTTGTGAAGGAGCAACACTCAACCTGCAAAAAACCTTGTATTTGATGGGTGGCGCAACGCTTAATATTTACGGGCAAAACGGCGGTACCGGTACACTGATTGTCAAAGGAACAGCCGGTGTTTGTCAACCCGGCATCGGTATTATGCATAATACTGCCGGCGGCAGCGCCAGCGTAAATATTTACGGCGGTACCGTCACCGCACAAACGGATAACGGCGCGCAGCCTATCGGTACGAACCCTGAACTTATGCCCTACGGCAAGGTTACTGTTACCATTGCCAGGGGCTTGAAATGTGTTAAGACCGACGACCAAAATACGGCGTATGCCTACGATAATACCGACGGTACGTCGATAACCATTACCAAATGCACCGAGCATAAATGGTCATACACAAACATAACAAACGATACCCACGACCGGACCTGCGACCTTTGCGGTACGGCGGAAACCGGTGTTGCACATACAACGGCAAGATATCAATACATCCGTGCAGACATACACCGTCTGATTTGCGCTTGCGGGAAAGATTACAGTACAGAATATCACATGTATACCTATACCCCCAACAGCGACGGCTTGACCCACACGGCAACATGTAAATGCGAATATTCGGTAGACGATATTGCACATACCTATAAGGGCGAAGACGAAATTTGCATCTGCGGTGCGGTTCATTCGGCAACATACGACGGAAAGAAATATGCATCACTGCAAAGCGCCATTGACGCCGCCGCACCTGTCGGCGGTACGGTAACCCTTGCGCATGATAAAATTGATGAAAATGTTGTCGTCACCGGCGGTACGGTCACAATTGACCTGGGCGGTAACAGATGGAGTGGCTATATTGATGATTGGGGGAGCATTGTTCCTCTGACCGTAAATGGTGGTTCCGTTACCTTGAAAAACGGAAATCTCTTCCAGTGGTGGTCCAGCTCCAGCGCCCGAACCGGCATTGAGATAAACGACGGCAGTGTGACGATAGAGGAAGATGTCCGTGTCATGGGCGGTGTGCCTGAAAGGGACGTTTTGTGTCCTTCTATTACGCTGAACGGCGGCACCCTTATCCTGAAAGAGGGCGCGGTTCTGCTGACCGGCTTGCAGGTGCCGGATGGCAAGGTACTTGCTGACTATCTGCCCGATGGAACGGCCTTTGTAAAGTGCAGTTATGATAACAGCAGTGACACCGTGACCGTCTCCGACCCGCAGGAGTTTGTTCCCGATGTTTATACGGCAAACAAGATTACCGAGGGAATGGTGATCGTTTCCCATACCCACGATTTTGGTGGCGGCACGGCCTGCCCCTGCGGCTTTAATTGCGACCACGGCGTGGTGGACACTGCTACGGGTAAGTGTGAAAACTGCGGCACACAGGTATATATCGCAATAGTTACAGACACAGACGGTTCATACGCAAGCTTTGCATCCTTTGACGACGCATGGATTGCGGCAGTCTCAAACGAAGGCTCAACGCTGAAACTGCTCTGTGATATCACTCTTGACAAGGCGGAAGACGGTATCATTGCGCAGTCCGGCAAATTTACCCTTGATTTGAACGGCATGACCGTCAGCGGTGAAATTACAAATCAGTTGCTTACCGTCAGCGGTACGGCAGATATCACTATCCGAAACGGAAAACTGATCAATACCTTCAACAAGGATCAAACGGATATAAACAAGTCATGTGCCAACGCTTTGGCAATTGACGGCGGAACTGTAACCTTGGACGTGGTAGAACTAACTGCCGGTCACGGATTTAAAAGCGCCCGTTCCTGTGCGGCTTATATTTTCAGCGGAAGCCTTATGGTGGTAAACGGAACCTTTACAGGGCTATTCGGCGTGGCTGATGTTTGGGGAGCGCATCCTTCGGTAAAAATCACATCGGCAACGCTGCATGACGGAATTTACTATGATCGTACAGGTATCACCGCCATTGATTATGCAGGGCTGAAAGCGTTTTTTGCCGACGGAAGTATGCTTTTTGATAAGGACGGAAAGTATATTGATGTCGAAGATGAAGCATATTGGCGGATTGACGGAGAGGGAGAAAACACGTATGTCTCCTTTGGCTACAGTGAAGAATGCGTTATCAAGCCGCACACCCACGATACATATGTTGACGGCAAGTGCGCAGAGTGCGATTACGCCTGCCCTCATGACAGCGGCATAAACGACCGTGAGGCGGGCTACTTTGAAAAGGCGATCTGCTCGATCTGTCATTGCGAATACGGCGATTTTGCGCCCGACACCACGGCACCCACGGGCGAAATCAAGGTAAAAGATCGCACATGGTGGCAGAACATTCTCAATGTTATCTCATTCGATCTGTTGTTCAGTGAAGAGGTCACAGCTGAAATAACTGCCACAGACGACGGCTACAGCCAGGCAGGATATAACCCCGATGAGCACGCTGTTAAGATCGAATATTTTATCAGCGAAACTGCGCTCGGCGAAGAAGAGGTAAAGGCTCTTGCGTTCAAAGAATACACAGACCCGATCGATCTTACCGATGATCAGCGGTATGTTATTTATGTGCGCTTGACCGACTATGCAGGCAACATTGCATACGCTTCAAGCGGAGGCTTTGCAATTGATACGACTGCGCCTGTAATCGAAGTAGACGCTGACGGTCAAAGTAAAAGATATTCAAACGGTCAGCGGGCGGAAGTCTGCGGCGACACACAAATCAATTTTATCGACGATAATTTTGACACAGCATATAGAACGATAGACGGAGAAAAGGATAAGATATGGAGCAGTCCTTTTCTTGTGGCTGCTTCGGATACCGATCGCACCGAACGGTGGATCACATTTGAGGTGCACGACAAGGCCGGCAATATTTCGACGGTTGAGGTCTATGTGCACAAGGACCATTCCTTTGACGAGGAGACCGGCGTATGCGATTACTGCGGATATCAGGCTGCCGTATTGATCAAATGCAGCAATGATAATAACGAGGAAGAGTTTGTATCAGGCGGCGGCTTGGATGAGACAATGCGTAAAGCTGATGAGAATAGATTCGACCGATTCTACCTGAAGCTTTACGGAAATGTTGAAAAAATATCTGGAGCCGGGACGTATGGCAGTACGAGCAAAAAATGGACATTTGATTTGAACGGCTACACAATTTCTAATCCTTCGAGTGTTGACCCTGATTCCGTGGCTGCCCTATTCTATGTCGCGAGCGATATTACATTCGTAGGCAATGGTGCTATGAATGCGGATGTCATGGTGGACGGAGGTCAGCTGACGATCGACGGCGAATGCTCCTTCCAAAAGCTGGAACATAAGCGCGGCACACTGACGGTCAACGCCGGTTCCTTTGAATCACTTATCATTTCCAAACTTGATGTAGGTTGGTCATACACAAGAGAAACTGCGCTTTACGGCGGACATTACGGCGAGGTAAAGATCGTCGATATCGAAGGACTTACCTGTGCCGATCTGCTCGCCAGGGGCTACCGCTTTGAAGGTCTGACTCTTGAGCAGACAAAGGTAACGGAGCTGAAAGATGCCACCATCGTTGCCTGCGATCATGCAGATATCGGTAGTGACGGCATCTGCCCCGACTGCGGAATGGAGTTTTTCCTCTCTGTTGAAGCAAACGGAACAACAAAATTGTTTGAAACATTTGAAAGCGCTATCCGCTATGCCGAGCAGAACGACGGCTGCACCGTGAAGCTTTTGAAGGATATTACCGTTGCGGGCACGAGTTCCATGGTATCACACTATCGTCTCGCCCTTACCGAAGGCTCGTATACTCTTGACCTTGCAGGAAAAACGCTGACGGTCGGAGCGGTGGAAGGCAGCTATCTGACGGTCAGTGTCGAGTGTGATCTCACGATCTCCGACTCCGTCGGAGGCGGCAAAATCGTCGGCGAAACGGGCGCGGAAGCGATCGAGGTCAGGGGAAAGCTGACGGTCTCTGGCGGCGACTTTACGGAAATCTACAAAATAGAAGCCTACGGCGCCGATAGCCTTGTGCTTGAGGGCGGCAGCTTCAAAATGGTAAGCAGTGCGCAGAGCGCCGAGGCGGTCTCGCCTCTGAGCTATCTTGCCGAGGAGCGCGCCTATCAACTGACAACCGGAGACAACCGGTATGCAAACGAAAGCGATGTTGTGCGTGATACGGTCGGCACGATGACCACGTGCTATATCAGAAATGTCTCTGTGGTGTCGGCGCCTTTGAAATTCCATGGTCAGCCTCGTGACGACATCTACTATCTCACTATGCCGAACTACGAAAAGTGGGCCATTTTTACGTTTTTATACAGCGGCGGTTATCCGTCAAAAGGGGACATCGCCATTACCGGTGAAAGGATAGACGGAACGGTCGTGCATACAAACACGGTCAAACCCACAAGAATTTTCCAGGATGGCATTAATCTCTGGGATTTCACTACGGAGGATTCCGGGCAATACCGCATCAAGCTGGAATACAACGGCTATGTGCTCTATTCAAATACTTTTACAATCACTATGGCAGTGTGCGAGCACCCGGGCTATGACGAGTATAACAAGTGCTCCCAGTGCTACTGCGACCTTGCGGCAGCTATCGTTAAGGACGGCAAAACGACCGGATATGTAAACTTTGCGGACGCACTTACAGCGGCGCAGACCGATGAAAACAAAGGCTGTGTGCTTTGGCTTTTGACCGATGTGAACGGCAGGGTCACCGTCAGCGGCGGCGACTTCAAGTTTAGTATTAACGGCCATAGTATCGGCGGGCTCGGTGTTACGAAAACCGCTAAGCTGAACATTTTCAGCGGTACCGTAAACGGAACCGTTACCGTTGCAAAGACGGCGAACCTTATCGCATCGGTTACCAATTTCATGGAAGCGGTCAATGATATCGGCAATATGAGCTCATTTATCAATTGTGTATTTGCACAGTCGCTCAATGCCAAAGGAAGTAATACCAACCTCAACAACTGTACAATAAACGGTGCGCTTAATGTTTCCGGCAACGAGGTTACGCTGACCGCAAGCACGGTATACGGCAAGGCCACCGTAAACAACGGCGGTTTGCTCAGATTTATGGGCAACGGCGGTAAATACGGCGAGACCCTTGTAAAATCCGGCGGTGGGCTTGAAGTATACTCAAACAATACAGTCAGCGGTACGATCACGGCACAGTCGGGCAGTGAGGTGAAACTTTCCGGCGGTGTTTATACCGAAATTGCGGCCGAGAGCGGTGCCAAGCTGACAGTTTCGGGCGGCGAATTTACCAATATCACCGTTAACGGTCAGCATCTTATCGACTGTCTTGCAGAGGGTAAGGCTTTTGAGGATATGAACAACGGCTTTATCATTGACGGTCGTGTGGGTATTGCAGGGGATGTTAAGGTCGTAGACCATACTCACACCTGCGTTTGGAAAACCTCCACTCACGAAAAGCTCTGCGGCTGCGGCTATGTGGAGGCTGTCGACACCGAAGCGCCGGTCATTTCCGGCATTGATCCGGAGAATAATCACTACGGCTCGCTGGAGTTCACCGTTACCGATGATAACGACTTCACTGTGTGGATGGACGGTGAGGAGATCACACTTGTAAACGGGAAATATACCATGGAGCCGGACAACGAGATGCATTTGATCACGGCGACCGACGTTGCGGGCAACACGGTCAGCTTCCGCTTCGGGATCTTTAAGACCTATCATGTCACGCTGCCCACCGGCGCAGGCTATACGCTATTTTCTTCAGACGGGCTCACTGTCAGACACGGCAACAGCTTTAGCTTTATCGTGCAGTTCAACAACGGTTATTCCAAGACTGAGGACTTTAAGGTACTTGTGAACGGTAATAAACTTGACGAGTGGGACTCTGATGCAAACAGCGCTTCCTTTGCGATTCGAAATGTAAGCGAAAACCTCGTTATTACCGTTGAGGGCGTTGCGGATATTACCGCACCCGAGGTAGAGGTCAGCATTCGCGGAAACAGCTTCAAGGAATTCCTGAACCGAATCACCTTCGGGCTGTTCTTCAAGCAGACGCAGACGGTGGAAGTGAAGGCTCACGATTTCGGCAGCGGAATTAGAAAGGTTGAATACCTCCTGTCCGAAACCGCATTTGCGGATAAGGATGCGATTACCGGCAACTGGACAGAGCTGACGCTTAATGACGACCGTAAGGCATATTTCAGCATTGAGCCGAACAGAAAAGCGTTCATCTATGTTCGCGTGACGGACATGAGCGACAACATCACCGTTGTCAACTCCGACGGCGTGGTGGTTTACACCGATGCAGAGGCAATCACCGGCGCACAGACCTTTACAAAGAATACCGATTCCGATGTGGTTTACAAGCTGAATCTGAACGGTAACTTCGTTGCTAAGGTTTATAACGGTACAGAGGAAATTGGTGCCGGCTCAGACTATGCCTTACTTGCCAATGGCATGCTTATGCTGAAAAACAGCTATCTTCGCACATTGGCAGCAGGCGAATATACTATCCGCCTGACAATCAAGCCGATGGGTGAAAATTATGCGGACAACTCCGGCAATGATGCTCCTGCAGATGTTGTTTTGAAGCTGACCGTCGAAAAGAAGACTCCGTCCATCGGCCATAAGGAAAGCGACGAAAAGATCTACGACGGAAAAGCGATCGGCATGCCGACCTTTGATACCGATTCCGACGGAGCCCTGACTTTTGAGTACAAGAGAACGGATGAGGACGATACAGCATATACCACCGAAGCGCCGAAGAATGTCGGAAAGTATACGATCCGTATCACCACAGCCGAAACAGATACCTTCAAGGCGGCTTCCTCAACGATGGAATTTGAGATTCAGCCCAGAGAGGTTACGATCTCGGATGTCAAGGTTGCTGATAAGACCTATGACGGTACGACGAATGCGACCATTACAAATGCAGGAACACTGTCGGTAAACTATGACGGAGATAACCTCGCAATCGTAATCGGAAAGGCAGCCTACGACAACAAGAATGTCGGCGCCGATAAGGCGGTATCCTTTACCGGATTTGAGCTTTCCGGCTCGGCAGCAGGCAACTACAAGCTGATCGCACAGCCGGCAAGCACGACTGCCGATATCACCGTGAAGGAAATTACAATCAACGGTGCGACCGTGGAAGGCTCCAAGGTTTATGACGGCACGTCCGAAGCAAAGATCACAAATGCAGGAACGCTGTCCGACAATTACGACGGCGAGAACCTCACGATCGTTGCAGGTTCCGCAGCCTACGACAACAAAAATGTCGGCACGGGCAAAACGGTAGCCTTTACCGGATTTGCTCTGGCAGGCGATGCGGCAGTGAACTACAAGCTGATTGCACAGCCTACAGATACGACCGCTGATATTACCGCCAAGGAAATCGCCATTAACGGAGCAGCGGTTGAGGCAAGCAGGATCTACGACGGCACGACCGATGCGAAGATCACGAACGCAGGTGCACCGTCCGTCAACTACGACGGCGAAAACCTCAAGGTGGCAGCCGGTAAAGCTGCCTACGACAATAAGAATGTCGGCAAGGGCAAGGCGGTAACGTTCACCGGCTTTGCGCTTGAAGGTGATGCTGCAGCAAACTACAAGTTGACCGCTCAGCCCGAGGCCGTAACTGCGGATATCACGGTCAAGGAAATCAAGATCGTGGATACGGCGGTTGAAGCTTCCAAAGTCTACGACGGCAGCACCGATGCCAAGATTACGGAAAAGGGCACATTCGACGGACTGATTGACGGCGACAAGGTTGATATCGTCACCGGTAAGGCGGCGTATGACGACAAGAATGTCGGCAACGGCAAGGCGGTCACATTCTATGAGTTCGCCCTTTCGGGAGATGATGCGGCAAACTATGTGCTGTCGGCTCAGCCTGCAAGCACTACGGCAAGTATCTCTGCCAAGGAACTGACGATTTCCGACCTCAAGGTCAAAGATAAGCAGTACGACGGCAAAAACACCGCCGAGATCGACGGCACGCCTGCTCTTGTGGGCGTGGTCGACGGCGATGTGCTGACGCTCATAAACGGTGTTCCGACCTTTGACAGTGTGAAGATCGGTAAAAACATTGCTATCAGCTTCACCGCATTTACCCTTTCCGGTGACAGCGTGACTGTCGGCAACTACAAGCTTACGCAGCCGATCGGCATTACGGCAAATATCGTCGCCTATGTGGCTGACGGCAGCGAATACGGCGTGGACTCCAACGATTGGATCAACAAAGACTTTGTTATCACGGCAAAAGAGGGCTACAAACTCAGTCTGATCGACACGGCAAACGGCGAGTGGGTGGATTCCCTTACCGCATCGGATGAAACCGGTAACGGCAAATTGACCTTCTTCGTGAAGAACACCGAAACCGGCGTCATTTCTGCGGCAGTGACCGAGAACTACAAGATCGACAAGACCGCGCCGACCGGTGAGGTTAAGCTCAACGAGCGCACGGCGTTCCAGAAGTTTATCAATACGATTACCTTCGGCTTGTTCTTCAAGGATGATGTCAATGTCAAGCTGACGGCGAAGGACGAAGCCTCCGGTGTGAAGTCCGTGCTGTACTTCAAGTCTGACAGAATTCTCACGGACGATGAAGTCCGCGCAATCACAGACTGGACGGATAACAGCGACTTCGACATAGAGGCTAAGGATATGGATAAGTTCGTTATCTATGTCCGCATCGAGGACAACGCCGGAAATGTCACCCTCATCGGCTCGGACGGTGCGACCTTTGATACCACTGCACCCGAGATCGTCGGTGTCGAGAATGACAAGACCTACTATGTGACCAAAAAGGTCGCGATCGACGACGAAAACCTTGCATCGGTCACGCTGAACGGTGAGACCGTCGAAGATGTATTCACTCTTGTCGGCGACAAGGATGCTACCTATGTTATCCGCACAGAGGATAAGGCGGGCAATGTGACCGAATACACGGTCTACATGAAGCCGATCTCGTCCATCACCGATGCTATCTCCGCCATCACGGCAGATAATGTCAAGTCAAGCGACGCAGAGACAATATCCTCTGTCGAAAGACAAATCCTCGACATTGCTGAGGTGTTTGACGACGGCGAATCCACCGACGATGAGTGGAACAAGCTGACCGAGGCGGCCGCAAAATGCAAGGACCTGAATAAGCGCATTGCAGATGTTGCAGACGAAATCTCCCGTCTGACCGATGCCGTGAACGGCTACGACATCGACAAGGTGACGAGCGCCGACAAGGCGGATGTTGAGAAGCTGATCTCCGACATTGACACGCTGCTTGACGGCGACAACCTGACGGAATCAGAGAGAGCCGCTCTTGAAACTCTGAAGGGCACGGCTCGTGCGCTCCTTGACCGCATTGCTGCGGCGAAGGACGCTGCCGAAGCCGATGAGATCAAGGCGGTTGACGGTATCACCAAGGACAATGTGAAGCTTGAAGACAAGGAAGCCCTTGAAAAGGCAGACAAGGCTCTGGAGGGCGCTCTGCGTGACTTTGACGGCAACTATACCGAAAATGAGCGCAAGGACCTTGAAACAAAGCTTGAAACCGTGAAAGCGGCGCTGGCTGCCATCGGTAATGCGGAAAAGGCAGCCGATGAGATTGGCAAGCTGCCCTCGGCAGACAACGCAAAGCTCAGCGACAAGAGTGCGCTCGACCAAGTGAAGAAGCTCCTTGAAGGGCTTACCGAAAACGAAAAAGCCATGCTCGGCAAGGACGCTCTGGGCAAGGTTGACGCGCTTGCTGAGAAGATCAAAAAGCTGGCGGAAGAGGCCAGCTCTCCCAAGACCGGAGACACAAGTAATCTGGCTCTTTGGATCGCTCTGCTCTTCATCAGCGGCGGCATTGTGACCGGAACTACGGTTGTAAGCAAAAAGAAAAATCGCTCCGTGAAATAACGGACGGCGGGACAGTCAGTTTATAGTGGCTGCCCCGCTTTTTTCACATCTTTTCTCGAACAGTTCTTGAATTCGACACAAATCTATGTTATACTATATTTAACTGATTAGTTAGTTATCAAGAAGGAAGTGGCGTATATGAGAGCAACAGAGGAACAGCACAACGCGCGCAAGCGCGAAATGATGGAAAAATGCTTTGAATGCTATGCCGAAAACGGGCTGACGGGAACGGGCATCAAGGCTTTGGCGGCAGCGTGCGGCTGCACTACGGGAAATCTGTACTCCTATTTCAGCAGTGTGGATGAGCTGATCATCGAATCGACAGCATACTGCATGGAAAAGGTCGAGGACGACTTTATGGAGAAGGCGCCTACCGACCCGAAGGACGTTGTCCGTTTTGTGAAAGAGGTCCCGTATTGGACGGCAAAAAAGCACGGCAAGAAATATCGCCTGATGTATCAGGTGTATACCCTTCCGAAGTATATCGAGCACGGCAAGAAATTCTTTGAGGGCGTCAACGAGCGCTATACCGAGTATGCCAAGCGGCTGGAGCCGAAAATCGGTATTCCGTACACGGTCATCACGCCGCTGATTTTTATCTTCGTCCGCGCCTGCGTACACTATGCGATGTTCGAGGACGAATATTATCTGAAAACCCAGATGGAGGTCTTAAAGCAGGGAGTTGCCCTGTTTGTGGATAAGTACAAAGCAAACCAAGCATAAGCTGACCGCCGCTCATTTACGGCGTGGGCAGCGGTGCGAAGCTTCGCCGTGATAAACAATTCCGAACGGAGGAAAGAAGATGAAAACAGGAAAAAAACTACTCACAGGTACGCTTTTGGCGCTTTGCGCCGCTCTATTGGTGCTTTGCATCGTGCTTGCCGCAGGATGGAGCAAGGCGGCAAAGACCAACGCTGCCGCACTGCCGGAGGTGCGGAACAACGGCACGGCGATCCAGTGGAAATACAGCGACGAAACCGACTGGCACGACCTGGTGACTCTTGCCGAGCTGAG